>JAXLYZ010000007.1:0-309508 GCA_046351155.1 Myxococcota bacterium
CCGAGCGTCACGTTCTCGGCGATGGTGCCCTCCATGAGCCACACGTCCTGGTGCACGACGGTGATGGCGTCGCGCACCGAGTCCGGCGTCACGTCGCGGAGCTCGTGGCCGTCGAGCAGGATGTGCCCCTCGTAGCCGTCGTACATGCGCAAGAGCAGCTTGCCGATGGTGGTCTTGCCCGAGCCGGTCGCGCCGACGACCGCCACCACCTCGCCCGGCCGCACCTCCATGTCGATGCCCTTCAGCACCTCGGGCCGGTCGGGCGCGTAGCGGAAGCGCAGGCCCTGGAGCTTCAGGTTGCCGACCGGCTTGGTGAGCGTGATGCTGCCGGGCAGGATCTCCTCGTGCTTGTCGAGCAGGCCGAAGATCTTGTCGAGCGCCGCGAACGAGCGCTGGAGCGTCGCGATCTGCCCCGACAATTCGCGGATGGGCACGAAGATGCGCCCGAGGTACTCGATGAAGGCCACGAGGAGGCCGATGGTGACGGCCTGGCCGGGCTCGACGAACTGCACCGCGACGAACCACACGACCGCGCCGATGGCCAGCGCGCTCATGCCGTCCATGATGGCGTAGAGGCCGGCGTCGAGCCAGTTCGAGCGGTGGTAGGCCTTCATGTAGGCCTCCGACATGCCGTCGAACGCCTTCTGCGACACGCCCTCGGCGCCGTAGAGCTGGACCACCGTCATGCCGAAGATCCGCTCGGCGAAGTAGCCGTTGAGCTTCGACAGCGTCTCGCGGATCTCCAGCGAGATGGGTCGGAGGCGCGCGCGGAACCAGGCCACGACGAAGTAGATGAGCGGCGAGAACAGGAACGCGACGATGGTCAGCTTCGGGTCGAGGACCAGCATCGCCACCAGCGTCAGCACGATCTGCAGCGAGTTCGTCAGCAGCTGGATGGCGCCGCGCGCGAGGCTCTCGTAGACCGCGTCGACGTCGTTGATGGTGCGCGTCATGAGCGAGCCGGCGTGGCGCCGGTCGAAGAAGCGCGCGCCCTGCTGCGTGACGTGGACGAAGATGGCGCGACGGAGACGCGCGAGGCCGCGCAGCGACACGCGCTGGAGCGCCGAGTAGCCGAGCGACGCCGACAGCCAGGCGAAGAAGACGGTGGCCACGAAGACCAGCGCGACCTGGCCGAGGCCGTCCATGTTCTTCTTGGCGATGTGATCGTCGATGCCGATCTTCAGGAGGATGGGCTGGGCCACCTCGGCCAGCACGCCGAGCGGCGTCAGCAGGAGCACGATCCAGAGGAACTTCCGGTCCTCGCGCACGTAGGCGCTGACGCGCTTCACCAGAGACCAGTCGGTCTTCTGGGCCGCTTTCTCGTCCGGCTTGGCGCCCGGCTTCGCCGTGCGCGTCGTGTCGACGTTCGGGTCGGGCTCAGCCACTGGCGGCCTCCGCGGTCGGGCGCGAGGCGCCGAGCAGCGGCTCGACGTCGGGCATGCCCTCGGCCTCGCGCGCCTGCTGGAGCTTCCAGGCCTTGAAGTAGTGGCCGTCCTGATCGGCCAGCAGCGACTCGTGCGTGCCGCGCGCGACGATGGCGCCGCGGTCGAGGACGACGATCTCGTCGGCCGCCTTGATGGCGCTCACGCGGTGCGACACGATGAGCGTCGTCGCGCCGGCGCCGGTCACCGCGCGCCGCTCGATGGCGCTGATGAGCTTCTTCTCGGTGGCGTGGTCCACCGCCGAGAGCACGTCGTCCAACAAGAGCACCTCGAAGTCGCGATAGAAGGCGCGGGCCAGCGCGGCGCGCTGCCGCTGCCCGCCCGACAGCGTGATGCCGCGCTCGCCGACCTTGGTGTCGAGGCCCTCGGGGAGCGCGTCGAGGTCGTCGCCGAGCGCCGCCGTGTCGACCGAGTCCTTCACCCGCGCCTCGTCGGCCTCGCCCGGCTCGGCCGCCAGCGCCACGTTCTCGCGCAGCGTCGCCGAGAACAGCCAGGCGTCCTGGGGCACGTACGCCAGCGCTTTCCAATAGGCCGGCAGCGCGATGTCGCGCACGTCGACGCCGTCCACGAAGACCGTCCCCGGCGGCGGCTCGTGCACGCGCGCCAGGAGGTGGAGGAGCGTCGTCTTGCCGCTGCCGGTGGCGCCGAAGATGCCCAGCGTCCGGCCCGGCTCGACCTTGAACGAGATGCCGCCGAGCGCCGGGTGGTCGGCCTCCGACGGCGACGCGCCCTTCGGGTAGTGGAACTCGAGCCCGCGCACCTCGATGGCGTGGCCCTTCTCGGGGCGCGCGGCCGGCATCGGGCCGGGCGACATCGGCCGCTCGGTCGGCGCATCGATGATGTCGTAGGTGCGCTTCAGCGACACCCAGCCGCGCTGCAGCGCGTTCACGACCCAGCCGAAGGAGTTCAGGCCGCCGGCCACGATGCGGATGTAGACCGCGAACGCGGCGAGCTCGCCCGGCGACAGCGTGCCCTCGACCACCATGCCGCCGCCCACGAAGAGCAGGAGCACGAGACAGGCGTTGCCCATGATGTCGACGATGGGCAGGAGCCAGGCCATGACGAAGGCCAGCCGCTGGCTCACCGCCAGCATGGCCTCGTTGCGCTGGTCGAAGCGCTCGAGCGCGATGGCGGTGGCGTTGAAGGCCTGGATGACCGGCACGCCGCCATAGGTCTCGAGCACGCGCGCAGAGAGGTTGGCCATCTCCTCCTGCGTCTTGCGCATGAGCTTGAACATCTCGCTGATGGCGCGCCGCAGGATGGCCACCGCGACGACCAGCGGCAGGAGGCACATGAGCGTCAGGCGCCAGTCCGAGAGCAGCATCTTGCCGATGGTGAGGACCAGCGTCAGGACGACGTTGAAGATCTGGAGCGACCCGAAGCCGATGAAGGCGCGCACGCCGGCCGCGTCGTTGGTGCCGCGCGACACGATCTCGCCCGGCCGCATCCGATCATAGTAGGGCTTGGGGAGCTCGGTCAGGTGGCGGAAGAGGTCGGACTTGAGCTTGTACTCGACCACGCGGCCCGGGTTGAAGAACAGGACCCGCGACAGCGTGCGCACGAGCATGATGCCGAGGCCGGCGCCGATGATGGCGATGGCCCAGACGACCGCGTCCGAGCCGTGCCCCTTCGACATGACGTCGACCGCCTTCTCGACGAAGGTCGGGATGGCCACGGTGAGCCCGGTCGTGGCCAGGAGGAACACCAGGCCCAGCACGTAGGCCCGGAGGTGCGGCCGGGCGTAGCGGGCCAGAAATCGTTTGAGCACGTCCACGGCCGGCGACCCTACGAAGCGCCGCGGCCACGGTCAACCTGGTCATTCGGTGAGCATGGCCTGACGAGCGCCTTTACAGCCGTCGCGAATGGCGCGCGACGGGCGCGGTGAAAGGCCGCTCCCGTCGTGGCCTCCGAATTGCTATCGTCGGACCGCATGCGGTCCCGGCTCTCGTCGTTCGCCTCGTCCTCCCTCGCGCTCGCGGTCGTCGTCGCGTCCGGCATGGCGCTGGGCGCGTGCGGCGCGGACACGAGCGGGCTCGCCACCAGCGACACGTCCGTCACCGCCGACGCCACGGTCTCGTTCGACACCACCACGTCGAGCGACGCCACCTCGACCACCGACGCGTCGTCGGCCGACACCTCGTCCCCCGACGGCAGCGACGCGCGCGTCGAGGAGACGGTCGGGCCGCTCGCCGGGCTGAAGGACGACCCGACCTACCTCGTGCCCGGCAACATCGCCAAGAAGTCGGAGGTCGCGGCCTTCGGCACGAGCGTCGCCTGGGTCGAGACGCCGGCCGACAGCGGCCCGTTCTTCGTCCTGTGGGACGTCGCCAGCGCGGCCGCGCCGCGCACCTATGCCGTGCCGAACCTGGTCCGGCCGCGGCAGCTCGCGCTCTCGCACGAGCTCCTGGTCTACGTCGACGATCGCTACGGCACGCCCGACGTGTTCGCGCTCGGGCTCGACCGCGGCGACGCCTTCACGGTCGTCAGCCAGCCGGGCGCGCAGGAGCAGCCGACCGTGGCCGGCTCGCGCGTGGCCTGGTCCGACTGCCGCACGTGCGTGACCGGCGACGACGGCAGCGGCTGGGAGATCTGGACGCGCGCCATCGACGTCCCGGCGCCCGACCAGAGCCCGGCCGAGGTGCGCCTCACCGACGACGCCGTCCCCGACCGGCGCCCGGCCTTCGGGCAGCACGAGTCGGGCCGCGCCGTGCTGGCCTGGGTGCGCGGCCGCACCGAGCTGCGCGTGCTCGACCTCGCGCCGGGCGGCGAGACCGACCTCACCGTCGACGTGGCGAGCCAGCTCCGAGCCGCCGACGCCGTCGGCTGGGTGGCGGTGACGCCGGGCATCCTGGCGTGGCGCACGCGGCCGCTCATCGTGAACCCCGACTCGATGATCGTGAACCCGGACTCGATGTACCCGACCGACCTGTTCGCGACCGACATCGCCGCCGACGAGGTCGGAGCGACCGTGCGCCTGACGCGCCACGGCGAGCTGCGCGAGGGCTACGACGGCGCCATCCGCACGGCCGGCGAGCGCCTGGCCTGGCTCGAGTCGACGCCCGCCGAGGACCACCTGCGCATCGCCGCGTCGGCCATCGAGGCCGACAGCGCGCAGGCCGTCGCCGTGCCCGGGCTGCGCGCCTTCGCGCTCGGCGCGAGCCTCGCCGCCTTCATCGCGCCGCGCGACGACAACGCCGGCCTCGACGACCTGTGGGTGCTGCCGCTGCCCGAGTGACGTGCCGGCGCGTCGCGCGGGTGCGCGTCAGGTCTTCGGCGGGCCCTTCGAGTTCTTCCAGGCGAGCCAGATGACCGGGACGAGGATGGCGCCGAAGATGACGACGGCCACCACCCAGCCCGTGGTCGTCTGCGGATAGAGCTCGGCGCAGCCGCCGAGCGCGGCCACGACCAGGGCGAGTGCGAACAGGAGCGCGCGCGGCATCGGGACCTCCTCGACGCCTGCACGTTGGGCCTCTTCCACCGGCTTGGCAAGCGGCGGCGAACGGCTTCGGCCGGGGGCTTCGAACGATTGACTTAGCCGGTGGATGCCCCGATGCTCGCGGGCCGACGACCGGAGACCGGACCGTGCCCACCTCGAGCTCCGACCAACCCCCGAAAGACCCGGCAGGCCCCGGCGGCGCCGGCGATGCCAGCGCGCCGAAGCCCGGTCCGCCCGCGCCGCTGCCGCCGTCGGTGACCTCGGGGCTGCCCGAGCTCGATGCCGAGTTCGCGCGGCTCATGCACGCCTTCGACAAGGTCATGGGGCAGGAGGGCCAGCCGCCGGTCGAGCCGGAGATGGACCCCGAGCTCGAGCGCAAGCTCCAGGAGGCCATGGCCGGCTTCCTGGCGTCGCCGCGCCCGCCCGTGCCGACGGGGCCGCCGGGGCCCGACGGCAAGCCGGGCGCGCTCGACAGCGCGGGGCTCGAGCAGGCCTTGCAGGCGCACGTGAAGCCGCTCTTCGACGCGCTCTTCACGACCGCGCTCGGCCACGTGAAGGGCACCGCCGACGCGCTGAAGGCGGGCAAGGAGCCGCCGCCCCGCAAGGGCGACCCCATCAAGGTCGACCTGTCGGCGCTCTTCGACCCCGACGACGATGGTGAGGACGAGCCGTGACCGACGCCCCTGCCCTGCCCCAGCCCGCGCTCGACTTCGTCAACGAGGACGAGCCGACGCCGCTCGCGCTGGGCGGCCTCGACGGCCTGTCGCCGACCGCCTACGAGGCGCTCGTGCGCGTGCTCGAGCAGCGCGAGCTGCTCGACCACCTGGAGGCGTTGGCCGGCCTCGCCGCGGCGCCGAAGGACATCAAGAAGGCCGCGTCGGCGTCGGCCTACAAGCTGCGCTCGAAGGGCGTGAAGAGCCGGCTCAAGCCGGCGGCGGCGGGCGCGGCCGCGGGCGGCGGCAAGGTCGAGCTGCGCCCGGTCGAGCCGGTCGACCTCGGGAAGGTGGCCCTGGCCGCGCCTCCGGGCATGCTCGGCCGCTTCTGGCTCCTGCTCGGCACGCTGCCCGGCGCCACCGCGCTCGAGGTGAAGGGCGACGCCGACGGCGGCGTCGAGGGCCTCGACGTCCTGCGCCAGGTCAGCACCTCGAAGGTCGAGAAGCTTGCGCGCGAGTTCGAGTCGAAGCGCGTGCGCGGCCTGCCGGTGCGCGCCTCGGCCGACCTGGCGGTGCGCCTCGTCGACAGCTGGACCGAGGCCATGCCGCCCGAGCGCCGCCCGCCGCTCTGGGCCCAGGTGCTCGAGTGGCGCCAGGTCGCGGTCGGCCTCGGCGCCGAGCCGCGGCGCGCGTCGGCGCGCGCGAACCTGGCGCCCACCGAGCGCGCGCTGACGCCCGAGGCGCTGCACGCCTATGAGGGCGGCGGCCTGCACCTGCCGACCCCGGGCGTCGTGCAGCGCATCCTCTCGGGCATGCGCGCGCTCCTCGACAAGCCGGCCATCGAGGCCGCCGCCGTCGACCGCAAGGCGGCCGACCTCTTCCTCGAGAGCATCGGCTCGTGGCTGTCGAGCCCGGCCACGCGCGCGCGCCTCAGCCGCTGGCTCGAGGCCACCGCCGACGTGCTCTACACCAACAAGCAGTGGCCGCCGGCGGTCGCGTTCCTCCAGCTGGCCGACCACATCGCGCGCGCCAGCGACGGCTACGCGCTGGCGCAGGAACCCTTCTTCCGCGCCGTCGAGCGCGAGCTCCTCGGCGCCGACTCCCAACGCCAAGCCGCACGATGAGCGACCGCACCGCCGTATCGGCTTCGCCTGCCGCTGAGGCCGCCGCCTTCACGCACCACGCCGAGCACCTCCTGGCCGAGATCGACTGGGTGCGCGCCATCGTGCGGAGCTCGCTCGAGCACGCCGGCCGCCTCGACCCCGACGGCATCCGCCTCGACAAGATCCGCATCTCGGTCTCCGACGAGGAGGCCTTCCGCCTCCTGCACACGCCGCGGCAGGTGCCGCGCGCGCCCGGCGAGCCGGCCCTCATCCGCGATCGCATCGACCGCCAGATCGCCGCCTCGCGCGCCGCCGGCGTCGAGCTGCCGCTGGCCGACCTGTGCGACATCTTCGAGCTCGACGAGCTGTCGCGGCAGATCCTCGTCATGGCGCTGGCGGCCGAGCTCGACGAGGGCGTGCGGCGCCTGTTCGGCTACCTCTGGAACGACCTCTCGCGGAGGTTCGCCACCGTCGAGTTCCTGCTGGGCCTGCTGCAGCCCAGCCTCATGGGCAAAATCGTCAACGCCCACGCCTTCTTCCGCGACTCGGCGCTGGTCCGCCACCGCCTCGTCGAGGGCCTGGCCGGCGGCGACTCGCCCTACTTCGGGCGCGACGTGCGCCTCGTCCACAGCATCGTCGCGCGCGCCATCGGCGGTCGCGAGCTCGACCCGCGCCTGTCGATGTGCGCGCGCGTGACGAGCCGGCAGCCGAACCCGGTGACGCTGGTGATGGACCCGGCGTCGACCAAGAGCATCCGCGAGAGCCTGTCGCAGATCGGCGCCGAGAACGTGCCGACGACGGTCGTCCTCATCGGCTCGTCGGGCACCGGCAAGACCGAGTTCGTGCGCCAGATCGTGCCGTCGGCCATCGAGGTCGACGTGCCGTCGTTCGTGCGGCCGCTGCACGAGACCGAGGACCGCATCCTGGCGCTGGCGCGCGACGCGCGCTGCCTGCGCGTGCCCATCGTGCTCGACCTCGCCGACTCGGAGACCGACGACCCGGCGCTGACGCCGGTCTATCGCCAGCTCGCGCGCATCGCCCGCACCCACCCCCATGGCGTGGTCGTCACGGCGCGCGACGAGGCCGGCTGGTTCGTGTCGTTCCTCGACACGGCGGTCGTCCACCGCGTCGGCTTCCCCACCCCGAACGAGCGCATCGCCATCTGGTACCAGGCCTTCGCGCGCGCCGGCGCGGTCAACGTCGACCCCGACATCCTCACCGTCGCGTCGCGCTACCCGCTGGCCGGCGGCGCCATCGATCGCGCCGCCATCGCCGTCGTAGCGCGCGTCGGCCCCGACAAGGCGCGGCTCGGCGACCTCCGCCTCGAGCCCGTCACCGAGGCCTGCCGCTCGCAGCTCACGCCGCGGCTGCAAGGCATCGCGCAGCGCATCGTGACCACCTTCGTGTGGGACGACCTCATCCTGCCGCCGACCGAGATGGAGAACCTGAAGGAGGTCATCGGCTACGCCAAGTTCAAGGGGCAGGTCTTCGACCAGTGGGGCTACGGCCGCATCCTGCCCTACGGCCGCGGCCTGTCGGTGCTCTTCGCCGGCCCGCCCGGCACCGGCAAGACCATGGCCGCCGGCCTCATCGGCAGCGAGCTCGGCATGGAGGTCTTCCGCATCGACCTGTCGCGCACGGTCTCGAAGTACATCGGCGAGACCGAGAAGAACCTCGGCCGCATCTTCGACGAGGCCGCCAAGAGCCAGTCGATCCTGCTCTTCGACGAGGCCGACAGCCTCTTCGCCAAGCGCACCGAGGTGAAGTCGAGCGTCGATCGCTACGCCAACCTCGAGGTGAACTTCCTGCTCCAGCGCATGGAAGACTTCGAGGGCGTGACCATCCTCACGACCAACTTCGAGGGCAGCATCGACGAGGCCTTCCGGCGCCGCATCCGCTACCGCATCCACTTCCCCGCGCCCGACCTCGCGACGCGCGCGCAGCTCTGGCAGAAGATGGTGCCGAAGGAGGCGCGCGTCGACGAGCGGCTCGACTTCGAGCAGCTCGCCAAGGACTACGAGCTGTCCGGCGGCTATATCAAGAATGCCGCGGTGCGCGCCGCCTTCTTCGCCATCCAGAAGGGCGACGGGCTGCGCATGAAGTACTTCCGGAAGGCCGCGCGCCTGGAGATCCTGAAGCTCGGCCGCGTCGTCCGGGTCGGCGACCAGCACGAAGAGGGCGCGTGAACCCGGTCCTCGCGGCGTTCCTCGAGGGGCTGCCGCAGCCGGCGACGCCGCCCGGATCGCCACCCGGGCTGCCCCTCGACCTCGAGGTCGTGCCCGCGGCCGGGAACCGCGTCGCCGACGTGGCGCTCCTCCTCGGCCTCATCGCCGCCTTCTGGCTCATCGGACGGCTCCTGCGCGAGGCCGGCCTGCCGCGGCTCCGGCCGTCGGTCTTCGCCGCCGGGCTCACCGGCATCCTCATGCTGTTCTTCACCAACACCGCCTTCTGGATGGTGGGCGGCGTGAAGGCCGACGCCGAGCGCGTGACGCTCGTGAAGTACCTCGGCGACGACGAGGTGATGCGCTGGTCCGATCTGGTCGGCATCGAGCTCGACTCGGGCAAGCTCTATCCGGCCTTCTCGGACGACGCGAGCCTCGTCCTCGTCGGCCGCGGCGACCAGCGCCTGAAGCTGCCGCGCTTCGTCCCCGGCATCGCCGCCATCGTGCCCGAGGTCGCCCGCCACCTGCCCGCGGCGACCGTCCCACCCGCCACGCCCGCGCCCCCGAGGCCCTGATGACCACGCTGCTCAACGCCCCGATGTTGCCGTCCCCGCTGCTCCGCGCGCACTACGCCTTCGCCATCTCGGAGCGCGTGGCCAAGGTGAAGGCGAGCCTCCACACGACGGTGCTCGACGGCCTCGGCGACCTCGCGCTGGCGCTGGCGCGGCGGCCGCTGCGCCAGTGGTTCGGCAGCGAGGACGAGCTGGCGCGTCTCCTCACCGCGCGCTGGACCTGGCCCGAGGCGACGGCCATCGTCGAGGTCGCATCCAAGGTCGGCCTGCTCGTACCGCGGCGCCACCAGCCGGCCGGCGGCGCGGTCATGCCGCGCGACTACGGCCACTTCATCTGGCTCGGCGCGCGCCGAATCGCGATGACCGAGGACCAGGACGAGCTCATGAGCTACCGCCTGAACGGCTCGCTCTTCGACATGTTCGCCATGAGCGCGGGCTTCGTCGCCGACAAGGAGGCGGCCGCGAACCTGGTGCGGCTGATGGTCGATCGGCCGGCGCCCTGGGACGACATCCTCGACCTCGGGGCGGCGCTGGGCGCGGCCGCGGTGGCCTGGGGCGCGCCGGTCGAGGAGGACGTCGGCCAGCACCTGGTCGAGCGCGCGCTCACCTGGACGCAGCCGCTCGGGCAGGAGTGGAACCGCGAGATCGGCACCGCGCTGCTGGTGCTGGAGGCGCAGTACGGGCCGATGCGCGAGGACCTCACCAACCTCGCCATCGAGCGCTTCAACGAGCTCGTCGGGACGGCGCTGGGCGACGCCGATCTCGTGAACCACCCCGGCATCAACGCCTGCCTCGAGACGCAGCTGGCGGTGATGCTGGCCGGCTACCGCCCGTCGGCGGCCAGCATCCGCAAGATCATGGGCCGCCTGCCGGCCTCGCACGCGCACCTCGTCGGCCGCGCCGTGGCGCGCATCTCGGCGCCGGGCGACGAGCGCAACGCGCTGCTGGTCGAGTCGGCGCGCGCCGCGCTCGAGCAGGGCAACACCGCGGCGCTGACCATCCTCGACGCGCTGGTCGAGCCGCTGGCCGGCGCCATCGGCCCCATCCACGACGTGCTGCAGTCGCTGCTCGAGCACCTGCCGGGCGACCCGCCGACGGTTCAGCGCGCGTTCGGCGCGTGCCAGGCGGTGGCGTCGTGGGAGTCGTGCCCCGAGCTGACGCTGCACCTCCTGGCGCGCGTGGTCGCCGCGCGCGCCGAGCCCGAGGTGCGCATCGCCGCCGCCGCGGCGCTCTCGCGGCATGGCGAGCGCTTGGGCGGGGCGCGCCAGATCCTCATCGACACGCTCGAGCGCGAGCTCACCGACGCCGACAACGTGGTCGTCGCCGGCGCGTGCGGCGCGGCGCTCCACCTCGGCTCGGCGCACCCGCGGCTGCCGGCCCTGGCCATCGCGCTGGCCGCCGACGGCGTGCCCTTCGACCTCCTCGGCCCGGCCCTCGACGACGGCCTCCGCCAAGTGCCGGCCCACGCCGCCGGCTTCGAGGAGATGCTCGCGCAGTACCGCGGCGACGCCGTCATCACCGCCGCGGCGTTGGGCCTCGCCTCGCACATCGGCGACGCGCTGCACCGCGAGGCCGGCCTCGGCCCGTTCTTCATCCCGCCGCCGCTCGAGGCCGCCGCCATCGGCGCGCTGTCGCGCTTCCTCCTGCCGCTCGCGGCCGACCTCGACACGCCCGAGTTCGCGGCCGACGCCGCGACCACGTGCGCCTGGGTGATGCGCGGCGATCGCGGCTTCGCGCTGAGCCTGCTCAACCTCCGCGAGTTCGCCGGCGACGCCAAGCTCAAGGCCATGTACGACCTCGCGCTCGGCGCCTGCGGCTCGGCCGAGCCCGAGATCCTGCAGCGCCTCGGCAAGGACGCGACGCAGGGTCCGCCCGAGCTCGCGGCCGCGGCTGGCGTCGCCTTCCGCGTGCTGCTCGAGACCTTCGACCAGGCCGACCTGGTCGAGGCCTGGCTGCCCATCATCCGCGCGCGCTGCGATCTGCCCGGGCCGCAGCAGGAGCCGCTGACGCTCTTCCTGCACCAGCTCGCCACCATGCCGCTCGGGCGGACCGCGATCTAGGCGGCCCGAACGGTGTTCGTCGATCCGCGCGGCGCTCGAGCGACTGGCCGCGGACGCTCCGTCGTGGTCGCCCGAGCTGGCGCGCGACCTCGTCGACGCCGGGCAGCCGCTCGCCGCGTGCGAGCTCGCGGCGGCCGAGCTCGATCTCCTGGCCCACGCGCGGAGCCCGCCTTCGCCGCGCTCCACGACCTCGCGCGCGAGCTCGGCGCCGACCCGGTCTGCCTCGCGACGCTCGCGCGCGCGGCCGCGCGCCTCTCGGTCTTGAGCCTGGCGCCGGGCGTGCGCGCCGGCGGCCACGGCAAGACCGAGCGGCACTACCGCGACCTCCTCATCGACGGCCGCTCGCTGACGGCGCTCGCCGCCAACGACAAGATCCCGCCCTTCGGCTGGCTCGCCGGCGCCGACCGCGCGAGCGCCGACGCGCTGCTCGGCAAGCCCTCGCTCCCCGAGCTGCGCACCGACGGGGCCGAGCGCGCCGTGGTCCTCGTGTGCGGTGAGTGCGGCGACCTCGGCTGCGGCGCGCTCACGCTCGCCGTCGACGTCGACCCGAGCGGCGACGTCGTCACCTGGCGCGACCTCGGCACACAGACCGACTTCGAGGCGGGCTTCCATCCGCGGCCGGACCTCGGCCCGTACCGCTTCGCGCGCGCCGACTACCTGGCGGTCATCGCCGAGCTCCGCGCCGGGTCAGCCCGCTGACGGCGCCGGCGACCAGCGCGCGACGACCAGCGTCGGCGCCGACATACCGATGCTCATGCGGCCCTTGGCGATGTCGCCCTCGACGACCACCGCCTGCCCGTCGACGCGCAGCTCGTCGCCGCCGCCCTCGAGCTGGAACTTCTTGCCGTCGGCCGTGACGAGCTGCCACACGCCGCCGGCCAGGTGCACGCGCTTCACGTGGCCTTCGAGCTTCATGCTTCCCCCGCTCCGCGCTTGCGCGTGAGCACCCAGGTGAGACCCAGCGCCACCATGCCGTTGCCGAGGAGCCACAGCGTCTCCAGTGCGCCGTCGGGGATCCAGCCGACCCCGGCGTGACGCGAGATTGCGGCGTGGAAGAGGAACGCCGCCGCGCCGGCCGCCGCACCGCCGACCCAGGGCCGGAGCTTCGGCAGCGAGAAGAAGAGCGCGGCCAGCACCACCGGCAGCGCCGCGCTCCAGAGGATCATGTTCGAGTGCGCGCCCGGCCCGAGGATGGGCAGGCCCCAGTCCATGAGCGGCGTCGCGAGGAGGCGGGCGCCGGGGAACATGGGCGCCAGCATGGGCAGGACGAAGAGGCCGGTGCCGGTGACGAGCGCGCCGACGACGAAGCCCGCGCCGAGGCGACGCCCGCCCTTCCGGCCGAGCCACAGGAGCGCCATCACCGCGCCCAGCGCGCCCAGGCGCCCGAGCCCGAGGTCGGTGGTCGCGCGCCGCACCGCGGCCGCCGCGTCGAGCACGCCGTGGCCGTGGCGCTCGTCCCAGTCGCCCTGCCCGTCCACCTTGCGCGCGCTCTCCAGCAGGATGGCCTCGACCCGGTCGGGGTCGCTGATGCCGACCGACATGACCAGCGCCGCCGCGGCCGCCACGTGCGGGGTCGCCATCGACGTCCCCTGGAAGAACTCGTAGCGCGTGGCGCCCGGCTTCCCGCGGTCGATGGTGTTCTGGTAGACGCCGTCGGGCTTGCCGTCGCCCGACTGGTCGACGTCCATGTCGCCGCCCGGCGCCGCGAGGTCGAGCTCCTTGCCGTACGACGAGTAGGGCGCGAGCTGGTCGTCGAAGCGCGTGGCCGACACCGCCAGAGCCCCGTCGTAGGCGGCCGGGAAGCTCACCTCGCCGACGCCGTCGTTGCCCGCGGCGCACACGACGACGACGCCGTGGGCGTGCGCGTACTTCACCGCCGCGGCCATGACCTCGCTGTAGCCGCCGCCGCCGAGACTCATGTTGATGACGTTGGCGCCGTGGTCGGCGGCCCAGCGGATGGCGTCGGCTTTGTCGGCCGACGAGCCGTAGCCCTCGCCCGACAGCACCTTCAGCGGCATGACGCGCGCCTCGAAGGCGAGGCCGGCCGGGCCGATGCCGTTGCCCGTGGTCTCGGCGATGGTGCCGGCGACGTGCGTGCCGTGGCCGTTGTCGTCGACGGCTTCGGCGCGGTCGTTGACGAAGTCGTAGCCGTCGACGAACGACGTGCCGCCGAGGTCCTCACCGATCTTCCAGCGATCGAAGTCGGCGTGCGCGACACCGGTGTCGATGACCGCGACCACCACGCCGGCCCCGCGCGCGTAGTCCCAGGCGGCCTCGGCGTTCACCTTCCGGAAGTGCCACTGCAGCGCGAAGTCGGGGTCGTTCGGCGTGTAGGAGGTCGCCTGGTAGACGAACATCTCCTCGGCCGACTCGACCCCGGGCTGCCCGGCGATCCTGGCCAGCACGGCCTTGGCGTCGCCCGCCACGGTCGCGATGGCCACGCCGTCCTGCGCGCCCTCGATCGAGTTCAGCCGCAGGTCGACGCCCCAGGCCGCCTCCATCGCGTCGATGTCGGCCTGCGTCGTGCCGTCGACGAAGTCGACCACGATGGCCCCGGCCTGCCGCGGCGCGTCCGCCGCGCCCGAGGTCCGGAAGGGCTGGGCCGGCGTACCGACGCAGGCCGCACCCGCGACCACCACCATCGCACTCATCCAGCGAAGCATCGCGCTCTCCTCTTGAACCCCGCGGCTCCGTTCGTGCCACCCGCCGCTCCCGCACCGCGGGAGCGTCCGGGTCACGAGGTCGCCGCTGCCCCCATTCGCCGCGCGCGCGGCGCATGGGGGCAACTGGACTCCCGCGGTTCCGGTCCGCGCAGCATGACGGTCGCGCCGCCATCCGTCCAGACGTGCGAGCGGCTCCCTGAGGGCAAGACTCGCGCGAGCTCAAACGTAAACGGCACCGGAGGTCATCCGGTGCCGTTCATGCCGCCGCGCCGACCCGGTGGGTCAGCCGGTGGTCCGCATCAGCCGCCCATGGTCTTGCTGTAGCCCTTGGCCAGCTCGTCCATGGCCTCCTTGCGCGCCGTGTCGATGGCCGCCGCTTCCTTGCCGAGCTGCTGTCCGATGCCCTCGGCCGTCTTCAGCGCCTCGACCAGCGACTGGCTCGTGAGCGCGTTGGCCTGCGCCATCATCTGCTGGAGCCGCGACTGGCGATCGGTCTCGCCCTTGGCGTGCGACGCGACGACCTGCGAGTCGACGTTGGTCGCGGCCTTCTTGACGGCCTGGTTCCGCATCTGCTCGTCGGACAGGAAGCTGCTCGGGTCGCCGCTCTTGCCCATGGCCTGCATCTTCGTGGCGGCCGACTTCAGGTCTTCGATGTTCGCCTGCAGCACGGCGTCGGCGACCTTGCCGACCTTGCCCTGCTGGCCCGCCGACACCTCGGCGATGACCTTCATCGACTCCTTGCTCTCCATGATGACGACGTTGATCGCCATCTGCAGACCCACCGCCAGAGCCGGCTCCATCTTGGCGTCGGCCGGGTGCTCCTTCTTCGGCTCGTCGGCCTTCTTGCCCTCGTTGGCCGGCGGGGTCTTGCCGCCGGCGGGACCCTTGTCCTCCGCCCCGCCGCCCTTGGCACCGCCGCCCGCGTCCGCGCCCTTGTCGGGCGCCTTGTCGGCCGCGCCGCCGCCCTTCTGGTCCTTCTGGTCGCCGCCGCCCGCGCCCTTCTTCTCCTGCTCGGCAGCCCAGTCGAAGTACGGCGCGTACTGCGCCTTGAAGGCGTCGTTCTTGGCCTGGATGTCGGCCTCTTCCTTGGCGAGCGCCTGGTCGTTGCCGTCGAGCTGCGTGAGCAGTCCCTGGCCGGTCGTGATGTTGCCCTGAGCGTGGTCGATGCGGGCCTTGGCCTGCGCCTGCGCGCCCGTGAGCTTCATCTTGGCTTCTTTGTTCTTCTCGCCGCCTTCCTCGGTCGCCTTCTGCGCCTGCTTGGCCTCGAGGGCCTTCATCTCGGCCATTGTCGAGTCGAGGCGCGCGCCCTCCTCCTGGCTGAGGAAGCACTTCACGATGGACATGATGCCCTTCATCATCAGGTCGGTGATGAAGCCGATGACCTTGGCCACGGCCGCCTTCACAGCTTCGATCGCCACCTTGATGATGTTGTTCCAGACCCAGGCCGCGGCCTTGGCGATCCAGCTGAAGACGCCGCCGACCAGCTTCTTGGCGTCCATCCAGCGCTTGCCGAGCCAGCTCGAGCTCGCGTACTCGCGGTCCCAGGCGGCCTTCTCCTGCGCGGCCTTCTTGTCCTCTTCCTGCTTCTTCTTGGCCGTGTCGACCTGCGGGTTGGCGACCGCCTTGCCCTCCGAGGCCTTGGCCTCGGTCTTCGACTTCTCGCTCTCGGCCTTGCTCTTGTTGGCCGCGACGTCGGCGCCGCCCTTGGTGATGTCGGCCTTGGCCTTGGTGACCTCGGTCACGTCCTTGGCCGCCGACGCCTTCTCGACGCCGATCTCGGCCGCCTGCTTGTCGAGGCCGGCCGCGTACTTCGTGAGCGTCTGGTCCGCCCCGATGGCCTGCTCCTTGATCTTCATCGAGGCGTCGATGTCCTTCTGGACGTCGGCCTTCATCTGCTTCACGTGGTCGCGCTCCGCCTTCACCTGATCGAGCAGCGCGAGGTCGGGGATCATCGTCCTCGGGCGGGGCCGGAGGCGGCGGCGGGCGGCGGCGGCGGCTTCGTCGCCTCGCTGGCGCCTCCACCGGCGGGCCCGGTCGGCGTCGACACGACCGGGGTCGCGGCCGTCTTCGGGCCGGTCTCGGTCATCGCCTTCGTCAGCTCGGTCGAGCGGTCGTTGACGGCCTTCATGGCCGGCGCGACGGCCGCGTTCACCTTGCCGGCGCTGGTGCCGTAGGTGCCGTTCACCATCATCTGCGGGACCGAGCCCACCGCGGCCTTCGTACGATCGGTGTTCTTCTCGGCGGCCTCCTCGAAGATGCTCTTCTCCTTCTTGGCCTTGTCCTGCTGCGACTTGTTGTTGACCATGAACTTCGAGGCCGTCGCGCCGACCGAGCCGGTGTGGCCCATGACGGTCTTGGCCACGTCGCCGCCGGTCGCGTCACCCTTGGCGGCCGACACGCCGATCTTCAGGACGTCCAGGCCCATGCCGACCGGGTTCTGCGGCCGGATGACATTGAACGACGCCTTCGTCTTCTCGATCTCGGCCTTCAGGCGGAAGTCGAGGTTGGTCTCGGTCTTGTTCCGCTCGCGCGGCCCGATGCCCGGGTTGTGGCTCTCGACGTTGTAGGCGTCGCCGCGGTCGCCGGTTCCGATGGTGTTCTTGTACGCCGACAGCCGCTTCTTGACGTCGTTCTGCTCGACGCCCTGGTGGTGGAGCTCCTCACCGAGCGCGCCGTCGGTCGTCTTGCCGCCGTTCAGGGCCTTGCGCTTCTCGAGGTCGGTGCCCGTCAGTGCCTTCTCGAGCGCGGCGAGCTTCTCCTTCTGTTTGTCCGCCTGCACCTGGCCAGCGTTCTTGCTGGCGGCGATGTCGAGCTCCTTCTGGCCCGCGGCGTTGGTCTTGTAGGTGTTCTTCGCCTCGGTGCCCTCGATGCCCGCCTTCACCTGCGAGGCGTAGCCGCCCGCGCTGGTGTTCGTCATGTCCTTGAAGACGCTCTTGGCCTTCTCCTTCCAGTTGGCGCCCGCGAAGTTCGGGAAGTTGATCTGCTGGATGGTCTGGCGATAGCCGCTGAAGCCGCCGCCGTTGGCCGTGATCATCTGCCGGAAGTCGCGCCAGTTCTGGCGGAAGTTCATGCAGCTGCCGAAGGCCGCGCGCATGTCGGTGAACGGCTTGACGAAGGTCTCCTTGAGCGCGCCCGCGGCGCTCGAGTACGCGCCCTTGCCGAGCGCCTTCACCGTCCCCATCACGCCGAGCTCTTTGGCCATGGCGATCTGGCCCTTCATCCCGGCGATGCCCTCCTTGAAGGACTGCTTCATGCCGCCGACGAAGGTCTTCACGCCCTCCTTCACGAAGCCCGCGGCGCCCTTCACGACGCCCTTCAGGCCGCCCGCCTTCAAGCCTTCCTTCCACGCCGCCTTGGCCGCGCTGAAGGCCTTGCCGCCGGACGCGCCCGCGGCGCCCTTCGCCTTGCCGCCGATCTTCGACATGATGACGTCGATGCCCGCCATCACGCCGGCCTGAACGTTGGCCTTCATCTCCTGCATCATCTCGAGGCGCTTGGCGGGGTCCTTCTCCTTGGCCGCCTTCACCGCCAGCATGATGGTCGTGATGATGCTCGTCACGATGCGGAGCGCCGAGCACGCCAGGCTCACCGCGTTGGCCACGCGCCCGACGGCGAGCAGGAACGCGCCGACCGGCGGGATGAGCAGCGTCAGGATGGCGCCGCCGATGGTGGCCGCGAGGCCGATCTTGCCGGCCGCGCCGCCGATGGAGTCGAGCGCGCCGTTGAGACGCGTCATGAAGTCGAGGACCTTGTCCTGACCCGTCCACTTGTTCGGGCCGAGCACGGCCTTCTTGAGCTGGAACAGCTCCTGGCGCGGCGTCACGGCGTCGAGCCAGCTCTTGTCGGGCGGCGGCGTGACGTTGGCCTTGAGCTCGTTGGCGTCGCGCCCGACCTTGTCGTTGGCGAACTTCAGGTTCTGGACGCGGTCCTCGGCGCCCTTGTCGGGGTGCGCCTTCAGGAACTCGCCGAGCGACTTCTCCTTGATGGCCGAGGCACCGCCGCCGGCGCCCGGGCCCATCGGCGCCGGACCGGCTTCCTTGCCCTCGGCGCCCGCGCCGCCCGCCACGTCGGGGCCCGCGCCTTCCTTGCCCTCGGCGCCCGCGCCCTTCTCGTCCTTGCCCTCGGAGCCCGGCGCCGGGCCGCCGTCGTCCTTCACCTCGCCGCCGCCGCCGTCACCCTTGGTGGCGTCGTCCTTGGCCTTCTGGGCGTCCTTGGCCGCGGGGTTCTTGTCCGCGTCGGCCTTCTCCTTGTTGGGATCCTCCTTGCCCGGATCCTTGCCGCCCTTCTCGCCTGCCCCGTCGGGGCCCTTCTCGTCCTTGGCGTCGGCGCCCTTCTTCTCTTTCGTCGGCCCGGCCTTGTCGGGCTCGCCGCCCTTGCCGCCGTCGCTGCCCTTCTTGGCGTCCTTGGCGTCCTTGCCGTCGACCGGGCCCTTCTTGGCGTCGGTGATCTTCGAGTCCTTGGCGGGCTCGGCCTTGGTGTCCTTGGCCTTCGTGTCCTTGGCGGCGTCCTTGCCGTCCTTGGCGCCGTCCTTCGAGTCGGTCGCCTTGTCCTTGCCGGCGTCGGCGAGCTTCGCGCCCGCGGCCTTGCCGTCGTCCTTCTTGGACGCGACGTCCTTGGCCTTGTCGAGCACCTGGTCGGCCGTGGCCTTCGAGCCGCCCGACTCCTTGTTGCCGTCGTTCTTCGTCTTGTCCTTGGCGTCGGTGACCTTCTTCAGGTCGTCCGACTTCTTGTCGACGTCGGCGGCCTTCTTCGGGTCGGGGCCGGCGATCTTGTCGTCCTTGCCCTTGGGGGTCTTGTCCTCGGCCTTGTGGTCGACCTCGTCGGGCTTCTTCTCGGTCGCCTTCTTGACGGCCTCGTCGACCTTCTTGCCCGGGTCCTGGCCCTTCTTGACGGTGCTGGTCTCCTTCTCTTCCTTGGCCGCGACCGGGTCGGCGGACTCCTTGGAGGGACCCTTCACGTCCCTCACCGGGCCGCCCTTGCCGCTGGCGCCCTTGTCGTCCTTGCCCTCGGACTTGGTGGCCGGGCCCTTGTGGTCCTTGCCCTCGGCGCCTTCCTTCTCGTCGCCGCCCTTCTTCTCAGAGACCTCTTTCACCTTGTCGATGAACTTGCCCGTGAGCCCGCCCCCGATCAGGCCCGCCGCGGCAGCGCCGGCGCCCTTGCCGACCGCGCCCTTGTCGTCCTTGCCTCCAGCCGCGCCGCCGCCGTCTCCGCCGGCCTTGCCGTCCTTCGAGACGGCGCCGTCCTTCTTCTCCTCGCCGCCCTTGGACGCCTTCTTGTCGGCGTCCATGAGCATCTGCACGGCCTCGTTGCCGAAGCGCTTCTGCAGGGCGGGGATGAGACCGGGTACGCTCCCGAGGGCGTACTCCATGAGGATCTCGCCCTGCATGAGCTTCGCGATGACCGTCTCGACGTCGAGCTTCGCGACTTCCTTCTTCTCGGCCGAACCCGGCGCATCACTGCGCGTGTCCTTGGCCTTCTCCGGAGCGAGCTCTTTGCTGGGCGATTTCTTGTCGTCGGGCGGCATGGCGCACCTCTCCCACACTCTGGGACCCGACCGTCGGCCACTCTAGATGTCCGACGGGGGGCTGTCAATCGATTGGGCTCACTGGCGGATGCCCTCGCGTGCTGCGCGGACCCGCATGTTTCGCGCCCGCGGGCGAGCTCTCACAGGTCGCGGTCGTAGGCGGAGGCCGTCTGTTCCCAGATGGCGTCCTTCAGCGCGTTCAGGCGCTCCTTGGCTCGCTCGTACTCCGGGTCGATGGCCAGCGCACGCTTGAAGCACCGGTAGGCGTCCTTGTGCTTGCCCTCCTGGGCCAGCAGGACGCCCATGTTGGTGTGGGTCACCGGGTGCGGCGCCCGCACCGCCGACTTGCCGTACCAGTCGAGCGACGCGGCGTTGTCGCCGAGCAGGCAGTAGGCGCGGCCGAGCTGGAACTCGAAGTCCCAGCTGCGCTCGTAGTCGATGTCGAAGCCCACCAGCAGGTGGTCGATGGCCTTCTTGTAGAAGCCGGCCTCGATGGCGGCCTCGCCGACGCGATAGCGGTGCTCGGCGTTGTCGGGGTCGAGGTCGGCGCAGCGGAGGTAGAAGCGGAGCGCCCGCGAGGCCTCCTTCTTCTGGAAGTAGCCGCGCGCGGCGTTGGAGTAGTCGAGGAGGTCGTCGCTCTCGCTGAACTGGCCGTAGTGGCGCTCGAAGGCGGCGCGCGTCGATGGGCCGAGGTCCTCGGCCGAGAGGATGGCGCTGTGGACCGAGCCGAGGTCGTCCTCGGTGCGCAGCATGTGCCAGCCGGTCTCGGCGGCGTAGGCGTCGAAGAGCGAGAGGTTCACGTCCTGGTTGAAGGTGTTGCCGTAGAACTGCGGGCGCCAGTCGGAGAGGCCCGAGAGGCGGCTCCGCGTGGTCGAGCCGTAGTCGTTGGTCATGATGACGCCGCCCGGGAGGAGCAGCGTGGCGACGCCTCGGAGGTAGTCGACGTAGCGGTCGGGGTAGCCGAGCGTCGCGTCGTTGAAGCCCTCGATGGCGCGCTGGAGGATGCGGACGTGCAGCGCGTCGTCGAACTTGTCGTTGACATCGATGGGCCGCCACTCCCAGACGGTGTCCATGTTCTTCAGCAGGTTGTGCTTGGTGGCCTCGCGCGTGATGGCCTCCATGTAGCGCTCGGTGTCGGCCAGCGTCGGGTCCTCGACCTCGGCGCGCACCTCGACGTGGAGGTCGTACCAGACGCCGTCGGCGCGGCGCTGGAGGTGCCGCATCGGCAGGACGCAGCAGATGTAGTTGTTGATGACGAAGGCCAGGCGCTTCGTGATGGGGCCGTGGTCGAGCGGCATGATCTTGGTCGGCTGCGTCAGGTCGTAGCGCGCCGGGACGATGTTGCCGAGCTCGTGGAAGCGCTTGATGCGCGCGGTGCCGAGCGCGTCGCGGACGTTCTTCTCCGAGTAGTCGCTCATGACGTAGCGGGTGCGCGCGAAGAGGCCGGGCGGCCCCGCGTCGCCGCGCTCGAGCGCGCGCAGGAAGTTGGCGGCGAAGATGCCGGTGCCGCAGCCGCCCTCGAGCAGCCACACCTCGTCCGTCGATGACACAGCACCTTTCGCTTCGAGGTCGGCCACGACGGCCGCGAAGAGGCGGGCGTGCTGGCGCGCGAAGGCGTAGTTACTGGTCGAGAAGTAGGGGATGTCGCCTTCGCGCCAGGCCTGGATGCCGCGCTGCGCGAAGTAGCTGTGGTGCAGCCGCCACAGGATGCTGCGCTCGAAGGGCGTCGCCGGCTCGAGGGTGAAATACATGCGCGCGATGATGGCCCGGGAGGTCGCCGAAGGCAAGACGACCCGGGCGCGCCGGCCGGGGTCAGGACGGGCCGGGCACGCGACCGAGGACGAGCGTCACGTCGAGCGCGCCGTGGCGCAGCGGCACGAGGCGCGGGTCGGCCAGGCGGAGCAGCGAGGCCTGTTGGCGGTCGCCCACCAGCACGGCCGCGCGCCAGCCGGGGAGCACCTCGCGCCAGCGCTGGGCCATGCGCTCGAGCAGGCGGTCGGCAGCCTGGCGGTCGCCCAGGCGCTCGCCCCAGGGCGGGTTCGTGGCGATGAGGCCGGGGCCGGCGCGGCTGAGCTCGAGCGGCGGCGACCACGAGCCGGCGTCGTTCCGGAGGAGGCGGATGTCGTCGGAGACGCCGGCGCGCTCGGCGTTCTCGCGCGCCATGGTGAGCACCTGGCCGTCGAGGTCGGTGCCGACGAGGCGCGTGGGCAGCGGCGGGCGGATGGCGCGCTCGAGGCCGGCGATGCTCTTGGCCAGCCGCTCCGGCTCGAAGCCGGGCCAGCGCTCGAAGCCGTAGCCGCGGTGGCCGGCCAGGCCGGGAGCGATGGCGCGCGCCGCGAGCGCCGCTTCGATGAGGATGGTGCCCGAGCCGCAGCAGGGATCGAGCAGCGGCTCGTCGGGGCGGTGCTCGGCGATGGCCAGGAGGCCGGCCGCCAGGCTCTCGCGGAGCGGCGCGGCGCCGGCCTGGGTGCGGTAGCCGCGGGCGTGCAGCGAGTCGCGACCGGCCAGGTCGAGCGACAAGACGCCGCGGCGCCCGGAGATGGCGATGCGCACCTGCACGTCGGGGTCGGCGACATCGACCGAGGGGCGAAGGCCGAGCTCGTCGCGCACGTGGTCGACGATGGCGTCCTTCGTGCGCAGGCCGGCGAAGCGCGCGTCGCGGAAGGCCGGGTTGTCGCGCGCGGTGGCGTGGACGGCGAAGGTCTTGTCGGGCGGTACGAGCTCCGACCAGCGCGCCAGCGCCGCCACGCCGCGGTAGAGGCGATCGCCGTCGCCGGCGTCGACGTCGCCGACCGTCCAGAGCACGCGGTGGGCCGTGCGCAGGACCAGGCAGGCGCGCTCGAGCGCCTCGCGCGAGGCGAGGAACGACGCGCCCGCGACGCCCGGCTGCACGCGCTCGTAGCCGGCGCGCACGAGTTCGTCAGCGAGGACGCGCTCGAGGCCGGGGGCCGTCGTCGCGAAGGCGCGCCGCGGCGCGGGAGTGGGAAGGCGTTGACTCATGAGGCTTTCGGAATACAGTCCCGGCTCGCGGACCACGGCGGCGTCGTCGCCACCCGGCCAGCCTCACCACAGAGGGGCCGAGCTACCGAGTCCGGAGACCAAGGATTCACGCATGCGTCAAGCCGTTTCATCCTTCCATCGCCTTGCGCTCGCCGTGATGGTCGCGCTCGTCGGGCACGGCCGCGCCGTCGAGTTCGCGTCCGCGGCCGCGCCGACGAGCCGCACCAACGTCGACTCGGTGCCGACCGGCGCCAGCGTCTTTCTCATGCAGAACGGCGTCGAGTCGCTCATCGGCGTCACCCCGCTCAAGCTCTTCCGCCTGCCGCGCGGGCTCGTGCAGCTGAAGTTCAAGAAGGACGGCTACGAGGACTCGGTCCAGAACCTCACCATCGCGGCGCGCGTCGACACCTTCGTCTTCACGCTGACGCGCTCCATCCAGCCGGCGACGGTCGAGCTCATCTCGGCCGGCGAGTTCCAGGGCGCGACGGTCGAGGTCGACGGCAAGGCGGTCGGCCCGCTCCCGACGACGACCAAGGTGCCGCCCGGGCGCCACCAGGTGGTCATCACCAAGGACGGCTACGCGCGCTGGGAGCGCTGGATCGACGCGTCCGAGGGCCAGAAGGTCACCTTCGACGTCGTCATGACCAAGAACGAGGCGCCGAAGGGCGCCATCCTCGTGACCTCGAACCCGAGCGGCGCCGACGTGCGCGTGAACGGCAAGCCGCAGGGCAAGACGCCGACGCTCGTGCAGGGGCTCGACGCCGGCGCCAACCAGGTCGAGATCGCGCTCCCGGACTACGACGCCTTCTCGCAGACGGTCGCGGTCGAGCCGGGCAAGAACGCCGTCCTCGATGCGCAGCTGAAGAAGACGAAGGGCGACGACGGCGACCTGAAGGTCCTGACGAGCGGCGCCGACGGCATGATGGTGCTGCTCGACGGCGAGGAGATCGGGCTCGCGCCGCTCACGAAGACCGGCGTCCGCGTCGGCACCCACCAGGTCGAGGCCAAGAACAAGGACGGCTTCTACGGCTCGGCGACGGCCGAGGTGAAGGCCGGCGAGCTCACCGTCGTGCGCGTCACGGTGGCGCAGACCGGCACCCCGACGACCTCGTCGGTGCGCGTCGCGGCGAGCCGCCCGGGCGGCACGGTCCGGGTCGACAACGGCGAGGCCAAGCCGCTGCCGGCCGACCTCCAGAACCTCGAGCCGGGCACCCACGTCTTCACCGTGCACATCGACGGCTTCGCCGACTGGGTGAAGACGGTGAGCCTGAAGCCGGGCGCCAACGAGGAGATCGTGGCGCAGGTCGAGCAGGCCGGGCGCATCGAGGTGCGCACGAAGGACGGCAAGTCGACGGGCCAGGTCTTCGTCGACGGCAAGCCCATCGGCACGACGCCCTTCATCGGCGACCTGCCGGCCGGCACGCACCAGCTGCTGGTGCAGCGCGACGACGGCGCGCAGGAGGAGTTCCAGATCGCCGTCGCCCCCGACCGCGTCGTGAAGGTCGCGGCCGCGTTCGGCGCCGACAAGCCGAAGGTCGAGGCCAAGCACCGGCCGATGCCGTTCTCGGCGCGCGCGCTCTCGGCCGGCACCGGCGCCGTGAACCTCGTCGTCAGCTGGCCGGGCTGGCCCTTCCCCATCTCGGCGCGGGCCGGTGGCGGCGTCGGCCACGGCTTCGACATCAACGTCGAGGCGCGCTCGGCCTTCGACGTCATCAACGAGCTCGAGCTCATCGGCAAGTGGATGTTCCTCGACACCGGCACGCTGGCCGTGGCGGTCGAGACCGGCCTCGGCGCCGGCCTCGGCGGCAGCGACCGCTCGAGCTTCGTCTGGCGCGTGAACGCCAAGGGCTCGCTCATGATCGGTGAGAAGGCCGCCATCACGCTGCGCCTCGGCACGCTCTTCCACTCGGACCACCTCGGCCCGAAGGACGAGAACAAGGGCAGCGACCGCAGCGACTCGGGCCTGCGCTTCTACCTCGGGCTCGGCATCGAGTTCCGCATCACCGACGGGATGAACTTCCTCGTGAACCTCGAGGGCGACCCGGTCGGCTCGAAGCGCTTCCTCTACGAGGCGAGCTTCCTCGACGACCCGGACCCGAAGATCTACGCGTCGTTCGGCCTCTCGATCATGTTCTGAGCCGCGAGCGCGAGCGCGAGCCGCGAGCCGCGAGCCACGCGCTCGTGGCTCGCGCTCAGAGCTCGACCGCGAGCCACACCGAGCGCACGCGCCCGACCTCATAGAAGCCGAGGCTGCGATAGAGCCGCACGGCCGGGGTGTTGTCGGCGTGCACGAACAGGCTCACTCGCGGCAACTCGCGCAGCAGGATGTGGCACATCTCGCCGAGCGCCGCGCGCGCGAGGCCGGCGCCGCGGTCCTCGGGGCGCGTCCAGACGCCGGCCAGCTGGATGATGTCGGGCGCCACCGCGGCCTGGTCGACCTTGAAGCGCACCGGGCCGCCCAGCGGGCCGATGATCCACGCGCGCCACTCCTGGATGCGGCGCAGCCAGCCGCGGCGGAAGCCGGACCAGTCCGACGAGAACGGGTCGAAGCCGAGCTCCTCGGTCACCATCGCCAGGTCGGCGTCCAGCATCACGTCGAGCTCGTGCAGCTGCGCCGGGCGCAGATCGAGCGAGCGCGCGTCCTTCGCGAGCGTGTGGCCGTCGACCTCGAAGAGGATCTGGCCGCCGCGCTCGAGCGCGATGTCCGTCGTCTTGCGATCGAAGGCCGTCATGAAGCGATCGACCAGCTCGTCGGGGCCCACGATGACGCGGATGAGCCAGCCGCTCTCCTTGGCCGCGCGCGCCAGATCGCCGAGACAGGTCTCGGGGAAGACGTGCGACAGGACCAGGTTCGAGCCGAGGCAGGCCGCGCCCAGGAGCTCGTGCGGCGCGCCCGCGCGGCGGCACGCCACGAGCGCCCCGGCCACCGTCTCGTCGGCCAGCGCGCCGCGCGCCACCTGGCCGAGGAAGTAGGCGTTCTGCGCCGCGTGGCGCAGGAGGAAGCGCGTGAGCTCGCGCTCGTCGCTCGGGCCGAGGCGCCGGAGCTCGAGGCCGGTATCGAGAGCGGGGAGCTCGACGGACATCGGGCAGAGCCTACTCTGGCGCGGGCCGGGAAACCAACGCTGCCCTGGCGTGGCGACGGGCGATGGCGTATCCGTGGCGCGTGGTGATGTCCGTGCCGTGGCCCGATCCGAGCCAAGACCCGCCTCGCGGCTGGGCCGCGCTGGCCTGGGGCGCGCCGGCTCCGAGCGACCTCGCGCGCGACGGACGAGCGTTCGGTGTGCCGGTGCGCGTCGAGGTCGTGGCCGAGCTCGGCGCCGTCGTGCTGGTGCGCCTGACGCCGGCGCCGCGCGCCTCGGACGCCTGCGCCGCCATCGACGAGGGCGCCCTCGCCTACGCCGGCTATCGGCGCGTCGACGAGGGCCTGTGGGCGCTCGGCGACGGCGGCACGCGCATCGAGGCCGACGTCCTCGACCAGACCATCACGCTGACCGAGGAGCCCTGAATGGCGCGCGCGACGACCGGGGCCGCCGGCAAGACCAAGGTGACCTTCTACGACATCGCCCCCGACCAGACCTTCGCGCTGGCGGTGAAGCTGGCGCAGGCCGCCTGGGAGAAGGAGAAGCGCCTCATCATCCGCTGCCACGACGCGCCGCACGCGGCCGCCCTCGATGAGCACCTGTGGGTGTTCCGCGAGGACGCCTTCCTGCCCCACGAGGTGTGCGACGACCCGCAGGCGATGAAGGATCCGACCGGGCGCATCGTGCTCACGACCCGCGACGCGCGCCCCATCGCCGGCGACATCCTGCTCCAGCTGGCGCCGTGCGAGCTCGGCTTCGCCGGCCAGTTCGAGGTCGTCATCGATCTCGTCGACCACAGCGACCAGGCCCGCCTCGAGGCGAGCCGCGCGCGCTATCGGGCGTGGCTCGACGCCGGCACGAAGCCGGACATGAAGCAGAAGGTCTGACCCGCCTCGCGGCGGGCCGACCTCAGAGGCGTTCCGGCGAGCAGGCGCGGCTGCGATCGAAGGACTCGCCGTCGGGGCCGGTGTACTCGGTCGCGACGCCCGAGCCGGGCACGTTGACGGCGTGCGCGCCGCAGACGAGCTCGCCGGTGGTCGGGTCGGTGAGCGGCACCTGCCAGTGGATGACCGGCCAGGTCGCGTCGGGCGGCGTCATGCCGCCGTCGAACGGACCCGGGCTGGCCGTGCCGCGCGTCTCGAGCACGCAGCCCTTGCCGAGGCCCGGCGCGATGCCGTGGGCCGGGTCGCCGTCGAGGTCGAGGCCGAGCGCCACGTTCCAGTAGCACTTGTCGAGGCCGTCCAGCTGCTCGCGTCCGAAGTAGGTCGCCGTCTGGAAGGTGCCCGGCAGCGCCGGGCCGGCGAGGCCGGGGGCCGGATCGGTGCAGGCCGTCTCGATGGTGACCGACCAGTTGTCGATCTCGTAGGTGTAGTCGAAGTCGAAGCCCTGCGCGCCGTCGCTCAGACCGACCAGCACGCCGAAGGTGATGGGCCCGCCATTTGTCACATTCAGGTGCGAATTTGGCACATTGATGGGGTTGTCGATGGGGCCCACGCCGAGCGCGGCGAGGTCCCAGCTGGCGGACTTGGTGTGCCACGCGTCGCAGGGGATGCCCGGGCCGCACAGGAGGCCGAGCGACGGCGCGTACACGACGCCGCCCTGCACGATGGCGAGCTGCATGTTGCCGCCCTGCCCCGGGTCGACGGTCAGCACCTCGCCGGTCTGGATGATGGTCGCCGACAGGTGCGCGAGCCGCGCGTCGTAGCGCGCGCTGAGCTTGGTGATGGGGCCGTCGACGGCCGGGTTCCAGCTGCCGAGCGGGTAGAGCGCCCAGGTGTGGACGTTGGAGATGCCGCGGTGGTGGACCTGGAACTGCAGCACCGGATCGGGGTCGGGGCCGGTGTTGCCGCCGCCCGGCGTCGTCACGACCTGCACCTCGCCGTGGCTCGACGCGGCGTTCAGGCCCGAGGCGAAGAAGGCGCCCGACCAGGCCACGCCGGGCGCCGGAGTCGCGTGGGCGAAGGCGTCGTCGGCGAAGCTGCGGCCGCCGCTGCACTGGCCGGGCAAGGGGTCGACCGTCGTCGGGCCGCCGTCGGCGCAGCGGATGACGATGTCGTCCAAGTGCATCCAGGTGGTCTCGCCCATGCCGGCGGTGCAGGCGAAGCCGAGGACCGCGGTGTCGGCGCGCTGGCCGGTGCGCGGGTCGTGGAGCAGCTCGAGCGGGCCGTCGCCGTCGGTGCAGTCGAGCTTGGCCGAGCAGAAGACGTCGGCGAAGTCGACGGCCACGTCGAAGAAGCCCTGGCTCGCGTCGCGCAGCACCGTCAGCGAGAAGTCGACGCGCGCGTCGGCGTTCGCGACGCAGGGCACGACGCGCTGGCAGGGGGCGTCGGCCGGGCACGGGTTCACGTAGCTCGAGGCCGCCATGGGCGTGGTCCCGCCGGCATAGAGGTCGTCGAGGACGAGCGTCGCCACGTTGGCCGAGGGCACGCCCGCGTCGCAGGTGCCGACGTAGGTGATGGAGCCCGCGCCGTCGCCGTAGTCGTCGGCGCAGATGCCGGTCTCGGTCCACACGAGCTCGCCGTCCGCGTCGGGGTCGCCGTTGTAGACCGCCAGCGTGAAGCAGGCGTTCTCGACGCCGGGCAGCGACAGCGGGGCGATGGCGACCGCCACGCGGCCGGTCGGGCCCGATCGGCTGGCCGGGCCGGTCGGGCCTTCGTCCGCGCAGCCGATGAGCCAGGAACACGACAGCGACGCGGCCACGCCGAGAGCGACGAGCTTCATGAACACCCACCCCGCACAGGGAGAGCCGGCCCGACGGTGGGCCGACCAGGCGGTCAAGGTGGCTCAACGCGGCCCGCCTTGCAAGGCTTGGCGGATTCGCGCGCAGCGTGGCGACGCGCGGGTGGCGCTACGGGCGACGGCCCTTCAGCGCGGCGTCGAGCTGATCGGCGAGCGACACGAGCCGGCTGCCGCCGACGGGCGGGGCCTGCGGATCCTCGGGCGCGAGGTGCGCGGCGACGGCGTCGCGGGCGTGCTCGTTGTCGTGGCAGTAGACGCACAGGAGCTCCCAGTTGGAGCCGTCGCGCGCGTTGTTGAGGTGGTCGCCGTCCTTGTGGTGGACCGTCAGGAGGCGCAGCGCCTTGCCCTCGAACGCGCGGCCGCAGTGGCCGCACACGTGCGGCAGGAGCGCCAGGGCGGCGCGCCGGTAGTCGAACTCGCCTCGCTCGGGCATGGCTTCTCCGCTCTTGCGCGTCTTCCGCGTCTTCCGCGTCTTTCGCGCGCTCGGTCGCGTCGCCGCCAGGATAAACCCGAGCCGCCGCGCCTTCCAACGACCTCGCGTGCGGGGGTATGCTGCGGCGCGTTCCGTCAGCGGCGCGCGGGAGGCGATCATGCGAGTGGCCATGCGATCGATGGGGCAGCGCTTCGTGCGAGTGTGGGCGATCGGCGCGGCGGTGTGGGGGCTCGGGGTCCCGGCGTGCGGCGACGACGGCAACGGCGGGACGGACGCGAGCGACTCGCGCGCCGACAGCTCCGGCGACACGGCCGACGCGACGTCGGTCGACGTCGGACACGACGGCGGCGACAGCGCCGATGCCACCGGCGCGACGGATGCCACCGCGGACAGCGACGACGCGACCGTCACCAGCGACGCGGCGGACGTCGACGACGCGACCGATGCCACCGGGGCGACCGACGTCACCGACGCGACCGACGACACCGACGCGACGGTGCCCGACGGCGACACCGTCGTGACCAACCCGCTGACGATCGACTGGTGCCGCCTGCAGTTCCCGCTCGACGTGAGCATCGGCAACGCCACGCCGTTCACCGCTTACGGCCGCGTCCACATCGCCGGCGTGACCGACGTCAGCGACGGCGTCGACGCCGATGCGCGCATCGTCGCGCGCCTCGGCCGCGGCCCGGACGGCACGAGCCCGAGCACCTGGAGCGACTGGGGCCTGGCCGCGCCGACCCCGGCCTGGAGCGCCTCCGGCGCGGGCGAGCCGGGCAACGACGAGTACCGCGCCACGCTGCCGGCGCTGGCCGCGACCGGCCAGTTCGACTTCGCCTTCGCGTTCTCGGGCGACGGCGGCGCCACCTGGACCTACTGCGATCGCGACGAGGGCGACGGCCACGACGGCGCCGAGGACGGCTACGAGCCCGCCTCCGCCGGCCAGATGACGGTGGTCGCGAACCCCTGCCAGACGAACCCGTGCACGTCGCCGCCGGCCCACTGCGACGGCGCGGTGCTCACGACCTACGCCTCGCCCGGCACCTGTCGCGACGACGGCGGCGCCGCGGCCTGCGACTACGCGACGCCGATCACCGACGACTGCGCCGCCAGCGGCAAGGCCTGCGACCCGGTCTCGAAGAGCTGCAAGGCCAACCCCTGCGACCCGAACCCGTGCACCACCGGCGCGGCCGGCACCTGCGACGGCGACGTCGCCGTCGCGTCGGCCACGGTCGGCACCTGCGACACCTCCAGCGGCACGGTCGTGTGCGACTACCCCGCGGGCGATCGCACCGACTGCAGCCTGAGCGCGCTGCCGTTCTGCCACGACGGCGCCTGCGTCGCGTGGCGCCCGGCCGGGGTCGGCGACCTCGTCATCAGCGAGGTCATGCCCAACCCGAAGGCGGTCGACGACGCCGTCGGCGAGTGGTTCGAGCTCGCCAGCGTGAGCGACGACGCGGTGAACCTGCAGGGCCTGACGATCGACGGCAACACCGCCTCCGAGCACTTCGCGGTCGACGGCGAGCTGGTCGTCGACCCGGGCCGCCGTCGCGGTCTTCGGGCGCTCGGGCGACCTCGCGCTGAACGGCGGCGTGCCGGTCGACTTCGTCTACGCCGGCGTCACGCTCGGCAACGCCAGCGACACGCTCAGCGTCTCGCGCGACGGCGCGCTCGTCGACACCGTGGCGTGGAGCAGCGGCTGGCCTTTCGGCGACGGCGTCGCCGCCATGACCTCGCGCCGACCTCGGCCGACAGCGCGGCCAACGACCTCCCGGCGGCCTGGTGCAAGGCCTACACGACCTTCGGCGACGGCGATCGCGGCTCGCCCGGCGCCGCCAACGACGCGTGCGTCGAGCCCATCGCCTGGTGCCGCCTGCAGTTCCCGGCGGCGGTGAGCATCGCGCCGGGCGGCAGCTTCGACGCCTACGGCCACGTCGACGTGCCCGGCCTCACCGACCTCGACACCGGCCCGAACCCCCACCCGCTCGTGCGCGCCCAGCTCGGTCGCGGCGCGACCGGCAGCGCTCCGTCCACCTGGACGACCTGGAGCGACGCCGCGCTGAACGAGGCCTTCGACGCGAGCGGCGAGCCCGCCAACGACGAGTACGTGGCGACGCTCGGCGTCGGCAACGCGCTCGGCGCGCAGGACTTCGCCTACCGCTTCTCGGGCGACGCCGGGCTCAGCTGGACCTACTGCGATCTCGACGCCGGCGACGGCCTCGACGGCAGCGAGGACGGCTACAGCGCCGACCACGCCGGCAAGCTCACCGTCACGAACGGGCCGTGCGTGCCGAACCCGTGCACCGAGCCGCCGTCCGCCTGCGAGGGCGCGACGCTGCGCGTCTTCCCGGCGACCGGCACCTGCACGCCGAACGGCGCCGTCGCCGACTGCAGCTACACGCCGACCAGCACCACCGACTGCGCCGCCAGCGGCAAGTTCTGCGACGCGGCCAGCGCGAGCTGCATCGCCGACCCGTGCACGCCGAACCCGTGCACCGTCGGGAAGCCCGCCACCTGCGACGGCAACGACGCCGTCACCTACGTCGCGACCGGCACCTGCTCGACCGCCGACGGCGCGACCGCCTGCGCCTACCCCGAGGCGACGCGCACGACGTGCCAGGGCGCGACCCCGTTCTGCCGGGCGGGCGCGTGCTCCGAGTGGCGGCCGGCCGGCGTCGGCGACCTCGTCATCAGCGAGGTCATGGGCAACCCGAACGCCGTCGACGACGCCGTCGGCGAGTGGTTCGAGGTGAGCAACATCGCCGCCGTGGCCGTGAACCTGAACGGCCTGAAGCTCCAGGACACGAGCACCACCTCGACCACGGTCGCGACCGACGTCATCGTGCCGCCGGGCGGCGCGGCGCTGTTCGTGCGCACGGCGGCCAGCGCGACCAACGGCGGCCTCACCGCCGACGCGACCTTCGGCTTCTCGCTCAACAACAGCGGCGGCGACGCCATCACCATCACGCGCGGCGCCGACGTCATCGACAAGGTCGACTTCGGCCCGGCCGGGCTGAACCTGGCGTTCCCGACCGGGGCCTCGCTCCAGCTCTCGCCGAACCGCTTCAGCGCCGACGCCGACGACGTCCCGGCGAGCTGGTGCGTCGGCACCGAGTCGTACGGCAACGCCGACCGCGGCTCGCCGAAGACGGCGAACCACGCCTGCCTCGTCGACATCGACTGGTGCCGGCTGCAGGCGCCCGAGAGCGCGAGCCTCGCGGCCGGCGGCAGCGTCACGGTCTACGGCCGGGTCTACGTCGCCGGCATCACCGACGTCGATCAGACCGGCAACGACGCGAGCGCCTCGATCCAGGCCGCCATCGGCGTCGGGCCGAGCGCCGGGGCCTTCGACCCGAGCGCGTGGACGTGGACGCCGGCGGCGCCGAACGCCGGCTACGGCACGGGCTCGCCCGCCTTCGAGGCCCACAACGACGAGTACCAGGCGAGCCTCGCGGCGCCCGCGACGGCCGGCTCGTACCGCTACGCCTTCCGCTTCAGCGGCGACCACGGCGCGAGCTGGAGCTACTGCGACCTGAACCGCGGCGCCGGTCACGACGGCATCGAAGACGGCTTCGACCCGGCCGACGCCGGCGCCCTCACCGTCACCTCGCCGTGCGACCCGAACCCGTGCACGGCGCCCGCCGCGCCGCGCTGCGACGCCGGCAGCTACGTCACGCAGGCGGCGACCGGCGCGTGCACCGTCCAGGCCGACGGCGCGCACTGCGCCTACGCCGAGACGCCGCTCGACTGCGGCGCGCTCGGCAAGCAGTGCGACGCGGGGCTCGGCTGCGTCGACTGCCTCGGCGACGGCGACTGCGATCCGGTCTTCGAGCGCTGCGACACCGGCGCGTGCGTGCCGTTCTGCCGGGGCGACAACTTCGAGCCCAACGACGTCTTCGCCAGCGCGAAGCCCATCACCGGGAACGTCGGCGGTGAGGGCCTCACGTTCTGCCCCGGCGACGCCGACTACTTCGCCATCGACGCCGGCACGCGGCGCATCGAGGCCGCCATCACCTTCGGCGGCGGCCCGACCTATGCGCTGAAGCTCTACGACGCCGCCAAGAACCTCCTCGCCACCGGCGTCGCCGCGGGCGGCGGGCTGGCCATCGACTACACGCCGCCGACGAACCTCGGCCCGTACGTCCTCGAGGTCACGGCGCCCTCCGGCTACGGCATCTACAACCTGTGGGTCACGTTCATCCGCGACGTCTGCAACCCGAACCCGTGCACGACCCCGCCGGCCGCGACCTGCAGCGGCACGCACGCCATCAGCTACCCGGCGACCGGCGCGTGCAGCGACAGCGGCGGCGGCGCCCACACCTGCGACTACGCCACCGGCGCCACCGACACGGCGTGCCCGGCCTTCTGCCAGGCCGGCGCGTGCACCGACTGGCGCTACCCGGGCGTCGCCGGCGACCTCGTCGTGAGCGAGCTCAGCCCGCACCCGGTCGCGCCCGCGGGCGCCTACTTGGAGGTCTACAACGCCAGCGGCACGCGCTTGAACCTGCGCGGCCTCTCGGTCACGGCGATGACCGGCGCCTTCGTCGTCGCCGAGGACCTCTTCGTCGCCGCGGGCGACTACCTCGTCTTCGGCGCCTCGGCCGATCTCGGCGTCAGCGGCGGGCCGGCCGTCGACTACGTGTGGTCGGGCTTCGCGCTCGTCGACGGCAACGACGACCTCGTCCTCGAGGACGCGGACGGCGGCCTGCTCGACGAGGTCGCCTACGACGCCTCGTTCCCGTACGCGCTCGGGGTGGCCGCGAGCTTCTCGCCCGAGCTCGTGGGTGACGCCGACGCGGCCGCCGCCAACGACGTCGCGGCCAATTGGTGTGCGGCCAAGAGCAACATCAGCGCGGGCGTCCGCGGCACGCCGGGCGCGGCCAACGACAGCTGCGCCGAGGTCGACTTCTGCCGCCTGCAGTACCCGCTCAGCGCAAGCCTCGGCAGCAACGCGACGACGACCGTGTACGGCCGCCTCTACATCGCCGGCGTCACCGATCAGAACACCAACGGCAACGACCCGCGCGCGACCATCGTGGGCCGGGTCGGCATCGGCCCGACCGGCAGCGACCCGACCGGGCCCGGCTGGACCTGGACCGCGGCGGCGCCGAACCCGAGCTATGTCGTCACCGGCAACCCGGTGCCCGAGCCGAACAACGACGAGTACGTCGCGACGCTGACCGCGCCCGCGCTGTCCGGCAGCTACGACTACGCCTTCGCCTTCTCGGCCGACGGCGGCGCGACCTACCTCGTGTGCGACAGCGACGGCACGCGCGCCGACGGCGGGCTCGGCTACGACTCGGCGCAGGCCGGCAAGCTCACCGTCACGACGCCGCTCATGATGACCGAGTACGTCGAGGGGTCCTCGAACAACAAGGCCATCGAGGTGACCAACACCGGCTCGGCCACGCTCGACCTCGCGGCGAGCGCCTGCCAGCTGCGCTTCTACAGCACCGCCACGACGCACGGCACGCCGACCACGACCATCGCGCTCAGCGGCACCGTGGCGGCGGGCGCGAGCTGGGTCGTCTGCGACAGCGGCAGCGCGGCCGGGCTCCTGGCCGTGTGCAACCAGCCGAGCAGCGCGTCGTTCTTCAACGGCGACGACCCGGTCGAGCTGCGCTGCAACGCCGTGAGCCTCGACTGGATCGGCCAGACCGGCGCGCAGGTGACCTTCGCGCAGGACGTGACGCTCCACCGGAAGTGCTCGGTCACGGCCGGCGACGCGGTCGGGAGCGACGTCTTCGATCGCACGGTGGGCTGGGACGTCCTGCCCAAGGACACCTTCGTCGGCCTCGGCAAGCCGGGCCCGGCCGCGCCCGCGACCGTCACCGGCAAGGCCGGCAAGCCCCTCGTCATCGAGAGCTACGACGTCGGCTCGGGCCCCGACCGCGTGCGCCTCCGCAACGTCTCGGCCGCCGCCGTCACGATCACCGCGAGCTGGCGCTGGTGCTACGGGTCCGGCAGCTGCGAGGCGGTGGTCGCCGCCGACACGACGATCGCCGCCGGCGCGGTCGCCGACTTCGCGCTCGGCGCGGCCGCCGATCGGCACGCCAGCGACAGCTTCGACCTCGGCCTCTTCGCCAGCGCCAACACCGGCGTGAGCGACGACCTCGCGGCCTACCTCGCCGTCGGCGCCGGCGCCCACAGCCAGGAGGCGCTGGCGGTCGCGGCCGGCCTGTGGGTCGCGGGCCAGGGCGTGACGCTCGGCGCCAGCGACGGCGGCCTCGTGCTCACGACCAACGCCGTCATCGGCAGCGCGGCGGCCTACACGGCCTTCGCCAACGCCTGCCACCTCTGAGGTCGCAGGCGCCGTCCACGCGATTAAGGCGGGCTTAAGGCCCGCTCCTGCGCCCCTGTCCGTAGCATGGCCTCGAGCTCGCGAAACCCTTCCTCCCGCGAGCCGAGGTCGACCATGCAGCTCTTCCGCAACGGACGCTTCGCCGTCGTGACCGGCGACATCACGCGCCTCCAGCTCGACGCCATCGTCAACCCGTCGAACCCCGACCTCAACGGCGCCATGGGCGTCGACGCCGCCATCCACAAGGCCGCCGGCCCCGACCTCGCGCGCGCCTGCCAGAAGCTGGCGCCGGTCGACTTCGGCCAGGCCTGCATCACCCCGGGCTTCAAGCTGCCAGCCAAGGCCATCATCCATGTGGCCGGCCCGGTGTGGCGCGACGGCAGCTACGACGAGGAGACCGAGCTGTCGCTCACCTACGACGCCGCGCTCGAGCTGGCGCGCCAGCACCGCGTGCGCTCGATCGCCTTCCCGGCGATCTCGACCGGCACCTACGCCTTCCCCATCGAGACCGCGACCGCCGTCGCGCTGACCGCGTGCCGCGTCTACCTCGACGAGTTCCCCGACGTCTTCACGCGCATCACCTTCTGCGCCTACACCGAGGCCGACACCCAGGTGTACCTGCGGCAGGCGCAGCGCTTCCTTTCATAGGCGCCCGCAACTCTCGAGCAGTTGGCGGATCCGCTCGTAGCTCAGCCGCGGATCGGCCTCTCGTAGGGGTCGAGCCACGAGCACGAGCCCACGAGCCACGAGCCACGAGCCCACGAGCCACGAGCCACGAGCCACGAGGCACGAGCCACGAGCCACGAGGCACGAGCCACGAGCCACGAGCACGAGCACGGGCACGGGCTCGCGTGCGTCCGGCCTCGCACGGCGCGTCGAAGGCGTTGAGAAGTCCATCTCGCTCCTCCTCGTCCTCGGGTTTGGAATTTTGCGGGCGCGCGCTGGCGCGCGCTGGGTGAGCCCGCAGAAATCCAAACCCTGCGGGCGCGGAGGAGCGAGATGTACTTCAATCACGACAAGTTCGACTGTTACGCGGTGGCGCTGTCGGTGGCGCGGTGGGCGGCTCGGGTGGTGGTGCCGGGGGTGCGGAGGCACCTGAAGGACCAGCTCGTGCGGGCGGCGGACAGCATGGTGCTGAACATCGCCGAGGGCGGTGGTCGGCCGATCGGTGGTGCGGCTCGGAGGAACTTCTTCGACATCGCCAGCGGGTCGGCGGCGGAGGTGGGCGCCATCATCGATCTGCTCGAGCCGGCCGACGGCGAGGCCCGGAGGGTCGAGTGCCTGCGGGTGGCGCAGATGCTGGCGCGTCTTCGCTGACGCGCCAGTCTGGGGCCGGCGCTCAGCGCCGGCTCAGCCCCGCGAGCATCGCGCCCACCCGGCGGATGTCGTCGGCCCGAGCCGCGTCGCCCAGCAGGTCGATCGCCGCAGCCACCTCGGCCGCCGACCCGAGCGCGATCCGAAAGTGGTTCCGCTTGGCATCGCCCGGCGGCAGCGCCGCTCCCTCAGCGATGTTCAGCACCACGCTCTCCGCGGCCCGGACCACCTGGTCCTTCAGCGACCTCCGCGCCCCGACCCCAGCGGCCCATCGCGCCACCTTCACCGCGAGAGGATAAACATCCAGCTTCTCGTGCTCGAAATACATCTGCGCTCCCGTCGCCCGCAGGGTTTGGAGTTTTGCGGGCGCCCCCAGCGCGCGCCCGCGCGCGCCCGCAAAACTCCAAACCCGAGGACGACGGGGAGCAGATGGATTTCGAGCACGAGAAGCTGGAAGTCTTCAGCCGGACCGGGGGCGCGACGCCCGCCGGGTCGAGTCGAGCCCGACCGGAGTCACGAGCCCGAGCACGAGTCACGAGCCACGAGTCACGAGTCACGAGTCACGAGTCACGAGTCACGAGTCACGAGTCACGAGCCACGGTCCACGAGCCACGAGCCACGGTCCACGAGCCACGAGCCACGAGCCACGAGCCACGAGCCACGAGCCACGAGCCCGAGCACGAGCCCGACGGCCCTGCCCGATGCCGAGACTCCGGCCCGCCGTCGAAAAACATCTCCGGCGCCGCTGGATTGATCTCGGGCCCGGCCTCGATCCGCCTCGCGTAGCTTGGCCCGGTGATGCGATGTCCACGCTGGTTCCTCCTTGCCGCGAGCGTGACGGCGCTCGCCGCCCTCGCGCGCGCGACGTGCGCTCCGGAGGCGTGGCCGCCCGAGGTCGCGTCGGGTCCGGGCTCGCGCGCGCGCGCGCTCGACCCCGACCCGGAGCCGGCGGCCGCGGCGAGCCCGGCCCGCGCCGAGGCGCGCGCGCCGACCGGCGTGACTCGACCGCTGGCCCCGGCCGGGCCGATCGCCGACGACGCGTCGGACGGCGCGCCGCATGCGTCGCCCGGGCCCGCGGCGGCGGCCACGCTCGTCGTGCATTGGAGCGGCGCGCCGGACCCTCGGCTCGTGGCGAGGCGCGCGACGATCTCGACGCGCGGCTCGGCCACGGTCGTCTACTATGGCGCGTCGCACCCGATCGACATCGTCGACGGCGTCCCGTGCGTCGTCGCGGCGCCGGCCCGGTGGCGGATCATCAACGAGGCCGCCGCGCCGATCGAGTGCGGCACGGTCGACGTCGAGCCCGGCCGCCGCTACGAGCTCCGCTGCGGCCGCGGCTACCTGACCTCGATCGTGGGCCGCGTGGTCGGCCCCGACGGCTCGCCGGCCGCCGGGGTCACCGTCCGCTCGGCCGCGACGGCGAGGGGCGGCGTCCGGGGGCCCGAGCTCAGCGCCGTGACCGACGCCGACGGCTTCTTCGAGCTCGACGTCGAGTGCGATCGCGCGGTCACCCGGCGCATCCGCTTCGCGAAGCCCGGCACCGGGAAGGCCTGGCGCGACGTCGCGGTCACCCCGGGCGACGAGATCGACGTCGGCACCGTGGCGCTCGAGCCACCCGAGACGTTCGGCGGCGTCGGCACGAACGTCGTCGCCCGCGACGGCGTCGCGCGCTTCGTGTGGGTCGACGCGGACGGGCCGCTCGGGCGCGCTGGCGGGCGGAGCGGCGACGAGCTCATCGCCATCGATGGACAGCCCGTGGCCGGGCTCGAGACCGCGACGCTCATCGCGATGGTCCGCGGCGAGCCGGGCAGCGTCGTGACCTTCGAGGTGCGCCGCGGCACGGCGCCGATGACGCTGCGCGTGCAGCGCGGCCTCATCACCCGCGACTGAGCGCCCACCGGCGCGGTTGCGTCGGGCCCTCGGCTGGCGATAAGGTCCGCCCCGAGGTCGATGAGCCATGAGAGCATGCGGTTGTCTCGCTGTCGGCCCGGTCGCGCTCCTCGCGTGGGCGGCGTGCACTGACGGGTCCGGAACCAACGTCCCCGATAGCGACACGAGCGTCGCCGCCGACACGACCACGCCCGACGCCTCGGACGCCGCCGCGACCGACGCGACCGTCGTGCTCGACGCCGACACCACCGCGAGCGACGCCGACGCCTGGACGACCCCGCCCGATCGCGCGCCCGGCGCCCGCGCGCCGCGGACCGCGCGCTGCGACGACATGGATCCGGCGCGCTGCTTCCTGCCCTGGCCGTCGAACGCCTTCGTCGTCGCCGACGCCGCGCGCGCGACGGGTCTCCGCCTGAGCCTCGCGGCCGACGTGCTGCCGGCCGACGAGGGCCTCGAGACGCTGGCCGGGGCCGACGGCTTCTCGCGCGTGACGCCCGTCGTGGCCGCGCTGCCGGCCGGCGTGACGAGCGGCGGCATGCGCCTCTTCGTGGCCGAGCCGGGCGCCGACTACGGCCGCGAGATCGCGCTGCGCATCATCGTCTACCCCGGCCGCACTGAGGCCGATCCGGCCGTGCTGGTCGGCTACCCGCTCGCCCCGCTCGCCGCCGCGAGCGAGCACCTGGCCATCGTCACCGGCATCGGGCCCGCCTCCCGCGCGGCTCTCGTGGCCCTCGGCGAGACCGCTCCGACGTCTGGCGACGAGGCCGCGCTCGTCGCCTACCACGCCCCGGCGCGCGCCTTGCTCGCCGCCGCCGAGGTCGACGTCGCCCCGATCGCGCGCGTCTGGGACTTCACCACGCGCTCGACCGAGGACCCGCTCGCGCACCTCCGGAGCATGGCCGCGGCCGCCAAGCAGGCGGTCGACAGCGGGTCGGCCACGGTCTCCATCGACACGCTCGTCGTCGCCACCGAGCCGATCGCCGCCATAGTCGTGGGTCACATCGACGGGCTGCCCGATCCCCTCGCCGACGGCGGCGCCTTCCGCGTCCCGTTCCGCGTCGTCGTGCCGAGCGGCGACGGCGACTACCGCATCGTCATGTACGGCCACGGCACGGGCGGCGACGTCCACGACAGCGCCTTCGACGAGCTCATCGCCGGGAGCGGCGCGGCCAAGGTCAACGTCGAGATCGACGGCTGGACCGGCGACACCGTGGCCGGCGCGCTGTCGGGCCTGCTCGTGCCGCTGGTCGGCACCGACGCCCTGGTGGCGCGCATGCGCCGCGCCCTGGCCGGCATCGCCGCTATCCAGCAGGCGCTCGGCGGGCCGCTCGGCGACGCGCTCGCGGCCGACACCGTCCTCGGCGCCCCGAACCCGGCGGCGGGCCGGCGCCCGCGCACGGACCACCCGATCTGGGCCGGCGGCTCGCTCGGCGGCGTCATCGGCATGGTCTACGGCCACCTCGAGCCGAGCATCGTCGGCGGCCTGCTCAACGTGCCCGGCGCCGGCTTCACCCACTGGCTCGGGCAGTCGTCGCTGAGCGAGCTCCTCGACCTGGCGCTCGAGGGCCGCTACCCGGCCATGGTCGATCAGCAGCTGGCCGCGGCCATGGCCCAGACCTCGTGGGACGAGGTCGACGGCGCGGTGTGGGCCGGCACGCGCGCGACGCCGCCGGTCTTCCTGGTGCAGATGTCTGTCGGCGATCCGATCATGCCCAACATCGCCACCGCGCTGGTCGCGACGTCGCTCGGCGCGGTCATGCTCGCGCCCGACGGCGCCACCCCGCTGGTGCCGGTGGCCGGCCTGAGCCAGGCCACCGAGGCGCGCGGCCGGACGGCCCTGTGCGAGTTCGCGACGGTGCCGGGCAGTGCGTCCTCGATCCACGGCTTCGCCGCCGGCGACAGCCCGGCCGGCCAGGCGGCGCGCGCCCAGCTCATCGCCTTCGTGGCCACGCTGTGGGCGGACGATCCGGTCATCACCATCCCCGACGCGTGCCTGCCGCTCGACCCGCCCGGCCTCTGCGATTTCCGCCCCGCCGACTGAACGACCGAGTTTTCCAGAGACTCGTGACGGAACCGGCTGGGCCGTTCCAATTGGCGAACTAGGTCTTGGCAGGCGCCTCGATTCCTGGCCTAGTCCCGCGTTCGGATGGCCGGCTGTCGTCGCATGTCGGTCCACGGAGGTCTCGTGATCGCTCGTTCGTCGGCTTGGATCCTCGGCTTTCTCCTCCCATTGGCGCTGGTCGCGGCGCCCGCCTGCGGCGACAACGGCATCGTCGGCAAGGCGGTCCCGAGCCTCGAGGTCACCGAGAGCGGCCGGCCGATCCTCTACGACGACACGATCATCGTCTCGCCGCTGCTCCCGACGCACGTGCTGCTCAAGAACACCGGCGGCGCGCCGCTCACCATCAAGGACCTCACCATCGAGTCGAGCAGCGAGGGCGCCTTCACGCTGCTCACGTCGCCGGCCGCGCCGTACGACATCGCGCCCGGCGACTCGCACGAGCTCACCATCATCTATGACTCGACCGTGGGCGGCGACGACCCGACCGCGACCATCCACGTGCAGACCAACCGCACCCTCGACGGCAAGAACGAGTTCGTCTTCCACGCCGAGCCCGAGGTCGGCGGATCGCGCATCGTGGTGCAGCCGTCGGTCCTCGACTTCCAGGTGGTGTCGGCCGACACGGGCCGCACGCTGACGCTGTCGATCCTCAACACCGGCTCGGAGCGCCTGGAGGTCACCCAGTTCTTCCTGAGCGGCCACCCCGGCTTCTCGATCGAGATCGGCAACATCAACTACGCCGCCTCCGAGACGACCGCGTCGCAGGGCATCACGCTGCCCGAGCCGCTCATCATCGACTCCGGCAGCTCGGCCCAGCTCCAGGTGACCTACACCGCGTCGGGCGCCGAGGCGGCCGAGGGCCAGCTCACCTTCATGTCGAACGACCCGACCGCGACCAAGGGCACCAACGTCCAGCTCTTCGCCAACGTCGCCGGCCCGTGCATCAAGGTCAGCCCGCAGACCGTCGACTTCGGCGGCAAGAAGGTCGGCCAGCTCGCCTCGGTCGACCTCACCATCAGCTCGTGCGGCGATCGCGACCTCACCATCTCGGCGCTGTCGATCACCGACGACGGCGGCGGGGTCTACGCCATCGACACCAACGCGGTCGGCGCCGCGCCGATCACCGTGCCCCACGGCGACAAGCTCACCGTCCCGGTGACCTACCTGCCGGCGACCGTCGCGGTGCTCGGCGGCGACGGCCAGCCGACGCGCGACCTCGGCAACCTCCACATCAGCTCGGACGCCTACCTGGCCGAGGTCGACGTGCCGCTCACCGGCTTCGGCACCGACGGCACCTGCCCGACCGCGGTCATCACCTGCAGCGAGCCGGACGAGGTCGCGCCGCAGACCACCATGCACTGCTCGGGCACGGGCTCGACGGCCTCGACCTCGATCGCCAGCTACGCCTGGACCATCACCCAGCCGAGCGGCTCGACCGAGGTCATCTACCCGTCGCCGTCCTCGCCCAACATCACCTTCACGGCCAACATCATCGGCGAGTACACGCTGGCGCTGAAGGTCACCGACCAGGCCGGCACGCCGTCGTGCACCGACGCCGAGCACCCCTTCATCGTGACCTCGGGCGAGGGCATCCACGTCGAGCTCTTGTGGCACACGCCGGGCGACTCGGACGAGACCGACACCAGCCCGCCGGGCGCCGACTTCTCGGTCGGCACCGACGTCGACCTCCACTTCATGCACGCCAATGCCACCGACTGGTTCGACGACTACTTCGACGCCTTCTGGTACAACCCGCGCCCCGACTGGGGGAACCCGGGCACCACCGACGACCCGAGCCTCGACCGCGACGACACCGACGGCGCCGGCCCGGAGAACCTGAACCTGGCCGTGCCCGAGCAGAACCGCTGCTACAAGATCGGCGCCCACTACTGGGACGACTGGGACTACGGCGACTCGTTCGCGACCGTGCGCGTCTACATCTACGGCCAGCTCCGCTTCCACTGGGACGACGTGAAGATCAAGATGGGCGACATGTGGGACGTGGCCGGCGTGTGCTGGCCGAGCGGCGCGGTCACCCCGACCGGCGGCACGACCCCGTCGATCGAGCACGACTACCCGCTGCCCCCGCCCTTCGGCGACGGCGGCAACCTCCTGTGCGACGGCATCTGTGACGACCTCGACTTCTTCCTGTGCCCGGAAGACTGCCCCTGAGGCGCGGCCGGGCCGCGTCGGCACTCAGCGATCGATGACGGCGCGGCAGTAGCTCCAGGCCTCGACCGGCTGGCCCGGGTCGCCCTCGACCCCGGCGCCAGGCCGTCGCCGTCCTTGCGATAGGTGATGCGCTTGGGCCAGTCGTAGGCGCGGTTCTCGACCACGAGCGCCGCGGCGTCGTCGCTCGCGACGCGCGTGAACTCGCTCGGCGCGCCGCCGCGCGGCGCGGCCACGTAGACGACGACGCCGTCGCGCACCTCGAGGCGCAGCTGCTCGAAGGAGGTCGTCGCCGCGCCGCGCGGTAGTGCGGCCCGAGCCGATCATGGTGGCGCCGGCCGGCGCGAGGCCACGCCTCCTCGACGCGCTCGCGGGCGCCGTCGGCAGCGCCGGTAATCGACGGGGCGCTCGACCACCCAGGCGCCGGCCAACCAGCCCAGATCGCGCAGCGGGTCGTCGGCCGCGGCGGCCAGGATCTGCGCGGTGGTGGCCGCGTCCTTCACGGCGCCGAAGCGCTCGTTGGGGATGGTGAGCGCCAGGTTGTACTGGGCGATCTTCCAGGCGCCGCCCTGCTTCACCAGCACGCCGCTGCCGCGCGCCGGGCCGAGGTTCGGCGTGGCGAGGTCCTCGTCGAACCAGGCGTGGGCGCCGTCGGCGTCGACGACAGCGCGCCGGACCGCATGGAAGGCCCACGCGCGGCCCTTGGCGAAGTGCGGGTGGGCGTAGGCGCGGAAGGCGGCGACGTCCCAGCGCTCGCTCGCGTCGGTGCCGAGGAACACGCCGCCGGCGCGAAGTGATCGAAGTAGCGCGCCTCGTCGGCGCGCGCGGCGGCGTCGTGGAAGTCGTCGAGCGCGGCACCGACGCGGGCCTCGTCGGCCGCGTCGCGGCTCGGCGCGCTGGCGCAGCCCCGAGACCGCCAGCGCGGCGGCGAGGACGGTCGCGCGCGCGCTCACTCGGCGTCGCCGGGATAGGGAATGCGCTCGTGCTCGTCGCCGGGGACGAGCGGGAAGAAGCGGTGCGCGCGCCAGTCGTCGCGGCCTGCGCCAGGCGCTCCTTCGAGCTGGCGACGAAGTTCCACTCGAGGTAGCGCTCGCCGTGGAGCGGCGCGCCTCCGAGCAGCATGATGCGCGCCGCCTGGGCGGCGTGCACGACCACCGGCTGGCCCGGCACCAGCACGACCATGGCGCCCTCGCCGAGGTCGGTCGCGGCGCCGACGTCGACCGGTCCGGTGACGACGCACACGGCGCGATCGTGGTGCTCGGTCGGGACCTCGAAGCGCGCGCCGGCCTCGAGGCGCACGTCCACGTACAAGGTGGGCGACGCGACCTCGACCGGCGAGCGCTGGCCGAAGGCGGTGCCGGCCACGACGCGTGCCTCGAAGCCGGGGCCGCGCGCCATGGGCAGGGTCGCGGCCGGGTGGTGGAAGAAGGCCGGCGCGCACTCCTCGACCTCGGTCGGCAGGCCGACCCAGGCCTGGAGGCCGTGCATGCGCTGGCCGACGCGGCGCGTCTCGGGCGCGGTGCGCTCGGAGTGGACGATGCCCTTGCCGGCCACCATCCAGTTGACGTCGCCCGGGCGAATGACCTGCACCGAGCCGAGGCTGTCGCGGTGGAGGATCTCGCCGGCGAAGAGGTAGGTCACGGTGCTGAGCGCGATGTGCGGATGCGGGCGCACGTCGAGGCCGGTGCCGGGCGCCATGTCGACCGGGCCGAAGTGATCGAAGAAGACGAACGGGCCGACGCGGCGCCGCTGTAACGACGGCAGCGTGCGGCGCACGACGAAGCCGTCGCCGAGGTCCTTCGGACGACCGACGATGACGTGCTCGATGACGGCGGGATCGGGGCTCGACGAGGCGGGGTCCTGGTGGCTGCTCATACCCCCGACCGTACGCGCGGAGCGCCGCGCCGGCGCAAGCGCGCCGGCCGGCGTCACGCGTCCGAGCGGCCGTCGCGTGCGCGCTCGGCGATGAGCTTCGCGAGCTCCAGGCCGCGCGGGTCGCCGCTGCGCAGGCGCTCGAGGGTCGGCGCGTCGAGCATCCAGGCGCGCGGCAGCGGGCGAGACCGGGGCATGATCGAGCGGTCGAGACCGACCGGCGCATAGAGGAGGTTCCACGGGTAGAGGCCGTACCAGGCGTTGGCGACGGTCGCGATGCCGTCCCAGCTGCGGCCGGCCGCGCGCGGTCCGTGCGGGCCCGAGCCGGGGTCGAGCGCGATCGGCCCCTCGCCCACGACGCGGAACACGCCGTCCGCGTCGAGTCCGCTCGCCGTGGTGTGGAGGATGGTCAGCGTGCGCGCGGTGACGACGTCGAGGACCTCGTCGGGGGCCAGCGCGGGCTCGGCGCGAGCAGGTGCTCGTAGAGGGCCAGCGTGGCGCCGAGGCGCGGGCCGGGCGAGGTCGACGACCTGCCCGAAGGCCCACGCGCCGTCGGCCAGCGGCACGGCGAAGACGCTGCCGATCTGCCAGCGCTGGCGCTTGGGCTTGGGCGCCGCCTCCATCGCCCGCTGCGCCGCCGCGAGCGCCGCCGTCGGCAGGTCCTCGGGGTCGCGGCACAGCGCGCGCACCGCCTCCAGCACGCGCTGCATGAGCGCGGCGTTCGACGCGCTCACGAGCACCGAGTCGGCCTCGACGTCGAGGCCGAGGCGGCCCTTCGGTCGCTCGGAGAGCGCCAGGCGCAGGCGCCGCTCGGCGTCGGCGTTGACCTCGTCGCCGAAGAGCCCGGCGAGGTCGTGCATGAACCAGAACGAGCGCATCGAGCCGGTCGGGAAGAAGACCGTCAGCGCGCCGACCTCGACGTGATCCTCGGGCGGTGGGCTCGAAGCCATGAGGGCGCCGAGCATAGCGCCTCAGAAGGGGACGGCCCAGCGGAGGCCGGGCGTGAAGTCGTCGAAGGCAGGCCAGGCCAAGGAGCCCGGCAGGGCCCGCGCACACGCGCTACCACCACCGGCTCGACGACATTCGCACCGCAGCGCTGACCCGGATGACGCCTGGCGCCTGCCAGGAGAGCTGCCGAGCGCCTTCGCACCACCGCTCGCCGGCGGTCGAAGAAACGGCGCGCGTCGAGGTCGACGAGGCCGTCGCCGACCGGCCTATCGTGCGCCCATGCAGCACGTCCCGAAGTCGCAGGATCACACGCCGACCGAGACGCCCGACGAGCGCTCGACGAGCCCGCGCGAGCGCGGCATGACGTTCGAGGAGGGCGAGTCGGAGCGCATGCCGAAGGAGCCGTCGGTCGGCACGTCGGGCGGCAAGTCGGGGGCGAAGGGGCTGCCCGAGCCGGAGCCCGACAAGATCACCAAGTCGAGCCTCGAGAAGTTCCGCACCTCGCCGGCGCGCAAGGTCGACGAGCTGGCGCTCCTGTATGGCGGCCCCGACGCGGTCGCCAACGCGCTGGCCTGGTCCATCGGCGCCGACTGCTTGACCATCGCCGAGTGGCAGCGCGAGGGGCTCGAGCGCGGCTCGTGGCAGGTCGGGACGCTCGAGGCCAAGAAGCCGGACGTGGTCGAGGCGCTCATCGACCTGACCACCAAGCTCGGCGAGAAGGGCTTCGATTGGACGAAGTGGTTCGACGACGCCGGCACCATCGCCGCCGCGCTGCGCTCCGACGAGAAGCTCTTCGACACCGTGGCGCGCATCTCGGGCACGAGCTGCGGCGACATCGTCAACGCGCTGCGCCCGGTGTTCCTGAAGGACCGCCCCGATATCGCCGAGGGCATGGAGGGCGTCCACACGTCGCTCCTCTACAACACCCTCACCGACGCCGGGCAGCACCTGAAGAAGCCGGTGCCGAAGGTCGAGGGCGTGCTCTCCGGCGTCGGGCCGAAGACGCTGCGCGACGCGATGATGGCCGAGACGGCGCCGCTCTACGTGCAGATCTACATCGGCAAGGCGCACACCTACGCGCTCGAGCAGGTGGCGCGGGAGTCGTCGGCGGCGCCGCTCCGCGGCTATCGCTACGAGGCCTTCTTCGGCGCGCACTCGATGGCGACCTTCGTCAAGAACCAGCCCGAGGGCGACATCGATCTCGGAAAGCACCTTGACGACCTCGACACCTACTGCGTGAGCGACAAGGACCCCGAGAAGGAGTCGCTGCGCGAGCGTTCGATCGGCCGCGAGTGGGCGACCCAGACCGTCGACGGGCTCGAGAAGAAGACGGCGTCGCTGGCGCGGCTGCGCGAGCTCGAGGCCAAGACGCCGCCGCTCGAGATCGAGGAGGACAAGGAGCTCAAGACCCTCCAGAGCAATAACCGCAGCTACAACAAGGGCGTGCGCGAGCTGTCGCCCGAGGACGCGCACGCGCTCGAGACCGCGCGCCACGTGCTCGGCGAGAAGGACAAGAGCGGCGAGCTCACCCCCGAGGAGGCCGACACGCTCGGCGAGTACCTGAAGACGCAGAAGGCCCAGTACGCCGCGATGTACTTCCACGAGGACGACGACAAGGTCGAGCTCGACTGGAAGCACGAGCGGCGCGAGATCATGTGGACCGCGACCGTGTTCGACCCGACCGCGGCCTCGGGGGCGCTGGCGGAGAAGACCGGCCGCGTCTGATCGCGGTCAGGGCGCGCGGCCCCGTGACACGACGACCCAGCCCAGCGCCGGCACCAGCAGCGAGCCGCTCCAGGCCGCGAGCTGCGCGGCCGCTCCGGCGCCGATGACGGGCGCGCCGACCATGCCGGCGAGCATCGCCGCGAGCGCCGCCAGAGCCAGCGGGAAGGCGATCGGGTGGGCGCGCGGGCGCGCGGGCAGCAGGCGGTGGACGAGCGTCAGCAGCAGCGGACCGAGCACCGTATAATGAAGGGCGGCCAGCCGGACCGCCTCGGTCTGGAGCGGCGGCGCGACGCCCAGCACCACGAGCCCGAGCGCCAGCCCCCACCACGCGAGCCGCAGCCACGGCGGCGCCTCGCGCGGCAGGCCGCGCAGCACGTGGGCCAGCGCCAGGCCGGTCAGCGTCAGGAACAGCCCGAGCGGCCACGGCAGCCGCTCGTGGAAGACGAGGTAGGTCGTGCCGACGACGGCCGCGAGTCCGTACGCCACCGGCTCGAAGCGCGGCACCGCCAGCGTCGACAAGGCCACCGGCACGAACGTCGCGAGCAGGAGCACGCCGATGAACACGTGCGCCAGCTCGCGCGACAGGCCGAGGTCGTGGCGCGCGCTGACGGCGATGGCCGGCACCAGCAGGACGCCCAGCGCGAGCCCTACCGGCGCCAGCGCGAGCCAGTCGCCGGGCGGCGCGCGCGCCGGTCCGCGCCAGAGTCGCCAGCCGGCCACGAGCCAGTAGCCGGCCACGACGGTCGACAGCGCGATGGTCGGGACGACATAGCCGTAGGCCGCGAAGAGCGCGGTCGCCAGCACCACCACCGCCATGAACACCAGCACCGCGCGACCGCCCATGACGGCGCGGCCGGCGCGCTCGGAGAGCAGCCACCAGCCGACGGTGAGGACGCCGTAGAAGCCGACGTGCGAGTGCGCGTGCCGCACGTCCTCGTGGCGGAGGCCGACCGCGTCGAGCCACGGCGAGGCGAGGTTCCAGCGCAGCGCCAGCCCGAAGAGCAGCGTCAGCAGCACGAGCGCCTGCCACAGCGCCAGCCGCGAGCGCGGCGCGTCGACGCTCGTCGCCAAGTCAGACGAGCTGGGCGCCGATGCGATCGATGGCGCACACCAGCGCGCGCGCCTTGCTGCCCGAGCGCTCGAAGGCCTCGACCATGGCGTCGGCCACGTCGAGCGCGTCGTCGCGCTCGGCGCACAGCGCGAAGAGCGCCGGCCCCGAGCCGCTGATGCCGGCACCGATGGCGCCCGCCTGCATGGCGGCCTCGATGACCGCGTCGAAGCCGGGGATGAGGCGCTTGCGGTAGGGCGTGGCGATGCGATCGTCGAGCGCCTTGCCGAGGAGCACGAGGTCGTTCGTCAGCATGGCCTTCACCAGCGCGGCCATGCTGCCGAGGTTCTTCACCACGTCGGCGATGGGGATGTCGCGCGGCATGACCGCGCGCGCGTCCGCCGTCCGCACCTCGAAGTCGGGCTTCACCGCGACGACCATGAGGCCGCTCGGGACGTCGAGCGTGACCACGTCGACGCGCTCGCCCTCGCCGGCGATGCAGGCCACGCAGCCGCCGAAGAGGCAGGGCGCGACGTTGTCGGGGTGCGGCGTGCCGGTGGCCAGGCGCTCGCCCTCGCGCGTGGCGTCGAAGAGCAGCTCCTTCGGGAGCCGCGGGTCGAGGAGGCCGGCGGTGGCGACGGCGGCCGCGACCGAGCTGGCGGCCGAGCTGCCGAGCCCGCTGCCGAGCGGGAGCCCCTTGTCGAGCCACAGCCGGACGCCGGTCTTGGCGTCACCGAAGCGCTCGAGCACCGCCTTGGCCGCGACACCGGCGCAGTTCTGCGCGGCGTCGCTCGAGAGGCGCCCGTCGTCGCCGGTGATCGACACGATCTCGACCTGGCCGGTCGTCGTGAGCTCGGCCGTCACGCGGTCGCGCGGGCCTTCGAGGCACAGCCCGAGCACGTCGAAGCCGGGCCCGAGGTTGGCGATGGTGGCCGATGCCGTCGCTTCGATCTTCATGGCCTCACTCCTGTCCCGGATCGTCGGCCACCGCGTCGCCGAAGCGGCGGCGCGTGTCGGCCTCGAACGCGGTCTCGCCCGCGGCCGTGACGACCTTGCCCGACCAGCGGAAGTAGCTCTTCAGCTTCTCGTCCATGGCCAGCTCGAGGCGCACCTCGAGCCGGTCGCCCGGCGCCACGCTCACGGCCGGCAGCGGGAAGGCCATCTGGCCCCAGTGGGTGCGCTGCCCGGGGCGCGTCGAGAGCGTCACGCCGTCGGCCAGGTCGGCGTCGAACCAGCCGACCAGCGCGTGCAGCTGGACCTTCTTCGTGACCGCCAGCGTCGCGTCGAGGACGAACGCGTCGGGCGCCTCGACGAGCGGGAAGTCGGCCACCTTGGCGGTCGCGGTGGCCACGAGCTCGGGCTCGCAGTTGATGACGTAGGCGGCCTGGCGCGCGAAGTCGTGGGCGGCCGAGAAGTCGAAGCCGCCGATGGGCTCGTCCCAGAAGCGGATCTCCTTCCACAGCGGCAGCGTCGCCGCCGCCAGGTGGAGCGAGATGCGCCGCGGCAGCGTGGCCGCCCCGGGCGCCATGTGGCGCGGCAGGTCGCGCAGCACCGGCTGCATCTCGTCGGTGACGAAGAAGTTGCCCATGCACTCGGTGACGACCAGGTCCACCGGCGCGTCGAGGGCCATGGCCTTGGCGTCGGCGCGGATGAACTGGATCTTGTCGGCGAGGCCGTTGTCGCGCGCGATCCGCCGGGCCACCTCGATCACCGCGTGCGGCTCGACCGCGACGACGTCGGCGCCCGCCTCGGCGGCCCACATGGCGAGGACGCCGGTGCCGGTGCCGAGATCCATGACGCGCATGCCGGGCTTCACGCGCTGGCGGATCGCCTCGCGGTAGGCATCCATCCGCAGCGCGTCCTGGAGCATGAGGCGATGGTGGTTGAGACCGATGAAGTGTCCGCGGCTCATGCGGCGGACCCTAGCACGAGTCCGGCGGCGACGCTCGGCCACGCGCGCCGGGCCGGTGACAGGCGCGGCCCGGCGCGAAGACATGGATTTTGACGTCGGCGGCGGAGTGGGCTTGTATGCTGACTCTCGTCTGTCGTCGGGTCGCCCGACCGCGCCCCCCTCACCGAGGTCCCGATGAGCTGGTCTCGAGGCCCGAACCTCTTCGATCGCAGCAGCGCCCCCGCCACCGGCGAGCGCTTCGAGGTGCTGGCGCGTCTCAGCGCCGTGCTGGTCGAGCGCGTCGTGAGCTCGGGCAGCCCCAACCCCGACGTCTACGATCAGGTGCACGACGAGTGGGTCGTCCTGCTGCGCGGCGAGGCCACCATCGAGGTCGCCGGCACGCCGGTCGAGCTTCAGGCGGGCGACACGCTGCTCCTGCCGATGCACACGCCGCATCGCGTGGTCGCGACCTCCGAGGGCGCGCTCTGGCTAGCGGTGCACGCCTTCTCGTCCTGAGTAGACTCAGGCGGTCGACTCGAAGACTGTCGCAAGATGGTTCCGAGCGCAGGCCGCCCCGGCTTCTGGACGGAGGCTGGCGCGAAGAGCGCGAGCCGCAGGAAGAAGCCGGATGAGGGCGGCCGGAGCGAGGCCATCCGAGGTGAGCGGAGCGCCGCATGGCGCGCAGCGAACCATGAACAGGTTCCGAGCGCAGGCCGCCCCGGCTTCTGGACGGAGGCTCGCGCGAAGAGCGCGAGCCGCAGGAAGAAGCCGGATGAGGGCGGCCGGAGCGAGGCCATCCGACCGACTCAGGCGCTCTGGGCCACGTCGGCGCGGGTCTCGGTCGGGGCGGCGGTCGGCTCCTCGAGCGGGATGAAGCGCTCGAGGATGTGGTTCCGGCAGGCCTCGACGATCGCCTTGGACTGGGCCGGATCGGCGACGGCGCGGGCCATGGTCATGGCGCCGACCCAGGTCGCGAGCAGCGCCGTGGCTTCGGACGGAGGTCGCGCGAAGAGCGCGAGCCGCAGGAAGAAGCCGGATGAGGGCGGCCGGAGCGAGGCCATCCGAGGTGAGCGGAGCGCCGCATGGCGCGCAGCGAACCATGACAGGTTCCGAGCGCAGGCCGCCCCGGCTTCTGACGGAGGCCGCGCGAAGAGCGCGAGCCGCAGGAAGAAGCCGGATGAGGGCGGCCGGAGCGAGGCCATCCGAGGTGAGCGGAGCGCCGCATGGCGCGCAGCGCCTGACAGGTTCCGAGCGCAGGCCGCCCCGGCTTGACGAGGCTGCGCGAAGAGCGCGAGCCGCAGGAAGAAGCCGGATGAGGGCGGCCGGAGCGAGGCCATCGATGTGAGCGAAGCGCCGCGGCGCGAGCGAACCATCAACAGGTTCGAGCAGGCCGCCCCGGCTTGACGGAGGCTCGCGCGAAGAGCGCGAGCCGCAGGAAGAAGCCGGATGAGGGCGGCCGGAGCGAGGCATCGACCGACTCAGGCGCTCGGCCACGTCGGGCGGGTCTCGGTCGGGGCGGCGGTCGGCTCCTCGAGCGGGATGAGCGCCGAGGATGGTTCCGGCAGGCCTCGACGATCGCCTTGGACTGGGCCGGATCGGCGACGGCGCGGGCCATGGTCATGGCGCCGACCCAGGTCGCGAGCAGCGCCGTGGCCTCGCTCTCGGGCAGCAGGCCGCGCTCGGAGAAGGCCTTGATGATCGAGGCGACCTCGGCCCCGACGGTCTCGCGCCCCGCGGCCGGTGCGCGCGCCACCTCGGCGCCGAGCGACGGGATGGCGCAGCCGAGCTCGGGCTGGTCGCGGTGCTTGGGGTCGAGGTAGCGGCGCGTCGCGGCGCGTAGCCACGCCTTGCCGGTGAGGCGCTCGTTGCCGCGGCCGACCAGGTTCTCGCGCGACTCCTGGAAGGTGGCCTGCAGCACCTCGGCGAAGAGCGCGGCCTTGGACGGGAAGTGCGCGTAGAAGCCGCCGCGCGTCAGCCCGGCCTCGGCCATCAGCCGATCGATGCCGGTCGCGTGCATGCCCTCCTCGCGGAAGAGGCGCGCGGCGACCTCGACGATGCGGGCGTGGACTCGGGGCTTGTGCTCGGGCGGATACGACATGGGGCGAATTCTAGCCTGGAGGCTGGACTTCGTCCCACAATATGATACCCAACATACAGCGCTGGTAACGCTGCGGGCCTGGTCTGCAGCGGGCCGGCGCGGTCCCCAGCGGATCCCAGCTACAGGGCGGGCGCGCGACCGGACGCGGAGGTACCCTTCGGAGCGATCCGGAGGCCGTCGATGCGCGCGTCCGCCCTTCTTTACGCGTCACGGCGTCGGCGCCCAGCGGTAGTCGATGCAGCGCCAGGACACGATCGCGCCGCTGGCGTCGGGGTACGGGCAGTCGTCGGGCACGAAGCCCGGGCTCTCGACGCAGCAGCGCCCGCCCTCGGGCGGCGGCACCGGCGGGCAGTGCAGGCGGTGGCCCATCGGGTCGATGGCGGCGCGCACGCAGTGCACCCAGACGAGGTCGCCCGGGATGCAGACGAGGCCGCGCTCCTCGAAGCCGGCGTCGCAGCGCAGCCCGGGCGTCGTGCAGGCATCGCCCTGGGCCTCGCCGTCGGCGGGGCAGACGCTGGGCTCGCACATCCACTGGAGGCCCGAGCCGAGCTCGCAGGTGCAGCGGCGCTCGGGGTAGTCGCAGCTCTTGCCGCGGTCGGCCTGCAGGCAGGCGTGCTCGCAGACCGGCGCGAAGCCCTCGGGCGGCTGGGCCTCGGGGCAGCCATCGGGGCGGAGCGGGACGCAGTAGCCGGTGTCGCCGTCGATGGGGTCGACGGCGTCGGGCGCGTCGGGCGCGACGTCGGCCGCCGTGTCTGCGAGCGTGTCGGCGAGCGTGTCGGCGACAGTTTCGGGCGCGACGTCCGCGTCGTCCGAGCCGGCGTCGGACGTATCGCCGACCGCGGCCGAGCGGCCGCCGTCGAGGCAGGACGCCGAGGCGAGGGCGCCCGCGAGCGCGAGGTGAACCAGGACGAGGCGCATGACGAGGCTCCCACCCGAACGCAACGGAGACCGTCGCAGGCGCGCCAGTAAACCCGAAGCGCAGGCCGGACGCACGCGGTCGCGGCGCGTGCACGCCTGTGCAGGCGCCTGCACGGTCCGGCCTCGCGGCTGCACGACGGCGCTCGGCCGATGCCCGCGCGACCGCATGGATGGCTCATGGCATCGCCCTTGCTCTGCGGCCGCCGGCATGAACGCCACGCTCGTATTCCCGCTCGCCCTGACCACCCTCGCCCTGCTCGCGCCGCTCGCACCCTTCGAACGGACGGCCCGCGCCTGCGACGGCGGCCCGCACGAGGACGACGCGGCGCTGGCCGCGCTCATCCGCCCGAGCACCGCCGCGCCGGCCGCGCCCGCCGCGCCCGCCGCGCCCGCCGCCGCGAGCTCGAGCGGCACGCCCAGCCCGAGTGCCCCGGCCGCGAGCGCGAGCGCCATGCTCGGCGGCGCGGGCCAGCTCTCGGCCGAGGCGCGCCTGACCTTCGAGGCCGACAACCAGGCCTTCGCCGCGCGCCACGCTCGCGGCATGGGCTACCTCCACATGCCGAGCACGGTCGACGGCGTCCACCTCGCGCCGACCTCGCGCTGGCACCTCGGCGCGGCCCAGCTCGACCTCGCCGCCGACGACGCCGAGCACCCCATCGCCAGCCTGCGCGCGACCGCGCTGGCCTGGGACGGCGGCGCCTTCGAGGCGGGCCTGGGCGAGCTCGTCATGCGCCGCTCCGACCTCACCGCGACGCGCACGACCGGCCTCGACATCGGCTGGGTCCGCTACCACGACGGCGTGGCACTCGGCGCGCACGTGCGCCTCGACGTCGAGGCCTACCTCACCGCCAACCTCTTCCAGGAGACGGTCGCCGAGACGCCGCTCTTGCGCCGCATCGAGGACGGCCTCCGCGCCTGCTCGAGCCAGAGCGAGGTCGGCCTGTCGCTGCGCCTCACCTTCGTCGACGCGATCCAGCTCACCGTCTACGCCATCGATCAGGACGACCCGTTCCACTTCGAGAGCGGCGCCGAGTGCTTCGGTGACGGCGCGGTCTGGGTTCAGGGCAGCACCGCCGGCGCCGACGTGAAGGTCGACCTCGGCGGCGTCGCGAGCCTGACCCTCGGCCTCCGCTGGGCCACCAGCGCCGTCGGCTACGACCTCGAGCAGTGGCGCCACGGCCAGGCCGTCGGTGGCGCCTACCGCGTCTCGAACGTCGAGGCCGGCGTGGCCCTCGCCCTCACGCCCTGAGTCGAGCCCCCCGCCCGACACGACCGCGATTGCGTCCCGGGACGGCTCGGCATATCCCTCGGGAGATGACGCGACGCACCTATGACTGCCAAGCGTGCGGCGCCTGCTGCCGCAGCCCCCGCTACAACCGCGAACGCGGCATCGTCGACTACGTGCAGGTCTTCCCGACCGACGTGCTGTTCCGGCTGCGCGGGCTCCGCGCCATGTGGACGGTGCGCAACGGCGACGGCGAGTGGCACATGCGCCTCGCCGAGGACGGCCGCTGCGCCGTGCTGCGCGGCGAGATCGGCGTCCACGCCACCTGCGGCATCTACGAGGTACGCCCGCAGGTGTGCCGGAACCTCGAGCCCGGCAGCGACAAGTGCGTCGCGGCGCGCATCGAGCGGGGCCTCGACCCCAAGCCCTGAGCCCTCGCGCGGCCCTGCCTGCCCAAGAAGCTCGTTGACCCCGCGGGATCGGGTCGTTATACCGCGCGCGTTTGTATCGCCAGCGACGAGCCGGAGGCGGACTTGGCCCTCGAGACGACGAACCCGAACGTATCGATCATCATCCCGGTCTTCAACGAGGAGGCGATCCTCACGACCGCGGTCAACGATCTGATCGTCCGCCTGGCCGAGCGTCTGCCGGCCGTGACCTACGAGATCATCATCACCGAGAACGGCTCGACCGACCGCACCCTCGAGCACGCCTATGAGCTCGAGCGCAAGCACGCCCAGGTGAAGGTGCTGCACAGCCCCGAGCCGAACTACGGCAAGGCGCTGCGCCGCGGCATGCTCGAGGCGCGCGGGACCTACGTCCTGTGCGACGAGATCGACATCTGTGACGTCGAGTTCCACCAGCGCGCGCTCGACCTGCTGATGGCCGACCAGTGCGACATGGTCGTCGGCAGCAAGGCCCACAAGGACGCGCAGGACCAGCGGCCGATGATGCGCAAGGCCGGCACCGCCGTCATCAACGGCATGCTCAAGGTGCTGCTCGGCTTCAAGGGCACCGACACGCACGGCCTCAAGGCCTTCCATCGCGAGCGCCTCCTGCCGGTGGTCTCGCGCTGCATCGTCGACCGCGACCTCTTCGCCAGCGAGTTCGTCATCCGCGCCGAGCGCGACGCCTTCCGCATCGTCGAGGTCCCCATCGTCATCGCCGAGAAGCGGCCGCCGAGCATCAACCTGGTGAAGCGCGTGCCGCGCGTCCTGAAGGGCCTGGCCAAGCTGACGTGGGCCATCCGGCTCCGCGGCAACGGCTGACCTCCCACGCGAGCGCGCGCGCGACGGCGCAGAGAGGTGTCGACGACATGTTCCACGGCGCAGCCATCAACGTCGACGTCGACAGCCTCCACCATTACTACCGCATCCACGGGCTCGACGAGTCGGGCGCCACCAACGCGGTGTGGGAGAAGGGCGTCACGCGCTTCGCCGAGCTCTTCGCCGAGCTCGGGGTGCACGCCACCTTCTTCGTCGTGACCGAGGATCTCGAGCGCTGGCCGCGCGCGCGCGCCATCGCCGAGGAGCTGGTGAAGGCCGGCCACGAGCTCGGCAGCCACTCGGTGACCCACCCCTACGACCTCGTGCGCCAGCACGACAAGGCCGTCGGCGACGAGCTCGGCCGCTCGCGCGCGGTGCTGTCCGAGGTGCGCGGCTCGCCGTGCGTCGGCTTCCGCGCGCCGGGCTACACGATGACGCCGCGCGTGCTGGCCAAGGTGCGCGAGACCGGCTACCGCTACGACTCGTCGATCTTCCCCTGCCCGCCCTACTACCTGGCCAAGCTGGCGCGCCTCGGCGCCATGCTCGTCCGCGGCAAGCGCTCGCGCAGCATCGTCGGGCCGCCCTCGGTCATGTGGGAGGAGCGCCTGCCGCACCGCCGTGACGGCCTGGTCGAGATCCCCGTCACCGTGCTGCCGACCTTCCCGACGGCGCGCTTCCCCATCATCGGCACGAGCCTGCTCATGATGCGCGAGCGCGGCTACGCCGTCGTGTAGCGCGCGCTGCTGGGGCTGCCGTTCGTGAACCTCGAGCTCCACGGCATCGACATGTGCGACCTCGACGCCGACGCCATCGACCCGGCGCTGCTCGCGCAGCCGGACCTGCGCGTGCCGCTGGCCCAGAAGAAGGCGCTCTTCCGCCGGGTGTTCTCGGACTTGCGTGACGGGCTCGGGGTCCGCACCCTCGAGCAGCATGTCGCCGACGCCTCGTAGCGGAAAGACGCGGCTGCCCCGCGGCGCGCAGAAGCGCCGGCGCGAGGGCGGCTCCGCCGGTCAGGAGACCGGCGACGCGCGGCGTCACACGCTGCTCGAGGCCGAGCGCGGCACCATCTTCAAGGACGCCCCATTCCGCATCGCGCTGGCCTACCCGCTGCCCTACCACGCGGCCATGAGCTCGCTCGGCTACCAGGTCGTCTATCGCATGCTCAACTCGCGCTCGGGCATCAGCTGCGAGCGCGTGGTGCTGCCCGACGACGTGCCGGCGGCGCGCGCGCGCGGCGAGCGCCTGGTGTCGCTCGAGAGTGGCCGGCCGCTCGACGACTTCGATCTCGTCGCGGTGTCGATGACCTGGGACCTCGACATCCTCGGGCTCTTCGATCTCATGAGCCTCGGCGGCATCCCGTTCCGGCGCGAAGACCGGAGCGCGTGGCACCCGGGCGTGCTCATCGGCGGCCCGCTCACCGCCTCGAACCCGCTGCCGCTCTCCGACTTCATCGACTTCGCCGTGATCGGCGACGGCGAGGCCGCCATCCCGAAGCTGCTCGACGCGCTCGAGGATGCGACCGACCGCGACGACCTGCTCGACCGCATCGGCGTCACGCCCGGCGTGTGGATCCCCGAGCGCGACGGCGACAAGGTGCCGCCCACGCAGAAGGTGACGGTCGGGCTGCCGGCGGTGGGCCAGATCGTCACGCCGCACAGCGAGCTCTCGAACATGTTCCTGGTCGAGGCGTCGCGCGGCTGCCCGCGCTTCTGCAAGTTCTGCCTCGTGCGCTCGCCCGAGAGCCCGATGCGCGAGTCGGAGGTCGACCGCGTCATGGCGGCCATCCCCGACTGGGCGCCGCGCGTCGGCTTCGTCGGCGCCGCCATCAGCGAGTGGAGCGGCATCAAGGAGGCCATGCGCCGCGTGGTCGAGTCGGGCAAGGGCGTCGGCATCTCGTCGCTCCGCGCCGACCGCCTCGACGCCGAGTTCGTGGGCCTCCTGGCGCGCGGCGGCACGCGCACCATGACGGTCGCCTCCGACGCGCCGTCCCAGCGTCAGCGCAACAAGATGGCCAAGGGCATCCGCACCGAGCACCTGCTGCACGCGGCGCAGCTGGCGCGCGACGCGGGCATGCTCAAGCTCAAGCTCTACGTCATCGTCGGCCTGCCCGACGAGACCGACGCCGACCTCGACGAGCTCATCGCGTTCGGAAAGGAGCTTTCAGGTATCCTGCCCACCGCGCTCGGGCTCTCGCCGCTCGTGCCGAAGCTGCACACGCCGCTCGGCGACGCGCCGTTCGCGGGCATGGCCGCCATCGACCGCACGCTCGATCGCCTGCGTCAGGGCCTGGATGGCGTGGCCGAGATCCGCTCGCCGTCGGCGCGCTGGGCCTGGGTCGAGTACCGCATGAGCCAGGGCGGCGCCGAGGCCGGCCGGGCCGCGCTCGCCGCCTGGCGCGAGGGCGGCGACTTCCGCGCCTGGGAGCGCGCCATGAAGGGCCTGCCCGAGCGCCCGGCCCTCGACGCCGCGCGCCGGCATCTCTTGTTCGCGCCGGCCGGCATGAAGTAGGCGCCGGCGACCGAGCGCCGCGCGGTCCGCGCGCAGCGCCCGGTCGGGCCGGTGCCGTCAGTGCGCCGCGGGCGCGGCCAGCGTCGCCTGCGTCTTCACCCACTTGGCGAAGGCGGGCAGCTTGGCCTCGTTGGTCACCACGCCGTCCTTCACGACGATCTTCTCCTTGTTGAAGTCGTAGGTGCCGTCGGCCATCGGGCCCTTGTGGTCGGCGGCGTAGGCGACGAGGTCCTGGCCCTGGCGCTGGAGGCCCAGCACCTTGCCGCCCTCGAGCTTGATGTCGACGCCGTTGCTCCAGGTCCAGGCGATGTGGCTGGCGGGCACGACCGGCGTCGCCGCCGGCGCCGGGGTCGGCGTGGGGGTGTCGGCGAGCGCGGGTCCGCCGAGGAGGGTTGCACCGAGGAGAGACATCACGATTCGCTTCATCGAAGATCTCCGTTGAGCTGTCCGTGAGTCCATGCCGGCGACGCGCCGGTCGTGGGCTGCGAAGCGGCAGCTACACGGGCGCGGAGCCCTTCGGAAGAGAGTGACAAAAGCCTTACACACGGCGCGCGCGCGACGACGGAGCGGCGCGCTCGAGCGCCGGTGAACGTCACGCGGTTGTCTCCGCGCCGAGGACGCGGGAGGGCCCGAGCGGCGATCGAGCTCGGCCGCGGCTCCGTCGACGCCCGGCGCCGCCCGCCTGCTAGACCGCCACGCACACGTCGGTGTGCGCGCGATCGCCGGCGAGGTATAAGGCGCTGGGCGCTCGGGTGAATCGTTTCGCGGCGTGGTGCGTACCTGCCGCGGTCCCGCGTACTCGACGCCTCGGAGGACATCATGCTGGCCTTCATCCTCGCGACCGCGCTCATCACCGCGCCGCCCTCCCCCGACCCCGACGGCTGGCCGCCCGCGCAGTGCACGAGCGCCTACGGCAAGAGCGCCTGCGGCTACGACTGCACCGCGGCCTACGGCGACGTGCAGTGCGCCCAGACGCCCTACGGCAAGTGCACCGCCGCCTACGGCAAGGTCACCTGCTGGGACCCGGAGCTCCGGCGCCGGCCGGTCGAGCGGCGCCCGCCGCCCGTCGCGCCGCCCGACGAGCCGGCCAAGTGCACGAGCGCCTTCGGCACCACCGCCTGCGGCTACGACTGCGTGGCCGCCTACGGCAAGATCGCCTGCGCGCGCACGCCGGCCGGCACCTGCAAGGCCGCCTTCGGCGACATCGCCTGTGGCGATCCCCCCGCCTGGGCCTATCACGCCTGGAACGGACGTCCGCCCCGGCCGCAGTGCACGGCCGCCTTCGGCAAGATCGCCTGCGGCTACTCGTGCGTCGCGGCGTACGGCGACGTGCGCTGCTCGGGCAGCCCCAACGGCACCTGCCAGGCCGCCTACGGCGACATCACCTGCAGCGAATAACGACGATATAGTTCTGCCTGGGACAACGCGCGCGGACGGCTCTGGCGGGCGCCCCGCACTGTGTCCGGAATCGTCGCGCCAAGGCTGGACCGAACGGTTCGGGAAGTCCATGCTCCGCTCCGTGCCGTCGTGCCGACGACGGCCGGACCACCATGCACGACGATCTTCCACGCGCGATCGGGCCGTATGCCCGTCTGTTCGAACGCATGCCGTTCGCCGGAGTGCTGCTGCACCTCGACGACGCGGCCGATGATCGCTCGCTGCGCGTGGTGGCGACCAACGCCGCGCTCGATCGCCTGACCGGCATGGATGGCCGCGGCGCGGTCGGGCACCGGCTGCTGGACGTCTACCCGCTCGATCCCGGGGCGCTCGAGATCTTCGCGCGCTGCGCCCGCGACGCGAGCGAGCACAGCTTCCGCGAGCCGCGACCGACCGAGGTCAGCGGCCTCGGCGAGGGCTTCGTGGCCGTCTTCTTCAACACGCCGCGGGCGCGCGAGGCGGAGGCGAGCCAGTTCCTCGACAGCCTGCTCGAGCACCTGCCGGCCATGGTCTTCCTGAAGGACGGCGAGTCGCTGCGCTTCGAGCGCTTCAACCGCGCCGGCGAGCTCTTGCTGGGGCTCGATCGCAAAGAGCTCCTCGGCAAGAACGACTACGACTTCTTCCCGCCGGACCAGGCCGACTTCTTCACCGCCAAGGACCGCGAGGTCCTGCGCAACAAGCGCCTGGTCGACATCCCGGCCGAGCCCATCCAGACGCCGCGCGGGCAGCGCTGGCTGCACACGCGCAAGATCCCCATCCTCGACTCGCGCGGCGAGGCTCGCCACCTGCTCGGGCTGTCGATCGACATCACCGAGCAGCGCGAGGCCGAGGCCATCCTGCGCGCCTCGAACGAGCAGCTCGAGTCGACGGTGCAGACGCGCGCCGAGGAGCTGCGGGCGGCGGTCGATCAGAAGCAGCAGACCGAGGAGCGCCTGCACCGCACCGAGGAGCAGCTGCGCCAGGCGCAGAAGATGGAGGCCATCGGCCGGCTGGCCGGCGGCGTGGCGCACGACTTCAACAACCTCCTGTCGATCGTCCTGAGCTACTCCGAGCTGGCGCTGGAGTCGGTGGCGCCGTCGGATCCGCTGCGCGGCGACCTCGAGCAGATCCGGCGCGCCGGCAGCAAGGCGGCCGAGCTCACGCGGCAGCTGCTGGCGTTCAGCCGGCAGCAGGTGCTGCAGCCGCGCGTGCTCGACCTCAACGAGGTGGTGCGCGGCATCGAGCGCATGCTGCCGCGGCTCATCGGCGAGGACGTCGAGCTCACCGTCACGCTCGCGCCGCACCTCGGCAAGGTGCGCGCCGATCCGAGCCAGATCGAGCAGGTCATCATGAACCTGGTCGTCAACGCGCGCGACGCGATGCCGACCGGCGGCAAGCTCACCATCGAGACCGCCAACGTGCTGCTCGACGAGCGCTACGCCGCCGAGCACGTCGGCGCGCGGCCGGGTCCGACCGTGATGCTTGCCGTGAGCGACACCGGCCACGGCATGGATCGCGCGACGCTGGCGCGCATCTTCGAGCCCTTCTACACCACCAAGGAGAAGGGCCGCGGCACCGGCCTCGGGCTCTCGACGGTGTTCGGCATCGTCAAGCAGAGCGAGGGCGGCATCTGGGTCTACAGCGAGCCCGACCGCGGCGCGACCTTCAAGGTCTACCTGCCGATGACGGTCGAGGCGGCGGCCGAGCTGCCGCGCCAGGCGACGAAGCCCGAGCTGTCGGGCACCGAGTCGATCCTGCTGGTCGAGGACGACGCGCAGGTGCGCTCGCTGGCGGCCAACATCCTGCGGCGCCACGGCTACAAGGTCTTCGAGAGCCACGACGGCGTGCACGCGCTGGCGCTGGCCAAGGCGCGGAAGGAGCCCATCGACCTGCTCCTGACCGATGTCGTGATGCCGGCCATGGGCGGCCGCCTCCTGGCCGAGCACCTGGCGGTCGTGCACCCCGAGACGCGCGTCCTCTTCATGTCGGGCTACACCGACGACGCGGTCGTGCGCCATGGCGTGCTCGAGTCGGGCGTGGCGTTCCTGCAGAAGCCGCTGACGCCCGAGCTGCTCACGCGGCGCGTGCGCGAGGTGCTCGACGCGGCGCGCGGCGCGGCGGCGGCGCGGGCGTCGTAGGGACCCTGCGGCGCCTTTCGTGACGCCGGGAGGAGACGCCGCGGCGCGCGTCAGGCCTCGTTGACGAGGGCCTGGTAGGCGAACGCCATGGCGCGGCGCTCGAGCTCGTCGAGGCCCGGGTGCCACACCTCCCACACGAGGCAGATGCGGCGCTCGGTGGATGGGTTCCAGCAGCCGTGGACGAAGCTGTCGTCGAAGGCGATGACCTTGCCCTTCTCCCAGGCGCGCACCTCCTGGCCCACCTGGATGCGGCAGCCGGGCGGCACGATGAGTGCCAGGTGGGTGCTGAGGACGGCGTTGCAGCCGCCGGTGTGCGGCGGGATGACGCCGCCCGGCGAGAGCTCGGAGAAGAGGAACTCGCCCTGGGTGTGGTGGGTGCTCTTGAGGAGCTCGGTCGTCTTGGGCGCGAGCCGCATGGTGTCGTCGAACCAGCGGCCCTCGGAGTGGAAGAGCCAGGCGAGCCAGCCGCGGCCGTAGCCCTCGAAGTCGGCGAAGCCGGCGCGCGCGGCCTCGACGCGGCGGAACTCGGCGAGGACCTCGTCGGTCGCGGCCTCGAAGGCGGCGTTCCAGGGGAACTCGCGCGGGTCGTGGAAGGGCCTGGCCGCGAGGTCGGGCACGCGCATGACGGTGATGCGCTGGTCGGGCACGTAGCCCTCGCCCGGCGCGCCGCGGATCACGCCGGCCAGCGCCTCTTCGATGCGGCCGAGGCCGCTCCGGCCGAAGCGTCGATGGACCTCGTCGAGGACGTCACGTGCGCGGGGCTGATCGCTCACGACGCGAAAATAGCCAAGCTCGACTCGGCTGCCAAGCGAGCGACGGCCGACGATTGTCGCGTCGTCCGAGCCTCTGCTAGGCTCGCGCCATGCACACGCGCGGACGGGTCCTGGCAGGGTTGGTGGCGGTCGTCGTCAGCGGCTTCGGCCTCGCGGCGTGCGCCTCGGGTGCGCTCGATCCGGGCGCGCTCGTGGTGGTGCTGGGCATGGGCCTCGCGCTGCCGTTCGCCGGGCGCGCGCGGGCCGGCGCGCCGATGCCGTGCAACGGCAGCGAGACCGAGTCGTGCGACGGCCATCGCATCAACCGCAGCTGCTGCCCGGCCGGCGCCGGCTGCAACTTCGAGCACCCGCCCTACCTCGCCTGCGGCGGCGGCCTGTGCGTCCTCGGCCACGACCCGGGCCGCTGCGAGGCGCCCGTCGCGTCGACCATGCCGGCCCGCGACGAGGCCGACTGCAAGGCCCAATATGGGAGCTGGGAGCCGGCCTGCATCGAGCACCACGTGGTCGAGGCGTGCCTGCCGCCGGTGCCGACCAACTTCACCGGGCCGGCGCTGAACCCGCCGTTCACGACCTGCGGCAAGGACCGCTGCACCACCCATGCGTTGGCCGTCGACTGCCAGCCGACCTACTTCGAGCTGTGGCTCGCGGCCTGGCCGGCGCTGCCGACCTGCGACGGCAAGTGGGCCGAGGTGTGCCTGGACGGGCAGGTCGAGACGCGCTGCATGCTGTGGTCGGGCGACCTCCTCGAGAAGCCGCCCGCGCCGCCGCGGTGGGTCACCTGCCCGGACAATTCGTGCGCGGTGGGGAGCGACGCGAAGCGGGCGTGCGCGCGGTGAGCGCGCGGCGGCGCCTGGGCCACGCGCTGGGTCCGTTCCGCGCCATCCACGACGCGCTGGTCGCTGCCGACGTGCCGTGGGAGGCGCTGACGGCCGACGCCGTGCCGGCCGGGGTGCGCGACGTCGTGCGCGCCCACTGGGCCTATCGCGTCGAGACCGAGTACCGCTCGATCCAGGTGATGACGCGCTTCCTCGCCGAGGTGCTGGCGGCGGGCGATCCGCTCGAGGTCTACGCCGGCGCGGCCGACGCCATCGCCGACGAGGTGCGCCACACAGCCTTGTGCCTGGGCGTGGCCGAGCGCCTGGGCGTCGTGCCGCTCCTGCCCGACCCGGTCGAGCTGCTCGACCCGCCCGGCTTCGCGGCGCTGCCGGCGGCCCAGCGCGCGCTCGGCACGGCCGTGTCGATGCTGGTCGTGAGCGAGACGATCTCGGTCGCGCTCATCGAGGACCTGCGGCGGCGCGCGACGCACCCGACGGTGCGCGCGGTGCTCGAGCGGACGCTCCGCGACGAGGATGCTCACGACGACTTCGGCTGGGCCTACCTCGAGGCGTCGCTGGCGCGCTTCGGCGACGACGGTCGCGGCTATGCGCGCGTCGTGGCCGAGACCACGCTGGCGCCGCACCTCGGCGAGATCGAGGCCATGCGCGCCGCGCTGCCGCGCGAGCTCCAGCACCTCGAGCGCTGGCCCGAGCCCGAGCTCGCCGCCTTCGGCGTCATGGGCCGCGAGCGCCAGGCGCTCGTGAAGCGCGCGGTCATCGCCGAGCGCCTCGCGCCGCGCCTCGCCGCGCTCGGGCTCGGACCCGGGCTCGCGCGCGACGCGGCGCTCCGCTGAGCGCGACCCGACGACCTCAGCCGCGGCCCGCGCGCCGGCGCCGCGCGGACGCCAGCGCCAGGCTCGCCAGCAGGAGCGGCCAGGCCAGCTCGGCCGGACCGCCGGCGCAGCCGCCGCCCTCGGCGATGAGGCCGACGTCGTTGCTCGGCTGGTCGTCGGCGCCGACGTTGGGATCGATCTCGCCCGGATCCTGGTAGCCGTTGAAGTTGAGGTCCTCCTCGCCATCCTTCAGGCCGCCGTCGTCGGTGTCGGTGTCGAGCGGATCGGTGTGCGTCGCCGGATCGAGGTCGGGCACGAAGAAGGCGCGCTCGGTGTCGTCTCCCTCGGGCTCGATGAGGCCGAGCTCCGTGCCGTCCTGGATGCCGTCGCCGTCGGTGTCGCGCGTCGACGGGTCGGTCTCGCCCGAGCCGTGGGTACCGGTCGAGCCGATGCTGCCCTCCCAGGCGCCGTCGCCGTTGGCATCCTCGGTGCCGTCCTTCAGGCCGTCGTCGTCGAAGTCGTCGTCGAGCGGATCGGTCTCGCTCGTCGGGTCGGCGTCGGGGATCCACTTGGTCACGTCGGTGCCGAGGTAGGGCACGTTGCTGCCGTCGGTGGTGCCGCCCGGGACCGGCGTGACCACGCCGACCTCGACGCCGTCGTCGACGCCGTCGTCGTCCGAGTCGGGGTTCAGCGGGTCGGTCGGGCCGTAGTCGACGAGCGGCCCGGTGCCGCCGAGCTCGTCGCCGTCGGAGATGCCGTCGTCGTCGGTGTCGGCGTCGAGCGGGTCGGTGTCGGTGCCCTCGTCGTAGACCTGCGGATCGCCGCCGCCCACCTCGACGCCGTCGCCGACGCCGTCGTCGTCGCTGTCGAAGTCGTCGGGGTCGGTGTGGGTCACGTCGACCTCGTGGCCGTCGCCGAGCCCGTCGTGGTCGCGGTCGCCGATGACCAGATCGACCCAGGCCGTGCCGTAGCCGCCGTGGTCGTCGGTGATGGTGTACGAGAAGCGGTCGGGCCCGATGTAGTCGCCGTCGGGGTCGACCGTCAGCGTGCCGTCGGCGTTGATGAACACCTGGGCGTGGACCGCCTGCACCACCGCCACGATGGTCATGGCGTCGCCGTCGGGGTCGCTGTCGTTCACCAGCACCGCCAGCGCCGTCGTGCGATCGCTCGGCACGTCGTAGCGGTCGTCGACCGCGTGCGGCGGCTTGTTGTCGGCGGCCACCACGTGCACGTAGACGACCTGCGTCGCGACGCCGCCGTGGCCGTCCTCGATGGTGACGGTGAAGGTGTCGTCGCCGACGTAGTCGAGGAGCGGCGAGTAGGTGACCTTGCCGTCGTCGCCGAGCAGCGCCGCGCCGTGCGACGGCTGGGTGAGGCCGATGGTGACCAGCGTGTCGCCGTCGGCGTCGAAGTCGTTGGCCAGCGTGTCGATGACGATGGGCGTGTTCTCGGGCGTCGCGACGGTGTCGTCGACGGCCACCGGCGGCGTGTTCACGGCCGGGCGCACCACCACCACCACGAAGGCCACGCCGCAGGCGCCGTCGCCATCGCAGGCCTCGTAGTAGAAGACCTCCGAGCCGATGAAGTCGGCGTCCGGGGTGTAGACGATGGCGCCGTCCTCGATGCTGGCGCTGCCGTGGGTCGGGTCCTCGACGCGGCCGATGGTGAGGTCGTCGCCGTCGGGGTCGCTGTCGTTGTCGAGCACGTCGATGGTGACCGACTCCTCCTCGAGCGTGTCGGCGTCGTCGTCCTCGGGCGTCGGCGTGAGGTTGTCCATGCCGATGTGCAGGGTGACGGTGGCCGTGTCGCAGGCGTGCGACGGGTCGCAGACCTCGTACACGAAGCTGTCGACGCCGTGATAGCCGGCCTCGGGCGCGAACGACACGCTGGCGTCGGGGTTCGGGAAGGCCAGGCCGTGCTGGGCCTGCACCACGATGCGCGTGACGCTCAGCACGTCGAGGTCGGGGTCGCCGTCGTTGAGGGTCGGGTCGAGGATCGACGCGTCGTCGGCCGGGATGCCGTAGCTGTCGTCCTGCGCGCGCGGCGGGTCGTTGACGGGCGTCATGAGCACCGCCACCGAGGCCTCGCTGCAGGCGTCCTGGTCGTCGCACACGGTGTAGCGGAAGGCGTCGTTGCCGGTGTAGTCGAGGTCGGGCGTGTAGAGGATGGTGCCGTCGGCGCGCACCTCGACGTCGCCGTGGCGCGGGTCGACGGCGATGCCGGTGACGTGGATCGGGTCACCCTCGGGGTCGCTGTCGTTGGCGAGCACGACGATGAGGACGGCCTGGTCCTCGGGCGTCACGACGCTGTCGCCGATGCCGAGCGGCGGGGCGTCGACGATGGGGAAGGTCAGGACGACGTCGGCCGAGTCGCTGCCGCCGCGCCCGTCGGAGATGGTGTAGCTGAAGCGATCGGTGCCGTGCGCGCCGGGCTTCGGCGTGTAGACCAGGCGACCGTCGGCAGCGATGGTGACCGTGCCCTGGCGCGGCTGCACCACGTCGACGATGACCAGGTCATCGCCGTTCTGGTCGGTGTCATTGGCCGTGACGTCGAGCGTGCTCGCGCCGCTGACGGGCACGTCGTAGGCGTCGTCGACCGCCACCGGCGCGACGTTCTCGTCGGTCGCGACGACGACGGTGACGCGCGAGGTGTCGCTGCCGCCGTGGCCGTCGGCGATGGTGATCTCGAAGCTGTCGGTGCCGACGAAGCCGGCCGCCGGCGTGTAGGTCACGCTGTCGTCGGTGAAGATCGCCGTGCCGTGCTGCGGCGGCGTGGCGATGCCGTCGACCGTCAGAGGGTCGCCGTCGGGGTCGAGGTCGTTGACGGTCGGGTCGAGCGTCACCGGCGTGGCGACGGTGGTCGACACGACGTCGTCGGCGGCCGTCGGCGGGCGGTTGTCGCGCGCCTCGACCAGCACCGTGACGGTGGCCGTGGCGCACGCGCCGAGGTCGTCGCACACGGTGTAGACGAAGGCGTCCTGGCCGGCGAAGCCGGGCTCGGGCGTGTAGCGCGCCGCGTCGCCCTCGATGACGGCGGTGCCGTGCGACGGGCGCGTGACCTGGGTCAGCGTCAGCGGGTCGTTGTCCGGGTCGCTGTCGTTCTCGAGCACGGCGATGCTCACGGCCTCGTCGACGTGGGTCGTGGCCGCGTCGTCGGCGGCGTCGGGCGCCTGGTCGCTGACGCCGACGTGGACCGTGACGTTGGCGCTGGCGCACAGCCCGCCCGCGTCGCAGACCTCGTAGGTGAAGGCGTCGTCCTGGTCGAAGCCGGCGTTCGGCGTGTAGGTGATGGTGCCGTCGAGCTCGATGACGGCGCGGCCGTCCTGCGGCGGGAAGACGATGCGCGTGACCGTCAGCGGGTCGCCGTCGATGTCGTGATCGTTGGCGAGCACCGGCACCGTGACGGGCGTCGCGGCCGGCGTGGTGACGCTGTCGGGGCCGGCCACCGGCGCGTCGTTCCGCGGCGTGATGGTGACGAACACGGCGGCCGTGGCGCACACGCCGGGGCCGTCGCAGACCTCGTAGCCGAAGACGTCGGAGCCGTTGAAGTCGGCGCTCGGCGTATAGAGGATGCTGTCGTCGGGCTGGACCGCGGCCGTGCCGTGGAGCGGCGCCGCCGTCACGCGGCGCACGTCGAGCGCGTCGCCCTCGAGGTCGCTGTCGTTGGCCAGCACCACCACCAGGACGGCGGTGTCCTCGGGCGTCGTGGCCAGGTCGTCGCGCGCGATGGGCCCGTCGTCGACGGCGGTCACGGTGATGGTCACCGTGGCCGTGTCGCAGGCGGAGTCGGGGTCGCAGACCTCGTAGACCAGCGCGTCGGGGCCGAAGTAGTCGCGCGCCGGCGTGTAGACGATGTGGCTGTCGACGATGGCGACGGTGCCGTGGTCGGGCAGGTCGGTGATGCGCGTGACGGTCAGGCGATCGTTGTTCGGATCGGTGTCGTTGGAGCGCGGGTCGAACGTGCGCGGCGTGTCCTCGGGCGTCGTGACGGCATCGTCGACGCCGAGCGGCGGGCCGTTCACGTGGATGGTGACCTCGGCCTGCGACGGGTCGTCGGCGCCGGCCGACAGGAGGTAGGCGAAGCTCACGTCGCCGGCGAAGCCCGCGGCCGGGACGAAGACGAAGCCGCCGTCGGCGTGGAGGTCGAGCGTGCCCTCGGCGGCGCTCGGGGCGCTGCCCGGGACCAGCGCGACGATGGGCGCCGCGTCGGCCGGGAAGACGTCGTTGGCGAGCACGCCGGTCGGCCGCGTGGTGGTGACGGTGACGCCGGCCTGCGTGGTGTAGCGGTCGTCGACGGCGTGGAGCTCGCCGGCCGGGACGCACACGTCGTCGGCGCAGACGCGGCCCTCGGGGCAGTCGCCGTCGCTCAGGCACTCGACGCAGGTCGGGCCGTCGGCGTGGCGCTCGTCGCACAGCGGCAGCGCGGTGACGCAGCCGGTGTCGGTCTCGAGGCCGGGGTGATCGTCGACGCACACGATGCAGGTGCCGGTCGTGAGGAGGCACACCTCGCCGCTCGCGCAGTCCGTGTCGTCGTCGCACTCGTGGCAGGTGCCGAGGCCGCTCGGGTCGCAGATGGGCGTGGCCGCGGCGCAGCCCGAGTCGACGGCCGGCTCCTCGGCGTCGTCGACGCAGTGGACGCAGGTGTCGGGGTCGCGCGCGGTCTGGCAGATCGGGTCGACCGTGGTGCAGCCGGTGTCCTGCTGGCCGCCGGACTTGTCATCGACGCAGGGCACGCAGGCGTGCGAGCCCGGGTCGCACACGAGGCCGGTCGCGCAGTTGGCGTTGGTCAGGCACTCGACGCAGACGGTGTCGGTCGGGATGGTCTCGTCGCACACCGGCTTCGCGCCGCTGCAGCCGGTGTCGACCGCGCGCGGGCCGGCGTCGTCGACGCACGAGACGCAGTCGTCGGGGGTGAGCGACAGGCGGCAGATGGGCTCGACGCTGGTGCAGCCCTCGTCGCGAGCGGCGCCCGGCGCGGTGTCGAGGCAGATGACGCAGGTGTGGCTCGCCTCGTCGCAGGTGCCGCCGGGGCAGTCGGCGTCGCCGTCGCACTCGACGCAGGTGCGGCCGCCGAGCACCTGATCGATGCAGGCCGGGGTCGCGGTGGTGCAACCGGTGTCGGTGTGGCCGGCGTCCTGGTCGTCGACGCAGCGCACGCAGTCGTCGGGGGTGAGGCCGACGTCGCAGAGGGGCTCGCCGCTCGTGCAGCCGTCGTCGGTCTGGGCGCCGCTCTTCGAGTCGAGGCACGGCACGCACTGGTGGTGGCTCTCGTCGCAGATGGAGCCGGCCGCGCAGTCGGCGTCGACGGTGCACTCGACGCAGTCGGGGCCGCCCGCGGCGGCGCGATCGCAGGCCGGCGTGCCGAGGGCGCAGCCGGTGTCGGGCGTGAGCGGGCCCGTGCGATCGTCGAGGCACTCGACGCAGGCATCGGGGTTCAGCGCCGGGTCGCAGATCGGATCGCCCACCGTGCAGCCCGGGTCGAGGCCGGCGCCGTTACCGGCCAGCGGCACGCACGGCACGCAGGTGTGGCTCGGGTCGCAGACCTCGTTCTGATCGCAGTCGGCGTCGGCCAGGCACTCGACGCACACGTGCGCGTCGGCCGCGGTGTCGCAGGCCGGGTGGGCCTCGCTGCAGCCGACGTCGAGGCCGCCCGGCGGCTCGTCGTCGAGGCACACCTCGCACTCGCCGTCGCCCAGCTGGGCCGGCTGATCGCAGATGGGCACGAGCAGCGTGCAGCCGTCGTCGGTGCCGTCGCCGGCCACCGAGTCGTGGCAGTTGGCGCAGGTGCGCGTCGTCTCGTCGCAGATGCGGCCGGCGCCGCAGTCGGCGTCGACCAGGCACTCGTAGCAGGTACCGAAGGCGCCCGACTGCTCGTCGCAGATCGGCGCCGCCGCCGCGCAGCCCGCGTCGAGCCCGGCCGGCGGCTGGGTGTCCTGGCAGTGGACGCAGGTGTCGGGGTTCCGGTCGAGGTCGCAGATGGGCCGGCCCGCGACGCTCAGCGTCTCGCAGCCGTGGTCGATGTCAGGGCAGCTGGCGGTCTCGAGGCAGGCGACGCACGTCTCCTGGCCCTGGTCGCACACCTGGCCCAGCGGGCAGTCGAGGTCGTCGTTGCAGCCGACGCAGCGGCGCCCGCCGCCGGCGGTGTCGACGCACTCGGGCGCCCAGCGTGCAGCCGGTGTCGACGCCGACCGGCAGGCTGTCGCGACGCAGCGATCGGGGTGAGGCCGGTGTCGCAGATGGGCGCCGTGGCCGAGCGGCCGTCGTCGAGCAGCGGGTAGATCGTCGAGTCGAGGCACGGCACGCACTTGCTCGTGTCCTCGTCGCAGATGGCGCCGCGCAGTCGAGCGTCGCTCCGGCACTCGACGCAGACCGGGTCGGAGGTTCGCACGTCGCAGGCCGGCGTGACCGTGGAGCAGCCGGTGTCGGTGAAGCCGGCGGCGCGATCGTCGACGCAGCTCACGCACGCGTCGGGGTTCCGGATGGTGTCGCAGATCGGGTCGCCCGCGACGCGGCCAGTGGTCGAGGCCGGCGCCCGGCTGGGTGTTCGCCAGGCACGCACTGGTGGTTCGGCGTGCAGACCTCGCCGTCGTCGCAGTCGATGTCGACCTGGCACTCGAGGCAGGTCGGGCCGGTCGGCGCCAGCGGATCGCAGGCCGGCAGCGTGGCCGTGCAGCCGGTGTCGGCGGTCGTGCCCGCGGCCTTGTCGTCGATGCAGGTGACGCAGTCGCGCGGCGTGACGCCGGTCAGGCAGATCGGCTCGACGGCGCTGCAGCCCTTGTCGGTGGCGGCGCCGGCGGCGGTGTCGACGCACGGGAAGCAGGTCGCGCTGGCGGTCTCGCAGACGTTCGTGCCGCTGCAGTCGAGGTCGACCTGGCAGTCGACGCACACCGGCGCGGACGGGTTGGCCTCGTTGCAGGCGTTGATGACGCTGGCGCAGCCAGGGTCGACCAGGCCGGGGCCGACCGCGTCGACGCAGGCCACGCACTTCTTGAGATCGGGGTCGCAGACCTTGCCGCCCTTGCAGTCGGCGGTGACGAGGCACTCGACACAGTTCGGGTCGGTCGCGACGCTCGTGTCGCAGGCCGGCGTAGCGTCGACGCAGCCCGTGTCGGTCGAGCCGGGCAGGCGGTTGTCGAGGCACTCGACGCAGCGGTCGGGGTCGAGCGCGGCGTTGCAGATCGGGTCGGCCGCGAGGCAGCCGCGGTCGAGGCTCGCGCCCGCCGCCGAGTCGAAGCACGGCACGCACTGGTGGGTCGGGTTGCAGACGAAGCCCGCGTCGCAGTCGGCGTCGGCCACGCACTGCACGCAGTCGGGCCCGCCGCTGGCGGCCTCGAAGCACGCCGGCAGTGAGGGCGTGCAGCCGGTGTCGTCGGCGCCTCCGGCCGGCTGATCGTCCTTGCACTCGACGCAGGTGCGCGTCGGCAGGTTCTCGTTGCAGATGGGGGTGGCGACGAGGCAGCCCTTGTCGAGGCCGGCGCCGGCCGCGGTGTCGTCGCACGGGAAGCAGGTGCTGGTCGCGAGCTCGCAGACGTTCAGGCCAGTGCAGTCGAGGTCGGCCAGGCAGTCGACGCACTTCGGGCCGCCGGCCGCGACCGACTCGTTGCAGGCGTTGATGACCGTCGCGCAGCCGTGGTCGATGCCGCCCGACGGCAGCGTGTCCTCGCAGGCGACGCAGCGGTTGGTGTCGAGGTCGCAGACCTTTCCGCCCTTGCAGTCGGGGTCGCTCAGGCACTCGACGCAGTCGTTGCTGCCGCTGTCGAGCTTGCAGGCTGGCGTCGCGCTGGCGCAGCCGGTGTCCTGGCCGCCGGCCGGCGCCGTGTCCTGGCACTCGAGGCAGACGGGCGTCGCGCGCTCGTCGTCGCAGATGGGGAGCGGCGTCGTGCAGCCGGTGTCGACGGTCGGGTAGGTCTGGTCGTCGAGGCACGGCACGCAGGCGTGCGTCGCGAGGTCGCACACCTTGCCGCTGCCGCAGTCGCCGGTGTTCAGGCACTCGACCAGCGTCGCGGTGATGGTGGTCGTGCTGCACACGCGCAGGTCGGCGGCCGGCAGCTCCTCGCACACGCGCACGAAGCAGGTCACGTTGCCGACGGTCGTGCCCGCGGTGAACGAGACCGAGGCCAGGCCGGTGGTCGACGCAGCGGCGCTGCAGCTGCTGCCGCCGCCGAGGGTCGCCGACGCCGCGAAAGTGCCGTTCGAGGCGTTGGATACCTGGGTCGAGCGGATCCCGTCGGTATCACCATCGGCGGCGTTGTCGGCCTTGATGGTGCCGGTCGACGTGAACAGGCTCGCGAACGGGGTGGTGACGACGTCGGCGAAGGCGGCCGTGAAGGCGACCGTCTTCAGCACCGGCGGGTCGTTGTAGACGACGGTCAGCACGGCCGCGTCGCAGGCCGACGGGAGGCCGCTGTCGCAGACGGTGTAGCGCACGCTGTAGCTGCCCGGCACGCTGGCGTTGACGGGCGTGTAGGTGATGACGCCGCCCGACGCGACGGCCGCGCCGCTCGACACGCCGTCGATGGTGACGCTGGCGACGGTGTGGTTGTCGCTGTCGCTGAAGCCGCTCGCGACGGTGTAGGTGGCGGTGGCCTGGCCGACCGCGACGACGACGCTGGCGTCGACCTGGGTCGGGGCCTGGTTCACGGTCACGAGCACGGTGGCGATCTGGCAGTCGCTCGGGATGGCCTGGCCGCACACGCGGTAGGTGAAGCTGTCGTTCACGACGTCGGGCGCCGAGGTGTAGGTCACGTTGCCGGTGACGCTGCTGTAGCTGACGCTGCCGCCGTTGGGGGTCGACGCCGACGTCAGCGTGAAGGTCGCCGCGTCGGCGCCGGCGTCGTTGGCCAGGAAGTCGGAGGCCGGCACCGTGACCGGCGTGGCCTCGGCGGCGCGCAGCGCGTCGTCGTTGGCGTCGAGCGGGGTGAGGCCGATGTAGACGAGGGCCCGCGCCGGGGCGAAGTCGTCGGCGGCCTGGGTGGTGTCGACGTAGGCGATGCCGAGGCCGGACGCCGCGAAGAGGCCGTAGGCCGCGTGCGGGTAGCGGCCGGTGGTGGCGGGGTAGACGAGGGTGTAGCTCAGCGTGTGGCTCGAGCCGGCGAGCATGTCGTAGAACCACACGAAGTCGAGGGTCGACCCGCTGACGATGGGCGCGAGGCTGACGGTGGCGCCGTCGTACTTCACCGAGCCGGCCTTGAGCGTGGCCGTGCCGGCCGAGCCCGTGAGGTCGTCGATGATGTCGTCGAACACCACGTCGAGCGAGCCGGTGTTGGTGATGGTGATGGTGTGGACGACGGTGTTGGCGGCCGGGCTGAACACCTCGGTCGGCGTGCGCACGAGCACGACGTCGTTCTGGGTCGCGGGCGGGATGGGCAGGAGCCCGGCGTCGGCCGGGTCGTTGTGCTTCATCTGCTGGCCCGAGCGGATGTGGACGACGGGCGTCACCGGCGTGGTCGACGGCGACGACTTCACCACGCGCAGGAGGAACTCGCAGCGGTAGCTGCCGGACACGGGCGGCACCAGCGCGCCCGCGGCCTTGGTCTGGAACAGCGTACCCTTGGTGTTGGGGACCTCGACGAAGACGCCCTGGGCGTTGGCGACGAGGACGCGCGAGTCGACGAGCTCGAAGACGTCGGCCGGCCAGGTCGGGCCCGACGCCGGCGAGAAGGCGAAGTTGCCGTCGTCGCCGACGGTGCCGGTGTCACCCTCGATGGTCATCGTGACGGTGCCGCCGATGACCGGGTTCGCGGGCAGGTAGGCGCGCGTCTTCACCTTGTTGGCGTTGGCGGTGATCGAGTCGGTGGTGGTCAGCGAGAAGCTGGCCGTCGCGAGCGCGGTGGCCGGCGGGCGCGTGCCGAAGACCGACACGGTGTGCGACTCGGCGACGCTCACCGCGCCGCTGGCGTAGAGGTAGAAGTAGGCGGTCTTCTTCTGCCCGGGCGCCAGCGGCCCGAGGTGCTGCACGCCGTCCTCGAACTGGCCCGGCTTGATCTTGGCGCTGGCGCTGAAGCCCGACACGGTCACGAAGGTGTCGGCGTACGCCGTCGCATCATTGTTGGTGATGCGATAGGCGGCGTACATGCCGCGGAAGGTGCTGCCGTTGGTGTTGTCGACGTAGAGGATCGGCGACGACACGCGCTCGATCTGGAGGGCATGCGCGGCGGCGCCCAGCGAACAGAGCACGACGATGGCGCCGACGAGCGCGGCACCGCGACGGAGGTGGAGCATGGCTGACTCTCGCTTGTAGGAACGACCTCCGACATCATGCCCCGCAACGCGTCGCGCGGCGGTCGCGCACGGGCCTCCTGTTGCGAAAACCGTATTCCTGCGGAATGCGATGCGGACGACGCGCGCGCTTCCGGCGCGTCGCCGTGTCACTCCCGTCCCCGGCGCCGCTCTAGGAGGTGGCGTCCGAGCAACCGCCGAGGACGAGGAGTGACACGATCGCGCGAGCCCGCATGCGGCCTCCGACGGGGCTTCAGGGGGATCAGAAGAAGAAGCGGTAGCCGAGGTACACGTCGAAGGACGATGCGTTGGTGTCGGCGAGGATGGTCTGGTCGAGCGGCGCGCCGTTCACGGCCAGCTCGAGCAGCAGGGCGCCCGGCCCGACGTAGAGCTCGCCGCCCAGCTGGAACAGGAAGCCGAAGGCGGTGCCGGTCTCGTCGTTGCCGCCGAAGGCCTCGCCGCCGGCCGAGCCGGAGACATGCGTGCGCAACAAGAAGAGGCGCGCGCCGGCGGCGAGGTACGGTCGGAACAGGTCGCTCGCCAGCGGGATGCGCACACGCAGGCCGAGGCCGAGCGACAGCTCGTTGCGCGTCACCTTCCAGTGGGCGACGCCGTCGCCCGGCAGACGCGGGTCGGGCGCGCTCGTGCCCTCGTCGGACGGCGCGGCCCAGCGGCCGGACAGGAAGACCTCGAGCGCGCGCTCCGCGAACGGCAGCAGCGCGCCCAGCTCGAGCTCGGGCGCGAACGCCGTGCCGAGGGTGTTGAAGGCCCCGCTGAACGCGCCGCCGACCTTGAGGCCGACGACGACGTTCGAGCGGGTATAGCCCGGAGCGTAGGGGGTAGGCTCTCGAGCGGCTGGCTCCGAGGCGATCACACCGGTGGAAGCAGGCGTGGCCTCGGTGGCGGGGAAGGGGTCGGCCATCGGCTCGGGGTCGGCCGCGTGGACCGATCGGGACAGGCCGGCCAAGGCGGCGGCCGCGGTGAGAGTGACTATCAGGCGCGATGCGTTCATGCGGGCCACCTCACTGCACCGTGGTGTCGACGCGACGGGTGACGGCGACGCCGTCGAAGCCGCCGGCGATGAAGAAGAAGGCGCTCTCCTGGACCGAGCCCATCCACACGCGCGACACCGTCATGTCGACGCCGAGCGAGTTCCAGTTGCGCACCTCGGGCAGGCGGTCGGGGTTGCAGCCGCCGACGCCCAGGCCGAGGCACATCTCGCCCGAGATGCCGCCCTTCGAGGCCGCGCCACCGGCGCCGCCGAAGGTGAAGAGGAAGCCGTTGGCGACGCCCACGCCGTAGCCGGCGGCGCCCGACGGGCGCTTGGCCGGCGCCACCAGGCCGGGCGTCTCGCTCGCGCCGACGAGCGTGCCGAGGCGGCCGTCGGACAGCACCAGGCCGGCGTCGATGGCGTCGGTGGTGCTGCCGGCGGTGCGGCCCGGGCCGACGTAGATCCAGGTGCGCCCGGCCGGATGCCGGCCTCGACGTCGTCGGCCCGCACCGTGAAGGCGGCGCCTCGGCGCGCGCGGTGCCGACGGCGCCGCTGCCGGCGGCGAAGGTCGCGAGGCTCTGGTGCTCGCGATCCTTCGGACCCGCGGCCGGCGTGACGGTGATGCCGGCGTACTCCCAGCTCGCGACCGGCGTCGTCGTCGAGCGCCGCCGAAGGCGTAGAGGTACTGCACCGCGCTGTCGACCGGGCTCGTCGCGACCGCCACCGCGGGCGCCTCGCGCGGCACGCCCAGCGTCCCGGCCGCGGCCCACTGGCCGAGCGAGCCGGGCGCGAGCGGCGTCGCGAGCGGATCGGTGTCGACGTCGCCGGCGTCGAGGACGACGCGCTCGCCGGTCACGGTGGCCAGCAGCTCGACCTCGTCGACGCCCATGTCGGGGGCCGGCGTGCGGTAGACGCGATAGCCGACCGCCTCGGGGATGGCGTCCCAGGTGAGCGTCAGCTCGAGCCCGGCCACGTCGGGGAGCTGCACCACCAGCGGCTCGCCGGGCAGCGACTCGCCGCCCGGGTCGACCGCGTCGTCGGCCGCGAAGACGGCGGCCACGCGGTAGATCCACAGGCCGGGCGCCAGGCCCGCGCGCGGGTCGTCGTCGTCGAGCAGCGTCACGCCGAGGTCGACCACCTCGGGGGTGGCCAGCGGGTCGAGCACCTGCGCGCGCCACACCGTCGCGGTCGGCGCCGTGCCGTCGCTGCCGCCGACCACGTAGATCGAGCGGCGATGCGCACGACGCCGGGGAAGGTGCGCGGCCCGGGCAGCGCGTGGCGCTGCGGCGTGAAGACGTTGATGTCGCCGAAGAGCCCGACGCCGGCCGACTCGATCGACGCCTTGGCGCTCGCCACCGCGCCGCCGTCTCCGCCGATGGCGTAGATGAAGCGACTCTGGGTGGTGGGTCGGCCGGCCGCGAGGCCGAGCGCGCCGCGCCTCGCCGAGCAGCACGCCGGCGTCGCGCCACGCGTTCCCAGTTCTGGGCCGGCGTCTTCATCGAGATGGCCGAGAAGCGGAACGACGCGCCCGACGGTGCTCGTGACCGTCACGACGCAGGTCGCGCCGGCGCCGGCCGCGCCCGCCGGGAAGTCGGCGTCGAAGCTCGTCGCGGTGAGGCTCGCCGCGACCGGCGTGACGGTCAGCGGCCCGACGCTCGAGCCGTCGAGGTGGCGGCAGGTCATGCTGGCGGTCATGCCGTCGGTCGTGAAGTGCAGGCCGGCGACGGTCGCGCGCTGGGTGCCGTTGGCGTCGAGCGAGGCCGGCAGGATGGCGGTCACGAGCGGCGGCGGATCGGCCGTGACCGTCACCGGGTCGTGGATGCCGACGGTGCCGTCGGGGTTCACCACGATGAGCTCGTACTGCTGGTCGTCGGCCAGCCCGGCCGGGATGACGCCGGTCAGCGCGTGGGTGTCGGAGAACAGGACGGCGCGCACGTTGGTGGCCGGCGTGCCCTCGGGAGCGCCCTTCGGGTTCATGTAGGCGCGCGGCGTCTGCACGAAGCCACCGGCGACGGACGTCATGGTGATGGGCGTCGCCTCGCCCGACCACACGAAGGCCGGGTCGACGGCGTCGACCTGGAAGGTCAGGCGATCGGTCACGCTGAAGGCGCCGTTCAGTACGCCGACGCAGCCGATGGCCGACGTCACCTGCACCGCCCAGTCGCCGGGCGCGAGGCCCGCCGGCAGGCGCACGGTGATGCGGTTCGGCTCGCCCGGCTTGGACGTGCCCGCGAGCACCTGCGTCTCGCCGCTCGGCCCGATGAGCTTCACCTCGGCCGCCGGCGCGTCGAGGCCGGACAGGTACACCGTCGCCTCGATGGTGATGCCGTTGTAGTCGACGGGCGGGTCGACGAAGAACACGAGCGGGTTCGGGTGCACCTCGACGGCCAGCGGCAGGAGGTCGCTGCAGCCGGCGGCGTTGTCGACGACGACGTCGTAGACGCCGGGCGCGATGCCGGCGCCGAAGTCGACCTCGAGCAGCGTCGCGTCGACGAAGTGCACGTCGGCGAGGGCGACGACGACGCCCTGCGACACGAGCGACACCTGCGCCGCCGGCGAGAAGCGCTGGCCGTGCACGTTCAGCTGGCCGCCCTGATCGCTGCAGAAGGCGGTCGGGTCGACGCTCGTCACGTCGGGCACCGGCACGCTGAAGAAGATGCCGGTGGCGGTCTCGGTGCAGCCGTCGGGCGCCGGGTTGGTGACGGCCACGGCGATGTCGCCCTCGGCCAGCGCGCCCTTCGGGATGTCGAGGTCGAAGGCCTTGCACGAGCGCGCGACCGGCCCGGCGCGGCCAGATCCGTGCAGTCGGCGAGCGAGCCCGCGACCACGGCGAAGGCCGTCCCGGCCAGCGTGACGCTCGGCCCGACGCCGTCCACCTCGACGAAGCCGTCGCCGTGGACGGTGACGCGCTGGTCGCCGGCGATGGTGCAGACGCTGGCCGGCTGGACATGGTCGATGACGAGGTGCGGCGGCACCACCAGCACGTCGGCGACCGAGCCGCAGCCGACCGGCACCGGGCTCTGGACCGACACCGTCACCGGCCCGGGTGAGAGCGATCCCTGGGAGATGGTGATGTCGATGCTGGTGCAGCTCTCGGCCGCGGGCAGGGTCGAGATGTTGGCCGGCCCGCAGCCGCCCATGGCCACGACCGTCGCGGCCACGCCGTCGAGCATGACCGTCGGATTCGCCGTGCCGACGCGGATGAAGCCCGAGCCGCTGATGGTGAGGTCGCGCGCGCCGTCGTCGGTGCACACGAGCGCCGGCGTCGCGGCGTCGATGACGGGCGGCGCGACCAGCGGGATGTCGATCGGATAGGTGTGGCCGCACTCGACCGGCGCCGGGTTGCGCATCGAGAAGGTGGCGTGGTCGCCGTCGACCTGGCTCGGGTTCACCTCGACGTCGAGGCCGTCGCAGGCGCCGACCGACAGGCCGGGCACGCCCACGTCGCTGCAGCCGGTGGCCGCCACGGCGCCGTCGGCGAGGGCGGTGCCGTCGAGGCTGACGATGGGCGGCGCGCCCTCGACGGTGAAGAACCAGGTGCCGCTGAAGTGCAGCACCTGATCGCTGCCGTCGTCGCAGATGACCGGCGGCTGGATGTCGCTCACGGTCGGCGGCGGCACCAGCACGAGCGCGGTCGAGGTCGACGCGGTGCAGCCGGCCGGCTCGGGGTTGGTGAGCACCAGCGTCGGGCGGCGCGGCGCGGCCGGCGACTCGACCGGCACCGTCACCGTCACGGTCGTGCAGGCGCGGACGGTGTGGCCCTGGGTGGGCAGATCGACGCAGGTGCCGCCGATGGCCGTGACGGTGATGGCCGTGCCGTCGAGCGTGACGCTCGGCTTCGCGCCGTCGACCTCCAGGAAGTCCTGGCCGACGACCACCACGTCCTGCGTCGCCTCGGCGGTGCACTCGGCCGGCGGCTCGATGTGATCGATGGCGGGCGGCGGCACCACGCGCAGGCGGATGTCGTCCTCGCTGGTGCAGGCCGCGGTCTCGGGGTTCAGCACGGTGAGGCCGTGCTCGCCGACCGGCACGGCGTCGGTGGCGAGCACCACATCGGCGCCGGTGCACAGCGCGGCGTCGAGCGCCGGGTGCGGGATGTCGACGCAGCCGGTGAACGCGCCGAGCTCGAACGGCGCCGCGACGTCGGCCACCGCCAGCTGCGGGTCCTGGCCCTCGAGCTCGAGGAACGACGTGCCGGCGAGCGTCACCGTGCGCGGCCCCTGCGCGAGGCACACCAGGTTCGGCGCCGCCGACGTCAGCACCGGCTTCGGCACCAGCGCGACGGCCGAGTGCGATGTGCCAGTCGCGCCATTGGCATTCTCGATCGTCACATCGAAGACGCCGATCGGCAGACCACCGCTCGTGCCATCCGAGAGCGTCATCTGCGGCCGCACCTCGAACGACAGCTCGGCCTGCGAGAGCCAGCGCAGCGCGTCGCCGTTCGCCCCCTCGGGCCCGCCGTCCCAGCGCGCGACCGCGCCGTCGCCGGCCGCGCCGTCGAGCGCATGGGTGCGGGTCAGCGTGACCGACGGCAGCCATGTCGCCGGCGTGCCGGCGAGGTCGTGCGGCAGCGGCGAGAAGCCGGCGCCGTGGACCGTCACGACCGTCGTCAGCTGGTCCTTGCACACCACGCCGGGGTCGACCGGCAGCGCCGCACCGGCCGTCGGCTCGGCGACCTTCGGAGCCGGCCCGGTGATATCGGCGGCACAGCCGGAGAGTGACAATATCCCGGCGACGAGCGTGCTCGAACGCATGTTTCCCCCCGCGGGCGTGACACATCCGGAGGTCCGTGCGTGTGGCTGCGACTCCCTTCGACCCAGGTCAGCACCCTGCGACAGGATTACGCCGCGTCCTTCGAAGCCAGCGCGCACCCCGGTTCGGCGCGAGATCTCGTATTCTCGCAGGTGACGTGGGCGCGCGCCGGCGAGAATCTCACGCGACGATCGGCGTCGACCGCGAGTGGGAGAATGGGAAAGAGGCTCAATCCCACTCGTCCTCGCCGACGCCATTGTCGGTGGCCGGATTGAACGTCGACGGGCCTTGTACGACACGACGACGCCGTCGGGGTCGGCGCCGGTCGATAGGCGGCGCTGGCGGCCGCGACCGCGTCGTCGCTCGCGAGCCGCAGCGCCTCGATCGTGAACTCGCGCAGGCGCTCCGCGGTCACGCCCGCCTCGCGCAGCTCCCGACCATCGCCTCGATGGCGTCGAAGCCGGCAGCAGCGCCTCGATCTGCGCGGGCGTCCCGACCGTCGGCGCGCGCGCCTCGAAGCGCTCGATGAGCTCCGCGCGCAGCTCCTCGTCGGGGATGAGCCCGTCGCTCTTCAGGCGCGCCAGCGCGGCCGCCTCGGCGAAGCCGGTGCCGAGCGCGACGTTGCGGACGAGGTTCCACTGGCGGACGCGCGAGTCGTAGAGCGCCTTCCGGCGCGCCTCCTCGGGCGTTCCCTTGGCCTCCTCCCAGGCGAGGCGCGCGCTCGACGAGCTCGGTGTGCAGCGTGCCGGGGTCGGAGGTCATCTTCATGTAGAGCTCGGCGAAGTGCTCGAGCGGGTTCGTGCGCGAGTAGTCCCACGCGTTCGACGCCTCGTTGTCCTTGGTGCGCTCGTCCTCGCCCGGCTGCGGGTTCTTGGCGTGGTAGTGGTCGAGGCGCGGCTGCAGGTGCTCGTCGTCGGGCAGCGTGCCCTCGGGCCGGCACCACACGTGCGCCGGGTTGTCGCGGTCGAGCTTGTAGACGCGCCCCCTGGCGACGCGCTCCTTGTCGGCGCCGATGCGCCCGAGGAAGGTCTCGATCTCGCCCGGCGAGAGGCCGTTGCCGGCCAGCTCGCGCTTCACCGACGGGAACGTCTTCATCGACCAGCCGCCGACCTTGGTCAGCTCGTCGAGCAGCGCCGGGTGCTTGGCGTGCACCGCGTGCCCGGTCTCGTGGCGCGCGGTGTCGGGCAGCTCGTCGGCGTGGTCGCGACCGCAGCGATAGACGTGCATGGTCGAGCCCTCGTGGGCGGCGCGCACGGTCGCCGGGATGCCCTCGCGCACGTCCTGGTAGTTCAGCCTGGCCAGGTAGTCGTTGTAGCGCACGTGGCGGTGCGGCAGGCCCTTCAGGCCCTGCTGCATCGGGCTCAGCACGTCGCTGCGATCCTCGTCGTGGCGCCACGGCCCGCCCGTCACCTCGAGGTGGTGCTCGGACTGGACGCCGCGGACCTGCTCCTTCACGGCCTCGTCGCGCTCGCGGTGCTCCCAGCGCGACATCACGTCGTCGCGCGGCGGGGTCGTCGTCTCGAGGTCCTCGGACAGCTCGCTCCGGTCGACCTCGTGCTTCTTCAGCTGCGACATCTCCGGCGGCACCTCGTCGGTGATGGCGTCGGGCGGCGCGACGTGGGGCAGGCCGTGGTCGGCCTCGGCGCCGGGGCCGAGCGGCCGCCACGCGCGCGTGAGCGCGTCCTTGTAGCCGTCGATGGTCGACTCGGCGAGCTCGATGTCGCCGAGCAGCGCCTCGATCTGCGCCTGCAGCTCGGCCCGCACGTGGACGTAGCTCGGCGCCACCGGCCCGGCCGCGAGGGCGCGCAGCTCGGCCGCGGCGATCCGGCGCGCGCCGAGCTTGTGGCCGAGGTAGAGGTGGCGCTGTGCGCCGACCGGATCGGTGGTGTCGCGCATCGACCGGTAGCTCGCGAGCGCGGCGGGATCGTCGGGCTCGATGCCCAGGCGGAAGGCATCGAGAGCGTCGACGACGCTGCGGTCGCCCTCCATCTCGAGCGTCAGCGCCTTCACCTCGGCGATGAGCTCGGGCAGCGGCCCGGCGTCCTTCGGCAGCGGGAACTTCCCCTCGCGCGCCCGCCGCGCCATCTCGCGCGCGCGGAAGTCCTCCTGCGAGGCCATGGGGATCGGCGGCAGCGCCTTCGGCGGCCCCGAGTGCGGCGCGTAGTGTCCGAGCGGCCCGCCGCCGCCCCGCCCCGGCGGCTCGCCACCGCCGGGCGCGCCGCCGCTCTGCGGCTCGAGCGCCGCCTGGGCGGCCTCGAAGTCGAGCGAGGCGAGCTTCTGCTTGAGCGGGCTCTTGCCGCCCGAGCGCGCGCCGGGCGCGTCGAGCGACGGGCCCGGGCGGTCGACGAGGGACGAGCCCGGCTTCATCGTGGTGGCGACCATGCGGCAACTCCTGGCGTGGGTGTCACCCGCTCCACGCAGTCGCCGCACGGATCCCGCCGCCGCGCGAGCGCGGTCACGCCGGAGTCGCTCGCATGCGCGGCCGGCGCGTGCGCGCGCCGGCCACCCGGCTCACGGGCAGGTCACGTCGACATCGAACGTGAAGGTGTAGGACTTCGGCGGACCCGCCTCGCGCACGATGACGGTCGCGAAGTAGAGGTTGCCGGCGGTGTCCATGATGGCGATCGACATGGCGTCCGACGGCGAGCCGCCGAGCTTGCCGGCCAGGTCGAGCGTGTTGGTCCCGGTCGTCGGGTTGAGCCACACGATCACCGCGTCGGTCGTCGGGAAGCTGTTGGGCGGCACCACCTCGGCGCCGTTCAGCTGGATCGACGCGCTGGTGACGCCCTGGTTGTAGACGACCAGGTAGATGGCCAGGCACGGCAGGTTGTCCTCGCTGTCGGGGATGCCGTCGCCGTCCTGATCGGTGTCGCTGACGCCGCTGTCGTCGGCCGGCGACGTGGCGTCGTCGAGCGGCGCCGTCGCGTCGTCGCTCGGCCCGCCGTCGACGCTCACGGCGTCGCCCACCGGCTCGCCGGTCGCGTCGCCGCCCGCGTCCGCGACGGCATCGCCGCCACCGTCGCCGCCGATGGTGTCGGCGCCGGGCGGGACCACCGACGGCACGCACAGGTAGACCGGGTCGGTCGACTCGCCGGTCGCCGGCACGCACTGCGTCCCGGCCGGACAGGTGTCGACGCAGATGCCGGCGCACACCGGGCCGCTGGCCGACGGCACGCACCAGCCCGACGAGCACGAGGCCGGCGTGGTGCAGCTCGACCCCACCGGCAGGGTGCCGGCGTCGTCGTCGCCGGCGGCGTCGCCCGCGGTCGCGGTGTCCTCGAAGAGGACGGTCGCGTCGGAGCCCGCCGCGCCGTCGGCCGAGCTCGCGTCGCCCGCCGGGGCGTCGCCCCCCGAGCCCTCGTCGGACGCGGAACAGGCAGCGAGCGTCGCCGCGAGCGCGGACACCAGGACTCCAGAATACACCGTCCGTTGCATGGAAGCCCCCCCGATCATTGCGCTGGCCGCGCATAGCGTCATTGATTCATGCGGTCCGAGTCCCCGATGCCAGCTTCGGTGATCGCGCCCGTCGATGCGACGACAACATCTCTACTTGCGATAACCTCCGTGGTCAGACAGAATACGTCTCCGGTTGCCGTGTCGGGCACGGCGACAACCAAAGGCGGCATGGACCAGATCGACAGCCCAGCGGATCCCACGCCCGGCGCGAGCGGCGCCGCGCCGTTCATGCCGGTGCTGCCCCCGGTCCGGGCCGAGGAGCCGGGCCGCCCCACCGAGCGGCCCGACATCCGGCGCTTCGCCGACTACCGGCAGTTCCTGCGCGCCTTCGTGCCGTTCCTGCGCGCCACCAAGCCGACCTTCTCCTACCGGAACTTCGCCAAGCGCGCCGGCTTCTCGTCGCCCAACTACCTGAAGCTCGTGACCGACGGGCTCCGGAACCTGGCACCCGAGTCGGCCGACAAGTTCGCGCTCGGGCTCGGCCTGGCCAAGCGCGAGCAGGACATCTTCCGGCTGCTGGTCGGCCTCGCCAACGCGCGCACCGACGACGAGCGCAACGCGCTGCTCGGCCGCCTGCGCGAGCGCGTGATGACCGACGAGTCGGCGCGGCTGCGCGAGGATCAGTTCGCCGTCTACGATCTGTGGTGGGCGCTGGTCGTGCGCGAGATGGCGACGCTGCCCGGCTTCCGCCTCGACGCCGACTGGATCGCGCGCCAGCTCCGCCCGCGCATCCGCCCGCGCGAGGCGCAGCGCGCGCTCGATCTGCTGCTGCGCGTCGGGCTCCTGGTGAAGACCGACGACGGCAGCGCGCGGCCGGCCGAGCAGACCATCACCACCGGCCCCGAGGTGCAGGCGCTGGCCGTGCGCAACTATCACCGCGCGCAGCTCGGCCTCGCCTCGCAGGCGCTCGAGGACATCCCGCGCGAGGAGCGCAACATCACCTCGGTCGCGGTCGTCCTGAACCGCGCGCAGTACGAGGAGGTGATCGCCGAGATCGGCAAGGCGCGCCGGCGCATCCTCGAGATCGCCGACAACCCGGCGCGCGCGCAGGCCGACGCGCCGACGAGCGAGATCTACCAGGCCATCTTCTCGCTCTTCCCGGTCACGCAGTTCGGCAAGAACGCGGGCCGGAAGAGCGACGACTCGTCGGACCACGGAGGAGAGCCATGACGCCACGCACCCTTTCGACCTCGCTGCTCGCGCTCGCGGCCCTCGGCGGCTGCGCCGGCTCCGAGACCGGCAACGGTGCCGTCGAGCACCGCCACGTCGCGGTCGTCATGCGCCTGGACGGCGGCGCGCCCGGCCTGGTGGCGCCCGACTCGGCCGGCGTCGACTTCGCCATCGACCACGCCCAGGCGCTGGTCGAAGAGCTCGACCTGTGGCTTCCCGACGGCGAGCCTTGCTCGACGCGCCTCGACGACGCCACCGTCGCCCCGGCGCAGACGCCGTATGTCGCGGCCTGCAGCAGCGACGACACCAAGCTGCGCGTGCCCGGCCCCTGGCTCGTCGACCTCGCCACCGGCGCGCTCGACCCGTCGCTCGACGCGCTCGATCTGCCCGACGGCCCGTACGCCCGAATCGACGCGCGCCTGCGTCCGGCGCGGCCGGGCGAGTCCTCGGTGCACGCCGGCGACCCGCTCGACGGCAAGAGCATCGACGTCGGCGGCAGCGTGGTGATCGACGGCGCGACGCGCCGCTGGGATCTCCACCTCGACTTCACCGACAACGCGCGCTTCGTGCCGGCGGCGCCGGTCGAGGTCGGCCCGGGGGTCGCCTCGCTCATGCTGCTGCTCGACGTGTCGACCTGGTTCGACGATCTCGATCTGGCCGCGTGCATCGCCAGCGGCGAGGTGCCCACCGACGCCGACGGCATCTTCATGCTGGCCGACACCGCGCCGCGCTGCGGCAACGTCGAGGCCGCCATCCGCCGCGAGATTCGCGAGGCCGGTCGCCTCGAGACGCACTGACGCGGCCGACGACGGAATGAGCCCGCGGGCCTCCCGAGACGGAGGTCCGGTGCGCTCCGAGGCCGTCTGACAAATTTCCGCATTCTGACAGTGCGCGCTCATTTCACCCGAAAATGGCATATTCGTGGTCCGGCTGAATCGACGTGCCCAAGCTTCGTCACGTGACCGTCCGCGCATCGCCGCGGTGGTCCGATCCCCGCCAGGAGTATCCGCCATGAAGCTCGCACTCTCGTCCGCATGCCTCATCCCGATCGCGGCGCTGTTCGTCGCCTGCGACGACGGCGCCACGGGCATCGCCCTCGACTTCGAGCCGGCGACCACGACCTCCGCGCTGACCCTCGCCACGGACTTCGAGGCCACGCGCCTCGAGGCGCTCGTCAGCGAGATCAAGATCCTGCCCGACAAGGATCCCGTCACCGAGGAGAAGGACGACAAGTTCAAGGCCAAGGGTGACTTCTGGATCGACGCCCTCGATCCCGAGGACTCGATCATCCCGACCATCCCGCTCAGCGCGAACACCTACAAGAAGGTCGAGTTCAAGTTCGACAAGCCGAAGTCGGGCAGCGGCATCGACGGCACCGACGCGGCCATCGCGCTCGACGCCACCATCGACGGCGTGAAGGTCGCGCTGCGCCTCGGCGCCACCGAGAAGGTGACGCTGCGCGACGTGAGCGGCATCGCGCTCGCCTCGGGCGGGACGTCGACCTTCCTGGTCGAGCTCGACGTGCCGTCGTGGTTCGACGGCGTCGACGTGACGACGCTCGACGTCGGCACCGACGGCGTCGCGCTCATCGACTCGAAGACCAACAAGGCGGCCTACGACACCATCGCCGCCAACGTGCTCAGCGCCATCAAGCTCGCGCGCAAGCCGTAGCCCGGTCACCGCCGGCCGGCCCTTCCCAAGTCGTTCGTGCCGACGCGTGGAGGGGCCGGCCGGTGCGTGTTAGCCTCCGGGCTCATGCAGCTCACGTATCTCGGCACCGCCACCCTCGATCTGCGCCTGGGCCACGCCCGCGTCCTGACCGACCCGGCGTTCGACCCGGCCGGCTCGCGCTACGACTTCGGCCCCTGGTACACGCCGAAGGCCTGGTTCGCCTCCGAGAAGACCTACGCCACGCCGCCCGCCCCCGAGCGCGTCGACGCCATCCTGGTGAGCCACGACCACCACGCCGACAACCTCGACTACGCCGGACGGCGCCTGATCGCGGCCAGCGACGCGCCGGTCGTGACCACGCTGGCCGGCGCGCGCCGCCTCGCCCGCCCCGCGCCCGGCGGCCGCGACAGCCGCCCCGGCGAGGGGCTCGGCCTCGGCGCGCGCGCGCTGCCGCTGGCGACGGGCAAGACGACCTCGGTCGCCGGCCTCACCATCACCGCCACGCCGGCGCGCCACGGCCCGCGCGGCACGCCGCGCATCGACGAGGTCATCGGCTTCCTCATCGAGGCGCCGGGCCAGCCGACGGTGTGGATCTCCGGCGACACCGTCCTCCACGCCCCGCTCCGCGCCGCGCTCAGCGAGCTGCGCGCCGCCGGCAAGCGCATCGACGTCGCGGTCATCCACTGCGGCGCCGTCAACTTCCCGCGCCTGCCCATCCTCGGCAAGCGCCTCTTCACCTTCGACGCGGCGCAGGCCATCGAGGCCATCGGCCTCCTCGACCCGGGCCTGGTCGTGCCCATCCACCGCGCCGGCTGGACCCACTTCCGCCAGCCCGAGGCCGCGCTGCGCGAGGCCTTCGCGGCCGCCGGTCTGGCCGAGCGCACGCGCTTCCTCGAGCTCGGCGAGACGCTCTCCCTGTGAGTTCACGAGCGAGCCGCACGGGGCTCACTGCGCGCAGCGAACCATGCACGACCCCGAGCTGAGGGCGGATGAGGGCGGCCGGAGCGAGGCCACCCCACCAACTCAGCGTCGGCGCACGCGCGCGCGCTCGACCCACTCGTTCCAGTTGTCGTCGCGGTCGTCGAAGTCGACGAAGTAGGTGCCGCCGCGCGCCTCGACGATGGTGGCGTCGAGCCAGCTGCCGTGCCACTCGACCTCGACCGCGGTGCCGGGCGCGAGGTCGTTGCCGGCGGCGCGACCGAGCGCGTCGAGCAGCGGCTGGAGCTCCTTCCAGTCGCTGATGCCGGGCTGGCGATGCACCGCCACCGTGAGCGTGCCGCCGCGCGCGACGCGGCAGGCGACGGTCGCCTCCGAGCCGCCGACGAAGGCCTTGCCGCCGACCATCCAGCCGGCCGGGAGGTTCTTGGCCGACGAGCTCTTCGCGCCCGCGGCGCCGAGCTCGTAGAAGGACTGCACGCAGCCCTCGTCGGGGCGCACGAAGACGTCGACCGCCAGCTCGGGATCGGCCGGCGCGCGGCGCACGAAGGTGTCCTGGCCGACGGGGATCTGCCACACGAAGCCGTCGTCGGGGATGGTCACGCCGAGCCCCGACTGCGCGAGCTTCACCGAGCGCGCGGCCGGGATGCCCGAGCCCTCGACGTCGGCCGCCCAGGCCGGCGTGGAGGTCTGCGTCTGCTGCTGCAGGTAGGCGCGCCACAGCTCGGCCAGCATGAGCGAGGCCTTGCCGCGCGCCAGCAGGGCGCCCTTGTTGAGCTGGGGCTCGGCCTGCACGCGGATGGCGAGCATGCGCCGGCGGTCGCCGCGCGTCGCGCACACGGCCAGCGCCGGCTTCTTGCCGAGGCCGTCGCCGCCCTCCCACAGGCCGCCGCGCACCGCCACCGGCGCGCCCCAGAGCTCGGCCGTCTGCGCGCGCCAGCCGTTGCCGAGCGCGAGCGCGTCGAGCACCTGGAGGCAGTCGTCCTCGTCCATGCGATCGATGGTGACGAACGTGCGCGACGCGAGCTGGCCGTGGCGCAGCTCGTCGATGACGTCGACGCTGGCGAAGCCGTCGGCCGTCAGCGCCCAACGACCGGAGAGCTGGTAGCCCGGGTGGTCGGCCTCGCCGGGCACGTCGAGGCGCAGCCCGGCAAGCGGCAGGACCATGCGGTCGGAGCCGAGCGGCTGGGATTCGGCGGCGCTCGCAGGCGCTGCGGAGAGCAACGCGAGCAGCGACCATGGGGCGAGGGAGAGGCGCATGACTGCACTCGAGTATATCGGTCGCGCACCCGCCGGAGGATTAGGAGATTCGTGTACAAAGCTTGCGCGGGCTAGGCGATGACGTCGCGCATCGCGTGCAAGCGGTCGAGATTGAAGGCGAAGCGCTGTATCCGCGCGGGATCGGCGATGGCGCCGCGGCGGTGCGGCATCTCGTCGGCCAGCGCGTCCAGCGCGGCGCGCGGCAGCGGCAGCGTCGAGAGCACCTTGCGCGCGTGGTCCTGATCGTAGGGATCGAAGCGCTCGACCTTGGCCATGATGATGTCGTGCGGGTGCGGCACGACGATGCCCACGCCGGGCGCGGCCGGCGTCTCGAAGCGCTGCGCGCGCGTCGACCAGGCGGCCGGCGCGACGAAGGTCTCGGCCGGCGAGACCACCACGAAGGCGCGGCTGTTCTTGTGGTACCAGCCGCCCTCGCTCATCATCAGGACCACGCGCTCGGCCGCCACCGGCGGGCTGACGATGAGGTCGACGTGGCGGGCCGGCGGCGCACCGGGCACGGCGAAGGCGAGCGCGGCGGCGCCCACTACAAGGACCTCGCCCTTCATGACCAGGCGGGCGGCATCCGCGATGACGCCTGGGACGGCCTCGGCCGGAACCATGCGCCGAGGCTAGCACGTCTGCCGGACGGCGCCGAGGGGCGCCGGGACCACGGGCCGCTCAGGCCGGCTCGTGGCCGAAGCTCGGGTCGTCGTAGAGGCGATCGAGCGTCGCCTGGTGCGCGCGCTCGACCTCCTTCCGGCGGATCTTCATGGTCGGCGTGAGCTCGCCGCGCTCCTGCGAGAAGTCGCGATCGAGGATGGCGAAGCGGCGCACCTGCTCGACGTGGGCCAGCTTGGCGTTGCCGCGCGCCACCGCCTCGCGCAGCTTGCGCACGAAGGCCGGCTGCCCGGTGACCTTGGCCATGGCCGCCTCCAGCGCGGCCGAGCGGCTCGTCGGGTGGGCCAGGAGCTCGGCCGTGCGCGCCGCCAGCTCGGGCTTCGACACCAGGCCGAGCTCGACCCCGAGCTCGAGCGTCTCGACCGGGCTCGGCGCGATGAGCGCCGTCACGTACGGGCGCCGGTCGCCGTGGGCGTGCACCTGCGAGATGAAGTGCGACTCCTCGCGCAGCGCCTTCTCGATGTTGGCCGGCGCCAGGTTCTTCCCGCCCGCGGTGATGATGAGGTGCTTCTTGCGGTCGGTGATGCGCAGGTAGCCGTCGTCGTCCAGCGTGCCGATGTCGCCGCTGTGGAGCCAGCCGTCGACGATGGTCGCGGCGGTCGCCTCGGGGTCCTTGAAGTAGCCTTGGAAGATCCACGGCCCGCGGAGGAGGATCTCCTGGTCGTCGGCCAGGCGGCACTCCATCGGCGACACCACCTTGCCGACGGTGCCGAGCCGCACCGCACCCGGCCGGTTGATGTGGGTCGCGACCGTGGCCTCGGTCATGCCGTAGCACTCGTAGACCGGCATGCGCGCCGCCCAGAAGAGCTCGAGGATGGGCACCGCGATGGGCGCGGCGCCGGTCATGAAGAGGCGCACGCGCCCGCCGAAGACGTCGCGCACGCGCCGCCACACCAGCCGATCGGCCAGCGCGTCCTGCGCCTTCACGGCGAGCGGCACCGGCTTCCCGGCCAGCTCGCGGCGCACGCGCTCGGTCGACACGCGCAGCGCCCAATCGAAAAGCTTCTTGACGACCGGCGGCTTCTTCTCGAGCTCGGAGGTGATCTTGGCGTAGGCCTTCTCGAAGATGCGCGGCACCGAGCCGAAGACCGTCGGTCGCACCTCCTGCATCTCGTCGAGCACCGCCGCCGTCGACGAGGCATAAGCCGTGGCGAAGCCGGTGCAGATGCGGCCGTAGAAGGCGAGGATGCGCTCGGCCACGTGCGCCATCGGCAGGAACGACAGCGACAGGTCGTCCTGGTAGAGGTCCATGAACGAGGCCTGGGTCCCGAGCAGCGCCAGCACGTTGGCGTGCGACAGCATGGCCGCCTTGGGCGGGCCGGTCGTGCCCGAGGTGTAGACGAGCGTCGCGGTGGCGCTCGGATCGATGGCGAGGAGCCCGCGCTCGACCTGCGCGTCCGCCACCGGCGCGGGCGCGAGCGACGCGGCGGCGGAGGGATCGAGCCCGAAGGACGAGGCCGGCAGGAGGCGCCGATCGGCGTCGGGCCCGCCGCCGCCGAGCGCCGCGAAGAGGGCGTCGGTCCAGGGCACGATGGCCTGGAGCGTCGGCAGGTCCTGGGCCGCCGCGATGATGGTGCGCGCCTCGGCCTCGCTGTCGACGAAGGCGACCTTGGCCTCCGAGTGCGCGAGCAGGTAGCGCACCTGCTCGGGCGTCTGCTTCGGGTAGATGCCGAAGCTCACGAAGCCGCCGAGCTGCGCGCCCATGTCGAGGATGCCCCAGGCCGAGCGCGTCTCGCCGAGGATGGCCACGCGCTCGCCGGGCGCGAGGCCCAGGCCCTGGAGGCCTGCGAGCACGCGCCGCGACGCCTCGTAGAAGCCGCGCCAGGTGGTCTTCTGCCACTGGCCCGAGCGCTTCTCCCACAGCGCCGGCAGCTCGGCCGACTCGCGGGCGCGGCGCCGGAACATGTCGCCGATGGTGCGAGCACCGCGGGCGGTGTAGGTCACCGGCAGGTGGGGCGCGGCCTTGAAGATGTCGGACGAGGTCCTCGGCATGGCGACGAATCTACCGCGATGGGCCGGCGCCGCAACCGCGCGCGCCCCCGGCACGCAGCGCCGCGCGGCCTGGCGCGACGATCAGTCGAGGCGCAGCAGGCTCCGGAGCCAGCCGAAGCTCTCGGGGCCGAGCGTCGCCGCGGTCGCGTGCGCGTTCGTCACCCCGCCCAGCGCGAGGCGCCAGCTCCAGCGGACCGACGAGGTCTCGCCGGGCGCGACGACGAAGGCGTCGGCGCGAAAGAGCTCGCTCGTGCCGTCGGCGAGCCACTTCAGGGCGCGCCACTGGACGGCGGCCGGCCGCGGGTGGAGCCAGGTCGGCGTGCGCTCGACGCGGCACCAGATGGCGTCGGGCTGGCAGTGGATCGCCACCGTCTCGAGCTGCGCCGCCGGGTCGCCACCCAGGCGCTCGGCCGACACCTCGGCCGCGGCGTGCCCGGGGCGCGCGACCGGGTCGTCGGCCACCACCTCCCAGAGCGTCACCGCGTCCGCCGACGCCGGCAGCGCCTCGGCGCGCGCGTTCACGGCCGCACCGATGCGGACGCGCCACGCGAAGCGGCGGTCGGCGTCGGCGCCGGCGCGCATGAGCGGCGAGCCGGCGATGTCGTCGACGATGGGCGCCAGCGCCGACCAGGCCAGCGCGTCGTCGACGTGGAGCGCCGGGCCGCGGCGCGCGCGCTGACAGGTGGCGGCGCCGCTGCGGCAGGTGAGCTCGACGCTCTGGCCGTCGCTCGTCCGCCGCAGCTGGATCGCGACGCTCGTCGGAGCGGTCGGCTCCGGCGGCGCCGCGACGAGCGCGGCCAGGCTCAGGACGAGGCCCGCGACCAGCATCGGCGGCGCGCCCACAGCATGGCCAGCGCGGCCGCGAGGAGCGGCGCGAGCGAGCCATCGCCGGCGGCGCACGCGTTGCCGCCGGCGACATGGTCAGGGATCTTGACCTTCACGCTGAAGCTGACGGTGGCGCTGGCCGGGTTGCCGGCGGCGTCCGCCACGTCGGCGCGCGCGCTGTGCGGCCCGTCGTCGAGCGCGCTCGTCGGCGTGACGCTCCAGGCTCCGGCGTCGTCGGCCTTCACCACCACGGCCGGCTGCGCGTCGACGGTCACCGACACCTCGAGCCCGGGCTCGCTGGTGCCGCTGATGGCGGCAGCGCCACGTCGACGGTCGCGCCCTCGGCCGGGGCCGCGATGGCGAGGGCCGGCGCGACGGTGTCGACGCGATAGCTCACCTGCGCGCTGGCCGTGCGCTGCGCCTCGTCGGTGAGGGTGGCGGTGTCGGTCCAGGCGCCGTCGGCGACGGTGCCGAGGTCGACCGACCAGGCGCCGGCCTCGCTCACGACCACGGCGTGGTCGACGCCGTCGTGGCGCAGCGACACGTCGGCGCCCGGCTTGCCGCTGCCGCGCACGACGATGGCCGCGACGTTGGTCACGGCGCCGTCGCTCGGGGCGTCGATGCTGACGGTCGGCGTCAGCGCGTCGACGCTGAACGCGACGCTGGCGGTGCCGAGGTTCCCGACCGCGTCGCGCGCGGCCGCGGCCGCGGTGTGCGGACCGTCGGCGATGCCGGCGAAGGCGACCGACCAGGTGCCGTCGGCGGCCGCCGTCGTTTGCTGCTGCTGCGCGTCGTCGATGGCGACGGTGAGCGCGGCGCCGACCTCGGCCGTGCCGCTGACGCTGACGTCGCCGCTGGTCAGCAGCGCGTCGACGACGGGGACGGCGATGGCCACGAAGGGCGGCGTGACGTCGATGGTGAGGGCGCGCGGCGCTCGGGCCGTCGGCCAGCGTGGCCGTGAAGGTCAGCGCGCCCTCGGGCAGGTCGACGGCCGGGGTCCAGCTCCAGCTGCCGTCGGCGGCGATGCCGACGGCCTCGCTCTGGGTCGCGATCGCCACGGTGAGGTCGCCGGTCGGGCCGGCGCGGCCGCTGAAGGTGGGCGCCGCTCGGCCAGGGTGACGCCCTCGGCGGGCGCGTCGATGGCCAGCGTCAGGCACACCTCGTCGAGCAGGGCCGCCGCGCACTCGCCGTTGCGGGTGCAGCCGGCGCCGTCGCCCTCGACCGGCTGGCAGCTCGCGCCGCCGCAGAAGTCGCCGCTCTTGCACTGCGCGTCGAGCTCGCACGCCGTCGGGCAGGCGCCGCTCAGGCCGTCGCAGCGGTAGTCGCCGCAGGCCGGACGCAGCGTGTCGAGCGCGAGCGGCGTGCAGGTGCCGCCCGAGCCGGCCAGGTCGCAGGCCTCGCAGCCGCCGTCGCAGGCCGTGTCGCAGCACAGGCTGCCGACGCAGTGGCCGTGCGCGCAGGCCGCGTCGCGCGTGCAGGCATCGCCGTCGGGCGCGGGCGGCACGCAGGCCGCGTCCACGCACACGAGGCCGGCCGTGCAGTCGCCGTCGCCGGCGCAGGCGGTCGGGCACGCCGCCGCGCCGCCGCAGCGGTAGGCGCCGCAGGCCGCGACCACGGTGCCGTCGGGGTCGGGCGTGCAGGTGCCCTTGGCGGCGGCGAGATCGCAGCGATCGCAGTCGCCGCCGCAGCTCGTGTCGCAGCACACGCTGTCGGCGCAGGCGCCGCTCGCGCACTGGCCGACGCGGTCTGCAGGCGCCGGCCGCGGTCGCGGTCGGGCAGGCACTGGCCGCCCTCGCAGAAGGCGTCGGGCGCGCAGTCGCCGTCGTCGCCGCAGGTGGGTGGGCAGGTGCCGGCCACGCCGTCGCAGAGGAAGTCGCCGCAGGCCGCGGCCGCCGCGCCGTCGGACAGCGCGGTGCAGGTGCCCGCGGCGCTCGGGTCGTCGCAGCGCTGGCACGGCCCGAGGCACGTCGTCGCAGCACACGCCGTCGGCGCAGGCGCCGCTCGCGCACTGGCCGGGCCGGTCGCAGGCCTCGGCGCGGGCGAGGTCGGCCGCGCACTGGTGGCCGGCGTCGCAGAAGTGGTCGGCGGCGCAGTCGGCGTCGACGGCGCAGCTGGTCGGGCACGTCCGCCTCGCGCCGTCGCAGGCGTACGCGCCGCAGGCCGCGACCAGCGCGCCGTCGCCGAGCAGGTTGCAGGTGCCCGCCGCGCCGGGCAGATCGCAGCGCTCGCAGGCGCCGTCGCAGGGCCCGCTGCAGCACACGCCGTCGCTGCACACGCCGACCGCGCACTGGCGCGTGCGGGCGCAGGCGAGGCCCGAGCCGAGGCGCGCCACGCAGTGCGCGTCGGCGTCGCACCAGGCGTCGGCGGCGCAGTCGTCGTCGCTCACGCAGTGGCTCGGGCAGCCGGCGCCGAGGCCGTCGCACAGGTACTCGCCGCAGGCCGCGACGGCGCTGCCGGCGTCGAGCGCCGAGCAGATGCCGAGCGCGCCGGCCAGCGTGCACGACTCGCAGGGGCCGTCGCAGGCGCCGTCGCAGCACACGCCGTCGGCGCAGTTGTCGCTCGTGCACATGGCGTTGCGATCGCAGGTGTCGCCGGGCGGCAGGTCGCCCACGCAGCGATGGGTCGGCCCGCAGTAGCCGACGCCCGAGCACTCGGCGTCGGAGGCGCAGGTGGTGCGGCACACGTTCGGGTGCACGGTGAGGTCGCAGGTCGCGCCCGGCTCGATGCGGCAGATGGGCGAGCAGCCGTCGCCGGCCACGCGGCCGCCGTCGTCGCACTCCTCGACCGCGCCGTTCTGGCCGTTGCCGCAGCCGCTGGCGCAGGTGCTCGGCTGCCCCTGCACGTGCGAGCAGGCGTTGCCGATCGTCACGGTGCAGAGCGACGAGCAGCCCGGCGTCGAGGCGGCCGGGTCGCACTCCTCGGTGGCCGGGTCGTCGACGACGTGGTTGCCGCACGAGGCGCGGATCGAGTAGCCGACGCTGCCGGTGGCGCACGCGCTCGGGTGGTTGCTGGCGAGCGTGTCGATGTCGACGACGGCCGCGGTCTGCGAGGCCGGGTGCGACGCGAAGGCCTTGCCGTCGCCGGCGTCGAAGCCCACCTGCGCCGCGGTCCCGCCGAGGCCGCCCGAGCCGCCCGACGAGTCGCCGGTGGTCCAGGCGATGGCGGCGTAGCGGAACTCGACGTCGAAGTCGCCGGGCGCGACGTCGGGCCGCGCCGTGAGGATGACCTGGAAGGTGTTGGTGCCGGGCGCGGTGGACTGATCGAAGTGGTCGACGGCGAGCCAGGTGACGACGACGCGGCGGCCGATCGGATCGACCACATAGTAGATGTTGTTGTCGTCGCCGCGCGCGGCGCGCGTGTCCACGTCGGCGAAGAACGGCGCGATCATGCGCACGCCGCTGTCGGTCGGGAACGCGGTCGGCGTGAAGAGGTCGAGCGGCGCGCCGAAGGTGAGGTTGCCGTTCACGTTGACGAAGAGCGACGTGTAGTGCGCGCCGAAGAAGTCGAGCCCGCTCGGAAACGCGGCGGTGATGTCGATGGCGTCGCTCGAGCCGTCGTCGCTCTTGGGGACGACGCCCGGGCCGTAGCCGGCGGGGCCGTCGAAGCCCCCGATGAGCGGACACTGCGCGCGCGCCGGGGTCGGTCGAGCCAGCGCGGTCAGCGCGAGGACGGCGACAGCCACGACGATTCTAGCCACGAAGCGGAGACGGTATGCCGGGTTGGCCATGTCGCACGCAGCCTGGACGGGGGAGGCGCGGGATGCAAGCGCGTTCCTCGGGCCGGTGTCAGCCGTCGGTCGCGAGGTCGCGGGTGGCGGCCTTGCAGAGGCGGCCGAAGTCGCGGAAGAGCACGGTCGCAGGCGCCTCGCAGCGATAGACGCCGGGCGCCTGCTCGCCCTTGGCCAGCGCGATGCGCTCGGCGTCCGAGGGGTGGGTGTCCTGCCAGCGAGTCTCGCCGCTCTGCACGCGACGGCGCGCGTGCTGGCGCTCGGCCGGCGTGAGCTCGCGCCAGGCGGCGAGCGTGCGGGCCACGACGTCGCCCGAGCGGACGGGGCCGAGGCTCGCCTGGGCCTGGTCGAGCTCGGCCAGGCGCACGGCGGTCTTGGCGAAGGTCTCGCTGCCGGCGACGCGCGCCTCGTAGCGGTCGGCGTCGCGCTCCATGTGGCGCAGCATGGCGCGCGAGCCGCGCACCGACAGGCCGAGCACGAAGCGCGGCAAGAGCAGGCCCACGCGCAGCGGCCAGGCGCGCGAGTTGCTGCGGGCGATGCGATCGAGGTCGAGGATGGCGAGCTCGAGCGCGTACTCGACGCGTCGCACGAGCCAGGTCGTGCGCATGCCGGCGCCCTGCGCGAAGTGGCCGAGCTCGTGCGCGACGATGCCGGCCAGCTGGCGGCAGTCGAGGCCGCCGGCGAGCGGCAGGCCGAGGCGCAGGACCAGGCGGCCGCCGAAGAAGGACGCGAGGCTGGCCGACGCGTTCACGTTGCAGTCGACCATGATGCGCTCGGGCATGGGCGCGTCGACGAGGCCGGCGATGGTGGTCACGAAGGCGTAGATGTCGGGCTCGGCCGAGCGCACGACGGGGATGCCCGGGCTCGGGCGGCGGCGGAAGATGAGCGGCAGCGGCCGCAGGAGGAAGTAGAGCAGGACGACGCCGCCCATCAGCGCGAGGCCCATGTAGACGGTGCCGCGCCCGCTCAGGTAGCCGTCCTGCAGCGCGCCGACGCCATGCACCATGAACCAGCTCACGACTGCGATCAGGCCGAGGTAGACGGCGACGTTGGCCAGCAGCAAGAGCAGGACGAGCATCAACCCGAGGCGGTAGCCGGCGGGCACCGAGACGGGCGGGAAGCGGCCGTGGAACGACCGCAACGGATCGAGGGTCGAGCTCGCGGCGGAGCTCGAGGGCGGATGCGAGGTCATGGGCCACGCTCGTCTTCTGAGAAGGCGCTCAGGAAAACCCGTTTCGCGTCCGCGCGCAAGGGGACCTCCAGGGCGCGCGCGGATCGCGCGCTTGCCCGCGCGCCTTCCGGGCCGACTCTCCAGGCTCCTCACGCGCCAGGAGGCCCCGATGCTCGGACCTGTCATCATGTCGCTCGCGCTCGGCGCACCGCCTCCTCCGCCGGTCACGGCCTACTCCGATCTGGTGCGCGAGCCGGCCAACCAGGACGAGCACGCGCGCGTCGAGTCGATCATCGATCGCTGCCCGCGCGCGGCGCGCGTGCACATCGATCCGTTCGCGGTGCTGGCGCTGGTGCGCCTCGAGGAGGAGCTCGGCGTGCCGACCGAGGCGCGCGGCCTCCTGCCCGCGGTGTGGTGCATCGAGAGCGCGTTCCGCCCGGCCGAGCGCCTCTTCGGCGACATGGGCGCGGCGCTCGGGCCGGCCCAGTTCCACGAGCAGCTCGCGGCCTGGTGCATGGGCGACTACCGCGTGCGCGGCAAGGACTGGCGCGGCGACTTCGTCTTCTCGGCGCGCTGCTGGGTGGCCCACGTCATGCGTAACCTCGACCGCGCGCGCGCCCGCTGCGGCCCCGACAAGGCCTGGCAGGTGGCCGAGGCGGTGGTGGCCAACCCGGCCCGCTACGGCTGGCGCTGCGCCGCCAGCTCGGAGCACTGGAAGCTGGCCGAGACGTTCCGCGCCGCGCTGGCCGCCGCGCCGAACTGAGCTCGCGCGCTCAACCTCGCCGGCGAAACGACCGTTGGCTTGGTTGAGACCCATGAGCGAGCCCCTCCCAGAGCCGCGCCGCGAGGCGCGTGCGCCGTCGTCCGCGCGGCGCTCGACGCCCTTCGCCGGCGCGCTGCTGGCCGCGCTGACGGCCTCGGCCACGGCGCTCGGCGCCGCCTGTGTCGGCCCGCCGCCGACCTGGTCCGAGCCTCGCGCCGTCGTCGACGAGGCGGCCTGCGCCGGCTGGGCGCCGATGTGCGTCGGCTCGTGCGGCGCGCCCGACGAGCTCGGCGCGGCCGAGTGCCGCGGCGGCGCCTGGCACTGTCCCGCCGGCGTGCGCGAGGACCTGTGCTGCGATGCGCTGGCGCACCCCGAGAGCTGCCCGAGCCGCGGCGAGGCCTGCGACGCGGCCGCGCCGTGCGACGCGGGCTACACCTGCGTGCGCTCGGCGGCCTTCCCGCTGCCGGTCGACGGCGGCGAGCCGGGCGTGTGCCTCCTCGGCGACTGGTCGCTCGGCGACTTCGAGGACTGCGCCGGCGCGGCCCCGCCGCTGTGGCCCGACGCGCTGCGCGAGCGCGGCCCGACCAGCGCGCGCCGCGCGGTCCAGGTGGAAGGCGTGGTCGGCGTCCAGGAGACCTGCCTCGACCTCGACTGCACCCCCGACGACCCGTGCTGCCAGCCGTGCACCGGCTCCTACACGCTGACGCTCGTCACCTCGGGCGGCGAGTCGTTCGCGGTCAGCCTGCACACCGAGACGGTCGGCTGCGCCGGCACCAACTGCGGCTACACCTGCACGCCGCTCCAGCCCGGCCGCCGCTATCGCGTGTGGGGCCTGTGGGATCCCGACGCCGACGGCGGCGGCGGCGCGCTCATGTACGCCGGTCACTGCGGCGGCTGACCCTTCCCCCGAGCGCGCCTCCGCGCCTTGAAGGGCCGCGCGTTCGATGTCACGCTCGCGCGCCATGAGCTGCGCACACGGCATCGTCGCCGCCGCCGGCGAGACCGCCTTCAGCATCGACGCCGGCGCGATCACCTTCGGGCGCGGCGCGCTCGACGAGGTCGGCGCGCGCGTGGCGGCGCTCTGCGGCGCGGGCGCGAAGCGGGTCGCGCTCTTCACCGACGCGCGCGTCGGCGCGCTCGCGCCGGTGGCCATCGCCAAGGCCTCGCTCGCGCGCGAGGGCTTCGACGTCGCGGTCTTCGCCGACGTGGCCATCGAGCCCAGCGACGCGTCGTTCATGCAGGCCGCGAGCTTCGCCCGCGACGGCCGCTTCGACGCCTACGTCTCGGTCGGCGGCGGCTCGGTCATCGACACCTGCAAGGCGGCGCTGCTCTACGCCACCTGGCCGGCCGACTTCCTCGCCTACGTCAACGCGCCGGTCGGCGCCGGCCGCCCGGTGCCCGGCCCGCTGCCGCCGCACGTGGCCTGCCCCACCACGTCCGGCACCGGCAGCGAGCTCACCGGCATCGCCGTCTGCGACGTGCTGGCGCTCGGCGTGAAGACCGGCATCGCCTCGCGCGCGCTGCGCCCGAGCGCGGCCATCGTCGACCCCGACGCCACGCGCACGCTGCCGGCCGCGGTCGTCGCCGCCAGCGGCTTCGACGTGCTGTGCCACGCGCTCGAGTCCTACACCGCCCGCCCCTTCTCCGAGCGCCCGCGGCCGGCGCGCGCGGCGCTGCGGCCGATGAGCCAGGGTCGGAACCCGTGGAGCGACCTCGGCAGCCTCGAGGCGCTGCGGCTCGGCGGCCGCTTCCTCGTGCGCGCCGTCCACGACGGCGGCGACGACGAGGCGCGCGAGGCGCTCATGTGGGCCGCGACGCTGGCCGGCATGGCCTTCGGCAACGCCGGCGTGCACGTGCCCCACGGCATGGCCTACGCCGTCGCCGGACTGGTGCGCGACTTCCGGCTCGACGGCTACCCCGACGCGCCGCTCGTGCCGCACGGCGTGTCGGTGGTGATGAGCGCGCCGGCCGCGTTCCAGCTGACGGCGCCGGCCTGCCCGGAGCGCCACCTGGCCGCCGCCCAGGCGCTGGGCGCCGACGTCCGCGGCGCCGCCGCGAGCGACGCCGGGCCGATCGTGGCCGCGACGCTCGAGGCGCTGATGCGCGCGGCGCGCGTGCCGGTCGGCTTGCGCGCGCTGGGCTACGCCGAGGCCGACGCGCCCGCGCTGGTGCGCGGCGCGGCCATGCAGCGGCGGCTCCTCGACAACGCGCCGCTGCCGATCGACGAGGCGGCGCTGGCGCGCGCGTTCGCGCTGGCGTTCGACCCCCTCGCGCGCGACGCGGAGGCGACGGCCGACGATGGAGAGTGACGCCACATTGCCGACGCCGGCCGATTTTGTCACTTTCGTGCCCATCCAGACGCGCTGGATGGACAACGACGTCTACGGCCACATCAACAACGTCCTTTACTATTCCTACTTCGACACCGCCATCAACCTGGTGCTGGTGCGCGCGGCCGGGCTCGACATCCACGCCGGCCCGGTCATCGGCCTGTGCGTCGAGTCGCAGTGCCGCTACGTGGCGCCGGCCGCCTACCCCGACGCGCTCGAGGCCGGCCTCGCCGTGGCGCGCCTCGGCCGGAGCAGCGTGACCTACGCCCTCGGCATCTTCCGCGTCGACGACGCCACCGCCGCCACCGGCCCCACCGACCCCATCGCCCCCACCGACCGCGCGGGACGATCGCTGCTCGCCTTCGGCCGCTTCGTGCACGTCTTCGTGGATCGCCTGACGCGGCGCCCGACGCCGCTGCCCGACGCCATGCGCCAGGCGCTCGCGCCGCTCGTGCGCTGAGCTCGCGCCGCCGCGCCGCGGTTGCGACCGGCCGACGTTCGCTCCTATACCTCGGGCATGCGCACGCTCGCCGCCGCCGCCGCTCTCTCCGTCGCCCTCGCCGCCTGCTCGCGCGCACCCGACCGGCCCACCGACGAGGCGCCTCCGCGGTCGGAGGTCCGCGGCGACCCGACGCCGCCCAAGTGGGCCACGCCCGACCTCGGCTGGGCCGGGAGCCCGGTCTACGCCAGGCTCTACGACGCGGCCTCGCCGACCCTGCCGGCCGACCTCTCCGGCTCGCACCTCGTGTGCGCGCTCACCGCCATCACCGACGGGAACCCGCTCGACGGCGCGCGCGACCTGAGCATGACGTGGTGGTTCGGCGACAAGACCGTCGGTCGCCACTGCGCCGTCGACGAGTCGCCGTGCATCGTCGGCTTTGGCCGGGGCGAGGTCGCCGTCGGCATGACACTGCGCGTCCACGCCATCGACGAGGACGACCCGCCCGACGACGACGACGACATCGCCACCATCGAGGGCCGCGTCGAAGGCGGCCGCCCCTTCGACGTCGAGACGCGCGAGCTCTCCATGCACTGCCGCGCCGCGACGCCCAGCGCGGTGCGCGAGGCGCTCGAGCCGCTGCTCCACACGAAGGTGCCCGACCTGCTCTCGAAGGTGAAGGGCCCCGACGACGGCAAGGTCTACGCCGTCCGGAACAACCTCGTGCGCGCGGCCAACCTCACCGGCTGGGACCACCCCGACGTGTGGCCGCTGGTGCAGGCCATCGATCGCCTCGCACCGCCGTGACGCCGCGCGGCGCCGGCCGCGCTCAGCCCGGCTTGGCCTCGGCGTCCGCGACCTGCAGCGCGGCCTCGAGCTCGTCGACCTCGCCGGTGGTCTCGGCGGTCGCGACACCGGCCATCACCCGATCCCACGTGGCCGGCGACAGGCGCGCCTGGAACGGCGCGACCGTCGCGCGCAGCTTCACGCCCGACGCCGCGCGCGTCGCCGGGTCGCCGAACGACTGCGCCAGGGCCTGCTTCCGGCGCGTGTCCGCCACCTTCTCGGCCGCGCGCCCGAGCGCGTCGGCGGCCTGACGGATCTTGTCCCCCACACTCATGACTCACCCCCGAAACGAGAACGCCCCCGGTACCGCCAGGCGGAACCGGGGGCGTCCTGCGCGACTCTACTCCGCGCCTACTTCTTGGTCATCTCGTCGAACGTCTTGTCGTCGGCCTTGCCGCCGTCGCCGTAGCCGACGTTCGTCACCTTGGTGCCCTCGACCTTCACCGTCACCGAGGACTTCTTCGGGTCCTTGAGGTCGGTGATCTGCACCTCGGCGTGCTTCACGCCGGCCGAGCCGACCGTCACCTGCCCGTCCATCGCCTTCACGTCGGTGAAGCCGAGGTTGTTGGCGGTGACGTCGAGCTTCTCGCCGACGTTGCCCTTGGCCGAGACCGAGCCGCCCTTGTCCATCTCGCCCTGGAAGTCGCGGCCGGCCTTGATGCGACCGCCACCGAGGTCGGTGAGGTTGGCGTCGACGTCGATGCGCGACAGCGTGTCGCCCTTCTTCGCCAGCGCCTCGTCGGTGTAGTCCTCCTTCTTCGGCGCGTCCGGCTTCTTGTTGTAGCTCTCCTCCGACGGGTTCAGCGCGTACTCGCCGAGGCCGCTGGCGCTGACCGGCCCGGTGAGCGCGCTGCCGCCGTTGAAGCCGAGCTGGAACGAGTTCAGCACGCCGCCGCCGACCGTCGAGCCGAGCAGCGACGTCTCGCCCATGCCGAGGTCGAGCGACTTCCCATCGATGCCGCCGTTCTTGATGTCCACGTCGGCCTCGACCGAGCGACCGATGAAGGCCGCGCCGATCGAGTCGAGCACGCCCGGCTCCTTCTTGTTGTACGTGTAGCTGCCGTGCACGTGGCCGTTGGCGTTGCCGATGCCGCTGAGGTCATAGCTCTCGGCGTTGGCGTCGTACGGCTTCCGCTTGTCCCAGTTCTTCATCTTCTCGTCGTACGCCGCCTTGTCCTTGTCGTAGTCCGGCGGAGGCAGCTTCCACTTCACGTCGATCTGGCCGGCCGAGAGGTCCTTCACCTTGGCGTACTGCACCGCGAAGTCCTGGCCCGGCGCGAAGCCGGTCATGACCGCGTAGCCGCCCGAGCTCTTCACGTCCTTCACCGTGGCCGTGCCGTCGTCGGTCTTGACCTGGCCCTCCTCGAGCCCGAGGCCGCTGTAGCCGGCCATCACCTGGCCCTTGCCCTGGCCCTTCACGAACACCGAGTCGAGCTTGGCGCCCTTGCCGACGACCGTGTTCGTCCCGGAGTTGAGGACGAACTTGTCGACGCCGATGTCGAACACCTGGAGCTGCGACTTGTCGGCGCTGATGTCGCTCGGGTTGAAGTCGCGCATGCGCACCTCGCCGACCGACACCTTCCCCTTGTTGCCCTGCTCGTCGCCGAGCTTGAAGCTCGTCGTGCTGAGCTCGTCGCTGCCGTCCTTCTTCTTGGTCTGCTCGAAGACGTTGCCGGCCTTGCCGTCGGGCAGCGTGTTCGGGCCGAGCTCGATGGCCTTGATCGACCCATCGATGGTGCCGTCCGGCTTCATGATGATGTTCGAGAAGTCCTTGCCGTCGCCCGCCTTCATGTAGTCGGTGTTGACGGCCATGTAGCCGTCCTTGCCCTTCTCGCCCGCCTGGTACTTGACGCCCTGGGCCTCGACCTTCTTGAAGCCGGCCTGGTAGGTCCCGCTCTTGGTGTCGGCCTGGCCCTCGAGGCCGACGCCCTCGAGGCTCTTCACGTTGGCCGCCTTCTCGACCGTGCCGTCCTTGGCGACCTGGTTGTAGCGGATGTCGTCCACCTTCACGTTGTCGGCCTTGCCGCCGTACATGCCGGTGTTGGTGTCGGCCATGCCGCCGGCGCCCTTCACGTCGACCGAGCCGATCGACGCGTTGGTCTTCGCGCCCGTCTTCTCGTCGGTGCCCGAGTAGGCGATGCCCTTCGCCGTCAGCTGGTCCGCGTTGCCGTGGTACTTGCCGTCGTTGAGGTTGCCGCCCGCGGTGACGCCCTTCACGTCGACGCTGCCGACCGACGCCGCCGTCTTGACCTCGCCGTTGGGGCCCTTGTCGAGGTAGCGCGCGTCCGTGATGTTGGCGCCCTTCACGCCGGCGTTGAAGTCGCCCGACTTCGAGTCCATGCCGAAGGTGACGCCGTTGACGCCGGCGCTGCCGACGCTGGCCGTCTTGGTGTCGGTGACCTTGCCGCCCTTGTCGGTGGTCGTGGCACCGTAGGTGACGCCCTTCACGTCGGCGTTGGCGACGCCGCCCGTCATCTTGTCGCCGTTCTTCTCGAAGGTGATGCCGTCGGCATGCGCCTTCTCGATGCCCGCGGTGGTGACGGTCTTGTCGCCCTTGTCGTCGGTCTTGGTGTCGGTGTAGCCGACACCCTTCACGTCGGCGTTCTTCACCGACGCCGACATGCCGTCCTTGCCCATGCCGAGGCCGATGCCCTGCGCGTGCGCCTCGTCGACGTGGATGTTGCTGGCGTCGCCGTTCTTCTTGGTCGTGCCGTAGTTGACGCCGTTGACGTCAGCCGAGGCCACGCTCACGGTCTTGTTCGCGCCGCCGCCGATCTTGATGCCCTGGGCCTTGGCCTGGTCGACGCTGGCGACCGACTTCGTGCCTTCCTTGTCGGTCGACGTGTTGACGACGCCCTCGACCTCGACGCCGGCCAGCGACATGCTGGTCCCGCCGCCGCTGCCCTTGTAGCCCTTGCCGCCCGCCATCGCGAGACCGCCGCCCTTGGCCTTGGCGATCTTGGTCCCGTTGTCCTTCGTGCCGGTGGTGATGCCGCCGGCGTTGAAGGAGCTGATGTACGTGTTGTTGGTCTCCTTCTCGGTCCCCATGTTGCGCATCGAGTAGCTGATGCCCTGCGCGTTGGCGTAGGACGCCCCGCTGCCGCCCGAGTAGGCGCCCGACACGTGGGCCGACTTGACGTTGGCGTCGAGGCTCCGACCGTCGAGGTTGGCGCTGACGTCGTTGACCTTCGCCTTGCCGACGGCGGTGCCCGGCATGCTCAGGCCCTCGGCCTCGAGCGCCTTCACGCCGACCGTGGCCGAGCGCTTGTCCTCGTCCATCATGTTGCCGGCCTTCACGTGCGCATCCGTCACGCTGGCCTTCTTCACCTTGGTGTCGCCGACCTGGACACCCTCGGCCTTGGCCGACTCGAGGTCGATGTTGACCTGGGTGTTCATGTTGAGCTCGCCCTTGGTGATGTCACCGAGGCCGGCCGCGCCGCTGGTCTTCTCCCAATCGGCGAGCTTCTTCTCGATCTGCGTCTTCTGCGCACCCTTGGCCGTCGCGAGGTCCGCCTTGAGCTTGTCGTAGGCCGCGGCCTGCGCCTTCAGCTTCTTCAGATCCTCGAGGTCCTGCTTCGACGGGTTCGGCTTGGCCGACATCTCGTCGATCTTCTTGCGCAGGTCGTCGATCTTGCTGGTCGCGGCGCCGGCCGAGACGTTGAGCTTCGAGACCTCGGCCGACTTCACGGCCGTGACGCTCTTCTTCTCCCACTCCTCGATCTTCTTCTGGATCTGGCCCTTCTTCGTGCCCTTGGCCGTCTCGAGGTCCTTCTTCAGCTTCTCGTAGTCGGCGAAGTCGGCCTTCAGCTTGGTGAGCTCCTCGGCCTCCTTGTCCGACAGCGCCTCGCCACCCTGCTGCTTGGCGAGCAGCGTGCCCATGCGCGACTGGAGATCGAGCAGCTTGCTCGAGCTCATCTCGAAGCCGGCGATCTTGGCGCCCTGCACCTCGAGGCTGGCCTTGCCGCCGTCGGCCTTGTCGTAGGCGGCCGACACCGAGTCGATCTTGCCCTTGTCGAGCTTCATGTGGCCGGCTTCGCCTTCCTTGCCCTTCTCGAAGCCTTCGACCTCCAGGCCCTTGGCCTTCATGCTGGTCTTGAGCGCCGGCGACTTGGTCGGGTCGAAGAGGCCGGTGCCGCTGCCGGCGTCGACCGAGGCCGTAAGGCCCTCGAGCTTGGCCGTCTTCACCGACATCTGCTTGTCGAGCGTGCCGTCGTCCTTGACCTGGCCCATCTCGACGCCGGCCACGTTGAGGCCCTTCACGCCCGCCTTGCCGCTGGCCTCGTCGCCGAGCTTCACCTGGCCCGAGCCGGTGTCGACGCTGGCGTTGACCTCGGCCACCTCGACCTTGGCGACCTTCTGGTAGGTCGGGTCGAGACGCTTGGCGAGGTCCTTCAGCTCGAGGTCGAGCTCCTTCGGGAACTTCGCGCCCTGCGCCTTCTGGAGGCGGCGCAGCTCGATGAGCCGGGCCTCGTCCTTCTGCGCCTGCTTGATGAGGCCGTCGAGCTGCTTGAGCCGCTTGTCGTCCTTGGCCTCGAGCGTCTTCTGCGCCTTCTCCTTGGCCTTCAGCGCCTCCTGCTCGGCGATGAGCCCGCTCGAGATGGTGGAGCCCTTGTTCTCGAGGCCCTGGAGCTCGATGCCCGACATGCTCACGTCGGCCTGCATCGCGCCCTTCTTCGGATCGATGAGGCCGTCGAGGCCCTTATCGGTCTTCATGTTGGCGCCGAACTTGTCGATCTTGGCCGACTCGACCTTGGTCTTCACGTCGACGGTGCCGTCCGGCTGCTGCTTGCCGATCTCGACGCCCTCGACCTTCACGGCCGGCTTGCCGTCCTTGCCGGCCTCGAGCTCGAGCTTGCCCGCCTTGGTGTCGAGCTTCACGCCGACGCCATTCATCTCGGCCGACTTCACGCGCACCACCTGCGGGTCGCACTTGTCGGCGAGCGTCTTCATCTCGGCTTCGAGGTCGGGCGTGAACTTGCTCGGGTCCTCCTTCTGCATCTTGCGCAGGTCGGCCAGGCGCTTCTCGTCGGCCGCCGCCGCCTTGATGAGGTCGGGCAGCGCCGCCAGGCGCTCGAGCTCCTTCGGCGTCATGTCCTTCGGGTTGAGCCGCGACTTCTGCGCCAGCGGGTCGAGCTCCTGCTGGAGCTTCACCGACTGCGCCGTGCCGCCCATCTTCAGGCCCTGCACGTCGAGGTGCTCGACCTTGGCGTTGGCCTCGGTCAGCGTCTTGGTGATGTCGCCGCCCATGCGCATGTCGGCGCCGGTGTCGGCGCTCACGCTGAGGCCCTTGATGTTGGCGCTGTCGAGCGAGAGGTCGCCCGACTTCACGCCCTTGACCGTCGCGTCCGCGACGTTCATCGACATCTTGCCGCTGTTGACGTCGAGCTTGCCCTCCATGGCCGGCTTGCCGGGCTTGCCGTCCTTGCCCTCGGTGCCGGTGATCGACATCTCCTCGATGCTCGTGTCGGGGGCGCGCCCGACCCACGGCTCGAGGTCCGCCGACAGCTTCACCAGCGACGCCTTCTGGGCGTCGGTGCGCTTCTCGGCGGGGATGAGCTTGATCTCGTCGCGGTCGACGATGTTCTTGTGGATGGGCGCGAGCTCGGCCTTCAGGCTGGCGAGCAGCGCGACGTCGTCGTCGTTGCCCTCCTTGGCGTCGATCTTCGCCTGCAGCGCGCTGATGCGCCCCTCGTAGGCCTCGAGCTTGTTCTTGCCCGACATGACCAGGCCGGTGCCCTTCACCGAGCCGACGCTGAACTCGGCCGTGACCTTGCTGTCCGGCTTCTTCGGCGTCTTGGGCTTGCCCGCGTCCTCCGGCTTCTGCTGGCCGATCTCGACCGCGCCCGCCTCCGGCTCGAGCTCGCGCTCGCCGGTGAGCTTGCCCTTCAGGTCCTTCACCTCGAGCGACTTCGCCTTCATGCCCGCGGTGTCGACGTCCTTCACCGAGATGAGCCCGACGCTCATCTCGGCGCTCGTGACGACGAGCTGATCGCGGATGTGGGCGAGCTCCTCGGTCTCCGACGGGTCGAGCTCCTTCTTCTCCGACGCCTCCTTCTTGGCGACGAGCTCGGTCTCGCGCTTCTCGAGCGCGGTGATCTTCGGCAGCGCCGCCTCGAGGTCCTTCTTCTCGGTGGCCTCCTTGTCGTCGAGCTTCTGCCCCTTCTTCTCCTTGTCGGCGAGCTGCGAGAGGCGCGCGCGCACGGCGTCGCCCTTGCGCTTCTCGGTGATCGACATCTTGAGGTCGGCCGCCTTGACCTCGCCCACGTGCCCGCCCGCCGACTGCGTGACGTCGTGCACCTCGAGCGAGTCGAGCGACACCTTGGCGTCGGTCGCGCCGGTGAAGGCCTGGCCGACGCGCATGCCCACCTTCTCGGGCGCCGGATCCTTCGTGTCCATCATGCCGAGGAGGCGCGTCATCGTCTCCTGGATGTCGGTGAGCGCCTGGCCGAGCAGCGCCGTCTTGTCCTTCGGCTGCCCGCCGACCGGGGCCTTGGCCGAGACGTTGAAGCCCTTCAGGCTGACCGAGCCGACGCCGGTCATCGCCGTCTCGGACATCTGCCAGATGTCCTTGGCCTCGATGCCGCCGATGGTGAGCGTGTAGCTCTGGGTCGGGTCCTTGGGCGTCGGCCACTTGGCGATGATGGCCACGTTCTGGATCGAGATCGGGCCGGTCTGGATGCGCGTCGTGTCGGCCAGCGTGGAGATGCTGGCGATGCTGAGGCTCGACGCGTTCACCTGCAGGAGGCCGGTGTCCATGTCGATCGACAGGCCGAGCTTGTTGTCCTTCTCGTCGGCGCCCTTGGCGAACTTCACGCCGGCGACGTCGCCGCCCATGACGTTCTGGAGGTCCTGCATGTCGACGTTGAGGTCGGTCTTGCCGGTGACGCCGAGCTCGACCGCGCCGCCGATGGCCTTGCCGGCCAGCTTCAGGCCCGAGCCGATGCCCTTCATGGTGTCGGCGAACTTGGCGCCGGCCGACTTCTCCTTCCAGGCCTTCCAGATCTTCTCGTCGCGCTTGCCGCCGACGTGGGCGAAGCCGAAGTCCTTGAAGCACCAGTCGTGCTCGGGATCCTGGTCGAACTTCGACTGGATCTCCTTCTCGACGAAGTCCTCCTCACCCATGCGGATGAGCATGTCGATGGCCATCTTGAGCTGGCCCTGCGGCCACTTCTGGGCCTGCTCCTGGAACTCCAGCTTCTTCTTCTGGATCTCCTCTTTGTTGTCGTAGAAGTTGGCGTCCTTCGACTCCTTCGTCTCGGAGTCGAGGTTGCCCTCCATGCGGCCCCACCACTTGCCGCCGTCCGCCGTCTTGAACTGCTCGCGCACGTCCTTCGGCATGGTCTTGACGAGGTAGAACGCGAGGCGCGCGTCCTCGTCGGTGACGGCCCAGTCGAAGATGCCGTACGAGAGGAGCTCCTTCACGTACTTGACGTTCTTCTCGGGCGAGCGCGCCGCCATGATGTTGAGGAAGGCGTGCTTGTGAGCCCAGCGATCGGCGGCCGGCAGGTTGTCGATGAAGCGGTCCACGAAGGGACCCTTGTCGAGCTTCATCACCGCGTAGCGGATGGCGTCGCCGGCGAGCGGCGTGAGCATCGCGAAGACCTTGCGGGCCTCGGCGTCGGTGATGCACCAGTCCGTGAACGAGTAGGAGAGCAGCTCCTCGATCGACTTCACCTGCGAGCGCAGCGCCTCGGCGTCCTTGGCGTCGGCGGCCGAGGCGGGCTTGTCGTACTTGTCCATCACGCGCTTTTCGTCGGCCTTGCGCGCCTCCGCGATGGACTGCTTCTCCTTCTCCTCGGCCTGGCCCTGCTTGAAGAGCGAGACGATGCCGGTCTTCGGGGGATCGGGCGAGAAGTTGGCCCAGCCGAAGAACCAGCCCTGGCCGGCGCCCTTCTGGTAGGCGCCCATGCTCTTGACGAAGTTGTTCGACACCTTCTGGAGGAGCCAGCCGATCTCGGAGCGGCCGGCGTGCTGCGCCCCGATGCCGTAGGCGCCCGGGTCGGAGGCGGCGATGCGCTCCATCTCGGGGACGTTGCCCGAGAAGATGATGACCTGCAGGTAGCTCAGCGGGTAGGCCTTCCTGGCGCCGGCCGGCGCGTTCTCGGCCAGCCGCTTCATGAAGGTCGGGTTCTTCTGGTTCATCGACTGGATGACGACGGCGGACTCGCCATCCGGCATCGAGGCCAGGAGGTTCAGGGCCTTGGAGGCTTCCGAGTCGGTGATGGCCCAGTCGAAGGTCCCATACGACATGAGATCTTCGATCTTGTTCATCGCGCCGGCCTGCTCCTTCAGGATCTGGCTGCGCGACTTCTCGGGCTTCTTGGTCTCGGCCGCCGGAGCGGCGGCCCCCTCGTCCTTCTTCTGCACGGGCGGGCCACCGGGCGTGGCGCCCGAGGCCTGATCGCCCGGCTTGAGGAAGGCTGCGCCCTCGTCGTAGCTCATGCCCCGGAGCTTCGCGCGCTGGGCGCCTCCGGGGGCTTGAGTCTCCTGCCCGGTCGTATTGGCAGAGGGCTTCTGATCGACCTGATTGAGGGTCTCGGAAGAAGCAGTCATTGGACTTCCCCTTTTTGTTACCCCGTCCGCTTCGTGGCAGCGGCAGCCGAGTTTCGCCCGCGGGGACGAGCGTTGGCGGTAACGTAAGACGCACCGCCGCAGAAGTCCGACCCCTGAAGCTTCCGAGACGCGAGCACCGTAGCAGAGTCTTTCCGCCGACGTCCAGAGGCAGCCGTGCGGACGGTCCTGCCCGCGGCGCGTGAGCCTTCGCCCAGGACGCGGCCGAGGTCGGTGGTTGGATTTGTCAAATGGCGGCCGCGCGCTGGCGACCAAGCGGTCAAGCGCCGATGCGCTGCTCGAGCTTCGCCAGCGCGGTGGGCGGGAGCATGGCCCGGGCGCGCTTCCAGAACGGGGTGGCGTAGTCCTTGGCGCGGAGGAAGCCGCGATCGAACTTGTCGAGCGCGCCTGCGGCCTCGAGGACCTCCGCGACCTCGGGCGAGTCGGCGGCCGACGACGGCGTGCAGCGGCCGATGGCCTGGCTCAGGTGGTGGACGCGGATGGAGTCGACCAGGTTGGCCGAGGCCGGCAGCGTGAAGTTGTCGACCATGTCGCGGAAGGCGGCGTTGGTCGCGTAGTAGGTGCGGACGTGGTCGTAGCCGTTCTGCACGAGGTAGTTGAAGATGCGCTCCTGGCGCTGGTTCTTGAAGTGCGTGTCGCGGCCGTAGACCTTGTCGAAGTTGTCGGCGGGCTCCTTGGCGCTGCCGAACTGCAGCGCCGGATCGCCGGGCGCGTTCATGATCCAGAAGGCGCGGAACTCGGACTGGTAGGCGTTCCAGACGCTCGGCAGCGCGGCCGCGATCTTGGCGTCGTCGGGGCCCTTGCCCTCGTACTGCTTGAGCGCCGCGGCCGGCACCGGCTCGGCGTTGGCGTCGCCCTTGAAGGACTGCTCGGCGTCGTGCTGCACCTCGTGGCGCAGCACCGCCTCGACCTCGGCCGCGTCCTGCGGGCCGATGAGCGTGAGGCGCACGCCGTCGTCCTGCATGCCGCCGCGCGCGCCGTCCTTCACCACCTCGACGTTGGCGTCCGAGCCCTGGGCGTAGGAGCCGCCCGTGCCCGGCCACTGCACGCTGGTGTCGAAGGTGGCGTAGCCGTTTCCTTCAGGTGGCGCGCGCGCTGGTCCTGCTCGTCGGTCGGCGACAGCACGGTGACCTTGGCCTCGCCGGCCTGGATCCACTGCGCGGCGTTGCGCAGCAGGATGTTCGGGTCGAGCACGCCGGCCTTCTTCGGCTCGGGCATCGACAGGCCCTTCTGGATGACGTTGGCCACCAGCGCCTTGCTCCTTGGCGTGGCGCGCCAGCGCCTCGCCGCGCGTCTCGGCAGGGCGCCGATGCCGCCGCCCACGAAGTGTCGCGCGCGCCGTCGCCCGCGCCCTTGGCGTCGCTCTTGGCGTCGCGCTGGCCGTCGCCGGGGGCCTGGCCGCGGGCGCGAGCGTGCCTTCCTGGGCGTCGAGCGGCATGCCGCGCAGCCGCTCGCGCGGGCTCGCCTTGGGCTCGGCGGCCGCCGGCGCGGACGTGTTCCCGGGCTGGGCCTTGGCGCGCGGCTCGTAGGACTGCATGCCCCGTCCATGCCACGGGTGTGCTGCGGCGACCAGCCCGCGGGCGCGATGGCAACGAAGCTTCGACCTGGCCCGGCGGCCGGATGACCATCGCCGCCCGTCGGCCCGAGGAGGACCTGTGCTCGAGCTCCACATCACCAACAAGAACTACTCGTCGTGGTCGCTCCGGCCGTGGGTGCTCATGCGCGAGCTCGGCATCACCTTCAGCGAGCGGCTGCATCCGCTGGAGCCGGTCGGCGACTGGAGCGAGGTCCGGCGCCTCTCGCCGGCCGGCAAGGTGCCGTTCCTGGTCATCGACGGCATGGTCGTTCGGGACTCGCTGGCCATCGTCGAGACGCTCCACGAGCGCTTCCCGGGCGTGTGGCCGACCGGACCCGCGCGCCTGCGCGTGGCTCGCAGCGCCTCGGCCGAGATGCACTCGAGCTTCGGCGCGCTGCGCTCCATCTGCTCCATGAGCTGCGGCGTTCGCATCCGCCTCCACACCATCTCGAGCGAGCTCCAGCGCGACATCGATCGCATCGCCAACCTGTGGCTCGACGGCCTCGGCCGCTTCGACGCCTGTACCTCGCCGGCCCCGCCTTCACCGCGGTCGACGCCTTCGCGCCGGTGGCCTTCCGCATCCAGACCTACGGCCTTCGAGCTGCCGCCGGCGGCCCAGGAGTACGCCGCGCGGCTCCGCGCGGTGCCGTCGATGCACATCTGGTACGAGGCGGCGCTGGTCGAGCCGTGGCGCGACGAGCCGCACGACCGCGACACGCTGCAGAGCGGCACGCTCGTCGCCGATCATCGCCACCCCGTGCGCACCTGAGCGTGCAGCGCATCGCGCGAGCGCAGTGGCAGCGCCAGCCGTGGAAGAACGGGGGCGGCATCACCCACGAGATCTGGCGCGACGGCGATGGACCGCACGGCTTCGCGCTGCGGCTGTCGGCCGCCGAGGTCGTGAGCGACGGCCCGTTCTCGCGCTTCCCGGGCATCGATCGGACCATCCTCCTGCTCGACGGACGCGGCTTCCACCTGCAGCGCGACGAGGGCCCCGCGAGCGCCTCCCATGCGGTCGACCAGGTCGGCGTGCCGTTCGCGTTCCGCGGCGAAGCAGCCCGGCAGTGCCGGCTCGTCGACGGCCCGGTCCTCGACCTGAACCTCATGGTGGACCGCGACCGCGCGCGCGCCGAGCCTGTCGGTCGCAGCCGCCGGAGCGCCCGCCGAGGTCGAGCGCGGCGCGCGTCCTGGCCTTCGCGCTGGGCGACGACGTCGTGCTGAGACACGGCGGCGCGACCGCCGCGCTCGCCCGCTGGGGAGACCGCGCTCGCGCGCGGCCAGGTCCAGATCACCGGCCCGTGCGTCGTGGTGGCCCTGCATGACTGACCGCTCCGCCTTCGTGGCCGCGCTCGCCGCGCCTGCCGCGCTCGCCCTCCGCCTGCGCCGACGCCGCGCCCGCCGACGTCGACACCGTCGTCGCCGACGCGAGCGACGCCACGGCGCACGACGACGCCGACCTGCCGAGCGCACCGGTGGCGGCCGTCGCGCGCGTCGATCCGCCGCTGGCCGACCCCGACGGCGGCGGCCGCCGCGTGGTCATCCGCGTCGACGACGCCAGCGGCGCGCTCGGCGCCACGCTCGGCGGCGTGGCGCTCGACGCCTTCGCCATCGACGACGCGACCCACGTCTCGGGCATCCCCGGCCCGCACGCCGCGGGCGTCGTCGACGTCGCCGTCACCACCGCGGCCGGCCCGAGCACGGGCGGCGAGGGCCGCTTCGAGTACTGGTCGCCGCGCCAGATCGAGCACCTCGACAGCTACCTCGACGCCGGCAAGGGCATGAGCCGCGACGACACGGCGCTCGCCGGCCGGCTCGATCAGGGTCCGGAGCGCGCGTCTTCGCGCAGGCCGATCCGGCGCTCCAGCCCGCGCGCGTGCCCGGCGTCTTCGGCGTGCTGCCGGCCGTGCGCTTCACGCCCGGCCAGTACCTCCAGCTCGCGCAGCCGTCCGAGCTCGCGAGCGGCGGCTCCATCTTCGCCGTCGCCGCCTGGACCGCGACCACCGACGTCGTGCCTGCGCCCGGCAACATCGCCGACGTGCCGCTCACGCTGGTCGGCGACGGCACCAACGCCTACGGCTCGTTCGGCGCGGCCGGCGGCGCGGTGGCCTCGAACCACTACGTCGGCGGGCCGGTCGTCGTGACGCGCGGCGCGGGCCTGAACGACGGCCTGCCCCACTATCGGCGCGACCGTCGACGGGCTCGCGGTCGCGCCTCTACCACGGCCACTCCGCAGCTCGGCGTCGACGCCGACCTCGGCGCCGCTGGTCGGGCTCAACACCTACGATCAGATCGGCGCGGGTTACGGCGGCGCCGACGGCCGGGGACGGCGACGTCGGCGCGGTGGTGGTGGTGGCCGGCACCCTCGGCGACGCCGATCGCACGCGCCTCGATCGCTGGGCCGAGCAGCGCTTCGGCACGCCGCCCTCGCCGCCGCTCGACGCCTGGACGCGCGACCTCCTGGGCGACATGCCCGAGGCCTGGGTGCCGCGCGACGGCGCGCAGATGGTGGCGCTGGCGTCGGGGCGCGTGCTGTCGCTCGGCGGCTGGAACCCGCGCGACCTGTGGGGCGCGGGCGATCGCGTGACCAACGAGGTGTGGTCGTCGGACGACCGCGGCGCGACCTGGCAGCTGCTCCTGCCCCACGACCCCGAGGCCCAGCGCTTCCCGCCCGGCCACACCGTCGGCGTCACGACCTACCAGGGGCACGCCGTCGTCATCGGCAGCGACTGCCTGCGCGCGCCGTACAACGGCGACGTGTGGCACGAGAGCGACGACGGCCTCACCTGGACCAAGGTCGCCGGCGACGCGCCGTCGCTCGGGCGCTGCCTCATGATGGTCGGCAAGATCGGCGACGACATCTATATGATGGGCGGGCAGGCCAACCTCTACGACCCGACCACCGGCTTCCGCGACGTGTGGCGCTCGTCCGACGGCGGCGTCCGCTGGACCGAGCTCGCCAAGCCGCCGTGGACCGCGCGCGGCATGGTCTACCGCCCGGCCGAGCTCGACGGCCGCCTCTACGTCATCGGCGGCGGCCTCTACGCCGACGCCGACATCACGCCGCCGGCCTACAACGGCGTCTTCGCCTTCGACGGCAGCACCTGGACCACCGTCCTGGCCGACGGCCACGCCCAGTGGCAGGCGAGCTACTACAACGCCGTCGCCGCGCTCGGCGGGCGGCTCTGGCTCTTCGACGGCTTCACCGGCATCGACGAGCTGTCGCGCGTCATGGTCTCCGACGACCACGGCGCGACCTGGCGCGAGCTGCCCGGCGGCGCGGGCGGCGACCCGTCGCACGCCGACCAGGTCGTGGCCCTCGACGACCGCATCCTGCGCATCTCCGGCAACCTCAGCGAGCGCCGCGTCTACGCCTTCCGCCGGCGCTGACGCCGCGCGCCGGTCAGGCCTGGCCGACGGCGTCGAGGAAGCGGCGCTGGCCGCGGTACGGCGCGAAGTCGGGCGCCTCGAGGAAGTACGAGCGATAGGCCGGCTCGGCCGCGAGCGCCTCCTCGAGCCCGCGGTAGAAGAGCTCGGCGTCGCCGCTGGCGGCGCCGGCCCAGGCCAGGAGGTACGAGCCCCACGCGCTCGGCGCCGCCTCGGCCGCCGTCAGGAGGTCGGGCACCGCGGCCTCGGCCTGCCCCAGGTTGAGGCGCGCGTAGCCGCGCAGCTGGTGGCCCTCGGGGTGCGGGCTCCGCGCCAGCAGCGCGTCGAAGTCGGCGATGGCCTCCTCCCAGCGGCCGAGGTCGACCAGCATCTTGCCGCGCATGTGATAGGGCCCGGGGTGGTCGGGGTAGAGCGCGATCGAGGCCGCGTAGTCGGCCAGCGCCTGGGCCTCGTGGCCGCCGAGGCCGGCGTGGCACAGCGCGCGATGGAAGTGGTACTGCGCCTGGTGGATGGGCGGCTCCATGGCGATGGCCGCCGTGTAGTCGGCGATGGCGCCGGCGAGGTCGCCGAGGCGATGCCTGGCGAAGCCGCGCTGCGCGTACATCGTGACGTAGCGCTGGCGGAAATGGTCGTCGATGGCGAGCCCGCGGTCGAAGCAGGCGATGGCGTCGGCGAAGCGGCCCTCGCTCATGGCGCGCTCGCCGTCGGCGTAGAGCGCGGTCAGCTCGGCGAAGGCGCCCTTCTGGGTGTGCATGGGTCGGTCGGACATGCCCCATCGTCCCACGAGCGCGCGCCGCGGGCGACCCCCGCCGCGCTGAAGTCAGGCCGCCTCCGCCGCCGGCGGGACGCAGGGAATGCGCACGTGGAAGGTCGTGCCGCGGCCGAGCTCGGTCTCGAAGGTGAGGCTGCCGTGGTGCTTCTCGACGACGATCATGCGCGCGATGGCGAGGCCCTGACCGGTGCCGCGACCGACCGGCTTGGTCGTGAAGAACGGGTCGAAGATGCGCGAGCGGACGTGCTCGGGGATGCCGGCGCCGGTGTCGCCCACGCTGATGACGACGTCGTCGCCGTCCTGGCGCGAGGTGACGCGGATGACGCCGCGCTGGGTGGGCTCGGGCAGCTCGCCGATGGCGTGGGCGGCGTTGACGATGAGGTTCAGGAAGACCTGGTTGAGCTCGCTGACGTTGCAGCGGACCGGCGGGATGTCGCCGAGCTCGAGCGCCACGTCCGCCACGTACTTGTACTCGTTGGCGGCCACCGTGAGCGTGCTCCGGAGCGAGGCGTTGAGGTCGGCGGCGCCGTGCCGGCCGGCGTCGGGGTGGCCGAACTCCTTCATGGCCCGCACGATCGCGGCCACGCGGCGGGCGCCCTCCTGGGCCGCGGCGAGGGCCGACGGCAGGCGCTCGCTGACGAACTCCAGGTCGGCCTCGACCTCGGCCTCGCGCACGAGCGCGGCGTCGGCGGGCGTGGCGGTGCCGGCCTCGACCTTGGCCACCAGCGCCCGATAGCGCTCGGTCAGCGCCAGCAGGTCGTCGACGGCGTCGTGCGCGAAGGCGACCTGGTCGCCGACGTACTGGATGGGGGTATTGATCTCGTGCGCCAGGCCGGAGGCGAGGCGGCCTATCGACTCGAGCTTCTGGGCCTGCCGCAGCTCGAGCTCGAGGCGCCGCTGCGCGGTGATGTCGCGGCTCACGGCCACCGACATGGCGACCTTGCCGCGCTCGTCGAAGATGGCCGACTTCACGGTGTGGCAGGTGAGGACCGTGCCGTCCCAGCGCGTGATGTGCTCCTGCGGGACCTCGACGGTGCGGCCGGTGCTGAAGACGCTCTCGTCGTCGCGGACGTAGCCCTGGGTCACGTCGGGCTCGACGAAGGGCGCGTCGACCAGGCCCTGGAGCTCGGCGTTGCTCATGCCGTAGGCGGCGAGGAACGCGCGGTTGGCCCACAGGAGCTTCGAGCGCGGGCCCTTCACGATGATGAAGTCGTTGATGGCATCGAGGATCTGGCGATAGGTCGAGGCGTCCCACGACGCGGTCGACATGGCGGTGATGTCGAAGGCCAGGCCGGCGATGTAGCTGCGCGCGTCGGTGCGCACCGGGAACTTCACGATGGCGAGGTGGCGGCGGCCCCCGCGGCTTTCCGGGAGCCACGCGGGCTCCATCGTCGCCTCGCCCGACACGAGGGCGCGCCGGTCGCCCGCCTCGAGCTCGTCGGCGATGTCGGGCGGGAAGAGGTCGTGGGTGGTCCGGCCCACGGCGCTCCCGTCGATCGGCCCGAAGTACTGTTGCGAGGTGGCGCTGACGTAGACGTACCGGCCGTCTTCGCCCTTGAGCCAACACGCGCCGGGCATCGCTCGCACGAGGCCGAGCAGCGCCGAATCGAGCTCGTTCACGACACACCTCGGGACACTGGACTCCTGCCGGGGCGCGCGTGTCGGAGCGCGCGCAAGCCCGCAGGCAGGACAACGTGAGGTCGGATGGATTTGCGGTGAGCGATCGTACGGTGACGCCGCGAGCCCGCCGCCCGGGCGCTCACCGGGTCGCCGTCGCGGTGGTCCGGTGGTAACCTCGTCGCGTGCCCGCCCACGGCGACTGGAGACCCAGCATCATCCGCCAATCGGCGCTCTTCATGGGCGGCGCGGGTGTGTTCTTCCTGATCGGGATGGCGTTCTCGAGCCTGCCGTTCTGGAGCCCGACCAACGTCTCGGTGATGCTGTGGCTGCCGCTCATCGCCTTCACCGTGCTGGCGCCCAAGCGCGTCGGCGACGACCTGCGCGCCTTCATCGTGGTGGCCTCGCTGGCCGGCACGAGCGCCATCGCCGCCTGGCAGCTCGGCCCGGTCATGAACGCCGGCATCGGCCTCGTCATGAGCGTCCTGCTCACCGGCGTGCTGTTCGGCCGGCGCGCCGCCACGGCCCTGCTCGGCTTCCACACCATCCTCTTGATCGCGCTCGGCGTGCTCTTCGAGCGCCACCTCATCGCGACGCCGAGCGCGGCCAACGTCGACCCCGCCCTCTTCCGCAACTGGCTCCGCGTCGCGGTCGTCTTCTTCTTCGTCTGCGGCGGCGTGGTCTACGCCATCCTCGGCCTCGTGGGCTTCCTGCAGCGGGCGCGCGACCAGGCGCAGCGCTCGCTGGCCGAGCTCCAGCGCGAGCAGGACGCGCGCCAGCGGCTCGAGCGCGAGCAGGCGGAGGCGCGGCGCGCGATGGCCCAGTCGCAGCACCTCGAGTCGATCGGCCGCTTCGCCGGCGGCGTGGCGCACGACTTCAACAACGCGCTGACCGTCATCATGGGCGCGGCCAGCGAGCTGCGCACGGCCGAGCACGCGCCGACGCGCGAGCTGGCACAGGAGATCCTGGCGGCCGCCGGCTCGGCCGGCGCGCTGACGAAGCAGCTCCTGGCCGTCGGCCTGCGCGACGTGTCGCGGCCCGAGCCGACCGACATCGACCAGGCGCTGCGCGCGCTCGAGAAGCCGATGCGGCGCGTGCTGCACGACGACGTGACGTTCACGGTCGAGACGGCGTCGGGCGGCGTGTGCCTCATCGATCCGACCCACCTCCAGCAGATCGTCCTGAACCTCGTGCTCAACGCGCGCGACGCCATGCCGCGGGCCGGGACGCTGGCCATCGCGACGCGCATGGCGAGCATCGACGGCCGGCCGGCGGTGGCCATCACCGTGCGCGACACCGGCGTCGGCCTCGAGCCCGAGGTGCTGGCGCGCATCTTCGAGCCGTTCTTCACGACCAAGGAGATCGGCCGCGGCACCGGCCTCGGGCTGGCCTCGGTCTACGGCATGGTGCAGCGCGCCGAGGGGCGCATCGCGGTGCAGAGCGCGCCGGGCGTGGGCACGACCTTCGAGGTGCTGCTGCCGCTGACGACGCAGCCGGCGGTGGCCGCGACGCCGCGCATCAGCGAGCCGGTGGCGGTCGTGCCGGCGACGCGACCGATCCTCGTGGCCGAGGATCAGCTCGATGTGCGCTTCGCCATGTGCCGCGCGTTGAAGCACGCCGGCTTCGTGACGATCGAGGCGCGCGACGCCGACGACGCGCTCCAGCAGCTGCGCGAGCGCGGCTCGGAGCTGCTCATGTTCTGCACCGACGCGGTCATGCCCGGCGTGCCGATGGTCGAGGTGCTGGCCGAGGTGCGCCAGAAGCTGCCGAGCCTGCCGGTGCTCCTGTGCTCGGGCTACGTCGAGGAGGATCTCCTGCGCCGCGACATCGCCGCCGGGAACGGCGCGTTCCTGGCCAAGCCCTTCACGTCGAGCGCGCTGGTGAAGGCGGTGAAGGAGCTCCTCGGGCGCGCGGCGCCAGCGACCTGAAGCGCCTCTGCAGGTCAGGGCCGGAGCGACTTCAGCAGCACCTCGGCCAGGCGGACGACGTCGGGGAAATCGCCGGCGCGCGCCGACGCCAGCAGCGCCTCGACGTCGACGGCGGCGGCCGCGCGCGCGGCCGGCCCGGCCACAGCGCCCGCCTGCATGGCCCGGATGCCGAGCTCGGCGTAGCGATCGAAGAGGCGCTGCAGCTCGGCCTGGCGCGCCTCGATGTGGGTCCGTCGCTGGGCGATGGCCGCGAGCTGGCTGTCGCGGGCGGCGATCGCCCCCGCCATGGCCGCCTCGAGCGCGGCCAGGCGCGCGCGGATCTCGGCCTCGGCGGCGGCCACGCCGGCCAGGTGCTCGGCGGCCTTCTCGAAGTGGCGCTGCGACGTGAGCGGCGCGCGCTGGATGATCTCGGCGCTGGTCGCGAGCTCGTCGAGCGCGCGCTCGAGCCCCTTCGCCGCCGACATGAGCTCCGACTCGGCCGATTTCTTCTGTGCCATGAGCGCACTGTAGTCGATGATGCGGCGGTGCGCTGCGCGGATGACATCGAGGCGGTGAATGCGGCGGCTCTGGCCGATGCGGCCGGTGCCAGCGGCCCGGCGAGCGCCGAGACCTGGCTCGCGGCCCTGGCGCGGAGCCACACGCCGGCGCTCGCGGCGCTGGCGCGGAGGGAGGGCCTCGGCCCCGAGGACGCGCTCGACGCGGTGCAGGAGGCCTTCGCCGTGGCGCTGGCGCGGACCCAGGACGCCCGCCACGCGCCCGAGCTGACGCGCCTCGAGACCGCGCCCGACGAGGCCTTGGCCTACCTCGCGCACCTCACCCGGAACGCCGCGCGCAACATGCGCCGCCGCCACCACCGCGCGCGCCCGCACTTCCCCATCGTCGAGGCGCAGGCCGCCGACGCCGCGGCGCTGAGCGTCGACCAGGCGCTGGTGCGCGCCGAGGACGAGGCGCGCGCGTCGGGCTGCGTGCGCCAGCTCGACGAGCTGCGGCGGCGCGTGGTGAACCTGCGCGTGGTGCAGGCGCTGAGCGGGCTCGAGGTCGCCCAGCGGCTGGGCCTCACGCCCGGGCACGTGGCGGTGGTGCTGCACCGCGCCAAGGTCGATCTCCTGCGCTGCATGCACGCACCGCTGTAATGTCCGGCCGGGTCGCGACCTCTCCCGTCGACCGCGCCTCGTCGGCATGACCGACACACCCGCGCGCGGCACGGAGATGCGATGTCCCTCGAGACCCTGACCGGACCCGATTTCAACCCCCGCGGCCTGGCGCGCCCGGGCGCCTGGCTCGTCGACTTCACCGCGGCGTGGTGCGCGCCGTGCCGGGCGATGGAGCCCGTCCTCGACCAGCTGTCGAAGGACCTGGGCGGCAAGGTCGCCTTCGCCGAGGTGCGCGCCGACGACGAGCCGCACATCGCGCAGGCCTTCGGTGTGCAGGCCTTCCCGACCTTCATGGTCTTCCGCGACGGAGCCCCCGTCGCGCGCCACGTCGGCGCGGTGTCGAAGGCCCGCCTGCGGGCGTGGCTGGAGGGCGCGCTGGCCCAGTGATTCGACCGCGCGGTCGGCGGCGATGCGCGCGACGGAAGCTTGGCGTCGCGTCGGCGGTATTGTAGTCCTCCGGTGGCTCACACCACCGAGCCCTCCACCCGAGAGAGCAGCATGACGGACACGACGCACGCCACTCCGGCCCAGGTCCAGGCGAAGCCCGCGGCCAGCGCTCCTGCGAGCGCGGCGCCCTCGGGAGCCGCCGTCCAGTTGAAGGCCAGCCTGCGCGGCATGGGCTACGGCGATCAGCTCGCCGCCCTGTCGCCGGGCGGGCCCGACGTGCAGATGAAGGGCGGCGGCCCGGCCGCGGGCGACGTGCACGCGGCGGCCGAGCGCGGCACCGCCGGCGCCGGCGGCAGCCTGCCGCACGGCGACAAGATCCAGGCGGCGTTCGGCCGCCACGACGTCTCGGGCGTCCAGGCCTACACCGGCGGCGCGGCGCGCGAGGCCAGCGACGCCATGGGCGCGTCGGCCTACGCCAGCGGCGACAAGGTCGCCTTCGCCGGCGGGCCCGACCTCCACACGGCCGCCCACGAGGCGGCCCACGTGGTGCAGCAGCGGGCCGGCGTGTCGCTCTACGGCGGCGTCGGTCAGAGCGGCGATCGCTACGAGCAGCACGCCGATCAGGTGGCCGACGCGGTGGTGCAGGGGAAGTCGGCCGAGCCCATCCTCGACACGATGGCCGGTGGCGGCGGCGGCGGCGCGTCGGTCCAGCGCAGGGCGGTGCAGCGCCTGCCGTCGTGGCTGCCGGGCGTGGCCGCAGAGGCGCCGGCCTCGAGTGGCGGCGCGCCGGTGCAGATGGACTTCAAGGACGACATGAAGGAGACCCAGAAGGCCTCCTACGACAAGGACGCGCCGGCCGGGCTGGCGGCCAAGCTGACGGCGCTCTACGCCAAGGGCTACGCGCTCCAGGGCAACTCGGGCCGCGTCGTCTACAGCAAGAAGGGCACCTTCGACGAGACCAAGGCCGAGGTCGCCGACGCGCTCGGCGTGGCGCTCGGCGACAACAAGATCAAGGGCGGCGCGGCCAAGGCCAACGACGGCGCGTCGGCCCGCGAGCTCTACGCGGCGAGCGTCGAGGGCTGCACCTGCAACGTGCGGAACTTCGGCAGCCAGGCCGACGCGCGCGGGACCATCGAGATCCACGTGGCGGGTCTCATCCTCGAGTTCAAGAACGTAGTCTGAGCCAGCCCCCTCGATCAGGTGGGTGGGGCCTCGCTCCGGACGCAGGCGAAGCGAAAGCGGAGCCGGATGAAGAGCGAGGCGCAGCTCCCACCGATCTGGGCGAGGCTCTAGAGAGGAGACGCCGATGGTGACCCGACTGACCGCCGAAGAGATGAACGAGCGCTGGCGTGCGCTGCGCTCGCGCCTCCTGACCGGCCTCCACCCCGAGGCCGGCGACCCCATCCAGAGCGACGTGCCGATCGCCGTCTACGAGTCGAGCAGCGTGCACGACCCAGCCCTCTTCGCGCGCCTCGAGCGCGCGCGCGCGGCCACCGGCGCGGGCGCCCTCTACGCGCTCGGCTACGACCTCGGCGCGGACGGCGAGGTGCTGCCGAACGACGGCTTCCGCGTCGACGGCGCCGACGCCGACGCCTGGCTCGCGGCCGGCAACGAGCACGGCTGGGCCATCAACGGCCTGTCGTTCGCCATCGCCGACGACAGCGCGAGCTGGGTCGTCATGAGCGTCGTCGACGCCCAGGTGGTGGCCTGCCTGCCGGCGCTGCTCGGCCCGCTCTTCGGCGACCGCGCCGCGGCCGAGGCCGCCGTCCAGGCCTTCGCGGCCGAGTTCGACACGCCGGCCATGATGCCCGCGTTCCGGGCCATGGCCGGCTACGCGCGCGTGCGCGGCTGAGCGACCGCGGCGGGTCGGGACCCGGCCCGCCGACGGTCTCCCATCGACGTCCGAGCTTCGCCCAGAGCTGGCAGAGCCCGTTCGGCGCAGGCGGCGGCGCGGTGACCGGAGGAGCGCTGCACGCTGAGCGGAGGAGCGCTGCACGGCCGCCGGAGAGCGCTGCACGCTGGCTGGAGGAGCGCTGCACGATGGCTGGAGGAGCGCTGCACGATGGCTGGAGGAGCAGTGCACGATGGCTGGAGGAGCAGTGCACGAGCGCCGGAGGACCGGTGCACGAGCGCCGGAGGACCGGTGCACGATGGCTGGAGGAGCGCTGCACCACGACCGGAGGATTGCCGCCGGCGAGCAGTCCCGAGGTGACCGCGGGTGAGAGCTCGGGTGCCGTTGCCGCCGTGGGGGACCTTTGCTAGCTTCGCGGAGAATCCACAGCAGGAGTCGAAGCGATGGCACGAGACCGAAGACTCATCGACAAGGGTCGTGGCGAGCCGTTCCAAGGGCTCCTCGACCAGGGGCGCTATCAGCAGAAGCTGGCCGAGACCCACGCCGATCGCCTCGAGAGCGAGGGCTGGTCGGGCGCGCAGACGGCTGAGCTGAAGTCCGCGATCGCGGCGCTCGACGACGAGAAGGCACGCCAGATCGACGAGCGCTCCGGCGCGCACGCGACCACCCTCGGCGAAGGCGCGGCCATCACCGGCGCCAAGAAGATCATCAATCGCATGCGCAATGTCCTACCCCAGGTGCTGCGCGCGAACCCCGACGCCGGCGTCAGCGCCGCGGACTTCAACGCAGGTGGACGGCTCGCCCGCAAGGCGCCGACGATCAGCGAGTTCTTGGGCAAGATCCGCGTCCACGCCGCCAAGCTCGATGCCGGGTTCGCGAAGTTCTTCAAGGGCGCGAAGCTCTCCGAGCTCATCGACGCGGCCAAGGCGCGCCTCGACGGCGCCAGCACCGACCAGGACACCGACCTCAGCGCCCTGCCCGACGACACGGCCGCGGTGTACGAGAGGAAGGGGCACATCCTCGAGCTCATCGAGGACCTGAACGGCGTGGCACGCAACGCGTTCGAGGACGAGCCCGAGCTGAGGAACCAGTTCAACAAGGACATCCTCAACCGCGCGCGCGTCCCCCGCCCGAAGCCCAAGACACAGCCCGCCTGACGCGGGTCGCGCGATGCCCAAGCCGCTGCGACCGGCCGACGTCCTCCAGGGTCGCGTGCGCCCCCGCCGCGGGCCCTGGTGGAGGCTCATCGCCCTCGTCAACCCCACCGCGCGCGGGCTCGATCCGGCCGAGACCGAGCGGCGTTACGCGCAGAAGTCGGCGCTGCAGTCGCTGCTCTTGCGCTGGTACGGCGACGACTTCGTAGCCGAGCCGGGCGAGAGCGACGGCGTCGTGCTGCTGCGCCACCGCCACTTCGACGAGTGCGCCTGCCACGCGCGCGTGGCCAGCCTCGACGACGACGCGCGCGCCTGGGTCTACCAGAACACCGAGAGCATCGGCGCGCCGTCCGCCGCCGGTGCCGACGTCCGTGCGCCCTCGCGGCCCGGCGCGCGCCGCCCGCTCGACCCGCTGGCGGCCGCCGCGGCGGCGCTAGCCGAGTACGACTTCGAGGCGGCCGAGGCGGCCTACCGCGACGGCCTCCGCGAGCCGCTGCGCGCGCTGGCCGCGAGCCGGGGCCTGCTCGCGCTGCTGGTCGACACGCTGGCGCGCGACGAGGACGCGCTGGCCGTCGAGCTGCCGGCCGGCGCGGTCGACGACGCCGAGCTGCGCGTACTGCACGGCTTCGCGCTCGCCCGCCGCGGCGCGCTCGACGAGGCGCTCCTGCGCGTGCTGGCCATCGACCACGCGCGCGCCGGCGAGGTCGAGGTCGAGGTCGGGCGGCGCGCGCTGGCGGCCGGAGATCTCGAGCGGGCTCGGCTTGCGCTCGGCCGGGCGCGCGGACGGCGACCGCCGCCATCGGGGCTCGCCGGCCTCGAGGCCGCGGTCGGCGCGGCGCTGAAGCTGCAGGCCGCTGACCGCGAGACGCGCCTGGCGGCGTTGGTGGCGAGCGACGCCGCTGCCGCCGAGCGGCTGGCTCGCGCCATGCTCGACGAGGGCGTGCCGAGCGCGCTCGCCAAGCAGATCGTGCGCGAGCGCGCGCTATCCCGTGCGGCCGCCGAAGAGGCGGCGCGCGCGGCCGAGCTCACCCGCAAGAAGGCCGAGCAGGAGGCCGCCGAGCGCCGCGCCGTGGCGCGCGTCGTCGAGGGTCTCGCAGCGACGGAGCGTGGAACCGTCGAGCAGGCGTGGGCCGACTTCCTGACGCTGCCCGAGCCGCTGCGGAGCGCAGTGCGCCGTGCGCGCCCGGAGGACCTCGCGACGCTCGAGCTGGTGACGTTGATCGCGGCCGAGCTGCCCGCGCGGCGCCTCGGCGAGGTGCCGACGCGGGTTCGGCGCGTGCTCGAGAGCGAGGCGCTGTGGCAGGCCGAGGGTCCGGCGCTCGACGCCGCGAAGCGGGTCGCGACCACGCTGGCTGGGTTGCCCGAGCTGAGCCGCGTGGCGCGGGTGCGCGCGACGCTGGATGAGGCTGCGCGCGTCTTGGCCCAAGCTTACTGGGGCGACGTGAAGGCCCGGGTCGCCGAGGCGCGCGAGGCGCTCGAGGACGGGGCGTGGGCGAAGTGCCTGGCGACGCTCGCCGAGCTCGGCCGGCGCCATCCCTCGGCCTCGCTGCGCGAGAACCTCGCCGCCATGCAAGGCGTGGCCGAGAGGATGCTCGCCAAAGAGCAGCTCGTCGCCCGCGGCGAGGCGCCCGAGGCGCGCCTCGACGAGATCGACGCGGCGCGCGAGGAGATCCGGCGGCTGGCTGATCTCGAGGGGGCGAAGCCGACGCTGCGGTCCGCCGCTGCGGCGCGCGCCGACGGCCTGGACCGGCGCCTGGCCGAGCGCCTGGACCTCGTCGTCTACGACGTACCGCCGGGGGCGCGGCCGAGCATCGACGACGAGCAGGGGCTGCGCGCGCAGAGCTGGCGTGTGTCCGATCAGGGCGAGATATGGCTCGTGTGCTCGCCCCGCGCGCGCGCCTGGGTCACCGAGACGCGGCCGAGCTTCGGCGCCGACAGGGGCGTGGACGAGAGCGCGCCGGCGTCCCTCGAGGTCGTGCGCCGCTTCTCGTTCGCGCTTGGCCCGGACCGCCGCGTGCTGGACCTGGCGGTCTTGGGCGACGTGCTCTGGTTCGTGCTCGACGACGGCGCGGTGATCGCGCTCGACCGTCGCGATCCCCGCCGTGTCCTGTGGACGACCGCGCCGGCCCCCGACCCGAGATCGGTCGGACGGGTGGCGGTCGCGGCCGACGCCTCGACGTACGTCGTCGAGCACACGGGAAAGCGAGGCACGCGGAGCCTACGGCTGGCGGACATCACTGGGCGGGCGCGCCTCGTGCTGCCTGCGGCCGCGGTGTTCGGGTACTTCGGCGCGGTGGGGACGCCACGCCTCCTCGTCGCCGGGGCCGCCAGCGTCGACTGGGCCGTCTATGACAGCGACGGGGTCCAGCTCGCGGACGCGTCGCGCTTCCAACGACAGCCCGCCTTCGCACCTTTCGTACCGTTCGTCTTCGCGGCGGTCGGGCGCGACGCTGGCTACCTCGCGCTGGCCTGGGATCGGCGCGAGCTGGCCAGCGAGGACGAGCACCTGCCACTCAACGGCTACCTGCACCTCGTGCGCACCGACGCGCGCTTCGAGCCGCTCGCCGCGACGCGCGTGCCACAGCCCGCGCACCGGCTCGGTGGCTGGCTGTACGTCGTTCCGGGACCTGCCGCGCTGGCGATGGTGGTCATCAACACCGGCACCACCAGCTCGTGCGAGCTGTTCGACATCGAAGGCCTCGCGCACTTCGGTAGCCACACCATCCTCCCCGACAGCGCCTGGCCGCTCCAGCGTCGCAACGGCTCGGCGCTCGGCTTCCTCGAGCGCGACAATCAGCAGCTCATGCTCACGCGCCTGCCGATGGCGGCGCACTGGCTCACCGGACCCGGTCCGCATCGCTTTCCAGGCGGCATGGTGGCGCCTGCCTGCGTGTGCTCGCTGGACCCGGATCGCTTCGCGCGACGCCTCTTCGAGGACGCCGTCGAGCCCCGGCTCGCCAAGGCGTTCGCGTGCCAGATCGAGCGCCTGCGTCGCTGGACCTTCGACCGGGCTTTGGCGGCGGCGGGCGCGACCGACACCCTGGAGCACATGTGGTCGGTCTCGGGGCCCCACGTCCAGATGCTCCTCTACTGGACGGAGCCCGAACCGGACAAGACGAGCTTCTTCTTCGGGGGCGCGGCCGTGGCCCTCTCGTCGCTGCCGGGCGACGGCGAGGTGGGCGAGCGCCTGAGGCGTGCGTGCGCTGGCTGCCCGGACGGGGCTTCGGAAGCCCACGCCCTCCACCTGCTCGGGCTCCATCACCTGCAGGCCGGGCGGCGCGAGGAGGCCATCGCGGCGTGGCGCGAGGGCCAGGCCGCGGCCGATGTCGCGTGCCCCTTCAAGCTCCTCATCGCTCTCGCGGGCGGCCGCGTCGAGGGCGTCGATGCCGCGGCCGAGGAGGCGTTCTCGAGGCTCGGCGGCCAGTACCAGGAGGCTCTCGAGTGCCTGGCGCGACTCGACGGCCACCTCCTCGCCGGGCGCGGAGCGGACGGGTGGGCCGAGGCGGAGCGGGTGCGCGCGCTGGTCGGGCCGAGCTGGCAGCTCCAGGCGCGGGTGGTGTCGCTGCACCTCGACTTCCCCGAGCTCTCGTCGGATCGGTGGCGGCGCGAGGTCGATCTGGCGTGGCTCGGGTCGGGTCGGTGGTATCAGCGCGACTGGGCCCACATGGTGTTCGCGGGGCTCGACTGGGACTGGCGACGGCTCGCGGCGCTCACGCACCGGGCGCGGGCGGCGCTCGGGTGGCCGGCCATGGAGCTCGGCGACGAGCCGGCCGAGGCCGCGGACGCGTCGCCGCCCGACGCGAGCGGCGACGCGGCGATCGCCGACGAGGCGCCGGTGGACGGCCTGGCTGACCCGCTGCCGATGGGCTAGGGTCGCGGCCTACGCGGGTCGGAGGCGACGGTATGGCGCGGATGCGGACGGTGTGGGCGGCGACCTGGCTGGTGGTCGCGCTGGTGATGGGTGGCGCGTGCTCGAAGTCGGAGGCGCCGCAGAAGATGGCGGCCCCGCCCTTCACGGCGGCGCAGATCCGCGCCGCGACCGCGGCCGGGCGGACCTACGTCTGGAACGTGGTGGCGCCGGGCAAGGCTGACAGCCAGCGTCGCGTGCGCTTCATCCAGGCCGACGACGAGGGGGCGCAAATCGGCACCCAGGTCATCGACGCGGCCGGCTCGCCGGTCGGCGAGGAGCAGGTGGTCGAGGCGACGTGGAGCGCGCTCGAGGGGCACGGCACCTTCCCGGTCGACGCGCTCAAGGTGAGCGACGCCAACGTGACGGTGCCGGCCGGGACCTACGCCTGCTGGCTCTACGAGGTGAAGGAGCCCGACGGCAGCGAGGCGCGCTTCTGGTTCGCCAAGAACCTGCCCGGCGCCCCCGTGCGCATCGAGGCGATGAAGGACGGCAAGCTCCTCGAGACGCGCGAGCTCGTGTCGCACGAGGCCGGCAAGGCGCCGTAGCGCGCGCGCCGCGCGGATGCGCGCGCGCGCCCGCCGGGGTAAGCTCGCGGCGATGCAAGCCGAAGACGATCTGCAGGCGCTCGCCGAGCGCGCCGTCGCCGCCATCGCCGCGCCGCCCGAGCGCGGTGCCCTCGCCAGCATGGTCGTCGCGGCGCTCCTGCGCAGCGATCCGGCGCGCGGCCTCCCGCGCCTCGACGCGCTGCCGCCGCCCTACCGCAAGCTGGCGCTCCTGCGCGCGGCCCAGGGTGGCGCCCCGAGCCCAGCCCTGGCGGCGCGCGCCCAGGCCGAGCTGGCGACCTGGGAGGCACTGGGCGACGACGAGGCCGCGCTCGGCCTGTGGGCCGGGCTCGACCTCGACGCGCTCGCGCGACCTGCCCGCGCCGCTGCGCGAGCTCGATGCCTACCAGCTCGGCAAGCGCATGCTCGGCTGGGGCGTCCCTCCCGAGCGTGAGGCCGCCTTCGCGTGGCTCGACGCCCACGTCAGCGGTCAGGCGCACGGCGCGCTGAGCGTGCTCGTGGTCGAGCGCCGCCCGCTGCCGCCCGCCGGCGAGCTGGCGCCGCTCGTCGCGCGCATCGAGCGCATCCCCGAGGCGCTCTTCCGCCTCGACGCCGTGACCTGGCTGGTCGTCCGCGGCGCGACCTCCGCGACGACGAGGGGCGCGCCTGGCCCCGCTGGCGGAGGCCGCCTTCGCGGCTCTGCCGCACGGCCTGGCGCTCCAGCCGTCGTTCCGCGGCAAGCTCGCGACCGTCGTCGCGCGCGCGGGCGACGCCGGCCCGGCCATCGACAAGACCACCAAGGCGCTGGCGGGCGCGTCGCCGGCCGCGCGCGCCGAGGGCCTGCGCTGGCTCGCCCTGGCGCACGCGCGCCTGGGGATCGCCCGCTGGCGCGCGCACCTCGAGCGTGCCGTCGCCGACCCGAGCTGGTTCGGCTTCAAGGAGGTGCGCGACGCGCTGCTGGTCGACGCGCTCGGCACGGCGCGCCAGCTGCCCGATCTGCTCGCCGCCGCCGACGCCGTCCACGAGACCTTCCGCGACGTCCTGCGCCGCCTGCGCGACCCGCTGTGGAAGGCGGTGGCGCTCTCGCTGCTGGTGCCGCTCTCGGCCGTCGCGCCCGGGCGCACGCCGGCCACCATCGTCGCCGAGCTGGTCCCGCTCCTGCGTCAGATCGGCGCCGACGCGAGCCAGCGCGACGAGCTCGGACGCCAGCTGCCCGCGCTCGTCGAGCGCGTCGCGCCCCACGGCGAGGCGGCCCTCGTCCAGGTGTTCCAGCAGCTGCCCGACCCGACGTTGCGCGCCTTCGGGCTCACCCACCTGCTCGAGGCGCGCTCCGCCCCGGCTACTCCATACCCTCGTTCGTGACGTGGTTCATCGGGCTGTCGAAGCCGTACTGCTTCTCGAGGAACCACCTGAAGCCGCGCCGATCGGCGTAGCTGACCGGCGGCCGCCCGACGAAGCGCTCGAAGTACTTCGCCTCGAGGTCGTACATCGCCTGCTGATCCGGCGCCGACTCGTCGAGGTTCTGCTGGTCGCGCTTCTTCTGCGCGTCGATCGCGGCCTTGTCGAAGAGCGCGATCTCCAGCTTGTCGGCGTGAATCCCGCCGCTCGCGTTGGTCACATCGGCGCTCTGGAGGCCGTCGTCCTGGCCCTGGTTCAGCGTCGCCGTCGCGTCGGCGTTGGTGGTGATGCCCTGGCCGGCCATCGAGAAGGTCAGGAAGTTGCCGTGGAAGCTGTTGATCGTCAGGTCGGTCGACATGCTCAGCCCGCGGCCGAGCGAGCCTGACAGCCCCAGGTTCATGTCGGCGTTGCCGTTGAAGAACACCTCGGGCTTGCCGATGAGGTGGTCGCCGGCCGGCTTGCCGTCGACGGTGCGCCCGGGTCTCACCGGGGCGCGCGTCGCCGAGATGTCGCCGATCGCCTCCATGTGCGAGTCGGGCCCGATCTGCAGATCGGAGATGGCGTCCGCCAGCACCAGCGCGCGGCGCTGGACCTTCTTCATCTCGATCTCCTTCTGGCGCTCGTCGCTCCTGAACCACGACGCGCACCAGTCCCACACGGCGATGGCCGACGACACGAACACGCCCTGGCCCTTGGGCGCGAGGTAGTCGATGAGGATCGCCCAGCCGCCCATGCCCGCGACCGCCTCGTCGAGCATGTCCTGCAGCGACTTCTCCATCGGCACCTTCGCCTCCTTGCCGGCGACGAAGCCGTACTTGGCGTTCATCTGGTTCTCGATGAGCGTGCGCACGTCGAGCCACTCCGGCTTGAAGTAGCCGATGAGGCTCGCCGCCAGCGGCGCCAGCAGATCCTCGATGAGCATGCCGCCGAACAGCGTCATGCCGCCGCGGACGCCGGTCGGGTCGCGCTGCATGGTGGCGACCAGGTTCTCGGTGGCGATCTGGTCGGCGACCTCGTAGCGGTAGGGCTCCATGGCCTTGGCGATGAACGCCGGCGTCGCCGAGATCTGCCCGTCGGTGAGCTTCACCGGCAGATCGATCATGGTGGCGCCGAACGGGATCGAGACCGCCAGATCGCCGTCGAGCTGGTCGAGCAGCGGCAGCTGCCACTTCTGCTCGTAGTCGGGCCAGTACCCCGCCGCCGCGGGCGTGGCGTCGCTGTGCGTCGGGCCGATGTGCTCGTCGTCGGCGTCGATCTGCGCGTCGGCGTTGGTCAGCGTGATGGTGCTGTTGCCCGGCTTGTCGTTGCCCGCCTTGTCCTTGCCCTTGAGGTCGACGGCGACGTTGTCGGCCTTCAGGCTGGTCATCGTCCCGCCGTGGCCCTGGTAGCGGGCCACGAGGCCGCTGGCGTCGAAGTGGTTGAGGTCGATCTGCGTGCCGCCGTCTTGGTTGTCGTAGGTGAAGCGGCCGGCGTGGATGTCGCCGCCGAGCTTCAGGAACTCGCCGAGGTCGCCATTCAGGCCGCCGTTGCGCACGTCGACGTCGAGCCCGCGCAGATCGAAGCTCTGGCTCGTGACCAGCTTCTCGCCCGGCACGTGGAGCTTCACGTCGGTCATGTCGAGCGCGCCGAAGACCGCCTTCTTGATGGTCTTGGTGGACGTCTCGAGCGCCAGCACCCGGCCCCAGTGCTCGCACTCGGCGTCGCTCAGCGTGAGGCCGCACTCCCTGGCGAGCTGGCGTCCGATCGTCCGCAGCTCGGACGGCTTGTAGCTCAGCACCTCGAAGTTCTCGATCCCCGTCCGCCCGACGTGCAGCTCGTGAACGGTGACGCCGCCGACGACGAGCTGGTCCTTCGTCGCGCCGGTCTTCGGGTCCTTCTTCGGCTTCTTGCCGAGCGCGACCGACACGCTGACGCGCACGTTGCTCATCGACGCCGGCCCGCCGGTGAGGTCGGTGACGACGCCCTTGTCGTCCATGCCGTCGTGGTGCGCGTTCGGGATCGTCAGCGACCCCAGCGTCAGCGTCCCGCTGATGCCCTTCTCGTCCAGCGTGAAGCCGGCCCCGAAGTTCTTCAGCACCGCCTTCACGTCGACGTCGCCGTCGCCCATGTCCAGGCTCGCCTGGTCGACGTCGAAGTCCTTCAGGTCGAACGTCGTCTTGCCGTTGTTGGCGCGCTTCAGCGAGATGCCCGAGGCGTGCGTCGTGAGGCTGGCGCGCACCAGCCCGTCCTTGCCCTTGCCGCTCTGGAACTGGCCGACGAAGCCCTCGATGCCGACCTTGCCCAGGTTGGCGTCGAAGTCGGTGAGGAACGGCAGGAGGGACTTGTCGGCCTTCGGGTCGAACGTCACCCCCTTGACCGTCAGCTCCTCGAAGAAGCCGCGGTCGAGGTGGATGTCGTTGCCCGCGCCCTTGAAGTCGAGGCCGGTGCCTTCGAGCTTGCCCACCGTGAACGAGTCGACGTGCACCTTCTTGATGAGGTCGAACGGGCTGACGTCGGCCTGGTCCGCCTTGTCGTCGCCCTTCTTCTCGGGCGGCGCGACCAGCGCCGCGATCCGCTCCGGGTCGAGCTCGACGCGCGCCGCCAGCCCGACCGGCCCGAGGAACGCCGTCTCGGCGCCGAGCGTCATGCCGGCGGCGTCGACGTTCACGCCGGCGACGTCGATCTTCGCCAGGTCGAACCCGAAGCCGGCCGCGCCGGTCTTCTTGTCGTAGCTGGCGTGCACGCCGACGTCGCCGATCTGGTTGATGCGCCCGCCGAGCTTCTTGATCGTCTCCGCGAAGGACCCCGCGGGCGCCTCGCCGGTCTGGTCGACGAACACGTCGCTCACCTTCAGCCCGTCGAGATCGAACTTCACCTGGTCGCCGAACACGCCGAGCGACATCTTGCCGACGTCGAGCTTGGCGCCGGCCTGGAACGCGTCGCCGAGGCCGGCGGTCGCCTCGAGCTGGATCTTGTCGAAGCCGGCCGAGCCGGCGAACGACCACGGTTCGAAGTTGGTGAGCGGGATCTCGTTGGCGAAGAGGCCTTCGATGCTGGCGGCCGGCACGTCGATGACGGCGCACTGGCCGTCGATCGGCACCTCGAGGTGGAGGGCCTGGGCGGCGACCTTCGGCAGTCGCAAGGCGTGCAGCTTGCCGTACGAGAGCCTGGTCGTCTCCTCCTTGCCGTCCTCCTTCACCTTGTCGAGCTGCACGTCGACCTCGGCGCTGAGCCCGCTGATGGTCGCCCCGCCCGCCGCGAACACCATCGAGCCGGCGTTGAAGCGCGTCTGCCCCGCCTTCACCTCGCCGAGCCCGACGCCGACGCGCATGGGCTTGCCGTAGAGCGCGTCCGCGCCGCCGGTGAGCAGGTTGCCGCTGCCGGTCAGCGACAGCTCGACCCCCGCCGCGGTCACCGGCTGGGTGTCGACGCCGGTCATGCCGGCGACGTCGGTCGTGACGGTGCCGGCCTTCAGCTCGAGCTTCTTGGTCGGCCCGCCCTCGTCCGCCTTGCCGTCCGCGCCGGGGATGGCGTCGGCGTCGCCGAGCCCGAGCGTCAGGTCGCCGACCTTCGTCTGCGGCAGGACGTTGCCGCCCGAGAGCGTGACCTGGTCCACGCGCGCCTTCAGCTGATCGTCGGCGCCGTACCTGCCCGCGTCGGGGCCCTGCGTGCGCGGCCCGGCGATCGACTCGGTCTGCTCGGAGACCAGCGCCGACAGCGACGCGCCCGAGCCCATCGCCGACACGCCCTGGAGATCGATGGTCCCGAGCTGCTTGTCGCCGCCGAGCGGCACCCCCTGGACCGTCACGCGCTCCGCGTCGAGCATGCCGACGCCGCCGTTACTGCGGATGTACGCCTGGTACTGCGCCACGATCGGCGGCTCCGCGCCCGCGGGCGGCGCGGCGTTCGGACCGCAGTACCGATCGAGGACGGCCGCCGACCCGAGGAAGGCGTCGACCTCGGCGAGCTCGCTGGCGACGGCGCTCTTCGACTGGCCGATGGCGGCGAGCTGCTTCTCGGCGGTCTGCTTCTGCAGGAGCAGCTGGGCCTTGGCGGCCTTCTTCTCGTCGCCGTCGTCGCTCGCCAGCGCGAGCTGCGCGTCGAGATCGGCCAGCGCGCGCTGGGCGTCGGCCTCGCGCGCCAGCTGGCGCTGTGCCGACTTCAGCAGGTCGTCGCGCCGCGCCGGCAGGATCTCGCTGGGGATGCGCTTCACCACCAGCTCGAGGTTCTTCGCGCTGATCTTGCCGATCTGCGCCCCGCCCGAGGTCGCGATGCCGAGCACCTCGAGCTCGCCGACGGCGATGCGCGTGCCGCCGCCGCCGTCACCGGTGAAGGCGTTGGCGCTGATGCCGTTGGCCAGATCGGTGGTCCCGCCGCTATAGCGCAGGAGGCGCGACAGGCCGGTCAGGCCCTTGCCGATGCTCTCGGTCGCCATGATGGCGTTGGCGGCGTCGTCGGCGCTCTGCAGGTCCTTCAGCGTGCCGGGCGCCGACTCGCTCTCCAGGACGAGGTCCTTCAGGGTGATCGAGTTGATGGTGACGATCGAGTCCGCGAAGACGAAGGTCAGGTTCTTGATGGTCGCCGAGGCGAGCTCGAGCTTCAGCGAGGCGGCCTTGGTGCCGGCGTACTCCTTGCCGTCGCGCTTCTCGGCGGTCGCCTTGGGCGGGAAGGTCGCGTGGAACGTCAGGTGCCCCGTGCGCACCGGGCCGGACTTGATGGTCATGTCGTCGTACGGGTAGTTGATGAAATCGAGCGCGAGTCCGGCCTCGGCCTCGACGAACAACAGGCCCTGGTCCCACGAGACGACGGCGTCGATGCGGTTGACGTCGTCGTCGGCGATGTAGTCCTCGCCCGCCTTCTCGCCCTTCTTCTGCTGTGACTTGTCGTCCAGCCCGGCGCGCGAGAACTTGAAGCCCTTGAGGCCGTTCTCCTGCCCGTAGACGTCCTGCACCTCGTCGAGCTCGAGCCCGCGGATCTCGTAGCCGTCCTTGCGCTTCTCCCCCTTGCCGCCGACGCGCCCCATGTGGCCGGACTTGCCGCCCCACTTGCCGCCGCCGAGCAGATCGATGGCCTCGGGGACCAGGCCCTTCGAGTCGCCGAGGCGCGCCTTCTTGGCCTCCTTCTTCGACATGTCCTTCATGCCGTCGTCGCCGGCGGAGACGCCGAGCACCGCCGTCATGAGCGCCGGGTGCGTCTCGTGGCCCTTGAACTCCTGCGCCGCCCGGACGACGTCGTTGCGACGCCCGGCGATGAGGCACATGCGCATGACGTTCTCGAGCTGGGCGACGCCGATCTCGTCCGTCTTCGCCCACAGCTCCGGGTCGTCGAGCTGCAGGAGCAGCGCCTGCACGTCCTCCTGCCCCCGCGTGCCGCCGTAGCCGGCGGCGCCACCGCCGTACATGTTGAGGTCGTCGGAGTCGAGCTGGCTCTTGTTGAGCTTGTAAGTGATGAGATCCGCGTAGACGGTCGCGTAGGTGCCGCCCGACATGAAGAGCTTCTGCTCGGCCGGCGGCAGGCACTTGACGATCTGGTAGGCGGCGTAGGCCTCGTCGTCGCCGCCGCCGCCCTTGTCCTTCTTGCCGGTGTAGCTGGCCGCGCCGTCACGCCCGACCTCGACCTTCTTGGTGACGAGGTTGAGCGCGCGCCGGACGTTGTTGGCCGGGAGGCAGCCGCGGAAGATGTTGCGCGTCCCTTCGCGGCTGCCACTCGCGAACAGCGCGGCGAAGTCCATGCTGTTGAGCACCGCGTCGACGACGCCGTCGCGATCGAGCACGGCGATCACCTCGGGCAGCACGGCCGGGCCGCTCTTGCCGGCCATGGCATCGTAGGCCTCGCCGAGCTTGCCCGCCTGGACCAGCGCGCTGATGCGCGCGATGTCCGCGCGCGAGGCGTCGTCGTGGAGGGCGATCGGGGCGTCGGCCTGTCCCGGCTGCTGATAGCCCTCGGCTCCCTTGCCGCCGACCTGGAGGTCGCCGGTCGCGAAGTGCGCCTCCTGCTTCTTGCCCTTGCCGCCGCCGTCGAAGAACGCCAGGCCGGCGTCGCCGTGGATGACCTCGGCCGAGCGGCCGGCGGCGACCGCGCGCCCGACGTCGTGTGCGTTCGTCTCGAGATCGGCGCTGCCACCGGTCGCGCCGCCGAACGCGGCGGGGCCGGCCTCGGGCGCCGTGCCCTGGGCGACGTGGGCGAGCTCGTGGAAGCGGACCTCGTCGCGCGGGCTGTCGTCCTTGTATGCGACGTCCTGGCCGAGCGCGAAGGCCTCGCTGCCGAGCGCGTCGCACGCCGCCGCCGCGGCGGGTCCGGTGTGCTCGCGCGCCGCCGACACGTCCTTGCCGGTCGCGGCCGCGAAGCGCGCGGCGTCGCGGTCGGCGACCGGAGCGCCGGGGCCGGCGAGGCCGCGCCTGGCGGTGGCGCCGCCGGCCGGTCCCTCCGGCTCCAGCGAGCGCGCGCCCTCGTCGAACGACATGCCCGTCAGCTGGGCGCGGCGCGATGACGCCGCGTTGGCCGCGCCGCCCGAGCCGGAGGCGGGGGCCGGCGCGCCGGTCTGGGAGGAGGCGCTGGCGGGGACGGGGGCGACGCTGCTGTCGTGCGACAAGGTGTGGTCTCTCTCCGGTGACGGCGATGACGCCGTCACGCAGGCATGGCGCGGCCGTCGCGTCGCGCACCGCCCACGCGAGCACCGCGTGGATGGGTCCGCGCCCGCAGGCGGCCATCCGGAGACCGACACCTCCACAGCCAGGAGACCAGACGACGACGCCCCTCACCACTTACACGGCCTTACACCGTCGCGTGGGGGCTACGCGGTCCAGCAGGACCGGCCGAGGCGCGACGTCAGCGCGGCGGGATGAGCGAGGCGAAGAGCGGCAGCCCGTCCTGACGCCAGTCGAGCGCCGGCCGCTGCATCATCCCCGGAATGCACAACCGCACTTGTGGATGTAGCTTCACCGGCGGGTTCGTCGGGTCGAGCACGGCCAGCGTGGTGAGGTGCGGCTCGGCCGCGCGCAGCGCGCCCTCGGACGCGGGCAGGAGCCACAGGAAGCGCTGCCCGGGCGTGGCGCGGAAGGTCGCGTCGGGGTGCGTCGCCAGCACGGCGGTCGCGGTCGACCAGGTGCGGCCGCCGGCCATCACCGCCAGCGCCCCGGCCGTGCGCCGCGCGTGCAGCGAGGCGGCCGGAGGGCTCGACGGCAGCTCGCGCTCGATGGGCGGCAGCGCGGCCAGGAGGCGGCCGGCGAAGGCGGTCACGTCGCCTTCGACCCACACGCACTGCGGCGCGAGGCAGCCGGCTTGATCCCAGGCGCACAGGTCGGCGGCCAGCCCGCGGAAGTCGGCGTCGGGCGCGTCGGCCGGCAGCCAGGCGGCGCTGGCGCGATGGCCGTGGCCCACGAAGGCCTTGTCGAGGCGCACGCGCTGGCGCACCGACGAGACCGTCGCGTCGGTGCCGAGCACCACGACCGCGTCGGCCTCGGCGATGGCGGCGTCGATGGCCTCGGTGTCGGACGAGCCGAAGGGCACCGCGGCGATGCCGGTCGGGTCGCCGTTGGCCAGCGCCTGCGCGATCGGCTCCTGGCCGGCTGCCGCCTTCACCAGGACGCGCGCGCCCATGACGCGGCCGGCGAAGACCTGGCGGATGGTGCTGGCCGGCGAGGTGCGCGCGGCGATGACGAGCACCGCCTTCGGCCAGCGCGCCTTGTCGGGCACGCTCGCCATCTGCTGGGCGACCTCGGCCACGATGGCCGCGTCGGTCCACACGGCGAGCTCGGCCGCGAGGCCGGCGCGGGCCACCGGCTCGGAGAAGCCGAAGCCGGTGGTGGCGGCGACGAGCGCCGCCTCATCGTAAAGGAGCTTTCCGAACGCGCGCAGGCCGGTGGCGGTGCCGCTGCTGGTCACTGGGCACCTCCGCTCATCGAGCGACGCAGCTCTTCGGCCGTCAGCGAGCAGCCGCGCGGCGCGGCGCCGGCCAGGCGACCGCGCAGCTCGAGCCGCCCTTCGGCGTCGACCACGCCGAGGTCGCTGGTCAGGATGGCCGACACGTTGTCGAGGTTGAGCAGGTCGAAGCAGGCCACGAGACCCTCCGTGCCGGGCGGCAGCTCGGCCCCGGTGGCCGGGTCGAGCGCGCGGAAGCGCAGGCTCGGCATGGGCGCGAGCGGGCGGCCGTAGGCCTGGCTCGTGAGCTCGGTCATGCCGTACTCGGGGATGACCAGCTCGGGCGGGATGCCGAGCTGGCGGCGCACGCGGCGCAGGAGCTCGTCCTCCGAGATGGTGTCGGTGCGGCCCTTGAAGCCGCCGGTGAGCATGATGCGCGAGCCGGGCGGGAGCTTCGGCGTGCGCGGCGGGCGGTCGAGGAGCTCGAGCAGCTCGACCAGCGCCAGCGCGGTCGCGAGCAGCACGAACGGCCCCTCGCCCTCGCCCAGCGCGTCGCGCGCGCGGTCGACGTCGAGGCCCTCGCGGTCGACGACGAAGACGGCGCGCGAGGCGAGCGCCGAGGCGAGCCCGCCGACCATGTGCGACAGCGAGCTCGTCGGCAGCACGTCGGGGTGCGGCACGAGCGAGACCCACGGGCGCGGCGTGCGGTCGCCGGCCAGCACCTCGCGGATGAACGACGCGGCCATGGCGGCATCGTAGATGGCCATGTCCGGCACGCGGCGGCGCCCGCGCATGGCCTCGCCCTGCGTCGTGCCCGAGGTCTTGAAGACGCGGTCCTTGGGCGACGACGGCAGCGAGCACAGGTCGAGGTCGACGAACAGCTCGGTCGGGACCGTCGGCACCTTGCGCCAGTGGCTCAGCGCCTCGGGCCCGGCGGCCGCGACGAGGCGCCCGTAGGCCGGCAGCGCCTTGGCCTGGTAGGCCGCGACCTCGAGCGCGAGCGCGTCGAAGGCGCCCGCGTCGGGGTGGCGCGCGAACGTCAGCAGGCGGTGGCGCAGATCGAGGCGCTGCTGGGTGAGCTCGTCGTCCATGCTCGGGTCGTCCATGCTCAGGTCGTCCATGCTCGGCGGTTCATGCTCGGGCTCCCATGCGCTCGGCGCGGTCGTGGCGGTCCTGCTCGATGGCCAGCGCGATCGCATGGAATGCGGCGTCGCGCTGGATCTCCGTCAAGACGACGGGCGGCGTCAAGCCGAGGATGTCGCCGGCCACGCCGCTCGGCAAGGCGAGGTAGCCGGCCTTCAGGAGGTGCCCGGTGACGCGCGCTGCGGCGCCGGCCGAGCCGAGCTCGAGGCCGAGCATGGCGCCGCGCCCGCGGACGACGAAGCCGCGCGGCTCGAAGAAGGCGCGCGCGGCCGCCTCGAAGGCGCGCGCGCGGGCCGGCACGTCGAGCGCGTCCATGGCGCCGAGCGCGGCCAGCGACGCGGCCGCGGTGAGCGGGTTGCCGAGGAAGGTCGAGGTGTGGATGGCCTCGCCCTCGCTCTGACCCCAGGCCTGCATGACCTCGGGGCGCGCCAGGCAGGCGCCGATGGGCAGGCCGCCGCCGAGCGCCTTGCCGACCGCGACCACGTCGGGCACGACGCCGTCGTGGTCGCCCGCCCACCAGTCGCCGGTGCGGCCGAAGCCGGTGTAGATCTCGTCGAACACCAGCACCAGGCGATGGCGATCGGCCAGCGCGCGCAGCCCGGCGAGCCAGCCGGCGGGCGGCACGACCTCGCCGCCGCGGCCCTGGATGGGCTCGACCAGGATGGTGCCGATGGCCTCGCCGCCGGTGGCCGGACCGCGGATGAAGGCCTCGATCAGCTCGAGGTCGGCGCCGTACGGCAGGTGCCGCACGTGGGTCCCGAGCTGGCCGGCGAAGGGTCGACGGAAGTCGCCCTTGTAGGCGGTGGCGGCCAGCGCGCCGTAGCTGAGGCCGTGGTAGCTGCCCCAGAACGCCAGCACGCCGATGCGGTCCGAGGCGATGCGGCGCGCGGCCATGGTGGCGGTCTTCAGCGCCGCCTCGACGGCCTCGGCGCCGCCCGACGCCAGGATGCACTGGGTCAGCGCGCCGCCCGGCGAGCGGCGGGCGAGCTCGGCCATGAGCGCGATGCGCGGGCCGTTGGGATAGACGTCGCCCATGCCGTGCAGGAGGACGTCGGTCTGGGCGTGGACGGCGGCGCGCACGTCGGGGTGGCCGTGGCCGATGAGGGCCACGCCGAAGGCGGCGGTGAGGTCGACGTAGCGGTTGTCGTCGACGTCCCAGACGTTGGCGCCCGCGGCGCGCGCCCAGACGATCGGGTCCTTGCCGACGCCGCGCGACTCGCCGGCGCGGGCCCGGCGCGCGGTGATGGCCGGGCTCTCGCAGCGCGCAAGGCGATCCACCTCGGCAATGCTCGCCGGTCCGGGAATGTTGGTGACGAGCGCCGGCAGGTCGGCGCCGGAGAGGTCCGGGCGGGGCGGCCGCGTGGCAAACACGGGAGCACTGTGGCACAAAGGCTCGCGATGCGCGACCGTTTGCATGGGTGGGTGGCCGGCCTCATGAGGGGGCTGACCCTCGCGCTCGGCGCGTCGCTCGCCGCCTGCTCGGGCCAGGCCGGCCCGACCGACGAGGCCATCGCGCGCTACGCCAACACCGGGCAGAGCCCCGCCGCGACCGCCTCCCAGGCGGGTGCGACCGCCCCCGGCGCGGGCGCCGACGCGGCCGGCGCGACGCTCGCGACGCGCCCGGCAGGCAGCCCCGGCAGCCCGGCCAAGCGCGTGTCGATCACCGTCGAGCGCGCCACCGGCGTGCCCGACATGGATCCCGGCCCGGGCACGAGCGACTGCTACGTGGTGCTGGCGTACGAGGGCCAGCGCTTCAAGACGTCGGTCGTCGAGGGCTCCGAGGCGCCCGTCTGGGGCGACAGCACGGTCTTCGACGTGCGGCCGGGCGGCGTCCTCGAGGTGACGCTGCTCGACGAGGACAGCTTCTCCTCCGACGAGAAGCTCGGCGTGCAGACCCTGCCGCTGCCGGCCGTGGCCGAGGGCGAGACCCAGCCCATCGAGGTCGCCTTCAAGGGCGGGAAGAACGGCAAGCTCACGCTCACCGTGACCGGCCTCGCGCGACCATGAAGGTGACCATCGCCTCACTCGGGCGCGAGGCGCACGCGCTCGGCATCGTGCTCGGGCGCTCGATGCGCGCCGGCCTGCGCATGCGCCCGGCCGACTTCGTCGAGCAGCTCGGCAGCGTGGCGCTGTCGGCGCTGCCGCTGGTCGGCATCGCGTCGCTCTTCGCCGGCATGGTCATCGCGCTCAACACCTCGCTCCAGCTGGCGCGCCTCGGCCAGGCCCACCTCGTGCCCGACATCGTCGCGGTCACGCTCGTGCGCGAGCTGGCGCCGGTCTTCACGGCGCTGCTCATGGCCGGCAAGGCCGGCGCCGGCCTCGCCTCGGAGCTCGGCATGGTGACCCTGTCGGGCCAGGCGCAGGCCATGCGCGCCCTGTCGCTCGACATCGACAAGGAGCTCATCGCGCCGCGCGTGTGGGGCTGCATCTGGGGCACCTTCCTCCTCACCATCGCGGCCTGCCTGCTGGGGCTCATCGGCGGCATGGTGCTCGGCTCGGCCAAGCTCGGGCTGACGCCCGTTCATTATATGAACCGCGTCGTCGGGGCGCTGAGCCCGGTCGACATCGCCTGCGGGCTCCTGAAGAGCGTCGGCTTCGGCGTCATCATCGCGCTCTTCGGCGTGCGCTTCGGGCTCCGCGACAAGGCCGACGCCGGCGCGCTCGGGCGCCACACCATGTCGGCCGTGGTCGTGGCGTCGTTCACGGTGCTGGTCGCCGACCACGTCTTCACGACCTTCATCGTGGCGGTGCTCGGGTGAGCGCGGCCTTCTCGATCGCCGGCCTGGCCTGGAGCGTGAGCGCCGAGTTCCGCCTCGACGTGCCCGCGCTGACCTTGCCGCTCGGCAAGACCACCGCCATCCTCGGGCGCTCGGCCAGCGGCAAGTCGACGCTGCTCTCGCTGCTCGGTCGCGTCGAAGGCAGCTACTTCGAGCGCCCCGAAGGCCTCGCCGGGCGCATCGAGTTCGACGGCCTCGACCTCCTGGCGCTGAGCGAGCGCGATCTCCTGAAGCGCAAGATCCGCGGCGTGGTCATCGGCTTCGTGTTCCAGCGCGAGGGCCTCTTCCCGGGGCGCAGCGCCATGGACAACGTGGCCTGGCCGCTGCGCGCGCTCGGCACCGCGCCGAAGGAAGCCGACGAGCGCGCCCGCGCCGCGCTGGCCGACGTCGGCCTCGGACCCGAGCGCCAGGTGGCGACGCTGTCGGGCGGCGAGCGGAAGCGCCTGGCGCTGGCCCGCGCCATCGCGCCGAGCCCGCGCGTGCTCCTGCTCGACGAGCCGCTCACCGGCCTCGACCCCGAGGCGCTGGGCGGCCTGCGCGAGCTGCTGCAGCGCCTCGGCCGCGAGCGCACGCTGGTCATGGTCACGCACCAGCGCGAGGACGTCGAGGCGCTCGGCGACCACCTCGTCTTCATGGACCGCGGCCGCGTCGCGCTCACCGGCACGCGCGCCGAGCTCGCGGCCGAGCTCGCGCGCTTCTTCGCCGGCGAGGTCCCGCGCGCGCCCGATATGAAAGGAGCCTGACCCATGCGACGTGCGCACTTCGGGCTGGGCCTCGTGGTCGGGGCCATCCTGGCCGCGGCCATCCTCGTCTCGGTCTACTACGTACCGCGAAAGGGCCTTTCCTTTTCGCGCGACCCGATGGGCTTCACTTTGGTGCTCGACCAGGCGCACGGCCTCCACACCGGCAGCCCGGTGCTCATCGCCGGCGTCGAGGCGGGCGAGATCGAGTCGGTCGAGATCAAGGAGATCCCCAACCGCGGCTACAAGGTCCTGGCCCAGGTGAGCATCTTCGACGGCGCCCGCTTCGCGCCCATGCTGCACCTCGACTCGGTCTATCAGATCGCCCAGTCGGGGCTCCTCGGCGAGACCACGCTCGCCATCGCGCCCGGCGGCCAGGGCCGCCCGGTGGCCGGCGAGCTGGTCGACGGCCAGCCGCCCACCGACTTCACCGGCATCCTCGACGACCTGGCCGTCATCTCGAAGCGCCTGGCCGACTACGTCGACGGCCGCGAGCCGGGCGACCCGAACCTGCGGCGCATGCTCTCCGATCTGCAGGAGACGGTGCGCAACGTGCGCGACTTCTCGGAGAAGCTGCCGCACTGACCGCGCGGGGGCGAGTGGCCCGCGACCGCATGGAAGGCCGTCGCGGCGGGCCGTCACGAACGGCTGACAAACGGCTCACAGGATGGGCGCAACCGGCGTCACGCCGATCGCGTCAAGGGGATATGGCCGCCGCGACGACGCGAGCCGGCCCCACCCCGTCACCTGGAGTCACACGTCATGAAGCGCATCACCTGGTTCCTCGTCAGCACCCTGGTCGGCATCGCCGGCCTCGAGTCGGCCGCCTCGGCCCGCCCCAACGACCAGCCTCGCTACGGCTACGGAGGCCGAGCCGCGGCCGATCGCAAGATCGAGGTCGAGTGGGGCAGCTCGTGGTACCCGGCGTCCATCGTCGGCTATCAGGGCGACCAGACGCTCATCCACTACGACGGCTGGAGCAGCGCCTTCGACGAGCTCGTGCCCGACTCGCGCATCCGCTTCGCCGACGGCGTCGTCGACTGCGAGGGCCAGCCGCAGCTGGTGCAGATCCAGTGGGGCGGCATGTGGCGCGCGGGCCGCGTCATGAAGGTCTCGGGCGACCAGTACCTCGTCCACTACGACGGCTGGGACAGCTTCTTCGACGAGTGGGTCGGCAAGGACAAGCTCGCCTTCGCCACCCCGCCGCGCGACGAGCGCCCCGCCTTCCGCGGACCTCCGGCCGTGGCCTACGTGCCGACCATCGACTACGGCAACCGCGGCGGCGACCGCGGGCACGGCAACCGCGGGCGCGGCCACCGCGGGCACGGCAACGGCCGTTGACCGCGACGACGGATGACGCGTTCACGCCGGCAGGCCATAATGCCGGCGTGAACGTCCCGCGCCCCCGCTGTTGGAAGTGCCGCGCCATCCTGGAGCTCGTCGCCGGCCAGCCGGTCGGCCGCTCCGAGACCTGCCCCGAGTGCGACTCGGACATCCGCTCGTGCCGCGGCTGCGCCTACTGGGACCAGCCGTCGCGCACGTGCCGCGAGCCGACCGCCGAGATCCCGGCCGATCCCGAGCGCGCCAACTTCTGCAGCGCCTACCGCCTGGCGGCGCCGCAGCGCGACGACGATCGCCCGGCCGGCGAGGCCCCGGCCGCGTCGGCGACCGACGCCGCGAGCGAGGCGCGGCGGCGCCTGGAGGCGCTCTTCTCGAAGAAGTGATCCGGCTGCCTTGGACGACGCGTGAAACCCGTTCGAAGCGGGAGCTTGACCGGGCTCGGGCGCCACAGGAAGACTCGACCCGGTGCAGCGAGACGATCCCGACAGCCCCGACGACGGCCGGCGCGTGCTCGCCCGAGCGCTCGGCGCCAGCGGCGTCGGGCTGTGGACCTGGGACGTCGAGCGCGACGTCATCACCTGGGACGAGACGCTGCGGCAGATCGTCGGCGCCGCGCCCAAGACCTCCGCCGAGTACCTGGCCGCCATCGACCCCGAGGACCGCGGCAAGGTGTGGGCCTCGATCGAGCGCGCGCTGCAGACCGGCGTCTTCGAAGACCTCGAGCACCGCTTCCGACGCCCGGGCGGCGAGATGCGCTGGGCGCTGTGCAAGGGCCGCGCGGACCGCGACGCGTCGGGCCGCGTGGTGCGGCTCCTCGGCGGCACCATCGACGTCACCGAGCGCCACCTCCTGAACGAGCGCCTGCTGACGGCGCATCGGCTGGAGAGCGTCGGCCGCCTCGCGGCCGGCATCGCCCACGACTTCAACAACATGCTGACGGCCATCGTCGGTCGCGCCGCCTCGGCGGCCGCGCGCGTGCCCGAGGGCCTCGACGCGGCGACGGCCATCCGCGAGGACCTCGACGAGATCCGCAAGGCCGCCGAGCGCAGCGCCCAGCTCACCGGCCAGCTGCTCGCCTTCGCCAAGAAGCAGGCCCACGCGCCGGTGCGCGTGCACCTCGACGCGCTGCTGCGCGACATCACGCCGACGCTCCGCGCCATGGTCGGCGGCGACGTGGCGCTGGTGCTCGACCTGCGCTCGAAGCAGCGCGTGCACGCCGACCCGAAGCAGCTCGAGCAGGTGCTGGTGAGCCTGGTCATGAACGCCGGCGAGGCCATGCCCGACGGCGGCACCGTCCTGGTCCAGACCGCCGACGGCGTGGCCCCCGACGGCGCGACGCGCGTCGAGCTGAGCGTGTCGGACACCGGCGTCGGCATCCCGCCCGAGCACCTGGCGCGCGTCTTCGAGCCGTTCTTCACCACCAAGGCGCCGGGCATGGGCACCGGCCTCGGGCTCGCGACCTGCTACGGCATCGTGGCCCAGCACCGCGGCAACATCAGCGTCGACAGCGCGCCCGGCCGCGGCACGACGGTGCGCATCGAGCTGCCGGTGTCGGCGCGCCCCGGCACGGCGCCGCACCTGCCGGTCACGCAGCCGGCGGGGGAGCGCGGCGCGCCGGCCACGGTGCTGGTGGTCGAGGACGAGGATCTGGTGCGCACGACGGCGGTGCGCGGGCTGCAGATCCACGGCTTCCGCGTCATGTCGTCGAACTCGGGGCCCGAGGCGCTGGCCATCCTGCGCACGACCGCCATCGACCTCGTGCTCTCCGACATCGTCATGCCGCAGATGAGCGGCCAGGAGCTCGCCGCCGCCATCCGCGCGGTGTGGCCGAGCATGAAGATCCTCTTCATGTCGGGCTACTCCGAGGCCGATCTCGGCGGCATCGAGCTCGTGGCCAAGCCGTTCACGCCCAAGGTCCTGGCCGAGCGCGTGAAGGCCGTGCTGGCCCGCTCCGCCTGAGCGGCGCCGACCCCGCCAGCCCAGCCTCGACCTCGCGAATGGACGGGCGTATCGTCCGCGCGCTCGAGGTGCTCGCGAGGGGCGCGACCGCCTGGGCGATGGCTCCCGCCGGCCTTCCGCGCGGGCGCCACGACGCGGATGCGAGGAAACCATCATGAATGTTCGAGTCCCTGCTATCGGCATTGCCTTCTTCGCGGTCGCCGCGATGGCCACCAGCGCGTGGGCCGGCGAGTCCAAGATCGTCGACACCGGCATCGCCGAGTTCGACGACGTCTTCGCCAAGGCCCGCGACATCCAAGGCTCGGTGCAGACCCAGAACCAGACCATGGTCGAGGGCCGCACCAACGTGAACACCGCCATGGGCGTGGCCGCGGACGCGCCGCTCAAGACGGCGCTCGAGGACCTGAAGACCAAGGCCAACGGCAAGATCAAGATCCTCATGGAAGGCAACGTGCCCAAGCTCCAGGCGAGCGAGGCCGTGCCCGAGAACGTGCAGAAGGGCATGGACTCGGTGAACGCCCTCTCCGACACGAGCGGCAAGACCAGCGACACGGCCGACCAGCTGCTGCCGCAGTCGGAGGCGCTGGTCGAGGCGACCAAGGACTTCCCGGGCAAGGTGCCCGGCCTCGTCAAGAACCCGCTCGACGTGGCCAAGAAGTCGAAGCTCGTCGACAAGAACGTGAAGGCCGTCGCGACGCTGCCCGACAAGGTGAAGGCGCTGAAGACCGAGGCCCAGGGCGTCTTCGCCGACGTGACGGCGGTCTTCGGAGGCTGATTCGACGAGCGCAGGTCGCGTGCCCGCCGAGCCGCGGGCGCGGCCTGGCGCGGCGGGTCGAGCGGCGCGGCGCGGTGCTCGCCCGGAGCGACCCGCCCGCGTATCATCCGCGCCTCACGGAGGTCACCGCATGGGCCGCAGGACGATCGCATCACTCATCGCCGCCGTCGTCGCGGGCGTGCTCGCTGCCGCCGCGCCGGCCCGCGCCACGCTGGTCCGACCGTTCTCGCTGAGCGAGCTGTGTCGCGCGGCGCACAGCATCGTGCGCGGCGAGGTGGTCGACGAAGAGGTGATCTGGGACGCCGAGCGCCACGAGGTCTACACGCTCAGCTGGGTGCGCGTCGACGAGGCGCTGGCCGGCGCCGACGCGCCGGGCGACCTCGTGGCGGTGCGGCAGATCGGCGGCGTCATCGACGGCGTCGAGCGCAGGGTCGTCGGCACCGCGACGCTCGCGCTGGGCGACGAGGTCGTCCTGTTCGCGCGCAGCGACGGCGCCTTCCACTACCTCGTCGGCATGGCCCAGGGCGCCTTCCACCTCGAGCGCTCGGCGCGCGCGCCCGCGGGCGCGGCCGTGGCCTCGCGCGGCGCGGTCGCGACGCTGGCCGAGCCGGGCGCGCCGACGCGGCCGCTGGCGCCCGATCGCATCGGCTGGGACGAGCTCCGCGCCGAGGTCGTGCGCATCCTCGCCGAGGCGCGCCTCGTGAGCCGCCCCGCCTGTCGCCAAGTCGTCGCCCTGGCCGCCGCGCTCGGCCTCACCGCGCTCGGCGCCGCTCCGGCCGGCGCCTTCATCGTGCTCAAGAACTACAACGGTGAGACCGAGCACTGGAGCGGCTCCAACGTCACCTGGACCATGTCGACCTCGGTCATGAACGACGTCGCCTTCGCCGATCTGCAGGGCGCGCTCCAGGCCGCCTTCCAGTCGTGGCAGGACGTCAGCTGCGCCACCGTCGCCTTCACCTACGGCGGCCAGAAGGCGCAGGACCCGCAGAACGACATCCACTTCACCTTCATGCAGAACAGCTGGGACCCGTCGGTGGCCGACGCGCTGGCCTACTCGGTGAGCGAGACCTCGGCCAGCGGCACCATCACGTCGAACGACATCGTCTTCAACGCCTTCGAGGCCGACTGGTCGACGAGCAGCCCGACGCCGGCCTCGAAGTACGACATCCAGGGCGTCGCGACGCACGAGATCGGGCACTCGCTGGGCCTCGACCACGCGCGCCAGTTCACGGCCACCATGTTCTTCACCGGCGGCTCGGTCGACATCCGCACGCTCGAGGACGACGACAAGCGCGGCCTCTGCTTCCTCTATCCGACGACGCCCTTCACGAGCGGCGCCCCCTGCGACGCGTGCGACTCGGACGCCAACTGCGCCGGCGGCACCTGCCTCGACTGGGGGGCCGGCCACCACTACTGCGGCAAGGACTGCGGCGGCGCCCACGGCACCTGCCCCGACGGCTTCGGCTGCTTCCAGATCCAGGCCGTCGCGACCGCGCAGTGCCTGCCCGACAACGACTTCTGCCACAGCTACGGCGGCAACGTGGCGCTGGGCGGCGCCTGCTACGGCAACGAGGTGTGCGCGTCGGGCCAGTGCCTCGTCCTCGAGGAGGAGGCCTACTGCACGAAGAGCTGCGATGCCTCCGACGCGACGAGCTGCGGCGCCGGCTACTCGTGCCTCGCGCCGGGCGTGTGCGTGAAGGCCGGCAGCGCGCCCTACGGCGCGGCGTGCAAGGAGATGAGCGACTGCCAGTCGGCCGAGTGCGTCTTCTTCCAGTTCTCGGTCGGCGTGTGCACGCTCGGCTGCGGCGCGCAGGGCGGCGGCGGCACTTGCCCCGATGGCGGCCGCTGCTACCAGGACGCGGCCTGCGTGCCGCCCGGCGACCTCGGCAACGGCGCGCCCTGCTACGCGCCCGATCAGTGCAAGGGCATGTACTGCGAGGCCCAGGCCTGCACGCAGAAGTGCAGCGGCAGCGCGCCGTGCCCGGCCGGCACCACCTGCACCGGCGGCTTCTGCGCCGGCGTCGAGGTGGGCGGCCCGTGCACCGCGACCGGCACGTGCGGCGCGGGGCTCACCTGCCAGAAGCCGTCGGCCGAGAGCGTCGGCACCTGCGAGCGGCAGTGCGACGCCTTCACCGATCTCGGCTGCCCCGACGACCAGGTCTGCGAGTGGCACTGGCAGGCCTGGAACTCGAAGGTGGTCGGGCGCTGCATCCCGAAGAACGGCGGCCAGGGCCTCGAGGAGAGCTGCGCCGACGTCTACTGCGAGGGCGACCTCGTGTGCCGCTACGAGCAGGGCCTCGGGCCCATCTGCCACCGCGACTGCCGCGTCGATCCTTCGTACGGCTGCGACTTCGACGAGACCTGCGTGTCGCTCGACGACGCGGCCGATCCGCAGCACGGCATCTGCGTGCCGAAGGTCGTGGTGCAGCCCGACCCCGGCCCGGAGCCCGAGCCCGAGCCGTCGCCCGAGACGGTCGAGCAGGACACCGGCACGAGCAGCGACGACGCCACCGCGACCAGCGACGACACCTCGGTCGCGTCGGAGACCGGCAGCGCCGACACCGCGAGCGCGGCCGACACCAGCCGGTCGGTCGGCAAGAGCTCGGGCGGCTGCGCCGGCGGCTCGGGCGCGGCCGCGGCCTGGCCGCTGGCGGCGCTCGGGCTCCTCGGCTGGCGAGCGCGGCGGCGCGCGGCGCGCACATGATCGGAGACGTCGCGCGCCTGGCGCCGGACGCGGTCGCGCTCGGCGCCGCGCAGCGCATCGCCGTCCGGCACCTGTGGCCGGTGCTCGGGCGCAGCGAGCGCGCGCTGTGGGGCGAGCACGAGGGCAGCGCGCGCTATCAGGTCGCGGTCGACCTCGCCGACCACGCCGGCAAGTGCACCTGCCCGTCGCGCAAGCTCCCGTGCAAGCACGTGCTGGCGCTCATGCTGATGGGCGGCGACGGGCTCGGCCTCGCCCCCGAGCCGGACTGGGTGGCGGGCTGGATCGACAAGCGCCAGGCGGCGCGCGTGCCCAAGGAGAAGGGCCCGGTCAAGGACGTCGAGGCGCAGATGGCGCGGCGCGAGCAGCGCGAGGCGCGCGTGTCCGAGGGCATCGAGCGGCTCGATCGCTTCTTCGAGGACATCATGCGCCAGGGCCTCGGCCGGCTCGACGGCGCCGCCGGCGAGGCGCTGCTCGAGACCGAGGCGCGGCGTCTGGTCGACGCGCAGGCCGGCGGCCTGGCCGGGCGCATGCGCGGCGTGGCCGGGCGCATCAGCGGCGGCGGCGACTGGGCCGGCGGCGCGCTCGACCGGCTCGGGCGCATGGCGCTCTTGAGCGAGGCCTGGCATCGGCTGGAGTCGCTGCCGACCGCTCTCCAGGCGGACGTGCGCGCGCTCATCGGCTTCTCGTTCCCCGAGGAGGAGGTGCTGGCCCACGCCGATCTGGCGACCGACAACTGGTTCGTCCTGGCCGACACGACCGAGCTCGACCTGCAGCTGAAGACCGGCCGCACCTGGCTCCGCGGCCGCACGTCGGGCCGCGACGCGCTCATCCTGCGCTTCGCCCCGGCCGGCGCGACGTTCGGCGAGACCTTCCTGCCGGGCAGCGAGCTGCCGGCGACGCTGGCCTTCTATCCGTCGGCCCACCCGCAGCGCGCGCTGGTGGTGCAGAAGGGGCCGCCGCTCGCGCCCGCGCCGCGCGAGGCGCCGCGCCGGCTCGGCGTGGGCGAGCTGCTCGCCGCCTGGGCCGAGGCGCTGGCCGAGCAGCCGTGGCTGCCGGTGCTGCCGGTGGTGCTCGGGCCGGTCGAGGTCGCGCCGGGCGCGGCGTCGGACGCGCGCCTTCGATGCCAGCGGCGCGCTGCCGATCGCCGTCGCCGACCTGGCCGAGCTGCTGGCGCTGGCCGGCGGCCGCGCGCTCGACCTCCTGGGCGAGTGGAACGGCGATCGCCTGGCCGTGCTCGGCGCCATGGCCGACGGCGCGCTGACGCCGCTCGCGCCGGTGCAGGCGCCGCCGCCCGAGCTCAGCTCGCGCTTCGGCGACCTGGCGGTGCTCGGCACCGTCAAGCGGCGCGTCGCCATGGACGCCGAGCTCGAGGCGCTCGACGGGCCGCCCGAGCGGCGCGTGCTGCTGGCGGCCGGCGCCGAGGCCATCCGGCGCTCGGCCGGACGCCTCGCCGGGCCGCCTCCCGAGCCGCTCCCGGCCGCGCCGCCCGAGACGCGCCGCGCCGTGCCGCCGGGCCTCGCGCAGCGCGTCGAGGCGCTGCTCGGCGATCCGCACCTGGCCAGCGAGGTCGTCGCGGCGCTGGCGCGCGACGGCTTCGTCTTGCCGCCGCACCTCCTGTCGCGCGCCCTGCCCTTCGCGCGCGCCGGCGCGGGCCGTCGACCCGAGCTGCTGGCGGTGCTGGGCGAGCGCGGCCGCTGGCTCGCCGACGTGGCCGCCGCGCCGGCCTGGGTCGAGGCCTATCGCAAGGACCCGCACGTCGAGGACCCCGAGCGCGTCTTCGTGGAGGGCGCCTCCGACGCGCGGCGCGCGGCGCTCACCGAGCTGCGGCGGCGCGACCCGGCCGCGGCGCGCGCGCTGCTCCAGAAGACGTGGCGCGAGGACAAGCCCGACCTGCGCCTCGACTGGCTCGACGCGGTCGGCGCCCACGCGCTCGGGCCCGACGACGTCGCCTTCCTCGAGGCCATCGCCGGCCACGACCGGAGCCAGCCGGTGCGGCGCCGCGCGCGCGCGCTGCTGGGCGAGATCCCCGGCACCGCCGTGCAGGAGCGCCTGCGCGCGCGCGTCGCCGCCGTGTGCCGACCCGGGCGCCTGGATCTCCCGACGCCGGTGGGCGACGCGCCGCCCGACGCCGAGTGGCTCGACGACGGCATCGCCTTCGACGGCGCGGCGGCGCTCGGCGCGCGCGCGGCGCTCCTGGCCGGCCTGGCCAAGGCCGCGCCGCCCGCCTTGTGGGCCGACGCGAGCGGCCTCGGCCCGGGCCCGCTGGTCGACGCGCTCGGCGCCAGCGAGCACGTCCACGCCTGGCTGCTGGGGCTCGCGTCGCGGCCGCTCGATGCCACCTGGGCCACCGCCGTCGCGCACGCCATCCCCGGCCTCGACTGGCCGAGCGCGCTGCGCGCGACGCGCGACGCGCTGGCGCCGGCGCTGCTCGATCAGGTGCCCGAGCCGGCGCGCGATCGGCTGCGCGCGCGCTGGTATCAGAAGAGCCCGCAGGTGCCCTTCAAGGACTGGGGCCCCGAGCTGTCGCGCGCCGTGTTGCGCACCGTCGAGCACCTCGGCCCGTACGATCAGCCGCCGGCCGCCCTGCCCTACGAGCTCCACCCGAGCCTGCTCGCGTTCGCCCTCGACATCCCCCAGATCCGCGCCGGGCGCGGCGGCCGCTACGTCGCCGCCGTGCTCGAGCTGCGCCGCGTCTTCCACCAGGAGCTCCTGCTTGCCCGCAACGCCCGCTGACCCCACCGTCGCGATCGAACCGGCCGTGCCGGCGGTCCTCCGCCCCCACGCCGAGGTGCAGTTCGCCGCCGAGCTGGCCGCGCTGGCCGCCGCCGACACCCACCCGCGACCGCCCAGCTGGCGCCTCTCGCCGTGGTCGGTGAAGACCTACCTGCTCGGCGGCACGCTGCCCGACGGCTTCACCGTGACGCCGAAGTACATCGGCTCGCCGCGGCTCATGGAGATCGCCATCGCCACGCTGGCGACCGACCGCGCGCTGCTGCTGGTCGGCGCGCCCGGCACCGCCAAGAGCTGGGTCTCCGAGCACCTGGCGGCGGCCATCTCCAACGACTCGACGCGGCTCGTGCAGGGGACGGCCGGCGTCGACGACCCGGCGCTGCGCTACGGCTGGAACTACGCGCGCCTCCTCGCCGAGGGCCCGTCGGCCAACGCGCTCGTGCCGAGCCCCATCTTCACGTCGATGCGCGACGGGCAGCTGGCGCGCATCGAGGAGCTCACGCGCATCCCGGCCGAGGTGATGGACTCGCTCATCACCATCCTGTCGGAGAAGGTGCTGCCCATCCCCGAGCTCGGCCAGGAGATCGCCGCGCGCCCGGGCTTCAACGTCATCGCCACCGCCAACACGCGCGACCGCGGCGTGAACGAGCTGTCGGCCGCGCTCACGCGCCGCTTCAACGTGGTGGTGCTGCCGGCGCCGGAGTCGCTCGAGCAGGAGGTCGCCATCGTCGAGCGCCGCGTCGCCGACATGGGCCGCGCGCTGGCCTTGCCGGCCGAGGCGCCGGCGCTCGACGAGGTGCGGCGCGTGGTGACCATCTTCCGCGAGCTGCGCGACGGCAAGACCGCCGACGGCAAGACCAAGATCAAGAGCCCGTCGGGGTCGCTGTCGACCGCCGACGCCATCGCCGTCATGACCCAGGGCATGTCGCTGGCCGCGCACTTCGGCGACGGCGCGCTCACCGCGGCCGACCTCGCCGGCGCGCTCGAGGGCGCCATCATCAAGGACCCGACCGCCGACCGCGTGGCCTGGGAGGAGTACCTGCGCACCGTCGTCAAGGAGCGCGACGGCTGGAAGGACCTCTACCGCGCCTGTCACGAGCTCCTCGGCTGAGCATCGACCGAGCGTGACATGCTGGCACGCGCGACCCGCGCGCGGCCACGTCGGACGCCATCGCGTCAATCGTCCGGCGGCCCGGAAGGCCGCGCGCGCGGCCCGGCTTTCGGCGTCGTCTCGCTGGAGAGACCACGCACGCTGGTTGGGGCTGGACGGCTTCGATGGGGGGGCGCGCGGCGCCGCGATGGTGTTCTGCGCGCTGGGCGCGCTGACGGTGACGACGGCGGCGCGGGCCGGGACGGCGACGCCGCCGGTCGAGGCGAGCGCGGCGCCGGACGCAGACTGGCGCCTCGGCGCGAGCGTCGGCTTCGGCGGGCTGAGCGGGCTCGACGGGGCCGGCGGCCTCGGCGCGCTGGGCGGTCTCGGCGTGGCCGGCGCCGGGTCGGCGCCCTCGCTCACGGCCGGCCTCGAGCGCCGGCTCGGCGACGCGCTGTGGCTCATGCTCGACGTGCGCGGCGCCGTCGCGTCGGGCAGCGCGTCGTCGTCGCACGCGCTCGGCGCCGGCGTCGGCGTGCGCTGGGTGCTGAACGCCGGCGACCCGGTCGAGGTCGGCCTCGCCGTCACCGCCAGCGGCGGCTTCAGCGGCACCGACGTCGACGGCACGTCGCAGTCGGCGCGCGCGCGCCACGCCGAGCTCGGCCTCGGCCTGGTCACCGACGTGGCGCTCGGCCGCGGCGTCGGCCTACGCGTGGCGGCGAGCCTGGCGTCGCTCGGCTGGCAGTCGTCGGAGCTCACCGACGACGCCGGCGCCACCACGTCCGACGACGGCGTCCGGGCGGGCCTCACGCTGGCGCCGTCGCTCGGCCTGGGCGTCGTCTTCTGACGACGGTGACCGGCCTCACGCGCACGAAGCGGCTGTACGGGCGCCCGTACGATTTGTACGGGCGCCCGTACAGATGACCCGTCGCGGCCTGTGGTGCTATGCTGCGGCCATGGCCAAGCAACTTCCGAGCGTCCCCGACGGGCGTGCATTGCGTGACGAGGCGACGCGCCTCACCCAGGTGGTGGTCGATCGTCTGCGCGACATCACCGGTGCCTTCTGGGAGATCGGCAACGTGCTCGAGCGCATCCAGAGTCAGAAGCTCTACGCCGCGCTCGGCTACGACAGCTTCCGCAGCTACGTCGACGGCGCGCTCGGCGTGGCGACCACCCAGGCCTATATGATGATACGCGTCGTGCGCGCCTACACCCGCTCCGACGCCGAGTCGCTCGGCCTCGAGCGCGCGGCCGGCCTCATCACCTACGCCAAGGCGCTGGGCGGCACCGTCGACCCCGGCCTGCTCGTGCGCGAGAACGCGCCGGTCGGCGACAAGCCGGCGCGCGTCGCCTCGCTGCGCGACATCCAGGCGGCGGTGCGGGCGCAGCGCGAGGCCCGGAGCGCCAAGCGGCGGCGCTCGCCGCGCGAGCGGCTGCGGAAGCGCGAGGCCGACGCCATCGCGGCCGGGCTGCGCGCCGCCCACCGGGCCCAGGACCTCGGCCGCGGCGTGGTCGAGGTGCGCGACGACGAGGTGGTCGTGCGCTTCTCGCGCGAGGCGCTGGCCCGGCGCTTCGCCCGCTGACGCCGCACGCGCTGCCTCCGACCGATCCGGCGCGAGCTCGCCGATCGAATCGACGGGCCATGGTCGGCGCGTTCCGCGAATCGAACTTCCCGGCGCCGGGGCACGGGCGGATGGTGCGCCGTCCGTCGATCCCGGAGCGTGCATGTACCGCCACCCCCGTCGATCCCTCCGCGCGACGCTGTCGTCGCTCGCGTCGCTTGCCGCCCTGGCGGCGACCGCCCCGACGCTCGCCGCGCCCTGGCCCGCGCCGACTGCGCTCGGCCCGTCCGGCCCGAGCGCCACGCCGACGCGCGACCCGGCCGGCCTCGCCACGGCCTGGCTCGCCGCCCGCGCCGCGGACCTCGGCCTCGACCAGGGCGCGCTCGCCAGCGTGCGCGTGCGCCACGTCCACGACCTCGGTCACGGCGGCATCGTCGTGACCTTCGGCCAGACCATCGCCGGCGTCGACGTCATGCACGATCGGCTGAGCGTGCTGCTCGGCCGCGACGGCCGCGTCATCACGCGCATGGGCCGCCTCGACCCGAACGCGCGCGCCGACCGCGCCGGCCACTGGAGCCTGGAGGCGCGCGACGCGCTGGCGCTCGCCGCCGCCGAGCTGGCCGCGCCCGGCCATCCGATCGCGCTCGACCCGGCGGGCTTCGTCGAGGGGACGCCCGACGAGGCCGGCTTCCGCCGCTTCACGCTCGCCCCGGACGACGCGAGCGGCGTCGTGCTCGGCCGGCCCATGCGCCTCCGGGCCGCCTGGTTCCCGCGCGGCGCGGGCCTCGTGCCGGCCTGGCTGGTGGACGTCCGCGCCGAGGTGCCGGGCGCGGCCGCGCCGCAGAGCCTGGCCTTCGCCATCGCCGCCGCCGACGGCGCGGTGCTGGAGCGCCACGACCAGATCGCCGACCTGCGCTTCCGCGTGTGGGCCGAGACGAGCGGCGACCGCCGCCCGCTGGCCGGACCCACCGAGGACTTCCTGCCCAACCCGAGCGGCGTCCCCGACCACGCGCTGCCGGCGCTCATCGAGGCCAGCCTCGTGTCGATGAACGGCTTCAACCAGGCGCCCGACCACGGCGTCGACCCGTGGCTCACGCTGCCGGCGCAAGAGACGCGCGGCAACAACGTCGACGCCTACGTCGACCTCACCGAGCCCGACGGCTTCTCCAACGGCGACCTGCGCGCGACCGCCACCGGCAACGGCGTCTTCGATCGCCGCTACGACTTCGACGCCGAGCCCGACGCCAGCCCCGACCAGCTCATGGCCGCCGTGACGCAGGTCTTCTACCTCACCAACTGGCTCCACGACTGGTACTACGACTCGGGCTTCGACGAGGCCGCCGGCAACGCCCAGCTCGAGAACTACGGCCGCGGCGGCGCCGGCGGCGACCCGCTGCACGCCGAGGCCGACGACTACAGCACGCCCGACAACGCCAACATGGAGACGCCGCCCGACGGCGCCTCGCCCACCATGCAGCTCGGCGTCTACAGCGCCGGCGAGACGCGGGGCTTCCACAGCGAGGCGCTGCCCGACGACATCGCCACCGGCGGCTCGGAGTTCGGCCCGCACGGCTACCGCGTCAGCGGTCGCATCGTGCGCGCCGACGACGGCGTCGACACCGCCACCGACGCGTGCGAGCCGCTGCACGACCTCGACGGCGCCATCGCGCTGGTCGACCGCGGCACCTGCGCCCTCGAGGCCAAGGCGCGCGCCGCGTCGGCCGCGGGCGCGGTCGCCATCATCATCATCAACAACGTCGAGGGCGCCGGGCCGAACCCGCTCTTCGCCGACGGCGAGCAGCCGGGCGCCGACATCCCGTCCGTGTCGGTGAGCTTCGAGGACGGCCAGGTGCTCATCGCGGCGCTGGCCGAAGGCACGGTCCGGGCCGAGCTCGAGAGCAAGCTCGGCGTCCGCCCGGCGAGCGCCATCGAGGGCACCACCGCCGCCCACGAGTGGGGCCACTACCTGCACATGCGCCTCGTCGACTGCAGCTCCTACCAGTGCGCGGCGGCCAGCGAGGGCTGGGGCGACTTCATCGCGCTGCACATGGTGCTGCACGAGGACGACGACCCGAGCGGCGCCTTCGGCGAGGGCATCTACACCAGCGTGCCGTTCACCGCCGACGCCGGCTACTTCGGCGTGCGCCGCTACCCCTACTCGACCGACCCGGCCAAGAACCCGCTGACGCTCGGCGACATCGCCGCCGACTCGACGCTGCCGGCCGAGGTGCCCATGTCGGATCTCAGCGGCGCGCCCAACAACGAGACGCACAACGCCGGCGAGGTGTGGGCCGAGATGATGTTCGAGGCCTACGCCGGCCTCCTCGCCGACACGCGCGGCGAGGCGCCGCGGCTGTCGTTCGCCGAGGCCCAGCGCCGCATGTCGGACTACGTCGTGGCCGGCATGAAGCTCGCGCCGGTGGCCCCGACCTACACCGAGCAGCGCGACGCCATCCTGGCCGCGGCCGCCGCCGCCGACCCGCTCGACGCGCGCGCGCTGGCCGGCGGCTTCGCGCGCCGCGGCGCCGGCTCGTGCGCGCTGGCGCCGGCGCGCGGCTCGTTCGACCTGGGCGGCGTCGTCGAGAGCTACGACGTGAAGCCGCGCCTGGTCATCAGCGCGGTGACGCTCGACGACGGCGCGGCCAGCTGCGATCACGACGGCGCGCTCGACGCCGGCGAGCGCGGCCGCCTGGCCGTCACCATCGCCAACCCGTCGGCCGAGCCGCTGAGCGGCGCCCAGCTCGAGGTGGCGCAGGACGCCGCGGCGCTGACGGTGAACGGCGGCGGCTCCGTGACGGTGCCCACCATCGCCGCCTTCGCCAGCGCCACCGTCGAGGTGCCGGTGGAGCTCGCGGCCGGGCTCACGGCGCCGACGCTGGTCGGCCTCACCATCACCGTGACGGCGCCGTCGAGCTGCGAGGGCAGCGCCACCGTGGCCACCGGCCGCTGGACCAACATGGCCTTCGCACCGGCGTCGTCGGCCACCGAGACCGTCGACGAGGACGAGGCGCTGAGCGTCTGGACCGCCAGCGGCGACGCCGGCGTGTGGACGCGCGGCGAGGCCAGCCCGGGCGACTACGCCTTCATCGGCGCCGACGTCGACGGCCCGGCCGACGGCAGCCTCGAGTCGCCGCCGCTGGCGGTGTCGACCGACCACGCCTTCGTCATGCACCTGACCCAGCGCTACAGCTTCGAGGTCGGCCAGGAGGACGGGCCCAACGGGCCGGTCACGACCTTCTACGACGGCGGCGTCATCGAGCTGTCGAGCGACGACGGCGCCACCTGGGAAGACGCCTCCGAGCACGCCACCGTGCCCTACGGCGCGGCGCTGCCCGGCGCCGGCGGCAACGTGCTCGGCGGGCGCGCCGCCTTCACCGCGACCAACCCGGCCTGGCCCGAGGCCGACCAGGTGACGCTCGACTTCGGCGACGCCTACGCCGGCAAGACCGTGCGCGTGCGCTTCCGCATCGGCAGCGACGAGGCGGTCGGCGCGCCCGGCTGGAGCATCGCCGAGGTGGCCTTCGACGGCCTGACCAACACGCCGTTCTCGAGCGTGGCGCCGAACGTCGTGCCGACGAGCTACCGCGACAGCGACGGCGACGGCTACGGCGACCAGGCCGTGACGGCGTGCCCGCTGCCGGCCGACAGCGCGGCCGAGGGCGGCGACTGCGACGACCACAGCGCCACCACCTTCCCGGGCGCGCCCGAGCTGTGCGACGCCGTCGACAACAACTGCGACGGCGCCACCGACGAGGGCCTGCCCGGCCTCTCGGCGTGGTACCTCGACGCGGATGGCGACGGCTTCGGCAGCGGCCCGGCGCTGCTCGCGTGCGTGGCGCCGCCGGGTGCGGTGGCCGCCGCCGGCGACTGCGACGACGGCCGCGACGACACCTTCCCGGGCGCTCCCGAGCGCAAGGGCGGCAGCGTCGACCACAACTGCGACGCGCGCGTGAAGGCCGACGAGGGCTGCGCCGGCGGCGGCGCCGACGGGCTCGCGCCGCTCCTCGCGGCCGGCGTCGGGCTGGCGCTGACGCGGGCGCGGCGGCGGCGGACGGCGGCCTGAGCGCGCCCCCCACTTCTGTGGGGGGCGACGGCGATGCCCGGCTGGGTCTAGGATGCGGACACCCCTCGTGTGTCCCGCATCAAGGTCCCATGTCGCTCACGTTCGCTGCGCTGCAGCGCTACCTCACCCTCGGCCTCGGGCTCGCTGTCGACGCCGGCCTCACGGCGTGCGAGCCGGCGCCGGCGCCGGCCGACGCCGACGATGCGCGCGCGAGCGACGCGGCGAGCGGCGACGCGACGCTCGAGCTCGACGCGACCGACACGGGGGCGGCGACCGACGCCACCGTCGCGGGCGACAGCGCCGGCAGCGCGCACGACGCGAGCGCGCCCGACGACACCGTGAGCGCGCTCGACGACGCGCTCGACGCGAGCGCGAGCCCCGACGCGGGCGACGCGAGCGGCGCGACCACCGGCCTCGCGACCGACGACGCCGGCGGGACCGCGGCGCCGCCGCTCGCGCCGCCGGCCTGCGGCCGGCGGCCCTGTTCTTCGGCGACCTCGCGCGCAGCGACGCGCACGGCCTGACGGTGACGCCGGTCCGCGCCGCGGGCGCGACGCGCACGCTGGCGACCTGGGACGGGCCGGCCTCGCACGCGGTGGTCAGCACCACCGCCCACAACGGCGACGCCGAGCTGTTCGTGGCCACGCGCGGGGCCACCACGTGCACGCTGCGCGCCTTCCGGCGCGCGCCGCCGGGCGCGACCGACCCGCTGCTGTGGACGCTGGACATCGACCTCGCCGGGCAGTCGGCCGAGGCCGCCTGCGCCGCGCCCGCGGTGGCGCCGGACTCGGCGAGCGGCCGGCGCGCGCTGTGGGCGGTCGGCAGCGGCATCGTCGAGGTCGACCTCGACCAGGGCCAGGCCGTCTCGCGCCTCACGCTGGCGAGCCCGGCGACGAGCCCCATCGTCCCGCTCGATCCGGGCGCCAACATCTCGGGCGGCGGCTCGCACTGGCTGGTCGGCGCCGTCGGCCGCCTCGACGTCGTGACGCGCGGCGACGACGGCCTCGCGCTGGCCCTGTCGGCGCCGGTGAGCCTCGGGGCCGAGCTCGCGCCGGCCGAGGTCACGGCGCTCGCGCCGGTGAGCGGCGGCCTCGTGGCGGCCCTGGTGCGCACGCCGCCCGAGGCCGGCCTCGGCGCGCACGTCATCCTCATGAGCGCCAGCTACGCCGGCGCCGGCGCCGCCAGGGTGACGGGGCTGGTGCGGCTGGGCGAGCCGATCGACACGCCGTCGGCCGTGCTCACGCCGCCCGTGACGCTCGGCTGCGGCCTGGTGGCGGGCGGCGGCTCGCACTGGTGGTGCCCGGGCGGCACGGTGGTGGTGGCCGGCGACGGCTGGGTGCGCGCCTTCGACGCGCCGTCGGGCGCGGTGGCCTGGGGCTGGGACGACGGCTTCCGCTACAGCGGCCTCAGCGCCAGCGGCGATGGCCGCGTGGCCGGCGGCGGCTCGCACTGGCTGCCCGACGTCGACTGGGAGCTGCGCCTCGTCGGCCCCGAGGACCCGCCGCGCGCGCTGGCAACCGGCCCGGTGGCGAGCGGGCTCGCCCCCGCCGACGTGTGCGTGGCGAGCGCCTTCATCGACGGCGACGGCCTGATCGCGACCAGCGTCGAGACGCCGGCCGGCACGGCGTGGGTGCGCGCGCCGAGCGACCTCGCGGCGCCGGTCGAGGGCTGGGTCCGGCCGAGCGGCGACGCCGCCAGCGCCGGCGCGCTCGACACCGGCCGCTGCGGCGACGGGCACGCGCGCGGGCTCGTGCGCATCGACCCGGGCGACCACGTCACAGGCCACTTCCGCGACATCGACGGCTTCATCGTCCTGGCCGGCGCGAGCGGCGACGGCACGACGCCCTGGCTCGCCTGGTACGAGGCCGACGGCCACCACTTCGACGAGGTCGTGCCGCTGGCCCGCGGCGCCACCACCGGCTCGCCGGTCCAGGCGCTCACGCTGCGCGCCAAGTTCGCCATCGTCGGCTTCAGCCAGCCGGCGACCGGCGGCGGCGAGGACCTGGTGGTGTCGACCTGGCTCCGGAGCTTCCACACGGCGACCCTCGAGCACGTCCTGCCGCTCGGCGCCGGCGAGCACCTGGCCGGCCTCGACACGCAGGACGACGGCTCGACCGTCGCGCTCATCGACGGCCCCGACGCGAGCCGGCTCGTGCGCATCATCGACGCCGGACCGGTCGTGGCCGGCCCGGTCGACAGCGGCCTGCCGCGCGGCGCGGTGGCCTTCGAGGACGGGCCCGACGACGGCCACCTCGCCTGGGGACCGGTCGCCGACGGCGCCTTCGCGCGCATCTACGCCCACGACCTGTCGACGCGCGCCACCATCCCGCTGGCCGAGGACGGGCGCGTCGTGCGCGTGGCGGGCGGCGTCACCGCGCCGGACGGCAGCGTCGTCCTGGCGCTCAGCGTGCGCGACGTGGCGCGCGACGAGACGCGCGGGCGGCTCGAGCGCTACAGCGCCGACGGCGTCCGGCTCGACGCCACCGACCTCGGCCTGTTCGCGCCGCGCGCGGTCGCGGTCGACCCGGACGGCGCCATCGTGAGCCTCGACCTCGGCCTCGGCGCGCGCCGCGTGGTGCCCGGCGCGGGCGTCGGTCCGCGCCGCCCGCTCATCGCGCTGGCGCCGCTCGGCCTGACGACGCCGGTGAGCGCGGTCATGCTGCAGGCGCCGTCGCCGGTCGGGCTGCGCGCGCTGGTGGTGGGCCCGGTCGCGGGGGCGGGGACGGCCCCGGCGGTGGCGTTGGTCGCGCTCGACGCCGAGGGCTTCACCACCTGCGCCGAGGTCGGCTTCTGCCTGGCGACGCCGGGCTGCGTCCCGCCCGACGCCTGCACGACCGCCGGCTGCGAGCCGACGACCGGCCTGTGCGTCGAGGCGCCGCTGGCCTCGCCCGACTGCCCCTAGCGCCAAGTCCAGACCGCGTCTGATTCGAAGTGAGCCGGTCGCCAGGCAAGGAGCGAGTGAAGTGAGCGACGAGGCGTACTCAGGTACGCCGCAGGAGCGAACGAGCGAGCGACGCCGCATGGTGGCCGGATCACGAAGAAGCGGACGCGGTCTAGTCGAGCTTCAGCGCCTCGATGGCCGCATAGCCCTGGCCGCGCAGGTGGAAGCCGATGAAGCCCTCGGCCGCGGCCGGCAGCGTGAAGGCGTGGACGACGCCGCCGACGCTGACGCTGACCGCCGTGCCGTGGACCTCGACGCGCACCGGCGTCGACTTCGCGCGCTCGTCGAGGCGGAGGCTGGGCGCTTCGGAAAGGACCTTGACGGTCATGGCGGGGCGGCGCAGGACGTCGCTCGGCGCGTCCTCGCCGAGGCGCACCAGCGCCACGGCGTCGGGCCCGAGGCGGATGCCGTAGGCCTGGGTCGGCTGGAGGTAGCGGCTCTTGCCGCTGGCGTCGGGCATGGCGGGGCGGGCGACGTCGATCAGGCCGAACACGAACGTCACCTCGGGGCGGCCCGGGTCGAGCACGAGGTCGGCCACCTGGATGCGCGACGACAGGTTCCGCGGCCAGAAGTCGGGCGCGCGCGCGAAGGCCACGGCGAAGCTGGCGACGACGTCCTTCCGCGCACCGCGGCCGAGGGCGACCAGCGTGTCCTTCGTGCGGCTGCTGGCCGGGTGGTAGTAGCGCAGGTCGGTCGCGTGCACGCGGTCGGAGCGCGCGCCTGTCGTGAGCGTGCTCTCGCCGTCGAGCAGCGCGGCCGGCTCGCCGGCCATGAACCAGAACGGGTCGCCGGCCGGGAACCAACGCTCGACGTCGCGGCTCTCGGCCAGCGCGTCGAGGATGTCGCGCCCGGGCGGGCCGGGCGCGGCGAAGCGCGCCACGAGCGCCTCGGACGGCGTGCCGGCGGCGACGAGCTCCTTCAGCGCGGCGGCCTTGTCGCTGCGCTGGATCGCGGCCGCGAGCTTGCCCAGCGCCTCGATGCGCGCGGCGGTCCGCTGGAGCTCGTCGGCGTCGCTCATGAGCGAGCTCGCGCGCGCCCAGGCGCCGCTGGCGGCGTCGAGGTCGCCGGCCTCGAGGTAGGCGTCGGCCAGCCGCCCGAGGACGGCGATGCGCTGGTCGGGCCGGGCCCCGAGCGCACCCAGCTTGGCGAAGGCCAGCTCGAGCAGGTCGACGCGCTCGCGCGGCTCGGCCTCCATCAGCGCGGCGAAGCCATCGGCGTCGGCCATGCTGCCGAGGAGGCCGCGGTCGCGGTCCTCGGGGCGCAGCTCGAGCGCCTGCTTCAGCGCCTTGGCGAAGCCGTTCACGCGCGCGTCGAGCTCGGCGAGGTCGTCGGGCGGCAGGCGCCCGAGCGTGAACGGCGGCGCGTCGGGGTAGATGGGCAGCGCCTCGGCCAGGTAGCGCCGCGCCAGCCCGGCCGCGCGGCGGCGCAGGACGAGGCCGTCGAAGTGCTCCTGGAAGCGCATGACGCGCCCGTGGTGGACGTCGGCGGGGTTGTGGAGGCCGATGAGGAAGGTCAGCGCCGCGAGCCGGCGCGGGCGCCTGGCGTCGCCCTTCTCGTCGGCGATGGCCATCAGGCGCTGGACGATGGCGGTCTCGGCCTGGAAGTCCTTGTCGCGCTCGAGCGCGGCGACCTCGCGCTGGCCGAGCTCGATGCTGGTGGCCTTGGCGCGGATCTTCGCCACCACCGCCTGGTAGGCGTCCAGCGTCACGCGCGCGAGGCCGAAGTCGGCGTCCATGCGCATGGCCTGGCGCAGGTCCTCGAGCGCCTGGTCGTAGCGCTCGGCGTCGAAGTCGGCGACGGCCTGCGAGAAGGTCTTGAAGGCGCCGAAGTCGGCGGTGTGGATCTTGGCCACGCCGGCCCGCTCCTTGGGATCGAGCGTCACGCCCAGCGCCTTCACGAGCTTCTGCACGAGCCCCTTCTCGAGCTCGAAGAAGGCGTCGCGCTCGCCGGTCATCGACTCGGCCAGCACCACCTCGCCGGTGGTGACGCCGAAGAGGCGCGCGTCGAGGCGCATGCTCTTGCCCGCGACGGTGTAGCTCCCGGTGAGGAGGTAGGCGGCTCCGGCAAGCTTGCCGACCTTGCTGGCGGTGGCCGGGTCGACCACGCCGGTGGCGGCGAGCTGCTGCTCGGCCAGGATGGCGTCGAGGCACGCGCGCTCGATGACGGTCACGGCGCCGACCTGCGACAGGTCGGTCGTGAGCATCGACTGGAGACCCTTGCCGAGCGCCTCGAGGCCGGGGTCGGACGAGGCGTCCACGAGCTCGAGCACGGCGATGGGGAGCCCGCCCGGCGCGGCCGCGCGCGCGTCCGCCAGGCGCATGGCGAGGCCCATCGCGACGGCCACGAAGGCCAGTGACCAGCTCCTTGTCGTCATCGTCATGGGGCGACCTCCGCGCTGGCATTGGCACACCAACCCGCGATTGGCTATGCCTCTGCCGTGGCAAGCGACGACTCGCGGACGGATGTGCTGACGATCGAGGTGCGCGGGCTCCACTGCCCGGGCTGCGTCGCGCGCCTCGAGCGCGTGCTCGAGCTGCAGGCGGGCGTCGTCCACGCCAAGGTCGACTTCCTGCGCGGCACCGCGAGGGTCGCGCTCGCGCCCGAGACCGACCGGGCCGCGACGACATCGCGGCTACTCGAGGTCATCGAGGCCTCCGGCTTCTATCCGGTCACCCCTCCGTAGGATATGCTGCGGCGCATGGCACGGCTCCCCGTCTGGCTCGCGCCGCTCGTCCTCGCGCCCGCCCTCGCGCTGGCGGGCCCGGCCCTGACCGGCCTCGCCCCGGCGCGCGCCGGCGAGAGCCCGGCCGCCGACAAGGGCTTCGACGTCCTGGCCGTCGACTACACGGCGAGCCTCGACCCCGCCACCGGCGAGGCCTCGGGCGAGGTCGCGCTGAGCGCGCGCGCCATGACCGCCCAGGCGGTGGCGCTGGGCCTCTTGCTCGACGCCGGCCTCGAGGTCACGAGCGCCGTGGCCGAGGGCTACGACGTCACCATCACGACCCAGTCCATCCCGCCGCTCCGGCGCGCGACCCTGCGCCTGAGCCCGACGCCGCCCGTCGGCACGGAGGTGACCATCGTCGCGCGCTACAGCGGCACGCTCGGCTGCGGCGTCGTCGACGCGCGCGGCCACCGCGAGTGCAGCTGGGGCGCGAGCGTCGGGCACCTCCGCCGCGGCTCGGTGATCCCCGACGTCTTCGACCCGACCGACACCAGCGCGACCTACGAGCTCTACCGCCGCTCGCTCACGCTGACGCTGCCCGAGGGCACCGCCGCCGCCGCCGCCGGCGACCTCGTCGAGGAGACCACCGCGGGCGGCCTGGTGACGCGCAAGTGGGCCTCCGAGGCCGTCCACACCGTGCAGGACATGGTCGTCGTCTACGGCGCGCTCGACCACGTGCCGATCCCCGACAGCGACCCGCCGATGGACCTGTGGTTCGCCAAGGGCGACACCAAGTGGCGCGACGCCATGGTCGAGTGGGAGCAGGCCATCGGCCCCTTCCTGGCGACCCTGGCCGGCGCGCCGCTGCCGTTCGCGCGCGTGGCCATCGTGGCGCTGCCGCCCATCGACGGCTTCGACGGCACCGCCAGCGCCGACATCGTGCTGCTCTCGGAGTCGTACGGCGACCGCCTCGGCGCCGGCGCCTTCGAGGAGACGCTGGCCCACGAGACGTCGCACCTCTGGTGGGGCAACGTGGCCTACGCCGACGAGGCCAGCGCCTGGCTGCTCGAGGGCCTGGCGCGCATGAGCGAGCTCGACTACATGGCGCTGCGCTACCCGTTCGCCGAGGCGGGCTACGAGGCCGACGACGGCATCGGGCGCTCGAACTGGCACGCGCTGCTCATGCGCTACGTCGTCGACCCGGACGTGCCGCTCCTGCTGACGAGCCTGGCGCAGGCGCCCCAGGACGGCGCCATCGGCTACAGCTCGTGGGCCTACGCGCGCGGCGCGGCCACGCTCGACCACCTGCGCGTGCTGGTCGGGCGTACGGCCTTCGCCGCCGCGCTGCACCGCTGGGCCAGCGACTGCGCCTTCGTGCGCTGCACGAGCCTCGACTTCCAGACCTTCCTCGAGGACGCCAGCGGCATGGACCTCGACGTCGAGTTCGCGCAGCACGTGCGCGGCGCCGCCTTCCCCGAGGTGGCCTGGTCCTTCACGCAAGCCGGCGACGACGTCACCGTGAGCTGGGCCCAGGAGCCGCCGACCGCCACCAGCGCGGTCGAGATGTGGCTCGAGCGCGACGACGGCACGCACGACGCGCAGCCGGTGACGGCCGCCGGCGCCAACGGCTCGGTCACGCTGCACACGAGCGGCGCCATCGCCCGCGCGCGCCCGAACCCCTACCACGACCCCATCATCTGGAGCCGCGCGGCGGTCGGCGGCGACGTCGACTTCGACGGCGAGGTCGACGGCGTCGACCTCGTCGAGTGCACGAGCTCGGTCATCTTCGGGCTGACCAACATCGCCGACACGCGCACGCTCTTCGACGTGCAGCCGATGAACCCGCGCTGCGACTTCGACGGCTCGGGCATCGTCGACCAGGCCGACCTCGAGGTCATCCAGGCCGCCTTCGGGAGGCTCCGGCCATGAGGCTCGCGCCGCTGACGATCGGCCTCGCGCTGGCTCTCCAGGCGGCCTGCGGCGACTCCGGCGGGCACGCCCGGAGCGACGCCGCCGACACCGCCGACGTCAGCGCGGCGCCCGACGGCGACGACGTCGAGACGCCGGTCCCGGCGGTCTTCGTCGCCGGACCGGAGGCGACGCGCGAGGCGCTGAGGGTCGAGCTCGCCTCCATCGACGAGCACGAGCTGGTGGTCGACGTGGTGGTGCGCGGCGTGCACGAGGACGACCAGACCTTCGCCGTCGGCTATCGCCTGAGCTTCGACCCGGACGTCCTGGCCTTCGTCGACGCGACCGCCGGCGCCGCCTGGAGCGAGCACGGCCTGAGCATGGGCCGCGAGGGGCGCCCGGGCGTGTACGTCGGCGCCGTGGCGCACCCGCACGCCTTCTTCGAGGACCCGCCCGCGCCCGCCGGCGAGGTGGTCGTGCAGCGCCTGCGCTTCACGCGCAAGACGCTGGGACCGACCCCGCTCGCGCTGGTCGCGGCGCGCTCGCGCCTGTCGCTGTTCTTCGGCGCGAGCTCGGCGCCCGACCGCACCTTCGCCCCCGAGTACATCGGCGCGGCGCTCGCCGCACCGTGACCGGGCCGCCGCCCCGCGCCTTCGAGCTGCCCGACGGCAGCCAGCCCGGCGTCGTCAGCGGCGCGCCGCCCGCGACGCCGCCGCCGGCCAGCTCGGACGCGCGCCTCGACGCGCGCGAGGAGACCCGCTACGCGCGGCGCCAGGTGCTCGGCATCGGCGGCATGGGCCGCGTCGTCCTGGCGCGCGACCAGCGCCTCGACCGCGACGTGGCGCTGAAGGAGGTCGCGCTGCAGAGCGACCCGGCCGCCACGCGCGCGCTCGAGCTGCGCCTCGCGCGCGAGGCCGCCGTCACCGCGCGCCTCGAGCACCCCGGCATCGTGCCGGTGTACGACGCCGGTCGGAACCCGGACGGCAGCGTCTTCTACACCATGCGCGTCGTGCGCGGCCGCTCGCTCGAGGACGCGGTGCGCGACGCGCGCGACCTCGACGGGCGCATGCGCTTCCTGCGCCACGTGCTCGACGCCAGCCAGGCCGTCGCCTGGGCCCACCGCCACGGCATCGTGCACCGCGATCTCAAGCCGGCCAACATCATGGTCGGCGAGTTCGGCGAGACCCAGGTCGTCGACTGGGGCCTGGCCCGCGCCATCGCTGGCGCCGAGGATCCGCTGGTGGCGCTGGGCGGCGGCGACGACGCGGCGCTCACGCGCGCCGGCAGCGCCGTCGGCACGCCGCACTACATGAGCCCCGAGCAGGCCATGGGGCTGCCGAGCGACGAGCGCGCCGACGTGTGGTGCCTCGGCTTCGTGCTCTACGAGGTGCTGGTCGGGCAGCGCGCGCGCCCCACCGCGTCGGCCGGCGAGGCGCTGGCCCAGGCGCGCGTCGGCGCGCCGATGCTGGCGCTGGACGGCCTGCCGCCGGCGCTGGCGGCCATCATCCGGCGCGCCACCGCGCCTCGCCCGGCCGATCGCTACGCCGACGCCAAGGCCTTCGCCGACGACCTCGGCGCCTTCCTCGACGGGCGCCGCGTCGGCGCCCACGCCTACACCACCTGGGAGCTGGTGGCCCGCCTCGTGCGCGCGTGGCGCGTGCCGCTCGCCATCGCGCTGGTGGCGCTGGTGGCCATCGCGGTGGCGCTCGGCATCGGCTTCGCGCGCACCGCCGCCGAGCGCGACCGCGCCGAGGACGAGCGCGCGCGCCGAGTCGGAGCGGGCCCGCGCCAGCGAGGCCGAGGGCGTCGCGCGCGCCGCGCTCGGGCGCGCCGAGGCCCAGCTCGGCCGCGCGCTGGCCGGCGCGGCGCGCGCGCTGGTCGAGCACGGCGCGCGCCCCGAGGCCGAGATCACCGCCGCGACCTCGCTCGTCCACGCCGACAACCCCGACGCGCGCGGTCTCCTCGCGGCGCTCGCCGGCGGGCCGCGCCCCGAGCGCGTCGCCGCGGTCGACCTCGGCCCCGCGTGCACGAGCTTCGTACCCGCGACCGACGGGGCCTTGGGCGTGTGCGTCGACAGCTCCGGCGTGCGCGCGCTCGACCTGGCGCGCGGCGGCGCCACGCTGTGGCGGCGCGACGAGCTCCAGGTCGGCTCCGGTTCGGCCCCGACCCCGCCCATCCTGCTCGAGGACGAGGGCCTCGTCCTGGTGCGCCCGATCACGAGCGACGGCCTCGAGTGGCTCGACTGGAGCACCGGCGCGCGCGTCGGCGAAGACGCCGAGTGCTGCTACATCTATCACGTCGGCGCCGACGGCAGCTTCGCCATGCTCAGCTCGCAGGACGCGATCGGTGCGCTCGTCGACACCGGACGCGAGTCGATCGGCCACGCGCTGGCGTGCGGCCGCGTCATGGACTTCGGCACCGTCGACGTCATCGGCGCGCGCGTGCGCTACTTCGTCGGCTGCGGCGACGGCACGTTCGAGACCGGCGACCTCGCCGGCGGTCAGGTCGAGCGGCGCCGCTTCGGCGACGACGCGCCGGCGCACCTGGCCTACGGCTCCGCCTTCCGACCCGGGCGCGAGGAGGTCGTCATCGGCAGCAACAAGGGCGAGGCGGCGCTGGTCGACGTCACGAGCGGCGAAGTCCTGCGGCGCACCAACGCGCTCACCGGCGTGGTGACGCAGGTCGCCGTCTCGCCCGACGGCGAGGTCGCGGTCTTCCACGACGAGCAGCACGGCGCCGCCGTCTGGGACCTCGTCACCGGCGCCATGCTCGGGCGCCTGCCGGCCTCCGAGGAGCTCGGCTTCCGCTTCCTCGCGACCGGACCGCGCCGGCTCGCCACCTGGGGCGCGAGCCACATGTCGGTCTGGGATCTGCCGCGCGGTCGACCGGCGAGCCTGCCGCTCGGCGGCGGCGTCTCGTCCATCGACCCGTCGCCCGACGGCCAGCGCGTCGCGGTCGCCGCGACCCAGGAGGCGCAGGTCTACGACCTCGCCGACGGGCGACGCCGCTTCGATCGGCACTTCGACTGGATCGTGAAGAGCGTCGCCTGGACGACCGACGGCGCCGAGATCGCGGTGGGCGTCGCGCGCACCGTACCGCTGGCGCTCGTCGACGTCGACAGCGGCAGGTCCCGCGAAGGCGCGCGCGCCGGGCTCACGCGCCGCCTCGCGCGCACGCCGAGCGGCGCCTTCCTGCGCGTCTTCGACCGCGCCCCGTACGAGCTGGTCACGCTCGACGTCGGCGGCGCCGACCTCATCGACCACGACGAGAACGGCCTCGACCTCGCGCTGACGCCCGACCGCGCGCACGCCTTCGCGCTCGCGTCCGCCACCTCGGTCGCGCGCATCGAGCTCGGCGACGCGCGGACCGCGGCGCCCACCGTGGCCTTCGTGACCCTCGAGGCCGACTGCGCGGCGCTGGCGCCGAGCCCCGACGGCGAGCGCCTGGTCTGCGGCGACGGCGCCCACCTGCCCATCTTCGACGCCGACGGTCGCCTGGTCGACGAGCTCGAGGCCGACCCCGGCGCCGAGCTGGTCGACGTGGCGTGGTCACCCGACGATCGCTTGATCGCCGGCGGCGCGCGCGACGGCACCGTCTATCTCTGGCGCGTCGACAGCGGCCGCCTGGCCGCGCGCGTGAAGGCCCACGACGAGCGCGCCAGCGTGCTCGTGTTCGAGCCGGGCGGGCGCTGGCTCTACTCGGGCGGCTGGGACGACACGCTGCGCACGCTCGATCTGGCGGTGCTCGACGCGCCGCCCGAGCGCCTCCTCGAGGAGGCGGAGCGCGCGTGGGGCCTCAGCCGCGCCCTGGTCGAGGGCAGCCGCTGAGGCGGCCACGCGCGGGGCTCAAGCGGCGGTCGAGGGCTCGGCCTCGATGATGATGTCATCGCGCCGCGAGCGGCCGCGGCGCGTCTCGAAGAGCTTGCGCACATCGGCCACGGTCTCTTCGCCGCCCACGCGCTGGAGGCACATGAGGTAGCCGGAGAAGAGCGTGTCGCCGTCGTCGGTCGGCGAGGTCGCGAGGAACAGCACCGGCGTCACCGGACGCTCGGCGAGACCGCCGCGGCGCGGGTTCGTGGGGGCTCGGCGGTGGCCTAGGAGGGACGTGAGCTCGATACTCATCAGCATGGCGATCCTCGCTCTTGGTTGGTCGGTCGCCCGTGATGGAGGGCGACCGCGCGTCCCGAATCGGCCCCGCGCCCATCCCGGCCGAGGGGTGGCGGGGAGGGCGGCGGGGCCGCGCAACGGCGTCCTCCGTGTGGTGCCGGGGAACGCGAGCACGAGCTGAAGGAGAGCAACGGACGTGCCAGCGGCGCGCCGCGGCCTGGCGTCTCGGGGCGCGGTGGCGAGCGGGGGCGGCGGGGCGCTCCGCCGCGGCGACGGCCCGAGAGCACTTCGCCTCGGGCGTCCCGCTTTGACCCGGATCTCGCCGCGTCCTGCGCGCGCGGGCCATGCGCGCGGGCCCGGCTCGGCGCGTGGCATGGCGGGTGCTTTGGTCGCAGGGCGGACAAGGAGGTCCACCATGACGTCGATCACAGCCGCTCTCGCTCATCTGATCATGCCCCTCGTCCTGGCGGCGCCGCCTCCGTGCCCGCCCGGCCAGAGCCCGGCGCCGCGGGCCCCCGGCGCGACCACCACGCTCGTGTGCAGCGCCGATCCGGTCGGCGCCGAGCCGACGGGGGTCACGGCCTCGGGCGACGCCGGCTCCGACGCCGCGCGCTACGCCGCGATGGAGCGCCGCGCGCCGGCGGCCGCCGACTTCCGCGGCGGCGGTGGCGTCGTCATCGTGCTGTCGACCGGCGCGGCCATCGTCGCCATCGTGCTGCTGGTGCTGCTCCTGTGAGGGCGCTCGCCGTCGCGACCCTCATCGGCATGGGCGGGCTCGGCGCGGCGGCGTCGGGCTGCGCGCACTACGTCGGCCGGGCCAAGCCCATCGCGGCCAGCGCCGTCGACGCGCACGCCGGCTGGGTGGTCGCGGCGCCGACGCCGACCGTGCGTCAGCGCGGCCTGTCCGACTGTGGGCTGGCCGCGCTGGCCATGGTGGCCGGCCGCTGGGGCATGCCGCTGACGCTCGAGGAGGCGGGCCGCGGCGTGCCCGCGCCGACCTCGGCCGGGCTGCGCCTGGCCGATCTCCGCGACGCGGCGCGCGCGCGCGGGCTCACCGCCTTCGCCATCCAGGCCGATCGCGCCACGCTGCTCCACGAGCTCGGCCTCGGTCGCCCGGTGATCGTCGGGCTGCTGCGGCCGTACAGCGCGCGCAAGGCCATCAGCCACTACGAGGTGGTGGTCGCGATGCGCCCCGACGACGGCTCGGTGGCGACCATCGATCCCGCCGGCGAGGGCGACGGCGCGTGGCTCACGCGCCGCTGGTCGGACCTCGAGGCCGAGTGGAAGCCGGCCGGCCGACCGGCGCTGGTGGTGCTCGGCCCGGCGGGCGCGAGCACCACCGGCGAGCTCACACCACGGCGCGCGGAGGCGGCTGCGGCGCCTTGACCTGCTTCAGGGTCTCGGCCGTCGCGACCGGCTCCGTGCGGCGCGCCAGGTCGGCGAAGCTGATGACGCCGACCGGCACGCCGCGGTCGTCGATGACGACGATGCGCGCCTTCTGGTTGTCGCTCATCGCCTTCTCGGCGACGCGCACGTCGTCGCTGCCGCGGCAGGTGATGCGGTCGCGGCTCATGACGACCTCGACCGCGGTGTCGCAGTCCTTGCCGAGCGCGACCAGGCGGATGGCCAGGTCGCGATCGGTGAGCGTGCCGATGAGCCGGCCCGAGCTGCGGTCGCACACCGGCAGGAAGCCGATGTCGCGGTCGCGCATCTTGGCGGCGGCCGCCTGACATGACTCGTCGGGCTGGCAGCAGATGACGTCTCGACGCATGATTTCCGAGCAGAGCATGGCTCCTCCTCCTCTTGGGTCAGGGACGCGGATCAGGGCACGATGCCCGCGCACTCCGCGGCACAGTTGAAGGCCGAGCTCGAGCACGAGCGGTCGTCGAGGCAGTTCTCGCACTCGTCGACGCGCTGGTCGAAGTCGGCGCTGTTGGCCGCGCTGTCGCGGCAGTCCGAGCGGCAGCCGTCGACGTCGTACGAGGCGTCGAAGCAGTCGGCGTAGCGCCCGCAGATGTCCTGGCAGTCGGTGAGGCGGTCGATCTCGTCGGCGCAGCCGGCGCTGGCGGCGAGCCCCAGCGAGAGTGACAGCCAAGTGAACGCGAGGGCATTTGTCAAATAGCCGCGAGGGCGGTCGGCGAGGGTCATGGGTGTCTCCTGAGGGCTGGCGCGACGCGGCGTGCGGCGCGCGGTGGCGCGGGATGCGAAGCAGGCTCCATGCCACGGACCGGCCCGACGACAGCGCCGCCGAGCCGCGTGGCGCCAACGCGAACGCCCCGCGCGACGGAGGTCGAGCGGGGCGCGGCGTGACCTCGGCCGGACCGGGCGAGGCCCGTTCGGCCATGCGAGGTCAGGGCTTGCGGAACGAGTCGGGCTGGTCGCTCATGGTGTTGGAGTCGACCTCACGCTTGCCCGGTCCGGTCTCGCGCGGCGACTGGTACGTGCCCGGCTTGTTGGCCATGGTCTCGTCCTCGTCGTCGAGGTCCTTCGCGGCGACCCGGCTCGGGGTCGGGGTCGGCGGCTGCTGCTTCGGCTGCGGCTGCGACCCGCCGGTGTTCTGATCCTGACCGGGCTTGTGCTCGACCCCGTCCTTCTTGCCCTTCCCGTCCTTCTTCTCACCCTTGTTCGAGCTGGTATGCGGCTGCGTCATGATCGATCTCCTGTGTGCGGGAGCGGCTCGCGAACAGCGGCCGGGCCCGTCGTGCGGGGGGTGGCTAGAGCAAGCCACGTGCCGCGCGCCGATCCGCGCCCTGGCTCGGCCCGCGCCGCGAGGCCACGCCCCATCCGGGGCAGGGCGGGCCGACCGTCGGCGGGCGCTGGCCCGTCCTGCCCCAGCGCGGTCTTGCCGCCGCGCGCCGAGCCTGCTATCGTCGATTGGCGATGAGACGCCGCACCCCCGCCACCGAGCCCGAGCCTGCTGACGCGAGCGTCGCCATCGACGAGAGCGCCGCGGCCGACGCGGCCGCCTGCTGCCCGCCGGCCGACGCCAGCGTCGACCTGCGCCCGGTCGAGGGGCCGGAGGCCGACGCCGAGCTGGCCGCGCTCACGAAGGCGCTCGGACACCCGGCGCGCGTGCAGATCCTGCGCCTCCTGGCGCGCCGCACGACCTGCGTCTGCGGCGACATCGTCGACGAGCTGCCGCTGGCGCAGTCGACGGTGTCGCAGCACCTGAAGGTGCTGAAGGACGCCGCCCTGGTGCGCGGCGCCATCGACGGTCCGCGCGTCAACTACTGCCTCGAGCCGCGCACGCTGCGCCGCCTGAAGGCGCTGATCGGAGGCCTCTAGCATGCCTCGCACCCCCGTCCGCCGCGCCCGCCGAGGCTATCGCCCTTCGACGATTGGATTTGCGCCATGACGACGACGACGACGACGACGCCCCCCGCGCCCGCCCACGGCCCGCGCATCGCGAGGAAGCTCTCGTTCCTCGACCGCTACCTGACGCTGTGGATCTTCCTGGCCATGGCCATCGGCGTGACGCTCGGCGTGCTGGCGCCCGGCGTGGCCGGCACCATCGAGGGCATGCGCGTCGGCACGACCTCCATCCCCATCGCGGTCGGCCTCATCCTCATGATGTTCCCGCCGCTGGCCAAGGTGCGCTACGAGCAGCTCGGCAAGGTCTTTCGGAACCGCCGCGTGCTGACGCTGTCGCTCGTGCAGAACTGGGTGGTCGGGCCGCTGCTCATGTTCGGGCTGGCGGTGGTGCTCCTGCCCGACAAGCCCGGCTACATGATCGGCCTCATCATCATCGGGCTCGCGCGCTGCATCGCCATGGTCATCGTGTGGAACGAGCTGGCCGAGGGCGACAGCGAGTACTGCGCCGGCCTCGTCGCCTTCAACTCGATCTTCCAGGTGCTGTTCTTCCCGCTCTACGCCTGGCTCTTCGCCACCGTGCTGCCGCGCTGGCTCGGCCTCCCCGGCGCGGCCATCGACATCGGCATCGGCGACATCGCCGAGAGCGTCGGGCTCTACCTCGGCGTGCCGTTCCTGGCGGGCTTCCTCACGCGCCGCGCGCTGGTCGCGAAGAAGGGGCTCGCCTGGTACGAGACGCGCTTCCTGCCGCGCATCGGGCCCATCACGCTGGTGGCGCTGCTCTTCACCATCGTGGTCATGTTCTCGCTGAAGGGCGGCGCCATCGTGGCCCTGCCGCTCGACGTCCTGCGCATCGCGCTGCCGCTGCTCGTGTACTTCCTGGTGATGTTCGCGGTGTCGTTCGCCATGTCGAAGCGCGTCGGCGCGAGCTACGCGCAGTCGGCGACGCTGTCCTTCACGGCCGCCTCGAACAACTTCGAGCTGGCCATCGCCGTCGCCGTCGCGACCTTCGGCATCCACAGCGACGCCGCCTTCGCGGCCGTCATCGGCCCGCTGGTCGAGGTGCCGGTGCTGATCGGCCTCGTGCACGTGGCGCTGTGGATCCGCCGCCGCTGGTTCCCCGCCCCCGCCGCTCCGGAGCTCCCGCGATGACCGACCCCACGCCGACCACGCCGACCGCGCCCACCGCGCCGGCGAGCATCCTCTTCCTGTGCGTCGCCAACTCGGCGCGGAGCCAGATGGCCGAGGGCCTGGCGCGCCGCCGCTTCGGGCCGGAGACGCTGGTCCAGAGCGCCGGCTCGCGGCCGTCGCGCGTGAACCCGTACGCCATCGAGGTCATGGCCGAGCTCGGCATCGACCTCGGCCGGCACGCCTCGAAGTCGGTCGACGGCATCGACCCGGCCACGGTCGGCCTGGTCATCACGCTGTGCGCCGAGGAGGTGTGCCCGCTCTTCCTCGGCGCGGCGCCGCGTCTGCACTGGCCCATCCCCGACCCGGCCAGCGACGACCCGACGCTCCCGCGCGAGGCCATGCTCGAGCGCTTCCGGAGCGCCCGCGACGAGCTCGCGCGGCGCATCGACGGGCTCGCGCGCGCCGGGTAGCATGGCCGGGCCATGCGCCCCATCGACTTCGACGCCTGCCTCGAGGCCATCTACGCCGTGCAGCAGCCGCGCGTCGAGTGGCTGCGGCGCGTCGTCGCGGCGGTCGAGCCGGCGCTCGATCTCGGCCTCGGCGTGTGCGGCTACTTCGTCGACGCCTCGAGCGAGTCCGGCTTCGAGGCCTTCGACTTCTGCGGCACCGACGTCATGCGCCTGGCCTTCGAGCGCTGGCAGGCGCAGGTGCCGGTCGCGACCAAGCGCAACAACCACCTCGGCGTGGCCTTCGGCATCGGCAGCGCGCTCTACCCGGCGCTGACGCGCGGCGAGGTCGACCAGGGGCTCCGCGCGGTGGCCATGCCCGACATCATGGGCATCAACGGCATCGACGCGTCGGGGCGCGGCGCGGCGCTGGCGGTGGCGTCGCCGCAGCGCATCGCGGCCTTCACGGCCGACGAGCAGGTGCAGCTCAAGCGCTTCGCGCACCACCTGGCGCGGGGGGCGCGCCTCGTCCTGGACGGCGTCATCGGCAGCGAGCCGGACGGCACGCAGCCGGCGACGGCCGAGATCGGCCGCGCGCTCGGGCGCGAGGCGCTGCGCAACGCCGCGGTCGAGGCCGAGCGGGCCGGGCCGCGCCGCGACGAGGCCGAGGCCCGCGCCATGTGGGCGGCCATCCGCGCGCGCGACGTGGTCACCGTCGATCGCTTCGATCACGGCGGCCGGCGCTACCTCGTGGCGGTGCCGGTGGGCGGCTCGGCGCCCGCCTCGTCGAGCACCAGCGCGGCCAGCTCGGTGCGGGTGCCGACGCCGAGCCGGCGATAGGCCTGCTCGAGGTGCTTGGCCACGGTGGCCTCCGAGGTGCCGCGCCGCTCGGCGATCTCGCGGTTCGAGAGCCCGGCCAGCGCCAGCTCGGCCACGGCGCGCTGGGCCGGCGTGAGGGGCGCCAGCGCGACGCTGGCCGGCAGCGGGTACGACACCACCTGCACCGCGACGCCGGCGAGCTCGAAGGTGGTGAGGCGAAGATCCCGCGGCGGCTCGGTCATGGCCCGCAGGCTCACCGCGGGCGGTCGCGCGGTCAAGTCGTGGGCCGTCCGGCCCGCGCGCCTGCAACCGGCGAGGCGATCACGCCTTGGGCGGCGGCGCGATCCTCCCGTTGATGTGCTCGGAGGTCGTCATGGTTCCCCGTCCTCGACTCTCGGAGCTCCTCGCCGAGCTCGTCCCCGCCCGCGCCGCGCTGAGCCGTCTGGTCAGTGAGCTCGGCCGCTTCCTCGTGCGCATCGGCGAGCGCGAGCGGCCGCTGCCCGCGCTGGTGGTGATGGACATCCGCCACTACTACTCCGGCCTCGAGGGCGCGCTCGTGCACGTCGCGCGCACCGTCGACGGGCGCGTGCCCCACGATCCCGACGAGCTCGTCGCGCTGCTCGCGCGCGACGTCCCCGACGTGCGGCCGGCCGTGGTCGACGGCGACCTCGGCCCGTGGGTGCTGCACCTGGCGCACCTGCGCGACGCCTTCCGCGAGAGCCACCACGTCGACCTCACCATCCCCGAGATCGAGCGCTACGTGACCCAGCTCATCGCCCACGACGACGCGCTGCACCGGCGCTTCGACCGGCTGGTCGGCTACATCGGCGCGCACGAGGCCTGACGTCGGCGCGTCGCAGGCGCGACCGCGAGCTCAGCGCCGGACCAGCATGCCCATGGTGCTCGCCTCGCGGCGCGCCTGCGCGTCGAGCGCGGCCTGGGTGATGCGACCGTCGGCGGCGCAGGCGAGCGCCGCGCGCAGCACGATGTTCTTGATGTTGCCGCCGGCCAGGTCGAAGTCGTCGGCCAGGAGCTCGAGGTCGACGTCGCCGGCGAGCGGCGCCTCGGGCGGCAGGTGCGCCTTCCACAGGCGCAGGCGCGCCTCGCGGTCGGGCTTGTCGAACTTCACCTTGTAGGTGATGCGGCGCTCGAAGGCCGGGTCCATGCTCTCCTTGAGGTTGGTCGTCAGCACGACCACGCCGGCGTAGCGCTCGATGAGCTGGAGCAGGGTGTTGATGGCCATGTTGGCGTAGCGATCGGTCGAGCTCGACACCTTCACGCGCGTGCCGAAGAGGCTGTCGGCCTCGTCGAAGAGCAGCAGCGTGCGCTCGGGAACGACGCGCGCGAAGAGCTGCTCCAGGTTCTTCTCGGTCTCGCCGATGTACTTGTCGACGATGCGCCCGACGTTGATCTGGTGGAGCTCGAGCTGGAGCTCGTGGGCGATGATCTCGGCCGTCAGCGTCTTGCCGGTGCCGGGCGGGCCGTCGAAGAGGCAGATGATGCCCGAGCCGCGCTTGAGGAGCTTGTCGAAGCCCCAGTCGCGCATGACGCGCATGCGGTTCATGCACGCCTGCAGGATGGCCTCGACCTCGCCGCGGTTCTGCGTCGACAGCACGACGTCGGCCAGGCGGCGGCTGCCGGCGCTCGAGTCGGGCGTCGTGAGCTCGCCGGTGGTGGTCGGGCGCTGGGCCGCGGCGGCCGCGCCCAGCACCGCCGGGTTGAGGCCGATGGCCTCCTTGCGATCCATGGCGCACCACATGGTGGCGAGGCGCAGCGCGCGCGCGATCTGCCCGGGCAGCAGCGGATGGTGATCGGCCAGCGCCGCGAGCTGGCCGGCGTCGACCGCGGCGTGCGCCGGCACGTTCCGCAGCCAGGCCTCGCGCGGCTGCTCGCCCACCAGGCGCAGCGGCGTCCGCAGGCGCAAGAGCACGTGGCCCTCGAGCGGCTGCGGCAGGGGCTGCGTCTCGTGCGACAGGATGAGCGCCACCGGGTGGCGGTGGGCCAGATCGGCGAGCAGCGCGGCGGCCGCGGGGTGGCGCAGGAGGAGCTCGTCGGCGTTCCGGAGGTGGATGACCTCGCTGTAGAGCTCGGCCTCGCGGAACACCGCCTCGAAGGAGTCGTCGAGCGGCATGGCGCGGCCGGCGAGGCGCGCGCCGTCGATCTCGATGAGGGCGCGCCCGGCCGCCTGGCAAGCGGCCCGGGCCGCCATGCGCCGGCCGCTGCCGGCCACGCCGACGAGGCTCGCCACCAGCGCGCGGTCGCCGTCGAGGCGGCGCTCGAGCGCGTCGGCGTCGACCTTGCGCGGCGCCAGGCGATAGAAGCCGGTGAGGGTGTGGCCGAGGCTGTCGATGGTCGGGCCGAGGCCGGGCAGGTCGGCGCGGCGCACGCTCGGCACGACGTGGGTCGCGACCTCGGCGACGAGCGCGCCGAGCGCGCGCTGGCCGAGCGCGAAGTGGAGGAGGTGGCGCTCGGCGCGCCAGCAGTGGCCCGCGCGATACGGCGGGAAGCCGCTGATGGGCAGCGCCGAGACGAGGCCGGCGCGGAACAGCACGCCGTCGGGGTCGCAGCGCAGCGCGACGGTCGCCGCCTCGAGCGGGCTGTCGGCGAAGAGCGCCAGGCCGAGCTGGAGGTCGACGAAGCCGTGGCGCGCGCCGCCGCGCAGCGTGCCGAGGAGGCGCGCCGAGCGCTCGTCGAGCTCCATGGCCAGCGTCAGGACGACGAGGTCGTACTCGGCCGGGCGCAGCCCGAAGCGGCGGCGCAGGAGCTCGAGCGGCGGCGGCGCGCCGGTCCGCGCCTCGAGCGCCTCGACCAGCTCGGCGATGTGCATGGCCAGCAGATCGTGCTCGGGCGGGATGGCGCGCTCGGCCGCGAGGCCGCCGGCCGCGACGCGCGCCTCGAGCACGAGGCGCACGCGGTCGATCTCCATGAGGGTGTGCTGCCAGGCCGGTGACGGTGGGGCCTCGCCGGGGCTGGCGAAGCCGCGGACGCTGGCCTCGTGGTCCTCGTGGAGCTCGTGAGCCTCGGGCATGCGCGTGTCCCCTGTGGGTCAGTGTCGCGCGCGAGCCTGCCGCGCGAGCTCGGCGATGGCCGGGTCGCGCTGGGCGGGGTCGTCGACCTCGCCGTCGAAGCTCGCGCCGAGGAGCACGGCCAGCCACGTCGCGGCCAGGTCCTTCACCCGGTAGCGGCGCATCTCGGCCACGGTCGGCTCCTCGCTTCCTTCGTAGACGAGGAGGATGGTGCTGTCGAGCAGCGGCAGGAGCGCGTCGACGGCGGCCGGTCCGAAGCCCACCACGCGGCGGCCGGCGCCGCTCGGGCTGAGGCCGGGGTAGCCCCAGGCGTCGTGGCCGTTCTTCTCGGCGGTGAGCGCCGCGGCGTAGATCTGCGCGGCCGACGCGCTCTCGGCCGGATCGATGCTGCCGCCGAGGCCCACGTAGGCCTCGTAGGCCTTCATGCGCGTGGTGGCGCCGAGCTCGGCGTCGTGGGCGATGTCGAGCGCCGCGGCGCGGGCGTCGGGGTCGCCGGCCAGCGACTTCTGGGCGCTCGAGGCCGACCAGGCCAGCTCGGCGGCGTCGGTCTTGGCGATGAGGTTCATCAGCCGCTCGCGGCTGGCGAGGAAGGCGGGGGTCGGGGTCGACATGGCGGGCTCCGGGGCGATGGGGGTCGAGGTCGCGCAGGCCGCGTGCGCGAGCACCAGAGATAACACGATCGAGAGCGCCAGCGCGGGGGCGTGCCGCCGGCGCGCGCGGGCGGCGGCAGGCGGCGCGATCACAGCGTCTTCAGCTTGGCTTCGAGGGCTTTGATCTCGAAGTCGACGTTCTTGTAGTTGGTCGAGTCCTTGTTCTTGTCGATCCCGCCGAGCTTCCCGCGCAGCTCGAAGAGGCGCCGGCTGATCTGCGGCTTGGTGGTCGGGTTCTTGGTCTCGTGGGTGGTGGTCGGCAGCTTGAGGTTGTCGGTGTCGGTACCGCCGACCTTGGTCTGCGTGGTGTTCCACTTCTCGGCCGCCAGCATCCACGACGCCGTCGGCGCGCCCATCGACACGACCGCCATGTCGACCAGCGTGATGACGTCGGAGGCGTTCTTCGTGTAGCCCCACTTCACGCTGCCGAGGTAGGTGCCCTTCATGTCGCCCTCGAGGCACAGCGCCGTGGTCTCGAAGACCTGCGCGCTCTCGACGCCGGCCGAGTTGAGGCTCGGGCCGTCGGTGAGCCAGGCGGCGTCGGTGTCGAACGTCTTGTCGTTCTTCATGACGCGCTTGCCCATGTGGCAGTTGCCGGTCTCGGCGCTCGAGCCGAGCTCCTTCTGGCCGCCGGTGGGGTTGGCCATACCGTAAACCGGGTTGACCTTCTCGGCGGCGCGGTCGATGTGGCGACCGCCCATGCCCTGCTCCTGCTCCTCGACCGTCGAGAGCGAGCGGTTGGCCTGCTCCTGCTTCCGCTCGTCGCTGCCGACGTTGTAGGCGGCGCCGCCCTTGTTGGTCGTCACCGACTGCACGAGGCCGATCTTCGGCGACATGACCGGGTCTTCGGGGGTGAAGACGAGCTTGATGTCGCAGCCGCGGTTGTCGTCGCGCACCTTGTAGTAGCCGGGGGCATCCGTCTTGAACTCGCCGCCGTGGGTCTTTGCCTTGGCCATCTCGCGCCTCTCCGTGTGGGGGTCTGCTGCCTTCACGCAGACCGGCCGCGACGACCGCCACGGTTCTTCGACCTGCGATCAAGCGGCTGGAATTGATGGATTATCTGTGAGCGATTGCGGGCGCCCGAGCCGCGCCGCCATCGGCGGAGGCGGCCGGCGCGCGCGGCTTCGGGGCGAGCGCAGCCCCGACGATCAGTAGGTCGCCGGGTACACCGTCAGGATGTCGTAGTCGTCGTAGGAGTCCCACGCGACGAGGTCGACCGAGTAGCCGTGGTAGCCGCAGTCGAGGTTGGTCGACAGCGCGGGCACTTCCTCGTACCAGTCCGAGCGGTCGTAGGTCGGCCGGAGCTCGAACGAGTCGACGAGGCCGCCGCCGTGCCAGTCGTCGTAGACATTGGCGTCGACGGCCCAGATGTCGCCGAGCCCGTCGGGGTCATCGACCCAGGCCTCGAAGTACCAGACGTCGCGGTGCGTCGAGACGTCCCAGACGCAGCCGGCGTCCCCGTCGACGACCGTCGGGGACCAGTTGTCGGTCCACCAGGGCCAGCCGTCGTCGGTCCAGTCGATGTAGCAGCCGGAGGGGGCGACGAGGAGGAGGAACAGGCCTCCGAACATTGCCGCGAGGTAGCGAAGCGCACGCATGACACACCTCCGTGTCGGGTACGCTGCGAGATCGAGCATCGCGCGTGCCAGCCACGCGCGTGGCGAACCCCAAGGCGTTGCTGGGCCGTGCCGGCGGTGCGCATCGGCCCCTGTGCCGGTTGGCGCCGAGCCGCGTGACGACTCGACCGATCGCGCGCGCCGCCCCTCGGAAGCGCTCAGGCGTCGGGGCGATCGAGCTCGGCCTGCAGCACGCCGAGCGCCCACAGCGCGCGCTGGAAGGGCGCGCTCAGGTTGCGCTCGAGGCCGAGCGCGGTGCTCGGCGACTCGGCCGCGATGATGCGCGCCGTGCGCGCCAGGGTCATCGGCTGGAGGTCGGCCTTGTCGGCGGCACGCAGCTTGTCGGCGAGGTCGGCGAGCCAGGTGTCGACGGGACGCGCGCCCGTGCGCAGCGCGGCCCGGACGAGCGACGCCAGCACCTTCATGTCGTCGACCCGCACCGGCCGCCGCGGCCTCACCTCGCGCGTCAGCGCCCCGAAGACCGCGCCGCAGTCGGCCTCGGGCTCGAGGTAGCGCAGCGCGTCGGCGGCCTCCTCGACGATGGCCAGACGCTGCTTCTCGTCGCGCAGCTGGCGCTCGCCGTCGAGGCGCGCGAGCAGGCCATCGAGGCGCGCCGCACCCGACGCCGCGGCGCCGCGGCAGAAGCCGCCGTAGAGGCTCCAGCGCTCGGCCTGCGCCAGCTTCTCGAAGCCCGCGAGCGCGCGCTCCCAGGCGGCGTTCGCGCCGGCATCGGCGGCGCGCGCGAGGACCGCCGCCACGCGCATCTCGCGCTCGCAGTCGCGCAGCAGATCGAGCGGCTCGCGCCCGGCCGTGACGGCGATCTCGGCCCACGCCCGGCCGGCGGCGCCCGGCGCCGGGGTCGCGACCGCCAGCTCGAAGAAGCCCTCGAGGCGCAGCAGCGGATCGGCGATCGGCTCGAGCATCGCGCCCAGCGCGGCCGCCTCGTCCGCGCCGAGGCGACCGTGCGTGCGCGCGACGCGCCGCCGCAGGTAGGCGATGCGGCAGCGGTCGAGGCCGAGCGGCATGACGTCGATGCGCTCGGCCCACGCCAGGGCATCCTCCGCCGTCGCCGGGACGCCGGCCTCGATGCACTGCCGGAGCGGCTCCCAGCGGAACTCGAGCGGCAGCTCGCGCACGCGCGCCTCGGCCTCGGCCATGCCGGCCCACAGCCCCAGCCCGAGCTCGCGGTCGGTCCAGCCGCGCGGCCACGCGCGGAGCCCGGCCGCCACCTGCTCGGCGACCTCGGCGCTCGCCGGCGCGCGGTGCTCGGCGGCGGCTTGCGCGAAGGCGATGACCGCCACTCCGGGCGGCAACGCGGCAGTCGCCGCCCGCGCCAGCTCGGGCGCCAGGTGCAGCGTCGCCGACACGCCCACCGCGCCGAGCTGCGAGCGCATGTGCGCGTCGGGCACCTCGGCGACGCGCGCCTGCCAGTGCTCGAGCGCCGTGACGCCGCCGGTACCCGTCGCGCTCATTGCCGTCACGTGCCGGACCCGGGCGGCGTGCCCGGGCTCGAGTAGTGGATGCCGCCCACGTGCAGCTTGGCACCCGCGCCGCCCTGCAGCTGCTGGTCCTTGTCCTTGACGTCGGCGCTCGCGTCCATGGCCATCTCGTCGATCTTCACGACCTTGTCGCCGGTGATGATCTTGACGCCCGTCGCCGACAGCTTGAGGTCGGCCGAGATGCCGGCGCCGAGCGAGCCGGTGAGGCCGAACTTCACGCCCATCGCGCCGGAGAAGTCCGACGGCGGGTCGGCCGGGCCCTTGGCCTTCGGGCCGGGCGTGAACTTGCCGCTGAAGGGCCCGTCCGCCGAGATGGCGGCCGAGAGCCCGAACTTGCCGAGCCAGGTGCGCAGGCGATCGGTGCGCTCGGCGATGATGCGCTTCCGGTCCCACTCGGACAGGTTGTCGCCCTCGACCTTGTCGTAGGCCTTGAGCAGCAGGTTGCCGAGCTCGTCGCCGAGCCAGCCGGTGACGCCCTTGCCCTCGGTGGTCAGCGTCTCGAGGCCGATGCCGGCCATGACGCTGTCCTTCATGAGGTCGTTGAGCATCGACTGGAAGCTGGCGGCGTCGGAGGCCTTGCTGTCGGCGCCGACCTTCTTCTTGATGATCTCCTCGACCTTCGGGCGGATGCGCAGCTTGTCGTCGAGCCACTTCACGATGGCCGCCAGCGCGTGCCGCGTCAGCTTGCCGATGGCGTCGCCCGTGCCCGGCAGCCAGTCGAGCAGCGGGTCGTTGAGGATGGACGGCACCTTGCTCAGGTCGGCGATGAGGTGCCCGTTGGTCATCGGCACGCCCAGCGGCGTGCCGCCCGGGAGCGTCACGACGATGCCGCCCTTCATGGTGTCGAGCACCGCCAGATCGATGTCGAGCTTGGCGCCGCTGCCCTTCTCGGCCGCGCCGCCGGGCATGTCCACGCCCTTGCCCTTGGCGGCCGCGACGGCATCGACGTTGCCGACGTCGACCTTCACCGAGCCGTCGCCGCCGAGCTTGCCGCTGACGGCCTTGTCCTTGCCCTTGCCGGTGATGTTGGCCGAGGCCGCCGCCGTGATGCCGCCGATGGCCCACACCTGGTTGAGCTTCGCGTCGGTCGGGTGGAGCTTGATCCAGTCGAGATCGAAGTCCATGTCGCCGTTGCTCAGGAAGTTCAGGTCGAGGCCGCCGGTCGACAGCGAGCCCTTGCCCGACAGCATGCCCGGGATCATGACGTTGGCGTCGGTGAGGCTGACGCCGGTCATGCCGGCCGCGCCCGTCATCGTCGACTTCGTCTGCTTCTTGCCGTCCGCGCCGATGAACTCCTCGAGCGTGAGGTCGATGTTCTTGGCGTAGATGCCCTTGATGGCACCCGACGGCATGCCGATCTTCATCGCGCCGTAGTTGATTTTGGCATTCTGGACGTCGGCCTTGCTGACGCCGAGCGACAGCGTCACGTGGTGCGTCTTGGTGTCCTTGGCCTTGCCCGGCGTGCTCTTGTAGGTGGCGCTGCCGCTCACTCCGGTGAGGCCGGCCGAGCCGTTGGAGAAGTCGATCTCGAGCGGCTGCCCGCGCGCCGTTCCGGTGTATTTCAGCCCGGCGTTGCGCAGCGTCGGGATATTGAAGTTGGTCGAGACGGTGCCGTCGGGGTCGAGCGTGACGCCCACATTGGCCTTGCCGCCGCCCTTGCCGTCGCCGAGGTTGGTGGTGCCGAGGTCGTTGCCGTCGTTGGTGCCTTTGACGGTCGCGCTGATGCCCTTGAGGTCGGTCACGACCTTGCCGTTGTCGGCCGAGTCGACGCTGATCGAGTCGACCTGCGCCGAGGCGTTGAGCGACAGCCCGTCCTTCACGATCTCCAGGCCGTCGAGCTTCACCGCTGGCCCGCCCTTGCCGTTCTGGTCGACGCCGACCTCGACATGGGCGGCCTTGCCGCCGGTCCAGTTGGTGACGCGGACGTTGTTGAGCGTGCCGTTGGCCAGCTTGACGTTCAGGTTCTTGGCGGTGTCGGCGAAGTGGATCTTCGAGCCGCTGATTTTGGCAATCGTCAGCGAATTGAGCTTGAAGCTCTGCAGCACCTTGTCGCCGGTGTAGCTGCCTTTCATCTTCGAATTCAGCGCGGCCGGGTCGAGCTGGATGTCGGCGTCGACGTCGACGCCTTGCAGCGAGGCCGAGTCGAAGCCGGCGCTCATGGTGCCGCCGGCCCAGTGGGCGCCGCCGACGGCCAGCGAGCCGATGGGCCCCTTGACCTTCACCTTGCCGGTCTCGCGGTTCATGTCGACGTTGGTCTTGAAGCCCTGCAGCGTGACGACGCCGCCCGTGCCGCGCAGCTTCGACACCATCGAGTCGGGCGGCGTGTTGCCGTCGGCGTGGAAGCCGAACTGCTCGAGGTTGAGGTTGCCCGGCCGGAACTTCACGTCGCCGTTGGCGAAGGCCTCGATGCTCATCTTCTGGGCGATGTTCACCTTGCCGGCGACGCCGAAGTACTTGCCGATCTTGGCCGACACGTCGGCCTTGCCCTTGTCGATGCTGAACGCCCCGGTGATGGCCGTGGGGTCCATGTCGTCGCCGAGGTAGAGGTCCTTCACGTCGATGCCGTCGAGGTCGGCGGTCTTCACGCCGATGTTCAGCGTCTCCGAGCCGATGGGCAGGTCGAGGTTCAACCCGGCGGTGCCGAGGTGGTCGACGTGCAGCGACTTGATGAGCACCGGCTTCACCTTGTAGCCGACGGCGCCCGTCTTCGGGTCCTTCTCCTGCGTGCACTTGAGCGACACCTGCACGTGGAAGCCGCTGGCGCTGGCGCTGTCGACGGCGACCTTCGTGCCCGCGCCCTCCATCGAGAACTTGCCCATCGCGAAGGCGGGCACGTCGACGCCCACGTCGAGCACCTTGCCCTCGAGGCTCCAGTTGGAGTCCATGAAGTTGCCGACGCCCGAGGCCTCGACCTTGGCGCCGCTGATCGAGATGGCCGCCGGGTCGCCCGGCTTCATGCCGAGCTTGGTGCCGGTGAGCGCCGCGTCGTGCTCGGACTGCATCTTGTCGATGTCTTTCTGCAGCTGGAAGGCCTCGGCGCCGAGCGCGTCCTTCTTCTCCTTGTTGGCCTTGCCGTTGCCGAGCGCCTTCATCTTCTTCTGCAGCTCTTCGATCTTGGCCTTCATGGCGACGATCTCCGCCGGGATTTTGCCAATTCGGCGAATCTCGTCGTTGATCTCGGCGATGCGCAGCTTCTGGGCCTCGGTCGGCGTGGCGATGGCCGACAGCTCGGCCAGCTCCTTCTTGAGCCCGTCCATCTTCGGCGGGATCTCGACGGCGTGCGCCTCGATCTTCTTGGCCTCGATCGACAGCGAGCCGCTGCCCTCGGTCGAGGCGCCGATCTTGGCGCCCTCGATGTCGACCGAGCCGACCGTCGCCCCGCCCGTGCCGGTCTTCACGCCCTCCATGTGCAGCGAGTCGGCCTCGAGCGTGCCCTTCATCTGGCCGCTGCGGTGGCCCTCCGAGTCATAGAGCATCGACAGGTCGGCGTTGCCCTTCACGCCGGTGGCGCTGACCTCCTTCACGCCCTTGCCGCCCGCTTGCGACACGTCCTTGATGCGCGCCTCGCCGACCTCCATGCCGAAGTTGCCGCTGACGGTGCCCGTCGAGAGCGGGTCCTCGCCCGGCTTCACGTCCTCGGGCTTCTGCGTCACCGAGTTGGTCTTCGAGCTGGCCGACAGCTTGATGCCGCGCAGGTCGACCTCGCCGATGGTGGTGGCCTCGGCCTTCAAGAGCCCGCGCAGGTGCTCGCGCTGCGCCAGGAGATCGGGCTTGAGCTGGAGCGCGTCCATGCCCTTGGCCTCGAGCTCGAGCAGGCTCCGCACCACGTCGCCGTAAGTGCCGTCGCCGTCGCTCTTGTTGGTCGAGACCTTCTTCTTCCACAGCACCTGCAGATCGGAGAGCGCCTTCAGCTGCGCGCCGGCGAGCTTGTCCTCGCCCATCGCCTCGAGGTCCTTCTTCTGCTTGTCCTGCGCGCGATAGTCGGGGACCGAGCCACCGACGGTGAGGTTCTTGGCGTGCACCGAGGCGATCTGCATGTCGCCGTCGAAGGTCGTCGGCGCCTTCGGGTCCTTCCCCGGCAGGCCGCCGACCTGCGCCGCCGCCACCGGGTTGGAGAGGAAGCCGCCGCCCAGCGCGTTGCTCGTGCCCATGGCGGTCATGGTGCCGACGTCGACGCTGCCCTTGTTGTCGCCGGCGGTCATGCCGACGCCGGTCGCGCTCATCCCCGCGACCTGCAGCGTGAAGCCGCCCGGCCCGTTCTTCTCGTTGAGCTCCTTGAAGCGCTTCGCCTCCTTGTCATCGAAGGGCACGCCCGTCTTCTGCTTCTGGTAGAGCGCCAGGTACTCCTTGTCCTCGACCACCATCTGCGGCATGGCCTTGTTGATCTCGTCCACCTGCCCCTGGATGGCGTCTCGCTCCTTGGTGAGCCGCTCGCTCTCGTGGACGTCGAGCTTATCGGTCTTGCCCTTCAGGCCGGCCAGCGTCGCCGCGGCGATGTCGAAGCGCTTCTTGAGGATGACGAGCTGAGCCTTGGCGTGCTCGCTGCGCAGGTTCTGCGTCTCGAGCTTGATGTCGCCGACGTCCATGCTGCCGACGTGGGTGCCGTTGCTCTGCGCGATGCCCTCCATGTGGAGGCCGGTCGCGTTGAGCTTCATGCCGCCCGGGCCCTTGGCCATCGAGTCGGCGATGTTGCTGGCCTGCTGGTCGAGCCCGAGCGCCTTCGGGATGAGCTCCCACAGCGGCATGAAGAACGACTGCGAGGGCAACACCTCTTTGAGCGCCTTCTGCGCCTCTTTCTCGGTCTTGGCCTCCTTGGCGAGGTCCGGCATCTCGCTCATCGAGATCGACACCTGCTTCAGGCCCAGCGACTTCACGCCCGTCATCTTGCCGGGCTGCACGATCATGAGGTCGTTGATTTGCGGGTTCTCGACGCTGACGTCGAAGTGCGCCGCCGTCTCCGGCTTGTGCTTGGTCGGCCACTCGCCGAGCACGCTCACCTTGCCGGTCGTGACCGCGCCGGTCGAGACCGACATGTCGCCGACCATGGTGCGGAATTCGTCGATCTCGAGCGCAGGGATGTCGATCTGGATGCGGCCGTTCTCGATGTCGAGGCCGAAGGTGACGCGGTTGACGCCCGCCTTCTTCTTGTCCTCGTCGACCTTCTTGAAGTGCGCGCCGCCGAGCGAGTCGCCGAGGTCCTGGATCTTGTCGAGATCGACCGACTCGCCGATGACCGAGCGCCCGATGAGGCCCTGGCCGATGACCGACAGGCCGACGCCGGCCGCATGCCCGAGCGCTCCGGCGAAGGACTTGTCGTAGGTGGCGACCGGCTCCTTCTCGAGGAAGGCTCCCTTGGCGTCGATGATCTTGGTCGCCACCAGCAGGTCGTGGTGCGACTCGAGCTTGCCGAGCTTCTGCGCCGTGTCGAAGACGACCTTGCGCTGACCCGCGGCCGAGGTCATGCGAATGACCTCTTCGAGGTTCATGGCGGCGGCCTTGTCGTCCTTGTTCTTCGGGTCGGCGTCCCACAGCTTGGCGTCGGACAGCTGCGACAGGATGCTCATCCGGTCGCTCTGGTCCTTGCCGCCCTCGTAGAGGTTGTGGCTCGAGGCGCCCTTGTCCTGCTTGTCCATCGCCGAATCGATGCGACCTTCCCAGGCCGGGAATTTGTCACGGATCAATTGGCGATATTGCGGCGGCAACACGCGGATGATGTTGAAGGCGAGGTTGGCCTCGCCCGGCGTCATGCCGTCGATCCAGCGCAAGAGGAAGAAGCGTCCCTCCTGCACCAGGTCGCGGATGTGGGCCACCGAGCGCATGGGGTCGCGCGCCGCCAAGAGCGCCAGCGCTTTCGGGGCGTTGGCTTCGGTCCACAGCTCGTTGCCGAGCACCCTCGTGAGCCTGTCGACGAGGCCGGCGGCGTCGAGGCGACGCACGATGGCGCCGCGCAGGTTGATCTCGATGGCGGCGATCTGGTCGAGCGTCGAGAGTGCCTGTTTGGCGTCGAACTTCTCGCCCTTGATGATGTCGTAGAATTTGCTGAAATCGTCGGTGGCGCCGCTGTCGCCCTTCTTCTTCTTGTCGTCGACCCCGGCCAGGTGCGTCTTGTAGGCGTCCTCCTGCTTCTTCAGCGTCTCGGCCTCGAGCGTCGTCGAGGCGGTGCCGAACTGGCCCTTCACCAGCGCGCCCTTCTCGTCGAGCGTCATCTGATCGGCGTCGGCGATGACGCCCTTGCCGAGGTGCGTCTCCATGAGCGCGAGCCACTTGCCGCCGTCCTTCTCGCGGAAGCGCTGCTGCACCGACAGCGGCTGGATGCGGATGAGCTCGTAGGCCAGCCGCGCCTCCGCCTCGCTGATGGACCAGTTGAAGAGGCCGGTCGTCACGAGCCGCTCGCAGGTGACGAGCGCGAACTCGGGCGGGCGGTTCCGGAGGATGTGGAGGAAGGTCTGGAGCTCGATGCCCTTCTTGTACTTCGTCGACTCGGGCACCTTCTCGAGCCAGCGATCCATGTACTTGGTCTCTTCGACCGCGCGGCACAGGATGCGCAGCTCGACACCGCTCGGGTCGGTGCCGATGGAGCGCTGGAAGACGCTGAAGATGGACAGCGCCGAGCTCTCGCTGAGGTGGCCGATCCAGTTGCCGGAGAGCTTGTCCTTGAGCCAGCCGATGTTGGTCGAGACGTCGTACTTGACCTTCTCGCCGCCCTTGCCGAGGTAGCTCTGCTCCTCGGCGACCTTGGTGCGCTCCTTCATCTCGGTGGCGCGCAGCGCCTTTTCTTTTTCGGGCGAGATTGCCGCGTCGATGTTCTTGCGCACATCGCTCGGGCAACCCTTGTAGAGGTTCTTGGCGCGGTCGGCGTGCTCGTGGGTGTAGCGCTGGACGAAGTTGGCGGGCAGCTCCTTCAGGATGGCCGCGCCGAAGGCGCAATCCTCGGCGCCGGGATCGGAGAAGACGCCCGACTTGGTCAGGCTGCAGAGCTTGTCGTACTTCCACTCGGGGTTGGCCGCGCGCAGCGTGCCCAGCGTCTCGCGCGGGAAGCTGCGAATGTGCTGGATGCCGATATTGTCGAGGATATCCCCCAGCCACTCTCCGCCGGGATCGATCTGGTTGATGGCGTACCAGGCGCCCTGGATGGTGTTGAGGTCCCAGTGCGACAGCGTCTGCATGACCGCCGTCACGTCCGAGTCGTAGGTCTTGCCCTTGAGGTAGCGGATGATCGACCGCAGCTCGGGCATGTGCACGAGCTTGGCCGACACGATGTCGTTGTTGACCCAGGGCGGCGGGTCGACCTTCTTCTCGACCTGCGGCGCCGACTCGCCTTCCTTGGGGGCGACGTCGGTCTTGGGCGGCGGCTCGTCGTTGCTCTCCTTCTTCTGCACCGATGGCGCTCGCCCGACCGACACTTTCGAGCTCTTGCCCGAGAGCGCGGACGACGCCACCGCATCGGCCTCGGCCTCGGCGTCGCCGCTCGGCGCGATCATCGGCGCGTCCTCTCCCATGGCGGCCGGCGCGTCGACGCCGGTCTGCTGCGCCACGTGCGCGTACTCGTGGGCGACGGTCTCGGCCTTGGGGCTGCCCCCGGCGAAGGCGACGTCGGAGCCGACGGTGTAGGCCTCGGCGCCGAGCTGGGCGCAGGCGTCCTGCGCCTCGGGCCCGCTGTGGTGCCGCGCGTGCGACACGTCGACCCCGGTCGACTGCTGCACCTGCGCCGCGATGCCCGGGTCCGAGGTCGCCGAGCGCCCGGCGAGCCCGCGCTGCGCCACCTGCTGCGCCTCGGGCGACGACGGCGCGAGCTTGGCTTCGGCCTCTTTATAGGAGAGCGTGCGCAGCGTCCGCGTCAGGCCGACGTGAGCTCCGCCCCCCGACGACGACGACGACGAGCCGGCTGCGCCGGACGACGACGCATCGGAGGAAGAGGAGGTTTGCGGGGCGGAATCGACTTCACGCTGAGAGGACATAGTACCTCATTGGAGCGCTGGCTCCGAACCGACCCGGCTCGTTTCGGCCGGGACGATAACCCGATTCGCGTGTCCGTTGTAGGCGCACGCGCAACTAAGCGCGCTCAGCCCGGCTCGCTGGCGGCCGGCGCAGTGACGGGCGCGGTCGCGAGCCAGGACGGTGCCTGCCCCGGTCGGGCCAGGACGTAGAGCTCGTCGCCGTCGTGGAAGAGCCAGCGCCCCGCCCCGAGCGGTCGCAGCAGGACGACGCGGCACTCGCCCGAGGCACGCCGGAGCGCGAGGTCCGGAGCGTGCGGGGCGGCCAGCGCGAAGAGCTCGAAGGACTCGGCGTGGCCGCGCTTGGTGAAGGTGATCTGGTCGGCCCCGATCTCGACCTCGAGCGGCGCGCGCCCGCGCGTGGCCGCGCCGAGCACGAATGCGCCCTGCAGCTCCGCGGGCACCTCGACGATGCGGCGCGCCGTCATCGCGCGGCCGCCCGGCTCCCAGCCATAGGCCCGAGCGTCGCCGTCGAGCGCGACCAGCAACTCGCCCGCGCCGCGCTCGCCGCGCACCCGCACGACCAGGGCCGCGCCGTCGTGCGCGCACGCCTCGAGCTCGAACGTCTGCCCGACGCCGCGCCCGAGCTCGCGCACCGCGGCGCGATCGGCCTCGACCGTCACCAGCGCCCAGGCGCCCTCGGCCAGGTCCGACACCAGCCATCGGCCCAGGAGCCGCGCATCCACCTCGGCATCTGCCATCGCACCCTCCGGCGCGGGAGCTACCACGTTTCGTCGCGGGCGGGCACTCGCTCGAGTCGCCCGCGGCCGCTCACCGGCAGCTGCCGGCGTCCTTCCAGGCGAGCACCTGGCCGGCGCCGCGCGCGGTCAGGCCGTAGGCGCGCGCGAGCCACAGCTCCTCGACGAGGTCGAGGCCGGGCGACTGCTCGCGGCCCTCCTCGTCGTAGTGCTCGCCCAGCGTGAAGGGGCTCCTCTGCCACATGAAGTCGGCGTAGCGGCGGAGCGTCGGCGGCAGGCCCGACGAGGCCAGCGGGTCGGCGCACTGGCCGTCGGCCATGACGCACTCGGCCGGGGCGCCCGAGCACGCGTGGGTGATGATGTCGCCGGGGACGGTCACGCCGAGGACCGTGAGGCCGGCCTCGCAGCGCGTGCGCTCGGCCTCGGTCGGGCACACCGCGCTCACGCCGTCCGGCAGCGCAGCGATGACCGCGGCGCGATCCAGCGTATAGGCCCGGCGCGGGTCGTCGAGCACGCCGCCGCTGCCACCGAAGGCGTCGAGGCTGGCCAGCCCCTCGTCGCGCATGGCCGCCTGCTGCCAGGCGCCGTCGCCCGGGCCGGAGGGCGCGACCGAGGCGTACATGAGGTCGAACTTGGCGTTGGCCAGCCCCGCCATGAGCTTCTGGCGCAGCTCGACGTCCATCTGGGCCAGCATGTCGTCGTGGAGCGGGCCGGGCCCGAGCGTCGTGACCAGCGCCCAGTGCGGCCCGAAGGTGATGTGGTCGCCGTAGTACGAGCGGCACCAGCGCGGCGTCGCGAAGGCGCCGAGCGTGTGCGTGACCTGGTCGACGTGGAGCTTGCCGATGAGCTCGTCCTCGAGGAAGGCGCGGTACTGATCGTCGCCGGTCATGAGCCACGACAGCGCTGCCAGGTGCATGATGTGGCTCGCGTCGCCGCCGCGCACGTTGACGGCGTAGACGTGGTCGATGGCCGTCGCGCGCGGGGTGTCGTGCTCGCTCATGTCGCCGACGAGGTCGAGCAGCGTGAGGAAGAAGTCGTCGCTCTGCGCGTCGAGGACGCGCGTCGGCGCGGTGGCCGGGTGCTCGGGGCAGCTGGCGTCGAAGGTGTCGGCGTTGGCGGCGTTGGGCTGCTCGAGGGCGTAGGCCACGACGGTGTCGAGCGCGGTGAGGTCGGGGTCGCCCGGGTCGAGCACGAGCGCGCCGCCGGCCAGGAACTGCTGCACCGCCGCGAGCGCGTCGGGGTTCGACTGGAGGTGGATGACCTCGATCCTCCGGAGCCGCTTCAGGTAGCAGGTGAGGTGGCGCGTCATGCGCGCCTTGAGATCCTGGCCGACGGCGTCGTCGCGCAGGAGTGACCAGGCGATGGGGAAGGCCACCATCGGCCCGGTGTACTGGTCGATCGAAGGGTTGCCCTGCCACATGGCGGTGCCCTTCCAGAGCTTGCCGTCGGCGTCGGGGATGCCGTCGAGGTAGGCCGCGGGCATGTCGGGGACGGTGGTCGGATCGAAGGTGTGATCGGTCGGCCCGGGCGCGCCGAACTGCACGATGCTCGTCTCCGAGGTGGGGCCGCCCTGCTCCATGTGGATGAAGGGATGCCGCGCCAGGTAGCCGGGGATGCCGGTCACGTCGAAGAGGCGCAGCAGGTCCTTCGTGCGCGCGACCATGCGCGCGTAGTCGGCCTCGGTGCCGGTGGCGGCGTAGCGGAAGGCGGCCGCGTTCAGCGCCGCGCCGGTCCAGATGGCGCCGTCGCCGACGCCGGCCCAGCTGTCGAAGCGCGCGGGCGCGCCCCACTCGGACTCGGGCGTGCCGGCCGGCGTCGGGCCGCTGAAGACGCGCTCGGCGGTGACGCCGTCGGGCCGGTGGTAGAGGTCGTACCAGCGGTCGTAGAGGTAGGCGCGCCGGATGAGCGCGTCGGGCTCGGCGACGAAGGCGTGGGCCGCCGTGTCGTAGAGGTCGCAGCGCCGGAGCTGGCCGGCGTCGCAGGCCTCGGCCTGGTAGACGCCGCAGCTCTCGAGGCCCGAGCCGGCCAGCGGGTCGGCCGGCGCCGGCCCGATGGGCTTCACCACCGTGAGCGCCGGGATCACCACGTCGGGCGCGTCGGCCGCGTCGGACCCGTCGCTCGAGCCGACCGCGTCCGTCGCGTCGGCCACCGCGTCGACCGCGTCGACCGCGTCGACCGGGCCGCCGCCGAAGTCCTTCGAGTCGACATCGTCGTCACCACCGCACGCCGCGAGCACGAAGCCCGCGCACCACACCTCGGCCCGCATGGACACCTCCGCGCGCCCATCATCGGCGGCGGCGGCGCGCAGCGCAAACGGCGCCGGCATCGCCGCTGGACTGCCCCTCGGTAGTTGGGAGATGCTGCCGCGATGCCCCCCAACGGCGACCCGGCCACATCTGAGATCGGCGAGGTCGCGCTCCTCGACATGGCCACGCGGGCCGGCGCCGAGCTCGACCGGGCGGTGGCCGCCGGCCCGCGGACGACCGCCGAGGACCCGGCCGCGGCCGACGAGACCTCGGAGGGCGAGGCCGTCCCCGACGTCATCGGGCACTACGAGCGCATCCGCGAGGTCGGCCGCGGCGGCATGGGCACCGTGCACCTCGCCCGGGACACGCGCCTCGGCCGCCGCGTCGCGCTCAAGCTGCTGCTCCCCGGCGTCGGTCGCAGCGAGCGCTTCTTCCTCGAGGCGCGCGCGACGGCCCGCCTCCAGCACGAGCACATCGTCGTCATCCACGAGGTCGGCGAGCACCGCGGCGCCCCCTACATGGTCCTCGAGTACCTCGAAGGCCAGCCGCTCCGCGCCCTCCTCGGCCAGCCGCTCCCGGCGCGGCGCGCGCTGGAGCTCGCCCTGCCCATCGCCCGCGCGCTCGCCCACGCCCACGCCCACGGCATCGTCCACCGCGATCTCAAGCCCGAGAACGTGTTCCTGACCGACGCCGGCGTCATCAAGGTCCTCGACTTCGGCATCGCCAAGCTCGTCGGCCTGCCCGACATCGAGGCCGCGCAGCGCAGCGCGCGGCGCCGCACGCTGCCGACCATGGCCGCGATGACCCGCGACGGCGCCGTCCTCGGCACGCTGCTCTACATGGCGCCCGAGCAATGGGACGCAGCCGGCGTCGACGCCCGCGCCGACCAGTACGCCCTCGGGCTCATGCTCTGGGAGATGGTCGCCGGTCGCCACCCGCTCTCCGGGCTGCCGCTCGCATCGCCGCGCGAGGTGGCCATCCCGCCGCTCAGCGAGGCGGCCGCCGGCGTCCCGCGCGACCTCGATCTGCTCGTGCGCCGCTGCCTCGCCCCCGCCGCGGCCGACCGCTTCCCGACGACCGATGCCCTGGTCGAGGCGCTCGTCGCCGCCTCGCCCACCCGCTTCATGGCGCCGCTCGAGCACGGCGAGAGCCCCTATCCCGGCCTCGGCGCCTTCCGCGAGCGCGACGCGGCGCGCTTCTTCGGCCGCTCCCACGACGTCGCGCGCGCGGTGGCGCTGCTCGACCATCACGCGCTCCTGGCCATCGTCGGGCCCTCGGGAGTCGGCAAGTCGTCGCTGGTTCGCGCCGGCGTCATCCCCGCGCTGCGCGCGCTCGGGCCCTGGGAGAGCTTCACCATCCGCCCCGGGCGCCAGCCGCTCGACGCCCTGGCGAGCTTCCTCGTCGAGAGCACGACGCAAGGCGATGGCGACCCCGGGCGGCGCCCCGACGTCGCGAGCGTCGCCGCGCGCCTCCGCCGCGAGCCGGGCTACCTCGGCGCCGAGCTGCGCCGCCGCTCGGCTGAGCGTCGCGGTCGGGTCGTCCTCTTCGTCGACCAGCTCGAGGAGAGCTACACCGTCAGCGCCGACCCGGCCGAGAGCGCGGCCTTCTTCGACTGCCTCCTCGGCGCCGCCGACGACACCTCGTCGCCGGTCCGCGTGGTGCTGTCCTTGCGCTCGGACTTCCTCGATCGCGTCGGCAGCTCGCCGGCCTTCGCCGACGCCGTCACGCGCGGGCTCATGCTCTTGCGCGCGCCCGACCGGCGCCAGCTCGAAGACGCGCTGGTCGGCCCGGCCGAGCTCGCCGGCTACCACTTCGAGGACGCCGGCACGGTCGACGCCATGCTCGACGCCCTCGACGGGACGGCGGCGGCGCTGCCGCTCCTGCAGTTCGCCGCGGGCCAGCTCTGGGAGGCCCGCGACCGCAGCGCCAAGCGCCTCACACGCGCGGCCTACGACGCCATGGGCGGCATCACCGGGCTCCTCGCCGCCCACGCCGACGGCGTCCTGACGGCGCTCGGCCCCGAGGCGCGGACGCTCGCGCGCACCTGCTTCCTGCGGCTCGTCACCCCCGAGCGCACGCGCGCGGTGGTGGACCGCGAGGATCTGCTCGCCCTCGACGGCGACGCGGCCAAGGTGCGGGCCTTGCTCGACCGCCTCGTCGACGCGCGCATCCTCGTCGTTCAGGCCCGCGACGCCGACGGCAGCGCCACTTACGAGCTGGCCCACGAGGCCCTCCTCGAGTGCTGGCCGACGCTCGCGCGCTGGCTCGACGAGGGCGCGAGCACGCGGGCTTCCTCGACCAGCTGGCCGGCGCCGCGCGCCAGTGGGACCTGAAGGGGCGCGCCGCCGGGCTCCTCTGGCGCGGCGAGGCGGCGGCCGACGCGCAGCACTTCGCGCGCCACTACACGCCGCGGCTGCCACCGCGCGAGGCGGCCTTTCTCGACGCGGTGCTGCGGCTGAAGCGCCGCGCGCGCCTGGCGCGGCGCTGGACCGTGGTGGCGGTGATCGCGGTCCTGGCCGCACTGGTGGCCGGCGGGGCCGTGGCCCTCGTGCGCATCAGCGCCGCGGAGGCGGAGGCGGTGCAGCAGGCGGACAAGGCCGGCGCCGCGGCCGAGCGGCTCAGCCAGGCGAACGCGGAGCTCACGCGCCAGGTGGAGATCGTGACCCAGAAGGAGCGCGAGCGTCAGGCCGCGAGGCAGGCCGCCGCCGAGGCCGACGCCGCCGCCAGGGACCGGGGCGCCAAGCTCGCCAGCGCCGAGGGTGACCTGGCGCGCACGAACGCCGAGCTCGAGAAGGCGCTCGCCCAGGCGACGGCCGACAAGACGCGCGCGGAGGACGCCGAGGCGCAGGCCCGCTCGGCCCAGCGGCTGGCCGAGGCGAGCGCCGCCCAGGAGCGGGCGCTGAAGGAGCAGCTGAAGGCCGCCCTCGCCGCGGAGCAGGCGCGCAGCAAGGCCCTCGAAGCCCGCGCCCAGCAGCTCAAGCTGGAGCTGAAATGAGCGCAGCGAGGCGACCGCGCATGACCCGCATGGCGCTCGCCGTCGCGCTCGCCGTGGCGCACGCCTTGGCCCTGGCGTCGTGCCTCGAGAGCGAGACCATCTCGTGCGACTTCGGCGTGATCTGTCCGAAGGGGCTCCGCTGCGAGCCCATCGGCAAGACCTGCGTCCGCCCCGGCGAGGCGGTCTGCGGCAACGGCCAGCGCGAGGGCGCCGAGCAATGCGATGACGGGCCCGACAACAGCGACGAGGTCCGCGACGCCTGCCGCCGGGACTGCACGCTGGCGCACTGCGGCGACCGCGTCATCGACTCGGGCGAGGTGTGCGACGTCGGCGCGGACCTGAGCGCCGCCGGCTGCTCGCCGGACTGCCGCTCGACCGAGGTGTGCGGCAACGCCTACGTCGACCAGGGGCGCGGCGAGCGCTGCGACGACGGCAACCTCCGCGACGGCGACGGCTGCGACGCGTACTGCCAGCCGGAGCTGCTCGGGTGGTGGGAGCCCGCCGTGGTCCCGGCTCCCGCCAGCAAGGGCGCGATGGCCTACGATGCGCGTCGCGGCGTCATGGTGTCCTTCTCGGACTACGTCGGCCCGTCACTGGAGTTCGGCGGCGCCGTGGACTCGCGCGTCTTCGAGCTCGACGGTGTCCAGTGGGGAGCGGTCGTCGCGGCCAACGCCAACCCGAACCTCGCCGACGTCGCGGTGGCCTACGACCCCGGGCGCGAGGCGGTGGTCGTCGTCGGGTCGAGCGACACGGGCTGCGAGACCTGGACGTACGACGGCCTCCGGTGGAGCCCGGTGGCGAGCCTCGCACCCTCGGTGTGCGCCGGGGCCGCGCTCACCTTCGACGGCAACCTCGGCGCGCTGCTGCTCGTCGCGGGCTCCGGCGCCTGGCGCCTGGACGAGGACGGCTGGCATCCCATCGGCGCCAACCTGCCCTTCGGAGATCGCCGCGACGCGGCGCTCGTCTTCGACCCGTCGATCCTGCGCACCGTCCTCTTCGGCGGTGTCGACGCCGATGACGCGACGTGGCTCTTCGACGGCGGCGACTGGACGCGCGCCGAGCCCGCGACGCGCCCGGCGCCACGTCGCGGCGCCGCGATGGTCTGGGACGCCGCGCGCCAGCGCCTGGTCATGTTCGGCGGCCAGGTCGCGTCGCAAGACTCGGTGGCCGAGACCTGGGTCTTCGCCGCGGGCGACTGGTCCCAGCTCGACGTCGGGCCGAGCGTCGGCCGACGCCACGACTTCGGCATGGCCTATGACGCGGCGCGCGGCACGACGCTGGTGGTCGGCGGCGTGTGCTCGACGGTGGGCGAGCCGGGCTCGGCCGGCCCCGGAGACTGCGAGTCCCGCCCCTTCGAGCTCGGCGAGCGCTGGACGCCGGCGCTGGACGTCATGGGCCCGCGGCCGCGCCGCGCCTCCGCCGCCACCTTTGCGACGAGCCTGGGCGCGACGGTGGTCTTCGGGGGTGTCGCCCTCGACGACGGCGGCGGCGACGACGGCCTGCTCGGCGACACCTGGGTCGGCGGAGGCAGCACCTGGCAGCTCTGGAGGAGGCTCGACGACCCGCCTCCGCGACGCGACGCGCAGCTCGCGTTCGACTCGCGTCGCGCGCGGCTCGTCCTGTTCGGTGGCGCGGGTGCTGGCGACGCGCCGCTGGCTGACACCTGGGAGCTCGGGCCGGACGGGTGGGTCCGCGGCCCGGACGGCGGCGGCCCGAGCCCGCGCTACGGGCACGCCATGGCCTTCGACCGGCAGCGCGGGGTCGTCGTGCTCTACGGCGGGCGCGACGCGAGCCGCGTGCTCGGCGACCGCTGGGAGTACGACGGCCGCGCCTGGACCGAGGTCGAGTCGGCGGCCCCTCCCGGGCCGCGCTTCGACGCCGCGATGGCCTATGACGCCGCGCGCCGCGTGCTCGTCATCTATGGGGGGCGGACCACCGTGAACGCGCTCGTGCCCGCCGACCGCGCGACCTGGGAGCTCGGCGACACCTGGAGCAAGCGGCCCTTCGTCTTCGACTCCACCAAGAGCCGCCACCAGATGGTGTTCGACGAGGCGCGCGCCCGGCTCGTGATGGTGCAGACCGGCGACGACGTCTTGGGCTCGCTGCCGGACAGCTTCTGCGACATCCTCGACTGCTTCACGCTCGCGGTGCGGGAGCCGGGGCCGTTCGGCTGGATGGCCCGGAGCCCGCTCGGGCAGGCTCCGCGCTCGGCGGTGCGGGACCTGAGCCACGTCGTCTACGATGCGGTGCGCGCGCGCATCATGCTGGCCGCGCGCGCGGGCTGGGTCCTGGCCTAGCGCGGCGAGGGGCCGCGCGCCGCGTGCGACGTGAGCTCCGGGGTGGTCGGCGGCGACCCGCTCGAGATGTGCGCGTCGCCCGACTGCGCCGGCTTCCCGCCGTGCACGCCCGAGGCCTGCGACGACCCCCACGCCGACCTCGACGGCGATGGCCTCGCGGGCTGCGCCGACCCCGGCTGCGGCGGCGCCGTCTGCGGCCTGGAGCGGCGCTGCATCGCGGGCGTCTGCGGCTGCGACGCGGCGCAGTTCGAGGACGTGTGCGACGACGGCCAGGACCAGGACTGCGACGAGCTCGTCGACTGCGCCGACCCGGACTGCCGGAACAGCGCCGCGTGCGCCGCCGGCTGCACCGATGAAGACGGCGACGGCCATGGTGCCGGACGGGACTGCCTCGGCACCGACTGCAACGACGCCGACGCCGCCGTCTTCCGACCGGCGCTGTACTTCCGCGACATCGACGGCGACGGCGTCGGCACCCCGAAGGACACGCGCAGCTGCGTCGGCGCGGAGGCCCCGGCGGGCTTCGTCGAGGCGACCGGAGACTGCGACGACGGCGACGCGACCTGCGTCAGCGGCGCCTGCTGCCCCGTCTGCGAGGACCATGACGGCGACGGGCACGGGGTCGGCGCGAGCTGCGCCGGGCCCGACTGCGATGATTGGGATCCCAACTGTAGCGCTGCCGGCGACGCCTGCTGCGAGGTGGCAGGCGAGTGCTTCGACAGCGACGGAGACGGCGCCGGCTACATCGGCTGCGCGCGCTTCGACTGCAACGACGCCGACCCGGACTGCGAGACCATCGGCGACGCCTGCTGCCAGACGCCCACGGCCCCCGACTGCGTCGGCTGCGGCTGCGCGGCGGTGCTCGCCTGCGCGCTCGCGTGCGGGCCGGCCTCCTGCTACGACGCCTGCGCTGCCGCCGGGGACGCCCAGGCCCAGGCGCTCGTCGCCGACATCCAGACCTGCGCCCAGGCCGCTGGCTGCTTCGCCCCCATCGATCAGCCCTGCATCTTCGCGGCCTGCGGCGACGAGGCCGCCGCGTGCCAGGACGACGCGCGCTGACGCGTCGCTCGCGCCGGGTCAGAAGCGCAGCGTCACCGAGCCGCCGCCGAGGCCCGGCATGACCTCGACGCTCGGCGCCTTCGGAGCGTCGCCCGGCGGCAGGTCGACCGGCACCTCGACCGACTCGGGGCTGTTGAGCACCAGCAGCGCCACGCCGGTCGCGAGCGCGAGCCCGCCCACGACGAAGAGCGACACGGCGCCCGCGTGCTGCGCCTCGGCGCGGTCGAGCGTGTGCTTCAAGCCGGCGGGGATCTCGGCGCTCGGGCAGCCGGTCGGGCAGGCGCTGGAGATGCCTCGGTCGTACTCGCCGAAGCTCGCGTCCGCGCTCAGCCACAGCGGCACGCCGACGGCCGCCACGGCCGTCCCGGCGCCGAGCACGAGCCACGGCAGCGACGCCGCCATGGGGCGCCGCGTCTCGACGCGCATCGCGCGATCGAGGCTCAGGTCGAGCCGCGTCTCGCGCCCGGCCGGCGCGTCGAAGGGGGTCGTCCGCGTCACGTAGCCCGGGCGCTGCGCCACCGCGAGGTGCGGCCCGGGCGCCGCGCGGCGCGTGGCCTCGCCGGGGGCGACGAAGAGCGGCGCTCCGTCGAGCGACACGGCGGCGCCCTCCAGGTCGCACGCGACGACCACCACGGCGACGCTCGCGTCGAGGAGCTTCTGGGTGCGCAGCGCGTTGGCGTAGGTCTCGTCGTCGAGCGGCCCCTGGCCGAAGCGCAGCGCGTGGCGCAGCGCCTCCGCGGCCGCCACGTTGTCCCCCATCTCGACCAGGCAGTTGGCGAAGGTGTAGCCGATGGCCGGGTGGTCCCACAGCGCGAGCGCCTTGCGATAGTCGACGACGGCGAGCGCGTACTCCTTCTCGGCCTGATGGCGCGTGGCGCGGTCGTAGACGGCCTCCGCGGCCGCGCGGTCAGCGTCGGACACGCTCGCGTTCCAGGGCGCGGGCGAGCCCGGCGTCGGCGCGTCCGCTGCGACGTCGCCGGGCCCGCCGAGGGGCTCGGCGCGGATGGCGCCGGCCGCGCCGGAGACGGCCAGGAGACCCAAGGCCAAGGGCATCAGGGCTCGCATGGCGGCCTCCGCCTCACTCGGCGTACATGGTGATGCGCGTGGCGGCGTCCCAGGCGATGCGGCGCGCCTCGTCCCAGTCGGGGTGGCGGAACACGATGTGGCCGTCCGAGAGCAAGGTCGCCTTCCAGTCGCGGCGCGGCGTGCCCGGCCGCGACAGGCGCTCCTCGACGATGTTCGGCCCGTGGTCGCGCATGAACGCCTCGAAGCCGGTGATGCCGGTGATGCGGCCCTGCCCGCGCGCGCGCTTGAAGACGATGCCGACGTTGTACTTCCGCGGCGCCACCGCCTCGAAGCGACCGTGGCAGACGACCCGCGCCCACTCGCGGAAGAGGTCGATGTCGCTCGTCCAGTTCATCATGTCGACCAGGCGCGCGCCGCCGGCGCGGCAGGCGATCTCGCCGAAGACGGCCTCGCCCTTGGGCGTGAGGAACCACTCCATGTGGGTGTAGCCGTCGCCCATGCCGAGCGCCTTCAGCACGTTCCGGCCGAGCTCGAGGCCGGGCTGGAGCCGCGGCTGGGTCATGTCGCGCACGGTGATCTGGGCCGGGCTGACCCACTCGAGGCTCCTCGCCTCGATGGGCTTCGGCAGATATTGGATGACGTTCTCGTAGACCGGCACGCCGCCGATGCAGAGGGTGTCGTAGGTGAACTCCTCGCCCTCGATGTACTCCTCGACGATGGCCTCGGGGATGTTGACGAGCTTCGGCAGCGTCTGCTCGAGCCCGGCCGCGTCGTCGACCTTGTAGGTGTCGGCGCTGCCGGCGCCGGCGATGGGCTTGATGACGAGCGGGTAGCCCACGTGCGCGGCGGCGGCGCGCGCATCGGCCGCGCTCTTCACGCGCATGGATCGAGGGGTGCGCAGGCCGGCGGCCTCGACGCGCTCCTTCATGACGCGCTTGTCGCGGAAGCCGAGCACCTGGTCGGCGCTCATGCCCGGCACGCCCCAGCGCTCGCGCATGCGCGCGGCCAGCGTCATGACCGGCTCCCAGTTGGCCAGCACGCGGCCGAGCGGACGGCCGCGCAGCCACGCGCTGGCGCGCGCGATGACGTCGTCCTCGTCCATGATGCCCGGCACCTGCAGGTAGTCGGTGAGGTAGCGCTTCACCTCGGGCGCGAGGCTCGCGACGGGCGCGTCGGCGATGCCGTAGACGCGCGCGCCGACCTCGGCCAGGCCGCGCAGGAACTGCGGCATCTCGGGCGGGTAATGGGGCGAGAGGAAGACGACGTCCATGGAGGCTCCGCGCCGGAGGAGAGCCCGGCTGGCCCATCATACCCGGTCTCGGCGCGCCTGACACCCGGCCCGCGGCACGCCCGGCGAGAGTCGCACGGCGCGCGCGCGAATATGACAAATGCGCGGACGATGCCGGCGCGGTCAGTGCGCGCGCGGGGTCAGGAGGCGGAGGCGGCCTGGCCGGCTTCGGTCGCGGGCGCGACGATGGCCTCGAGCACGCTGGTCAGCTCGTCGAGCTTCACCGGCTTGGTCAGGTAGCGATAGAAGCCGGCGCCGACGGCGCGCTCGGTGTCGCGCGTCATGGCCGCGGCCGTCAGCGCGATGACCGGGATGGCGCGCGTCTCGGGCCAGGCCGCCAGGCGGCGCGTGGCCTCGATGCCGCTCATGCCCGGCAGGTTCAGGTCCATGATGACGACGGCCGGCTGGCGCGCGCGCACGAGCTCGATGCCGATCTCGGCGCTCGGCGCCGTGATCAGCTCGAGGCGCGGCAGCTCCTCGAGCAGCGCGCGCATGAAGGCGATGTTCGAGGGGTTGTCCTCGACGTAGACCACCAGGTGGCGCGGCCCGTCGTCCTCGCTGCCGAGCGGGCTCGTGCTGGCGCTGGTGCTCGGCACGACCGCGCTCATGGTCGGCGTGTCGTGCACCGGCACCTCGACCCAGAACTCCGAGCCCGAGCCGGGCTGGCTCTCGAAGCCGACGGCGCCGCCCATGAGCTCGGCCAGGCGCTTCGAGATGGCGAGGCCGATGCCGGTGCCCTCGATGGGCCCCGTCTCCTGGCCGGCGCGCTGGAACGGCTCGAAGAGCTTCTCGCGATGGCTGGCCGGCACGCCGATGCCGTCGTCGCGCACCGACACGCGCAGCCGCGCGCCGCGCTGCTCGACGTGGAAGACGGCGTGGCCGCCGTCCTTGCCGTACTTGATGGCGTTCGAGCCGAAGTTCATGAGCACCTGCGAGAGGCGCGTGCGATCGGCCAGCACCGACGGCAGCCCGGGCGGCAGCGCGTCGGTGCCGAGCGTCACGCCCTGCCGCGCGGCCATCGGCTCGAGCGACGCGCGCACCTCCTCGAGCACCAGCGGCAGCGCCACCGGCTCCTTCGAGATGGTCACGCGGCCGGCCTCGATGCGCGACAGGTCGAGCACCTCGTCGATGAGCTTCAAGAGGTGCTCGCCGCCGCGCAGCACGTGGGCGATGCGCTCCTGCTGGCGGTCGGTGAGCGGCGTCTTCTTGTCGCGCTGGAGCAGCTGCGCGAAGCCGAGCACGGCGTTCAGCGGCGTCCGGAGCTCGTGGCTCATCGACGCCAGGAACTCGCTCTTGGCGGCGTTGGCGGCCTCGGCCGTCGACCACGCGCGGCGGAGCTCGTCGGCCAGCGCCATGTCGTCGCTCACGTCGGCGATGAGCATGACGGCGCCGCCCTCGGCCGTGCGCCGACCCGACAGGCGCAGCACGCGCCCGCTGGCGGTGCGCAGCTCGAGCGAGCCCTCGGGCTTCCGGTGATAGGCCAGCCAGCGCGCCTCGAGCACGCCGGCCGGCTCGCCGCGCAGATCGAAGGTGCCCGCCTGGACGCTGGCGTGGATGACCTCGGTGAAGGCGCGGCCCATGATGCCGCCCGACAGCGGGCGCTCGAAGAGGCCGCGCGCGGCGCTGTTCACGATGACCAGGCGATCGTGCTCGTCGACCAGCGCGAAGGCGTCGCCGATGCTCTCGACGGCGCAGCGCAGGTACCACGAGATGCGCCGCGTCTCCTCCTCGATGCGCCGGCGCTCGGTGACGTCGCGGATGGTGGCGGCGGTGAGGCGACCCTCGGGCGTCTCGATGGGGCCGAGGCTGATCTCGACCGGCACCTCGCTGCCGTCCTTGCGCCGCGCCGTGAGCAGGAGCCCGCTGCCCATCGAGCGCACCGTCGGCGCCGCCGCGAACGACGCGCGATGGCCGTGGTGGCGCTCGCGGAAGCGCTCGGGCAGGAGCACCTCGACGGGCTGGCCGACGAGCTCGGCGCGGAGGTAGCCGAAGGTCGACTCGACCTGGCGATTGACGAGCACGATGACGCCCTTGCTGTCGACCGCCACCACCGCGTCGGGCACGCCGTCGACCAGCTGGCGGTAGAGGTCGGAGGACGGCGCGGACTTGTCAGAGAACATCGGGCAACCTCACGCTGAAGACCGCGCCGGGCGCGCCGTCCTCGATGCTGATCGAGCCGCCGTGCGCCTCGACGACGAGCTTGCAGAAGGCGAGGCCGAGGCCGCGTCCGCCGCGCGAGGCGTTGACCTCCTCGTCGAGCTGGACGAAGCGATCGAAGATGCGCTCGCGCATCGGCTCGGGCACGCCGCGGCCGCGGTCGGCCACCGCCAGGACCACCGTGTCGGCCTGGCGGCGCGCCGAGACGCGGATCTCCGAGCCCTCGGGCGCGTGCCGGATGGCGTTCTCGACCAGGTTCTCCAGCACGCGGCGGATGAGGTTCACGTCGACGGCCAGGACCAGCGCGTCGACGTCGGCGCGCAGCGTGACGCCGGCCGCCTCGGCGCGGATGGCCTGGGCCTCGAGCGCGTCGCGCACGAGCGCCGCGGCCTCGGTGGTGGCGCGCGCGATGACCAGCCGACCCTCGTCGCTCTTGCTGATGTCGAGGAGGCCCATGATCATGCGCGACAGGTCCTGCGCCTGGTTGCGGATGCGCTGGGCGATGTCGCGGCTGCGCTCGGGCACGCCCGGATCGCGCGCGATGAGCTCGGCCGCGAGCTGCATGCCGGTGACCGGGTTCTTGAGGTCGTGCACCAGGAAGGCGGCCAGCCGCTCGTTCACCAGCACCGTGCGCATGAGGACGTCGCGCTGGTGGCGCATGGCCTCGAACAGGTCGTCGCGCTGGGCATGGGCGCGGCGCAGCGCCAGCGCGGCCCCGACGCGCACGAGGATCTCGCTCGGCAGGGCGGGCTTGGTCAGGAAGTCGACGGCGCCGTGGCGCATGGCGTTGTCGAAGGTGTCGACGTCGCGCAGCGCGGTGAAGAAGAGGACCGGCACGTCGGCGCCGCCGGGCAGGAGGCGCAGCCGCTCGCAGGTCGCGAAGCCGTCGAGGCGCGGCATGCGGACGTCGAGGATGACGGCGTCGGGCTGCTCGCGCGTGAACACCTCGAGGGCCTCGAGGCCGTCGGCGGCGAGCACGACGCGGTAGTCGGCCTCCTCGAGCGTCTCCTTCACCAGCGCACGGTTGGACGGATGATCGTCGACCACGAGGACGGTCGCGATCGTCGCTGCGGTATCGGCGGTGGCTGCGGCTGACATGACCGGGGCGGAAGCTAACCTCGATTTGGGCGCGCGGCCAGCGCCCTGATGCTGAGCGAGCTGGCCGATCGCCGCGGCCGGTTTGCCCGACGGTTTTCCGCTAGCATGCCGGCATGACCCAGCGCCACTCCGTCGTCCTCAGCCTGATCTCCATCCTCGGCGCGCCGCTCGCCGCCTGCGGCGACGACCGCGCCGGCGTCGACGCCGACGCGCTCGCGACCAGCGACAGCGCGGTCCCAGACAGCGTCGGCGGCGACGCGACGACGGCCGCGAGCGACACGACCAGCGCGCCCGACGCCGGCCAGTCGGTGCTCCAGCACCACCGCAGCGCGACCCGCGACGGGCTCTACGTGGTGCCCGGCCTCGACCGCGCGGCGGCCGCCGGCGTGCATCGCGACGAGGGCTTCAGCGCCAGCATCGACGGCCCGACCTACGCCCATCCGCTGTACTGGGACGCGGGCGCCGGCGGCCAGGACCTGGTCATCGTGGCGACCGAGCAGGCCAGCGTCTATGCCCTCGACGCGTCCACGGGCGCGGTCGTCTGGCAGCGCTCGCTGGGCACGCCGATGCCGCTCGCGCAGCTGCCGTGCGGCAACATCGATCCGCTCGGCGTCACCGGCACGCCGGTCATCGACCCGGCCACGCGGACGCTCTACGTCGACGCCATGCTGAAGGTCGACGGCGCGGCCCACCACCGCATCTTCGCGCTGTCGCTGGCCGACGGCGCGACGGTCGCGGGCTGGCCGGTCGACGCCTCGAGCGTCAGCTCGGGCGGCGTCGACTTCGACGCGCCGGTGCAGAACCAGCGCGGCGCGCTGGCCCTCTTCGCCGGCTCGCTCTACGTGCCGTACGGCGGCCACTACGGCGACTGCGGCGACTATCACGGCTGGGTCATCGGCGTGCCGCTCGCCGACCCGGCCCATCCCCAGGCCTGGGCCACGCGCGCGCCGGGCGCCGGCGCGTGGGCGCCGGGCGGGGTGTCGTCGGACGGCGCGTCGATCTTCGTCAGCACCGGCAACGGCTTCGGCAGCTCCAGCTGGAGCGACCAGGAGGCCATCATCCGGCTCGCGCCGGGCCCGAGCTTCAGCCAGGACGAGCACGACTTCTGGTCGCCGTCGGACTGGAAGCAGCTCGACAACGGCGACGTCGACCTCGGCGGCTCGGGGCCGGTGCTGGTGACGGTGGCGGGCGCGACGCCGTCGGCGCTGGCGGTGGCGCTCGGCAAGGACGGCAAGGTCTACCTCGTCGACCGCGGCGACATGGGCGGCGTCGGCGACGCGGTCGCGAGCAAGCTCGTGGCCAGCGGGCCCATCATCACCTCGGCCGCCGCCTACCCCACCGCCGGCGGCGCCGACGTGGTGTTCCGCGCCTCCGGCCGCGGCTGCCCCGACGGCCAGTCGGGCGACCTCGTGGCGGTGGCCATCACGGCCGGCGCGCCGCCCAGCGTGTCGGTCGCGTGGTGCGCGAGCCAGGACGGCACGAGCTCGCCCATCGTGACGACCACCGACGGGCAGGCGCAGTCGATCGTATGGACGCTCGGGTCGGAGGACTCGAACCAGCTCCGCGGCTTCGACGGCGACACCGGCGCGGTCGTCTTCGCCGGCGGCGCGGCCGGCGCGCTCGGCGCGGTGAACCGCTTCCAGTCGGCCATCGTGGCCAAGGGCCGCTTCTACATCGCGGGCCGGAGCTCCGTCGTGGCGTTCGCCATCGAGTGACCTGGGCGCGGTTTCAGCGCTCGAACGACAGGCTGTCGTAGATCGAGGTGCTGTCGGGATCGACCAGGCGCAGCTGCTCGAGGCGCGACGTCGGCCGCGCCAGCAGCTCCGCGATGCGCGAGCCGGGCTTCGGCGCGAACACGACGGGCTTCGCCGGCGCGGGCGCGGCAAAGATGGCGCGCGCCGCCTCGGCGACCGCGGCCAGCTGGGCATCGTAGGCCTGACGCGCCTCGATGACCGCGAGCGAGGCCTGGTTCATGGCGTCGATCGAGGCCGTGGTCTGGCGCATGAGGTCGGCCAGGCTCGGCTCGGCCAGGGCCGTCGTCGAGACGGTGGCGAGCGAGGTCGAGACGGCGAGGCCGAGGACGAGCGAGGCGAGGCGGCGGAGCAGCATCGGAGCACCTGGGTTCGGGTTGGGCGGCAGGGAGACGAGCTCCCGACGCCGCCTTGAAAACCCGAGGTCAGCGCGCGCCCGTCACGGCGTGCGCAGCTTCGGCTCGCGCTCCCAGACGCGCCCGGACCTGGCCTCGGCGACGAAGCTCGCGAGCCCGTCCTCGGCGCCGTCGATGGCGACGACGCCGCGGTCGTGCTTCACGCCGGCCTTGTTGAGGAGGGCCGCCGCGCCGGCCGAGAAGCCGATGACCTTCAGGTGGCCGAACGCGTCGCGCAGCCAGTCGATGGCGGCCGCCTCCTTCGAGAGGAGCTTGGCGCCGTCCTCCGAGGCGAGGCACACCACCGCGTCGAAGAACAGCGAAGGCCCGGCCGCGAGCGCCATGTCGACCGCCTGCTGCGCGCCGTCGGCCAGCACCGCGCCGCCGATCTTCGGCGCGAGGAGCGCGACGCGCGCGCCCTCGGCCTCGACCGCGGCGCGCACGGCGGCCAGCCAGGCCGGGTCGCTGCCGTCGGTGACGAGCACGCCGACCTTCCGGCCGACGAGCGTCGGCGCCGTCTTGCCGATCATGCTGAGCGCCGGCGACGGCGGCAGGTCGATCGGCGCGCGCGCTGGCGTGAGGCGGTCGGCCTGGCCTTCCATGCCGAGGCCGGCCTCGACGCCGGCGGCCAGCGCCTCGTCGATGAGGTGGAGGTGGCCGAGCATGCGCTTGCGGATGGCGACGGTCTCGACCTTGCCGAGCTCGAAGGTCAGCGCGCCGATGATGTGGCGCTGCTCGGGCTCGGTCATCGAGCGGAAGAACATGCGCGCCTGGCTATAATGATCGGCGAAGGTCTCGCTGCGCACGCGCACGCGCGCGACCTCGCCGTCGGCGGCGGAGGTCGGGCCGGCCGAGCGGAAGCCGGCCTCGCTCTCGCGCGGCGTGAGGTCGGAGGCGGGGCCGAGCGAGCTCGGCTCGTAGGCCACGCGGCCCGGCGGGTTGCCCATGCGCATGTGGCCGTCGCGCTGGAAGTTGCGCATCGGGCACTTGGGCTGGTTCACCGGGATCTGGTGGAAGTTGGCGCTGCCGAGGCGCGAGAGCTGCGTGTCGAGGTACGAGAAGAGCCGGCCCTGCAAGAGCGGGTCGTCGCTGAAGTCGATGCCGGGCACGACGTGGCCGGGGTGGAAGGCCACCTGCTCGGTCTCGGCGAAGAAGTTGTCGGGGTTCCGGTCGAGCACCATGCGGCCGAGCGGGCGCAGCGGGATGACCTCCTCGGGGATGAGCTTGGTCGCGTCGAGGACGTCGAACGGCAGGCTCGCCGCGGTGGCCTCGTCGAAGGCCTGCACCGACAGCTCCCACTCGGGGAAGTCGCCGCGGTCGATGGCCTCCCACAGGTCGCGGCGCGTGAAGTCGGGGTCGGCGCCGGCGGTCTTCACCGCCTCGTCCCAGACCTGCGCCGCGAGGCCCAGCAGCGGGCGCCAGTGGAACTTCACGAAGGTCGAGCCACCGGCGGCATCGACGAAGCGGAAGGTGTGGATGCCGAAGCCCTCGATCATGCGGAGCGAGCGCGGGATGGCGCGGTCCGACATGGCCCACATGATCATGTGCATGCTCTCGGGCATGAGCGAGATGAAGTCCCAGAAGGTGTCGTGCGCCGAGGCCGCCTGCGGGAAGCCGCGGTCGGGCTCCATCTTCACGGCGTGCACGAGGTCGGGGAACTTCATGGCGTCCTGGATGAAGAACACCGGGATGTTGTTGCCGACGAGATCGAAGTTCCCCTGCTCGGTGTAGAACTTGACCGCGAAGCCGCGGACGTCGCGCGGCGTGTCGACCGAGCCCGCCCCGCCGGCGACGGTCGAGAAGCGCGCGAAGACCGGCGTCCGCCGCGCCGGGTCCTGGAGGAAGGCGGCCGCGGTGAGGTCGGCCGCCGAGGCGTACGGCTCGAAGTAGCCGTGCGCGCCCGAGCCGCGCGCGTGCACGATGCGCTCGGGGATGCGCTCGTGATCGAAGTGGGTGATCTTCTCGCGCAGGACGAAGTCCTCGAGCAACGTCGGCCCGCGCGCGCCGACGCGCAGCGAGTTCTGGTTGTCCGAGACGGGCGTCCCCTGGTTGGTCGTCAGCACGTCGTCGCCGCCCTGGGCGCGCTGGTGCGTCTCGCCTCCCACGCCGACCTCGGGCTCCGCCGCCGCGCCGCCGCCCCCGCCCTTCTTGCTGGCTCGCGTCACATCGACCCCGCGCGCATGGAGGTCTCCGGCTTGTGTCCGTCGCCCTTCATGGCGGCGTAGCGCGCGGCCATCGCCTTGCGCTCGTCGCTGGGGATGGAGCGCTTGGCGAACTGGAAGAGCCCGTCGGCCTGCTCCTCCTCATCAATGTGATGGGTGATGCCCTCCTTCAGAACGGAGAGCCACGCCTTCCACATCTCGTCGTCGGTCGACAGCGCCTCGAGCTTGGCGATGGCGCCCCTGGCCGACTCGTGCTCGGCGTAGGCCTCGTTGGTGAGCTCGCGGCGCTCGCCGTCGCCACCCGCCTTCACGGCCGGGTAGAGGACCTCCTCCTCGAAGCGCATGTGCACGCGCAGATCGGCGACGACCTTGGCCAGGACCTCGGTGCGCGTCTTGCCCGCGCGCGTGGTGGTCTTCTCGAGCTGCTCGAGCATGGTCTCCGCCTTGCGGTGGTCGGCCTTCAGCACGTCGATGATGTCCATGGGGCTCCTGATGGGGGCATGCGAAAGGGGCGGACGCCCCGCGCTCGCTTCGGGGGGTTGAAGCGGTCGCGAGCACGTCCGTGGGGGCGACGCCTTGGGGGGCGCCATGCGACCCGGGCGCGGCGCTGGCAATCGGCCAGGCCCGGGTCGGCGTGCGGACCTATGCCAGGGCCGTGCCACCGCGGTCGGCCCGGTCCGGGGTCGGCGCGGGCTCCGTCGCGTGGAGGCGCGGCGCCGAGCGGGACGACCTGCCCTGGCCCATTCTGCCCCGCCCGCGCCCGAAAGGGGGCGTCAGCCGCCCGCGAGATCGGCGTCGAGCTGCTGCACGCGCGCCTCGACGCCGGCGACCGCGTCGCGGTCGAGGCCGATGCCGAGGCGCTCGGTGCGGCCGCGCGTGTGGAGCAGGAGGTCGCGGCGCCGGAAGTAGCCCTTGCTCTGGAGCTTCGTCGGCTGGCCGCGCGGGATGTGGCGCTTCAGCACCTTGAGCGACCCGACGCGGCGCTCGATGGTGGTGCCGTCGGCGTCCATGCGCAGGCGCACGTCGGTCAGGCCGCGACCGGCACGCAGGCCCACGCGCCAGGTGATGACGCCCATGATGGCGGCGCAGAAGAGCTGGAAGAAGCTGACCCCGCCCGAGAGCCCGCCGACCAGCAGCGCCACGGTGGCGGCCAGCGCGGCCAGCGCCAGGAAGAGGCTCGGCAGGCGCGACTTGCCGCCGAGGTCGACGACCAGCGCCTCGGGCTCGACCACGGCGACCACGCGCTCGGCCGCGAAGCTGCCGAGGCGGCGCGCCTCGTAGCCGGCGAGGCCGCTGGCGAGCGCCTTCCTGGCCGCGCGCGCCGAGGCGAAGCGGCGCTCGGGCGCCGGCGCCAGGAGCCGCCCGAGGAAGCGCTCGAAGGCCGGCGAGACGTGGACGACGCCCTTGAAGTCGATGCGCAGCTCGCGCTGCGGCAGCTCACTCGGCGCGTGATGTGAAAGGACATTGACGAGCGTCGCGCCGAGCCCGTAGAGGTCGGAGGCCGGCAGGGCCTGGCCGGTGAGCTGCTCGGGCGCCATGTAGCCGAAGGTGCCGGCGGTCGAGGCGAACTCGGAGGCGCCGGCCAGGCGGTCGCGCACCGAGCCGAAGTCGACCAGCGCGATGCGCCCGTCGGCGCGGCGGACGAGGTTGGCCGGCTTGATGTCGCGGTGCACGACCGGCGGCGAGCGGCCGTGCAGGTACTCGAGGATGCCGAGGACCTGGTCGGCGAGGTCGCGCGCCTCGGCCTCGGTCGGGCGCCAGCCGGTCTTCACCAGCTCGGCCAGCGAGCGGCCCTCGGCCAGCGACTGCACCAGCACGAAGCGATCGGAGCCCTCGCTCGGGGCGATGAAGCCCAGGTACTTGGGGATCTGCGGGTGGTCGAGCTGCTCCAGGACGCGCGCCTCGCGCTCGAAGAGCTCGACCGCCTTCCAGTGATCCACCGTGCGCAGCGACAGGATCTTCACCGCCACCGGCGCGCGCGTCGTGAGGTCCAGGGCGCGCCAGGTCACGGCGAAGCCGCCGCGACCGAGCACGCTCTCGAGCTGGTAGCGCCCGGCGATGACCGTGCCGGCGCGGGCCTCGGTGGCGGTCTCGGTCGTGGTCGTCGTCGTGGTCGTCGCGGTGGCGGTGCTCGTCGTGCTCATCGGGGGAGCATCGGCACGCGCGAGCGAAGCTCAACGCGGGGCTGGCTATGCCGGGGCAGGTGCGCCATCGTCGGGGCGTGTCGAACGACCCGTTCTCGGATGTGCTGCGGCTGACCGAGCCGACCTCGGTCGTGTCGGGCGGCTTCGTCGCGCGCGGCGCCTGGGCCCTGCGCTTCCCGCCGCCGGGCAAGCTCAAGTTCTCGGCGCTGGCCAAGGGCGCGTGCTGGCTCCAGGTCGACGATCAGGAGGGCCCGCGCCGGGTCGAGCAGGGCGACGTGTTCCTCCTCACCGGGCGCCACGGCTTCGTCGTCGGCAGCCATCCGGCGCTGCCGGCCGAGGACGCCTATCGCGTACTGCGCGCCAGGACCGGCCCGTTCGCGGAGGTCGGTGCGGCCGACGACGGCGAGGCCGAGTGCGTGGTGCTGGCCGGGCAGGTGTCGCTCCACCCGTCGAGCGGCGCGCTGCTCATGGATGTGCTGCCGCCGATCCTCCACGTGCGCGCGACCTCGCCGCAGGCCGCGCCGCTCCGCTGGATCGTCGAGCAGCTCTTCGCCGAGCGCGGCTCGAGCCTGCCCGGCGCCAGCATCGCCGCGGCGCAGCTCGCCCAGCTGATGTTCATCCAGGTGCTGCGCGCGCACCTGGCCGACGCCGACGCGCCGCCGGTGGGCTGGCTCCGCGCCATCGGCGACGAGCGCCTCGGGCCGGCGCTGCGGCTCATGCACGGCGAGCCGAGCCGCGCCTGGCGCCTCGACGAGCTGGCGCGGGCGGCGGGCATGTCGCGCACGAGCTTCGCCGCTCACTTCAAGGCGGTGGCCGGCGTGGCGCCGCTCGGCTACCTCACCGAGTGGCGCATGCGGCTGGCGCAGCGCGCGCTGCGCGAGGAGGACACCGCCGTCTTCCAGCTGGCCGAGTCGCTGGGCTACGCCTCGGAGAGCGCCTTCAGTAACGCCTTCAAGCGCGTCATCGGCAGCGCGCCGCGCCACGCCCGGCCCGCGGCGCGGCGGCCGGCGGTCGACGACGCCTGAGGGCGAGCGCGGCCAGCGCGCCGAGCCCGGCGAGCAGGACGTCGGGCGTCGCGCCCGCGCCGCAGCCGGCCGCGGCATCGGCGCTCGCCGCGGGGTCGTCGGCAGAGGCGGCGGGGTCGCCCGCGTCGCGCGCGGCCGCGATGCTGGGCGCACCGGGCGGCTCGACGACGGGAGGCGCGCGCCCGGTCCACGGGTCGGCGTTCGAGCCGCCGGGCACGACGGTGAGGCCGAGGCCCTCGTGCGCGAAGTAGTCGCCGACCGCGAGCGGTCCGCTGTAGTCGTCGGCGCGCTGACCGACGAGCATGACGCGACCGATGAGCGCGTACGGCGGGCGCATCTCGCCGTCGAAGGGCGCCACCACGACGAGCCCGTCGGGGCGCAGCGCGAGCGCGACGCGCGCCGGGTGGGTCGGGCCGTAGTCGATGTTCGCGCTCTGGTAGACGAGGCGCGCGCCGAAGTCGCCGGCGGCGAGCGGCACGTCGTCGACGCGCAGCACCATGTCGTCGTCGCGCATGGTGACGACGCGGCCGTCGGGGAGGTAGGCCTTGCCGCGGAGGCCGTCCTTCACGCGCACCTCGTTCGAGCCGTCGGGCTTCCGGACGAGCTCGATCGGCGCGGGCGCGCTGGGCAGCGTCTCGGCCACGGCGAGGTCGCCGAAGTCGCCCGCGCGCACCTCGACGCGCGCCGGCCCGATGGCCAGGACGCGCAGGCTGCCGTCGGCGTCGTAGGCGCAGTCGCGGATGCCGGGCACGTCGGCCGTGTAGCGGATGATCTCGGGCACGCCGCCGGGCCCGGCCGGCTCGAGCTCCCACACGACGTCGTGGCTGCGATCGGCGATGCACAGGCGCAGGCTGCCATCCGGCGCGAGGTCGATGCCGCCGACGTCGCCGACGTCGCGGAGCGGCGCGTGCCAGAGCTCGGCCAGGCCGCCGCGCGGGCCGCTCTTGAACAGCATGACGCCCGGCGAGGTGCCGTCGAGGTGGCGCACGACGAGGACGTCGCCCGGCGACACGCGCTCGTCGTAGCGCACGAGCTCGTAGAAGCCGTCCTGGTCGAAGCCGCAGCACACGGTGTCGAGCAGCACGTCGCCCCAGATCGCGAGCGGCGGCAGGTCCATGTTCGAGATGGTCGTCGAGTGCCCGGGCAGGTAGCCGCCGAAGGGCTCCATCACGCCGCCCGAGGCGAAGTAGTCGCCGTGCCCGGTCGGCAGGAGGTAGTCCGGCAGCGGCGGCGGCGCGAGGCTCATGGTGTAGCTGATCGGCCCGGGCTGGTTCATGCCCTCGAGGGCGCGCCCGCGGCCGATGATCGTGGCCTGGCCGTCGAGGCCGAGCGCGATGAGCCAGCTGTCCCAGTTGCCGCGCACGCCGAGGTGCAGGCGCTGGGTGTCGGCGTTCCAGCCGATGATGGAGATGGACGCCATGACCCCGGCGTCGTTGGGCTCGAACGAGTCGAGCGTGGCCACGGTCAGGCCCGAGTCGCGCTGCGCCTGCGCGTGATCGTAGAGCACGCGGATGGCGGCGCCGTCGGCGAGCGCGACGATGGCCGGGAAGCGCTCGGGATCGACCGCACCGTCGCAGGCGATGATCGTGCGCGTGGCGTCGAGGGGGAGGACGTGGAGCGCGTCGGGCGACCAGACCGGCACGTAGGCGTCGAGGTCGGCCGCGCTCACGGCCAGCTCCTCGCGCGCGTCGGCGAAGTAGTAGCGCTCGAGCCCGGCCGCGGTGTGCAGCATGATGAACGAGCCGTCGGCGGCGATGACCGGGCTCGTGCCGCCGAGCTTCTTGTCGACCGGGTAGGTCGCGACGAGCGCGCCGTCGGGGCCGAAGCAGCGCCCGCCGACGCACAAGGGGTTGTCGCCGCCGACGGTGCGCGGGCGCTCGGAGCGCACGTCGTCGCCGGAGACGCCGCCCAGGTGCTTGGCGATGAGCGGGCTCGGCACGTAGCGCAGGCTGCCGCGGACGCCGGCCAGGCGCGCCGGCTCGGCGTCGGCGTCGAGCGGATCGCTCTTGGCGAAGTCGACCTCGAGGCCGTCGGGGCTGCCGCCGCGGTCGCTGTCGGCGACCGTGTCCCAGGTGCCGGCGGCGGCCTCCCGGGCGGCGGAGAGGCCGTCGTCGTCGAGGTCGAGCTCGGCCTCGTCGAGCGCGAGCGCGTCGATCTCGAAGTTGGGCAGGTTCGGGTTCCCGCTGAGGCGCGTGACGGTGAGCAGCGTCTCGTCGCCGTGAGCCAGGAGCCGGAGCTGGCTCAGCTGGCCGCAGTAGGGGATGAGCGTGGTGCAACCGTGGCGCTGCGCGACGGCGTGCGAGAGCGGGATGTAGCCGCTGCCCGGCGCGTCGAGCGGGAACACGCGCAGGCCGACGCCGGTCCAGCCCCAGGTCGGGCCGGCGAAGCCGGTGTCGACGAGGTCGGCGTAGGCCGCCCAGTTGTGCTCCTGGTCGACGACGCGCGTGAGCATGGCGTCGAGGTCGGCGCTGTAGACGAGCTGGCTCGCGCCCGAGAGCGGGCCCCACGAGGTCAGGGACGCCGGCCCGAAGTGCAGCGCGAGCGTGCCGTCGGCGCGGCGCTCGACGACGTAGCCGTGGCTGGCGTTCACCGCGCTGCCCTCGCCCCACTGGTAGGAGCGGCTGGCGATGAAGAAGATGCGGCCGTCGCGCGCGGCGGCGAGCGCGCTCAGGCTCCAGCTCTGGCGCTCGAGCGGCAGGAAGCTCGGGCCGGCGGCGAGGCCGGGGTCGACGTCGAGGGCGCCGTCGAGGTCGGCCGAGTCGACGAGCTGGGTCACGGTCGGCGGGCTCGTCGCGGGGTCGATGCAGACGATGCCGTAGGGCGACGGGGCGTGGCTGGCGAAGGCCGCGCCCGACGGCGGGTTGGCGGCGAAGCACAGCGCGCCCGAGTCGAGGCGCACGAAGTCGGCGGCGCGCAGGTTGTCGAGGAGCGGGTCGTCGCTGCGCAGGATGGTGCCGCCGAGCGCGGTGGCGCCGGCGCCGCCGGGCTTCAGGTCGGCGCAGCTCACGCGGAAGAGCCGCAGCGCTTCGAGCGGGCGCGTCTGTCCGCCGAAGGGCACGAAGGCGACCTCGATGCCGCTGCCATCGGGCGTGATGAGGCCGGCGACGTAGGCGTTGGTGCGCGTGCCGTTGGCGTCGAAGAAGGACTGCTCGGGCAGGTAGTAGGCGGTCGCGGGGTCGTCGCGGTGATGGCAGGCGAGCCCGCCCTGCGCGTAGTAGACGTAGCCGGCGGCGTCCTCGCCGAGCAGCGTCGCGCCGTCGGGGACGGAGAGGCCGCTCGCCACGAGGCGCGGGTTGCCCGGCACGCCGAAGAGGTCCTGCGCCGAGGCGCGCGCGGAGGTGAGCGCCGAGAGCGCGAAGAGCGCGAGGGACACGAAGGACGCGGGGCGAGCGGCCGCGAGGCCGAGGCCGGGGACCGGGCGGTTCATGGTGACTCCTCGACGGTGCGCGAGTCGCCGTCCGCGGTCCAATAGGTCCAGAGGCCGCGCTTCAAGCCGATGGCGTAGGTGCCCTCGGACTTGGGCGAGCCGTCTTCGTAGTAGTCGTGATAGGCGCCGTCGAGCTCGCCCTGGACGAAGCTGCAGTCGATGAAGAGCTGGCCGCTCGAGGTGTAGAACTTCCACGGCCCGTCGGGGAGGTCGGCCAGGTAGCTGCCCTCGCTCAGCGTGTGGCCGCTCTTCCAGATGGCCGTGGCCGGGCCTTCGCGGCGGCCGAGGTGGTAGGTGAGCTCGCCCGCGGGCTCGCCGCCCGGGTCGTGGGTCGCGACCCAGTGGCCGTCGGCCAGGCCTTGGATGACCTCGCCGGTCGACTTGATGCGCTCACCTTGCTGCCACTGCCAGAGCGACCAGGTGCCGTCTTGCAGGCCGGCCGAGTATGGGCCGGTCGCGGCCGGGAGCCCGTCGCGCTCCCAGAGCTGCCACACGCCGCTCTCGAGGCCCTCGCTGTAGCTGCCGCTCGAGGCCTTGGTGCCGTCGTCGTACCAGGTCGTCCACGGGCCGCTGCGCAGGCCGTCGACGTAGGCGCCCTCGGCCGCGCGCTGGCCGTTCTCGTGCTGCTCGGCGTAGGCGCCGTCGAGCACGCCGGCGGCGTAGGTCCGCGTCTCGTCGGCGCCGCCGTCGGGGTAGAACGTGTGCCACGTGCCGACCTCGAGGCCGGCCTCGTAGCTGCCTTCGGCCTGAGTCGCGCCGTGCGGCCAGTACCAGGTCCAGGCGCCGTCGCGCAGGTCGGAGCGGTAGTCGCCGACGCTCTCGCGGCTCCGGTCGGCGCGCCACGAGGTCCAGCTGCCGGTGCGGCCGTCGCCGTCGCGGGGGCCCTCGGCGCTGACCGTGCCGCCCGGGTACCAGGTCCGCCAGGTGCCGCTCGGGACGCCTTCGGCGTACTGGCCGCCCTCGGCCTTGCTGCCGTCGGCCTGGTGCCAGCGACCGAACGGGCCGTGTCGGACGCCGCCCGGGCGCTCGCACCAGCGCGCGCGCGGGTCCTCGGGGCCTTGGGCGAGTGCCGTGCCGTCGGGGCAGGCGAGGCCGTCCCAGCCGAAGTCGCCGATGGGCGCGAGGGTGGGATCGTCGCTGTCGGCGGTGTCGGCGTCGCTCGCGGCGTCCGACCCGTCGCGCCCGTCGGCGGCGTCGCCGGTGGGAGGGGGTTCGTCGGACGGACCGCACGCGGAGGCGCCGAGCGTCAGGGCGAGACATAGGTGTTTCATGGAGGCTCCGCTCGGGAGACGGGGACGGCGGGCGGGATTCAACGACCACTGTAGCCGAGTCGGCCCGCACGCGCGCGCAGATGTTCGGGACGCTCGCGCATTCTGCGGCCGGCCTCGGCGCGCTATCGGTCCGGTGCGCGCCCGACCCACCTCCTCGGGCAGGGGCGCAGGAGCATGTCATGCGCGTCTTCATCACCGGCGGGAGCGGCTTCGTCGGCTCGGCCATCGTCCCCGAGCTGCTGGCCGCGGGCCACGTCGTCACCGGCCTCGCGCGGAGCGCCGAGGCGGCCGAGCGGCTGGCCGCGGCCGGCGTCGCGCCGCACCGCGGCGACCTCACCGACCTCGCCGATCTGCGCGCCGCGGCGGCCGCGGCCGACGCCGTCATCCACTGCGCCTTCGTCCACGACTTCACGAACCTCGCGGCCTCGGCGGTGATCGACCTCCACGCCGCCGAGGCCATGATCGACGGCCTCGCGAGCGGCGCGGGCAAGGTGCTGATCACCACCTCGGGCACGGCCTTGCTGGCGGGTCGCGGCCTGGCCCACGAGGACGACGCCGTCGACCCGTCGGGCCACGCCGCCTTCCGCCTGCCGACCGAGACCGCGGTCCGGGCCGCCGCCGCGCGCGGCGTGCGCTCGGCGGTCATGCGGCTGCCGCCCTCGGTCCACGGCGCGGGCGACCACGGCTTCGCGCCGTTCCTCATCGACATCGCGCGCCGGAGCGGCGTCTCGGCCTACCAGGGCAGCGGCGAGAACCGCTGGCCGTCGGTGCACCGCGAGGACGCCGCCATCCTCTATAGGATGGCCCTCGAGCGCCTGGCCGACGGCACCATCCCGGCCGGCTCGGCGCTGCACGCCAACGCCGAGGAGGGCGTGCCCATGCGCGACATCGCCGGCGCCATCGCGGCGCAGCTCGGCCTCGGCCCGCCCGAGCCGCGCCCGGCCGAGCACTTCGGCTGGTTCGCGCGCTTCGCCGCCCTCGACAACCCGACGTCCTCGGCGCGGACGGCCGCGCTCACCGGCTGGCGCCCCACCCGCCCGGGCCTGCTCGAGGACCTGCGCGGCCCGGCCTGCGCCGCGGCGGCGAACGCGAGGTGAGGCTCAGCGCTCGAAGACCGCGTGCGCGACCTCGCGCGTGCCCTCGAGGTCATCGAACGCCGGCTCGCCGGAGACGTAGAGGGTGGCGCCGCCGAAGAACCAGACGCGCTTCGGTTGGATGCCTTGCGCGCAGGGCACGCGGCGCGCGGCCACGGAGCGGCCGGCGCGCGACAGCACCAGCACCTCGTCGCTGTCGCACACGAGGCGCAGCGACGGGTCGGGGCCGACCGCGCGCCAGTAGCCTTCGGAGGCGCCGGTGGGCGCGACCTCGCCCAGCGGGGCCACGAAGCCGAGGTCGCGCAGGAAGGCCGGCGTGACGCGCATGCCCGAGAGCAGCGTGACCTGGCCGTCGGCGCCCTCGAAGCGGACCGCGTCGCGGACCGGGTCGGCGAAGGCGAGGACGCGGTGGACAGGGTCCCACGCCGGCAAGCCGGTCGCGGTGCCCGGGGTCGCCGCGCGGGTGGCGGCGAGCGCGGGGCTGTCGCGCAGCTCGGGGACCGCCGCCGGATCGTCGGCCGCGGCGTGGGCCCACAGCGACGGCAGGCGCGCCAGCGTCGCGGGCGGCGTCCAGGTGTCCGGCCCGCGCGTCGGCGAGGGCGCGCCAGGCGATGACGACCGGCTCGTCGGCGGGCGCCGCGGCCAGCGCCGCGAGCGCCTCGTCGGCGTGGCCCCAGGTCAGCGCGCGGCGCGCGCGCGATGCGGCCCGGAGCGCCTCCCAGGCGGGCGGGCCGGGCTTCTCGAAGGGCACGACGACGAACCAGCTGCCGTTCTCGGCGCCGCAGCCGTCGCCGATGTTGAACTGCGACTGCAGGAGCACGACGTCGTGGAAGAGGGCCGCCCCGGAGCGGGATGCCGTCGCTGCCGACCGACGGCGGTCGCCGCGTCGAGCCGATGATGTGGCCGCCGGCCATGATGCTCGAGGCCTTGGGCGCGGCGACGAAGGTCAGCAGGGCGGTCTCGAAGCGCGTCTTGAAGCGGTCGCCGTGCGGGCGCATCGCGCTCACCTCTTCGACCGCCGCGTCGAAGCCGAGCTCGGCCAGGAGCGGGAGCCACGCGTCGGCCGAGGCGCCCCAGTAGATCTCCTCGCCGGTGCGGGCGTCGAGCAGCGCGACCCCGGCGTAGCCCGCGTTCTCGGCCATGGCGTTGCCGCGCTGGGTCGCGACCGCGACCAGCTGCCGCACCGGATCGTAGGCCGGCAGGGCGCGCGCGCTGCCGAGCCCGGGCCGGCGCCACGCGGCCAGGCGCGGGTCGTCGAGGAGCGGCGCCAGCTCGGGCAGCGCGTGCAGCGACAGGCTCAGGACGACCTGCGACGGGAGCGGCGTGGCCGCCCCGAGCGCGGCGGCCTCCTCGCGGCGACCGGCCTGGACGAGGGCCTGCATGGCCGACACGCGATAGCTGACGCCGCTCGGGACCAGCGCCGACGCGTTCAGCAGCGCGGCGATGGCCGCGTCGCGATCGCCCTTGGCCAGGAGCGCCGCGCCCCGGCGGGCCTCGGTCATGGCCATCAGCTCGTCGCGCGTCAGGTGCTCGTCGATGGTGCCCTGGCAGTTCATGCTGAAGCGGAGGTCGACCGCGTCGCGGGCCGCGGTCGGGCGCGCGCGCACGTCGAGCACCAGATCGCTGTAGAGCAGATCGGGCTCGAGCGGCACCTCGACGTCGCCGCGCGCGACCACCACCCGCGCCCGGTCGAGGCCGTTCTCCGTCGCGACGATGGTCCGCACCATGAGGCCGTCGCCGAGGTCGATGGTGGCCGCGCGCGCCTCGGCCGCGAGGCCGAGGGTGCAGGCGAAGAGGACGGCGGGCCGGGACCAGGTGGGCGGACGCATGGCGATCTCCGTGTGTGCGGCGGCGCGGGCGTCGTTGCCGCCCCCGGCAGCTTCGCCCGAACGCGGCGGGCCGGCGAGCGCATCCAGCGATCGCACCGCGGCCGTTGACAGGCGGCGCGTCTCGCGGTTGGTGAGCGCATGCCCGTCACCGCCCGCGCCCTGCCTGCGCTCGTCATCGCCTCGTGCTCGCTCGCGTCCGCCTGCGCGGACGACCGGCCGGCGCCCACGCCCGACCTCGGCACGGACACCGACGACGCCCGCGACGCGTCCCCGGACGCCGCCAACCCCGACGTGGGCCCGAGCGAGCTCACGCCGTTCCACCTCGACCGGCCGCTGGCCATCGCGCTGACGGTCGACCCGTCCGAGTGGGACGCCCTGCGCTTCGACGCGCCCGAGCTGCTCTTCCTCGAGTCCGAGACGTGCCCGCCCGGGCCGCGCCCCGACGCCTTCGACTGGCACCCGGCCGCGATGAGCGTCGACGGCGTGGCGCTCGGCGCGGTCGAGATCCGCAAGAAGGGCTTCCTCGGCTCGCTCGATCCGACCAAGCCCTCGCTCAAGGTGAAGGGCGCCGACGGGCAGCCGCTGCTCGGGCTCGGGCGCCTGACGCTCAACAACGATCACGACGACCCGACCCACCTCCGCCAGTGCCTGGCCTACGCCACCTTCGCCGCCGCCGGGCTGGCCGCGCCGCGCTGCGGGCTCGCGACCGTCAGCGTGAACGGCGAGCCGCTCGGCGTCTTCACGCAGGTCGAGTCGATCGACGCCGACTTCCTGACCGCGCACTACGGCGACGCCAAGGCCGACCTCTACGAAGGACAGCTCGCCGATTTCCGCGAGCCCGAGCTCGTCATGTTCGAGCCGAAGACCGACGACACCGACGCGACGCTCGCCCCGCTCCGCGCCGTGGCGACGGCGCTGCTCGCGCCGGGCTCGGTGGTCGACGCGCTCGAGCCGGTGCTCGACGTCGACCGCTTCCTCACCTACTGGGCGACCGAGGTGCTGGTCACCTTCTGGGACGGCTACAGCGGCAACACCAACAACTACTACGCCGTCGTGAACCCGCAGACGGGCAAGGTCGAGATCGTGCCGTGGGGCACCGACGAGGTCATGAAGCACCCGGCCGACTACGCCGACGGCTGGCTCGGCGCGCGCGGCGACATGCCCTGGTCGGTCTTCGCGCACGGCTTCATCGCGCACCGCCTCTACGCCGATGCGACTGGCCGCGAGCGCTACGAGGCGCGCCTGCGCGAGCGCGTCGCGACCTGGGACGCGGCGGCGCTGACGGCCTGGATCGAGCGCGAGGCGGCGGTGCTGGAGCCGGTCGTGCTGGCGCGCGAGAGGGCCGGCTGGAGCGCCGAGATCGCGGCGCTGAAGGCCTTCGTCGCGGCCCAGCGCCCGCGCCTCGAGGCCGCCCTCGACGCCGGGCTCCCCGCGTGGGATCGCGGCACGCGCCTATTCGAGTGCGCGCGCGAGGTGCGCAGGGCGGTGGGCTCGTTCTCGGCGCCGTGGGACTCGCTCGCCGACGACCCGCTGACGACCGGCGAGGGCGCGGTGACCGAGACGGTGGGCGACAGCTCGAACGACGCGCTGCTCGTCAGGGCGCTTTCAGGTCCCATCGACGACGGCCGCAGCGTGCGCCTGCAGGTGGGCTACGGCCCGACCGACGACGGCCGCTTCGCCTTCCTGCAGATCGACCTGCCGCGCGAGCTGGCGCAGCCGGGCCACATCGTGCTCGACGGCGGCCAGGCGTACGGCCAGTTCGCGCTGGTCGCGGCCGACCTCTCGGCCATCGAGCCGGCCGGCTTCGTCCTGAACGGCACGCTCGACCTCGACCAGGTGTCGCTCACCCCGGGCGGCGTCATCAGCGGGCGCTTCGCGGCGCCGGTCGGGGCCATCGTGTGGGACACGAGCGACCCGCTGGCCGCCCGCTGAGCGCCGGGCGCCGCGGCGCTTTCAGCGGATCGGGGACTCCCAGTCGTCTTCGTAGGACACGCCGCCGGACACGTCGTGGATGCCGATCTTCTGGTAGGTGAAGGCCACGTCGACGTAGGTCACCAGCGTGCCCTGTTGGTTCAGCGTGTAGGTGCTGTAGCTCGCGACGTTGGCGTTGAGGAGCAAGAGCTCGCGCGTGAAGACGTTCGCTCCCGTCTCGGCCGAGGGCACGAACCAGCGCACCCTCAGCTCGCTCAGGTTCTCGTTGTTCCTGATCGCCATCGCGAGCTGCAGCGTCGCCGTCGACATCCGCATGCGCAGCGTCAGCGGGTGATGCAGGCGCCTTCCGGTCGGCAGGCCGCTGGCCGCATCGCGCGGGGAGGTCACCGACCACGCCAGGTCGTCGACCATGCCGGCCTGGCTGAGGTCCACGCCGTCGAGGTTGTCGACCGGGTTCCACCAGCCGGCGAGGTCGCCCTGGAGCTGGCCCTTGACCGACACGAAGATCTGGTCGGCGCGGGCGGGGCTGGCGAGGCCGGCAAAGAGGCCGGCGAGGAGCGCGGTGGAGGCAGCTCGGAGGGTCATCATGGTGGGGCTCCGTCGAGGCGCGTGTGGGTCAGGTCGGCGCCGGTGAGGTTGGTCGTGGTGAGCTTGGCGCCGCGCAGATCGGCGCCGCTCAGGTCGGCCCAGCCGAGGTCGGCGCCAGTGAGATCGGCGCCGCGCAGATCGGCGTCGTGGAGCGAGGCGCGGCGCAGGTCGGCGCCGGCGAACGAGAGGCCGGCGAGGTCGCGGCAGGCGAGGTCGACGCCGCGCAGCTGGCGCCCGGCGAAGCCACCGACCGGCACGGCGAGGCCATTCGGATCGGGGCAGGGGATGAGCGTCGTCCCGTCGGGTTCGACCACCTCCTGCGCGACGCCGTCGTCGCTCGCGTCGGTCGCGTCGGACGTGAGGGTCGTGTCGGTCGCGACGGTCGCGTCGGTGGTGACGGTCGCGTCGGTCGTGACGGTCGCATCGGTCGTGACGGTCGCGTCGGTCGTGACGATCGCGTCGTCCGATGCGTCGGGAGTGGCGTCGCTCGCGACGCTGGTGTCCGCCGTGACGGTGGTGTCGCTCGCGTCCTGGGACCCGGCGGACTTCTCCGAGCACGCGGCGAGGGACGCGAGCGCGAAGGCGAGCCATCGATGGCGCGTGAGCTCCATGCCGGCCCAGGGTACCGCGTCTGGAGTCGGCATGCACGCGCGGCCGGGGCTGCCGCACCCGCGGGTGCTGGGACACGCGCGTCGAGCTGCCGTGGTGCGCGCGGCGGCTTTGCGCTACTCCTCGGGCATGCGCGGGGAAGCTCGGGTGCTCACAGGTCTGGTGGCGCTGAACGCGGCGTTGGTCGTCGCCGGCCTCGGCCTCGGCGGGCGCGCGGTGGTGGCCTCGGGCGTGCGCATCGGCCTGGTCTTCGACGTGGGCGGGCTCGGCGACAAGTCCTTCAACGACGCGGCCAACGCCGGCCTGCAGCGCGCCAAGAACGAGCTCGGCGTGGCCATCCGTACCATCGAGCCGGGCGACGGCTCGGACCGCGCCAGCGCGCTCCGGCAGCTGGCGGCCGAGGGCGACGACCTGGTCATCGGCGTCGGCTTCATCTTCACCGACGACCTGAAGAAGCTCGCGAGCGAGTTCCCCGGGACCAAGTTCGCCGGCATCGACTACTCGGCGGCGCCGGGCGACCCGACGCCGCCCAACGTGGCCGGGCTGCGCTTTCGCGAGCACGAGGGGTCGTTCCTGGTCGGGGCCATCGCCGGGCTCATGTCGCAGAGCCACGTGGTGGGCTTCGTCGGCGGCATGCAGATCCCGCTCATCCGGAAGTTCGAGGCCGGCTACATCGCCGGCGTCGCGCACGTGTGCCCGGCGTGCACGGTCCTGTCGGCGTATGCCGGCACCGACCCCAAGGCCTTCGCCGACCCGGTGATGGGGAAGGAGCTGGCCGCCTCGCAGTACGACCACGGCGCCGACATCGTCTACCACGCCAGCGGCAAGACCGGCGCCGGCGTCATCCAGGCCGCGCGCGAGCGCCACAAGTGGGCCATCGGCGTCGACTCGAACCAGTTCCACGAGGCGCCGTGCTGCGTCCTCACCAGCATGGTCAAGAAGGTTGACGTTGCCGTCTTCAAGGTCATCGCCTCGGTGGTGCAGGGCCGCTTCGAGCCGGGCGTGCGCGAGCTCGGGCTGGCCGAGGACGGCGTGGCCTTCGTGCTCGACGACGACAACCGCGCGCTCATCCCACCCGAGGTCGCCACGCGCGCCCGCGAGCTCGCCGCCGAGATCATCGCCGGCAAGCTCGAGGTACCGTCGCGATGACCGCGCCCCTCCAGCCCACCGCCGCCCGTCTCCGCCCCTTGGCGAGTCTCCGCCCCTGGGGTCAGGACTACTTCTTTTCTCATTTTAGCCGGCGCCTCGCCCCAAGGATACTCGCGCCCCCGCGTCTCGCCCCCTGGGGTCAGGACTACTTCTTTTCTCATTTTCCGGGCGGCGGAAAATGAGAAAAGAAGTGTCCTGACCCCCATGGGGAGACCGCGGCACCGGCCCTCGAGCTGCGCGGCATCGACCGCCGCTGCGGCCGCACCCAGGCCAACCGCAACATCGACCTCGTCGTCCAGCCCGGCACCGTCCACGCCGTCGTCGGCGAGAACGGCGCCGGCAAGTCGACGCTCATGAAGATCGCCTACGGCCTCATGCGCGCCGACGCCGGCCGCATCGCCATCCGCGGCGAGCCCATCCCGCGCACGCGCCACAGCCCCGCGGCCGCGCTGGCCCGCGGCGTCGGCATGGTGCACCAGCACTTCATGCTGGTCGGCCCGCTCACCGTGGCCGAGAACCTCGTCCTCGGCCACGAGCCCACGCGCGGCGGCCTCGTCCTCGACCTCGCCCGCGCCGAGCGCGAGCTGACCGCCCTCGCCGCCCGCTTCGGCATCGCCATCGACCCGCGCCGGCGCATCGCCGACCTCAGCGTCGGCGAGCAGCAGCGCGTCGAGCTCCTGCGTATCCTGTGGCGCGGCGCCAACATCCTCATCCTCGACGAGCCCACCGCCGTCCTCACCCCGGGCGAGGTGCGGAGCCTCTTCGACACCCTCCGCGCCCTGGTCGCCGAGGGCAAGACCGTCGTCCTCGTCACCCACAAGCTCGACGAGGTCCACGCCATCGCCGACCGCGTCACCGTCCTCCGGAAGGGCGAGGTCGTGGCCGAGCTCCCCGGCGGCTCGCCCCCCGAGGACATCGCCCGCGCCATGGTCGGCCGCCCCGTCCTGCTCGACGTCCCCAAGGGCCCGAGCCCGATGACCGCCGACGTCGTCCTCGCCGTGCGCGACCTGCGCGTCGCCGGTCTCGCCAAGGACGCCGTCGCCGGCGTGTCGTTCGAGGTGCGGAAGGGCGAGATCCTCGGCTTCGCCGGCGTCGAGGGCAACGGCCAGGCCGAGCTGGTCGAGGCCCTCGCCGGCCTGCGCCCCCTCGCCGCCGGCACGGTGGAGCTCGGCGGCCACGACCTCGCCCGCTCGAGCGTCGCCGACCGCCATCGCCTCGGCATGAGCCTCGTCTCCGAGGATCGCCAGGGCCGCGGCCTGGTGCTCGAGATGACCATCGCCGAGAACCTCTCGCTCGGCCGCCTGGGCGAGGTGCGCGGCCGCTTCGGCCTCGACCGCCAGGCCATCGCGCGCCGCGCCGCCGCCGCCATCGCCGACCTCGGCATCACCCCCGACGACCCCGACGCCATCGTCTCGACCCTGTCCGGCGGCAACCAGCAGAAGGTCGTCCTGGCGCGCGAGCTCGGCCGCCCCGGCCTGCGCCTCCTCGTCTGCGCCCAGCCCACGCGCGGCGTCGACATCGGCGCCATCGAGGTCATCTACCAGCGCCTCCTCGCGGCCCGCGACGCGGGCGTGGCCATCGTGCTCGTGTCCGCCGAGTTGGCCGAGCTGCGCGCCCTCGCCGACCGCGTCGCGGTGCTCCACCGCGGCAAGATCGTCGACGTCGTGCCCGGCTCGGCGCTCTCCGACTCGCACGAGCTCGAGCGCGTCGGCAGCCTCATGACCGGAGCCGCCACGTGAGCCCCGTCACCGCCCAGGCGCTCCGCCGTGAGGCCGTCACCACGGCCATCGCGCTGCTCGTGGCCATGGCCGCCGGCAGCCTGCTCATCCTGGCCTACGGCGAGTCGCCGGCGCGCGTCTACGGCACGCTGCTGTCCGAGACCTGGGGCTCGGCCTACGGCATCGGCCAGGTCCTCTTCAAGGCGACGCCGCTCATCTTCACCGGCCTCGCCGTCGCCTTCGCCTACCGCACCGGCCTCCTCAACGTCGGCGCCGAAGGCCAGATGGCGGTCGGCGCCTTCGCCACCGCCGCCGTCGCCGCCGCCCTCCCCGCCGCCACGCCGGCGCTCGTCGCCGTGCCGCTCGCGGTCCTCGCCGGCGCCGCCGCCGGTGGCCTCCTCGGCGCCCTGCCCGGATGGCTGCGCGCGCGCTTCGGCGCCCACGAGGTCATCACCACCATCATGCTCAACTTCATCGTGACCGCCCTCGTCCTGTGGGTGGGTCGCAGCGGCGCGTTCGTCACCGAGACGACCCACACCGGCGCCATCGCCGAGGGCGCGACGCTGGGCTCGCTCGGCCTCGGCACGAGCGCCGCCAACACCTCCTTCTTCCTCGCGCTCATCGCCGCGCTCTGGGCCGCCTGGTTCTTCGCCCGCACCCGCACCGGCTTCGAGTGGCGCGTGCTCGGCCAGAGCCCCTCCGCCGCCGAGGCCGCCGGCATCCACGTGCGCCGCGCCATCGTCCTGGCCATGGCCGTCTCGGGCGCGCTCGCCGGCGCGGTCGGCGCCAACACCGTGCTCGGCGACAAGCACTACTTCGAGGAGGGCCTCGGCCGCGGCGCGGGCTTCATGGGCATCGCCGTGGCGCTGCTCGGCCGGAGCCACCCGCTCGGCGTCGTGCTGGCCGCCCTGCTCTTCGGCACGCTCTCGCACGGCGGCTTCGCCGTGAACGCGCTGGTCCCGCGCGAGCTGGTCGAGGTGCTCCAGGCCGTCATCATCCTCGCGCTCATCGCCACCTCGGCGGCGCTCAGGAATCGCCTCGCCGCCGGCATCGTCGAGATCGCCGGCCTCGTCCGCGGAGGTCGCTGATGGACTCGGGCACCTTCGCCGGCGTGGCCTTCGCGACCCAGGCGCTGCGCATCACCGTGCCGTACGCGCTGGCCGCGCTCGGCGGCACGCTGTCGGAGCGCTCGGGCGTCGTCGCGCTGGCGCTCGAGGGCATGCTGCTCGGCGGCGCCTTCGCCGCCACGCTGGCGGCCCACGCCGACGGCACCGCCGTGGCCGGCGTGTTCGGCGGCATCGGCGGCGGCCTGGCCATCGCCGCCGTCTACGGCCTGGTCGTCCTGTACTTCGGCGCCGATCAAGTGGTGGCCTCGGTCGCCACCAACCTGCTCGCGCTCGGCCTCACGCCGTTCCTGCTCGAGCTCGTCTTCGGCTCGTCGGCGAGCTCGCCGCCCATCCCCGGCCTCGGCCCCGACGTGCTGCTCGAGCCGCTCTTCTGGCTCACCGTGGCGCTCGTCATCCTGACCACGCTGCTCATCACGAAGACGCCCTTCGGCCTGCGCCTCCGCGCCGTCGGCGACCACCCCGACGCGGCCGAGAGCCTCGGCATCCGCGTCATGCCCATCCGCTGGATCGCCGTCCTCGGCTGCGGCGCGCTGGCCGGCCTCGGCGGTGCCTGGCTGGCGCTCTCGGCCGGCGGCTTCACCGACGAGATGTCGGGCGGCCGCGGCTACATCGCGCTGGCCGCCGTCATCATGGGCAAGTGGCGCCCAGCCGCCGCCGCGCTGGCCTGCCTCTTCTTCGGCTGCGCCGAGGCGCTGCAGGTGACGCTGCAGACGACCGCCGGCGGCGGCATCCCGCGCGAGCTCGTGCAGATGCTGCCCTACGTCCTCACCATCGTCGTCATCGCCGGCTTCATCGGGCGCTCGCGACCGCCGGCGGCGCTGGGCCGTCCACGCTGACCCGCCCCGGCCGCGTCTGCGGCGGCTTCGAGGCGGAGCGGCCGACACCTCTCGCGTAGCGCGCCAGCGCCGCCGCGAGCCGCGCCGGCGTCACCGGCTTCTCCAGCACGTCGTCCATGCCCGCCTCGCGGCAGGCGGCCAGCTCCGAGGCGACGACCGACGCGGTGAGCCCGACGATGGGCGTCGCGCGCGAGGCCGAGCCCTCGGCGCGCAGGCGCCGCGTCGTCTCGAGCCCATCCATGTCCGCCATGTAGAGGTCCATCAAGATGAGCGCGTAGCCGCCTACGGCCGCGCGCTCGAGCGCCTCGCGCCCGCTGCCGGCGGCATCGACGACGCAGCCCATGCGCTCGAGCAGGCCCACCGCCACGGCCACGTTCACCGGGTTGTCGTCCACCACCAGCACGCGCGCGCCCGGGCCGATTGGCTCCGGTCGGGCCACCGCCGCCTCGGGCGCCGCGGCCAACGGCAGCGGCACCGCGAAGGCGAAGCGCGAGCCGACGCCCACCGCCGACACCACCTCGAGCGTGCCGCCCATGAGCTCGACCAGCTCGCGCGCCAGCGCGAGGCCGAGGCCGGTGCCGCCGTGGCGGCGCGTGGTCCCGGCGCCGACCTGCTGGAAGCGATGGAACAGCGTCCGGAGCGCGCTCGGCTCGATGCCCGGGCCGGTGTCCTCGACCTCGAAGCGGATGCGCGCGCCGCAGCCGGCGCGCACGCGCACCACCACCGAGCCGCGCTCGGTGAACTTCACGGCGTTGCTGACGAGGTTCCCGAGCACCTGCGTGAGGCGCAGCGGGTCGCCCGACACGAAGCTCGGCAGCGCCGGGTCGAGCTGGAGCTCGAAGCTCAGCCCGCGCGCCTCGGCCGGCACGCGATGCAGCGCGTGGAGGTCGCTCAGCACCACCTGCAGGTCGAAGGGCAGCGACTCGAGCTCGAGCTTGTGGGCCTCGATCTTCATGACGTCGAGCACGTCGTTGATGAGCGCCACCAGCAGCCCGCCGCTGCGCTGGACCACCTGCATGCGCTCGCGCTGGGCCGGCGTCAGCGTGTCGGAAAGCACGAGCTCGGTCATGCCGATGACCGCGTTCATGGGCGTCCGGATCTCGTGGCTCACCGTCGCGAGGAAGACGCTCTTGGCCCGGTCGGCCTCGCGCACGCGCTCGAGCGCCGCGGCGCGCACGGCGGCGAAGCTCCGGGCGAAGAGCCATACGACGATGAGCAGCAGCATGATGTTGAGCGCGTGCGAGACGAGCGGCGTCTCGTCCATGAACGGCAGCGTGTAGCCGCGGTCGGCGGCCCACAGGAGCACCATCGCCAGCACCATCGGGATGACGAGCCAGATGCGCGCGCGCCGCTGCCCGAGGATGAACGTCGCGACCAGCGGCATCACCGCCAGGAAGGCCACGTTGGTGATGTCGGCCGGGGTCTGCGACAGCGTCGAGGCGCCGAACGAGAAGGTGGCGCTGGCCAGCGAGAAGTGGGTCACGGCGGCGATGGCCCAGCTGCGCCGGAGCCAGGCGATGGCGATGACGCCGGTCAGCGCCAGCTCGACCGCCAGCGAGGCCTGCGCCCACGAGTGGGCCAGCGCGTAGACGACCACCGACGCGAGCGCCACCGGGATGGCGATGACCCAGGCGTGGAACAGGAAGCGCGCGCCGGCCTGGGCATCGTCCGGGAGGCCCGGTGGAACCCAGCCGTCGATGCGGCGCGCCACCTTTTCGAACATGCCTCCCTTGACGTGACCTATCCCTGAAAGGGAAAGCTGTCCTTGAAACCCACCGGCCGTCCCGGGGGGCGCCGAGGAGGCATCATGAGCGGCATCCATCGTTGGCCGACACCGTCGCGAGCCCATTCGTCCGGCGCCCTTTCGTCCGGCGCGCTGCCGCTCTTCGGCGCCGCCGTCGCCGCCCTGGCCGCCCTCGCCCTGGGCGCGTGCGGAGGCGACAGCGCCGGCGGCGCGAGCTGCACTGATCAGACCCAGAACGGCGGCGAGACCGGCGTCGACTGCGGCGGCGGCGCGTGCGGCAAGTGCGGGCCGGGCGGCGGCTGCGAGAGCGCCCTCGACTGCGGCACCGGCTTCTGCGGCGCCGACAAGACCTGCGGCTGCGCGCCGGGCTTCGTGCTCGACGCCGACCACTGCACCAACGTCGACGACTGCGACCCGAACCCGTGCCTCAACGGCGGCACCTGCGCCGACGGCGTCGACAGCTTCACCTGCACCTGCGTCGGCGCCTTCAACGGGCCGACCTGCGCCAACTCCACCGACCCGTGCGCCGGCGGCCCGTGCAAGAACGGCGGCACCTGCAGCGCCGCCCCGAACGGCTTCAGCTGCGCCTGCGCCGCGGGCTTCTTCGGCCCCGACTGCGGCTCGGCCTGCGCCCTCGAGCACTGTCAGTCGGGCCTCACCTGCGACGCCAATGGCCAGAACGCGCGCTGCACCACCTGCGCCGCCGGCTACACCGGCGCCACCTGCCAGGACGTCGACGAGTGCCAGGCGCAGAGCGACGACTGCGCCGCCGACGCGACCTGCAAGAACACGAGCGGCACCTACGAGTGCACCTGCAAGCCCGGCTTCTCGGGCGACGGCAAGAGCTGCGCGCCCTGCGCCGACGGCAGCTGGGGCGCGGCCTGCGCCAACGACTGCGCGCAGGGCAACTGCACGGGCCTCGTCCTCTGCGACGGCCCGACCGGCGCCAACCGCGTGTGCAGCGCCTGCGCCGACGGCTTCACCGGCACCGACTGCGAGGCGAGCTGCGACGCCACCGGCTGCGCCGGCGGCAGCGCCACCTGCGCCCAGGACGGCGGCGACAAGGTGTGCGACGGCGGCTGCGACGCGGGCTCGTGGGGCGACGCCTGCGACGTCGACTGCACCTCCAGCGGCTGCAAGAGCGACGGCCTGAACACCATCACCTGCGACCAGGCGACCGGCGCCGTCACGGCCTGCGACGGCTGCGTGGCAGGCTACAGCGGCGACACCTGCACCGCCGCGTGCGCGCAGGGCGACTGCCTCGGCACCGTGAGCTGCGCCAAGGACGACCCCAACGGCGGCCGCAGCTGCCCCGGCGGCTGCACCCCCGGCCACTGGGGCGTGACCTGCGCGTCCAGCTGCAGCCAGGCCCACTGCACCGGCGCGCCGACCTGCGACCAGGCGAGCGGCGCCGTGCAGTCGTGCGCCGGCTGCGACGCCGGCTTCTTCGGCGCCAAGTGCAGCACGGCCTGCATCCTGCCGGGCGCCTGCGACGGCACCGCGACCTGCGACCAGGCGTCGGGCACGGTGCTCTCGTGCAGCGCCTGCGACCCGGGCTTCTACGGCCCGAAGTGCACCTCGACCTGCGTCGTCAGCCACTGCGCCACGGGCGACATCTGCGACCAGGCGACGGGCGCGCCCATCTCGTGCGGCGGCGCCTGCGACGTCGGCTACTGGGGCCCGAGCTGCGAGTTCACCTGCGGCATCGCGTCGTGCGCCGGCAACGCCACCTGCGACAAGGTCGACGGCACCGCGGTGTCGTGCAGCGGCGCCTGCAAGACCGGCTTCTGGGGCACCGGCTGCGACAAGATCTGCGACTCGACCGGCTGCGCCGGCGTGGCCATCTGCACGCAGGCGCAGGGCCTGCGCATCGGCTGCTCGGACTGCGGCGACGGGGCCTGGGGCCTCTTCTGCCAGAACACCTGCAGCCACGCGCGCTGCCTCCCCGGCATCACCTGCGAGCGCCAGTCGGGCGACCCGCTCGACTGCCACTCGGGCTGCATCGACGGCGCCTGGGGCGACGTGTGCGAGAACGACTGCGCGCAGGGGAACTGCCTGGGCGAGCCCATCTGCGCCCAGGTCGACGGCACCGTCAGCGACTGCCCCGACGGCTGCCTCGACGGCCACTGGGGCGCGACCTGCGACGAGGACTGCCCGCGCGCCCACTGTGTCGGCGCCATCACCTGCGACCAGGACACGAGCGCCATGACGTCCTGCTCCATCTGCGAGGACGGCTGGTGGGGCCCGCTCTGCGACCAGGCCTGCACCTCCGACGTGTGCGACGGCGGCATCGTCTGCGCGCAGGGCACGGGCCAGATGACCGCGTGCGGCACGTGCAAGGACGGCCGCTGGGGCGCGCTGTGCGAGAAGACCTGCCAGAACTCGCGCTGCGAGGGCGTCGTCAGCTGCGACCGCGCGACCGGCGCCACCACCGCCTGCGACGACGGCTGCATCGACGGCGTGTGGGGCCCGACCTGCGCCAGCGACTGCGCCGCCGGCACCTGCACCGGCACCGTCGTGTGCGACCAGGCGACCGGCCTCCGCACGAGCTGCCCCGGCTGCCAGGTCGGCTACTTCGGCCCCATCTGCACCGGCACCTGCTCGGCCGGCGCCTGCAGCGGCGCCGTCACCTGCGACCAGACCACGGGCGCGCAGCTCGCGTGCGCCTCCTGCGCCGACGGCTTCTGGGGCAACACCTGCACCAACGACTGCACCTCGTCGGTGTGCTCCGACGTCATCCGCTGCACGCAGGCGACCGGCGACGCGATCGCCTGCGACGGCTGCGTGGCCGGCAAGTACGGCACCGCCTGCGCCAGCTCCTGCGCGCAGGGGAAGTGCCTCGGCACCGTGACGTGCAACCAGTCGACCGGCCTCGCGGCGGCCTGCCCGGGCGGCTGCCAGGCCGGCAGCTGGGGCGCGACCTGCGGCAACACCTGCAGCCACAGCCACTGCACGGGCACCGTCACCTGCGACCAGGCGACCGGCACCACCGCCACCGCCTGCCAGGGCTGCGACCCGTTCTGGTCGGGCGCCACCTGCGACAAGCTCTCGCTCTCGAGCTGCCTCCAGTGGAAGAACAACGGCGCCACCCAGAGCGGCCTCTACGACATCGACCCCGACGGCGCCGGCCCCATCCAGCCCTTCAAGGTCTGGTGCGACATGGACACCGACGGCGGCGGCTACACCTTCCTGAAGGTCGATACCGGCGGCGCGCAGTACAACGCGGTGCAGGCCGAGGGCTACTGCTCCGCGCGCGGCATGCACCTGTTCGTGCCGCGCACGCAGCAGCACGCGGCGTCAGCGTACTTCATCGGGCTCAGCAGCGGCATCGCGCCGAGCAGCTCGGTCGACTACCGCCGCATCATGGCCATCTACCCGCGCGTCAAGGGCTCGACCTGCCTGTCGCGCCCGCTGCACGCCTACAGCGCCGGCTGCGACTGGGTCGCGCGCGACGGCAACGTCTGGTTCGTCACCAACTACACCGGCATCGCCGAGCCCAACGGCGACAACGATCCGGGCTACTCGATGTACTACGCCAGCAACACCGACGGCACCTTCGGCGCGTGGAACGACGTCCCCAACCCGGGCTACACCTCGCAGTACTTCCTCTGCGACATCGGCGACAAGCTGCCCGTCTTCCGGAGCTGCACCGACTACTACAACGCCGGCTTCCGCTCGAACAACGTCTACCCCATCGACCCCGACGGCACCGGCCCGGGCGGCAGCATCAACGTCAGCTGCGACATGAGCTCGGGCGGCTGGACGCTGGTCGCGGCCGAGAACTTCGACAGCGGCTCGACCTCCGGCTGGAGCACCACCAACGCCGTGACGAGCTGCGGCAGCTTCGGCCTGTTCGTCGGCGGCTACGGCCAGATCGCCTACGGCACCAACGCCAAGACCTACTCGTGGACGGCCATCCCCCACACGGTGGCGCGCCTCGAGGTCGACTACGTGAAGGTCGACAGCTGGGACGGCGAGGGCGCCTACGTCTACCTCGACGGCACCAACATCTGGAGCACCACCTTCTGCTTCTGCTCGCAGGGCTGCGGCGGCTACTGCGGCGGCAGCGGCCAGTGCGGCGGCGGCTGGGACGAGGAGCGCGTGGTGCACGTGTCGGGCACCATCAGCCACAGCGCCGCGAGCGCCACGGTCATGGGGCAGTCGACGCTGAACCAGGGCGCCGGCGACGAGTCGTGGGGCCTCGACAACATCCAGATCTGGATCCGCTGAGCGCGCGGGCGCCTCGACGCCCGCGCCCGCACCCGCGACGGCCTACTTCGAGACGCGCGCCAGGGCCTTCTTGGCGGCCTCGCTCGGCTTCAGCGCGTCGGCCTTGGCGTAGGCCTCCTTGGCGGCCGCGAGGTCCTTCGACGCCTCGGCGAGCTGGCCCAGGTTGAACCACACCGCCGCCTGGAAGGCCTGGTCCTTGGTCTCGAGCGTCAGCGCCTTCTCGAAGTCGGCCTTGGCGCCCGCGTCCTTGGCGAGCTGCTTGGCGTAGCCGCGGCCCGACCACGCGGCGGCCAGCGTGGCGTCCTTGGCGATGGCCTGGTCGAAGGCGGCGATGGCGCCGGCCAGGTCCTTGGCGCGCGTGAGCTTCCGGCCCTGGGTGACGAGCGCGCCGGCCGAGTCGCCGGCGGCGGCGGCGGGCGCCTCGGCCACGACCGGCTTCGGCTGGAACGACGGCGCGGCCTTCCGGAAGACCTCGAGCAGCGCGTCGCGCGCGCCGGCCGGCACCGTCGCGAAGCCGAGCGAGCCCTGGCCCTTCTTCGTCGCGACCACCTTGGCCACGCGCTCGTCGACGGCGCCGAAGCCGAGCGTCGCGTCGAAGGGCGCGTCGAGCTCGGCCGTCAGATCGCACACATGGTTCCACTCGGCGTCGGCCTCGCGCAGGACGAGCCAGCTCGCGCGCACCCGCCCCTCGGCGAAGCCGAGCGACAGCGCGTCGGGGGCCACCGGCTCGATCTCGTCCTCGCCGTCGCCGAGGCAGTCGTTCTTCTTGCCCTCGGCCTTCAGGGCGGCCGCGGCCTTGCCCTTCAGCGCGTCGTCGGCCTCGATCGGCGCGGCCTCCTGCTTGGCCAGATCGAACACGCGCGCCGAGGCCTCGCTCACGCCGTGCGCCGCGCCGCAGCCGTAGAGGCCGTCGCCCTGCGCCGCGAAGACCTTGGCGCCGACGCTGCCGATCAGGTCGGCGCTGGCCCCCCAGACCTCGCCGTCGAGCTCGGTGTCGGCGTCGGGGAAACCGTCAACGATCTTGACGACCGCGTCGGCGCCGAGCTGCTTCGCGACCAGCGTGGGCGCCGCGGTCGAGGTCGGCGGCTTGGTGTGGTCGCCCTCCATGTTGTCCTCGCCGCCGCACGGATAGGCCTTGATGACGCGCCAGTCCTCGCCGAGGGCCCACAGCTTGCCGTCGACGACGGTCACCGCCTCGGGCCGCGTGGCCACGACCTCCTCGCCGTGGAGCCACACCGACTCGCGGTCGCTGTCGGTGGTCGTCCACACGATGAGGTCGTCGCTGGTGACGGCCGGCGCGGGCGCGGGCGCGGCGGCGTCAGCTTCCGGCGCCGGCGCCGGCGCGGCGGCGTCAGCTTCCGGCGCGGGCGCGGGCGCGGCGTCGGCCTCGGGCGCGGCGCGGCAGCATCGGCGGCCGGCGCGGGCGCCGGGGCCGGAGCCGGAGCCGACGTGGGCGCCGGCGCGGGCGGCGGGGCCTTCTGGCCGCAGGCGGTGGTGAGGGCGAGGGACGAGAGAGCGATGACGGTGAAGCGCATCCGGCCTTCGTACGCGAGGTCGCCGTCGGCCGGCAAGCCGAGGCCCGACGCGGGCGAGGGCTCACAGCATGAAGACGAGGTAGCGGATGACGCCGAGGATGTCGCCGGTCGCCTGCGCGTCGTTGTGGAAGTTGGTGTAGACCACGCGCCCGGCGCCGGGCGCGGGCACGTACGACAGCGCGATGGGGGCCGCGCGGATGGCCAGGCTCGGCGTCACGAGGTCGGCCACCACGTGGGCCGTGCCGCCGGCCGCGACCGACACCGGCGCGATCTGCGGGCCCTCCTCGAAGGTGATGGGCAGCTTGCCCTTGCCGAGGTAGGCGGCCAGGTCGGGGTCGGCGACGGTGGCCATGACGGTGAGCCCCGACGGGATCTGCTGCGGGCTCACGTCGAGCCGCCCCATGGTCGTCGGGTCGTCGCTGTTGGCCCACTCGACCGCCTTCGGGAAGGCCGACTCGCCGAGCGTCCAGGCGTAGTCGCTGAGGTAGAGCGAGCCACCTCCCAGGACGAACTCTCGGACGTTGGCCATCACCTCGGGATGGTCGATGGCCATACGTCCGACCGCGTGCCCGCAGCCCGCGAAGACGATGTCGTAGCCGGCGAGGCGCACCGGGTCGGACAGCAGGCCGACGATGGTCTCGTCGGTCGGCTCGCCCGAGCCCTCGCTGAAGAAGTCGAAGTCGAGGCCGAGGTCGGCCACCAGCGTCTCGAGGTCGTCCCACTCGCCGCCCAGCACCGCGATGCGCGTGGCGCTGGCCTGGAAGCACTGCTTCTCCGAGGCGCCGCGCGTGTCGCTCAGCTGGCCGCCGACCACGGTCACGACGCTCTCGCTGGCGAAGCTCCCCTTCTCGGTCGTCACCGCCTGCACGCCGCACGGGACGTCGTCGACGCGCCAGTCGCCGTGGGCGTCGGCGGTGGTCTCGGCCTGCCACTCGGAGCCGTCGCAACCCTGGCCGCGCAGCGTGACGGTCGCGCCGCCGACGAAAGCCTGCGCGCTCGGGGCGCACACGCGGCCGCGCACCGCGCCGAGGCCGCCGAACACGTCGCAGCGGTCGGCCACCAGGCGGACCACCGTGGCGTGGTCGGGCAGGCTCGGCGCCCACGCCGCCCACCCCTCGATCGGCCGCACCTCCACGCTCGGCATCGGCTCGGGCACCGTCGTCACGGCCGGCCCCGACGCGGTCACGGCGGGACCATCACAGCCGAGGAGCGCGAGCGCGAGCAGAGTCGGGAGCAGGCAGAGCGAGCGCATGAGGACACCACGCGACCCACGCGCGCGCCGACCCGTGGCACGGGCCGGGCGCCGTCGGTCGGCACCATCGGCTGATGAGACGCGTCACCAGCACCGCTTCGCGAGGCGTCGACCACGAGCGCCGCGCACAACCCTGTCAACGCTCGCCGGGTGACGAAACCCAAGCGCCAGGCGCTCAATGTAACCTCCGGCCGGCGCCTCCGCCCCATCGCGGCCCGTCCGATCTATGATGCGTCGGTGCACAGGCCGCCGAACCGTGGGACGCCCGGGACATCGCGTGGCGCTGGTCGAGCCTCCCCCCGTCGAGCGGGGCTGGCGACGCTCGCGCTCATGGCCGCGCTGGGCTCGCTCGGACCGCTCGGGTCGGGGGCGCACGCCGCCGAGCCGACGCCGCCCATCCCCACAACGGCCATGCCCGGCGCGGACGCCAGCGACGCCCCGACCGTCACGCGCTGGGGCCTCCGCGACGGCCTGCCGCAGAGCTCGATCACCAGCCTCGTGCAGGGCCGCGACGGCTACCTGTGGGTCACCACCTTCGGCGGCATCGCCCGCTTCGACGGCGTGTCGTTCGTGGTCTACGACCTGGCCAACACCGCGGCGCTGGCCAGCAACCGCTTCGTGAGCTCGCACCGCGATCGGCGCGGCGACCTGTGGTTCGGCGGCCAGTCCGGCGAGCTCGTGCGCCGCCACGGCGACAGCTTCACGCCCATCGCCATGCCGGTCGGCATGCACGACGGCATCCGCGGCATGGCCGACGACTCGAGCGGCGCGCTGTGGTTCGCCGCCGCCCAGAGCCTCTACGTCGTGCGCGGCGACCGCGCCGAGCGCGTGGCGCTGAGCGCCGCCCCCGTCGAGCTGGTCGACGTCCTCGTGACCCCCGACGACGCGGTGTGGGTCGCGACGCCGGCCGGCCCGAGCTGCGTCCGCGGGCCGTGCGCGGCGTCCACCACCCCGCTCGTCGACGACAGCGGCTTCGTCATGGGCCGCGTCGCGGCGCAGTCGGGCGACGGCCGCATGTGGTTCGTCGGCGGTCGCCACGCGTGGAGCCGCGCGCCCGGCTCGGGCGCCCTCGTCCCCGAGCTGAGCCTCCCCGAACCGAGCGACGGCAACGGTCTCCTGCGCGCCATCGCGCTCGACGAGCGGCGCGGGCGCGTGTGGGTCGCCGCCGGCCGCTCGCTGTGGCTGCGCGAGCGCCCCGACGCGCCGTGGCGCCGCATGAGCGACGAGCTCGGCCCGGTGCTCTCCGACCCGCGCGAGGGCATCCGCGCGCTGCTCGTCGACCGGGAGGGCGGGCTCTGGATCGGCACCGATCGCAACGGCCTGGCGCGCGTGCGCGACGCCGAGACGCGCCACTTCGGTGCCGCCGCCGGGCTCGACTTCTCGGCCTTCTCGGTGCTCGAGGATCGCGCCGGGCGCCAGTGGGTGAGCGGCAACTGCAACGGCCCCTTCGTGCGCGCCGACGGCGGCAGCTTCGCGCGCCCGCCCGGCGAGCGGCCGCGCTGCGGCCAGTCGATGGCGCTGGCCGACGACGGCGCGGTGTGGGTGGCCGACGCCGGTCGCATCCTGCGCTACGCGGCCGGACCCGGCGCGCTCAGCGGCGACGTCAGCGCGCTCGGGCTCGGCCCCGGCCGCGACGACACCCGCGCCAGCGCGCTCGCCTTCGACGCCGCCGGCGACCTGTGGATCGGCACCGAGAAGGAGGGCCTCCTGCGCTTCCATCGCGGCTCCGACGGCGGCTGGACCGAGGTCGGGCACTGGGGCGAGGGCGACGGCCTCGGCGATCCGTGGGTCATCGCCGTCGTGCCGGTGCCGCCATCGCAGGGCGGCGGGCTCTGGCTCGGCACGGCGTCGGGTGCCGTGCGCATGGCCGCGGACGGGCGCTTCACGCGCTACGATCGCGCGGCCGGGCTGGCCCCCGGCGCCATCCGCGACATCCAGCTCGGCGCCGACGGCACGGTCTGGCTCGGCAGCTACGGCGGCGGCCTCTCGCGCTTCCGCGACGGCGCCTTCCGCACCTTCACCTCGCGCGACGGTCTCTGCGACGACACCGTCTCGCGCATCTTCGAGGTCGACGGCGACCTCTGGATGAACGGCAACCGCGGCGTCTTCCACGTGCCGCTCGGCGACCTCGCCGACGTCGCGCGCGGCGAGCGACGCGAGGTGCGCTGCGTCCTCATCCAGAGCGGCGAGGGCAACGGCGGCCTCCAGCCCTCGGGCTGGCGCGGCGCCGACGGGCGCCTGTGGTTCCCGACCATCGACGGCGTGGTGTCGGTCGACCCGCGCCCCGGCCCGGGCACCGCCGTGCCGCCGCTCACCGCCATCGAGCAGATCAGCGTCGACGGCCGCCCGCTCGACGCCTCGCCCGGCGCCACGCACGAGCTGCCGCCCGGCCGCGGCGACATCGTCGTGCGCTACACCGGCCTGGCCTTCGACTCGCCGACCCAGCTGCGCTTCCGCCACCGCCTCATCGGCTACCACGACGACTGGATCGAGGCCGGCCTCGGCCGCTCGGCGAGCTACACCAACCTGCCGCCCGGCGACTACACCTTCGAGGTCGCGGTGCAGAGCCTGCGCGGCCTGTGGAGCGAGCCCGCGCGCGTGCAGCTGGCGCTCGCGCCGCACCTCTACGAGACGCTGTGGTTCCAGCTCGCCATGGGCGTCCTCGTCCTGCTGGTCGGCGCCGGCCTCTTCCAGCTCCGCCTGCGCTCGGTGCGCCACCGCAACCGCATCCTCCAGGCCGAGGTCATCGATCGACAGCGCGCCGAAGAGCGCGCGCGCGAGCAGGAGCACCACTATCGCATGCTCTTCGAGGGCACGACCGACGGCCTCTTCGTGCACGACGCCGAGGGCCACCTGGTCGAGGCCAACGCCGCGGCCACCAACCTGGTCGGCATCGAGCGCGCCGAGCTCCTCGTCCACGGCCTCGAGCCGCACCTCGCCCCCGAGTCGCGCGACGCCTATCGCCAGCTGGTGGTCGAGTGCGCCGCCGGCCGGCGCCCCGACGCGCTCGACCTCGGCCTCGTGCGCCGCGACGGCACGCGCCTCGAGCTGCGCGCGCAGGCCGCGCCGTTCGACCTCCGCGGCGTGCCGCACGCGCTCTGCTCCGTGGTCGATCTCACCGCCGTCCACCGCGCCGAAGGCCAGCGCCGCGAGTACGAGCAGCGCCTGCAGCAGGGCCAGAAGCTCGAGGCCCTCGGCCTCCTGGCCGGCGGCATCGCCCACGACTTCAACAACCACCTGGCCGCCATCGGCACGAGCGCGAGCCTCGTCCGCGAGCGCAGCGACAGCCCCGAGGTGAAGGGCTACGCCGCCGACATCGGCACCAGCGTCGAGCGCGCCAGCGCGCTCGTGCACAAGCTCCTCGCCTTCGGCCGCCAGCAGCCGGGCAACGTGAAGGACCTCGATCCGGCCGCCGCCATCGGCGCGCTGACGCCCATCCTGAGCCGCCTCCTGCGCGCCGACGTGCGCCTCGTCCACACCGATCTCGGGCCGCCCTCGAACATCCGCGTCGACCCGGTGCTGCTCGAGCAGGGCATCATGAACCTGGTCGTGAACGCGCGCGACGCCATGCCGTCGGGCGGCACCATCACGCTCACGACCGGGCAGCGCGAGATCGGCGACGACGAGGCGCGGCTCCATCGCGTGCCGCCCGGGCGCTACGCCGTCATCGCCGTCGCCGACACCGGCCACGGCATCGACGCGGCCACGCGCGCCCGCATCTTCGACCCGTTCTTCACCACCAAGGCGCTCGGCAAGGGCACCGGCCTCGGCCTCACCGTCACGCACGCGACCGTCGAGAAGGCGCAGGGCTTCATCGTCGTCGAGACGGTGGTCGGCTCGGGCAGCTGCTTCCGCCTCCACTTCCCGTGCGTCTCGCCGCGCACCACGGCCGAGCTCCTGGCCGCGCCGCGCACGACGCCCGAGCACCTGCCGGCGCTCGCCCCGAGCGCGCCGGCTGGGCCCGCCACCATCCTCCTCTGCGACGACGACGACCTGCTCCGCCGCGCCACCAAGCGCATGCTCGAGCTGCGCGGCTACCGCATCGTCGACGCCGACGCCCCCGACAAGGCGCTGGCCGCCTTCACCGGCGACCCGGCGGCCTTCGACCTGGTGCTGACCGACGTCATCCTGCCGTCGTTCTCCGGGCCCGAGCTGGCGCGCCGCGTCCACCAGCTGCGGCCGTCCTTGCCCATCGTGCTCATGTCGGGCCACACCCGCGACGTGGTGGTCGAGACCATGGACGGCAGCGACCTGCGCTTCCTGAAGAAGCCGTTCACCGTCGACGTGCTGGCCAACGCCATCCGATCGGCGCTGGGCCAGAGCCCCGACTGATCGACGCCCGCCGCCGACGCTCGCGCGCGGGCCATGCGGCCCACGCCCGGACGCGCGCCGCGGCCCGCGGCGTGGCGCGACCGCCGCCGACGACGCCGCGCCGAGCGGGCGTGAGCGCCCGCGCCCCTGTGCCGGATTCAGCACGGGTCACGGTGACTTCCGCCCCGTCGACGACGGGCCTATGGTGGTCATGGCGACTCGGTCGCCGTCCCTCCCGATCAGGAGCGTTGACATGCGCGCCGCCGAAGTCATGACCCGCCAGCTCGTCACCGTGAAGCCCAAGGACACCGTGGCCGAGGCCATCGGCCGGCTCTACGACAACGACATCCGCCACCTGCCCGTCGTCGATCACGGCCGCCTCGTCGGTATGCTCAGCGATCGCGATCTGCGCCCCATCCCGATCGCCACGCTCGAGCAGCTCGAAGGTCAGACCGACCCCGAGCAGGCCCTCGACCGCCGTCGCGTCGCCGACATCATGAGCGGCGACCTGGTCTCGGTGGATCCCGACACCGACATCGACGAGATCATCACCATCATGATCGAGCAGAAGGTGGGCGCCGTCCCGGTGGTCGACCTCCACACCGACAAGCTCATCGGCATCGTCAGCTACGTCGACGTCCTGCGCGCGGCCATCGGCAAGCTCTGAGTCGACCTCGGCAGGTCACCTCCCGGCGCGGTCGCGTCGACCTCTCGAGGCAGTCCGCCCGACGAGCGCGAGCGCGCGCCGACGTATGCCGACAGAATACGCCAATCGCTCGGCGTGGCCCCTGGTTTTGCGCGGCCGTGGTCGATCCGAGCGAGAAGTCCTGACCGCGGTAATTGTCAGGCCATAACAGGCGTGTCATGCTGCCCGCGCGTGGGACCGTCTCAGTCCGCACGCGCTGATGGCCGAGCGGGCGCTCTCGTACCTCGAGCGCTCGTGGCCGCTGCCTAAAAGCAAGCTCAGGTCTGCGACCCTGGCGTTTCGGCGCGCCAACGGCCTGCGACCGGAGACCCGCGTCCGACTCCACGACTTTCGTTCGCCGAGGCGAATAAGGAAGGTGCGAAGATGTCGTCGACCATCAAGGCGCGGCTTTTGCCGCTGTTGTTCACTGTGGTCATCGGGGCGTGGGCCCAAGGCGCGCGCGCGGAAGTCGGCGCCGGTACCCTGTCCGGGTACGTCAAAGATGCCGCCACGCAGAAACCTATTCCCGACGTCACCGTGACGGTGACCTCTCCCTCGCTGCAGGGCGAGGAGTTCGCGGTCACCGGCAAGAACGGCGACTGGCGCATCTCCAACCTGCCGCCCGGCGAGTACACGGTCCGCATGGACAAGGAGGCCTACAAGCCCTACGGCCGCGGCGCCGTGCAGGTGCGGGCCGACGTCACGCTGCGCATCGACGTGCTGCTCCTGCCCGAGGGCCTGAAGGAGGACATCGTCGTCGTCGGCAAGCCGCCGACCGTCGACATCGGCTCGGCCGCGACCGGCTCGCGCGTGAGCCACGAGCTCGTCGAGCGCGTGCCGCTCATCCGCCCCGGCGGCAAGGGCTCCGAGTCGCGCTCGATCGAGTCGGCCGCCGCGTCCGCGCCGCAGGCCCAGGGTGACCGCTACGGCACCTCGATCAACGGCACCACCTCGCCCGAGAACAGCTACATCCTCGACGGCCTCTCCGTCGGCGATCCCGGCTACGGCACGCTCGGCACGCCGCTCACCATGGAGTTCGTGAAGGAGCTCAATGTCATCACCGGCGGCTACATGCCGGAGTACGGCAAGGCCACGGGCGGCATCGTCAGCGCCGTCACCGAGTCGGGTGGCAACGAGTTCACGACCAGCATCTGGGGCTACCTCTCGCCCGGCGCGCTGCAGGGCTCGCCGAAGCGCATCAAGCGCGAGGCCCAGACCATCGACACGCAGGCGCAGGTCGACGACGTGTGGGACTTCGGCCTCGACCTCGGCGGGCCGATCGTCAAGGACATCATCTGGTTCTACGTCGGCTTCGACTACGCCTCGATCTCGTGGAAGCTCACGCGCAGCCTGCGCCGCACGGTGTTCGACGACAGCTTCAACCCGGTCACCAACGCCGACGGCTCGACCCAGACCGAGGTCATCCCCGGCACGACCAAGGACTTCTTCGCCCAGAGCCGCACCCTCCAGCTCTTCGGCAAGCTCACCTTCCGCCTCGGTGACTCGAACCGCCTGGCGCTGACCCTCGTCGGCGTGCCGCGCTGGTCGGGCGGCAGCGGCAAGTACGGCATCGATCCGAAGGACGGCACGCCCGAGGTCACGAGCCTCGTCGGCACCTACGATCGCCTGGCCCACGTCTACGACGGCAGCGCCATCGACGTCGTCCTGAAGTGGAACAGCGACCTCGTGAAGCAGAAGCTGCTCCTCGAGACCTCGCTCGGCCTGCATCATCAGGTCGACGGCACGCTGCCCACCGATGGCTCGTCGGTCGGCTCGGACAGCGGCCTCGCCGGCGAGCCCGGCATCATCTGGCGCCGCAGCCCCGCCTTCCACGACCTCGCCGACTTCGAGACGCTGTCGAACGGCTCGGCCTGCGACGCGCCGGCGGGCGCGCCCGAGGGCACCCAGGCCTGCCCGGTCCGCAGCTACAACAGCGGCGGCCCCGGCTTCATCGAGGACCTGAACCTCAACCGCATCGGCTTCCGCACGGTGCTGTCGTGGCTGCCGTCGCTGCTCGGCACGCACGTCGCCAAGGCCGGCTTCGAGCTCGACTACATGACCTTCCACCACAACCGCGGCTACTCGGGGAAGACGCTCTATCGCGAGAGCACCGGCGGCGGCTCGTTCACCGACATCCGCCAGTACGGCTTCCTGAGCGGCCCGGACCAGTACACCATCCTCGACTCGCTCGACATCTCGACCTCGAGCACGTCGATCGGCGCGTTCCTCCAGGACAGCTGGACCATCACCGACGGCTTCACGCTCAACCTCGGCCTGCGCTGGGACGGACAGGTCATCAAGGGCGGCGAGGGCCAGACCGCGCTCGCGCTGATGGACCAGTTCTCGCCGCGCATCGGCATGATCTGGGACCCGTCGGGCAAGGGCAAGGCCAAGATCTTCGCCAACTTCGCCCTCTTCTACGAAGCCGTGCCGCTCGACATCGCCGACCGTGCCGGCTCGGGTGAGCCGCAGATCACCTCGGTCCACTCGAAGGCCGTGTGCGACCCGAGCGACCCCGAGCAGGCCAAGACCACCTGCCTCGAGGACGACAGCCGCCTCGTCATCCAGGGCCCCGAGTCGCCCGACAAGAAGTGGGTCATCACCGGCGGCGGCCTGACCCCGGTCGATCCGACGCTCGAGGCGCAGTCGTCGTGGGAGTTCGTGGCCGGCGCCGAGTACGACCTCGGCGGGCTGGCCGACATCTTCGAGGATGTGCGCGGCGGCGTCATGTACACGAAGCGCTGGATGCACAACGTCATCGAGGACATGAGCCGTGACGAGGCGCAGACCTACTTCATCGGCAACCCGGGCTCGGGCATCGCCAAGGACTTCCCCGAGGCGACGCGCGACTACGACGCCCTCACCGTCTACTTCATGAAGGAGTGGTCGCGCTGCTGGGTGGCCCAGCTGAGCTACACGCTCTCGTGGCTGTCGGGCAACTACGCCGGCCTCTTCCGGCCGGAGACGCTCCAGCTCGATCCGAACATCAACTCGGACTTCGACCTGAAGTCGCTCACCGTGAACCGCCTCGGCGACCTGCCCGGCGACACGCGCCACTCGATCAAGCTCTTCGCGGCCAACGACATCCAGCTGGCCAAGGGCCATCACCTGCAGCCCGGCCTCGGCGTGCGCCTCAGCTCGGGCGGCCCGACCAACTACCTCGGCTCGCACCCCATCTACAGCGCCGACGAGGTGTTCGTGCTGCCGCGCGGCTCGGGCGAGCGCCTGCCGTGGACGGCCAGCATCGACCTCCACCTGGGCTACGAGCTGCACGTCACCGACACCTACGCGCTGACGATCTCGGTCGACGTCTTCAACGTCTTCAACTTCCAGACGCGGACGGCCATCGACGAGACCTACACGTCGGCCGACGTGAACCCGATCATCGGCGGCAAGAAGGCGGACCTCCCGAACCTCAAGAACGCGGACGGCACCGACTTCAGCTCCGACGACATCAACCCGAACTTCGGCAACACCCTGGCGAACCAGCGCCCGCGCACGTTCCGCTTCGGCATCCGAGGTGCCCTGTGAGCGCGCGCGGAGGAGGACACTCGATGAAGCACTTCGGTCTGATCGCTACCTCGTCGCTCGTCGTCGCCGCCGGCGCCCTGGCCGCGGGCTGCAACGTCGAGAGCGTGTACTGCCAGTCGGCGCACGGCGCCTTCGCCGTGAAGCTCAACCTCAAGACCGGCACCGGCGCGTGCTCGGAGCTGAAGGGCGGCGTCTTCGGCGTGCAGTCGTACAACTACGCCAAGTCGGACGGACGGCCTGACCCGGCCAAGGCCTCGATGGCCATCCAGGCCGAGGATCTCGGCGTCCTCGTCGACGATGCCGAGGCCCGCCTGGGCGAGCTGCCCGACCCGACGCACAAGCCGTACGCCCAGGGCGATTTCGGCTCGTCGAAGCCGGACAAGGATGATCTCTGCCACGTCCCGACGATGGCCGAGGCCATCCAGAACCTCCCGGCGCTGCCCGAGGTCCCGCCCGATCCCGAGGATCCCGACAGCGTCCTGCAGCCGGCGGAGCCCGCCAAGGCCTTCACCTACGCCTGGACCAACATGGCCTTCCTGGTGACGCCGGCGGCCACCGGCACGCAGTTCAGCGCCGATCTCTCGTTCACGCAGGACGGCTGCACGGCGACCTACGAGGCCTGGGGTCTCTACCCGGCCGCCTCGTGCGACAAGGGCGACGGCACGCCGGACGACAATCTCTGCGCGTCGGAGGCCAACCCGGAGCTCGGGATCGCCACCGGCTCGGGCATCAATCCGGATTTTCCGCGCGTCTGCGACCCGGATTTGCTGCTGTGCGTACTGACGGCGAAGCCGCCCGTCTACAAGTGACTGGGCGACCGGGCTCTCGGTTCCGACCCTCGCTCATGGCGCTCGTACCAGCGCCGGGAGTCGGGATGGGAATCGAGACCCGGGCCGCGGCCTGAAAACCGCGCAACCCAGGGATCGTACCGGAGGCGTGGCATGTTCGAGTCGGTCATCAGAGGCGGAGGCGCCCGCTCGGGAGAGCGCCTCGGCAAGGGCGCCGTCACCGCGATCGTCGTGCACGTCGCGGTGATCGTCGCGGTGGTCGTGCTGGCCAGTGGCGAAGGCCACGGCGGCATGGACAAGAAGAAGGACAACACCGAGGTCACCTTCGTCGAGAACAACCCGCCCCCGCCGGTGGAGCCGCCCAAGGCCGCTCCGCCGCCGCCGCCGGCCGCGGCGCCGCCGCCGCCCTTGGCCGCGCCGCAGGTGACGACGGTCGTGAAGGACCCGACGCCGAAGAAGCCAAAGCCCAAGGCCAAGCCGGCGACGGTGGTGACCTCGGAGAAGCCGACGCCCGCGCCCGAGCCCGGGCCGGTGACCAACAACACCGGCACGCCCGGCGTGGCCGGCGGCACCGGCGACAACCCCGACGGCAAGGTCGGCGACACCGGCACCGGCAAGGGCCCGGGCTCCGACGCGCCGCCGGTGACCAACCAGGCGCTGCCGTTCGGCGAGGGCATGAACCGCCCGACGCGCATCTCGGGGCGCGACCCGCAGTACACGCGCGAGGCGCTCGAGGCTCACGTCGAGGGCACGATGATCATCCGCTGCGTCATCGAGACCGACGGCACCATCCAGAGCTGCAAGGTCATCAAGAGCCTACCGTACATGGAGAAGGCCGTGCTCGATACGCTGACCTCGAACCGCTACACGCCGGTGACCTTCCAGGGTCAGCCGGTGCGCGTGAACTACACCTTCAACATCAAGCTCGTCTTGCCGCAGTGACGCAGCACGGCCCGCGGCGGAGCGGGCCGCACCATCCGACGAACCAGGAGAAGCGACAGCATGGACAAGGCGAACCAGGCCATGGAGTTCACGATCGGCGGGCTGTGGGACAGCATGGGGCTGTTCGCGAAGCTCATCGTCATCGTGCTGCTCTTGATGTCGGTGCTGTCGATGGTCGTCATGGTGGAGCGGCTGCTGCTCTACATCCGCACCAAGAAGGAGTCGCAGCGCTTCGCCGGCGACGTGGCCGCCATGCTCGAGGCGCGCGACCTGCGCGGCACGCTGGAGAAGGCCAAGCTGAAGGACGTGGGCTACCTCGGGCGCGTCATCCGCGCCGGGCTCGCCTCGTGGAAGGCGGCCGAGCACGAGGACGAGGACCTGGCCTTCGAGTCGGTGATGCGCGCGCTCGAGCGCCAGACCCAGCGCGAGGTGCACACGCTCCGGCGCGGCCTCAGCATGCTGGCGTCGGTGTCGTCGCTGGCGCCGTTCGTCGGCCTCCTCGGCACCGTCGTCGGCATCGTGAACTCGTTCAGCACCATGGCCGAGAAGGGCAGCGGCGGTCTCGCCGTCGTGTCGGCCGGCGTGGCCGAGGCGCTCGTCACCACCGCCACCGGCCTCTTCGTGGCCATCCCGGCGCTGGCGGTGTTCAACGCCATGCAGGGCTGGGTCGACGCCCGCGGCGTGGACATGGCCGAGTCGGGCAACGAGCTCCTCGACGTCGTGGCGCGCGTCCTGACCATGCGCGACGGGCACCTCATGACCCAGCGGGCGGTGCGCGAGCAGGCCGCCGCCGCCGTGGCCGCGTCGACCACCACCTGAGCCGGAGCACGGGGGCACCACATGGGCTTTGCCGCCGGCGGCAGTGGGGACGGACCGCGCAGCGACATCAACATCACGCCGCTCGTCGACGTGTGCCTGGTGCTGCTCATCATCTTCATGGTCGTGACGCCGCTCTTGCAGAAGAACAAGGACGTGCAGCTCCCCACCGCCAACAACATCGAGACGCAGAACAAGGAAGAGGATCCGCTGACCCTGTCCATCACCAGCGACGAGAAGATCTGGGTCGGCAACAACGTGATCCCGACCGCGTCGGTGCGGCCGCTGGTCGAGGCGGCGCTGAAGGAAGCGCCGGGGCGCTCGGTGCTCATCAAGGGTGACGTGCGCCTGCGCGTGATGCAGGTGCGCGCGGTGATGCACGAGGTGCAGCTGGCAGGGGCGCGCACGGTCGGCCTGGGCGTCGAGAAGCCGGGGGAAGAGTGAGCACACCGGGCCACTCGACGCGGCGCAAGCGCAAGGCGTTCGTCCAGCCGTTCACGCGGCCGGCGGCCAACATCAACGTCACGCCGCTGGTCGACGTGGTGCTGGTGCTGCTCATCATCTTCATGGTGGTGACGCCGCTGCTCGAGAAGGACATCGCCATCGCGGTGCCGAAGACCGAGCAGGTCGAGGACCCGACCGACATCCCCGACGAGCAGCTGCTGGTGCGGCTCGACAAGGCCGGGACCATCAAGATCAACGACAAGGTGGTGACGCTGGCCGAGTACGAGTCGGACCTGCGCTACCAGATGCAGCATCGCGTCGACTCGCTGAAGGTCATCTTCCTGCTGGCCGAGGACGACGCCAGCTACGGCAAGATGATCGAGGTCATCGACGTGGCGAAGTCGGCCGGCGTGAAGACCATCGGCATGTCGACCGGCACCAAGCCCTGACGCCGACGGTCGACGGTCGCGGCGCGAGCGAGCTCACGCCGCCCGATTGGCTGGTCGACATGACGCGGCGCGCTGGCTAGAATCATAACGGCATGAGACGTCCCGGCTCGTTCGTCCTGGCTGCCCTCCTCGCGAGCGCATGTACCAAGGATCCCGCGTTCATCGCGAGCGACACGGCGACCGACACGGCCACGGCGTCCGACACGACGATCGACACGACCACCGCGGGCGACACCGAGCTGACCGACGCCGACACGACCGACGCCGACACCGTCGTCGCGTTCGAGACCAAGACCGTCGGCGACGTCGACGCGAGCTGCCAGTGCGGGTCGACCGAGATCTGCCAGGTCCAGCTCGGCTGCGACGGCACCAGCGCGTGCGCGACGCGCAACCTCGGCGACGGCGTCTTCTGCAATGACCCGAGCCTCGGGTCCGACAGCGAGAAGTGCACCTTCGGGCGCCTCCAGCCGTCGTCGGTGTGCGACCCGGACGGCCAGTGCACCGCCTCGTCGAGCGGCGTGCCCGACAGCCTCCCGCTCGTCGGCGAGTGGACCATGATCGTCCTCGCGTCACCCGAGACCACCGCGGCCCACACCCTCATCGGCGGCGTGACCGTGGCCGGCGACGGCTCGCTCACCGCCCATGACGTCTCGGTCTCGGTCGGCAGCCAGAACCTCGCCGCGCGCTTCGCCAGCGGCACGCTGTGCCTCGGCGCGGACTATCGCGTGCGCCTCACCGACGATGTCGGCGCGACCACCTACCGCGGCGTCTACTCCGCCGCGAACGACCTCCTGGTCTTCGGCGGCGGCGACGATCACGTGCTCGGCTTCCTGGTGAAGGCGCAGAAGGGCATCGCCAACCTGAGCGGGCGCTACCGGACCCTCACGCTCGACGCGCGCGGCCTGGTCGCGCGCACCTGGGCCGGTGAGCTCACGCCGCGCCAGGGCGACTGCCCGGGCGACATCGGCTACGACAAGAGCGACGGCGTGGGCGACCGCGTCTGGACCCAGACGACGTGCGTCGAGGGCGTCGGCGATCTCGTCGTGCTGACCCTCTCCGAGGTGCTGCCCGATCGGAGCGGCGCGCCCGTCGCGTGGACCGGTCCGATGACCCGCGACGGCGAGCTGGCGGTGATGGTGCCGAAGGCCGGTGGCGGGCTCGTCCGCGACGGCGTCATGCTGATGATGCGCGAGCCGCTCGGCATCGAGGCCGCCAGGCTGCCCGGGCTGTGGACCGGCGTCGGCCGCCTGGACGGCGCGCACGCCGATACGTTCGAGCTCCAGACGCCGTTCGCGAACTGGCCGGAGGTCGCCGACGGCGCGACGTGGGACCGCCACGGCAACATGTACGCCATGGCGGGCAACTGGTACGTGACCGACGACGAGGGCGTCGTCGGCCTGCGCAGCGGGGCTGACCAGGGCGCGGGGCTGGTGATCCGCGGCGCGCACAGCGCCGACGAGGACGTGATCTTCGCCTATCACTCGCGCACGACCACCCTCGACACGGGCGCCGTGCCCGACGCCGTGCCGGCAGCGAGCGCCTCGCTCATCGTCCTCATGAAGGACGGTCGCTGAGGCGCGAGGCCGTCAGGGCGCAGCTCCCAGGCGCTCGCGCCCGAGGTGCTCTCGAAAGAAGGCCAGCACGCGCTCGAGCGCGGCGTGCGTCGGGTGCCCGACCTCGTCGACCAGGTCGTTGGTGACGACCGAGTGGGCGAAGCGCGAGATGCCGTGCGCGTTGCCCGGGCCGCTGTCGATCTCGATGAGCTCGACGCCGGGCAGCTCGCGCGCGAGCGCGTCGAAGCGGGCGCGCGTGCAGAGGCGGTCGGCCGTGAAGCGCAGCGCCAGGAGGCCGACGCCCTCGGCCATGCGCGCGCGCGCCGCGGCGAGCTCGGCCGGCGAGGCGTGGAGGCCGGCGCGGCCGCCGGGCACGAACGGCATCGGCAGCGACGGCTGGCTCAGGACCGGCGCCAAGACCGACGGCTCGAGCATCAGCGAGATGCCGAAGTTGCCGCTGATGCACATGCCGATGACGCCGACGCCGGGCCCGCCGACGCGCGCGTGGAGCGCGCGGCACAGCGCGCGGATCCAGTCGGTGATGGGGCTCGAGCGGTGCGCGGCGAGGATCGAGATCTCGCGCGAGATGCAGGCCCGCGCCATCTCGCGGACGTTGTAGCCGACCGTCAGCGGCCGGCCCGGATCGCCGAAGAGCCAGGGCATGGCGACGCTGAAGCCGGCGTCGACGAGGCGGCGTGCGAAGGCGTGCACGGCCGGCGTGATGCCGGGGATCTCGTGGCAGACGACCACACCGGGCCCGGGCGCGTCGGGCCGGCCGCGAGCGCTCCAGTAGACGACCTTCTCGGTGTCACCGTGCCGGAAGAGCTCGGCCGTGAAGCCGTCGAGCGCGGGCGCCGCGGCGAGGTCGGAGGCGGCCGCGGCGCTCACGGCTTGGCGCGCCAGGCACCGTCGCTCCACACGCGCACGACGCCGCTCTTCTCGTCCTTCCGCTCGAGCACCCCGCCCTTCACGGTGAGCTTCTCGTCGTCGACCTCGTCGCGGTCGAAGTCGACCTTGGCGCGGTCCCAGTGGCCGTCGTTGTCGTCGTCGTACAGGTTCACCTTGGGGCCGCTGCCGCGGAAGACGTCCTTCAGCTTGCCGCCGCTCGCGCGCTCGGAGAGCATCATCTTGGCCACGGCCTCCATCTGGGTGGCGTAGGGCTCGGCCGCGGTCGGCGCGGTAGTGGGGGCCGTCGTCGGCGCGGTCGGCGCGGTGGCAGGGACCTCGGACGGCGCGGTCGCGGGCGGGGTCGTCGCGGGCGCGTCGGCGGCGACCCAGCGGCCGTCGATGAGCAGCGAGCCGTCGGCGCGATGCCACGGTCCGTTGGCCGAGCGCGTCCACTCCTCGTCCCACTGGTCGTCGCGGTTGCGATCGATCTTCAGCCGATCGAAGCGCGCGTCCTGCGTGTCCTCGTAGAGGTTCACCTTCACCGGGTTGCCGCTGAACGCGTCCTTCACCTTCTCGCCCGGCGTCGCGACCTGGTCGGCGCGCGCGGCGATGGCCGCGTCGTCAAGCACCTGGGCGACGCGCGTCGGCGCGGTCGCGGGCGCCGCGGTCGGCACGCTCGCCACCGGCGCGCGCGTCGGTGGCGCGATGGCCACGCCGCTCTGGCTCGACTTGCCGCCGCTGGTCGCGAGCACCACGACGGCGGCGATCGAGCCGGCGCCGACGACACCGAGGCCGATGTTGCGCACGGTCTGATAGCGGATGTAGCCCATCAGGTCTCCTCGTCCTCGTCGACGCCGCGGGGCGCGACACCTTGGATCATGCCGCGCTCGATCGGCACCGTGCAGTGGCAGTGCGGATACGGGCAAGGCCGCGGCGCGTCATCCAACACGAAGCCGCTCGCCACGTGGCCGCGCGCGGCGTGGCGGCCGCCGTGGCGCGCCGCCGGGTAGCAGCGGTACGCTTGTCCGCTCGACTTCACGACCAGGTAGCGCGAGCCCGACCAGCACAATCGCCCCTGGAAGTCGGCGGCGATGACGCCGAGGCCGTTGTGGCCGCCGAGCTCGAGCAGCGTGGCGCGCTCGTCGGCGCTGTACGAGCGGACGACGCCGTGCACCTTCTCGGGCTGCACCTTGAAGCGGATGCCCGCCGCGCGGAAGGCGGGCGCGACCTGGTCGCGCAGCTCGCCGAGGCGCGCCGGCGTGGCCACGCTGGTCACGCAGAACGACACGCCGTGGGCCGCGACGAAGGGGCGGACGAGCTCGTAGCGCGCGATGAACTCGGCCGCGCTCGCGTACTCGAGGTGGAGGCTCGCGGCGAAGACATGGAGGTTGCCGCGCGTGGCCTCGAGGAACGCCGTGAGCTTCCGCTCGGGCGCCGAGAAGTTGGTCTGCACCGACACCACGTGGCCGGCATCGACAAGCGCCTTGACGATGGCGACGAGCCCCGGCTGCTGGAACGGCTCGCCGCCCGAGAGCTTCACCTCCCAGCTCCCGGGCAGGCGACGGAAGGCGGCCACGTGGGCCTCCACCTCGGCGTCGTCGAGGTGGCCCGAGCGGTCGGGCATGAAGCGCTGCGTGCAGTACGAACAGCGGTAGTTGCACGTGTCGTTCATGTTCCACGACACCACGCCGTGGATCTTCCGACCGAGGACCAGCGGCTCGGGCGGCCGGCTGGCGGCGCGCGCCACCACCTGCTCGAGCTCACCCGGCATCGGCCAGCTCCGGATCCGACGCGCCCGCGCGCGCGCCGAGGCGCACGATGCCGCGGTTCGGCGGCACCGTGCACGGGCAGATGGGGTATGGGCAGGCGCCGCCCTCGGCGCGCAGCGCGAAGCTGCCGTCGGCCAGGTTGCCGAGGCTCTTGGCGGCGAAGCGCTTGGCGGTGCGGCAGCTCCAGGCCTGGCCGCGCTGGTCGACGACGAAGTACCAGGCGCCGGCCTCGCAGTGGAGACCCTCGTAGCTCGGCGCGCGGTTGACGGCGCGCGGATCGTGCGAGCCGCGCGTGAGCGCCTCGACCAGGCGCCGCTCGTCGGCGTCGTAGGCGTGCACGCCGCCCTTCACCTTCATGAGCTGCGGGAACCAGCGGAAGCCCGCCGCCTCGACGCGCGCGCGCACATCCAGGAGGCGACGCAGCGTGCCGGGCACCAGCACCGAGTTGACGACGAAGCTGCTCAGCGGATTGTGGCGCGCGCGGATGGCGCGGTAGTCGAGCGCCTTGTCGATGAAGGCCTGGGCGTCGTCGCTCTCCAGGTGGAGCGACGCCGACGTGATGCGCAGGCGCTCTCCGGTCGCGACGGCGAAGCGCTCGAGGCTCTTGAGCGGCGCCGAGAAGTTGGTCAGCACCGAGATGCGGTGCGGCGTCTCGCTCGCGAGGAGCGGCACCGCCGTCTCGAGGAAGGCGCGCGACGCGAACGGCTCGCCGCCCGAGACCTTGATCTCCCACGTGCCCGGCAGGCGCGCGAAGCCGCGCACGATGCGGCCGAGCGTCTCGTCGTCGGGCTGGCCGACGCGCATGGCCCTCGACTGGATGCAGTAGCTGCAGTCGTAGTTGCAGTGGCCGGCGACCTGCCACTCGACCGTCGGCACCAGGTCGGGGAAGGGCGGCGCGGTCATGGCGTGCGCTCCGGTGCCTGCCCGGATGCATCCCCCGGTGCGCGGCCGATGAGCGGCAGGAACGCGCTCTCGCCGAGGCCCGCGCGCAGCTTGTCCGACCACTTGAGGTTCTGCTTGAGCTTGCCGCACTGGTCGCAGCCGGTGAAGTAGCGGCCGGCGCGGAGGTCGTCGCGGCGCGCCTGCCAGGCGGGTCCGGTCCACAGCTCGGCGAGGCGGTCGCCGCGCGCCAGGTCGCCGACCGGGACGTTGGTGTTGCAGCAGAAGAGCACCTCGCCGAGCACCGTGACGCGCGCGTAGAGGTAGCCCATGAAGCAGCCGATCTCCTCGATGGGCGCGGTGCGGTCCGAGCCCTCGTGGATCTGGCGCGCGAACGCGGCGAGGTCGGTCTCGACGCCGAGCGCCTCGGCACGCGCCCGCGCGGCCGGCACGAGCTCGTCGGCCAGGCGGCGCTTGTCGGCGTCGCCGAGCGCCACCGCCTCGGTGCCGTGCGCCAGCGAGGCGAGCTTGAAGGCGACGCTCTTGGCGCGGTGCTCGGCGGCGAAGTCGATCATCGCGACGAGCTCGTGGAAGTTCTGCGCGTTGATGACCTGCACGTGCTTCGGCCGGAAGCCGGCGGCGCGGAAGTCGGCCAGCCGCGCCTGCAGCGTGGCCCAGCCGTCGGCGCGCGGGTGGGCGTGGAAGGCCTGCCACACCGGCTCGCTCACGCCGCAGATCGAGGCCAGGATGTCGAGCGCCTCCGCCGTGGCCGCGCCGGGCGCCGCGCCGACCGCGGCCATGAGGCGCGGCACGTCGAGGCGCAGCGCGTTGGTGATGATGGTGACGTGGACGTCGGCCCGGCGCGCGTGCGCGACCATGTCGTAGAGCGCGTCGTTGAGCGTCGGGTCGCCCATGCCCGACAGGATGACCGCCTCGAGGCCGCCCAGCGCGACCAGATCGTCGAAGCTCGCGCGGAAGGCGTCGAGGCCGAGCTGCTGCTTCTTCCAGGCGGCGGTCGGGGCCCGCGCCGGGTCGAGATGCGGGCTGTGGTGCCAGCACGTCGTGCAGCGCGTGTTGCAGGCGTTGGCCAGATCGAAGTGCACCGTCTGCGGACCGGTGCGCGGTCGACCGGCGAGCAGCCCCTCGACGCGCGCCTTGCGCGCGGCCTTTCGGGCGTCGGCCCCCTCCGTCGCGCGCGCGCTCATGCGTCGGCCTCGCCGCGCGGCGTCGCCAGCGCCGTCGGGATCAGGGCCAGCAGCGCCGACGCCGTCACGCGCCGCTGCAGCTTGAGCGCCTGGAAGCGCCGCTGCAGGGCGTCGGCGCCGTCGCCGGCGCGCGCGGCCAGGACGGCATCGAAGGCGGCGAACGACTCGGCCACACCGCAGTCGGCGAGGCGCGGGAAGGTCCTATAGAGGAGGGCCCGCTCGCGGACCTCGAGCGGCCCGCCGCGCACCAGACCCGCCAGACGCGACAGCATGGCCACCGCCCAGCGCGCCGTGTCGCGCTCCGGCTCCTGCGCCAGCGGGTGCTTCTTCAGCCCGGTGTCGACGAGCCCCGGCAGGAGCGCCGTCGCGTCGGCCGCCTGGGCGGCGGCGATGAGCTCGAGCAGCGCCGCCTCGACCGCGGCGCGACCCGACGCCTTGCCGCGCGTGCGCAGCGCCTCGACCACCTCGGCGCGCGCTTCGGCCGAGAGCTGCGGCAAGAGCGGATCGAGCGCCGCGCGCGCCGCCAGCGCCGACAGCCCGGGGCTCGGGTCGAGCTGGCCGAGACCGCTCGCCAGGAGCTCGGCCCCCACCGGCCCCAGCGCCTCGAGCGCGCTCGCCAGCCGCGGCGTCAGCAGCTCGGCCGCGCCCAGCACCACCTCCGGCTCGCGCCCGGGCAGCGCCGCCAGCGCGTGCGCCGCGGCGAAGCGCGCGCCGTTCTCGGGCACCAGCGCTCGCGCGGCGACGCTCATCCCCGGAGCGCGCGCGGCGAGATCGTCGAGCGCCTGGGCGATGGCCGCCGGCTCGAGGCTCGCCAGCGCGAGCGCCGCGCCGACCGCGACCGCGCGCGCGATGCGGGCGTCCTGGCGGTCGGCGATCTTGTCCTGCGCGAAGAACGCGGCCGGCACGCCGGCGTGCAGGAGCTCGTGCACGGTGTTGTAGCCACCGGCCGCCAGCGCCGCGTCGAGCGCCGGGAAGTAGCGCGCCACGCCCGGCTCGGCGAACCACGTCAGGTTCGGCGCCACCAGGCGACGACCGCGATAGAGCGGCCCGGCGCCGACCAGCAGGTGCACGTCGGCGCGACCGATGAGCGGCGCCGCCAGCGCGCGCAGCGCGGCCTCGCTGCCCAGGTCGCCGCCGCCGCCGGCCGAGAGGTACACGAGCCGCGGGCTGTCCGCGCCGCGTGTCGCCGCGCCCGCCGCGCGCGGCGCCAGCCCGAGCTCGGCGCGCAGCGCGTCGACGTGCGCCGGGTCGCGCGCCACGGCGTCGACGCTCAGGACGTCGCCGACCCAGGCCACCGCGCGGTCCTTCGGCAGCACCTGCGCCAGCTCGGGCGCGCCGCCGTCCGCGTGCGGCACGACCAGGCGATCGTACATGCGCATGGCGGCCTGGAAGATCGGCCGCTGCCCGAACTCGGGCTTCACGTCGCGCAGCACCAGAACCTTCTTGAACGGCCCGTCGAGCACCGGCAGGAGCTCGTCGAAGCTCCCCTGCGGAAACGTGTCGACCACGAGCAGGTCGGGCGCCAGCACGCCCAGCGTCTGCCACACGAAGTGCTTGGCCAGCCGGCGGTGCTCGGTCGGGTCGAGCCCCGACTGGCGCGCGACCGCCTTCGACGGCAGCTTGAAGGCCGCGAAGCGCGCCTCCGACAGGAGGCTCGTGGCCTCGGTCGAGGTGAGGAACACCACCTCGGGCGGCGTCCCCGACACCAGCGTCTCGAGGCGCCGCAACCAGCGCGCGATGGCCAGGAGGCGCGTCACGTGGCCGAGGCCCGACCCGTTGACGGCGTAGAGGACGATCTTGGTGGGGCGGGTCATCGGCGCTCCACGCTCACGACGCGTCGACGTGGAGGTCGTCCGTCGCGAGCATGGCGTCGACCGACGACGGGGCCGCGAGGTCGTTGGCGTGGTCGATGTGGTGATGGCCGTCGAGCGGGTCGGCGAAGGTCGCGACGCTCCAGCCCGGGTGCCGCTCGTGGAAGCTGCGCACCTCGTAGAGGTCGTCGCCGCGCGCGCCGCGCGTGACGAGGTCCCACCACAGGAACGACTCGACGAACGAGCCGCGGTCCCAGCGATCGAACTCGGCGACGCGCGTGCGCGTCTTCTCGAACGAGCCACGCCGCGCCGCCCACTTGGTGGTCGGCAGCGTGCGCAGCGACGCGAGGTCGTTCGGCGTGTAGGCGACGTACTTGCCGCGCATCTGCTTGTAGCGCAGCTTCTCGACCTTCTGGCCGAGCTTGCGCTCTTCGGCGCGCAGCTGCCGGATGGCGGGGTCGAGCCGCGTCACCGCGAGCTGCTCGAGGTAGGCCGCCTGCTTCTTCAGGCCGACGTCCTTCTTGAGGAACGTCGCGAGATCCTCGTCGTCCTTGCCGACCGCCAGCAGGAGGCCGTCTTCCGCCTGGCGCAGGTGGTCGACGATGAGGCCACCGAGCGTGCGGTAGAGCGCCTGGTAGCGCTCCTCGGGCGCCTTCAGGAGCTCGCTGTGACGGGCCTCGAGCTGGTCGATCTCCGCCTTCTTGGCGTTGAGGTCGTCCTCCATCAGCATGACCGGCTGCGAGGCCTCGAAGAGGTCGGTCCAGCCACGGCGCACGTCGTCGTCGTCGGGGTACTTCCGGTCGGGGAACGCCTCCTCGAGCTCGGACATGAGGAATGAGCAGTTCCGCCACGAGCGGAGCCAGTCGAACATGCCGCCGTCGTAGCCCGGCGCGAACCAGCCGCGCTCCTTCAGCGCGCGGAAGTGCTTCGAGCCCTCCCACACCGCGCGCTCCTTCCGAAAGCTCGCGGCCGCGTCGGCGATCTCCGCCAGCTGCTGGTCGTAGTCGATGCGCCGCACCTCGCGCTCGGCGAAGCGCGGGTCGGCCTCCAGCGCCAGCCGCTCCTGCTCGAGCGCGGCCAGCTCGGCCTCGGTCTTCCGCTTCTCGCCGAGCAGCACCGGGTAGTGCAGGCGCCGCTCGAGCTTGCCGAGGTCCTCGTCGTCGAGGTCGGGCAGGAGATAGCCGGCCAGCTCCGCGCCGTTCCGCTCGCGCAGGCGCTCGAGCTCGGCCGCGGCGGCGGTGTGGCGCTGGCGCTCGGCGGCGAGCTGGTCGGCCTCGCGGCCGAAGGCATCGCGGCGCCACTGGACGGCGGAGATGAGGTCACTCAGCGACATCGCCAAGGGATTACCAGAAGGCGGTCGGACGGTCGAGCCGACCGGGTCGCCGACCTCAGCCGTGCGCGCCGCGCGATGTGACATTATCCCCGGGCGCGAGTGACAACTTCGCCGACGGGTCGCGCAGGCTGACGCGGCTCGGGATACTTGTGCATCGCGGAGGATGGGCGCAAGATCTGCGCGGGTGGCTCGCTGAGCCGCTGCTGGAGGCGTGGGATGCGACTCGGGGTGCGCGAAGTAGCGCGGCTCTTCGACGTGCCGGAGCGGACGGTGTACCGCTGGATCCGCGAGGACGAGCTGCCGGCGCACGAGGTCGAGGGCCAGAGTCGCTTCCACCGCGCCGACCTGCTCGAGTGGGCGACAGCGCGCGATATCACCCCCTCGCCCGAGCTGTTCGAGGCCGACGCCATCTCGCCCGAGACCTCGATCGCCGCGGCGCTCGAGCGCGGCGGCATCCACCCCGAGCTGACCGCGGGCGACCGCGACGAGGTGCTGACCGCCATCGTCGCGCGCCTGCCGATCTCGCCCGCCGACCGCATCGTCGTCGGCGAGGTGCTGAGCGCGCGCCCCGACCTCGGCAAGTCGGGGCTCGGCGAGGGCATCGCCATCCCGCACGTGCGGAACCCCATCGTGCTCGACGTCGCGCTGCCGAGCATCACGCTGTGCATGCTGGCGCAGCGCGTCGACTGCGGCCCCCAGGTCTCGGGCATGCCGACGGCGGTGCACACCGTCTTCACGCTGGTCACGCCGTCGGTGCGGACGCACCTGACCATGCTGTCGCGGCTGGCCTTCACCGTGCACGAGCCGAGCGTCCGCCAGGCGCTGCTCAGCAAGGACCCGGCGACCATCCTCGCCGCCGTGCGCGAGCTCGAGGCGCGGCCACCGGCACACCAACCCGCGGTGGAGGTGGCGTGACGGAGCTCGCGCTCGGCGCCCTGTCCCTGATCGCGCTCAGCGGAGCGCCGGCGCTCTTCATGCGCCGCGGGTCGGTCGCCGGCGCGCGCGTCGCCACCGTGCTGGCGCTCGTCGGCTGCGGCACGGCCTTCGTGGTCGCGCTGCTGGTCCTGGGTGGCGCCGACGCGGGGCGGCTGAGCTTCGCGTGGGGCCTGCCGCTCGGCCGCTTCGCGGTCGGCGTCGACGCGGTGAGCGCCGCCTTCCTGGCGCTCGTGACGCTGGTCGGCGGGGTCGCGACGCTGTACGGCGCGCGCTACTGGTCGGTCGCGGAGCACGCCGACACGAGCCGCAAGCTGCGCGGCTTCCTCGGGCTCTGCATCGCGTCCCTCGGCGTCGTGGTCATCGCCACCGACGGCGTCCTCTTCCTCGTGGCGTGGGAGATCATGGCGCTCGCGTGCTTCTTCCTCGTGACCACCGAGGACGAGCAGGCCGGCGTGCGCCAGGCGGGCTGGCTCTACCTCGCCGCGACGCACCTCGCGACGCTGGTGCTCATCGCCTTCTTCGCCGTCGTCCACGACGCCACCGGCGGCTTCGACATCGCCGCGCTGCCGGACAGCATCGCGCCCGGCACGCGCTCGGCGCTCTTCCTCCTGGCGCTCGTCGCCTTCGGCCTCAAGGCCGGCCTCATGCCGCTGCACGTGTGGCTGCCGTCGGCGCACGCCAACGCGCCGAGCCACGTATCGGCGCTCATGTCGGGCGTCATGATCAAGATGGGCATCTACGGCCTGGTGCGGTTCCTGGCGCTCATCCCCAGCCCACCCGCGCTGTGGGGCGGCGTGCTGCTGGCGCTGGGCGTCGCGTCGGCGCTGGCCGGCGTGCTCTTCGCGCTCGGCCAGCACGACCTCAAGCGCCTCCTCGCGTACCACTCGATCGAGAACATCGGCATCATCGTCATGGCGCTCGGCCTGGCCATGCTCGGCCGCGCCGAGGGCGACGCGCGCTGGGTCGCGCTGGGCGTCGGCGGCGCCGTGCTCCACACCTGGAACCACGGCCTCTTCAAGGCGCTCCTCTTCCTCGGCGCCGGCGCCGTCATCCACGCCGTCGGCACGCGCGAGATCGATCGCATGGGAGGGCTCGCGCGCCGCATGCCGTGGACCGCGGCGCTGTTCCTCGTCGGCGCGCTGGCCATCTGCGGCCTGCCACCGCTGAACGGCTTCGTGAGCGAGCTCTTGGTCTACCTGGGTCTGGCCGACGGCGTGACCTCGACCACCGCGAGCGCCGCCGGCGCCGCGCTGGCCGTGCCCGCGCTGGCGCTCGTCGGAGCCCTGGCGGTGGCCTGCTTCGTCAAGGTGTTCGGCACCGGCTTCCTCGGCGAGCCGCGCACGCCCGAGGCCGCGCACGCCCACGAGGCGGCCCCGAGCATGCTCGGCGCCATGGGCATCCTGGCCGGCTTCTGCGTCTTCATCGGCGTCGTGCCCGTCGTCGTCGCGCCGGCGCTCGACCGCGTCATCGCCTCGTGGCCGAGCGCCGGCCCCGCGCCGAGCCTCGCCGCGGCCGCACCGCTCGGGCTCGTGAGCGCTGTCGCCGGCGCGCTGGTCGCGGCCCTCGGCCTGGCCGTCTGGCTCCTGCGCCGCCGCGTGGCGGGGAGCCCGCTCGGCACGCTCGGCGCCGTCCCGACCTGGGACTGCGGCTATGCCGCCCCGCGCGCGAGCATGCAGTACACCGGCTCGTCGTTCGCCGACGGGCCCGTGCGCCTCTTCGGCTGGATCCTGCGCCCGGCGGTGCATCGCCCCGCGCCCATCGGACCGATGCCGGAGCGCACGGCGTTCTCGTCCCACGTGGCCGAGCCGGTGCTCGAGCGCGTCGTCATGCCCGCGCTCGGCCGCGGCGAGCGGCTCCTGCATCGGCTGCACGTGCTGCAGCAGGGGCGCGTGCAGGCCTACGTCTTCTATGTGATGGTCGGCCTGGTGCTGCTCTTCCTGTGGCTGCTCCTGCCGTTCGATCGGCTGCTGGCCGGCCTGGGCGCACGCGGGGCGTTCCCGTGAGCGGGGCGGTCGTCATCGTCATCGGCATCGTGCTCATGTTCGTGAGCGGCGTGCCCGCGCTCGTCCGCGCGACGCCGGGCGGCCGCCGCCTCGCGACCGCGCTCGTCGCGCTGGCGTCGGCCGCGCTCGCCACCGGCATCGCGCTGGCGCTCACCGATCCCAGCGGCGCGGCGCTGACGCTCGACTGGAGCCTGCCGTTCGGCCGCTTCGCGCTCGCCGTCGATGCGACGTCGGCGCTCTTCCTCCTGCCCATCGCCGTCGTGCCGCTGCTCGCCGCCGTGTACGCCCACGGCTACGTCGAGGGGGCGCACGACGCCGGTGGACACGGCCACTGGCCGCGCACCGCGGCCGCGCGCATCCGCCTCTTCTACGGCGTGCTGGCCGGCTCGCTGGCGCTGCTCGTGGTGGCGCGCGACTCGATCCTGTTCCTGCTCGCCTGGGAGGGGATGGCGCTCGGCTCGTTCTTCCTCATCACCATCGACGACCGCGACCCGGCCACGCGCTCGGCCGGCTGGGTCTATCTCGTCGCCACCCACGTCGGCACGCTGGCGCTCTTCGCCATGTTCGCGCTGCTCGCCAAGGCGCGCGGCGACACCTGGCTCGAGCCGCTGGCACCCGGCGCGCTGGCGCCGGCCCAGGCCGGCGGCATCTTCGCGCTCGGCCTCGTCGGCTTCGGCATGAAGGCCGCCCTCACGCCGCTGCACGTCTGGCTCCCGCCCGCCCACGCGGCGGCGCCGAGCCACGTCTCGGCGATCATGTCGGGCGTCGTCACCAAGATGGGCGTCTATGGACTGGTGCGCCTGGCGATGCTGCTGCCCGACCTGCCGATCGCCTGGGGCACCGCGCTGGTCGCGGTCGGCGCCATCTCGGCCGTGGCCGCGCTGGCCTTCGCCATCGGCCAGACCGATCTCAAGCGCATGCTCGCCTACTCGACCATCGAGAACGTCGGCATCATCGCCATCGGCCTCGGCGTGGCGCTGCTCGGCCGCGCGCTCGGGAGCGGCGCGCTGGTGGCGCTCGGCCTCGGCGGCGCGCTCTTCCACGTGCTCGCCCATTCGCTCATGAAGACGCTCCTCTTCTTCGGCGCCGGCGCCATCCTGCACGCCACGGGCACGCGCCACCTCGAGCACCTGGGCGGCCTCGCCGCCGGCATGCCCAAGACCGCGCGCCTCTTCGCGTTCGGCGCTGTCGCCATCTGCGCGCTGCCGCCGCTCACCGGCTTCGCCAGCGAGCTCCTCGTCTACCTCGGCGTCTTCCGCGGCCTGGACGACGGCGCACCCGGCTTCGCGTCGCTGGCGGCGCCGGCGCTGGCGCTCACCGGCGCGCTGGCCGTGGCGACCTTCGTTCGCGCCTTCGGCGTCGCCTTCCTCGGCGCGCCACGCAGCGCCGTCGCCGCCCACGCCCACGAGAGCCCGCCGTCCATGCTGGCGCCGATGACGCTGGCCGGCGCGCTGCTCCTGGCGCTCGGCCTCGCGCCGGTCGTGGTGACGAGCTTCCTCGATCCCATCACCGCCGCCTTCGCGCGCGCGCCGACGCCGTCGCTCGCCACGCTGGCGCCGCTCGACTGGATCTCGGGCGGCGGCCTGGCGCTCGTCGCCGCGGTGGCGCTCACCTTCTGGCTCCTGCGCCGGCGCGTCGCGCGCACCGCCTACCGCACCGTCCCGACCTGGGACTGCGGCTACGCCGCGCCGAGCGCGCGCATGCAGTACACCGCCTCGTCCTTCGGCCTCACGCTCGTCGGCGTCTTCGGCTGGCTGGTGCGCCCGACGCGGCGACGCCCCGTCCTGACCTCGGCCTTCCCGGGTCCGAGCAGCCTCGAGCAGGCGGTGCCCGACGTGGTGCTCGACCGCCTCGTCCTGCCGGCCGGCCGCCGCGCCGAGAAGAGCTTCGCGCGCATGCGCGTGCTGCAGCAGGGCCGGCTCCACGTCTACATCCTCTACATGCTGCTGGCGGTGCTCGGACTCTACCTCGGGCTGGGGCTGTGATGGCGTTCCTCGACCACCTCATCCAGATCGCCGTCGTGCTCGCCCTCGGGCCGCTCATGCTCGGCGTCATCAACAAGACCAAGGCCCGCTTCGGCGGCCGCCGCGGTCCGCCGCTCCTCCAGGCCTACCACGACCTCGCCAAGCTGCTGCGGAAGGACAGCGTCACGAGCCGCACCACCACCTGGGTCTTCATCGCCGGCCCGGCGGTGTCGCTGGTCGCGGTCTTGTTCGCCGCGCTGGTCGTGCCGGTGGGTCCTGGGCCGGCGCTCGTGCGCTTCAGCGGCGACTTCGTGCTCTTCGCCTACCTCTTCGCGCTCGGCCGCTTCTTCACGACCTCGGCGGCGCTCGACACCGGCTCGGCCTTCGAGGGCATGGGCGCGTCGCGCGACGTGACCTACGCGGCCTTCGCCGAGGTCACCGTCTTCTTCGGCCTGCTGGCGCTCGGCGCGCTGTCGCACTCGACGTCGCTGAGCGGCATGCTGGGCGGCCTCGACGCCCCCACGCGCCTCGGCGCCACCGCGCCGATCGTGCTCATCGTGGCGGCCTTCACCATCGTGCTCCTGGCCGAGAACGCGCGCATCCCGGTCGACGACCCCAACACCCACCTCGAGCTCACCATGATCCACGAGGTCATGGTGCTCGACCACGGCGGCCCGGCGCTCGGCGTCATCCTCTACGGCGCCAGCGTGAAGCTGGTCGTGCTCTCGGCGCTGCTCGTGAAGGTGGCGCTGCCGCCCATCGACAGCGCGGCGCTCGCCTGGAGCGTCTTCGTCGCGCTCCTGCTGGTGGTGGCGGTCGTCATCGGCGTCATCGAGTCGGTGATGGCGCGCCTCCGCCTCACGCACGTGCCGGCCTTGTTGGTCGCCGCGTGCCTGCTCGCCGGCTTCGGCTTCCTGCTCGTGGTCACCTAAGGAGAGCGGCGCATGTCGGGCTCGATCTTCTCGTCGCTCCTGGTCCTGGTGATGCTGCTCAACTTCTATTGCCTCGGCACGAGCCGCATCCGCGCCCTCATCCAGGGCGTCTCGCTGCAGGGCGTCCTGCTCGGCATCATGCCGCTGCTGGTGCACGAGCACTTGGAGGTCCTGCCGGTGCTGATGTCGATCATGACCGTCGCCATCAAGGGCGTGGTCATCCCGCTCATGCTCCTGCACGCGCTGCGCGAGCTGCCGATCAAGCGCGAGGTCGAGCCGTTCCTCGGCTTCGTGACCTCGCTCGTCCTGGCCGCCGTCGGCACCGCGCTGGCTGTCGCGTTCGCGCAGAACCTGCCGCTCGGCAAGGGCATCACCGCCGACTCGGGCGCGCACCTGGTGGTCGCCGCGTCGCTGGCCACGGTCTTCTCGGGCTTCCTCATCCTCATCACGCGGCTGAAGGCGGTGACCCAGATCGTGGGCTACCTCGTGCTCGAGAACGGCGTCTTCATCTTCGGCATGCTGCTGGTCGAGGCCATGCCCTTCTTCGTCGAGGTCGGCATCCTGCTCGACCTGGTGGTCGGCATCTTCGTCATGGGCATCATCGTGAACCACATCAGCCGCGAGTTCCCCTCGGACAGCACCGAGCGGCTCTCGACGCTCAAGGAGTGACGGCGATGGGCTTCGCCATCATCGCCGTGCCGCTCGTCCTGGCCGCGCTGGCGTTCCTCGTCCGGGACAACGCGGCACGCCCGCTGCTCCTGCCGGTGGCGGCCGTCGTCCACACCGTCCTGACCCTGGTCGCCGTCGCCAACCCGGGCAGCCCGGAGCCCGGCGCGTGGCTCTTCCTCGACGCGCCCGGTCGCCTGGTGCTGGTGCTGGTGAGCGTGCTCTTCCTGTTCGCGTCGGTCTACGCCGTCGGCTACCTGCGCTTCCGCGTCGACCGCGACAACAAGATCTTCGTCGCCTGCGTCCTCGGCTTCATCGCCATGATGAGCCTCGTCACCTACTCGCGCCACCTCGGCCTCGGCTGGGTCGCGGTCGAGGCGACGACCTTGGCCGGCGCGCCGCTCATCTATTTCAACCGCAACCCGCGCTCGCTCGAGGCGACGTGGAAGTACCTCATCATCGGCTCCATCGGCATCGCGCTGGCGCTGCTCGGCTCGTTCTTCCTCGGCTACGCCGCACTCACCGGCGGGCAGACGCCGTCGCTCCTCTACGACGACCTCCTGCGCATGGCGCCGTCCATGTCGCGACCGTGGCTCGACTCGGCCTTCGTGTTGCTGCTCGTCGGCTACGGCACCAAGATGGGCCTGGCGCCGATGCACACCTGGAAGCCCGACGCGTACGGCGAGGCGCCCGGGCTGGCCGGCGCGCTCTTCGCTGGCGGCATGACCAGCTGCGCCTTCCTCACCCTGACGCGCACGCTGCACCTGTGCGACGCTGCCGGCGCCGCCGAGTTCCCGCGCCACGCGCTGGTGGTGATGGGCCTCCTGTCGATGGCCATCGCCGCGACCTTCGTCATCCGCCAGCGCGACTTCAAGCGCATGCTGGCATATTCGTCCGTCGAGCACATGGGGATTTTGGCAATCGGCCTCGGCCTGGGTGGCGCCGCGCTCTTCGGCACGCTGCTCCACCTCGTCGCCAACGGCCTCTCGAAGGGCGTCATGTTCCTCGCGGCCGCCAACATCCATCGCGCCTACGCCTCGAAGTCGACGCTCGACGTGAGCGGCGCCATCCGCCGCCTGCCCATCTCGGGCACGGTCTTCCTGCTCGGCTTCCTGGCCGTGACCGGCTCGCCGCCCTTCGGTCCGTTCGTGAGCGAGCTGTGGATCATCAACTCCGCCTTCTCCTCGGGCGCGACGCTCGTCGCGGTGCTGTTCCTGGTGCTCATGATGGTCGTGTTCCTCGGCATGGGCGCCACCGTCCTGCCGCTGGTGCAGGGTGCGCCGTCGCCGGCCGCGAGCGCCACGACCTTCCGCGACACCTTCCTCACCGCCGCGCCGATGCTGGGGCTGCTCGCGCTGGTGCTGATGCTCGGGCTGGCCATCCCCGAGCCGCTCACGCGGCTCCTCGACGACGCGGTGCGCTACCTCCAGGTGAGCCCATGAAGCCGAGCGAGCTCCCCTCGATGCGAAACGGCGGCGTGCTCGCGCGCGCCGCCATCCCCACGCTCGCGCCCGGCCGCTTCCGCGAGACGCTCTTGCGCGCGATCGAGGCCGGTCGGCGCGTGTCGGCCTTCTTCGGCCACGCGCCCGCCGGCGACGCGACGACGAGCGCGAGCGCGCCGGTCGAGCTCCTCGCGGTGCTGGCCGACGACGCCGGCGCGCGCCTCTCGCTCGTCGCCACGCGGCTCGAGGGTCCGAGCTTCCGCTCGCTGGTACCGAGCTCGCCCGAGCTCCACCTCTTCGAGCGCGAGATCGCCGAGCAGTATGGCGTCGAGCCGCTCGGCCACCCGTGGCTCAAGCCGGTGCGCTTCCACGAGCCGCTCCCCTCGCCGCGCGGCGTCCGCGGGCTCGACGTCGCGCCCTTCCGCTTCGGGCGCGCGCCGGGCGAGCCGCCCATCGTCGGCGTCACCGACTTCTATCGCGTAGACGGCGACGAGGTGCACGAGGTCGCCGTCGGGCCGGTGCACGCCGGCGTCATCGAGCCCGGCCACTTCCGCTTCCAGTGCCACGGCGAGGACGTCTTCCACCTCGAGATCTCGCTCGGCTACCAGCACCGCGGCGTCGAGCGCGCGCTCGTGGGCGGCCCCGACAAGCGCGCGCTCCAATGTATGGAGACCCTGGCCGGCGACACGACCGTCGGCCACGCCACCGCCTATGCCCGCGCCGTCGAGAGCCTGGCGGGCGCGGTGCCGCCGACGCGCGCCCAGGCGCTGCGCGGCATCGGCCTCGAGCTCGAGCGCCTGGCCAACCACACCGGCGACCTCGGCGCGCTGGCCAACGACGTCGGCTTCCTGCCGACCTCGGCCTACTGCGGGCGCATCCGCGGCGACTTCCTCAACATGACCGCGGCGCTGTGCGGCAACCGCTTCGGCCGCGGCCTGGTGCGCCCGGGCGGCGTCGGCTTCGACGTCGACCCGGCGCGCGTGGCCGACCTCTCGGCGCGCCTCGCGGCCGCGAAGAAGGACGTGACGGTGGCGGTGCAGCTGCTCTGGGACTCGCCGTCGGTGATGGCGCGCTTCCAGGACACGGGGCGCGTGGCGCGCGAGACCTGCGACGCGCTGGGGCTGGTCGGACCGGCGGCGCGTGCGTGCGGCGCCGAGCGCGACGTCCGCAAGGACTTCCCCTTCGACATCTACCGCTTCGCCCACGTGCCCGCGGCCACCTGGCACACGACCGACGTCTTCGCGCGCGCGTACGTGCGCTGGCTGGAGATCGAGCACTCGCTGGACTTCGTGGCCGACCAGCTGGCGAGCCTGCCGGCCGGGCCGGTGCGCCTGCCCGGGGCGCTGCCGGCGCTGGCCGCCGAGCGGGTGACGGTGAGCCTGGTCGAGGGCTGGCGCGGCGAGCTCTGCCACGTGGCGCTGACCGACGGGCCGGCGCTTCGCGCGCTACAAGGTCGTGGACGCGTCGTTCCACAACTGGACCGGCCTCGCCATGGCGCTCCGCGATCAGCAGATCTCCGACTTCCCGCTCTGCAACAAGAGCTTCAACCTGTCGTACTGCGGCTACGACCTATGACCTGCCGGAGGCCGCTCATGTGGAGGTGATCCTCGCCCGCTGGCAGCAGGGCCACCGGACCATGGCCTATCCCGACGGCCCGCCGCCGCCGCTGCCCGACCGCTTCCGCGTCGCCCGGTGATGGACGCGGCCAGGTGCCCCGACGGCTGCCGCGCCTGCGCCGACGCCTGCCGACCGACGCCATCACGCTCGGCCCGAGCCCCATGCCGGCGCGCCTCGACCTCGGCCGCTGCCTCTTCTGCACCGACTGCGTCGAGGCCTGCCCGACCGGTGCCATGAGCTACTCGTCGGACCATCGCCTGGCCGCGCGGCGACGTGAGGATCTGGTGATCGATCCGAGCGGTCCGGTCGCCGTCGCCGGCGCCGCGCTCGACGCCAAGGTGAAGAAGCTCTTCAAGCGCAGCCTGAAGCTCCGCCAGGTGAGCGCCGGCGGATGCAACGGCTGCGAGTCGGACCTGAACGTGCTCGGCACCGTCGGCTGGGACCTCGGCCGCTTCGGCATCCAGTTCGTGGCCTCGCCGCGCCACGCCGACGGCGTCGTCGTGACCGGCCCGGTGACGGCCAACATGCGCCTCGCGCTCGAGAAGACGTGGGCCGCGGTACCGGGTCCGAAGATCGTCATCGCCGTGGGCGCGTGCGCCATCTCTGGAGGCCCCTACATCGGCCACCCCGAGGCTCACGACGGCTGCGGCCAGGTGCTGGCGCCGGTGCCGGTGGACCTCTACATCCCGGGCTGCCCCCCTCACCCGCTGACGATCCTCGACGGCCTGCTCCGGCTGCTCGACCGCATCGAGGCCGATCCGGCCCGACGCCCCGTCAACGGTTGAGCCGCCCACGCCGACGCGGTGCCCTTGGATCTCCATCGAGGCCAGACCACCGCGACAGAGGTGCGCTCGGATGCCTGGACGGGCCCGCCCACCGCGACACCGGTGCGCTCGGATGCCCCGATGCGCCCGCCGTCCGCGACACCGGTGCGCTCGGATCCCGATGAAGGCCCGCCCACTGCGACACCGGTGCGCTCGGATCGCTACCCCAAGCCCGCCCGCCACGACACCGGTGCACGCGGATCCCTAGCCGAGCCCGCCCACCACGATACCGGTGCACCCGGATCCTGATACCGGCTTGGCCCACCTCGGCACCGGTGCGCTCGGATCCCCAGGCAAGCCGGCCCACCTCGACGCGGGTGCGCTCGCATCCCGAGCCCCAGCCGGCCCACCTCGACGCGGGTGCGCTCGCATCCCGAGCCCCAGCCCGCCCACCTCGACGCCGCTGCGCTCGGATCCTCGACGAGCCCCAGCGCCGGCCTCGGGGGCTGGCTTGCGCCTGGCGCGGGCCCGGGTACATTCGTGGGCGGAGGTGCTCGTGCGCTGGAACCAACTCGCCAATGACGTGCCGAGGGCCGAGGCCCTGGCGGATATCTTGTGTGCCGCGGTGGCGGCCGATGGCCGGGTGGACGACGCCGAGCTGGTCGTGGTCGACGCCATGCTCATGAAGGTGCTGGGCGTGGCCGCGCTCCCCGACGCGCTGCGCGAGCACATCCGCGGCGCGTCCCGCAAGCGCTCGCTCGACCTCGAGAACGCCTACTCGCGGCTCGCGCTCACGACCGAGCGCGAGAGAAAGGCGCTCCTGCAGGTGGTCACCGAGGTGGCGCAGGCCGACGGCAAGATCACCAAGTCCGAGAAGAAGTTCCTCGACCGCCTCGGCGACCTGCTCGACCCGCCCCCGGCCCCCTGAGCCGCGCTCAGCGCGAGGTCGCGCGCCCCTCGCCGTGCCAGCGCAGCATGCCGCCGACGAGGTTCTTGACGCGCTTGAAGCCCTGGCGTGCGAGGGCGTCGGCCGCGGCGCCCGAGCGTCCGCCCGAGCGACACACGACGACGATCTCGGCCTCGCGGTCCCAGCGCGGCGCGTGCTCCGACAGCCGACCGAGCGGCGCCAGCTCCGCCTCGGGGATGTGGCCGAGCTCGCCCCGGAACTCGTGCGGCTCGCGCACGTCGACGATGCGCACGCGGCCGCGCAGCGCGTCGACCCGGCCGGCGAGACATCCTGATAGCGGGACGCGGAGTGGGGTGGACAGGCTCATGCGGTATCCTTCGAGGAGAGACGCCCGGTCGCCGGGCCTGTCGCTCAGCTGCACAAGCACTGAGCACGAAGGATGCCAGCCGGGCTTGAAACGTCGTGAAACACCAGTTCGTCAGCGCGCCGCACGCGCGCTTGGCCAACGTGCATGCGTAGCTCATCGCGCTGCTCCGGCGCAGCCCGGGCCAGAGGCGCATGGCGCGACTTCGGCCTGCTCCTCGTCGAGGCCGCCGAGGAGCTCGCGCGCGCGCTCCATGGACGTCATCACGCTGTAGCCGTCGTCGTGGAACACGCCGAAGAACATCATGAACGCCACGCCCTTCGAGGCGACGCGCGCGTCGGTGGCGTACTCGCGGGCGCGCGAGACGGAGGTCGTGAGCGAGTAGCCGTCGCGCGTGAGGACGTCGACGAGCGCGCCGAGGAACGCGCCGTCGACCCCCTGGCAGGCCTCGCTGGCGCCGGCCGAGGTCGTCGAGGTAGCCGTCCTCCTTGAAGCGCGCCACCTCGCGCGCCACGCAGTCGGCGTGCTCGCCGCCGCGCCGGCGCCAGCCGTCGCCCGGATGCCCGCCATCGGGATCGCCGCCCGATGACGCGCGCTCGAGCATCAGCACGGCGCGCGTCGAGCGTGAGCGAGGTCGGCGCTGGCGAGGCGCGCCCGCGCGGCGTCGAAGCGCCGCAGGAGGTCGGCGCGGCCGGGTGAGGGCCGGGGGAGGCGAGGACGAAGGCGAGCGTGAGGATGAGCGTGTGCATGGCGCCCGCCGACTCCGGGTGACGCGCGCGAGCGATTCAGGCGCAGACGTAAAACGGATGTGAACGCTCAGCGCCGGACGCCGGGCCGAGGTCGCGCATCCTCCGCCAGCGTGACCGGGCTCATGCCGAGGAGCTCAGCGGCCTTGGCCCGGTTGCCGCGTGGTGAGCTCGAGCGCTCTCGGCGATGCGCTCGCCGGCGCCCGGGTCGGGGGCGGCGGGGTCGCTGGTCGCGGCCGGGCTCTGCGCCTCGGCGCGCTCGGCGCGGCCCGCACCTGGTTGCCAGGCGATCGGCCGCGATCTCCAGGGCGGCGAGCTCGCGTGAGCGGGCCGAGCTCGCGATCGGTGAGCTCGCGGCAGGTCGCCGAGCCCAGCACGGGCCGTCGCCGATGGCGTAGGCGTAGGCCAGGACGTTGCGCAGCCCGCACGTTGCCCGGCCAGTCGTGGCGCTCGAGCGCCAGCATGGCGCCGGGCTCACGCGCTCCACGCGCCGGCGCTCACCGCGTTCATGTCGGCGGCGGTCTTCTACCAGGAGCCCGATGTCGAGGTGGCGCCGCGCAGCGGCGGCAGGAACAGCGGGATCACCCGCAGGCGATACATGAGGTCGGCGCGAGCGACTGGCCTCCACCTCCTGGGCTCCCGGCGCGGTGCGTGGCCGCCACGATGCGCACGTCGACCTGGATGGGGTTGCGGCCGCCGACCGGCACCACCTCGTGCGTCTCCAAGACGCGCAGGAGCTTGCCTGCAGCTCGAGCGGCACCTCGGCCACCTCGTCGAGGAAGAGCGTCCCGTGGTGGGCCAGCTGGATGTGGCCCGGCGTGTCCTTCACCGCGCCGGTGAAGGCGCCGCGCGTGCGGCCGAACAGGTAGCCCGCTCTGAGCAGGGTCGGCGCGCCGCGCAGTTGATGGTCCGGTACGGCCCCTTCTGGCGCGGCGATTTCAAGGTGGTGATGCCGCGACGAGCTCCTTGCCGGTGCCGGTCTCGCCGCGCACGAGCACCGGCACGTCGTCCTGCGCGACCTTGCTGAGAGTGCGAAACAGACGCTTCATGCGCGGATCGCGCGGCAACCATGCCGTGGAACAGCTCGGGCGAGGCGTCGAGATCGGCCGCCTTCCGAGAGGAGCAGGAGCACCCCCACGCGCGAGCGCCCGCGCTTGAGCGGCGTCGAGCGCACGTGCACCAGCACCGACCGTGCGGCTGCACCAGCGCTTGCACTGGCCGGCCCGCTGCCAGCGCGTCGGCCACCGGGCGCTTCGGGTCAGCTGCCGTGCAGAGGAGCGCGGGCGCCGTCACGCCCAGCGGCACGGTCATGCCGAGGACGCGCTCGGCCTCCTCGGAGACGAAGCAGATGGCAAGCAGCTCGTCATCGAGCACGATCGCCGGGCCGGCGACCGCCCCGATGGCCTCCGAGACGAGGATGGCGTGGGAGCCGGGCTTCATCGCCGCATCATCGCACCGGCCCGCGGGCGGGTCGAGCGCGGCGGCGGCGCGCTCGGCTCACCCCGCGTTGCTCGGCTGTTTCACCGTGAGCGGGATGCGCAGGAAGCGCTGGCCGCGCGCGTCGGGCGCCGGCAGCCGCCCCGCGTCGACGTTCACCTGGATGCTCTGATAGAGGAGGCGCGGCGGCCGCAGCGTCACGTCGCGCGCGCGGCGCATGGCCACGAAGTCCTCGGCGCGGGTCTCGGCGCGCAGCTGGATGTTGAGCGCCTTCGAGCGGCCGATGGTGGTCTCGCAGCGCAGCGGGCGACCGTCGGGCTGGTAGTCGTGGCCGACGAAGACGCGCGTGGCGTCGAGCAGCGCGTAGAGGACGTCGTGGACCGAGTGGTAGAGCGCGGCCGCGTCACCGCGCGGGAAGTCGCAGCGGCCGGTGCCGTAGTCCTCGATGAAGAGCGCGTCGCCGGTGAAGACGGCGTCGCCGATGAGGTAGGAGACGCAGGCCGGCGTGTGGCCCGGCGTCTCGAGCACCTTCACCGCCAGGGCTCCGGCCATGAGCGTCTCGCCGTCGGCCACGAGCCGGTCGAACTGGCTGCCGTCGGTGGCGAAGCCGCCGAAGAGCCCGTGGAAGGTCTCCTGCACCTCGGTGATGCGGCGCCCGGCCACCACGCCCGCCTCGCAGCGGCGCTTCAGCACCTGCGCCGCCGTCAGGTGGTCGGCGTGAGCGTGCGTCTCCAGCACCCAGTGCAGCTTCAGCCCCGTGTCGCGGATGAAGCGCTCGAGCGCGTCGACGCCGGCGGTGGTGGTGCTCGAGGTGAGCGGGTCGTAGTCGAGAACCGGGTCGATGACGACCGCGTCCTTGGTGGCGGCGTCGAAGACGACGTAGCTCAGGGTGAAGGTCGCCGGGTCGAAGAAGGTCTTGATCTCCATAGGTCTATCCTTTCATTGGCGAGGTCGGCAACGCGACCTCGGCCGGGGTGGGAGCCGCGTCCCGCAGCAGGCGGGGCAGCTCTTGCACGAGCATGAGCAGGCCCATCGCCACGACGAGCCAGCCGAAGGCGCGGCGCAGCTTGTCCGGGTCGACGCGGCCGACGGCGCGAGCGCCGACCAGGCTGCCGAGGAGGGCCGCGGCCGACACACCGATCAGCACCGGCCAGTCGAGCACGACCGAGCCGGCGTGGCCGACGAAGCCGGCGAAGGCGTTCATCGCCAGCACCATGAGCGAGGTGCCGACCGCGGCGCTCATCGGCAGGCCGCCGAGCAGCACCAGCGCCGGCACGACCAGGAAGCCGCCACCGGCGCCGACGAGCCCGGTCACTGCTCCGACGAGCAGGCCCTCGAGCAGCACCGGAGCGTAGGCGGCGTGGTGCTCGACCGCGCCAGCCGGACGCGGTCGGCGCCGGCGCAGCATGGCCGCCGCCGTCACCAGCATCACCAGCGCGAACAGCACCAGCACCAACGCGGGCGGCAGGAGGTGGGCCACGCGGCCGCCAGCGAAGGCGCCGACCATCGACGACGCGCCGAAGACGAGGCCGATGCGCCAGCGCACGCGGCCGGCGCGCCAGTGAGGGACGAGCGCGACCAGGCTCGTCAGCCCGACCACGAACAGCGACGAGGCCACCGCCACGTGCGCCTCCTCGCCGACGACGTAGCGCAGGATGGGCACCGACAGGATCGAGCCGCCGCCTCCGAGGAGGCCGAGCACGAGGCCGATAGCCGTGGCCATGACGAGACCGAGCACCACCATGCCAGCCGATGGAGCACGGGCTGTGCCACGCGCCGCTCGGCCCCGGCGGCGGCGGCCGCGCGCCGGTGCTGAAACGTCGTGAAACACGGTGGGCGCCGGCGCGCGCGTTTCAGCGCGCGCTTGGCGGCGGTCTGCGGCAGCGCGCGGAGTGCCGGGCGGCCTTGGCGCGCCGGCTTCGGGTCATGAGCGGACGGCAAGGGCCCGGGCCAGGACTGGCGCTCGCGCCGGGTTGGGGGCAGGCTGGGTGGAGGATGCGGGGGTGCACATGAAGCTCTATCGAGGTGGCAAGTTCGGCATCACGGTCGGCGACATCACCAAGCTGAAGCTCGACGCCATCGTGAACTCGACCAATCCGCAGCTGGCCAATGGCTTCGGGGTCGACGCGGCCATCCACTCGGCCGCCGGACCCGAGCTCGACGCGGCCTGCGCGGCCATCGGCGGCGCCAACTTCGGCGAGGCCAAGATCACGCCCGGCTTCCGGCTGCCGGCCAAGCACATCATCCACGTGGTGGCGCCCATCTGGCGCGATGGCCACTACAACGAGGAGGACGAGCTCGATCGCATCTACGACACCGCGCTCGAGCTCGGCCGCCAGAACGGCGTGAAGACCATCGCCTTCCCCGCCATCTCCACTGGGACGTACGCCTTCCCCATGGAGCTCGCGACGTCGATCGCCCTGACCTCGTGCGTGGTCTACGACCAGACCTATCCCAACGCCTACACGCGCATCGTCTTCTGCCCCTTCACGAACGAGGATGCCGAGGTCTACTACCGCCTGGCCGAGCGCTTCCTGGCGTGATCGCCTGCCGGGCGCGCGCGGCGCGGCGCCGGGCGCTCCGGCACCGCGGCCGACGACGTTTGTCAGCGCCGTGGCGGCGCGGTACTCGTAGGCATGGCCATCGAGTTCCAACACGGCATCGACGTCGGCGCCCCGCCCGAGAGGGTGTTCGCGCTGCTCGACGACCTGGCGCAGACGCCGCGCTGGCTCGCGCGCTGCACCGGCATCGAGAAGCTCACGCCGGGCGAGAACGCGGTCGGGACCGAGCTGCGCTACGCCTATCGCGATGGTCGGCGCCGCGGCACCATGCTCGGCCGCATCACCGCGCGCACGCCGGCCGCGCACCTGGCCTTCCACTACGGCGACCGGATGATGGACGTGAGCGTGGACTTCCGGATGGGCGGTAACGGCGCCGGCACGCACCTGGTCCACACCATCGGCATCACGCCGCGGAACTTCTTCGCGCGGCTGTTCTCGCCGCTCATCCGCCGCGCCCTCCCCGCGCAGACCATCGGTGCCATGGAGAAGCTCCGCAGCCTCCTCGGCTAGCCGGGGCGACGGCCTCACGCCCGTGATCGGCACGACCTACCATCGCTTCGGCATCCGCCACCACGGCCCGGGCAGCGCGCGCAGCCTGGTCGCGGCGCTCGAGCGGCTCGCGCCCGAGGTGGTACTCATCGAGGGCCCGCCCGACGCCGACAAGCTCGTCGAGTGGGTGGGCCACGACGAGATGCGCCCGCCGGTGGCGCTCCTCGTGTACGCGGTCGAGACGCCGTCGGCGGCGGTCTTCTACCCGTTCGGCGAGTTCTCGCCCGAGTGGCAGGCGCTGCGTTGGGCTCGCGCGCGCGGCGTGCCGGTGCGCTTCATGGATCTGCCGGTGGCCGTGCGCATGCACGACGGGCCGACGCGCGGGCGCGCCTCGCTCGATCCGCTGGCCGAGCTCTCCGAGGCCGCTGGCTACGACGATCCCGAGCTGTGGTGGGAGCGCCAGATCGAGCAGCGCGTCGACGCCGGCGGCATGTTCGAGGCCATCGCCATGGCCATGACCACCCTGCGCGCCGAGTCGGAGAAGGACGCGCCGCTCGGCGTGTGGGAGGCGCGGCGCGAGGCCCACATGCGCCAGACCATGCGCGCCGCCGGCGCCGACGCCATGCGCGTCGCGGTGGTGTGCGGCGCCTGGCACGTGCCCGCGCTCGACCTGGCGCAGCACACCGTGAAGGCCGACACGGCGCTCCTCAAAGGGCTCCCCAAGACCAAGGTCGCGGCCGCGTGGATCCCCTGGACCCACGCGCGCCTCGGCTCGGACAGCGGCTACGGCGCCGGCGTGGCGGCGCCCGGCTGGTACGCCCACCTCTTCCACCAGCCGCGGAACCCCGGCGTCGGCTGGGCCGCCAAGGCGACACGCGCGCTGCGCGAGGCCGACCTCGAGTCGTCGGTGGCCTCCGCCGTCGAGGTCGTGCGCCTGGCCGACGCGCTGGCGGCGCTGCGCGACCTGGCCATGGCCGGGCTGCCCGAGCTGCGCGAGGCCATCCTCACCGTGCTGTGCGGCGGCGACGCGCGCCTCCTCGGCATCGTCACGAAGCGCCTGGAGATCGGCGAGACGCTCGGGCAGACGCCCGCCGACGCGCCGGCGACGCCGCTCCAGCAGGACGTGACGCAGCAGGCGAAGTCGCTGCGCGTGGTGCGCTCGCCCGACGCCAAGGTGGTCGAGCTCGACCTGCGCAAGGAGCACGACCGCGACAAGGCCATCTTCTTCCATCGCCTGCGCGTCATCGACGTACCGTGGGCCGAGCCGGCCGGGGCGTCGGGCGCGCTGGGCCTCGGCACCTTCAAGGAGGCGTGGTCGATCCTCTGGGACCCGGAGTTCGAGGTCCGCCTGATCGACGCGGCGCGAAGGGCAGCACCCTGGTCGACGCCGCCGAGGCGGCGCTGGCCGGGCGCGCGGCCAACGCCAGCGAGCCGCTGCCCGAGCTGGCCAAGCGCCTGGATCGAGCGCTCCTGGCGCGGCTGCCGAAGGCCGGCGTGGCGCTGCTCGCGGCGCTCAAGGAGCGGGCCGCGGCCGGCTCGGACGTGGGCCAGCTGCTGGCAGCGCTGCCGCCGCTGGCGCGCGTGGCGCGCTACTCCGACGTGCGCGGCACCGACGCGGCGGCGGTGGTGCCGGTCCTGCGCGGCATGTTCGAGCGCGCCGTGGTGGAGCTGCCGGTGGCGGCCACCCAGGTCGACGACGCGGCGGCGAGCGAGCTCGTGCACGCCGTCGATCAGGCCGGGACGGCGCTGGCGCTGCTCGACGACGCCGAGCTCCAGGCCGCGTGGCTGGAGGTGCTCGGGCGCATGGCGCCGGACGAGATCCTGCCCCCGCTGGTGCCCGGGCGCGCCGTGCGGCTCCTCACCGAGGCCGGCAAGATGGACGAGGCGACGCTCGAGCGCATCGCCCACCTGTCGCTCGGGCGCGCCCAGGGGCCGGCGCGCGCCGGCGCCTGGATCGAGGGCCTGGTGCGCGGCAGCCTCCTGCTCATGCACCAGGACGAGGCTCTGGCGCGCGCTCGACGCCTGGCTCGTCGACCTCGGCGGCGACGACTTCACCGCGGTGGTGGCCATCTTGCGACGCGCCTTCGCCGACTTCACCGGGCCCGAGCGGCGCGCCATGGCGCGGCGCCTGCACGCCTCGGCGCGGCGCGCGCGACCTCCGCTCCGGCCGACGCGGGGCTCGACCCGGCGCGGCGCGGGTGCAGCCGATCTTGAACCGCATCCTCGGGGTGCGCGCATGAGCGAGCGCGACCGCCGCTGGCGCATGGTGCTCGGCGAGCCGGCCGAGCCCGAGCTCGACGCGCCGGCGCTGGGCGGCGCCGATCTGGCCATGGACCGCGCGCTCGGCGCGCTCTACGAGGACGACCCCGAGCGCAAGAAGGGCGGCCTCGGCGCGAGCTCGCCGTCGGTCGCGCGCTGGCTCGGCGACATCCGCACCTACTTCCCGACCGCGGTGGTGCAGGTCATGCAGCAGGACGCGCTCGAGCGCCTCGGGCTGCAGCGCCTCCTGCTCGAGCCCGAGCTGCTCGAGGCCGCGGTGCCCGACGTCAACCTGGTCGCGACGCTCCTGACCCTTGCCAAGGTCATCCCCAAGAAGACGCGCGAGACGGCGCGCGCGGTGGTGAGGAAGGTCGTCGAAGACATCGAGCGCCGGTTGCGCGGGCAGCTGGTGCAGGGCGTCCGCGCGGCCACGCGGCGCGCCGCGCGCACGAGCCGGCCGCGCCAGAAGGAGGTCGACTGGGACCGCACCATCCGCGCCAACCTGGCGCGCTCGGTGCCGGTGGTCGACGCGCGCGGGCGGCGCCCCATCCCGGTGCCGACGCGCCTCGTCGGCTGGCGCTCGCGCGCGGCGGCGCTGCACGACGTCATCCTGGTGGTCGACCAGAGCGGCTCGATGGCGAGCTCGGTCGTCTACGCCGGCATCCTCGGCTCGGTCATGGCGTCGGTGCGCGCGGTGCGCGTCAGCTTCCTGGCCTTCGACACCAGCGTCGTCGATCTGACCGAGCACCTGCGCGACCCGGTCGACCTGCTCTTCGGCACCCAGCTCGGCGGTGGCACCGACATCCGCCAGGCGCTGGCGCACGCGCGCACGCTGGTGCGACGGCCGGAGAAGACGGTGATGGTGCTCATCTCCGACCTCGTCGAGGGCGGCGACCCGCTGCCCATGCTGGCCGAGGCCAAGGCCATCGCGGACGGCGGCGTGCGCATGGTGGCGCTGCTGGCGCTGTCCGACGGCGGCCGCCCGGCCTACGATCAAGGCAACGCCGAGGCGCTGGCGAGCCTCGGCGTCCCGAGCTTCGCGGTGACCCCCGACCTCTTCCCCGAGCTCATGTCGGCCGCGCTCGAGGGCCGGAGCCTGGCCGCCTGGGCCGCCGCGCGCTCGCTGCCGCTGCACGCCTGACGCGGCCGGTCGGCTCGCGGACCGAGACGCCGCCTACGGCGTGCTCAGGCGCGCGCGCTCGGACGGGCTCAGCACCTCGGGCGCGACCACCGGTCGGCCGGCGGCGTCGAAGAAGGCCGACGGCTGGTGCTTGCGACCGATCCGCCAGGCGAGCACGTGGGGTAGGAGCCTGGCGGTCAGCACGAACTGCGGCATGGCGTGGACGCCGGGCGGTGTCCCGCCCACGGCCGAGCTCGCGTGCGCGGCCAGGGCGCGGCCCAGCATCTCGGTGAGCGCGCGGCCGTCGGCGTCGGGCGCGGCCGATCGCATGAAGGTCGCGATGAGGCCGATGACGGGCAGGCGTGGCCCGACCATGTTGCCGATGGGGGTGCGACAGCAGCCCGCGTACCAGCGGTAGACGCCCTGCGGCGTGAGGCGCAGGCAGCAGAGCTGGCGCTCGCCCGCGCTGATGCGGACGTGGGCGGGCGGCAGCTGGAAGATGTCGGTGCCGCCATGCGCGTCGAGGATGTCGTCGCCGCCGAGCCAGCGCGCGAACGCCCGGCAGTCGTGGCAGTAGCACACCACGTGGACGCCGCCCCACGGCGAGAGGCCGTGGGCCGATCCTCGAACCTGGCCGCAGCGACAGCGGAGCGCGACGTCGGTCGTCATGCGCGCGATGTTGGCAGGTCGGCCCGAAGCGGTCCAGCACCGTGTGGCGCGGGGACGGTGCGCGCTCGGCGCGCACTCCGCCGACGCGAAGCGGCCGCCGGCGCGCTCCTCCGGCGTCGATGCGGCGTCGATGCGCATCTACATAGACAACCGTCTAAGCTAGATGTACGTCTAGGCATGTCGATGGCCCGACGGGCCCGAGGAGGCCGCCATGCGCGCGGAAGAACTGGACACCTTCGTGCAATTCCTGAAGGCGCTGGCCGACGCCAGCCGGCTGCGCCTGCTCGGCCTCCTGGCCAACGGTGAGCAGAGCGTCGGCGCGCTGGCAGCGGCGCTGGGCTTGCGCGAGCCGACGGTGTCGCACCACCTGGCGCGCTTGCAGGCGGTCGGCCTGGTGAGCTTCCGCGCGGCGGGCACGACGCGCTTCTACGCGCTCGAGGCCGACGCGCTGCTGCGCCTGCGGAAGGACCTCTTCACCGTCGCCAAGGTGGCGTCCATCGCCGACAACGTGGCGGCCGAGCAGTGGGAGCGGAAGGTGCTCGAGACCTACTTCGACGGCGAGAAGCTGACGTCGATCCCCACGACGCGGAAGAAGCGGAACGTCATCCTCGACTACCTCGCAACGCCGTTCGCGGTCGGCGAGCGCTACCCCGAGGCCAAGGTCAACGCCATCCTCAAGCGCCACCACGACGACACCTCGACGCTCCGGCGCGAGATGATCATGACCGGCCTCATGGCGCGCGACAACGGCGTCTACTGGCGCACCGACAAGGCCAAGGCGACCTGAGGCCGCGGAGCTCCGCGGTCGCGCGCGGGCGTGCGCGACGGCGGAGGCGCGGCGCGGGTCATCGGCGGCGAGCCGGAGGGCGGCGCCCGCTCACGGCATCGTGCGGGCGTCGTCGGCGGTCGCGACCGGCTGGGTCCGGAAGGGCTTCGGCAGCGGGTGATCGTGGGCGGTCGCGACGATGAGATCGTAGAGCTCCACCTGAGCCTTCTCCACCGCATCGACGTTGTCGGCGACAGCGGGCTCCTCCCACAGGGAGTAGTCGTTGGGGCGGATGAGGCGGTTCAGCGACACCACGACGCGCGCGCGCTGCACCACCACGGTCGCGCGCTGCACGCCGCGACAGGTCTCCTGCGCGCCGTCCCAGCGGCACGGCAGGTCTTCGAGCTTCACCCACGCCGTCTCGATGACGCCGAGCTCGGCGTCGCTGTGGACGATGGGGTAGTTCTCGATGACGAGGACCTCGGCCGCGTGCCGCAGCACGTCGCCCGGGTCGGTCCCGGACGGCAGGTCGAGCACGAGCGGCGCGCGGTGCTTCTCGCCGTGCGCCGGGTCGGGCTCGGGGGCGACGAACTGCGCGCAGCCGGACGATAGGGACAGCGAGGCCAGAGCGAGCCAGGAACGGCGCATCGAAATCTCCACGAGAGGGACCGCGACGATAGACCAACGCCTGGTGTCCGGCTACCCTGCGCCCATCCCATCCTGTGGTTCGCAGCGCGGAGGAAGCATGTCCCAGTCGACGTTCTGCACGGCCCTCGCCGCCTCGGCGCTGCTCGTCGGCGCGTGCGCGACGGCGCCGCGCTCGCAGTCGGGGCACAGCTCGCACCAGACTCGAGTGAGGGGCCTGCGCATGGGCGGCTACACGCGCATGGCCGTGTCGGGCGCGTACATCGAGACGGACGTGAAGTACGAGGAGCACCAGGTCGGCGGTGGCTTCGGGGTCTCGGCGGCGGCGGGCTACTACGTCCTGCCCGGGCTGGCGCTCGACCTCGATGCCGCCTTCGGGATGGGCTTCGACGCGCGCGAGCAGCGCTACCCGCGGCAGCTGCACGGCCACTCCATGGCCGTGCTCGTCGGCGGCGGTGCGACCTTCTACCTCCTGCCGGACGACTGGATGGCGTCGCTGGCGATCGGGGTCGCCAACATCTGGGGCGACGTGGTCACCGACGAGACCTTCTACGCGTACGACGACGTGCACCTGGGGCTCGGCTTCGGCGTGCACGCGCTCCTCGGCAAGGAGTGGCGGGCCGGCCCGTCGGGTCTCGGCGTGGCGCTCGACGTCCTGTTCGCGAGCGGCGGCAGCACCTACGAGGACCTGACATTCGTGAGCATCGGTGCCGCGTTCGTGTGGTCGCGCTGAGCGACGCCGCGGGACGACGCGCGACCGACACGGCGGGACCGTCGCTGCCGCGACGGCTTCAGTCGCCGTAGGCGTAGAAGCTGTGGAGCACGCTGCCGTCGGTGCCGATGGCCTCGACGAAGGCCTCGCCGGCTTCGACCGTCACCTGCAGGAAGTGGAACTCGCTGATGGTGGTCTTGATCTCGGGCCAGTTGCCGACGCGCCAGATGTTGAGGAAGCCGGGCGTATCGAGCATGCCGCCGCCGCCGCCGGTCGTGACCCAGGTGATGCCGCCGGTCGTGATGGGCGGGGTGTAGGCGTAGAGGTGGTTGTGGCCGTTGAAGACGAGGTCGACGCCGAGCGACTCGAGCAGCGGCTCGAGGTCGTCGTGCACCCACGGCGCCTTCATGTCGTCGGGGAAGGCGAGGATGCCGCCGAACCAGTACTCGATGCGCGGCGGCTTGTGGAAGGCGGCGGCCTGGATGGTGGCGCCGAGCGCCTCGGGTGAGGTGAGCGCCGCCTCGATGCAGGCGCGCTGGCCGGTCGGGCCGTCGAGCCCGAGATCGGTGTCGAGGAAGAGCATGAAGAGCTCGCCGTAGCGCCAGCCGAAGCAGTGCTCGTCGCCCGGCTGCGAGTAGTACTCGTCGAAGAGCGTCGCCTCGCCGTCGGTGTAGCGCTCGTGGTTGCCGGCCGCGACCAGGAAGGGCACCTGGTCGGCGAAGCCGGCGAGCGGGCCGAACATCTGCGAGCGGTAGAGGTCGCGCGTCCCGTACTGCACGGTGTCGCCGGCCGAGACGGCGAAGTCCGGATCGAAGGCGCCCATCTTGCCGACGAGCTTGACGAAGTTCTGGGGGCCGTCCTGGTTGTCGGCCCACACCACGAAGCGGATCTCGCCGAAGTCGGGATCGTCCTCGAGCGGCGCGGTGTGGAAGTGGCGCACCGGCAGCGCGCCGCCGCCGTAGACGACGCGATAGCCGATGAGCTGCGCCGCCGGGAGCCCCGTCAGCCGGAGCTCGTGGGTGGTGCGCGCCGAGTCCTCCTCGAGGGTCATCGCCAGCGCGTCGGTCGGGCCGTAGTCGACGCGGCCGATCACCGCGGTCTTCGTCTCCCAGCGGACGCTGACCTCCGAGGTCGTGACCCACATGAGGTACGGCGGCGCGGACAGCTGGCCCGCGTCGGCCGGCGGCAGCGGCTCGGGGCCGGTCACGGCGTCGTCGGGCAGGGCGGTCGTGTCGTCGGGCGGGGCGGTCGTGTCGTCGGGCGGGACGGTCGTGTCGTCGGGCGGGGCGGTCGTGTCGTCGGGCGGGACGGTCGTGTCGTCGGGCGGGGCGGTCGTGTCGTCGGGCGGGGCGGTCGTGTCGTCGGGCGCGACGGTCGCGTCCTCGGGCGCGACGGCGGTGTCCTCGGGCGCGACGGTCGTGTCGGCGACGACGGCGGTCGTGTCCTCGGTCGCCACGGTCTCCGTCATAGCGACGTCGGGCGCGACGGCGTCCGGCGCGGCGACGTCGGGCGCGACGGCGTCCGGCGCGGCGACGTCCGGCGACCCGGTGGTGGCGTCGAGCGGGTCGAGGCCGGAGGCGTCGATGGCGTCGATGGTCACGCCGCCCACGTCGTCGGCGAGGCACGCATTGAACCCGAAGGCGAAGAGCGCGAGGACCGGAGCCGCGAGGCGTCGTGCGAGCATGGCCGGCGAAGATACCCGAAGGTCGCGGACGCGGCGAGCGAAGTGGCACACGGCGAACGACCTTGCGCAGACTCGGGCACTTCGGCGACGTTGGTCGGGTGCGGAGTCCGGCATGCTGCTCACCGTCACGACCGAAAAGACCCTTGACGATCGCTCCGCGCTCGAGCTCGGCTGGCTCCTCGCGAAGCACCCGGCGCGGCTGCAGTCGTTCGCGCTGTCGTTCGGCACGGCCTGGGTCTGCTACCCCGAGGCCTGCGACGAGCGCACCACGGCGGCGCTCGTGCTCGACCTCGACACGGTCGGCCTGGCGCGCCCCAAGGAGGGCGACCACCCACTGGCCCCCTACGTCAGCGACCGCCCCTACGTCGCGTCGTCGTTCCTCGCGGTGGCCATCGCGCAGGTGCTCGGCTCGGCGCTGCGCGGCAGCTGCCGCGACCGCCCCGAGCTGCCCGGGCTGACCCGCGACTATCGCGTGCAGCTGCCGGTGGTGCCGGTGCGCGGCGCGCCCGAGCTGGTGCAGGCGCTGTTCGGACCGCTCGGCTACCGCGTCACGGCCACGCGCCTCGCGCTCGACGAGCGCTTCCCCGAGTGGGGCGAGAGCCGCTACTTCGCGCTCGACCTCGCCTACCGCGGGCTCCTCTCCGATCTGCTGTCGCACCTCTACGTGCTCCTGCCGGTGCTCGACGGCGACAAGCACTACTGGGTCGGCGAGGCGGAGATCGAGAAGCTCGTCGCCCACGGCGAGGGCTGGCTCGCGGCGCATCCGCAGAAGGAGGCCATCGTCGGCCGCTACCTGAAGCGCCGCGGCGCCCTCGTGCGCGGCGCGCTGGCCCGCCTCGGCGACGGCTCCGACCCGCGCGCCGAGCCGTTCGTCGAGGCGACGGCCGAGGACGAGGCGCCGCTCGAGGCGCCGCTGTCGCTCGACGAAGAACGCCGCGTCGCGGTGCGCGAGGTCCTCGTCGAGGCGCGCGCGCGGCGGCTCCTCGACCTCGGCTGCGGCGAGGGCAAGCTCGTCAAGGAGCTTGCCGATCTCGAGCTCGACGCGCTCGCCGGCTGCGACGTCTCCGCCGTGGCGCTGGCCCGCGCCGAAGCTCGCCTCGAGCCGCTGCCGCGCCTCCGCCGCGAGCGCATCACGCTCTTCCAGGGCTCGCTCGTCTACCGCGACAAGCGCTTCGCCGGCTGGGACGCCATCACCCTGGTCGAGGTCATCGAGCACGTCGACCCGTCGCGCCTCAGCGCGCTCGAGGACGTGGTCTTCGCCGCCGCGCGCCCGGCCCTGGTCGTCGTCACCACCCCCAACGCCGAGTACAACGTCCGCTTCGCGAGCCTGCCGGCCGGGCGCCTGCGCCACCGCGACCACCGCTTCGAGTGGACGCGCGCCGAGCTCGCGGCCTGGTGCGACGGCGTCGCCGCGCGCCACGGCTACCGCTACCGGCTCGAGCCGGTGGGCCCGTGCGACCCCGACCTCGGCGCGCCGACCCAGATGGCGGTGCTCACGCGATGATCATCGAGGTCCCCGCCCTCTCGCTCGTGTGCCTGGTCGGCGCCTCCGGCAGCGGCAAGTCGACGCTGGCGCGCCGCCTGTTCAAGCCGACCGAGGTGCTTTCGTCGGACGCGTTCCGCGCCATGCTGGCCGACGACGAGAACGATCAGACGGCCACGCCGGGCGCCTTCGAGCTGCTCCACCTGGCCGCGCGGCGACGGCTCGCCGCCGGGCGCCTGACCGTCGTCGACGCCACCAACCTGCGCGCCGAGGACCGCGCCCAGCTCGTCGCCATCGCGCGCGACCACGACGTCTTCGCCATCGCCATCGCGCTCGCGCTGCCGATCGAGGTGTGCCTGGCGCGAAACGACGCGCGCGGCGATCGGCGGCTGCCGGCCCACGCCATCCGCGACCAGGCGCGGCGCGCCTTCCGCTCGCTGCGCGAGCTCCAGCGCGAGGGCTTCCGGAGGACCTTCGTGCTCGACAGCGTCGACGCCGTCGATGCGGTCGAGCTCCAGCGCGCGCGGCTCTGGTCCGACCACGGTGACGACGCCGGCCCGTTCGACATCATCGGCGACGTGCACGGATGCTGCGACGAGCTCGAGCGCCTGCTGACCGCGCTCGGCTACCACGTGGGCGGCACGCGCCTCACGCCGGTCGTGACGCCGCCCGCCGGCCGCCGCGCGCTGTTCCTCGGCGACCTGGTCGACCGCGGCCCGGACAGCCCCGGCGTCCTGCGCCTGGTCATGAGCATGGTGGCCGCCGGTCACGCGCGCTGCGTGCCGGGCAACCACGAGGCCAAGCTGCTGAAGCACCTGCGCGGCGCGGCCATCAAGCTGTCGCACGGGCTGGCGCTGACGGTCGGCCAGCTCGCCGCCGAGCCCGAGCCGGAGCGCTTCGCCGCCGAGGTCGCGAGCTTCATCGATGGGCTCGTGAGCCACCTCGTGCTCGACGGCGGCCGCCTTGTGGTCGCCCACGCCGGCATGCGCCAGGCGTTCCAGGGTCGTTCGTCGGGCCGCGTGCGCGCCTTCGCGCTGTACGGCGAGACGACCGGCGAGACCGACGAGCTGGGCCTCCCGGTGCGCCACGATTGGGCCGCCGAGTACCGCGGGCCGGCGCACGTGGTCTATGGCCACACGCCGGCGCCCGAGGCGACCTGGGTGAACCGCACGCTGTGCATCGACACCGGCTGCGTCTTCGGCGGCAAGCTCACCGCGCTGCGCTGGCCCGAGAAGGAGCTCGTGTCGGTCGCGGCCCGCCGCGTGTACTACGAGCCGGTCCGGCCGCTGCTGCCGCCGCCCACGCGCAGCGGTCACGCGCTCGACTTCGAGGACGTCGGCGGCAAGCAGATCCTGCGCACGCGCTACCTGCCGTCGGTGACCATCAACGCCGAGCAGGCGGCCGCCGCGCTCGAGAGCATGAGCCGCTTCACGCTCGACCCGCGCTGGCTCGTCTACCTGCCGCCCACCATGGCCGCGCCGGAGACGCATCGGCCGCGACCCGACGACGCGCGGCCATGGCTCGAGCACCCGCACGAGGTCTTCCGGCAGTTCGCCGACGACGGCGTCAGCGAGGTCGTGTGCCAGGAGAAGCACATGGGCTCGCGCGCCGTCGTCATCGTCGGGCGCGACGCGGACGCCATCGAGCGCCGCTTCGGCATGGCCGCGCGCGGCGTGGTCTACACCCGCTCGGGGCGCCGCTTCTTCGACGACGCGGCGCTCGAGGAGCGTCTGCTCGAGCGCCTCGCCGCCGCCGCGACGCGGGCCGGGCTGTGGGACGAGCTGGCCAGTGACTGGATGCTGCTCGACGCCGAGCTCATGCCGTGGTCGGCCAAGGCGCAGGAGCTCCTGCGCCAGCAGTACGCGCCGACCGGGGCCGCGGGGCGCGCCGCGTTGTCGGCGGCGAGCGAGGTCCTGGCGCGGGCGGGCGCGCGTGGGGTCGAGGTCGGCGCGCTGGCCGAGGCCGTCGCCGCGCGCGCCGGCGCCGTCGAGGGCTTCGTGCGCGCCTATCGGCAGTACTGCTGGTCGGTGACCGGCCTCGACGACCTCAGGCTGGCTCCGTTCCACCTGCTCGCGACCGAGGGCAAGGCGCGCATCGAGCACGATCACCTCTGGCACATGGCGACCTTGGCGCGCCTCGCCGCGGAGGACCCGCTGTTCGTGGCGACCGAGCATCGACTGGTGGCGCTCGATCGGCCCGACGAGGTCGAGGCCGCGACGGCGTGGTGGGAGGCGCTCGTGGGGCGCGGCGGCGAGGGCATGGTGGTGAAGCCGCGCAGCTTCGTCGCGCGCGGGCGGCGCGGCCTGGTGCAGCCGGCGGTGAAGTGCCGCGGGCCGGAGTACCTGCGCATCATCTATGGGCCCGAGTACGACCTGCCGCACAACCTCGAGCGGCTGCGGGCGCGCCACGTCGGCGCCAAGCGCGCGCTGGCGCTGCGCGAGCTGTCGCTCGGCCTCGAGGCTGTGCACCGGCTGGCCGACGGCGACATGCTGCACGCCATCCATCGCCTGGTCTTCGGCGTGCTGGCGCTCGAGTCGGAGCCGGTTGATCCGCGCTTGTGAGGCCGCGCTTGTGAGGCCGCGCGGTGCGGCGCGCGGCCGAGGTCAGGCCGACGCCAGCTCGCGCGCCAGAGCCACCAGCGTCGCGGCCCGCGGCGACGGCGCGGCCAGCGTCGCCAGCGCCAGCTCGAGGCGCGTGCGCGTGCCGATGAGCGGACGGAAGACGACGCCGTGGCGACCGAGGCAGGCCATCGAGCGCGACACCACCGACACGCCGAGCCCGGCCGCGACCAGGCCGAGCATGGCCAGCTTGGTGTCGGCCACCTGGGCCACTCGGGCACGACGCCGCCGCCAGCGCGGTCGTCGCGGCCTCGGCCCAACCCGGCTCGACGTCGCCCGACACGCTGACGAACGGCTCGCCGCGGAGCGCGCGCACGTGCACGCGCGGCGTGGCGGCCAGCGCGTGGCCGCGCGGCAGCACCACCGCCAGCGACTCGCGCGCCAGCGTCGCGACGGCGAGATCATCCGCGAGCGACGCCACCGGCAGGCACAGGAAGCCGACCTCGATGCGGCCGCTGCGCAGGGCGTCGACCTGGCGCGCGCTCGTCAGCTCGCGCAGCTCGAGCACGAGGTCGGGGTGGCGCTGGCGCAGGCGCCGCACGAGCGGCGGCAGCACCTCGTAGGTGGCGGTCGGGGTGTAGCCGACGGCGAGCGTGCCGGCGTCGCTGGCCGCGACGCGCTGCACGATGGCGCGCGTGCGCTCGGCCTCGGCGAGCAGCGCGCGGGCGCGACCGAGCAGCGCCTGGCCGGCCTCGGTCAGGCTCACGTGGCGGCTGCCGCGCTCGAAGAGGCGCCCGCCGAGCTCCTCCTCGAGGCGCATGATCTGCGCGCTCAGCGGCGGCTGCGAGATGGCGAGGCGGCGCGCGGCGCGCCCGAAGTGGAGCTCCTCGGCGACGGCGACGAACGACTGCAGGAGGCGCAGCTCGAGCATGAGGCGACGATAGCGGACGCGTATCGATCGAGCCAAACATAGGATTGGATCGAATCGATGGCCGCGGCCACCCTCGGCGCATGGAAACGATCATCCGCCGCTACTTCGAAGAGGTGTGGAACCAGGGCCGGGTCGAGGTCCTGGACGAGCTCCTCACCGCCGACTACCAGAACCACAGCCCGGCCACGCCCGACCCGGCGCCCGGCCCGCCGGGGCTCGTGCCCATCGTGCAGGCCATGCGCGCCGCCTTCCCCGACCTGCGCTATGAGCTGCTCGACCTCGTCGTCGGCGCCGACGCGGTGGTCGCGCGCGTGCGCATGACCGGCACCCACGCGGGCGACTTCTTCGGGCTCGCCGCCACCGGCCGCGCGGTCGACGTCGAGCAGATGAACCTCGAGCGCTTCCGCGACGGGCGCATCGCCGAGCACTGGCGCGTCACCGACATGCTCGGGCTCATGCGCCAGCTCGGCGTGGTGGCGCTGTAAAACTCCTGTTACGGCCGAAAGGGGTCGGGCGTGGCCCTCGTTCCGGCCGGCGCGCAGACGAACCGCCTCACGGGAGACGGGGGACCACCCACGTCGCGCGTAGCGCGCGACCTTGTCTCGGGGTCGGCGCCGTCCTTTGCTCAGGAGTTGCTCGATGCGTCTCTGCCACGCCTTGGCCATGCTTTCTCTCGTCGCCGCGTGCGACTCGCCGTCCTCGTCCGGAGGCGCCACGACGTCCACCGCGACGAGCGGCGCCGACGTCCACCAGTCGGGCCCCGATGGGTCGAGCCCGAACCCGGATCCGAACCCGGACCCGAACCCCGACCCCAACCCGGACCCCAATCCCGACCCGAACCCGGACCCCAATCCCGATCCGAACCCCGACCCGAACCCCGACCCGAACCCGAACCCGAACCAGTGCGAGGGCGGCTGGACGCTGGGCTCGACCTTCTATCACGGCGACGATCTCGGCACCGCGTGCAGCCCGGAGAACGCGCCGCAGAACTGCGTCTCCGGCGACTTCATCATGTTCGACGACGGCGGCTGCGTGTGCATCGCGGCGTGCTCGGCGTTCCAGAGCATCCACGAGGGCGACAAGTGCGCGACGGGCTCGTCGGGCGACTGGTCGTGCCAGAAGATCCGCGCCACCAACGCGAGCCACAACGGCGGCCTCTACTGCGTGCCCGAGGCCTGGAACCTGTGCACCGAGGCCGGCTCGAATCCGAACCCGGACCCGAACCCCGATCCGAATCCCGACCCCGATCCGAACCCCGACCCCGACCCCGACCCGAACCCCGATCCGCAGTGCGCCGACTTCGGTGACTCGTGCTCGTTCGACAGCGACTGCTGCTCGGGCGAGTGCGACGCCGACTTCGGGTCGTGCAACTGAGCGGTCGGTCCGCTCAGCGCTCGGACGCGCGGCGCCGGCGCGCCACGAACGCGATCGCCAGCACGATGCAGGTGGCGGTCGCGGGCGTGCGCGAGCCGGCGTCGGCGCTCGCGAACGGGTCGACCTCGGGCGCGTTGGCCGCGAAGGTGATGACCAGATCCTGGAGCGCGTCGCGCGGGACCTCCATGTAGAGGCGCGTCAGGTAGTGCGCGTCGGCGTCCATGACGGCGGCGATCTCCGACGGCACCGACCCCGCGTGGGTCAGGTCCTTGGCGTACTCGGTGATGGCGAGGCGGCCCTCGGACTCGTCGGTGAGCGTCTTCAGCGCGGCCGCGTAGCTCGCCTCCTGGCCCGCGTCGACCTGCTCGCGCATGGCGCCGGCGATCTCCGACAGCTCGGCCGAGCCGAAGTTGGCGATGCGGTAGCGCTTGTCGGCCAGCACCCACACCAGGATGGGCGCGACGTCGGCGGTCGAGAGCTTCGACATGCCGGCGGCGTAGCCGAGCGAGCTCTCGAAGGGGCGGGCGAAGCTCACGACCAGCGGCTGCAGATCGATGTCGGCCTGGCCGGGGTCGGTGAGCTTGATGGCGACGAAGAGGACCTTGTCGGCGTAGGGCGCGACGACGTCGGCGAAGGTCGCCGGCACGGCGTAGCCGTTGTCGGTGAGCCACGTCGAGAGCGCCTGCGCGCTGGCGCCGGCGATGATGTCGTAGGTGTAGTCGCCGAGCTGGCCGCCGCCGAAGTGGTCGATGCCGTGGTCACCGCCGAGCCCGCCGCCGGCCTTGTCGGCCGAGCCGCAGAAGCCGCCGCCCCCGCCGCCACCGCCCGAGGTGATGGTGACGGTCGGCTGGGTCAGCGTGTCGAGCGCGTCGAAGAGCGCCGAGCTACCGAGCGCCAAGGTCGGCTGCGACGGCACCGGCACGATCCACACGAACGGCGTGCCCGCCGGCGCGGCGTGCGGCTGGATGTGCAGGTCGATGGTCGAGTCGTGCAGCACGTAGAGCGCGCGCTGCGCGCCGAGCGCCACGTTCTGGTCGGTCGAGCTCACGAAGAACGCGCCGCACGCGCGCGCCGGGAGCGGTCGCGACGCGAGCATGGCGAGGGCGAGGACGAGCGGGACGAAGACCTTCACAGCCACCTCCGCTCGCGTTGTAGGAGGTCGGCTGCGCGGGATCAAGTCACGCGGTCGGCGTCACTTGCCCGGGCGGGGCGGCGCCTTCGGGCGCGGCGGCGCCTTCTTGTCGCCCTTGGCGTCGGCCACCGGCTCTTCCTTCTTGGCCTCGGGCTCCTTCTTGCGGAGCACCGGCTTGTCCTCGGCCTTCTTGGCCGCGGGCTTCGGAGCCTCGGGCGCCGCCTCGGCCTTCGCGGGCTCGGCCTTCGGGGCCTCGACCTTCGCGGCCGGCTTGGCCGGCTCCGCCTTCGCGGCGGGCTTGGCCGCCTCGGCCTTGGGAGCCTCGGTCTTCGCGGGAGCCTCGGTCTTCGCCGGAGCCTCGGTCTTCGCCGGAGCCTCGGTCTTCGGGGCCTCGGTCTTCGCGGGAGCCTCGGCCTTCGCCTCGGCCTTGGGAGCCTCGGTCTTCGCGGTCGGCTTGGCCGTCTCGGTCTTCGGAGCTTCGGCCTTCGGAGCCTCGACCTTCGCGGGCGCCTCGGCCTTCGCGGGAGCCTCGGCCGTCTCGTCCGAGTAGCCCACCGACGGGCGCGCATCGGGCAGCACCACGACCTCGCCGGCCCGCACCTCGACACCGGCCTGCTGCGGCTTCAGCGCCGCGCGCTTGCGACCCTTGTCGAGCTGCGGGTGCTCCGGCGGGGCGCCGGTGCGCAGCGTGTAGATCTCGTCGAGCGCCAGGTCGAGCTGCGACTGCGTCGTGCTCCAGAGGAGCGACGAGTCGGCGAAGCGCTTCTGCAGGCGGCGATAGCCGCTCTCGCTCTCGAGCGCCTTCTGCTTCCACGTCGTCAGCGCGCTCTCGAGCCGCTCCACCGACTTCCGCGTCGCGTCGAGGTCCTTGCGCAGCTTGGCCGACGCCCGCTCCTCGCGCTCGGCCTCGATGGCCGGGTCGCTCGACGGCGGCGGCGCCGGCGCCTCGACCACGCGCTTCGACGCGGCCTCGGCGGCCTGCAGCGCGGCGTCCTTCTCGGCCTTCAGACGATCGATCTGCGACGCCGTCTCGCCCAGCTCGCGCAGGCGCTCGCGCGCCGCGACCAGCTCCTGGCGCTGCTGCTCCTTCTCCTGGCGCACGCGCTGGAGCTCGCTCGACAGATCGCGGTTGCGCTGCTCGACCTGCGCCTTCTCGTCCTCGGCCGCCTTCTTGGCGATCTCGGCCGTGCGCTTGGCGGCCTCGGCCTCCTGCACCTGCTTCTTCTGATCCTTCGAGGTGCCGGCTTCCTGGCTCTTCGTATTGAGCTTGCCCTCGATGTCCTTGATGCGCTCGGCCATGCGGCGAGCGTCCTTCTTCGCATCGTCGCGCTCGTCGCGGAGCTCGTTGATGCGCGACGCGTCGCCGAGGACGCGGAAGAGCAGCCCGATGGCCAAGATTGCGAAAATGGCGGCCAGCACCCAAGCCATGCGTCAGCCTCGTCTAGTCGTTCGAGATTCGCCGCCGGGCCGGCTCGACCGGCCGCGTTGGCGAAAGATTGGTGCGGGCGCGCACGACGCCTGTCGGACGCCCACGGAGGGCGCGTCATAGCCCAAAATCCGCGGCACGCAAACTCGACTTTGACGCCCGAGCCCCGGCTCGGGCAGGCTCACGCCATGTCGCGCGCCCCCTCGCAGCCCCGCTCCGCCCTGACGCTCTCCCTCGCCGCGGCGCTCGCGCTGGCGGCCTGCAGCGACAAGCCCGGCCCGGCGGTCGTCGGCCCGGGCGACGACACCCCCTCGAGCGACGACACGCCGACCACCCCGATCGACTCGGCCCAGCCGACCGACGCCCCGTCGACCCACGACTCGCACGGCGGCGGAAACCCCGACGCGTCGGGCATCTGGGTGCAGGACGCCAACGGCGTGCCGGTCGGCCTGCTCGTCCGGCGCGGCAGCGACGATCAGATCGCCGACCGCGCCATCTACGACATCGTGACGGTGTTCAACCCGACGAGCGGCCTCTTCTTCGAGATCACGATGAGCGACGGCATCGTGCGCTACCCGCAGAACACGTTCTTCCGCGGCTTCGACTGCCAGGATCCCATCGGCATCGGCATCGGCTCGTGCGTCGACTGCAAGTCCGGCTACGGCGCGGCCTTCCTACACACCGGCCGCTGGTTCAAGGTGAAGGGCGGCGTGCCGTTCGAGACCATGGCCCCCGACGCCGTCTTCAAGGGCGGCCTCAACACCGACTGCATCGCCCACGGCACCTCGAACGCCAAGGGCTTCCCGGTCGTGCAGGTCATCGAGAACGCGCCGCCGACCACGTTCGCGGCGCCGCTCGAGTTCATCGCCAAGTGAGGCCCGGCGCGCGCTGACGGCGGCCGGCCGCCCGGCCGCGCGGGCGCAGGCGGGCTCAGGTCTCGGCGAGGTAGGCCGTGCCGCAGGCCGCGAAGTCGGGCGGCTCGCCGAGCACCTGCCAGGCGTCGCGCGACAGGACCAGGCCGGGCAGGACGGTGCCATCGGCGATGTCCTCGGCCAGCTCGCTCCAGCTCCGGACCTCGTCGACCTCGACGCCGGCGAGCCCGAAGCGGAACGGCCCGCCGTACTGGCACAGGGCCTCGGTCGCGGCGGCGCTCGCGCGCGCGACGGCGTCGGCGTCGTCGCTGTCGACGACCGGGCGCAGCACCGCCCACACCGCGCCGTCGCTGGCGCGGAAGACGCGCGTCCGCTCGGCCGCGACCTTCGGCCCGAGCTCGCGCGCGAGCCGCTGGGCGTCCGCCTCGTCGGTGCCACACTCGACCGCCAATCCGAATAGCCAGCCCATGCTCAGTCCTTCCCGCCGCCGCCCGACGGCTTGCCGCCGCCCCCGCCGCCGGCGCCGGGCTTCTTGGTCCAGTTGCCCGACGTCGCCTCGAGGGCGCCCTTGTAGTCTCCGTACTTCATCTTGGCGGCCGGCTCGACATCGCCGTGGGTTGGCTTGTCCTGCACCCACTTGATCTTGTCGTTCGTGAGGCTCGCGTCCTCGGTCTCCCCGAAGTCCATGCCGCGGAGCGCGCTCGCCTTGCCGCCGCCCCGGCTCGCCGGAGCGCTCTGCGCGCCGGGCGCGCTCGCGCCTCCGCCTTTCGAGTCTCGCGTCCTTGCATGCCGGACCTCCTCGCTTGGCTTCGGGCCGCGAGAGGCGCGGGCGCCCGGGACGGGTCAAGCTTCCGGAGCCGCCCTCTTGTTCACCGTCATGCAGGGCGAATCGCCCCGCGACAGCGGCCGCCGCGGGTTCCACAACCTTGGTTGTGGATAGGTCGGCAGCCGCGGCGCCCCTGGCTCGGGAGCCGCGACCTCGACCGTCAGCGACGGTGGACGCGCGCCTCGCCGCGCGGGCCGACCGCGCGGGCACCATTCGTCGGCTTCGACTTCGGACCGGGCTTGGACTTCGACGCGGGCTCGGGCTTCGCCGCTGGCGCGGGCTTCGCGGCCGGCGCGGGCTTCGCAGCCGGCGCCGCGACCGCGGTGGCGGGCTTCGGCTTGGGCGACTTCCTCGCCTTGGTCGGGGCCTCGTCGAGGACCTCGGTGCGCGCGAGGTACTGGCCGGTCTTCGACTCGGCGACGCGCAGGAGCCCTTCGTACGGACCCTGGTAGACGACGCGGCCGCCGTCCTGGCCGGGGCCCGGGCCCATGTCGATGATCCAGTCGGCCTCGCGCATGAGGTCGGGGTTGTGCTCGACCACGATGACCGTGGCGCCGCGATCCACCAGGCGATGCAGCACCTCGAGCAGCTTCGGGATGTCGGCCATGTGCAGGCCGATCGACGGCTCGTCGAGCACCAGCACCGTCTTCGGCTGGCCGCGTCCGACCAGGTGCGTGACCAGCTTGATGCGCTGCGCCTCGCCGCCCGACAAGGTCGGCGACGGCTGCCCCAGCGTCAGGTAGCCGAGGCCGACGTCGTCGAGCAGCTGGAGCTTCTCCTTGACCCTCGGGATCGGGTCGAAGACCTCGAGCGCCTTCCTCACCGGCATCTGCAGCACGTCGTGGATCGAGTGCCCCTCCCAGCGCACCTGCAGGGTCTGCGGGTTGTAGCGCGTGCCGTTGCAGGTCGTGCACGGCACGTACGCCTCGGGCAGGAAGCTCATCTCCAGCGTCACGAGGCCCGCACCCTGGCACGACTCGCAGCGGCCGCCGGCCACGTTGAAGCTGAAGCGGCTCTTCGAGTAGCCGCGCACCTTGGACTCGGGGTGCACCGCGAAGAGGTTCCTGATGTCGTCCCACACGCCGACGTAGGTGGCGGGCGTCGAGCGCGGGTTCTTGCCGATCGGCTGGTCGTCGATCTCCACCAGCGTCTCGAGCCCGTCCGCGCCGCGCACCTTGGCCACGTCGCCCACGAACCACGAGCTGCCGTGCACCGTCTCGGGCGCGATGGCGTAGGTCAGCGCCTCGACCAGCGACGACTTGCCCGAGCCCGACACGCCGGTCACGACCGTCATGCGCCCGCGCGGCATCTTCACGTCGACGCCGTCGAGCGAGTTGTGGGCGATGCCGGTGAGCTCGAGCCAGGCCGCACCGTCCAGGGCGCGCACGTCGGAGCGCACCTTGGCCCGCGGCGCGGCCAGGCAGCGCCCGGTGATCGAGCGCGGGTTGGCCAGCGCCTCGGCGATCGGGCCCTGCGCCAGGACCTCGCCGCCCTCGATGCCGGCGCCCGGGCCGATGTCGATCAAGACGTCGGCCGTGCGCAGCGTGGTCTCGTCGTGCTCGACCATGAGGATGCCGTTGCCGCGCCGCTCGAGCTCGTCGAGCGTCGCCAGGAGCCGCTCGGTGTCGGTCGGATGGAGGCCGATCGTCGGCTCGTCGAGCACGTAGAGGACGCCCGACAGGTGCGCGCCGAGCTGCGCCGCGAGCCGGATGCGCTGCGCCTCGCCGCCCGACAGCGTGCGGATGGCGCGCTCGAGCCCGAGGTAGCCGAGGCCGACCTCGTCGAGGAACTGCACGCGCTCGCGGATGGCGCGGAGGGGGCCCGACGCGATGGCCGCGCCACGCGCGTCGAACGGCACCGCGTCGAGGAAGGTCATGAGCTCGGGCGCCGAGAACTCGAGCGCCTCGGGCAAGGTCAGCCCGCCGAGCTCGACCGAGCGGCCGATGGGTCCGAGCCGCGAGCCATTGCAGCTCGCGCACACGTCGCCCTCGTCGTCGACGCCGTAGCCGCCGCACACCTCGCAGGCGCCGAGTTTGTGGCGCGCCGAGAAGTAGCGCGGGTCGAAGCCCTGGTCGTTCTGGGCCACGTCGCGATCGAGCCCGACGCCGGCCACCTGGAAGAGGCGCGACGGCTTGCCCGGCACGACGATCTTCACCTGCGACTTGCCGAGGCGCGCCGCCTCTTCGAGGTGATCGCGGAAGCCCTTCGACGCCGGCGTGGCGCGCGCCAGGACGTAGTCGATGTCCTGCGCCTGGCGCTTCCGGAGCTTGCCGACGTCCTGCGGCTTCATGACCTCGCCGTTGATGACGACGTCCCAGCCCTCGCGCGCCGCGGCCAGCAGCGTGGCTTTGTGCAGGCCCTGGCGCTGCTGGACGATGGGCGCGCAGACCAGCACCTGCGACTTGCCGTCGGTCTTGGCGAGCAGCGCGTGCAAGGCCTCGATGGTCAGGCCGCCGGCCACGCCGCCGCCCTTGATGATGCCGAGCCGCGCCCACAGGATGCGCAGGAACGGCTCGATCTCGGTGACGTTGGCCACGTTGCTGCGCGAGCCGCCGCGCGTCGTGCGCTGCTCGATGGCGACCGTCGGCGGGATGCCCTCGATGCGATCGGCGTCGGGCTTGCCGAGCTGCTCGATGTACTGCCGCGCGTACGCCGACAGGCAGTCGAGGAAGCGCCGCTGCCCCTCGGCGAAGACGATGTCGAAGACGAGCGTCGACTTGCCCGAGCCCGACACGCCCGACACCACCGTGCGACCGCCGCGCGGGATGCGCACGTCGATGCCCTTGAGGTTGTGCGTGCGCGCGCCCTCGACCACGATCATGCCGTCGCTGCGCGCGTCGCCATCCGCGCCGGCCGCGCGCGCTTCGGCCACGCCCGAGCGGCTGAGCGGCGCCACGCCGGCGAGCCAGCGCGCCAGGTGCCGACCGGTGGCCGAGGCCTCCTTGGCGAGGAGCCCCGGCGGCCCGGCGAACAGCAGGCGCCCGCCGGCGTCGCCGCCGCCCGGGCCCATGTCGATCACGTGATCGGCGGCGGCCACGATGTCGAGGTGGTGCTCGATGCAGATGACGGTGTCGCCGCGCTTGGTCAGCGTGTGCAGGACGCCGATCAGGTTCTCGACGTCCTGCAGGTGGAGGCCGGTGGTCGGCTCGTCGAGCAGGAACAGCGTGTGGGACCGGCGCGAGGCGAGGTGCTCGGCGAGCTTCAAGCGCTGCGCCTCGCCGCCCGACAGGGTCGCCAGCGACTGCCCGAGCCCGAGGTAGCCGAGGCCCACCGCCTGCAGGCCGCGCAGCTTCTCGGCCGCGCCGACCTTGCCCGGCAAGAGCGTCAGCGCCTCGTCGATGGTGAGCGCCAGCACGTCGGCCACCGACAGCTCGCGCCCGGCCAGCGTCAGCGTGACGTCGAGCACCTCGGACTTGAAGCGCTTGCCCTTGCACACCTCGCAGGTGAGGCGCACGTCGGCCAGGAACTGCATCTCGACCGTCTCGGCGCCCGAGCCCTCGCAGGCCGGGCAGCGCCCGTCGCCGGCGTTGAACGAGAACGTGGTCGGCGTGTAGCCGCGCGCCTTGCTCATCGGCGCGCGCGCGAACATGGCGCGGAACTGATCCCAGGCGCCGACGTAGGTCACCGGGATGGCGCGCGAGCTCGCCTGCGGCGGGCTCTGGTCGACCCACACGATGTCGCTGAAGTGCTCGAGGCCGTCGATGGCGTCGACCTGGCCCGGCTGGTCGGTGGTCTTGCCCTGGCGCCGGAGGATGTTGCGGTAGAGCACCTCCTCCATGAGCGTCGACTTGCCCGAGCCGCTGACGCCGGTCACGACCGTCAGCGCGCCGACCGGGAAGCTGACGTCGACGCCCTTCAGGTTCTGCGCGCGCGCGCCGCGCACGCTGAGCAGCGGCTGCCCCTTCTTGTCGGCGCGCGTCGCGCGCACTTCACGTTGACGCCCGAGCCGCGCCAGCGCGCTGAGCGTCGGCGACGCCGGCACGTCCACGAAGGCCGCCGCCGGGCCGCAGTAGACGACGTCGCCGCCGGCCTTGCCCGGGCCCGGGCCGAGCTCGATGACGTGGTCGGCCACGCGCAGCATGTCGGGGTCGTGCTCGACCAGCACCACGGTGTTGTCGCGCTGGCGACGAAGACGACATGGATACATCGACGAGCTTCCTCACCTCGGATCGAGGGCGCTCGAACGGCGTCGCCAGATCGATCTCCAGGCTGGCCATCAGGTCGCGCAGCGCCTTCCGCTCGGTGGCCTTGGCCTCGCCGCGCCACGGCCCGATGGCCGCGACCACCGGCTTCCGCACGTCGGGCACGACGCGGTCCATGTCGATGTCGAGCACGCGCCTCGAAGCCGCGCACGCCCCGGGCACGCGCCGAGCGGGCTCGAGAAGCCGAAGAGCCCCTCGCTCGGCGGCTCGAAGCGCTGGCCGCAGTGCACGCGATCGCGCTGCAGCACCGCGGTTCGTCCAGCCGCCGGCTCCATCCCGACGCCTCGGCCAGGCCGTCCGACAGCCGATACGCCGTCTCGAGCGACTCGATGAAGCGCGCGCGCTCGCGCAGCACCAGCCGGCGTCGACGACGACCCGCTCGGCGCCCGACAGCGGCTGGACGCCCTGGTCCTCGAGCGACTGACCTTGCCTTTCCGGAAGACGCGGCGATAGCCCTGCTGCGACAGGAAGCGCGCGGCTTGCTGTCCTCGACCGCGAACGGGAACGTCACCACCGCGCGCGCCCGGACGCCTCCATCGCGGCCTGCGCAGGCCTCGGCCGGTAGCGGTCGGGCACGACCAGCCCGCCGCAGGCAGTACCTGGCCACGCGCGCGAAGAGCACCTTCAGGTACTCGCGAGCTCGGTGAGCGTCCTGAGCGTCGAGCGCGAGCTGCGGATGGTGTTCTTCTGTTCGAGCGCGACCGCCGGCAGGAGGCCGTCGATGCGGTCGACGTCGGGGCGATCCATGCGCTCGAGGAACTGGCGCGCATAGGTCGAGAAGCTCTCGACGTAGCGGCGCGTTCCCCGGCGTAGAGCGTGTCGAAGGCGAGCGCCTTGCCCGACCCCGACACCCCGGTCACCGCCGTGAGCTTGCCCCGCGGCAGCTCGACATCGATGTTCCTGAGGTTGTTCTGGCGCGCGCCATGGATGCGGATCATGGTCGGCGCATCCTAGCCACGCGCGCCGCGAACGCAAGCCAAATACTGAACAGGTTTTCACCAGCTCGACCGCGCGCGGCGGCGCGCAAATCCCTCAGCCCACCCGCGATTGACCTCAGTGGCGCCAGGCCCGGCGCGGGCCGAGAGTCCGCCCCATCACAGGCGCGGAGGCGAGGCATGAGCGAGCAGCGAGGCGGAGCGGGCGGGCCCATGACGAGCGGGTTGCAAGGCTCGAACATCGTCGGGCGATCGGCGATCGCCGCGACCGCCCTGGCGATCGCCATGGTCATGCGCGACCCCGGCAAGGACGACGAGCTGGCCTGCGGGCAGGCGGCGCAGGTTTCGCTCGAGACCGACGGCCTCGACGCGCTGTGCGCAGCGGGCGCCGAGGCCGCCTTGCGCGCTCGGGTCGACCGCGCGCGCGCCGAGGCGTCGCGGCGCTGCGGGCCCGACGGTGCCGCGCGAGTGGCGCCTGCGGGCGCTCGGGCCGGAGCCCGACGACCTCTTCGACCTGCTCGTCGCGGACGCCCGCGCGGTCGTCAGTGCGCCGCGCCGACGCGGTCCGGGACGTCTCGAGCGGCGACGCTCGCGCCGAGCGACCTCGCCGCGCTGGACGCCTGTGATCGCGGCTCGGCGCACCGCCCCCGGACGGGGTGCAGGTCGGCGCGCGGCGGCAGCGACGCGCTCGCGGCTCGAGGAGTACCTCGCCGACCTCGAGCGTGCGCGCCGACCGCCTGCGCAGCAGCTACAACAGCGCGCGGTGAGCGCGGCCGTGATGGAGAGGCCTCCGGCCGATCTGCAGGCGCGGGTCCGGGCGTTCTCGACTTCGGCCTGACTTCGGGCTTCGATCCCGACGCGGTCCTCTCCCACCAGGCCCGCGCGATCCGAGGGCCTGCCCGTGATCGAGGCCTTAGCGCAACTCGGTCAGCGGGCTGCCGACTGGTTCCCGCCGTCGCCCGGCCCTCGGGACCGCGCCCATCACCGCCTTCCGCGCGGCCGGCCCTGCTCGCGGCGCTCAGCACTACGAGGCGCTCGTCGAGGAGGTGCGGGCTACGAGCGCCTGGTCGGCCGGCACCAGGACGCGCTCGACGCCGGCAGGCGCGCCTGGGACGAGGTGCGCGCGGCCATCGACGGGGCGCGCGCCTGCTGGCGGGCGACGCGCTGGCGCCGCCGCCGTGGCCGCGGTGGCCGTAACCCATCGCGGCCATCCCCGAGGCCGCGCTGCGGGTCGAGGCGCTGCGCTTCCAGGTGGCCGTCTATCGCGCGTGGTGGACCGAGGAAGCCGCGGGCGGGGCCGAGCTGGCGCGGGCCTTCGAGGGCTCGCTCGTCAGCGGCCACGACGCGGGCCTGGACGCGAGCCCCGGAGACGTCCGAATCGAGGCCGGGTCGCGCTACCCTGGGGTGGCCGGCCACCTCGAAGGAGCCGGGCTACGAGCTCGTGGAGCTGGTCCGCAGTGGGTGAAGGTCGCACGTCTGGCCCTTCAACGTCTCGTTCCTCGACTGGACCCGCTGGCCTCGGGGTCCTGCGCGCGCGACGACGACGCTGCCGGCGATCCCCGGCCCTCGACCTCGGCGTCTGGCGCTCGCGCGCTGGCCGCGCGACAGTGCCGACACAGGTCGCCTTACCGCCTGTTCCGGTGGTCGATCAAGCCGCGACCCCGCGAGGCTGGGAGATGGCCTGGACCGATCCGCTGCCCTTCGCGCTCACGACCGTGCAAGGCGTCCCCGCGCTGCGGACTCGGTGCGAGCACGAGCGGCTTCACCATCGCCGGCACGTCGGTCGGTGCAGGCAAGCGACGTGCAGTCCGAGGCGATGCCGCCCGCGAACGTGCCGGGACCGCGAGGAGCCGGGCGCCGGAGGACGAGAGCTCGCGCAGTTCGATGCCGCGCGGACGCGCTGGCAGGCCGAGTACGACACGGCGCCGCCGAAGCGGCGGCCGCGCGCGTCTGCACCGAGGCCGACGAGCGCGCCACCGTCGCCGCCTTCGAGGCGCTCGCCAAGGCTGCGCGGCAGGCGAGCGAGCAGGCCGGCGTGCGCCGCCGAGCGTGCGCGCGTCGACGCGCGCCCTTCGAGCAGGGCTCCCGGTGGCCCGCGCCTGGCCGCGGCCATCCGGCGCCGGCGAGCCCGCGCCCGGGGGTCGATCCCTGGTGGGCGCTGGCAGCGCACGCTCGAGCGCGGCATCCTGTTCTTGAGGCCCGCGCGGCGGCGCGCGCCTGACCCAACGCGAGCAGCGTCGGCATCGCGACGAGCACGCCGAGGCTCACCCAGTCGACGGCAAGGTGATGCGCGCGCGGCCGCGACGAGGTCGTGGCCGTGGCTCCAGAGCTGCTGCGCGACCAGCGCCGCGAGCGGCCACGAGCCAACGGGCCGCCGCCAGAGATGCGCCAGCGCCAGGTTGATGCCGGCGAAGAGCAGGTGGCGGCCGGCGTCTCGTCGAGCGCGGCCGCGACGGCCACGACGTGGAAGACCGCGGTCGCCAGCGAGAGCGCGATGAAGACGGGTAAAGACGAGGCGCGCATGTCCACCGGGCCGTTTGCCCCGGGCCTGCACGCCACCGCGCGCGAGCTTCGGGCCCAGGGAATCGCCGACGCCCATCGCGCGTCGATCGAGGCCCTGGGCTCCAGGTGCTCCATGCCCTCGTCCCGTCGTGCGCCTGTCCGCGTCCAGTTCGCCCTCAACCCCGCCGTGGCAGCGCGCCGGATGTTCGAGCCGCCGTCACTGTGCGCCACCCTGCGCGTTCCTGGTCAGTTCACGGCCCGGCCGAGGTCGTCGACGCCTTCGCCGCCGAGGACTGCGGCGCGTGGCCGATCGCCGCGCCTGACGACCGCGACGCGCTTGCCGTGCGCGCCAGTGCTCGCCATGGCGCCGATTCGTGGTCGACGATCCGGCGCTGGCCGCCGGCGTCGAATTCGGCAGCGGCCTCAAGGAGATTCGCCTGCGCCGCATCGCGCGCCAACGTCGTCTCGGCTCGAGGCGCGCGCGCGCCCGCCGCACCCTGGAGCACCTGACCGCCGGCCCGCCTGCGCCTCGATCGCGCGCGCCGCGCCGTCTCCTCGGCGCCTGCAGCTCGCGCTGCCGCGCGCTCGACGCCGCGCGCGCCGAGGTGGTCGACCTCGGCGGCGCGTGGTCATCGAGCGCACGCCGACCGGTCGCGACGCCGACGACTTCCGCTGGACCGTCTTCGCCGTGCGCCGCCGCGCGCTGCGGCGCCTCGGCCGGCTCGATACTCCGGGCGACCCCACGCCGCCCGGCGACGGCACGCACGCGCATCGAGCGCGACCTCGATGGCCGGACGTCACCTTCGGCCGGGCCGCTCGCGCCCGAGCGCTCGAGGCGCGCGTCGAGGGCTCTCCATCTGCTCCGACTGCACCGCCTGCCCCTTCGTCTTCCAGCTGCGAGATGACGACCCGCGCCGGAGCTGGTCGGCGAGGTCCTCGATGCGCAACATCGTCGGCGCCGAGGCCGAGCACGCTGACGACCTCGCCCTCACCGTCGCCCCCGACGACGCCGCCGAGCTACCGTCGTCCTGGCCGAGCGGGAAGCCTCGAGGATGATCTGGGCTCGACGCCGTCATGCTCGAGCTCGACGGCCGGGCCATCGCGCCGCGCGCCTGCATGTCGGCGGCCCGGCGGGCCCGGCCTGGCGCCGACGACGGCGACTACGATCGCCTCGGCGAGGGGCGAGGAGCGCCCTTCGTCTTCGACCTGCCACCCGATCGGCGCGACGCGCGCCTCGCGGGCCGACGGCTTCTACGTGCCCTTGGCGCTGTGACGCCGCCGGCTTCGGCGCCGGGGCGGGCTCGACGATGAGCGCCATCACCTGCTGCGGTGCGCGGCACGTCAGCGGCAGGCCGAGCTCGAGCATGGTCTGCGCCCCGAGCACGATGCAGCATGGCCGCGCCGTGCTGGTGGTCGAGGGTCGCCGCGCAGGCGGGCCGGACGCGCCGCCCTCGGACTGGCCGGCCGCGAGCGCCGCGCCAGGCGCTCGAGCACGCGCCGGATGATGGCCATTGCGGCGCGCACCGCCGGCGAGCGCGCGCATGCCTCGAGCAGCTGGTGCGGGCGCGGGCCGCCGGCGCGCGTGAAGCGGGTACTCGCCGCTGGCGATGGAGGCCACGAAGCGCCGGACGATGGCGCCGCGCTCTCGCCGTCGCCGATGACCGCGTCGAGGTAGGCCGCGCCGGCCTGCTCCATGACCGCCTCGAGGAAGAAGGCGTCGCGATCGGCGACCGGTGAAGGCGCCGCGCGTCTTGCCGGCGTGCGCAGATGCGTTCGGCGCGTCGAGGCTCGCCGAAGAAGTGCGAGCCCTGCCGCGATGAGCGCCTCGCGCTGCCCCGGCCGCCGTCTCGCGCGCGGGCGCGGTGCTTGGACCGGCCTCGGCGCGGGCTTCGGCGCAGGCTTGGGCTTGGCTCGGGGTTTCAGGCGCGGTGGGGAGCGCACTGCAGCCTGCACGCGAACGGCGGCGGCGGCAACCCCTTCCGAGGTTGACATACGTCACCGTATGTCAGACCGGGCATGCGCGTTCGTCACCGGCGCGGCCGGCTTCATCGGATCGCGCGTACTGGGCGCTGGTCGCGGCCGGCCACGACGCACCTGCCGAAGCGAGGACCTCACCAACCTGGACCTCGTGCGCGTGCCCGGCGACATCACCGACCCGGACGGCATGCGCCGCGCCATGCTCGGCGTCGAGGTCGTCTCTCCACCTGGCCGCCCTCTACGCGCTGGGTGTTCGACCCGGCGCGCCTCCACGCCGTCAACGTCGAGGGCGTGCGCACGCCGCGGCGGCTCGCCGGGCGTGCGCCGCGTCAGTCCACACCAGCTCGATCGCGCGCTTCGGCGGCCAGGGCCTGGCCGCCGCGCCACCGAGGCGAGCCCGTTCGCGCTGGAAGTCGGCGACGTCTACGCGCGCACCAAGGCGCTCGGCCACGAGGGGTCGCCGTCGCCGCCGCCGCCGCCGGTCGGGACGTCGTCATCGTCACCACTGGCCCTCGCTCGGGCCGGGCGACCTCGGCCCGACGCCGACCGGCTGCGCGCCGCCCTCACGCTGCCGATACCCGGTGGCCGAGCGTCTCGAACTTCGCCCACGTCGACGACATGGCCGCCGGCCACCTGCGCCTGCCGCGCTCCACGGCCGCTCGGGCGAGAGCTATCTGCTCGGGCGGGCGAGGACCTCGCCCTGCCGCCCTCGCGCTGGGCGCCGCCGCCGCCGGCCAAGTCGAAGCCGGTCGTGACGCTGCCGTTCGCGGCCGCCCGCGGCGCTGGCCTGGACCGAGCGCGTGTCGCGGCGCGCGCCGCTCTTCACGCGCCGGCCGCGTCGGATATCCGGCGCTCGGGCTCGCGGCCGACTGCGGCGTGGCGCGAGCTCGGCTACGAGCCGCGACTCCATCGAGTCGGGCCGTGGCCGACGCGGTGGCGTGGTTCCTCGGCCGCGACCACCGTACTCCAGGCGCCGTCGCCTCTCGCCGATAGCTGCGCACCGGCTTGTGAAAACTCTCATCGGTTCGTTGTGTTGTATCGCGCAGGCTGTTTTCTGCGCGAGAACGCAAACGCGCCGCCGACGGCACTTCGCGCGGGCCAGGCCGAGCCCCGGCCGCTAGCTTCCGACCATCGCTCCGGGGGCGACCTGGGCAGGCCGGGTCGGCGGGGCGGTCGACGAACGAGGTGAGGCGATGGGGAAGACGATGGCGACGACGAAGGGGCTCGGCTGGGGGGTGGCGGCGGTGACGGTGGCGGCGCTGTCGGGATCGGCGGCGGCCTCCGGCGGCGGCGGTGGCGGCGGCGGCGGCGTGCCGGCCGGCGGGGGCTCGGTCCTGCCGACCGCGCCGCCGGCGCCCGACGTGCTCATGCGCGAGTCGTTCGGCTTCGCCGATCTGGCGCGCCCGGCCGGCGGCAAGGGCCTCCTCCGCGAGGTCTTCATCCACGAGACCATCGGCGGCTTCTGGATGGAGTGGCCCGGCACGAAGACCAACGCCTGGCTCGCGCCCGACGGCAACCAGACCTGGAAGTTCGCGGCCTGCAGCGAGGACGCCAACGAGCTGCCCTCGCCGCTCCAGGCCACCTGGGGCAACGGCTGCGTGGCCTCGGAGTGGTTCGACGCGGTGCCCGCCAACCCGACCGCGCTGGTGCCGCTCAAGGCGCCGACCACCGCCTACGAGGTCGCCCTCGACGGCTGGCCGGCGGCCCTGCCCGACCGCTACGTCGCCATCGGGCTCACCGCCTCGCCGGCGCTGACGAGCAACCTCGAGACCTCGGCCAGCGTGTGGCTGCTCATGCGCTCGACCAACGCCTTCGACGGCACCGGCATCACCTACGAGCTGCGCCTGAACGGCCGCACCGGCCCGCTGCTCTCGACCGGCTCGACCTACGCCATCGGCTGGAACCAGCTCGTGCTGCGCTACGATCCGGTGGCCAAGACCGTGAGCGGCTCGGTCAACGGCATCCCGCTCGGCACCTTCGCCGCGGCCCTCCCGACGCCGCGCTACGTCGGCTTCGAGGGCGTCGGCATCGCCGACAACTTCGTCGTGCGCTCGGCCCCGTGAGGGCCTGACGAACGGGTGCGCGCGCGGGGTGTGCGCGCTCGCCTGTTGAGCGCGACGGACGAAGCGCCTAGGCTCGCGCGCCGGAGGTGGAGGATGGTCGATGGTCCCCGACGGGTGTCTCGTGCAGGCTTCGGTGCATGCCCGGCCTGCGGCAACCACTTTCGCATCGCCGACGGCGCCTGCCCGTTCTGCGCCGACCACGACGCTGCCGGCGGCCGCGGCCTGCTGATCGGGCTCGGGCGCGCCGGGCTCGTGGCCGGCGCCCTGCTCGCGGCACCGGCCTGCGGCGACGACACGCCCGCGGCCGACGTCTCCGACGCCATCAGCGACACCTCGGCCGACACCGGCCCGACCGACGCGACCGCGGTCGACACCTCCGAGGTCGCCGACGATCCGACGATCGTCCCGCTCTACGGCCCGCCGCCGCAAGACACCTACTGAGATGGACGAGCGGCCTTCGGCGCTGGTGCGGTCCATCGCCGGACGCAACCCGGCGCAGCCGAGCCCGATCCACGTCGTGTGGGAGCTGACGCTCGCCTGCGACCTCGGCTGCCGCCACTGCGGCTCGCGCGCCGGCAAGGCGCGGCCCGACGAGCTCTCGACCGACGAGTGCCTCGAGGTGGTCGACCAGCTCGTGGCGATGGGCGTGCGCGAGGTGTCGCTCATCGGCGGCGAGGCCTACCTGCGCGACGACTGGACCACCGTCGCGCGCGCGCTGTCGTCGCAGGGCGTCTTCGTCAGCATGACCACCGGCGCGCGCAACCTCGATGCCGCGCGCGTGCAAGCCGCGGTGGACGCCGGCCTCGGCGCCATCTCGATCTCGCTCGACGGCCTCGAGGCCACCCACGACGCGCTGCGCGGCGCCAAGGGCGCGTGGCGCGCGGCCGTCGATGCGGCGCGGCGGGTGGCGGCGACGCCCATCAAGCTCGCCACCAACACGCAGGTGAACCGCCTGTCGCTGCCCGAGCTGCCGGCCATCGCCGAGCTGCTGGCCGACATCGGCTCGCGCTCGTGGCAGGTGCAGCTCACGGTACCGATGGGGCGCGCGGCCGATCGGCCCGAGCTGCTCTTGCAGCCGCACGACCTGCTCGAGCTGTTCCCGCTGCTGGTGTGGATCAAGCGCGAGAAGCTCGGCCCGGCCGGCATCCGCCTCTTTGCCGGCAACAACGTCGGCTACTTCGGACCCTGGGAGCAGGCGCTGCGCTACGGCGGCGAGGCCGGCTCGCACTGGAGCGGCTGCAGCGCCGGCAAGTGGTCGATCGGCCTCGAGGCCGACGGCCGCATCAAGGCCTGCCCGTCGTTGCCGACCGAGAGCTACGGCGGCGGCACCACGCGCCAGCGCACCATCGCCGACGCGGTCGCGAACGCGCCCGAGGTGAACCAGCTGCGCCAGCGGACGCGCGACGATCTCTGGGGCTTCTGCAAGACCTGCTACTACGGCGACGTGTGCCTGGCCGGCTGCACCTGGACCTCGCACGTCTTCCTCGGCAAGCCGGGCAACAACCCCTACTGCATCCATCGCGCGCTCGAGCTCGATCGCCAGGGGCTCCGCGAACGCCTGGTCAAAGTCGGCCCGGCGCCCGGCCGCCCGTTCGATCACGGCCTCTTCGCGCTCCACGTCGAGCCCGCGCCGCCGCTCGACGAGCGCCCCTCCATCGCCGGCATCGACCTCGCCCGCGTCACGTCGCTCACGCTCGACGACGCCAGCGCCTGGGACGACGCCGAGCGCGGCCAGCGGCTGGCGCCGGGCTGAGCCCATCGGCGGCCGACTCGGGTTGTGGATCGCACGGTTTGGCGCTATGGCGGGCGTGCGCCCATGACCCTTCGATGACCGTTGCAGCGAGTGGCTTGAACGCCTCGAGGCACGCTTAGGCGAGCCCTCGGGATGTCGAGCCGCACGGTGCCGGTCGGAGCGGGGAAGTGACGCGACACGGGCCACACGCATGCGCCCATGTCGGTCCTCTCGCCACGGACCTCGATGCTGCGCCTCCCCCGCAACCGTCAGAGCCCCAAGCGCCAGCGTGCCCTCAGCGCGCCGGCGAGGCCGGAGCGGCACATCGCGGACCTGGTGCGCGTCATCGAGCGGCTCATGGCGCGCGGTCACCTGCCCGACGCCATCGAGCGCTACGTGGCGGGGTGGATGCGCGAGGACGGGCGCGGGCCCGACGACGTGCCGGCGGTGGTCCGCATGGCGGGCCTCCCCGAGGTGATGATGCACCGCATCCACACGCTGGCGTTCAGCTTCGGCTCGTCGCCGACGCCGTCGCTCGAGACGCGCATGCGGCCGCTCGCCATGCGCGACGGCCTGTGGTTCGACCACCTCAATAGCCGCGCCGACGCGGTGCGCTTCGCCATCCCGGCCATGGACTGGCTGAACCCGGTCCCGGCGGCGCGGGCGCCCGAGCTGGCGCCGCCCGGCGTCTACTCGCTGCAGCGCGACGCCAGCGACGCGCGCGCAGGCGGACCGATGCCGCGCGCGGCCGACATCCTGCGCCGGCTGGGCGTCGGGCGGCCGCTGCCGGCCGCGGTGCAGGCGACGCTCGGGCCGCGGCTGGCCGCGCTGGGGCGGCCGCTCGACCTGGGTCCGGTCATGGTGCACGCCGGCGCCGAGGCCGATCGCCTGTGCCGCGAGCTGCGCGCCAACGCCTTCGCCATCGGCCGCCACATCGCCTTCCGCGCCGGGCGCTATCGGCCCGATGACGACGACGGCCTCGAGCTCCTCGCCCACGAGCTGACCCACGTCTGGCAGCAGTCGACCCAGCGCGTGCCCGCCACCGGGGGCCTGCGCAGCGACCCCGGGCTCGAGGCCGAGGCCGACGCGGTCGGCGCGCGCGTGGCCTCCGACCTGGGCCGGACGGAGGTCGGTCACGCCCCCGACGCCCCCGCTGACGCGCTCGAGGCCGCCCCGCACCCGGGCGCCGCCGCCGCCATCCAGGCGTGCCCGAGCCAGCCCGACACGAGCCGACGGCGACGCGGCGGACAGGCCACGCCGGCCGCGACGGGGCGCGCGCCGCGGAGCCGCGCGCTCGACGGCCTGGTCGGCGAGGCCCGGCGCTTCGTCGAGGCCGAGGGCATGCTTCCTGCCGCCATCTTCATCGTGGCCGACGCCATCACCGCCTACGACGCCACCTTCCACGCCCGCGGACGCTGGGCCATCAGCGCCCCGGTCCCGCTCACGCCCGGCTTCTGGTTCGACGGCGGCGCGGCCATCGAGCGGTGGTCCGGCCTCACCGCCAGCGACATCCAGCGCATCACCGCCGGGCGCGCCGACGACCTGTGGGTGGTCGGCGCCCAGCACGCGCAGCCCGCCGACGCCGCCACGCCACCGGCCCCGGCCGCGCGCCGCCCGGCCTCGACCGATGCCCAGGGCGGCCCAGCCCATGGCGCGCGCGCGCCGGCCCCGGCCGCGACCGCGGCCCCGACCACGACCCCGGCGCCCGACCCGACCGCCCCGTATCGGCTGCAGTCGTTCGCGCTCGATCGCGTCGGCGACTTCCGCGGCGGCGCGACGAACCATCCTCCCGACCACCTCGGGCTCGAGTCGGGCGGCGTGGGCTTCAGCGTCGCCGTGCGCGCGACCACCGGCGCCGAGCTGCCGCCGGGCCACGTCCTCGGCCTCCTCCAGACGCTGCACGCGTCGCGCCGCGTGGCCATCTATAAGAAGGACGGCCGCGACCACGCCCGCTTCGTCGTCACGCGCGGGCGCATGATGGACCAGGACGACTCGCAGGGAGCGGTGCCCGCGCCCTGGTACAACGGCGGCTTCGTCGCCGCGACCGGCGCCGACTCGGTGGCGGGCGAGGACATGCCGAAGGTCGCCTTCCCGCGCACGGGCCCCGACGACGCCGTCGTGGCGCGCACCGAGGGCAGCGAGAGCTTCATCACCTGGGGCGTCATGCAGCGCCCGGACGGCACGCTCGATCGCCTGGCGTGGGCCGCCTGGTCGGTCGACTGGGGCGGGAGCGCCGGCGCCGGCGGCACCACCTGGCGCGGCGGCCGCCTCCGCGTCTCGCGCCGCGCCCACGGCCCCGGGGCCGAGCCGGTCACCTCCGGCCCGACCCCCAACAGCGGCGCCCCGGGCGC
>JAXLYZ010000008.1:0-299734 GCA_046351155.1 Myxococcota bacterium
GCGCGAAGAGCGCGAGCCGAGGAAGAAGCCGGATGAGGGCGGCCGGAGCGAGGCCATCCGATCGACTCAGTACATCCCGAGCTCGAGCTGCGCCTCTTCGCTCATGCGATCGGGGCCCCACGGCGGGTCGAACACCAGCTCGACCTTGGCCTCGACCACGCCCGGCAAGGTCTTCACCTTGGCCTCGACGTCGTCCTTCAGCACCTGGCCCATGCCGCAGCCCGGCGCGGTGAGCGTCATCGTGACCTCGACGACCTTGCCCGGCGCGGTCTCGGAGTCCTTCACCGTGAGCCCGTAGATGAGCCCGAGGTCGACGATGTTGACCGGGATCTCCGGGTCGAAGCAGGTCTTGAGCTGCCCCCACACCTGCGCCTCGAGGTCGTCCGGAGCCGCCTCCGACGCGGCCGCGGTGCTCAGCGCCTGGCGCCCGATGGCCTCGGCGTCGGCGCCGTTCACGCGCACGAGGTGCCCGGTGTCGAGCCGCACCGTGAAGTTGCCGCCGAGCACCTGCATGACCCAGCCGCGCGTGCCGGCCGGGATGACCAACGGGGTGCCGTCGGGGATCTGGATCACCGACAGCTCGCGCGCGACTTCGATGGGCTCGTTCATGCGATGGACGCTCGGTAGCCGTGCCGCGGGGGTGCGGACCGGCGGCACTCTAGCGCCGCTCCGGGGCGTTTCAACAGGAATCGGACCGATTTGGTCCTGAATGGCTCGGAGCGGCCTGTAACGCCCGCGATCAACCCATCCAGGTCTGATCGACCTGCAGCTTCCACTTGGTCGTGACCTTCTTGGGGCGCGTCCAGAAGCGGTAGCCGTCGAAGCCGGTGAGGTCGCCGTGGCCGAAGAGCGAGTTGTTCCAGCCGCCGAAGCTGAACGGCTCGCGCGGCACCGGCACGCCGATGTTCACGCCGCACATGCCGGCGTTGAAGCGCTCGATGGCGTAGCGCGCGGTCGCGCCGTTGGTCGTGAAGATGGCCGCGGCGTTGCCGTACGGGTTCTTGTTCTCGATGTGCAGCGCCTCGTCGAGGGTCTTGGCGCGGATGATCGACAGCGTCGGGCCGAAGATCTCGTCGCAGCCGGCCGGCATCTCCGGGGTCACGTAGTCCATGACGATCGGGCCCATCCAGTAGCCGGTGTCGTTCGGGCCCTTCACGCCGCGACCGTCGACCAGCACCTTGGCGCCCATCTGCTCGGCCTGCGCCACGAAGCCCGAGATGCGATCGATGGCGCCCTTGTCGATGACCGGGCCCATGTCCTTGCCGGGCACGATGTTCCGCGCCAGCTCGGCGATGCGATCGACGTAGCGCTGGCAGTGGTCGCCGACGACGACCAGCGTCGAGGCCGCCATGCAGCGCTGGCCCGCGGCGCCGAAGGCCGAGGCGACGATGGTGGTGGTGGCCAGCTCGAAGTCGGCGTCGTCGACCAGCACGAGGTGGTTCTTCGCGCCGCCCAGCGCCAGCACGCGCTTGCCGGTAGCGGCGCCGCGCTCGTAGACGATCTTGGCCACCTTGGTCGAGCCGACGAAGCCGATGGCCTTGATGTCGGGGTGCTCGCAGATGCCCTCGACCGCGGCGCGGCCGCCGTTGACGATGTTGAAGACGCCGTCGGGCAGGCCCGCGGTCTTCAGCATGTGGGCGATCTTCATGGCGCCGTAGGGGACCTTCTCCGACGGCTTCAGGACGAAGCAGTTCCCGGCCACCAGCGCCTGCGGCATCATCCACAGCGGGACCATGGTCGGGAAGTTGAACGGCACGATGCCGGCCACGACGCCGAGCGGCTCGTAGGTCACCGAGCAGTTCACGCCGCGCGACACGTCGAGCTGCTGGCCGGTCCCCATGTTGGGGATGGCGATGCCCATCTCGACGCACTCGATGCCCTTCTCGACCGAGGCCTTGGCCTCGGCGAAGAGCTTGCCGTTCTCGTGCGAGAGGAGCCAGGAGAGCTCCTCGATGTTGGCCTCCATGATGGCCTTCAGGCGGTAGAGCACCTGCACGCGCTCCTTGAGCGGCGTGGCGCGCCAGGCCGGGAAGGCCTTCTTGGCCGCGGCCACGGCGGCGTCGACGTCGCTCTGGTCGGAGTCGGCGGCCTGGCCGATGACCTTGCCGTGGCGCGGGTTGTCGACCGGGAACGTCTTGCCCGAGGCCGCCGAGACCCACTCGCCGCCGATCCAGTTCTTGAGCTCCACGAAGGTCGCGAAGTCGTAGTTGCGGCTTTCGAAACGGGGCCCGGTGGGATAGGCGGGATGCGTCGGGTCGGACATGGCGGGATCTCCGGATGGCGAGGCGGGTGCTAGGCGGTGCGAGCTCGCGACTGTGCGCTCGGGCTCGGTGACGAGAAGCGCCGGCGTTCTAGCCGAGGCCCCCGATCGAGTCCAGAGACGGGGACCATGCTGGCCGAAACCCGCTCGGCGAGCCAGCGGCAGGCGGTTTTCACGAGCCGGAGACAAACGTTTGAACTCGGCGTGGAACCGCGGCGTTGCTTGCGTCAGTGGTTTGGGTTTCCATCGGCGCGCTCGCTGCCGCTGGGGTAGCGACATCGAAGGAGCGTGGCGATTGAGCTGGTTCGGGCTGCGTACGAAACGCGATGCCGAGCGCGACTTCATGGAGCGCGTGTTCGTCCATTGGGACGCCATGTACCGCTATGCGCTGCGCCTCACGGGGACCGAGGCCGCGGCCCAGGATCTCGTTCAGGACGCGATGACCAAGGCGCTCAAGCACTTCGAGAAGGTCCGACCCGACACCAACTGGCGGGCCTGGGTCTTCACGATCGTGCGCAACACCTTCATCTCGCGCATGCGGAAGTCCGGGCGGGAGTCGTTCGTCGAGGACACCGACAAGATCGCGGCCGAGCCCGAAGCCCCGGTGGGCGCGGCGCTCGACGCGCTGGGAGGCGACCAACGCTTCCGCGAAGGATTCGAGGACGAGGTGCTGCACGCGCTCCAGGTGTTGCCGGAGTCGCAGCGCACGGCCGTCGTCCTGTGTGACATCGAGGGGCTCGAGTACGAGGAGATAGCCCACATCCTCGATTGCCCCGTCGGCACCGTGAGGAGCCGCATCCATCATGCCCGCAAGCGCCTGAAAGTCGCGCTGGCCGGGTACGCCGCTGCACGAGGGTTCCGCAATGTCGAAGGCGCCTGACAAACACGTCGATCCGGAGCAGGCCGCCGCCGCGCTCAGGCCGCATCTGTCCGCGCTGGTCGATGGCGAGCTCGAGCCGCTCGAGGCCATCGCGGTGCAGAGCCACATCCGGCACGCACCCGGGCTGGCCGCCGAGATGCGCGAGATCGAGCGGCTCAAGCTGGCGGTGCACCTGGCCGGCACGCGCGACAAGGCGCCCGAGGTGCTGCGCACGCGCCTCGAGGCCGAGGTGCGCGCGACGTTCTCGGCGCGGCGCGACGCCGCGCGGCTCCGGCGCTGGGCCTGGCCCGCGGGCGGCATGCTGGCGGCGGCCGCGGCGGTGGCGCTGGTGGTGTCGACGGGCGGCAGCAAGGTCGACGGCGCGGCCGAGCCGAGCGAGCGGGTCGCCAGCGTGTCGACGACGCATCGCCCGATCGAGCGCGTCGACGGCAAGAACGACGTCCTGGCCAAGCTCATCGACTTCCATCGCGGCGACGCCTCGGCCATGAGCCTGCACGATCTGCAGACGGCGGGCGTGCTGCAGACGGTCGAGCGCGTGCCCGAGGGGTTCATCCAGCCGGCCGACGGGCAGCGCCCGAAGCTCGTGCAGGTGAGCACCATGGGCTGCAACGAGCGCGACGGCGGCACCACGCTGGCCGTCCTGCAGGCGAGCCGCGTCGACCTGCCGCAGGTCATCGACAACGCCCTCGAGAGCAACGGCGTCTATCTCGACACCATCGACGGCGTCGAGGTGCGCGTCTCGACTAGCGGCGACAAGCTCTTCGTGCTGTTGTCGGGCGATGGGCGCTCGACCTCGATGGACCCGATCTGAGCGCATCGGGCTGACGCTGATGGGCGCGCTCGGCGCGGGCGCGCTCGGCTGCCTCGGCGGCGGTGACGCGGGCCTGGCGGACGCGCGAGCGAGCGACGCGGTCGGGGAGGTCGCGGACGCGACGGCGATCGAGCCCGACGTCTCCGATGCGGCGAGCGTCGCGCCCGACGTCGAAGACGCGACCAGCGTCGGGCCGGACGTCGCGGATGTGGCCAGCGTCGCGCCCGACGTCGCCGATGCGACCAGCGTCGCGCCGGATGCGGTCGGCGACGGCTGCTTCGACGCGCCCTCGGCCGGGCATCACGTCGTGACCTGCGGCGCCATCAGCTACGACGTCGAGGTGCCGCCGGCCTGCCTGACGAGCGCCTGCGGGCTCATCGTCGACATCCACGGCCTGACGATGACGGCCGCGCTCGAGGACGCCAACACGCTCATGCGCGAGCGCGGGCGCGACGCCGGCTTCGTGGTGATCCAGCCGAACGCGCCGTCGTTCTTCGGCGTGCCGACCTGGGACATGAGCGCGCACGCCGAGCCCATCTTCGCGTTCGTCGCGGAGGTCGCTGAACGCCTCGGGACCGATCCCGACCGCGCCTACGCGATGGGCTTCTCGCAGGGCGGCGGGCTCACCTGGCAGCTCGTGTGCGCGCACGCCGACTTCTTCGCCGCCGCGGCACCGCTCGCGGCCCTGCCCGGCTGCGCCTTCGACGCCGCGCACCACCCGAGCCGCGAGGTCGACATGCTGCTCGTGCACGGCCGCAAGGACACCGTCGTGGCCTTCTCGCAGCTCGAGTCCCAGCGCGACGCGGCGCTCGCCTACTGGCCGGTCGGCACGCCGACCGTCGTCGAGGACGACGGCGCCCACAGGGCGACGCGCTGGACCACCGCGGGCGGCACGACCTTCGAGGTCTGGGAGCACGACTACACCGCGACGAGCTTCCTCCTGAACGGCCACTGCGTCCCGGGAAGCCCGCAGGTGAACGCGCTGCCGCTGGCGTTCGGCTGTCAGCAGGGCGGGACCTTCGAGTACGGCGCCCTGGCGCTGGCCTTCTTCCAAGCGCACCGCCGTTGAGCGGCGCCATCGGGGTCATCGCCGGCGTCGTCGCGACGCTCGGCTTCGTGCCTTACGCGGTCGCCATCGTGCGCGGACGGACCATCCCGTCGCGCGCCTCGTGGCTCATCTGGACCGTCGTCGGCAGCGCGCTCGCGGCCGGGCACCTGGCGTCGGGCGGGGCCGGCTCGGTGTGGGTGCCGCTCGGCTACTGCGCGGGTCCGCTGGTGACGCTGGCGCTGGCCGTGAAGTACGGCGAGGGCGGCACGAGCCGCTTCGACATCGTGTGCCTGGCGGCCGCGGCGCTGAGCCTCGGCGTGTGGGCGCTGACCGGCGACCCGGTCGTGGCGCTCGGCGTCAACATCGCCATCGACCTCTTCGGCGCGCTGCCGACCATCCGCAAGACCTGGCGACGGCCGGGCAGCGAGGACCGCCTGGCCTGGAGCCTGTTCGGCCTCGGCAACATCCTGAACCTGTTCGCGGTGAGCGACCTCGCCAGCGCCGAGGGCGTCTACCCGATCTACCTCGTGCTCATCTCGAGCATCGTGCTCGCGTTGATCGTCGTGCCGCGCGCCGCGCCGGCGGAGCCCGAGGTCGGAGACGTGCGCGGCGCCTGATGCGTCTCGAGCGCGGAGACGGGCCCGCGCGGTGCCGTCAGCCCGCGACCGACATGCGCGCGGTGAGGCGCGCGGCGAGCTGCTCGGTGATGCCTGTCTCAGTCGGGCCCTGCCACATCGGGCCGGCCGCGACGTAGAGGAAGCAGTCGGGGTCGTGCTGCACGCCGGCGCACACGAGCTCCGCCGACTCGCTCGGCGTGAGCATGAAGTCGAGCAGCGCGCCGACGCCGAAGCCGGCCAGGACGAGCGCCTTCACCGACGCCAGGCTGGCCGCGATGGCGAAGGTGCCCGGGCCGCCGGCCGGGTCGACCAGGCTCGGCTGGTTGGGGCTCGCCTCGAGCTGCACCAGCGGGAAGGTGCGCAGCTGCTCCTCGGTGGTGGCCTCGGCCAGCGTCGGGAAGCGATCGCGCCGACCGCGGAAGCGCAGCTCGTAGCGCACGGTCGGGATGGCCTTCTCGGCCGGCGGCGGGCCCGACCAGGCCACCACCGCCAGATCGAGCTGACCCTCGCCGAGGCGGCGCAGGAGCTCGGCCGTGCGCGCCGTGTAGAGCTTCACCTCGAGCCCGGGATAGGCGTCGCGGAGGCCGGTCAGCACGTCGGGCAGGAGGAAGGTCGCGACCGAGTCGACGGTGCCCACGCGCACGTCGTGGTAGCGGCGCTTGCCGACGCGCGCCAGGTCGCGGCGCAGATCGCCGGCCTCGGCCAGCAGACGGCGTGCGCGCGGCGCCAGCGCGCGACCGGCGGCCGTCAGCATGAGGCCGCGCCCGGCGCGCTCGAAGAGCTCGACGCCAACGGCGTCCTCGAGCAGCTTCAGGTTGCGCGACACCGCCGGCTGCGTCAGGTGCAGCACCTTGGCCGCGGCCGTGACCGTGCCGTGGTCCACCACCGCGATGAAGGCCTCGATGTGGTCGAGGTCGAGGTACACGTCACCTCCGCGCGCGGTCGTCGGCGGGCCGCGTCGGCCGGGCCGGCCGACCAGGGACGATGAGCGACAGGCAGGTGAGCGAGCCGGCCGCCTTGGCGATCTCGGTCGTGTCGAGCACGCGCACGCGCGCTCCGGCGGCGGCGATGCGGGCCACCGTCTGCGGGAAGCCGGCGGCCGCGATGACGGTGGCGCCGAGGCCGAGCGTGTTGGCGGCGTAGGCCTCTTCGTCAGGGATCTTGACGATCGTCCAGCCGGCCGGCACGAGGTCGAGCGGCAGCACGTCGCGCGCGACGACGACCAGGCCGGGAAGCGGCGCGGTGGCGTGGCACTTCAGGTGGAGCGTCCCGGCCGGCACGTCGACCGCCACCACCTCGAGCCCGAGCGGCGCGGCCGAACGACTCGAGCACGGCGATCACCGGCCTGGTTGGTGCGCTCGGAGCGACCGACCAGCAGCCGATCGCCAGGCGCAAGACGTCGCCGCCGTCGAGCGTCGCCGGCGCCGACATGCGCATGAGCCCCACGCCGAGCGCCTCCAGCGCGGCCGCGACGCCGGCCGTCTCGGCGCGGCGCGACTCGGCGCCGAGGCGCATCCAGGAGCGCGGTCTGGCCGACCACGATGGCGGTGTCCTCGACGAAGCAGCCGTCGGCGAGCCCGTCCTCGGGCAGCACGCGCACCTCGGCGCCGAGCTCGCGCAGCGCGCCGAGACGTAGGCCTCGTGCTGCCGGCGCGCCAGCGCCAGGTCGATCGCCGGCACGCCTTCGACCTGGCCCAGCGCGTCGCGATAGGCGGGGCCGAGGCTCCTCGCGATGGCGATCGGCTTCACGACCTCGGGGCTCGCGGCGCGCTCGGAGGGCCTCGGCTTCAAAGCGTCAACGACAGCCCGATCTCGGGATAGAAGGCGGTGCAGTCCTCATCGCACGTCGACACCGTGTGCTCGGCCACCAGGCCGAGCTGGATGAAGAGGCCGCTCGAGCGGATGACGACGCCGAGCTTGGCGCCCAGCGTGTCCTCGTCGAGGAAGGCCTGATCGGCGATGAACCAGTGCCGGTAGAAGCCGCCGAGGTAGGGCTGCACCGCGGCCTGCACCGGGATGATGTAGGTCAGCGACGGGCCGACGCGCGCCATGAACGGCGCGTCGCCGAAGGTCAGGATGGCGTCGATGCCGAGCTCGAGGTTGTCGACGACGAAGTAGCCGTAGGCCGCGCCGATGTAGAAGTCGGTGCCGTCGCCGCTGAAGCCTGCCGCGCCGCCGCCCAGCGACAGGCGCGAGTGGCCCTGACGCCAGGGGGCGTTGTAGTCCTGCCTGGCCTGCGCCTGGCCACTCGGGATCTCGGGGGCGCTGGGATCGCTGGGATCGCTGGCGACCAGGGCGACTAGCACGGCGAGCGTGGGCAGCACGGCATCACTCCTGCGACGACCAGTCGAGAGTGAGCCCGACTCCGAGCTCCAGATCCAGACCGAAGTGCGGACCGAAGCCGAGCACCGTGCGCGGCCCGTTGGCCAGCATCCAGTCGTAGCCGAGCTCCATCCGGTTCTGCCCCGGCTCGGGCGGCGCCGCCGTGAAGCGCCAGCGCGCGCCGCCGTCGGCGACGAAGCGCTGCATGTCGTAGTGCGAGAGGCGGCCGTACTCGGCCGGATCCTCCATCGACTCGGACCAGCCGCTGTAGCGGTCCATGAAGATCAGGTTCCGGAGGTTGGTCTGGACGAAGGTCGTGACCAGCGCCTGCTCGCTCTGGCCGAAGCGCACCGTCTCCGACGCGGGGGCGTCGGGGGCGCCCCACAGGCGGGTGCGGCCCGTGTTGAGGATGGTCGCCATGTCGAGCAGGTAGGTGCCGGGCAGCCCCGAGAAGTACGTCTTCTGGCCGGTAGCCTGGGTGAAGAAGACGGTGATGCGCGCCTTGGTCTCGGCGCCGGGCGGCAGCGCGAACTCGCGCAGCACGATCGCCGGCGGCTGGTAGGCGAAGTGGATCTCGGCCTTCAGCGTGTCCATGCCGCCGTCGGCGACGATGCTGCCGTCCTCGAGCTCGAAGAAGCGGCCCATGGCGCCGAGCACGCCCTTCACGACGTCGATCTTGCCGTGGAGCTGGACGTCCTTGCCGCGCACCGCGACGTCCATCGCGCCCTGGAGCTGGATGTCGATGGGGATCGACGCGCTCACGCGGATGGGGTTCGGGATGTGGATGTGCGCGTCCACGGCCAGCGGCGCGGGCGGCGGGGGCGCGTCGGGCAAGGCCGCGCGCGGGTCGTCGCTGGCCGGCTGCGGCGGCGCCCTCGGCGCGGGCGCGGCGCAGTCCTCGGGCGCGGGCAGCTTGCCGGCCGGCGCCCTGACTCGTCCGTATAGATGATGTCGTCGTAGGCCACCTGCTGCGGGTAGTGGCCGCGCACGAAGCGGTCGGGGCCGTTCAGGTCGAGGCTCTTGATGGTCACGTCGACGACGCGCACCGCGTCGCCGATGCCGCTCACGGCGATGTCGATGTCGCTGTCGAGCTCGGCCTCGGGGCCGTCGAAGCCCTTGCCGCCGATGAGCCAGTCGGTCGAGGTGATGTTCAGGCCCGCGGTGGCCGGCTTCCAGTCGACGAGCGCATGGCCGCCGGTGATGTCGATGACGCGGTTGTCCTTCTGCAGGTCGGCTTCGCGCGCGCGGATGCTGTCGATGACCAGGCCGGCCGGGCTCGCGATGAGGTGGAAGCGGCCGTCCTGGATGTGGCGGTCGGTGTCGGGCACGACGATGTCGAGCGCCGAGATGCCCATGTCGCCGCTCAGCGTCGACTCGGGCAGGAGGCCCTTCTTGGCCGGGTCGCGCGACAGGACGAAGCGGCCGTCCATGTGCCAGTCGAGCTTGCCGTCGAGCTTCGGCGCCTTGCCGCCGGCGGCTTTTGGCGAGCGCCGTACGATGTCGAGGTCGACCGCGTCGGCCTTGGCGTGGAAGTCGACCGGCAGCGGCACCTTCACGCCCTGCTCGTCGGCCTTGTCCATGAGGCGCGCGCTCGACCGAGCCGCCCGCCACGACCTGGCGATTGGGGCCGACGACGAGCGCACCGCCGGCGGTCACCAGGCGTTGATGCGCCGATCTCGAAGGCCAAGGCGCCTGGGCGTGCCGGCGACGGTGTCGAAGCCGTCCCAGGCGAGCGCGCCGCGGGCCTCGGGCGGTCGGATTGCCGCCGAGGGTCAATTTGCCGCCGACCTTGCCCGGCAGATTTGGCACTTTCGGCATGACGTTGCGCCACTCGGCGAGGGTGTGCTCGGGAAGCTCGATGCTGCCCGAGACCGGCGAGGCCATGAGGCGCGGCTTGTCCTTGATCGTCGCGCGCAGGCCGCGTCCGGCGAGGCCGATGACGATGTCGGTCTTCACGGCGTCGAGGCCGGCGACCTTCACCGACTGCGCCACGCGCGTGTCGTCCTCACCGATGGTGATGGTCGAGTCGATGTCGGCCACCGGGTTCGCGCCGACCTTCACGCCGTGCGCGGCGAAGCCGATGGTGCCGAGCACGGTCTGGCCCTGGCCGCTCAAGTCCATGGCGCTGGTGATGACGCCGGCCATCTCCTGCTTGCCGAGGCCCATGGCGTAGAGCGGCGCGAGGTCGATGGGCGCCAGCGCGCCGTGCAGCGACCACGGGCTGTCGAGCGCGCCCTTGAGCAGCGGTGACCGCTTGAAGCTGCCGCTCAGCTGATGGTCGACGGTCGGGGTCGCGGCGCCGGCGTCGAGGAAGACCGCGAGCTCGTTCGCGAGCGCGATGGCGCCCTGCTCGGGCGTGAGGCTGCCCTTGATGCTGACGCGCTGCTGGGCCGGCGCCTTGTCGTACCCCTTCCGGCGCAGGAAGCCGCCGTTGACCTCGAGCTCCCAGCGGCCGGTCGGGCGCGCCGGCGAGCCGGTCATGTGCATCGACGCCTTGATGGTGCCGTCGGGATCGACGGTGTCGGGCAGCGGGTTCGGCGACAGCTTGCCGAGGCGACCGAGCGTGGTCTCGGGCATCACGAAGTCGACCTTCAGGCGGCCGCCGGGCGCGAGCCCGGGCTTCTTGCCGACCTCGCCCGGCTTCGGGAGGTAGAGCGGCGCGGCCACGTCGAGCTTCATGAGCGGCACGCGCTGGCGGTCGGTCATGGCCACGCGCAGCTCGAGCTTCGAGTCGCGGATCTGCCCGTCGGACTTCAGCGTGAAGGGCGCGCCCGACTTGATGTGGCCGTGCAGGTTGATGCCGAAGTCGACCGCGGGCGCGGCCGGCGTGCCGCCGATCCGCAAGGAGCCGGTGAGCGTGCCGCCGAGACCCTTGGTGTTCTTCTTGGCCAGCGCGGCCAACTTGCCAATCTGCAGGCCGTCGAGGTCGACCGCGACCTGCATGGCGTCGACCTTGCTCGCGCCGGGCTTGTTCGGGTCGGGCGACAGGTCGGCGTCGGCGGCCAGGCCGAGGATGCCGCCGGCCAGCTGGAGTCGCATCGGCTCGAGCTTCACGTGCGAGAGGCCGCCGCCCGGGTCCTTCGACTGGTCGATGATGGCCGTGGTCGGCGCGTCGAGCTTGGTCTCGAGGCTCCCCTTCTTGGCCGAGAACGACTCGATGACGACGGTCGCGCGGCGCTTCTCGAGGTCGATGGTCGAGGTCGCCTGGGCGTCGACGTCGAGCTCCTGCTTGGTGTCGTGCGCGGTCAGGTGGATCTTCTGGGTGAGGCCCTCGAGCACCGCGTCGACCTTGGCCGACTCGAGCTTCATCTTGCCGGTGTCGAGGTCGGCCACCTCCATCTTGACGGTGCCCTGCGGCTGGAGGTCGCGCACGGCCACGTCGACGTCGACGTTGAGCTTGCCGACGGAGCGGTCGACGCCGCGCGTCTCGGGCGACGAGCCGGGGCCGGTGTCGCTCACCGGGAAGGCCGAGATCTTCACGCCGTCGCCGTGGATGAAGCCCTTGATGGTGATCTCCTCGAACGGCACCTTCTCGGCCGGCGTCTGCGCCACGATGGCGGTCTCGGGGGTCACCGGCGCCTGCGGCTTGAGCTTGCCGAAGGCCTCGAAGTCGAGGTCGAGGTTCCCTTCGATGGGCGGCAGCGGCAGGATGAGCACGCCCGCCTTGCGCGCATTCTCGAGCGTCTGGCCGACCGACGACTGCGCCCGCATGCGCGCGTCGAACTCGCGCGTGCCGCGGTCGAGCTTGAGGTCGAGGCGCATCGACTGGCCGAAGGCCGTCAGCACGGCGTTCTCGACGCGGATCTCCTGGCCCTTGATGGTGGCGTCGGCGACCACGCTGTCGATGGTCTTGCCGGCCACGACCGTCTTGCCGACGGCCAGGTGGATGGCCGCGTCGGTGGCGCCCGGGAGGATGCCCTTGCCCTTCACGTCGAGCACCACCGAGGTGGTCAGCGCCTGCTTCGGCGCCACCAGCAGCTTGGTGGTGTCGATGTCGCTGCCGATGAGCTTGAGCTCGTACGTCGGGTTCAGCACGTCGCTGGCGTCGATCCAGCCGGTCAGCGCGAAGTTGCCGCCGTTGGTGTCGACCTTGCCGGCGACGACCAGCTTCTCGGCCGGGCCGACCACCGAGAAACCCATGCCGATGTCGGTCGCCAGGAGGTCCTTCTGGAGCAGGGCGTTGACGGCCTTGCCGTCGACCTTCACGCCGTCGACGACCAGGCTGTGCACGCCCGGCCCGAGGCCGAGCTGGCCCGGCGGCGGCAGCTCGCCCTTGGCGGCGATGCTCTTGATGGTGAGCGGGCCGGCCGCCACGTCGGTGATGGCGGTGTCCATCATGCCGCCCTGGATGATGGCGCCCACCGTGCCGAGCGCGATGGGCACGCGCATCTCGGGCTGGTCGCCGCGTTTCACAACCACGGTTGTGGGTTCGGGCGTGAGCTTGACGTTCAGGTCGCGCTCGCCGTTCTGGGTGAGCTCCATGCCGGTCGAGAACGGCAGCTGCAGCGAGAAGCCGGGGCGCTCGATGCCGAGCGACAGCGCCAGCTTCTTCACCAGCACGTGGGCCTTCTGGGCCAGCGGGTCGGCCTCGGCCGAGGCCAGCACGCTGACGTCCTTCACCGTCAGCGTCGAGCCGTCGGGCCGCTTCACCGTGACCTGCACGTCGTGGATGTCGAGCTCCTTCAGCGTGAGCGCCTTGGGCTCGAGCTTCAGCGGCTCCTTCATCATGCGCTTCAGGTTGCTGGTGCCGTCGGCGTAGCTCTCGAGGTTCAGCCGCACGCCTTCGACAAGCACCTTGTCGATGTCGATGGGCGGCGAGAGCAGGCTCAGGAAGTCCATGTCGATGGCGAGCTTGCCGACGCCCACGACCTTGGTCCCGTCGTGCTGGTTGATCTCGAGGCCGGTGAGCTCGAGCGTGCCGCCGAAGATGGAGTAGTCGAGGCCGCCGAGCTTCACCTCGCCGTCGTAGCGCTTGGCCAGCGCGCCCTCGACGATGCCGCGCGCCACCGACTTGCCCGGGCCGGTCGAGAAGAAGATGAGCGCCAGGCCGGGGATGACGATGAGCACGATGAAGAGGAACCAGGCGGTGATCTTCAGCGCTTTGCGGAGCTTCGACTTCTTCTTCGGCTGGCCCCCGGCCGGGGCGCCGTCGACCGGCGGCATCGGCAGGTTCGGCGCCGAGCCGTACGGCGACGTCGGCCGGCGGTGGACGCCCGACTCGGGCGTGCCGCTCACGGCCGGCATGCTCTTGGTGACCTCTTCATTCGGCTCGAGCGGATCGGGGCGGTCGTTGCTGGCCATCAGAAAGCCTCCCCGACCCGGAGGAACGCGATGAAGCGGTCGAGGCCGCTCCAGGCCTGGCGATCGGTGATGCGGTAGGCGAGGTCGAGGCCCACCGGGATGTGCCAGGTTCGGATGCGCAGGCCGAGGCCGGCGGCGAAGTCGATGCCGTCTTCGAAGGGGTTCGCCTGCGCGCCGACGGCGCCGAAGTCGGCGAAGACGACGGCGCCGAACTGCTTGCGGAACGGCAGCCAGCGGAACTCGGCCGAGCCCTCGAAGAGGCTCTCGCCGCCGACCGCCAGCGAGCGACAGTCGGTCGCGTTGTCCTCGCCGCCGTTGACGGCGCCGCCACAGGCCGGCGCGTAGACCGACAGCGACTTCGTGGCGAAGCCGCGCATGCCCCACGCGCCGCCGCCGAAGAGGCGCGCGCCGATGGGGATGCCGGTGTCGCCGAGCGGTGCGACCCAGCTGCCCGAGGCGCGCAGCGCGAGGCCGGTGTGGATGGAGAACGGCACGACGTAGCGCAGGTCGACCTGGGCGCCGAGCAAGGTGGCGTCACCGAACGGTGCGACCGACGCGCGCAGCGCGAGCAGGTGCCCCTTCAGCGCCTCGACGCCGTCCTCGCGGCCGTCCCACACCAGCGACACGCGCGCCTCGCCCGACGTCGTGGCGCCGGCCGGCCCGAGGTCGAGCGCCGAGCGCACGGCCGGGTCGATGCTGCCGACGCCGACGTCCTCGTCCCAGCGGAAGCGCGGCTCGATGTCGAGGAAGAGCCCCTGCGCGAAGAGCGTGCGGAAGCCGAGGCCGCCCGACGCGGTGCGCCAGTGGAAGCCCGGGTAGAGCTCCTCGTCGAAGGCCGCCACGATGCGGAAGTCGCCGAGGCGCCCGAAGAGGCCGGGCCGGTTGAAGGCCAGGCGCGCCGAGCCGTGCACGCCGAGCGGCTCGTCGACGTCGCCGCGCCAGCGCAGGCCGTAGCCGGCGTTGGCCTCGAAGCTCAGGTGGTTCAACGCGCCGAGCGCGTTCCGGAACCACACGCGCCCGAGCACATAGGGATCGACGCGCTCGAGGTCGACGTTGACGCCGAGGCCGAGCTGGCCCTGCGTCGACGGCGCCTCGCGCAGCGTCACGGTGAGGTCGACCTCGCGCGCAAGCTGGGCGCGCGGCACGAGGTCGCCGTCGGACGAGACCTGCTCGGCCTTGATGGTGCCGCCGGTGTCGGGCGGGATCCACGTCTCCCACGGCACGGCGCCGGTCTCGAACTCGGTGCCGGTGGCGGCGTTGATGCGGGCCACGGTGTAGGCGCTGGTGTCGGCCAGGTCGAGCTCGCGCTTCCTCAGCGTCTCGAGGTCGACGGGGTCGCCGGGGTGCAGGCCGACGCGGTCGAGCACCAGGTCCTCGGGGACCTTCTTGGCGCCGACCACGGTGATCTTGCCGACGACGTTCTTCGGTCCGGGGTCGGCGTAGAAGACCCAGTCGACGGCCTTCCCGGCGCGGTCGACGAAGGTGCGGCTGTAGACCTCGGCGCGGAGGTAGCCCTCGTCGCGCAGGACGTCGGCCAGCTCGTGGCGGCGCACGCGCTGACCCTGCATGTCGATGGGCGCGCCGACCTCGAAGCCGACCTCTTCGGCGAGCGCCTCGTCCAGGCCCTCAGGCGCGCCGCGCACCTCGATGGAGCGGATGCCGTAGCGCGGTCCCTCGACGATGTTCCAGGTGACCGCGACGGTCTTGGCCTTGTCGTCGAAGGCCACGTCGGCCTTGTCGACGGTGACGTCGAAGTAGCCGAAGTTCTGCCAGTAGGCGCGGATGCGGCGGCGGTCCTCGGCGATGCGGTAGGGGTTGTACGGCTGGCCGGGGATGATGAGGGTGTTGGGCCGGACCGAGAGCAGCGGGTCGAGCACGGCGTGGTCGAGCGTCGCGCCCTTCCAGGTGATGTGGTCGACGGCGTATCCGGTCTCACCGGGGAGCACCGGCTTCACGAACTCGGAGCAGCCGCCGAACACCCCGGCGAGCGCGATGGTGACCGCGGCGGCGACCAGCATGGTGGCCGTGATGGAGGGGGTCGCGAGCGGGGTCCGGGGCATGGTGCGCCGCAATATGCGCCGAGACCCTCCGGGTGTCGAGAGCCCCCCAGCCCGCTGGGCCCGCTCGGCGCGCGCGCAGAGCGGCCTTTGGCCGTCGCCGAGACAGACGCTGCGACGGACCTCGAAGGTTGGGCCTCACCTTCGCCTGGAGGTGGGTCGCGATGTCGGCGCAGCTCTTCGTGGATGCGACCGGGCAACTTCGCCAACACCGCCATGCGGCCGCGAGCCGCTAGACCTGCACCCGCCTCGGTCGTGATAGCCGGGGACGAGGTACGCGCATCCATCATGCTGTCTTCGTTCGGGACGTCGGCGAAGCGGGACTCGCCGTGACGCAGACGTCAGGGCGAGATGATCTGGCAGACCGCGCTGCCCCGCTGCGCCATTTCGCGGTCGAGCGTGCATAGCGGGGCATATTCGTGATTCGCGAGCCACACGTAGATCGCATCCGCGCCACGGAGCTTCGTGACCATCGCGATCTCGCGGATACGGCGCGCGCGTCGAGGGCCGATGGCTGAGACGGTGGCCACCGACATGAGCGCGTCGACATAGGCATTGATCGACGCGATGGGCTCGCCGACGCGGGCGAGAGAGGCCGCGACCTCGATGGGAAAAATCGCCGGCACCGCGATGTCGTCGTGACCGCCGAGGACCTGGACGATTCGCGACCGGGCGGGACCATGGGATGGCTCATTGGGACGAGCGGCCGCGACGGCGACGGACGCGTCGAGGACCATCCTCATCGGCGACCGGACACGAGGTCATCCACCGCGCTCGTCTCGGGCGCAGCCGAGCCAAGCCCGGCGAACAGCAGCTCGATTTCGTCCGCCGACAGAGGTCGACGGCCTTCGGCGGCGACCTCCACCGGCACGATGGCGGCCGCGGGCTTGCCGTGCCTGAGAATCAGCGTGCGCTTGTGATGGTGCTGCGCGTCATCGACCAGGGTCGAGAGGTGGGCCTTTGCTTCCGCGAGGGACGTCTTCTTCACAGGGACCGACTATGCCGCCATCGATGGCGGTAGACAAGCCCGTGGCCCGGGACCCGCCCGGCCTCGCCGTGCTAGGGACGTCGCCTGGACGTCGACGCCGGATCCGACGCTCTGTCGCGGAACGCAGCCAGCTCCTTGATGGAGGCTCCCGGTCACCGCACCCAGATGTACCAGTAGCCGTTCTTCGGGCCGTTCTGGTTGCCGAGGACGACGTCGTCGATGTCGTCGTCGCACTCGTAGCGGTAGGCCGCGCCGACCATCCAGGTGGCGGTGCCGCAGATGATGAGCGGCGAGTACCAGAGCCGGTCGGCGGGCACGGTGTTGAAGTGGCCCCAGCGGCCACCGCCGCAGCCCTCGCTGCCGCCGCCGGAGCCCGAGTCGCGGCCCCACTGCTCCGGGGTCGCGGTCATGCTCGCGGTGTTGTCGGCGAGCGTGGTGAAGGTCCCGGCTGCGAGCGGTCGCTCCTCGGATGCCCCGGTGAGCCAGTCGAGGACGGCCGGCTCGGAGGTCATGAGGTGGAGCTTCCGCGGGACCGCGTCCTTCTTGCACTCGAAGCGGAGGTCGGTGAACCCGGTGGTCACGCGGTACGCCGCGAGCTCGGTCGGCGCCACGTGACCGTGGCCGGTCGCGGCGGCGGCGAGCCCAGCGGCGAGGGGACGCGGATTCGAGCCGCTCCCGGTCTCGTCGCTGACGACGACGCCGAAAACGCGCGTCCAGCCACCGCCATCGGTCGTCATGTCGCAGACCGTCTCCACCGCCTCGGCTGGCCCGTCCCCGTCGGGGTCGACCCAGTAGACGCCGTCGCCGTGCGACGAGCCCGAGGCGAGGATCACCTTGCACGAGAGCCCGGGCTGCGACGACGTCCCGACGCAGTGCTTGAGGTCGCAGCCGCAGCCGCCGTCGCAGGTGTCTTCGAGGGCGGCCGTGTCGTCGGAGAGTGACAAATCATCGGCCGCGACGTCCGGGACGTCGGGGGCCGGGGTCACATCGCCCGTCGCGTCCGGCGCGGCGACGTCGGTCGCGGCTGGGACGTCGGGGGCCGTCGTCGTGGAGTCGGCGACCGAGGAGTCGCCGCTCCGGCTGCTGGTGACGTCGGAGCAGCCGGTGGCGAACACCGAGAGGATCGGGAGCAGGTGGTGACGTATCGAGGCGAATCGCATGAGGTAGCTCCTGGTCAGCGCACGTAGATGTGCCAGTATCCGTTCTTCGGGCCGGCCGCGTTGCGGTCGATGTTGTCGTCACACTCGTAGCGAGATCCGGCGCCGACGAGCCACGTGGGCACCTCACAGACGACCATCGGCGCGTACCAGAGGCGGTGGTCCTTCTCGGTGGACGACACGTTGACTGCGCCCCACTACCCGGTATTGCAGATGCCTCACTCTGAGCGATGGACGTCATCTGGGCCGTGTTATCTATCGGCGAACGTCGAACGTCCGGGCACGGCGGGATGCACGTCCGTGGTCGTCGAGAAGAAGCTCACGACCTCGGGGGCGCGCGTCACGAGGTGGAGCTTCCGCGGGACCGCGTCCTTCTTGCACTCGAAGCGGAGCTCGTCGTCGCCGACCGCGGCGCGGTAGGCCGCGAGCTCTGTCGGTAGGCTACCCAGATCTCTCACATCAGTCACGATGCTCTCGGTGTTCGTCGAGTCGCGATTCGTCCGCGACGCGGCGTCCATGCCGCACGCGGGGAGCAACGTGTCGATGGCGGTGACCAGCCGGACGATGGTCGACGAAATCCGACTTGGGACGATTCAGAACGCACTCCAACATCCTATCGAACGAATATCTGCCACACGCCATTGTAGGCAAACCCTGACGCGTTGACCCAATCGTCACACTCCGTCCGACCACCGCCCCCTCCGACCAGAAGCCAGTGAGCCGTCATTTCGATGAATGCGGAATGATCAAATAGGCGCCGTTCGGTTGGAACGTCAGAATGACCCCAGCGCCCTGTGTGGTAGTTCGTGCCATTGTATCCCCAGTCCGCGGGATGTTGAGCGAGATACGACGTGTCATCTGCCATTCGGCGGAACGTGCCCGTTGCGATCGGCATTTGCGCCGAGGCTCCCGTCAAATACGCAATCACTCCGCCACTCGAAGCCACAATGTGGAAGAGCCTGCCGGTGCTCGGTTTCGTGCACCAGAACCGGATCTCGGTGGCCCCGGTCTCTTGCATGAAGGTCGCAAGCTTCGTGGCCTCGATTCCACCCGTGTTGGAAGCCGCAGCAACGAGACCCGCGTTCACGTCGTACGACGGCGGGGCTTTTGGTTGCTGATTCGTCACTGCGAAACCGAGCACGCGCGTCCATCCGCCGCCGTCGGCCGTCATGTCGCAGTAGCCCTGAACCGCCGTCCCGCCGTCGGGTGCAAGCCAGTACAGACCGTCGGTGGCGGCCGGGCGCTCATCGTTGATTTCGAGGCACGAGAGCGCAGGGCAAAGTTGCGTGCCTCCCGCGAGCGATATCCCGGGTTGGCAACCGCCGCCCGATGCGCACGTGTCTTCGGTGCATGCATTGCCGTCGTCGCAGTCACTTCCGTTGGCGAACTGGCGGCTCGCGACGTTGGACGAGGCGGTCGCGACCCCGTCGCTAGCGATGGCCTGGCAGGTGACGAGGTCGCAGTGATGCACCTGGGCCGCGGTCAGCGCCTGCGCCCCGTCGAACGTCGCGGCGCCGTTGATGGACCAGCGCCATGTGTAGATGAGCGACTCGTCGTCCGTGGACGGCGTATCCAGCGCGCACGTCACGTTGCCATCGGCTTCTTGCGGTGCGGCGATCGACACGACCGGAGCGCTCGGAGTCCGGTTGACCACCGACGCGACGTTCGCGTCCACCGCGGGCCCCGCGGCGAGACCGTTCATGGGCGTCACGCGGCAGAACACCTGGGCGCCGCGACCGACCGTCGAAGCGGCGAGCGTTGCCGTAGTGGCGCCGCCAATGGGTGCATCGACTCCGGCGCTGCGCCCGAACCATTGGTATTGCACCGTCGCGCTGGCGTCTGCGGGGTCGGGGTCCGACCATCCCGCGAACGAGCACGTGAGCGTCTGGTTCGGCGTCGCCGAGGACGGCGTGACGCTCGCGCTCGCGAGCGTGGGCAGCGTGTTCTGGATGGTGATCGGCGACGACGACACCGGCGTCCCGCCGGCGCTCGGCGTGAGCGCGCACGCGACCTGGTCGCCCTTGTCGAACGCGCCCCCGCTCAGCGTGGCCGCCGTCCCCTTGGGCTGCCCGTTCACCGTCCACGCGAACGTGAACGAGCAGGTCACGTTGCTGCCCGGGCCGCAGGTGAGGGTCGAGGTCTCGTAGGCCGTCGCGGGCGCGATGGTGACCGTCCCTGGCGGCGCCGGGATCCCGCTGCAGACGGTCGCGGCGCACACGTCGTCGACGGTGCAGCCGTTGCCGTCGTTGCAGCTCGCGGTCGTCGCGTCGTGGGCGCAGCCGCCGGCGGCATCGCAGACATCCGTCGTGCAGAACTTGGCGTCGTCGCAGTCGCTGCCGTTGGCGAACTGACGGCTCGCGACGTTCGATGAGGCGGTGGCGGTCCCATCGCTGGCGATGGCCTGGCAGGTGACGAGATCGCAGTGATGGACCTGGGCCGCGGTCAGCACCTGCGCGCCGTCGAACGTCGCGGCGCCGTTGATGGACCAGCGCCATGTGTAGGTGAGCGACTCGTCGTCCGTCGACGGCGTATCCAGCGCGCACGTCACGTTGCCGTCGGCCCCCTGTGGCGCGGATACGGACACCACCGGCGCGGACGGGGTCCGGTTCTCGACGCTCACGAGCCCCGAGTCGCGCGCCGCGCCGAGGACGGTCCCGTTCTTCGGGGTCACCCGGCAGAACAGCTGGTCGCCTCGCGCCAGCGCCGTCGTGGCCAGCGTCGCCGTCGTGGCGCCGGTGACCGCGGTGCTCGATGCTCCCAGCTTCCGGAACCACTGGTAGTCGACGGTGGGCGTCGCGTCCGCCGGGTCGGGGTCGCTCCAGCCGGAGAACGAGCACGAGAACGAGCCGCCGATCGCGACGGACGCCGGGCTCGCGGCCGCGCTCGCGATGCTCGGCACGGTGTTCTTGATGGTGACCGGCGAGGCTGCGACGGCGCTGCCGCCCGCGGCGGGCGTGAGGCTACACGCCACGACGTCGCCCTTGTCGAACGCGCTCCCGGTGAGCGTGGCGCTCGAGCCGGCAGACAGCGCGCCGACCGACCACGCCACGGTGAAGGGGCAAGCGCCGTTGCTCCCGGGCACGCACGCCAGCGTCGAGGTCTCGTATGCGTCGGCGGGGGTCACCGACGCGGTGCCCGCGCCGGCCGGCGTGCCGTGGCACTGGCCGCTGCCGCAGACGTCGCCGAGCGTGCACGCGTCGCCGTCGTCGCACTGCGCCGTGTTCGGCGTATTCGAGCAGCCGCCGCCCGCGGCGCACGCATCGTCGGTGCAGAGCTTGCCGTCGCTGCAGTCCGCGCCGCTCGCGAGCTGGAGGCTCGCGACGTTCGAGGGCGTCGTGGTGAAGCCGTCGCTCGCGATGCCTTGGCAGGTGACGAGGTCGCAGTGCTTCACCTGGGCCGCGGTGAGTGACTGGCTCGCGTCGAATGGAGCGCCTCCATTGATGCTCCAACGCCAGGTGTAGGTCACTGGATCGGTGTCGCTCGCGGCGGTGACCAGGCTGCAGGTCACCGCGCCGTCGGCACCCTGCGGCGCGCTCAGCGCGACGACCGGCGTCGTCGGGGCGACGTTCGTCACAGTGACCGCCGTCGACAGCTTCGCGGCGCCGTACTCGATCCCGTCGAACGGGATGGCCTGGCAAGCGAGCTCGGCGCCAGGGAGGTACCCGGTCGTGTCGAAGGTCTGGCCCGAGGCCCCGGCGATGACGGTCGCGCCCTTGTACCACTTGAAGACGTAGCTCGGCGCCGCGTGGCAGTCGGGGTCGGCGAAGCCCTCGGGCGTGCACGTGAGGACGTCGCCGGGTCGTACGCCGGTCGCGGGCGAAATCGACGCGCCGGTGATCGACGGCTTGGTGTTGGTCACCTCGGAGAGGTTCGAGGCGGACTCGGGCCCGAGCACCGGGTCGAGGTTCGCGTCGAGGCTCCCGTCCGTCGCGCTGGCGAAGCACTGGAGGGTGTCGCCCACGTCGAGCGGCACGCCGGTCAGCGTCTTGCCTTCGGCGGCGATCGGCTCGGCGTTCAGCTCCCAGCGGTAGCTCACGAGCAGCGTGTCGCCCGCGTCGGGGTCGATCAGCTGATCGACATCGCAGCTGAACGTCGCGCAGGTCGGACCGAAGCCCGGCGTCAGGGTGACGCCGTTCAGGATGGGCAGCTTGTTGCCGATGGTGACCGCGTTCGACGTCACCTGCGAGCCTTCGACCGTGCCGTCCCAGGGCGTCACGACGCAGCGGATCTGGTCGTCCTTGACGAAGACCCCAGACAAGGTCGGCCCCGACTCGCCAGCGAGCGTCGCCGTCCCCTTGCGCCAGCTGTAGCGCGCGACGACGTCGTCGCCGTCGAGGTCCGACAGGCCGCTCGGGGTGCAGGTCAGGAGCGAGTCGGCAAAGGCCAGCACCGGGGTCAACGTCGCCGAGGTCACCGTCGGCTTGGTGTTGAGGACGGTCGCGTGCGACGAGTCGAGCGGGGTGCCCGCGCCCTCCGAGTCGAGCGGCGTCACGCGGCAGAACACCTCCGCGCCTGCGGCGACCATCGACGGCACGAGCGTGGCCCCTGTCTGACCGCTGATGAGGCTGGGCGCGCCGCTCGTCGCGACCAGCCACTGGTAGCTCACCGTCGGCGCGGCGTCGGCGGGATCGGGGTCCACCCAGCCATCGAAGCCGCACGTGAGCGTCTGGCTCCGAGTCACCGCGGACGGCGACAGCGAGACGTGGGCGATCGACGGCAGCGTGTTCTGGATCGTCACCGTCACCTTGCTGGCCACGGCCGCGCCGGCCGCGGTGCCGTCGGTCGGCGTCGCGATGCAGAGGACGTGGTCACCCTTGTCGAAGTGGGTGTGGTCGAGCGTGGCCGACGTCTGACCCGGCACGGTCTGGCCCTCGACCTGCCACGTGGACGACCAGGTGACCGGGTCGCCGTCGGCATCCACGGCCCCGCTCGCCGAGCACGTGAGCGTGCTCGACTCGGTGGCAGGGATCGGTGACACCGTGACCTGGCCGCCCGAGGGCGCGCTGTCGTCGAGGGTGACGGTCGCCGAGGACGTCGCCGCGGAGGTCCCGGTCCCGTCGAGCGCTCGCGCCTCGCAGCGAACGCGGTCGCCTCGCCTCGCCGGCGTAGCGCTGTCGTCGCTCACGAGCTGCGCGGCGACCAAGGTGGTGGTCGTCCCGCCCGGGTTGGCGTGGTCGTCGAGGAACCAGGTGGTCTGGTAGTGGATCTCGTCCCCGTCGAGGTCGGTCGCCGGCACCGGGATGGAGCAGGTGAACTCGGTCGCGACGGTGCCCGCGGTCGGCGTGAGCACGACGCTGCCCGGCGCCGTCGGCGGCGCGTTGCTGACGCTGACCGGGGTCGAGGTCGCGCCGCGGCCAGCGCCTTCATCATCGGAGGGGCGGTAGCTGCAGGTGAGCTCCATGCCGCGGGTCGTGAGGGCTGGGTCGAGCGAGCAGGTCCCGTCGCCGTCGACGGGGACCTCGGCCAGCACGGTGCCGCGATCGGCGAAGACGCAGGTGTCGTCGGCGTCATCTCCGTCGGCGTCGGAGCGGTCGGGACACGAGCAGCTGAACGCGGTCGTCGTCACGCCGCCCGATGGGAGGAGCGTCGCGGCCGGGCAGCTCGGCGGGGTGTCCTCGATCGTGACCGACGCGCTCGCGACCTCGCTGTCCGCATGACCGTCCGAGATCGTCACCCGGACCTCCCAGGTCTCACCCTTCGCCGTGCGACTCGCGGGCACGCTTGCGGCTCCGAGGTCGGTCTGCTCGACGCCGTCCTCGAACCACCGCCAGTGGGGCGTGAGCTCATCGGCTTGACGGTTGGGATCGGAGACCTCCGCGAGGACCGCGTTCAGCGGATCCGCGGTCGTCGGGTGGGAGGGCTCGATCGTGACGACAGGTCGCGCCGGCGGGCCGTTGACGAGGATGTCGACGGAGGCCGAGCCGGCGTGTCCGTCGGCGTCGCGCACGGTCGCGGCGATGTGATGCCGGCCCACCGAGAGGCCGTCGACCTCGAGGCTGACGAAGCCGCCGCTGCTCGTTTCGGAGCTGCCGAGGGTGCCGTCGCGGTCCGAGACCCACGCGACGGCGAGACCGTCGAGCCGCCCGCCGGGGTCGGCGACGAGCGCCTCGAGCGTGAGCGCCGAGCCCGCCGCGATCACCTCGCCGTCGCTCGGCGCCGTGATCTGGATCGTGGGTGACGAGGCCGATACGTCATCGGTCGACACGTCCGACGTATCCGATGGCGTCGCGGTCGCGTCTGTCGCGGCGTCGACGCCGATGCCGGCATCACTACCCGAGCACGCGGCGGCCGCGACGGACGCCGAGGCGAGGACGAACCATGACCGAGTCCAACCCATGACGGGCTCCATTCCGACGGCGAGTCGGGAGGCGGTGGCGATGTGACGAGTCTCAGCGGGTGGGCGCCAGCAGCGCGCGGCCTTCGATGGCGAAGGAGTAGATGCCGCAGCCGCGGAGGAAGTTGGCGATCGGCGGAGGGGTGATGGGGGCGTCGCAGAAGTCGGCGGTCAGCCCGGCGGTGCGGCGGATGCCGGTCTGCCAGGTGCCCTGCACGTCGCCCCAGAGGTTGTTGCAGACGTCCGTCTCGCCGTTGGGGCTGAACGACCACAGCGTCTCCTGCTCGCGCGTGGTGATGGCCGCCAGGAAGCCACCGGACACCGACGAGTCGGCGCGCGGTCGGAACTCGTTCATGCCGCTGGGCAGCTCGATGATGTAGTACGGACCGCACACTTGATTGCCGCTGAAGGCCGGGATGCTGGTCCAGGGGGTGGCGCAGTAGCCGAGGGCGGCGTCCCAGGTCGAGCCTTGCGGGCACTCGGGATCGCGCATGCACTCGCCGAGATAACAGTCGAGCCCGCCGGGGCAGGGCGCGCCGACACCGCAGACGAAGCCGCAGTGGTCCGCGACCACGGCAGCCTCGTAGCAAGAGCCGCTGGGCGCCTTGGCCACACAGGTCGCGTCGGGCGCGACCTCTCCACAGCTGTCGTCGGCGCTGCAAGCCACGGTGCAGAGCGAGCACACACAAGCGAGGCCGCCGCCGCAGTCGTCGTCGGTCGCGCATCCGCTGAGGAAGTGCGACGCGCTATCGACGCTCGGGCCCGAGCCCGAGTCACCGAGGCAGCGCGGCAAGGCGAGGAGGAGCATTGGCAGGAGGGGGCGAAGCGGCGGGAACGAGAGGTCCATCACGGCGTCTCCTTGGTGGCGGAGCTCGAGCCTTCCGTGGCGTCGTGAGCGACGACCCTCACGGATTGGCCGAGGTAGAGGGTGACGCGCGCATGGCCTGGCGGTCGGCCCTCGCGCTCGTTGTGCTCGAAGACGCGCTGCTGGATGGCCTCGACGCGCGTGCGGAGGCTCGCGAGCAATCCGAGGACCTCCTCCTCGTGGGGATGTCCCGGCCAGAGATCGAACGACCATGTGCTGCCACCGGTCCGGCCCGGATATGGCGCGTCAGGATCGTCTCCGGCGAGCTTGCCCACGATGGTCTGGACGACCCCCTGATAGTGATCGAAGACCGCCGCCGCCCACCCCACCCGAGCGTCGAGCGGGACGAGGAAGCGCGCCGCACGGTAGCGGACGACGGGAGCCGCCGCGGCCGATCCCGAGGTCTCGCGCATCGTTGCGCCCGGCTCGTCACCGCCTTTCGTCGTCTGGACCCGACCGTCGGCGACGAGCTGATCGATGAGGCTCTGGAGGCGCACGCGCTCGATCTTCACGGTCGCCTGGAGCTCGTCGGCGGTGGTGGGGCCCAGCCGATAGATGGCTGCCCACACGAAGGTCGCGGCCTCGTCCCCGTCGTCCTCTCGCGAGAGGAGCTCGAGGTCCTCTTCGCTGGCCACACGGTACGCGACGCGCTGGCCGGTCCCACTCTCGAAGATGAGGCCGTTCTCGACCATGTCCTTCAAGATGCCGCGCACCATCGCATCCTCGTCGCGCGAGAAACGTTGGAGCACCTCGACACGCGAGGCGACGCGGTGCTTGGCGATGTGATCGTAGATGGCCTCCCAGAGGGTGCGGCCACGATCGGTGGCGCTCTGCGACACGCGTTGGATCCGCTTCTGGTAGGTTCGAAGCGCCATCCCGAACATGTCGGCGACGACCTTCTGACGCACGCCCTGCGCCTCCAGCTCGCGAACGAGATCCAGGAAGACCTGATCGGCCACGTGCGAGAGCGGAGCTCGGATCCCCGCGCTGGTGGCGAGCTGTCCGATCAGCACCATCGTCTGCTGCACGATCGAGTCGATGAGGAGGTTTGGGTTCATAACGGAACCGCCCGCGGTCGAAGAGTACGAGCGCGTGTCCGGAGGGCCCCGCGTCGTCGATTCGAAGCTAGCCATCGAGCTGCGAGCCCGATAGCGTCCGAAATGGCGCCAGTGAAGGTGGCTGATCTTACAAGAGATCTTCGAGACCGGCGGCTCTTCGACAGAGCGAAGCATGGGGCTGACGGCGTTCGTCGCCGGACTCGTGAATAGTGCCGGTTTATCACAGAGAGCCGGTTTGCGTCGAGGCATGCCGAGGCGTCGTTCCCGCGCAAAGGCGGACGAGCGCAGGTGGTGCGGAGGTGGCGGGGCGACGCACGAGGTCGCGTTCGAACGTTGAGAGCCCGCAGGTGTCGAGCGAGCCTGGACCGCGGCGCCGGAGCGGGTATTGTCGCGCGCGACGAACGCGAGGTCCTGATGACGCCCTTGCCTGGTTCCCCCGAGACCGAGACCGACACCGAGCCCGAGACCGAGAGCGACGACGCCTTCGACGAGGCCGAGTGGGATGCCGCCGCGGCGCTGGTCGAGCGCGCCTCGGACGAGCTCGCCGCCGGCGACCTGCAGGCGGCGCGCGCGACCGCGGCCGAGGCGGCCTCGCGCCTCGCGGCCGTGGTCGGGCCCGAGCACCCCGACGTCGGCAACGCGCGCGTGGTGGCGGGCGACGTCGCGGCGGCGCTGGGCCAGCCGGCCGAGGCCATGGCCGCGTACCGCGAGGCGCTGGCGCTGTATGCGCCCTTCGAGGGCGACGACGCCGACGTGGTGCGGCCGCTGCGCGTCGGCGCGCTGACGCGGCTCGCCTACCAGCTGGCGCTGGCCGGCCACTACGACGAGGCCGAGCGGCTCGCGCGCGAGGCGGTCGTCGAGGCCGAGCGCGTGCATGGGCCGGACAGCGTCGAGCTGGCCGAGCCATGGAACGGCCTCGGCGTGTGCCTCCGCTTCGCGGGACGCTGGCCCGACGCCGCGCGAGCCTACGCGCGCGCCGGCGCGCTGCGCGACGCGGCCGGCGTACCGCAGCCGCCGACCCACTTCCACAACCTGTCGGGCCTCGCCACCGCGCGCGGCGACTTCGCCGAGGCCGAGCGCCACGCGCGCGACGCCATCGCGGCGCGCGAAGGCGAGCCCGACGACTTCGGCCTGGGCACCGACCTGTGCGGGCTCGGCGACGCGCTGAGCGGCCTCGGACGCGCCGAGGAGGCCGAGGCGGCCTATCGCCAGGGGCTGGCCCTCTACGCCGCGGCCGGGCGCGCCGACCACCCCGAGGTCGCCTTCGCGCTGCACAACCTGGCCGACGCGCTCGAGAGCCAGCAGCGCATCGCCGAGGCCGAGGCCAGCTACCGCGCCGCGCTGGCGCTGAAGCAGCGCGTGCTCGGCGCCGACCATCACGAGGTCGCGCCGACGCTCAACAACCTGGCGGCGCTGCTCTACGAGAACGGGCGCAAGGCCGAGGGGCGCGAGCTGTCGGCGGCGGCGGTGGCGCTCGTGCGCGCGACGCTGCCCGCGGGGCACCCGGTGCGGACGGCGTGCGAGACGCTCATGGCGCGGCTCGGCGACTGAGCGGCCTCGTGGGCAATCCGGACCCGCGCCGATCTAGCTGAAGCGGCGACCGAGGTGGTGCTGGAGCTGGCGGCTCCACCATGGCCACTGGTGCGTCACGTCGTGGCCCCACACGTCGCGCTCGCAGGCGATGCCGCGCGCTCGCAGGACCTCGGAGAGGCGCAGCGTCTCGGGCAGGCACGCTCCTTCGAAGGCCCCCTGCCCGACCACCAGCGTCACCGAGGTCTGGCGGCGCACGCGCTCGAGGTCCGCGCCGGCAAGGTTCGGGACATAGGCCAGCGGCAGCTGGAAGTAGAGGTCGTCGGACCAGTAGCCGCCGACCATCTTCTCCATGCCGAAGCGGCCCGACAGGGACAGCGCCCACCAGAAGATCTCGGGGTGCTTCAGCGCCAGGTTGACGGCGTACCAGCCGCCGACGCTCGGGCCGGCGACGGCGATGCGCGCGTCGGGCGTGCGGCAGTCGGCGCGGATGAACGGCACGAGCTCGTGCACGACGAAGTCCTCGTAGGCGCGATGGCGCTCGAGCCGCCGCGCCGGGTCGCCGCCGGCGTGGGTCCAGCACTCGGCGACGTTGGTCTCCGGGCAGTAGAGCTTGATGCGGCCGGCGGCTATGAGCGGCCACAGCGCGCGCACCGCCCCCGAGTGCTGCCAGTCGTGCGCCATGCCGGCGGCCGTCGGCATCGCCAGGACCGGCGCGCCCCACCACCCGAACGACCACATCCACACGGGACGGCCGAGCGCGCGGCTCGGCAGGCGATGAAGCTGACCCTCCGACAAGGCTCTCTCCTCGACCATCGTGGACCCGCGCGCCCCCGCGACGCGCCGACGCCAGGATAGAGGATCCGGCGCGCCGGCCCAAGCGCCGTCCGCGCTATCGCCGGTCGGCCGGCAGCCGTCGCAGGGCGCCGGACGATCAGCCGCCGCGCTTGTCCTTCGACGGGTCGTAGGTCACGTGGAAGTCGGAGGCCAGGCGCGCCGGCTCGTTCTTGCGCACGTCGTCGAGCAGGTTCGGCTGCAGCTTCGAGGTCTTCGTGACGCTGTAGAGGTAGACCTCGCCCGGCTCTTCGGGCGTGTCGTGCTGAGCTTGAAGTTGGCCGGCGGCTTGACCCACAGGGCCTCTTCGAAGCGGATGCTGCCGTTGCCCTGCACGTGCGAGCCGGCGTTGCCCGAGACGTACTTGATGGGCCGCGCGTCGCCGCCCTCGCCGACCTCGACGATGGTCACCGCGTGGCCCGCCGCGTAGCCGCCGGTCGTCGACGTCGTCGACGAGTGCGACACGAACGACGCCAGGTCACCGCCCTCGACCTTGCCGCCCCAGCAGCCGTCGACGCCGCTCAGCTGGCCGACCGGCTTGCCGCCCTGCTCGGACGGGTCGGGCGGCACCAGCTTCGGGATGTCCTTGGCGAGCAGCACCGCCAGCACCGGCTGCGCCGCCGACGGGATGTCGACCGTCGCGCCCGGCTTCAGCTTCGGCGGCTGCACGCTCGTGTCGAAGGCCGAGGCCGGCGGCTGCACGCCCACCTGCTGCGCGATCCAGGCCGGCACGCTGCGCCCGGTGAAGGTGTAGCCGCAGTTGGCGAAGCCCTGCGCGTAGGCGCTGCTCGACGCCTGCTGGCACCACATCTTGGTGTCCTGCATGGCCTTGGTCTTGTCGCCGCCGCGCGCGCCGGCGCCGTAGGCCAGGTCCTCGGCCTGGCCGTTGTACTCGCTCTTGCCGGCGTGATCGAAGAACGCCAGCACGTTGGCCGGCGCCGTCCCCATCGTCGCATAGAGGTACGCGCTCACCAGGATCTGCAGGACCTTCTGGTCCTTGTCCCACTTGCCGGTGTCGATGCAGTGGTCCTGGAAGACGCTGAACCAGTGCGGCGCCGACTTCACCTCGCCGGCCTCCGAGTCGCCCGACACCTTGGCGCCGCCGGCGGCTTGGCCGCGGGCTTGGCCGGCGCGGGCGCCTGCGCCGGGGACGCGGCGCCGCCGTTGGCGTCGGCCGCCGGAGCCTGCGCGGCGGCGTCCGCGGCCGGCGCGGCCGTGCCACCGGCGGCGTCGGCGCAGCCGAAGCTGCTGGCAGAAGTACTGGCGCGCCTTCTCGAGGCGCGCGTCCTTGAAGGTGGTGATCGACGACTGGCCATCCGGGCCCGGCACTGTCTCGATCTTCGCGCCCTTCACCAGCGCGTCGCGGTCCTTGGCGATCTGGTCCTGCCAGTCGCCGCCCTCTTCCGGCTTCTGGTCCTTGGCCGCATCGGGCTTCGCGTCCTCGGCCTTGGCGCCCTCCGGCTTCTTGCCCGGCTCCTCGCTGGTCTGGGCCACGCCGGCCGCGGGCTTGTCGTCCTTCTGGACCGCCTTCTTCTGCACGCCGCCGCCGCCCGACTTGCCCTTCGTGCCGCCGGCCATGCCGTCGAGCAGGCCCTCGGCCGACTTGCCGGCCACGACCGCGTCGGCCACCTGGTCGGCGTGCTGCTCGTACTTGTCGCCCGAGGCGCCGACCCCGCCGGCCAGGTGCACGCCGCCCTTCTGCTGCACCACGTGCGCCGCCTCGTGGGCCGCCGTGTGCAAGTCGGGCGCGCCGCCGCCGAAGGCCACGTGGTCGCCGGTCGCGAAGGCCTTGGCGCCCATCGCCTCGGAGGCCGCGCTCGCCGCGCCGCCCGTGTGCGCCTTGATGCCCGACACGTCGTGGGCGCCGAACGCCTTCTGGATGGTGTCGCCGTGCGGCAGCGAGCCGCCGCCGCCCTGGGTGCCGGCCTCCGCCGCCGCGTGCACGTCGGCCGTGTCGCCGCCGCCGCCCTTCATCTGAACCGCGCCGGCATCGCCGGGCGACAGCATCGCGGCGCCCTGCTCGAAGCTCGCGCGCTTCAGCTGCACCTGCATGGGCGAGCGCGACGCGCCGCTCTCGGAGGACGGAGCAGTGGACTGATCGGAGCCCTGGGGGGCGGCGGTGTTGCCGGCGATGCGGTTCATGGCGATCTCCTCTGCCACACGGCGCGCCACGCGGGCGACGAGCGGCGACTGGCATTTGCGGCGCCCGCCGACGGCATTGCGGCAGGCAGCCCGGCCCGATCCCCGCCCAAAGAGGACAGCGATCCGGGCCCGAAGTCAACCGCCCGTCCGACCACCCGCGCTCGCGCGCGCTGCCCTTGGTTGTCCGGCCGCTTCCGCGTATGCTCCCGCGTCGCCAAGGAGCCCCATGGACGCCGTCGCCCCGTACACCGCCGAGGACAAGCAGCGCTGGAAGCAGAAGTGCCTCGCGAAGGGCCAGGAGATCTCGACCAAGCTCGAGGAAATCCTGGCCGGCAAGGAGGTCGACCTGCAGAAGATCGGCCTCGTCAAGGACGACGAGCCGGCGCTCACGCCCGAGAAGCGCCTGCGCCGCTTCCTCGATCAGGTGATGCAGCGCATGCGGTCGCTCGACGACCCGCGCTTCGGCTACGACCGGTCGCGCCGCGCCTTCCTGTCGGTGGCCGAGCTCGACGAGGTGCCGTGGATCGACCTCGGCTGATGGGGCCGAGCGTCGCCGCGCGGCTCGTCGCGGCGCTCGTCGCGACGCTCGGCGCCTGCGCCAGCAGCCCGGACACGGCCGGCCACGGCAACCCCGAGGTGCGCCACGCGGCCGCCTGGTTCGGCATCAAGACGCCCGACTGCAAGGCCGCCCTGCCAGCCGTCGCGGCCGCCGCGACCAAGCCCGGCGGCACTGCGCCGACGCCGATGCTCATGCGCGTCGGCCCCGACTGGTGCGCCTTCGAGCCGCAGGAGAAGGGCCCGCCGACCCGCGCCGACAGCGTGGCCCAGACCGTGTCGGCGACGCTCGGCCTGCCGACGGTGTCGTTCTGGGCCACGGCCGACGCCTGGAGCTACGGCATCTTCGACCGCGGCCAGTCGGTCTACGCCATGGAGTCGCACTACGGCGCGCCCATGCTCATCGGCGACGAGGCGCGCGCCGCGGCCATCGTCGGCCTGCCGACCGGCGCTCTCTATGGATACCTGTCGTCGGCGCGCCAGCCCGACGTGGCCGACGCGCTGGCGAGCCGCATCGGCGCCGCCCGCCCCATCCCCGGCTCGCCGCTGGCCGACTTCCCGGTGGCGGCGCCGTCGACCACCTACGACCCGAAGGCCCACCCGCCCTCGCCGCGCCTCGAGGCCGGCGCGTGGGCGGTGCTGCCGCCGCTCGGCGTGGTGCTGGTGAAGGAGGTCACGGCCGAGGGCAACTACGTCCTCGTCGACGACGACCGCACCTTCCCGATACCCATCGAGCGCGCCGGCGGCCTCGGCATGCGCCGCCTGGCGAGCCCCGACGACGTGGCGCTGGCGCTGAAGCGCGTCGAGGACGGCACCGAGGTGAAGGACGCCAAGGAGTACTCGGCCGAGCGCGCCCAGCGCTGGCTCGACGCGCTCAAGAACGGCGACCTGCAGGGCATCGCCAAGACCTACGCCGAGATCTGCGCCGTCCAGTCGGAGCGGAAGCTCTTCGCCGTCGAGCAGGGCCTGCTCGCGACCTCGCGCGAGTGGCTGGCCGAGGAGATCGGGACGGTGCAGAACAAGCCGACCGACGCGCTCGAGAGCGTCCTGGATGACGCCTGCGATTGAGTTTTGCGAACACGGCTCGCAGCGCTTGCGCGAGGGGTCGGGTCGGTGCCATGAGTCGGCCCCATGAAGGTGATGAGCTCGCTCGAGCCCCCGCGGCTCCGTTCGGCCCCGAGCAAGGCCGCAGCAATCGTGTGGGTGTCGGCCGTGATGTCCCTGGCAGGGCTCGGCGCGTGTGACGGCGATGCGCGCGAGGGATCGGTCGCGGTGGTCGAGCCGCCGCCGCCGCAGGCGCCGGGCACGGTCCACGTGCGCGTCCTGCGCGACGTGACCTCGAACGTGGGGCTGACGTGCGTGACGTTGGCCCTGACCGACGGCGGCGGCGCTCCGCTGCTCGTGCGCGGCAGCGCCTCGGCGTACTGGCAGTCGCCGGAGCAGGCCCAGGGCGACGGCGCGCTCTGCAGCACGCCGAGGCAGCGCGGCGTGGTCGCCGACTTCATCATGCCGTGCAACGCGGCGGCGCCGCGCCACACGCTGGCGGTCTGGGCGCAGCCGACGCTCACGACGGGCCCGGCCGACTCGGGCGTCTACTCGAGCTTCGACCACGCGACGTGCGCCCAGCCAGGCGCCGACGGGCGCTGCGAGGCGAGCTTCACCTGCGACGCCGATGGCCAGGCCGAGGCGACGATCACCTTGAGCGACGACCTCGGACGCCCCGACAGCATGCTCGTCCTCAGCGCCGGCGACTTCGCGTGGGGCCCGCTCCCGGCCGGCTTCGTCGACGTGTGCTACGACGTGCGCGCCGTGATCGAGCCGGAGCTCGGACCGAACCTGACGCTGGGCGATCCGCGGCTGGTGGTCCCGCTCGCGGCCGAGCTGCCGCGCGGAGCGCTGTGCGCCTCGAGCCTATGGGGCTCCGACGACACCTGGATCACCTGGGCCCTGCCGTGCCTCGCGGGTGAGCCCCTCACGGTGACCCTCTGGCCGCGCGTCGTGATGCGCACGGCCGACAGCAAGCTCTACTCGATCCCGGTCGCGTGCCCGGCCACCACCAGCGATTCGGACGACCCGCTGGCGTGGGACGGCGGCTGCGCCCGCACCGTCACCTGTGAGACCTGGGCCAGCGACGTCGACTTCGCCGTCGACGTGTTCGACGACCACGACGGCAGCGTGCTCGCGGCGCCCGCGCCGCGCTGACGAGCGTCGCACGAGAGTGCCACGAGAGTGACACGAGAGTGCCCTGGAATGTGGCGTCATTCTCGGGGCGCTGCCGCTCGGGCGGCAGGCGGTCGCGACCAGGGCGACCGAGCCCGACGTCAGGCCGCGCGCTTCCGGGCCCTGAGCTCCATCAGGCGGCGCGCGTAGCTGCGCATACCCTCGGAGAGCTGCTCGAACGAGTCGAGCACATACAGGATGGGCTGGTAGTGGAAGATCTCGAACGGCGTGTCGCACACGCGATCGAGATCGAACGGCCGGCGCTCGACCTCGGGCGAGGTCAGCGCGTGGTGACCCTCGCCCTCGCTCGAGATGAGGCCCGAGCCGTAGAGCTTGACGCGGCCGTCCTCGTGGATGAGGCCGAACTCGACGGTGAACCAGAAGAGGCGCGCCAGGCGCTCGGTGTGGACCGGGTCGTCGGTGAGCAGCGCCGCCTCGCCGTAGGTCTGGAGGAAGTCGGCGAAGCGATGGTCGGCGTGGAGCGGCACGTGGCCGAAGACGTCGTGGATGATGTCCGGCTCGGGCAGGTAGTCCATCTGCGCCTTGGGCCGCACCGTCACGGTGGTCGGGAACTGGCGCTGCGCCAGGAAGGCGAAGAAGCACTTGGGCGGGAGATAGCCGGGCACGCCGTGCGACGACCAGCCGGTGCGCGGGAGCAGCTCGGCGTTGACGTCGCCGAGGCGCGGCACCTGGGTGGGCGCCAGGCGGATGATGTCGGCGCCGTCCAGGAAGACGCGCGAGCCGTCGTTCACGAGCTGGTCCATGCGCTTCCGGAAGATGGTGCCCCAGACCTCGTGGTCCTCGTCGCTGTAGCGGTCCCAGGCCTGGGTGATCTTCATGCGATCGATGTCGATCTCGGGCGCGCTCAGGCTGCCGGCGTGATCGGCATAGGCCTGCGCGGCCTGGGCCTCGGCCGAGTCGATGACCGACGACTGCAGCGGGCCCGTTGCGGACTTCATCCTCTTCGACTCGAGCTTCATCGACCCAACCTTTGCTAGAGGAAACGCTCGGCGGCCTCTTTCAGTATAGCCCCGGCGTCGCTCTCGACGATCGTGCCGTGCGCCATGATGATGCGCGCGAGCCCGGGAATGGCGGCCAGGCGCAGGAGGTGCGCCTTGGTGGCGCGGCGATCGGCGATGCCGGCGAGCTTCATGACGCGCGTCACGCGCGGCCCGCCGGTCGACCCGAGCGCGCGGAAGAGGAGGCCGCTCAGGCCCGGGTGGTGCGGCTCGTTCCAGAAGACGTCGTTCAGGACGAGGGTCTTCCGGCCGTCGGCGTGGGTCTGCACGAAGGCCATCTCGCCGACCTTGGTGCCGGCGAGATCCTCGCCGACGAGACCGCCGCCCAGCGGCAGGAGCTCGACGCCGCCCACCACGCTGACCGCCTTGGCGATGGCCTTCTGGCCGGTCGGCCCGGCCAGGACGGCGATGCCGGGGTAGCGCTGCGTCCAGCACCAGGCGTCGAGGCGATGGAAGCTGTTCGGCACGATGAGGAAGCTCGGCTTGCCCCAGGCCTCGAGCTCGGACATCAGCGGCTCTTCGAGGTTCAGCGCGTTGTGCACCACGACGCGCCCGTCGTGCAGGCGGAAGAGCACCATGCGCCGCGCGATGGGCATCTTCTCGAGCGCGCCCTCGACCTCCCAGAGGTCGGGCTCGAGCTTCCGGATGGGCTCGTGCGGCAGGACCGTCCAGCGAGTGTGCCACGGCGGCTTGGCCATGTGCGGGGGCTCCGTGAGGTGACGCGTCGGCGCTTATAGCCTCGCGTCGATGCGGGTAGAAGCGAATTGATCGCAGGACCTCGGCCGCGGCGGCGAGCGTTTGGCGCTGGTCCCGACCGGCCCGCGGTGCGTATGCTGCCCAGCCGGAACGGAGCCGACCCACTCGCATGCGCTTCTGCCCCAACCGCCACGGAACCTTCGCCGAGCAGGCCGACGTCTGCCCGGACTGCGGCGAGCGTCTGCTCGACGACCGCCGCGGCAGCGAGGTCGTGCCGGGCGTGCGCGTCGAGCGGCTGCTCGGTCGCGGCGGCATGCACACGAGCGTCTGGGAGGCGACGCGCCTCGCCGACGGGCAGCTCGTGGCGCTGAAGATCGCCGACCCCGACGCCGACCTCTCCGAGCGCACGCGTCTCGCGGCGTCGGCCTCGCTCATGGCCGGGCTGCGCCATCCGGCGCTGGCCGCCGTGCACACCTCGGGCACCACCGCGAGCGGCGCGACGTACGTCGTCATGGACCTCCTCAAGGGTCGGACGCTGCTCCAGCTGCTCGACCAGAAGAGATCGCTGGCGCTCGGCGTCGCGGCCCACGTCGCGCGCGAGGTGCTCTCCGGGCTGGCTGTCATGCACGCCCACGGCATCGTGCACCGCGACGTGAAGCCGTCGAACATCCACATCATGCCGCGCGGCGCGGGCGAGCCGTGGGAGGTGAAGCTGCTCGACGTGGGCGTGGCGCGCCGCTTCACGCCGGGCGAGGTGCCGGCCTCGCTCGACGTGGTGCGCGGCCAGCCGGGCCAGTGGGGGCGCGTCATCGGCACGCCCGAGTACATGGCGCCCGAGCAGATCGTCGGCGTCGGCGCCGACCCGCGCAGCGACCTCTACGCGCTCGGCATCGTGCTGCAGCGCCTGCTCACCGGCGTCCACCCCGTCGTCGGCGCCGACCGCCACGCCCTCTTCGAGACCCACCTGCGCGGCACGCTGGCGCCGCTCGAGATGCCCGACGGCTTCCCGCCGCCGCCCGGCCTGGCGCTGGTCATCGCGCGCGCCACCGCCAAGCAGCCGGGCGCGCGCTACCGCAACGCCAACGAGATGCGCGCCGCGCTGACGGCCTACTGATGGCGTGGCCAACCCCGTGCGCGCGCGCCGCGCCTCGACGCGCAGGGCGCCTCCTCGCTTGACCCGCGCGACGGCCGGGGCCACGCTCGCCCCCATGCTTCCGACGCAGGTCGCCCGATCGACGTGGCAGAGCTCGAGGCTCGTGGCCCGCCTGGCGCTGGTCGCGTGTGTCGCGGCCGGCTGCGGCGACGGCGGCTCCGAGGCGGCGCGCTGCACGACGCCCGGCGCGCTGGCGGCGGGCGCGACCTTCAGCGCCGACGGCCTCGACTGGGTCGAGCTGCCCGGCTGCAGCTTCGCCATCGGCTGCGCGCCCGACGACGAGAATTGCGATAATGACGAAATGCCGCAGCATCGTGTGGTCGTCGATGGCTTCGCGCTGAATGTCACTCTCGTCACGCAGGCGCAATATCGCCGGGTGACCGGCCAGGCGCCGAGCGCGTTCGCCACCTGCGGCGACGACTGCCCGGTCGAGAGCGTCGACTGGAGCGCCGCGCGCGCCTTCTGCGCCGCGGTCGGCGGGCGCCTGCCGAGCGAGGCCGAGTACGAGTACGCGCTGCGCGCCGGCGGCGACGGGCCGTGGGTGTGCGGCGCCGATCCGGCCTGCCGCGACGCCGCCATGTGGTACGCCGACAATGCCGGAGAATCGCCGCACCCGGTGGCCACGAAATTGCCAAATCGCTGGGGCCTGTATGACATGGCCGGCAATGTCTGGGAGTGGAACGAGGACTGCTACCACGACAGCTTCCGCGGTGCGCCCAGCGACGGGCGCGCCTGGGTCGAGGCCGGCTGCAGCCATCGCATGGTGCGCGGCGGCGCCTACGACATCTACCTCGACGGCAACCTGCGCGTGTGGGGCCGGACGCGCTTCCTGCCCGACGAGAGCGCGCAGTACATCGGCTTCCGCTGCGCGCGTGACCTGCCGTGACCGCCCGCGTGCGCGCCGTCGTCGCCGCCCTCGCGCTCGCCGCCCTCGGCCTCGTGGCCGCCGCGCCCGCGCGCGCGGCGCCGACGTGCCGGCCGTGCGACGGGCTCGTCGAGGCCGGGCCGACCTGGCGCGTCGAGGCCGTCAACGGCCGCGAGACGCTGGAGGGCCACGGCGACCGCGCCATCGCGCTGTCGGTCTACCGCGCCGACGGCGGTCAGTGCTGCCTCGAGCGCACCAGGACCGACTACCCCGGCGTCTACCTCCTCGGCGTCGACGCCGCTCGCGGCGTGGCGTTCCTCAGCGGCCACGACGCCCAGTGGGCGGCGCTCGCGACCGACGGCATCTGGTCCTACGACCTGGCCAGCGGACGCGTCGAGCCGGTGGTCGCGCGCATCTGGCGGCAGGCGACGTGCGAGGGCCGGCCGCTGCGCTTCGCGGCCATCCTCCAGACCGATGCCGCTGCGGCGAAGGACGCGTCCGCGCCGTCCGATCCCTACCGCGGCAGCTTCCGGCTGGTCGCCGTCGCGCTCGACGCCCCCGGCGGACCGGCCATCTCCGAGGTCGCGACGGCCCACAGCCTGAGCGCCTTCGACGGCTTCTACGACGAGGCGAAGCTCGCGCGCGCCATCCACTGGTCGGCCGACTGCGCCACGCTGACCTACCGCTTGTCGCCGGCCGGCGCCGCGCGCACGTTCCGCGTGCCGCGCGCGACGGCCCCCAGATGACCATAGGACCAGTCACGCGCGCGATCGGCGTCGAGCGCGCCCGCGCACGCCGGCCATCGACGACGCCGTCCGCGAGCGGCGCTTCAGACGAGCGCCGCGCGCGCGCTCACAGCGAGCAGATGCCGATCTTCCAGTGGCCCGTGTCGTCGAGGCGGAGCTGGCACGGCGTCGGCATCGACTCCTTGTTGTGGACGAAGATGCGGATGGTCGTCGGGTTCTCCACCAGCGTGCGGTCGACCTGGTAGATGGGCTTGTTCGGATCTTCGATGAGGAAGAGCTTCACCTTGCGGCGCATGGCCGGGAAGTTCATCTGGCGGCGGTACTCGAGCGCCTGGCCGTACTTCTGATCGTCGTGGAGCAGCGCCTCGAACATGGTCCAGCCCTTGGCCTCGTCGGGCTCCATCGCGGCCTGCAGGGCGCGCGTGATGAGGCCTTCGGGCGACTCGGGGTTGGGGTCCTTGACGATGGTGCCCGGCGTCGCGGTGAGCTGGAACAGCGCCGCGTTCGAGACGTCGGCCTGCGGCACGTTGACGCCCACCATGGCGTCGTCGTCCATCATCGGATCGGCCGCCGCGCCCGCGTCGGGGTCGGCGGGGGCCGCGCCGGCGTCGGCGGCGGCGGCCGGCTCGGGCGCCTTGGTCGGGTCGGCCGGGGCCGGGTCGGGCGTCTTGGCGGGCTCGGTGGTCTTGGTCGGCTCGCCCGCCTTCGGGTCGGGCGTCTTCGCCGGCTCGGTGGACTTGGTCGGCTCGGAGGCCGGGGCCGGCTGCGACTTCGAGCCGCAGGCCATGAAGCCGACGAGGACGAGCGGAGCGATTGCGGTCAAGGCGCGAGTCATGGGTACTCCTGATGGGCGACGATTCTCGGAGGCCGAGTTCGAGGCTTATCACGGCCTCCGCGGCCCGTCACCCCGTCCCCGAGGGATAAGCGCGCCGAACGTCAGTGCCGGAGATCGCCCACCCCGACCCGCACGCCGACGAACACGCTGGCGCCGGGCCAGCCCGGCTGCGGCTCGAGCGGCCGATCGATCCAGCGGAGGTCGACGCCGAGCGTGAGGCCCGAGGCGAAGACCGCGTCCCAGGCCAGCGCGAACGGCGCGCCGCCGACCGCCGGCTGGCGGCTCACCAGCTGGAACGGCACCACGCGCAACGCCCAGGCGAAGGCGCGGTCGCGGTGGTAGCCGGAGTAGAGCTCGATGCTGCCCGACAGGCTCCGGTTCTCGAAGCCGGGGTCGACCTCGTCGCGGAGGCCGAGCGCCAGGACGAAGGTCAGCTCGGGGTCGGCGCCGAGCGCCACGCCGACGTCGACGACGCCGGTCGCGATGCCGCCGCGCGCGGTGACGCCGCCCTTCAACGAGGCGCGCGCGAAGAGGCCGTTCCGGCGCGCGTAGGTGGCGCCGACCTCGACCTCGGCGGTGGGGAGCGTCGGCCCGACGTCGCTCAGCGCGAGGCCGCTCCCGAGCGTGGCCCAGCGGAAGAGGAACTCGCGGCCGGGCACGGTCGCGGCCAGCGGCGGCAGCGGGGCCGTGCGCGCCGACTCGGCGAGGCGGGCCAGCATGGGCTCGGCCGCGGCCATCTGCTGCGCGAGCGACGGCGACGGCGCGCTGGCGACGCGCACGTCGAGGAGGCCGCCGGGGGTGGCGACGCAGCGATCGACGATGACGAAGCGACCGAGGCGCCGGACGATCTGATCGGGCTGTGCCGGCTGATCGGGCTCTTCGGGGCGGCGCGCGACGCGCCACGGGCCGCGCGCGACCTGGCGCCGGGCGAGGTCGCGGCAGCTCGGCACGTCGCTCGCGTCGTGGCGATAGACCAGCAGCTGCACCTCGGGGAAGGTCGGGAACACGCGCACCAGCGCGTCGAAGAGGCGGCCGTCCTTGGCGCGGGCGACGCGCCAGAGGTAGCCGTCGTCGGGCCGCGTCGGTGCGAGGCCGATGTAGGGCATGGTCAGCGCCGGCAGCTCCGGGCCGGCGTCGCGCGCGACGCGCGCGTCGTGGAGCGGCGGCGTCGCGGCCGGGTCGACGGCGCGCTCGGCCAGCGCGTGCGCGAGCGCGGCCAGCACCGGCCGATGCGGCTCGGGGTCGGCGTCGCCGACGTCGATGCGGACCTCGATGCGCGCGTCGAGCTCGAGGTGGCACAGCGTGCGCGCCGACGGATCGTGGATCCAGGTGACCTGATCCAGATCGATGGGCAGCGGGTGCTCGAGCGGGCACGGGCGATCGGTGCGACCGCCGGCGCTGATGGCGTAGCGCGCGACGACCTGGCCGTCGCGCACGGCCGTGACGACGTCCTCGCCGCTGGCGCCGACCTCGGCATCGTCGCTCGCCTGCCAGTGCGACGCGACGCTCCAGCCGTCGCCGGGGAGGTCGACGACGAGGCCGCTCAGCGGCAGCGCGAGCGGCTCCGCGACCCCTCGGGAGGCGGCTCCGGACGCGAGCAGCAGGGCGACGGCGAGGGCCGGGCGGATCGCCCGGACGGAGCGGGGTCGGGGTGACAGGAGGCGTCCTTTCGTCGTATCGACGTCGCGCTGGAGAACGACACCGGCATCATTCACGGCCAAACGGCAGGAGCACGCGACCATGGGACAGGATACTAGCGAGGCGATGCAGAAGGCGATGGCGGCGATCGCTGCGGCCAACCAGGCGCGAGCCGCGGTGCTGGCGGCCCCGGCCATCGAGGCCCAGAAGAAGGCGCTCGAGGCGGTCGCGGCGGCGCGCGCGGCCGAGGAGAAGGCCAAGGCGGATTCGGCGGCGGCGGCCGTGGTCGCGCAGCTGCAGGCCGCGACGCAGAAGGCCGTCGAGCTCGCCAAGTGGAAGGAGCAGGAGGAGACGATCGAGGAGGCGCTCGAGCACGCCGGCATCTCCGGCGTCGACGTGCAGATCGACGCCACCGGCTTCGCCAAGGTGGTCGGCACCGTGACGAGCCAGCTCGATCGCGACACCGCGCTGGCCATGGTCGAGCAGTTCAAGGTCACCGGCGTCGACTCGAAGCTCGAGATCGTGGCGCCGCCGCCCGAGGAGAAGCACGAGGATCCCTTCAAGGGGAACGCCAGCCAGCCCGTGAAGTACAAGGTGAAGGCCGGCGAGTCGTGGTGGGGCATCGCCCACCGCGTGTACGGCGACGGCCAGCTGTGGAAGGCGCTCAAGGCCGCCAACAACAACCCGAAGATGATCCACCCGGGCACCGAGATCGTGCTGCCGCCGAAGGACAAGCTCCCCAAGTGACCGCGCGCGAGTGACCTCGACGACGACGCCGCGACCGACCCGTCGCGGCGTTGGCGTCTGGGGCGCCTGCCGACCGCGCCGGCCGCACGTCGGCGGTGACAAGCGCGGCCGACCTTTGTAAGGTCCGCCTCCCTTTGTCGGGAGGTAGTGGTGGCATCCGCGCTCGAAGACCAGATCGAAGCCCTCCGCGGCGAGGCCGTCGCCGCCGCCGACAGCGCGGCCGACGAGGCGTCGCTGCGCGAGATCGAGCTGCGCTATCTCGGCAAGAAGGGCAGCATCAAGGCCGCGCTTGCCGGGCTGAAGAACGTGCCGCCCGGCGAGCGTCCGGCCGTCGGCGCCAAGGCCAACGAGGCCGAGCTCGCCGTGCGCACCGCCATCGACGGGCGCGGCGCGGCGCTCGAGGCGCTGCGCATCGCGCGCCTCTGCGACGACCCGACGTTCGACGCCACGCTGCCGCCGGCCGACATCCGCCCGCGCGCCGGCGCGCTGCACCCGCTGACGCAGGTCACGGCGCACATCGAAGACGTCTTCCGCGCCATGGGCTTCCTGCTGCTCGACTACCCCGAGGTCGAGACCGAGTTCCACAACTTCGACGGCCTCAACATCCCGGCCACGCACCCTGCGCGCGACATGCAGGACACCTTCTGGACGACGAAGCCGGGGCAGCTCCTCCGGACCCACACGTCGACCGGCCAGGTGCGCACCATGCGCGCGGTGCAGCCGCCGTTCCGCGCCATCTTCCCGGGGCGCGTGTTCCGCTACGAGTCGGTCGACGCCTCGCACGAGCACACCTTCCATCAGGTCGAAGGCCTGATGATCGACCGCACCGTGTCGGTGGCACACCTCATCTATTCGATGAAGACGCTGCTCTCGGAGATCTTCGAGCGCGACGTCACGGTGCGGCTCCGGCCGGGCTTTTTCCCGTTCGTCGAGCCGGGCTTCGAGCTCGACATCCGCTGCCAGATCTGTGGCGGCGCCGGCTGCCCGGTGTGCAAGCACTCGGGCTGGGTCGAGCTCCTGCCGTGCGGCCTCGTGCACCCCAACGTCATCCGCCACGGCGGCCTCGATCCCAACGCCTGGCAGGGCTGGGCCTTCGGGCTCGGGCTCTCGCGCCTGGTCATGATGAAGTACCAGATCGAGGACATCCGCCATCTCCTGGGCGGCGACCTGCGCTTCGTGTCGCAGTTCCGCCAGGGCCAATAGGGACCCGGCCATGCGCATCTCGTGTCACTGGTTGTCGCGCCACGTCGACCTCAGCGGCGTCGACCTGAAGGCGCTCGGTCGTCGCTTCAACATGGCCGTCGCCGAGATCGACGAGGTCGAGGAGATCGGCCACGGCCTCGATCAGGTGGTCGTCGGCCACGTCCTCGAGGTCGCCCCCATCGAGGGCAAGAAGGTGCGCGTGACCCGCGTGGACTGCGGTCCGCACGGCATCCGCACCATCGTCTGCGGCGCGCCCAACGTGGCCGCCGGGCAGCGCGTGCCGGTGGCCCTCCCCGGCCAGCGTCTCGGCGACATGACCATCGCGGTGGCCGCCGTCGCCGGCGTCGAGTCGCACGGCATGATCTGCTCGGAGTCCGAGCTCGGCCTGTCCGAGTCGCACGACGGCATCCTCGTGCTGGATGCCGGCACGCCGGGCCAGCTCCTGCGCGACGCGGCCCCGATCGAGGACACCGTCTTCGTCGTCGACAACAAGTCCCTGACGCACCGCCCCGACTGCTGGGGCCATCGCGGGCTGGCGCGCGAGATCGCCGCGCTGCTCGAGCGGCCGCTGCTCCCGCTCGACCTCGACGTGGCGTTCACGAGCGACGTGCCGCTCGCCATCAGCGTCGAGGACGCGGTCGCGTGCCCGCGCTACTCGGCGCTGACGCTCGCCGGCATCGAGGTGGCGCCGTCGCCGCTCTGGCTCAGGCTCTTGCTCGCGCGCGTCGGCATGCGCCCCATCAACAACGTGGTCGACGCCACGAACTTCGTGATGCTCGACCTCGGCAACCCGCTGCACGCGTTCGACCGGCGCCAGATCCACGGCGACAAGATCGTCGTGCGCGCGGCCCGGGACGGCGAGCGCTTCACGACGCTCGACGGCCAGGAGCGGACGCTGGCCGCGAGCGACCTGGTCATCGGCGACGGCGAGCGCGGCGTGGCGCTGGCGGGCGTCATGGGCGGGCTCGACTCCGAGGTGAAGGACGACACGCGCGAGCTCGTGCTCGAGGCCGCCAACTTCGACCCGGCGCGCGTGCGCGTCACGGCCCAGCGCCTGGGCCTGCGCACCGAGTCGTCGGCGCGCTTCGAGAAGTCGCTCGACCCGGCGCTGGTGCCGGTGGCGGCGCGCTCGTTCGTCAAGCTGCTTTCACAGCTCACGCCCGGCCTCAGGACGACCTCGGCCTTCATGGACGTGGCGGCGACGCCGGCCGACCCGACCGTCATCCGCATCTCGGCCGACTACATCCACGAGCGCCTCGGCCACCACGTCGGCGTCGACACCATCGTCGGCATCCTGACCCGCCTCGACTTCCGGCTCGACCCGGTCGGCGGGCACCCGGGCGTCTACGACGTGGTCGTGCCGACCTGGCGCGCGACCAAGGACATCCGCATCCCCGAGGACCTGGTCGAGGAGGTCGGCCGCAGCTACGGCTACGACAACATCCCGCCGGCGGCGCCGCGCATCTCGCTCGATCGCCCCGACCGGAACGCCAAGAAGAAGGCCGAGCGCGCGGCGCGGAACTACCTGTCGCTGACCGCCGGGCTCGACGAGCTGCAGACCTACTCGTTCGACGACGACCCGTTCCTCGCGAAGATCGGCGTGAAGCACGCCGACGACGCGCGCGTGCGCCTGAAGAACCCCATCACGGCCGAGGAGCCGTGCATGCGCACGTCGATCGTGCCGCACCTCCTGAAGTCCCTCGAGAAGAACGCGCGCGGCTTCGACGAGGTGCGCATCTACGAGATCGGCCGTGTGTTCTTCCCGAGCGGCGGCGGCGACGAGCTGCCGCGCCAGCCGACGACGCTGGCCTTCCTGGTGGCGCGCACGACCCCCGACGCGAGCTGGTTCCGCCACGCGCGCGGCCTGCTCGGAGGCTTGTGCCAGGCGCTCGAGCGCGCCGAGCCGACGCTCCGCCAGGGCGGCGTGACGCACGCCTGGGCCCACCCGGTTCGTCAAGCGACTTTGCTGTTGCCCGACCACGCCGGCGAGCTCGTGCCGGTCGGCCACATCGCCGAGCTGCACCCGCTGGTCCTGGCCAAGCTCGACCTGCGCCACACCGGCGCCGTGCTCGAGCTCGACCTCGATCGGCTGCGGGCCGCCCCGCATGCGCCCCAGCGCTACCAGGCGCTGGCGCGCTTCCCGGCCGTCTTCCGCGACTTCGCGGTGGTGGTGCCCGGGCGCTTCGAGTCGGCGACGCTGGCCAAGGCCATCGCCGAGGCCTCGCCGCTCGTGACCGGCGTGCGCTTCCTGTCGGTCTTCGTGCTGCCCGACGGCACGAAGAGCCTGGCCTTCTCGGGCACGTTCTCGGCGCCCGATCGCACGCTCACCGACGCCGAGGTGCGCGCGGCCGAGGAGCTCATCTGGGCGAGCCTGGTCGCGGCGGGCGGCGCGCGCCGCGCCTGACCGAGCAGGCGAGTCGACCCGTCGAAACCTTTCCGGCGGTGGTGCGTTCGTGGCCGCATGCGCCACGCCCCCGCCCTCGCCGCCGCGTCCCTCGCCCTCCTCCTCGCCGGCGCCGTCGCGCCCGTCGCCACGGCCATCTCACCCGACCCAGCCGTCAGCAACCCGGCGCTGATCGACGCCTTCACGTCCTCGGACTGGGCGCGCGTCAGCCGGGCCGCGGCCACGCTCGAGGCCGATCCCGACCGCGCCGTGCCGCTGCTCATGGCGCTCGTCGATCGCGCCGACGACGTCGAGCTGAAGGACACGGCCGACCTCATCTACCCGGGCGCGCCCGCCTTCTACGGCCACGGCTACGTCCTGCCCTACGATCTCGACAGCATCGCGGGGCGCGCGGGCTGGGTGCTCGAGGACATCGCCATGGTGCCCTTCGGCTACGAGGTCCACGCCGTGGCCTCGCGCACGCCGACCGAGGTCGAGGCCTGGCGCGTCGCGCGCGTCGCCGCCGCGAAGAAGGCCCGCGCCTGGTGGGCCGAGCGGCTCCGCGCGCCGCGTCCGTTCGGTCGCCGCGCCCTCGCCGTCGCGGCCCTCGCCAGCTCCGACCCCTGGCGCCAGGCTCACGCGCTCGGCTGGCTGCGGGGCTGCGGCGACGAGGCTCCGCCCGGCGATGCCTGCCCGACCCTCGACGAGTTCGACCGCGACCTGCGCGCGCGCGTCACGGCGCTCGCCCGGAGCCCCGACGCCGGCGTGAAGCGCCAGGCCGAGCTGCTGCTCGAGGAGCGCCGCGCGCCCTGAGCGCCGCGCCGACTACTCGGCGTAGTTCGTGACGCCCTCGGCCTTCTCGAGGAAGCGCGCGTACTTGCCCTGCGTGGCCGGCTTGAAGTCGATGAACAGGCCCTTCAACAGGCCCTCGATGTGGGCGCGCGACTCGTCGGGCATCGACGTCTCGCACTCGACCTCGCCCTCGATGGTGCCATCCGGGTAGACGGTCTTGTCGATCTCGAGCAGGTGGACGTCGCTGTAGATCTGCCAGCGCACCGTCTCGGTGTTGCCGAGGATCTGCAGCTTGCCGACGCCCGGCACCTGCTCGACGATCCACTTCAGCACCGGCCCGCTCATGTCGATGGTGGCCTTGCCGTTCTGGATGTCGCGCCAGTCGTCGATGTGCATGACCTGGGTGCGCTCTTCGTTCACGAAGAGGCCGTTCTTGGCCGACACGCGGCGCTTGGCCGTGATCGACACCGGCGGCTTGCCGAGCCCCTTGGCGAGCCCGACCGGGAAGGTGATCTCGCGCGCCCGCAGCATGATCTTGGCGTTGCGCAGCTGCCGGCGCGTGTCGTCCAGGTAGAAGTTCGTCTGCGTGAAGTGCGCCTCGGGGGCAGGCAGCTTGTCGACGAGCTTGTGGACGTCGCGCCAGTTGGGGAGGCTGTACTTGAGCTCGGTCTCGATCTCTACGTCTGCCATAGCCTGTCTCCCGTGCGTGGGTGTCGGGCTCCGCCGCTCAGGGCCGGAGCGCCTTGGCCTGCTCGACCCACGGCTTGATCTTGTCGACCGAGACCTTCAGCAGGTCGGCGATGGCCGGCAGGTCCGAGTCCTTGAGCTCCGCCACCTGCGCCCACTTGGTGATGCCGGCGCCCTTCAGGCGCTTCTCGGTGGCGGGGCCGATGCCCTTGATCATCTTGAGGTCGTCGGTGCCGTCGCGGCGGCGCTCCTCGGCGTCCTCGTCGAGGCCCTCGGGCAGCACGAAGGCCACCGTGCGCTCGTTCTCCTCGACCTGCATCGGCGGCGGGCCGGGCGGCTTCTGATCGATCTGGTCGACGAGGTCGGCCAGCGAGATGGCCACCGTCGACTCGTTCTCCTCGACCTGCACCGGCGGCGGCGTGGGCGGCCGGGGCTGATCGATCTGGTCCACGAGGTCGGCCAGCGAGATGGCCACCGTCGACTCGTTCGCCTCGACGAGGGCCGGCGGCGGGCCCGGCGGCTGGGCCGGTGCTGCGGCCGCGCTGGGCGCGGCGTCGATCTGGGAGACGAGGTCGGCCAGCGGGATGGCGATGGTCGACTCGTTCTCCTCGGCCAGCGGCTTGGCCGCAACCGGCGCGGGCGCGGGCGCCGGGGCCGGGGTCACCGGCGTCAGCGGCGACGAGTCGACGCGCGACACGAGGTCCGACAGCGACACCGCGACCGTCTTCTCGCCCGAGTCGATGAGCCCGGTCGGCGGCGCCATGACCCGCGGGCCCTCGGCGAAGGTGGGCTCGGGCTGGTCCGACAGCGTCGTCTCGGCGTCGAGCTTGCGCAGGTGATCGACCACCGACAGCGCCACCGTGCGCTCGTTGTCGGCGACCTGCGGCGTCGTCGGCTTGGGCGCCGGCGCGACCGGCGTCTGGGTCACGGGCGTCGGCGTCGGCCGAACCGACTGGCCGGTGGTCGGCTTGGCCGCGACCGGCGGCGGCTCGCGCCCTTCGAGCGTGGCCACGCGCTGCTGGTGGGTGACCAGCTCGCGCGTCAGCTTGTCGATGGCCTGGTCCTGCTCCTCGAGGGCCTGCTCGGCCGCCTCGTAGGCGGCGCGGAGGCCGGTGACCTCCTCGTTCAGGCGACCGATGATGGCGTCCTTCTCCGAGGCCGTGGTCGGCGCCGCGCCCGCGGTCGCGACCAGCGTCGCGCGCAGCTCGGCGATCTCGGCCTGGAGCTCGGTGACCTTGGGCGCGTCGGGCGACGAGGCCGCCGACAGCGCCTCGAGCTCGACCTTGAGCTTGGCGATCTGGCGATCGCGCTCGGCCAGCTGGGCCTGCAGATCGAGCGCCACGGTGCCGCCCGGCACGCCGGCCGCGAGCTGCGTGAGGTCCGCGTCGCGCTGGCGCAGCTGCGTCTCGAGCGCCGCGATGCGCTGGTCCTTCTGCTCGCGCTGCGACTTCTCGGCCGCGGCCTCGACGCGGATCTTGGCCAGGTCGTCGAGCTGGTGCGACAGCTCGGCCACCTTGGCGTCGCGCTCCTGCAGGCGATCGTTGAAGTTCGCCTCCTTGGCCTCGAGCTCGACGATGCGGCCCTCGGCCTTCTTGCGCGCGTCGACCGCGACCTTGTAGTCGGCCTCGAGCTTGGGGTTCGCAGGCGCGAGCCCGGTCGCGGCCGCCACCGGCTTCTTCTTGCCGAGGCCGAAGATGGCCCAGCCCACGATGAAGCCGAGGACGGCGGCGCCGCCCAGGAGCGCGATGATCTCTATCGCGAGATACCCCATGTCACTGCACCTCGAGCTTGAATTCGATGCGCTGGTTCAGGACCCGCGTCTCGCCCCGATTCGGATACTTGAAGTCGCGCTGGCCCATGCCCGCGTACTTCAGCCGGTCCTTCGGCATGCCGAGCTCCGTGAGCCGCTTGTGGACGTTGTAGGCCCGCGCCTGCGTGAGCTGCTTCACGTGGTCCGGCTCGCCCAGGTCGTCGGAGTAGGCGGCGATGAGGCCCTTGGTCGTCGGGCAGCGCTGGAGGAGACCCCACACCAGCTGGACCTTGGCGTCGCCGTCGTCGCTCAGGCGACCGCTGCCCGGCTTGAAGGTGATGCGCTTGTCGCCCTCGAGGGCCTGGGCGATCGCCTCCTGGCACTGCGCGCCGGTGAGCTCGCCGGCGGCCGGCACGGCGGCCCCGGGCGCGCCCGCGGCGTCCTCGGCGGCGGCGACGTCGGCGGCGTCGGCCACCCCGGCGTCAGGCTCCTCCTCGGCCACGGCCGGCGCGTTCGGCGTCAGCGTGACGGTCGAGGCGAGGCCCTTCACCTCGTCGGAGACGAGCTTCTTCAGGGCGGCTTCCTCGTCGGCGGAGGCCACCGAGCCCGACAGCTCGAAGTCGTTGGCGTCGACCGTGACCGATCCCTTGAGGGTGCGCGCGAGCGCCTTGACGGCGGCCTTGAAGGCCTGCACCTGCTCGGCGGTCACGGTGCCGGTGGTGGTGGCGACGGTCGACTTCACCTGCGCGTCGGGGAAGTCGGTCATGAAGATCATGTCGATCTCCTTCTTGAGCGCGCCGGGCACGTTGCCGCTGGCGGTCACGCTCGCGCCGTCCCAGGCCACCTTGAGATCGAGCGGCGTCGCCTCGCTCGGAGCCGGCGCGGGCGGCGTCGGCGTGGGCGGCGTCTCGATGTGCGGCAGCGGAGCCTCGGGGCCCTTCGGCTCCTCGGGGCGCGGCGCCTCGACCACGAGCTCGTTCTTCACGGCCTTCACGCCCGACACGCCGCGCACGACGCGCTCGGCTTCGGACTTCAGCGCGTCGGACGGGACGGTGCCGACCAGGCGCGCGTCGCGCTGCGTCACCTCGACGCGCACGCCGCCGACCTTGGCCGCGACGGCCGCGTTCGAGGTCGCCGCGAGCTTGGCCGAGATCTGCACCGCGCGCTTGCTGACGGCGTAGTAGCCGAGCAGCCCGAGGCATATCAGGGCGAGCGCGACGATGATGGTGCGCCACATGACGGTCTCCGTGCCCCCGACGCTGTCGCGGTCGACGAGCGCCTGGTGGTGGATGCCAGTAGGCCTGGCGATGCCAGGTCGGTATGGGACTCGCAGGCGGCCAACCCCGGCGCCCGCGCGGTCTTATTAAGGGGGGTAATCGCGGCTTTGTCTACCCCACTCGGGACCGCGCGGACCTCAATGCCTTCCGAGGTCGCGCCCGGTGCGCCGCCACAGCGAGGTGTGGACCCCGCCGCGACCGTCGCGCTGGACCTCGGTGAGGCCGGCCAGCGCCTTCTCGCCGTCGGGGCCGAGGTCGCCGACGGTGATGATCCACGAGGCGTTGGCGGGCTCGCCCGGCCGGATGTCGCGCTCGAGCTGGTGGCGCGCGACCTCGAGCTGCGGCGCGTACTGCTCGGGCGGACCCTGCACCACGGCGACGATGCCGCCCGGCTCGCTGGCCTCGACCGTGTCGATCAGCGCCAGCGACAGCGCGTAGCGCGGCTCGGAGCCGGTCTGCGAGGCCGCCCCCCAGGTGGTCGATGCGAGCGCCTGCCAGGCCACCGCCACGCCGAGCGCGAGGGCCGCCGCGCGCGCGGCCAGGGTCGCGGCGCGCGGCAGGCCGGCCAGGCGCTCGCGCGCCCACGTGCGCACGGCGTCGAGACCTTCGGCCGCGGTGAGCGCGGTCGGCACCCACAGGAGCGGCAGCAGCGAGGCGCGCGCGCCGAAGAGACCGCCGTCGAGCGCGCCGCCGACGAGCAGCGTGAGCCACGCCGCGATCGGGAACCAGGCGCCGTCGCGGCCGTCGCGGATGGCCTTGCCCACGCCCGCGACCCACAGCCCGACGATCGGATAGGGCGTCCAGGCGACCCACTGGAGGAAGGCCGACCAGGCCGGAGCCACGCGGTCGGGCTGCGGATCATAGGTGAGGCCGGCGACCTCGACCTTGGCGCGCGCGCTCTGCGCGAAGTCGAGGAGCCAGCTGCCGAGGCGCTTGCCGGTCTCGCTCCAGAGCTCGGGCCAGGCGAGGACGAGGACGATCACCGCGATGATGGGCAGCGCCAGGAGCGCGAGCGGCGCGGCCGGCAGGCGCAGCGATCCACCGCTCTCATCCTCTATGGAGGTCGCGTCGGGGCGGCGCGCGACGGCGTAGGCCGCCAGCACCGGCACGACCAGCGCGAGCCCGATCGGGTGCACCGCCGCGGCGAGCCCGACCAGCGCGCCGACGACCAGCGCTCCGCGACCGCTGGCATGCAGGCGCTCGACCGCCGCGGCCAGCGCGGCCATCACCAGGATGGCGCTGGCGCCGTAGCCGGCCGAGACGCCGGCGTCGAGGACGCCCGGCAGCGCCAGGAGCAGCGCGGGCGCGGCCAGCGCGAACAGGCCCCAGCGGCGTCGGCGAATGAGCGCCATGAGCACGACCGCGAGCGCCACCGCCACGGCCGATGACGACGCGGCGCGCGCCAGGTTGGGCGTGTCCTCGGGCGAGGGCAGGACGCCGATGCCCGCGGCGGCGAGCCAGCGCGGCAGCGGCGCCTCGACCACGGCGCGGCGGAAGGCGGCGTCGCCGGGCAGCTCGGCGAGGCGCGGGTTGCCCTCGTGCGGCTCGAAGCCGAGCTTCAGGCGCTGGACGATCGAAGCGGGCGCGTCGGGCCCGTCGTCGCTCAGCGCGCGCGCGAGGTCGATGCCGCCCAGCACGGTGTCGGCCTCGGCCGCGGTGATGAAGCGCGGCTCGTCCCAGCCGAAGCGCAGGCCGACGAAGGCCACGACGCCGACCACCGCGAGCTGCCATCGAAGGAGCGCGCGTGGCGGATGCGGGTCGTCGCCGGCGGGAGCCACCGCGGCCGCTTATCATGGCGCGTACCTGTTTGAAACATGACACGGCGGCGACCGGCGCGGCGCGAGGCGATCTGGATTGCCCAGCGCCGCGAGCACGGCGAATGGGGCCACAGCCCGGTTCGCGACCTTGACGCTCCCGCCCCAGCGGGAGCGGCGCGCGTCACGAACGGAGCTGCGGGGGATCTCATTGACATTCTTGGCTCGCGCCCCATATGGTCCGGCGCCATCACGCGCGGAAGGTCCGCTCGTGCCGCGGCTCGAATTCGACGTTGGGCCCTCATTGCATCGGCGCTTCGTTTTTCTGCGAAGGAACCTGGGTCTCCCTGACCTTCGCGAGCTCCCTGTCCTCTGGCGCAGAGCGGCCGCTATCCCGGCTCTCGCGCTGGCCCTCGCCGCAGGGTCGGGATGTGGAGACGACGCCGAATGCCCGGCTGGCACTGCGGGCAACCCGTGCCGATACACCGCCGGAGTGGGCGACGCGCCCACGGTCCCCCAGTGGACCGACGCTGGCTCCAACGTCGATGACGACGCCGCGAACCCCGATGACACTGACGGCGCCTTGCCCTCCGATGCCGATGTCGTCCCGCCCGAGCCCGATGGCTCCGGGTCGGATGGCGACGACGGCAGCGTGGGCTCGACCCGCACTCCCGGCACGCCGGGAGTGCACCGCGCCGACCACACGACACCGAATCTGCAAGCCGCGGTCGAGCAACTCCGCTCACCCGCCCATCAGCCGAACGACAGGAACAGCCTCGCACCTCGCCCCGCCCGGCGTGTCACCGACACGCTCGCGGGACCAGGCCGTCGCGCCGACGACCCTCGGGTCGAGCGGACGACGCGCGCGGAGCTCCACGCGCTCGAGCGCCTCGCATCCGCAGGACCACCGGCTCGCGCCGGCCTGGCGGAGCGCGCCGAGACCCGCGGGGATGCCAAAGATGCTTGACCGTTTCCCCTACCGCGTCGCCGCCCCGGTCATGAGCCGGGTCGCGAGCGCAGGGCGTCGGTTGGACTGATGCGGCCCAGGTTCGGGGTCTTCTGAACGAGAGACCCTGACATGACCGAAAAGCTCCTCATCAACGTCGCGCACGAAGAGACGCGCGTCGCCCTCGTGGAATCCGGCCGCCTGACGAACTTCGAGATCGTCACCTCGCGCGCCGACAACAACAAGGGCAACATCTACAAGGGTATCGTCCACCGCGTGAACGCGTCGCTGCAGGCGGCGTTCGTGGACTACGGCGCCGAGAAGCAGGGCTTCCTGCCGGTCGGCGAAATCCACACGCGCTACTACCCGAAGCACCTGCAGGGGAAGAAGGCCGCCATCCAGGAGGTCCTCCAGCAGGGCGCCGAGATCATGGTCCAGATCGTCAAGGACGAGATCGGCCAGAAGGGCGCGACGCTCACCACGTTCGTGTCGCTCGCCGGCCGCTCGCTGGCGCTCGAGGCCGACTCCGACAAGGCCGGCATCTCGCGGCGCGTGTCGGACACCGAGCGCACGCGCCTGAAGAAGGTGATGAACAGCCTGGAGGTCCCCGAGGGCTTCGGCGCCATCATGCGCACGGCCGCCGCCGACCAGGGCGAAGAGGACATCAAGGAGAACCAGAAGTACCTGATGTCGATGTGGAATCAGCTGCAGGACCGCTTCCGCGCCATGAAGGGTCCGGGCCTCGTCCACCAGGAGCGCTCGCTGCCGCTGCGCTTCATCCGCGACTACGTCGCCGGCACCGTCGACGAGATCCTCATCGACGACCGCGAGACCTTCGACGAGGTCCGGAACTTCTGCACCGTCACGGCGCCCGAGCTGGTCGGCCGCGTCAAGCTCTACGACGACCCGCGCCCGCTGTTCTCGCGCTATCAGATCGAGGACCAGATCGACGACCTCTTCGCGCGCAAGATCGAGCTGCCGTCGGGCGGCTCCATCGTCATCGACCAGGCCGAGGCGCTCGTCGCCATCGACGTCAACTCGGGTCGCGTGAAGACCGACGACATCGAGGACACGGCCACCAAGACCAACCTCGAGGCGGCCGCCGAGATCGCGCGCCAGCTGAAGATCCGCGACCGCGGCGGGCTCATCGTCGTCGACTTCATCGACATGCGGGACAAGGACAACATCCGCAAAGTCGAGGACGCCGTCCGCGAGGGCTTCCGGACCGACAAGGCCAAGGTCAAGTTCAGCAAGATCTCCGAGTTCGGCCTGATGGAGATCAGCCGCCAGCGGCTGCAGAGCTCGGTCGTGCGCGGCAGCTTCTCGAACTGCCCGTCGTGCGGCGGCACCGGCCTCATCCGCTCGGTGGAGTCGAGCTCGCTCTATCTCCTCCGGCGCATGAAGGAGACGCTCATCCGCGGCAACTACCAGCACCTGGAAGCCCGGATGCCGGTGGCCGTCGCCAACTACCTGCTCAACCAGAAGCGGCGCGAGCTGGTCGACCTCGAGAAGCAGAGCGGCGCCGGCATCGAGGTCGTGGCCGAGCACGAGTGCCCGCCGATGAAGGCGTGGATCGAGCTGCTGGCGCGCGCGACGACGCAGGCGCGCAAGCCGCGGCGCGTGGTGCAGGAGATCGACCTCGTGCGCAGCGAGGTCGAGAAGCGCGACCTGGAAGAGGGCGAGCAGGTGCTCATCGAGCAGCTCACCCACGACGTCGCCGAGCCGTCGCAGTTCGCCGAGGAGAAGGCCGAGCTCGACCAGCAGAACAAGGCCATGGAGGCCGAGCTCGCCAAGGCGCGCGCGGTCGAGCTGGCGCAGCGCGAGGCCGACGAGAGCCTGCGGCGCGAGTCCGAGGCGCGGGCCGAGGCCGAGAAGAAGCTGGCCGAGGCCGAGAAGATCCGCGCGCTCGACGAGGCGCGGCGGAAGTCGCTGTCGTTGTGGGGCCGCATCCGCGCCTTCTTCTACGGGCTGCCGCCCATCGACGAGCCGCGCGCCGGCGGGGCCGCCGCGCAGGGCTCGGGCGATGGCGGGCCGCGCGTCGAGCGCGAGCGCGAGCGCGAGCGTGACCGCGATCGGCGCGACCGCGACGACCGGCGCAAGCGCCGGGACGACAAGAAGCCGGACGGCGCCAAGCCGCCGGAGAAGGCGGGCGAGAAGCCGGCCGTGGCCGCCGGTGCCGCGCCGAGCCCGAAGCCCGAGGGCCGCGGCGACCGCCATGGCGAGAAGCGTCACGGCGAGCGCGGCGACCGGCCCGAGCGGGCGCCGGGCGAGCGCCCCGATCACAAGCGCGGCGAGCGCCCGCAGGGCCAGGGCCCGCGGCCGGGTCAGCCGCCGCAGCAGCGGCCGCCGATGGAAGGGGCCGCGCCCGGTGGCGACGGCGCCGATGGCGAGGGCGGTCGCAAGCGCCGGCGGCGGCGCGGTCGCGGTGGGCGCGACGACGGCCCCGAGATGATGGACGGCGCTCCCGGCGAGGAAGGCGCGCCGCGGGCCGAGGGCGAGGCCGGGCAGCCGGCCGGCGCGCGCCCCCCGGGCGAGCCGCGCGAGCCGCGTGGTGATCGGCCGCCGCGCGAGCCGCGGCCGCCGCGCGACGACAGGCCGCGCGAAGACCGACCGCAGCGCGAAGATGGGCGTGGGCGTCCCGAGCGGGCTCCGGCCGCGGCGTCGGTGTCGGCGTCCGATGATGGTCAGCGTCCGAGCGTGGCCGTCGAGGCCCCGCCGGCGATCCCCGGCGACAGCGGCGGCGAGCCGCTGCCGAAGCCGAAGCTGCCCAAGGTCGGCGTGATCGATCTGCGCGCCGGCGCTCCCCGGGCGACGCCCGTGCCTCCGGCTCCGGCTCCGGTCGCGGCGGCTCCGGCCCCCGCTCCGGCTCCGGTCGCGGCGGCTCCGGCCCCGGCTCCGGCTCCGGTGGCGGCGGCTCCGGCCCCGGCTCCGGTGGCTGCGGCTCCGGCTCCCGCTCCGGCGGCTCCGGCTCCGGCTGCGCCCGCGGTGCAGGCGGCGGCGGCTCCGGCCGACGACGGCGACGACGATGGTCCCGATGACGGTGGCGGCGACGGCGACGAGGTCGACGAGAACGGCGAGCGCAAGCGCCGTCGCGGTCGTCGCGGCGGGCGCGGGCGTCGGCGCCAGGACGGCGCTCCGGCCGGCGGCGCGGCCGTCCAGGCGGGTGCGGCGGGGGTCGCGGCCCCGGCCGGCGAGCGCGTCGCGGCGGCCCCGGCGGTCCCTGGCGACGGTCCCAAGGAGTGAGCCATGCATGACCTGAAGTACGTCATCGACAACCTCGACGAGGCGCGTCAGCGCTTCGAGTCGCGCGGCGAGTCGGGTCCGGCCATCGATCGCGTGGTGGCGCTGGCGACCGAGCGGCGCCGCCTGGTGGCCGAGCACAACAACAAGCGCTATCAGCAGAACCAGATGTCGGCGCAGTTCCCGCGCACGGCCCCGCCCGAGGAGCAGGCCGCCTTCAAGGAGTCCGTGAAGGTCCTGAAGGCGGAGGTGCTGGCGCTGGAAGCCAAGGTCGCCGAGGTCGAGGCGCAGGTGGAGGCCGAGCTCATGCTCTTGCCGAACCTGCCGCAGGCCGACGTGCCCATCGGCAAGGGCGAGCAGGACAACGTCGTCAGGAAGACCTGGGGCGAGCCCAAGGAGTTCCCGTTCGTCGCGCTCGAGCACGACGTCATCGGCGAGCGCCTGGGCATCCTCGACTTCGACGCGGCGGCGCGGCTCTCGGGCGCGGGCTTCGCGCTCTATCGCGGGCTCGGGGCGCGCCTCGAGCGCGCGGTGGCGGCGTTCTTCCTCGAGCGCCACGTCGAGGACCACGGCTACGAGGAGGTGCTGACCCCGTTCATCGTGCGCGAGGAGTGCATGGTCGGCACGGGGCAGCTGCCGAAGTTCCGCGAGGAGGCGTACGTCACCGAGCCGGACCACATGTTCCTCATCCCGACGGCCGAGGTGTCGATCACCAACATGTTCCGCGGGCAGATGCTGGACGCGACGCAGCTGCCGCAGAAGCTCTGCGGCTGGACGCCGTGCTTCCGGCGCGAGGCCGGATCGCACGGGCGCGAGGTGCGCGGGCTCACGCGCGTGCACCAGTTCCAGAAGGTCGAGCTCGTCCACGTGACGACGGCCGAGGACAGCCGGCGCGCGCACGAGGAGCTGACGAGCCACGCCGAGAAGATGCTCGAGCTGCTCGGGCTCCCCTATCGGCGGCTCGAGCTCTGCACCGGCGACCTCGGCTTCGGGGCGTCCAAGTGCTACGACCTCGAGGTGTGGCTGCCGGGTCAGAAGCGCTGGCGCGAGATCAGCTCGTGCAGCAACTGCCTCGACTTCCAGGCGCGCCGCGCCGACATCCGCTACCGGCCCGAGCCGGGCGCCAAGCCGCGCTTCGCCCACACGCTGAACGGCAGCGGGCTCGCGGTCGGGCGCACGGTCATGGCCATCCTCGAGGCCTACCAGACGCCCGAGGGCGACGTCATCGTGCCCGAGGTGCTGCGGCCGTTCATGCGCGTCGATCGCATCAGCGCCAAGCGCTAGTCGGTAGGCGGAAGACGGACGAGGCGTCGTTCGGGCGCCGTTTCGCTTCGGCGGGGCGGCGGGCGTTGTGATGGTCAGAGGCCTCCGGAGCCGTCGGCCCCAGCGGACGAAGTCCGCGCGCCGGCGGGCGAGGAGGCTGCCCTCACCACCGCAACCGCGGCCTCGGAGGCCGCCGCCGGAGCGCCATGCACGCCTCGACCGCCGCGACCCGAGCCCCCGCCTCCACGCCGACCGCCCGCGCCCAGGCTCCGGCCGGAGGCGCGCGCGACCCGAAGCAGGGGCTGCGCGGCCTCGACTTCGGCGACCAGGAGAAGCAGCTGCGACCGCCGGCCGGCGGCGCCGCGCCGGCCTCGGCCCCGGCGGCGGGAGCGGCCGCGCGCGCCGCGCCGCCCACCTACGACGTGTCGCACACGTACAATGATGGCCCGTATCAGGGCGTCGCGCGCTACGGCGCGCAGTTCGTCGGCAACGAGTGCCAGGTCACCGTGCGCTGCCTGCTGCAGCCCGACGCCGGGGTCACGCCGGGCGAGCTCGAGGACGTGCAGGCCAAGGCGCAGGCGGAGGTCACGCGCGTCTGGGACGACAAGTTCACCATCACCGATCGCCGCAGCCACCAGGCGTACAAGCTGCGCGTCGGCGTGGTCTTCACGGCCGACCGGCCCCACATCACCGTGGCGCTGAGGCTCGCGGGCGACGCGCGCGTGCGCGAGAACGAGGGCAACTGGTTCGTCGACACGGCCTTCCAGGACGACACGACGCTGGCCCACGAGATCGGCCACGCCCTCGGCCTCGGCGACGAGTACGTCGACGCCGAGGTCCCGAACCGCGCCACCTCGACGTCACCGGGCGTGACGCACGACGACTCGATCATGGCCGACGCCGACAGCGAGACGGCGCACGCCCACCTGCGCCACGGCACGTCGATGGCCAACGACATCGGCGCGGCCAGCCACCGCTCGTTCAGCGCCGCGCTCACGCCTCCCGCCGCGGCTCCGAGCGCGCACGCCCGTCGCTGACCTCACACGCGCGCCGCGAGCGCCGTCAGAAGGCGATGGCGCGGCAGCCCGGTTGGGTCTCCGGCAGCGCGTCGAGGTCGACGGTGTCGCTCCATGCGGCCTCGCCGGAGAAGGTCGATACGAGGGCACCGGCCGGCGTCCTGAGGGCGCCGGTGAGGGCGAGCTCCAGGCGCGGGCGGTCGCTCGCGACCGGGCAACGGACCTCGACGCTGCGGCTCGTGTCGCCCGGGAACGACGCATCGGCGCACGGCCGGCCGTCGGCGACGAGGCGCACGCCGGCCGCGGCAGAGGCGCGCGTCACCGCCTCGGCGACGTGCAGCTCCACCAGCACGTCGGCGCGCTCGAGCGCCTGACAGCGGCGCCAGCCGCACCTCGACCGGGCTCAGTCCGATGTCGGTGCTGAGATCCTCGGGCGAGACGTGCACCACCGAGCGCGGCGGGACGTCGTCGCCGTCGAGACCGTCAGCGCCGCAGGCGCCGAGGACGAGCGCAAAGGTCGGGAGGCGCCACACGCCGAGAGGCTACACCGCGCGCGGCGCGCGGACCACGACCGGGTCACGCGCGCGCACGGCGATGGTCAAGGACCTTTCTGGATCCACGCCTTGTAGGCGTCGAGGTTCCGGTCCCGGCCGAGGAAGGTCTTCACCAGCTCGTCGGCCTTGCGCGTGCCGCCCGGCTCGAGCACGTCGGCCGTGTACTCGGCCGCGACCTTCGGGTCGAGGAGGCCCTTCTCCTTGAAGCGCCCGAACAGGTCCTTCGCGATCGTGAGCGACCACTGGTACGTGTAGTAGAGCGCCGTGTAGTCGATGAGGTGGCCGAAGTTGGCGTAGAGCTTGTCGCCCTCGAACGGCGGGAACGGCGCGTAGCGCTTGGTCTCCTCGATGGTGAACTGGTCGAGGTCGAGCTGCGCCGGGTCCATGGTGTGGAGGTCGAACGAGAACGCCGTCAGGTAGACCTGGCGCTGGAGATCGACGCCCTGGCCGAACTCCTGCGCCTTCTTCATCTTCTCGACGGCGGTCTTGGGGATGACCTGGCCCTTGGCGTTCTTGGCGAAGGTGGCCAGCACCTTCGGGTCCCACGCCCACTCCTCGAGGAGCTGCGACGGCGCCTCGACGAAGTCCCACTCGACGTTGGTGCCGCCGAGGTCGACGAAGGTCGTCTTCTGCGCCAGCAGGTGGTGGATGAGGTGCCCGAACTCGTGGAAGAACGTCACGACGTCGGAGTGCTCCATGAGCCCCGGATCGTCGGCCGTCGGCGTCGCGAAGTTGCAGACGAGGCTGGCCCACGCCAGGCGGCGCGGCCCGCCGTCCTTGCCCTCCATGCCGGTCTGGATGGGGAACATGGCGGCGTGCTTGAACTTGTTCTCGCGCGGATGCATGTCGATGAAGAAGCGGCCGATGACCTCGCCGTTGCGCTTCATCTCCCAGGTCTCGACGTCGGGCGACCACGCCTGGAAGCCCTCGATGCGCGTCATCTCGACGCCGAAGAGCTTGCTGTAGAGCGCGAAGATGCCCTCCTTGACGCGGTCGTACTGGAAGTACTGCCGCACCGACTGGGCATCGAAGTCGTAGCCCTCCGAGCGCACGAGGTTGGTGTAGTAGAAGCGATCGAAGACCTCGATGGCGGTCGCGTCGGGGGCGTCCTTCTTCTTCCGCGCCAGCAGCGTGCCGAGGTCCTTGTCGGCGCGCGGGCGGATGACCGACTCGATGTCGGCGATGAACTTGGCCACCGTCTCGGCCGAGCCCGACATCTTGTCCTCGGTCGCGTACTCGGCCCAGTTCGGGTAGCCGAGCAGCGTCGCGAGCTCCTTCCTCAGGATCAGGATCTTCTTCAGGCGCTCACCGTTGCCGCCGGCCGCGCCGCGCCCGAGGTACTCGCGATAGAGCTGGGCGCGCAGCGCCGCGTTGGGCGAGTAGGTCTCGAACGGGAAGAAGTCCGGGTAGTTGGTGGTGACGGTGATCTTGCCGTCCTTCACCTCGTGCTGCTTGACCCAGTCCTCGGGCAGGCCCTTGGCGTCCTCGGGCGCGATGCTGATCGAGCGCGTGTCCTCGTTGACGGCCTTGCTGTACTCCTGGCCGAGCTTCACCAGCTCGGCGTTGATCTCGGAGATGCGCGCGCGCGTCGCGTCGTCCTTGTCGACGCCGGCGCGGCGGAAGTCGCGCAGCGAGACCTCGACGTAGCGCTGGCCGATGGCGTCGAGCGCCTTGGCGTCGACCTTCGAGAGCGCCTCGTAGAGCTTGTGGTCGAGGCTCGTGTCGGTCTGGAACTTCGAGATGTCCTGCGTGCACTTCTCGGCCGCGCCGCGCACCGCCTCGACCGGGCTCACCTCGAAGAGCAGGTTGGTGAGGCCGTTGATGGTGTCGAGCTCGAGCGACATGCGGTCGAAGTCGGCCAGGGTCTTCTGGTCGTTCTCCTGCGGACCCTCGAGCCGCTTCTGCACGCCCTTGGCGCGCGCCACCGACTCCTTGCACCACTGGGCCAGGACGCCGGCGTCGCCGAACTGCGGCGTGTCGAGCATGCGCTTGGCGACGACGATGCCGTCCTCCAGCGTCGACGGATCGATCTCCGGCTCGGGCGGCGGCACCGGCACCGGCGTGTTGGCCGCGGTCCCGCCGGCGTCCGCGGCCGGGGCGGCACCGGCGTCGGGCGCGGGCGCGGGCGCGGCGGCGTCGGCCGCGGGCGCGGCACCGGCGTCGGCGGCCATCGCGGGCGCGGCGCCAGCGTCGAGCGCGATCGGCGGCACGTTGGGCGTCTTCGGCTCGGGCAGCTGGTGGGGCAGCCGGCCGTCGTGCGGCGAGCAGCCCACGGCGAGGGAGACCGCCAGGGGTCCGGTCAGGAGGAGCGCGGAACGCGACAGGAACGACAGCGAGAAGATGCGCATAGCGCGCCTCGCATAGCAGCCGCCGGGGCGCGCGGCAAGGCTTACTCCGACAGCTCGGCCCGGCCGATGACACCGCTCCGGCCCATGTCGCCGGCCCCGAAGAACAGGCCGGCCGGCCCTCCGACGGTGTGGAGCACGATGGTGTGCGGCGTGACGCCGAGCTTGCCGATGTCGACCAGCTTGCCGTCCGGGTCGATGGCGCCGATCGCGCCCCCGATGAGGTCGATGCCGAAGACCTGGTCGCCGACCGCGAGCAGCTTGCGGCGGAACGGGTGGCCCACGGTCCTGGCTGCGCCGCCCTGCGTGGGCAGGGCCAGGAGGTCGTCTTCGACGACGAAGTAGAGGGTGTCGCGCACCACGACCGGCGTGCCGTAGATGGACCAGGTGCCGAGCTCGGTCGGCGGCGACAGCGGCTTGGCGTCGCGCGCCATGCGCATCAGGCTCTCGGGGCGGCGGGCGCCGCTCGCGTCCTTGGCGTGGTGCTCGACCCAGATGACGGCGTCGGCGGTGACCACCAGGCCGTCGGGGCAGGCGTGGGCGAAGACCTCGGGCGAGGTGTCGGGGAGCAGGCTGGCGCGGACGATGGCGCCGCCGCCGTCCTTGCAGCCGATCGGCGAGTAGGCCGCGAAGGCGTCGCTGCCGCCGACGGCGATGGCGTCGACGCGGTCGTAGGCGGGGTCGGCCGACTTGCCGTTGATGAGCGTCGTGGCCTTGGTGTCGCCCTTCGCCACGACGTAGACGCGGCCCGCCAGCTTGCCGCCGACCGCGAACAGGACGGAGGTGTCGCCGAGCGCCAGCGCCTGCACGTCTGCGCCCTCATAGAGCGCGTCGATGCCGCCGGTGCCGTCGACGGCCATGGCGTAGAGTCCGGGCTCGGGCTTGGCCTCGCTCGACTCCTCGGACCAGTAGACCTTCTTGTCGTCGAGGGCCATGTGGTTCGGGATGCCGCGCGGCTGGGTCAGCACCTTGCCGACCAGGTGGCGCGCGTCGGGATCGGCGGCGCGCGCGGCGGGGGCGAGGGCGAGCGCCGCGGCGAGCGCGCAGGCGCGGGGGAGCAGACGGCCGAGGTGGGACATGACGAGCTCCGTGGACGGGTCGAGGCCACCTTGCCGACCGCGCCGGCGGACCACAAGGCGCGGCGCGCGCACGTCAGATGGGCGTGAGACGCGCCTCGGAGCTCATGCGCGATAGAGCGCGGCGATGCGCTTGCGGTGCTCGCGCAGCGCGGCGTCGAAGCGGCCGAGGCGGGTGCCGCGCAGATCGGGGTCCTGGTCGGCGAGGCGCTCGACCATGGCGCGATCGAGGCGCACCTCGCGCGCCACGATCGCCCGCAGGACGGGCTGCAAGAGCAGGTCGAGGCCGCCGCGGCCCCAGGGCGCGCGGTTGGTCCAGACGAAGGTGAAGATGCGCGTCTCGTCGGCCTCGGTCGGCGTGAAGACCACCGCCGGGTGCACGCTGTCGGCGCGCGCGGCGCCGGTCGCCGGGTCGGCCCACGACTGATCATAGAGGATGTGGACCGGCGAGAAGCGCACCACCCAGTCGTCGGTGAAGGTGTCGCCGCTGCGCACGCCGAAGGCGCGCTCGACCAGCCAGGGGATCTGCTTCTGCGGGCCGACGTTCAGGACGCGCACGCTGTCGGGCGTGGTGGTGACGTCGACCGCGATGCTCTCGAGCGAGCCGTCGCGATAGCCGAAGAGCGCGTGCGTGGTCGGCGTGTGCTCGACCTCGCAGAAGTTGTCGACCAGCGGCTCGAGCGGGCTCTGGACGGTGTGGGCCATGACGCCGGCGAAGTAGCGGCCGGGGCGGTCGAGCTCGGGCATCGCCGTGTCGGCGCCGGCGCGCCGGACCCAGATGGCGCCCCAGGCCGCGCGCACCTCGAGCGCCAGCGCGTCGAGGCGCATCTGCGGCGTGCCCGGGCTCGCGCCGCGGCCGGCCGGGTCGAAGCGGAAGCCGTGGTACGGGCACACCACGCACTCGCCGGCGACGTGCCCCGAGGCGAGGCTCATGCGCCGGTGCGGGCAGGCGTCGAGCAGCGCGCCGAGCGCGCCCGAGGCGGTCCGGAACAGCACCAGGTCCTGGCCGAGCAGGCTCACCTGCTTCGGGCGCAGGCCGAGCTCGCGCTCGAGCGCGACCGGGTGCCAGTGCCGCCACTCGGGTCGCGACAGCGGCGCGGCGGGCGCGCTCGTCATGCCACCGCCGGCTGCACGTGGGCCAGCGCCTTGGCGATGCGCTGCGCCTCGATGCCGCTCTCGCGCAGGGCGCCCGTGGTCGGGTTCCTGAAGCCGCAGAACCACAGCCGGCCGAGCGCCGACTCCTTGCCGTGGAGGCGCGGCAGGCCGCGCGCGTCGAGCACCGCGTCGGCGCCGACCAGCCAGCGCTCGAGGCCGCTCTTGTAGCCGGTGGCCATGACGATGGCGTCGACCTCGACCTTGCGACCGTCGACGAGCTCGACGCTCTTGCCGGCGACGGCGCGCACGTCGGGGTACACCTTGATCGAGCCCTGCTTGATGAGCGCGACCGTGCCGACGTCGATGAGCGGCACGCGCCCCTTGGTCTCGAGCAGCTCGAGCGGGCCGACGTCGGGGCGCTGGATGCCCCAGGGTCGGAGGTCGCCGATGAGCGTCTGGCGCAGCGGCTGGCTCAGCCGGTCGGCGACGCGCGCCGGCAGGTGCGAGAGCGCCACCGTCACGCGCTGCGCCGGCACGCCGAGGAGGTCGCGCGGCACCACGTGCACCGGCCCGCGAATCGACATGGCCGGCTGCGCGCCGTGCTCCCACAGGTCGATGGCGATCTCGGCGCCCGAGTTCCCCGAGCCGATGACCAGCACGCGCTGACCTGAAAGGTGCTTTCCGTTCTTGTAGCGCGACGAGTGCAGCACCTCGCCCGGGAAGGTGTCGAGGCCGGGCCAGCTGGCGAGGCTCGGCACGGCGTTGTAGCCGGTCGCCACCACCAGGCTGTCGGCGCGGTAGTCGGGCCCGCCGACGCAGTCGACGAGCCAGGCGCCGGCCTGGCGCTCGGCGCGCGCCACGCGCACGCCGAGGCGCGGCTCGAGCCCGAGCGCGTCGCTGTAGGTCTGGAGGTAGCTCGCCACCTGCGCGCGCGACGGGTAGGTCGGCCAGCTCGCCGGCATCGGCAGGTGCGGCAGCGACGACAGCGCGCGCGCGGTGTGGAGGTGGAGGCGCTCGTAGTGGCGATGCCAGGCGTCGCCGACGCGATCGGCGGCGTCGAGCAAGGTGTAGCCGAGGCCGCGCTTCTTCAGGCAGGCCGCGACCGCGAGCCCGGACGGACCGGCGCCGATGATGACGGTCGGGGTGGAGACGCGTCCGGTCATGGCGTCGGCACCGGGCTCGACGCCGGCGCCGCCTCGAGCGGCCGCCGCGCGATGACCACGCGCGACACGAAGGCAGGGCGCGAGTCGAGGACCTCGAAGCCCACCTCTCGGAGGGCGTCGGGCAGCGGGTCGATGAGGTAGCCCTTGAAGTAGGGCTCGTGGTAGAGCACAGGGAACTGCTCGAGATACCATCGGATTTCGGCCGCGTCGTCGGCCTGGGCCGAGTCGACGATGGCGAAGAGACCGCCCGGCTTCACCACGCGCAGCGCCTCGCGCATGACGGCGCGGCGCGCGTCCGAGGGCAGCTCGTGGAAGAGGAAGATCGACGTCACGGCGTCGAAGGTCTGGTCGGCGAACGGCATGGCCTCGGCGTTCTCGGCCACCAGCGACAGCTCGGGCACGTGCGCGAGGTGGGCCTGCGCGTGCTTGAGGTAGGGCGCCGACAGGTCGAGCCCGTAGAGGCGCGCGTCGGGCAGTGCCGCGTGGAGCTGGCCCAGGAAGCGGCCGGTGCCGCAGGCGACGTCGAGCACGCGCGGGGTCTCGCCGGCCGGCACGGCGCGCGCGAGGTGGGCGCGCAGGTCGGGCACCACCATGCGGCGCATGACGTCGGCCATGCCGCCGAAGAGGAGGTCGACGCCCGGGTCGTACATGGCCGCCGAGTGGCTCGAGAACCAGCCGTCGCTCTGCCAGTGGAAGGTGCGCTTGTAGTAGTTCGGGAAGCGCTCGGCGTGCGGCATGGCGGGCAGGTCGTCGAACTTCTTCCGGCGCGCGCGCGCGAGCACGCGCGGGATCTCCCAGACGCCGCGCGGCAGCGCGCGCAGCGCGTCGCGGAGCCCGGTGCGGAAGAGCAGGGCCTGCGGGTAGTCGCCGGCGCGGGCGTTCCGGAGGTCCTGGTCGAGCAGCGCCTCGAAGCGGCGACGCAGCGCGTCGAGCGAGCCGGCCGGCGGGCTCTCGAGCGACATCGGGTTCGGCCGCAGCAGCTGGTGGAAGAGCCGCATGAAGACGCCGGTCACGACCGCGATACCGGTCTTGTGCGCGCGGTATCCGGTCTCGAGGAGTGTGGTCGCCATGGGCCGATGGTGCTGCGGAACCGGTTTCGGCTCAAGTGCGGCGAACGCGGGCCGGGCATGGGAGGGCCGGAGGTTCTGTGGGATGATGCGCGCTGCCCGTGTCCCGTGAGCTGTACCGCCCCCCGTCCGGGCAAGGAGCCTCGAGCTTGCATCATCCGTTCGTGCGCGCGCTGGTCGCGGCCGTGGCGCTCGTCGTGGGGCGCGGCGCGGCGCGCGCCGAGGAGGGCGGCGCCAAGGTCGCGCGCGCGGCGCTGACGGCCGCGCCGCCGGTCATCGACGGCCGCCTCGACGAGGCGGTGTGGGCCGCCGCGCCGACCAGCGAGGACTTCGTCGAGCGCTCGCCGACCTTGCGCGGCGCGCCGGCCGAGCGCACCAGCTTCCGCCTGCTGGCCGACGGCGCTGCGCTCTACGTGGCGGTCACCTGCCACGACTCGCAGCCCGGCGCCATCCGCGCGCGCACGCTGCAGCGCGACTCGACGGCGCTCTTCGACGACGACGCCGTGAGCGTCAAGATCGACCCCTTGCGCGATCGCCGCACCACCTACGGCTTCGCGCTCAACGCCGCCGGCGGGCGCATCGACTACCGCGGCGTGAACGACGGCACCTGGCAGATCGAGGTCGACCTCGTGTGGGACGGCGCGGCCGTCACGACCGCCGACGGCTGGACCGCCGAGCTGCGCATCCCGTGGACGACGCTCGGCATCGACCCGAGCTCGCCGCCGGTCGTGAGCGGCTTCGATGTCAGCCGCGACGTGTCGCGGCTCCACGCGACCTACGACTGGGCCCTCATCGCGCCGCCGCACGAGGCCATCGCGGCCAGCCAGTACGGCGCGCTGGCGGGCCTGCCCGAGCTGCTCCACGGCGTCGCCCCGAGCGCGGCGCGCAAGTCCTGGGCGCTGCTGCCGTGGGCGCTGGCCGGCTACGACGACCCGAGCGCGGGCGCGCTCGAGCCCATCGGCAACGCCGGCCTCGACGTCGAGGCCGACCTCGGCAATGGCTTCGACGCGACGCTGACGCTCAACACCGACTTCGCCCAGGTCGAGGTCGACGACGTCCAGAGCAACCTCGATCGCTTCGACCTCTTCCTGCCCGAGAAGCGCGACTTCTTCCTGAAGGACGGCGACCTCTTCGCCTTCGGCGAGGAGGGCTGGGCCTCGCTCTTCCACTCGCGCACCATCGGCCTCGTGGCCCCCGACGAGGCCACCGAGCTGCCCATCCTGGCCGGCCTCAAGCTCGGCGGCCGGAGCGCCGGCGGCTTCCGCCTGGGCGCGCTGTCGGTGCTGACGCGCCCGGCCCACGACGTGCCGTGGCGCCTCGACTCGGTGGTGCGCCTGCAGCAGAGCTTCAGCAGCGGCTCCTCGGTCGGCATGATGTCGACCTTGCGCCAGTCGCTCGAGGACGCCGACCTGCACAACCTGAACGTCGGCTTCGACGGACGGCTGAGCCCGCACGACTCGCCGCTGCTCGTGAAGACCTTCGTCGCGACCAGCATCGACGGGGCGCCGGGGCGCGCCGACGTGGTCGACGGCGCGGCGCACATCGACGCCAGCTGGCGCGGCGAGCTGGTGCGGCCGCGCGTCGGCTACGCCTACTTCGGGCCGTCGATGCGCTCGGCGCTGGGCTACTTCGAGCGCACCGGCATCCACGACATCTACGCCGACGTGTCGGTGGTGCCGCGCCTCGGCGGTGGCCTGAAGACGCTGACGCTGCAGACCGTCGACGAGCTCGTGCTGTCGGCGCCCGGCGCGGATCGCCTCGACTGGGAGACCTCCCTCGGCGCCGAGCTCGAGTGGGACTCGGGCACGTGGGCCGGCGTCTACGGGCGCCTCGGCCAGCTCACGGTCGAGAGCTTCACCGTCGGCGGCGACCACACCATCGCGGCCGGCGTCCACGACAACGATCGCATCGAGGTCGCGGCCGGCACGCCGTCGACCGAGGTGGTGTCGCTCGAGGGGTCGGTCGTCTACCGCCAGTACTTCGGCGGCCGCGCGCTGGCGCTGAGCGGCACGCTGGTGGCCAAGCCCGGCACCTGGCTCCGCGCCGTGCTCGACGCCTCCGACGTCTTCGTGTCGCTGCCGAGCGGCGACTTCGCCGCGCCCAACTTGAACCTGCGCCTGTCGTCCGGCCTCACCACCGACCTCGAGCTGTCGGCCTTCGCCGGCTGGAGCGGCCTCGAGCACACGGTGTCCCTGCAGACGCGGCTGCGCTGGACCTTCGCCCCGGGCGACGACCTCTTCGCGGTGTGGGAGCTGCGCCTCGACGACGACACCGGCCAGGCCCAGCACCACAGCTTCATCGCCAAGATCGCGCTGCGCTGGCCGTGACGCGGCGCGCGACGGTCAGTCGCAGGGCCGGAGCCGCAGCTCTTCGAGCGCCTCGCCGCCCGCGTCGATGAAGGTCGCGACGCCGAGAGGGACGTCGGAGGCGTAGCCCGCGAAGCTCTCGCCCGAGCCGTCGAGGGTGTAGGTCGAGACCAGGCCGCCGTCGGGGTCGTACACGGACGCTCGGATGTTGCCCGCGTAGATGGCCGAGATGGCGCCGACGGGCGCCACCAGCTCGACGCGGATGCCGAAGGTGCTGAAGCACAGATCGGGGTTGGCGCACTGCGCGCGGAGGGTGAAGCCGTTCACCGCGTTGCCCGCCCAGATGAGCTGCTGGTCCGCGTCGGCGCCTTCCAAGGTGAGGCGCACGCCGCAGCAGGCGACGTACTCGTCGGCCGGGACCGCCATGCCCGGCGTCACCGGGGTCACGCCGTCGCCGCGGTGCTCGAAGTCGAGCAGCGTCGTGTCGCCGACCGCGGCCGTGAACGCGGTCGGGTCGGCATACCAGAGCCCCGCCGCCTGCGGCGCGAGCGCGTCGTTGCGGCAGGCCGGTCCGGCGACCTCCTCCGCGACGTCCGCGACGTCCTCGACCGTCTCGATGGCGACGCTGTCGACCGCGACCTCGGCCTCGCTGTCGGCGACCGAGTCCTCGACCGGCGCGACGGTGTCGGCCGGCGCGACCGTGTCGGCGGGCGCGACCGTGTCGACCGGCGCGGCCGTGTCGGTAGGCGCGGACGTGTCGCCGGTGACGGTGAACTTGGTCTGGTCGTCTTCGCCGCACGCGCCCAGCAACACCAGGCACGGAACCAACAGCCTTCGGATGTGTGTCATGCGCTCCGCCGTGTATCGGCCGTCAATCTAGACGGCGGCGGTCGGGCCTGTCCACGCGCCCGAGGCCTAGCCGAGCTGCTCGAAGCGCAGGCGCAGGCCCTTGACCGTGTGCTTGGCGAGGCCCTCGGCGACCGCCTGGGCGGCGCTCGCGGCGACCGCGACGAAGGCCCAACGATCGTGGATCTCGATCTTGCCGACGTCCGCGCCGGCGATGCCGATGGTGCCGGTGAGGGCGCCGAGCAGGTCGCCCGGGCGCAGCTTGTCCCCGCGGCCGGCGCCGAGCCAGAAGGTCGTCATGGTCGCGGCCAGCGGGCCCGCCGCCGCGCCGGCCGGCAGGTCGGGGAGGCGGCTCACGTGGTCGAGGTCGGCGATGGCGGCGAGCCGCGAGACCTGCTTCTGCGACACGAAGGTCCACGCCACGCCGGGCCGACCGGCGCGGCCGGTGCGGCCGACGCGGTGCACGTAGTCCTCGGCGTGCGCCGGCAGGTCGACGTTCACGACCAGGTCGAGGCCGGCCACGTCGAGGCCGCGCGCGGCGACGTCGGTCGCCACCAGCACGCGCACCGAGCCGTTCCGGAAGCGCGCCATGACCGCGTCGCGGGCGCGCTGCTCGAGGTCGCCGTGCAGCGCGTCGGCGGCGAAGCCGGCGGCCCGGAGCGCGTCCGCCGTCTCGGCGACGGTGCGCTTCAGGTTGCGGAAGACCAGCACCGAGGCCGGCTGCAGCGCGCGCAGCAGGCGGTCGAGCGCCGCGTCGCGCGCGTCGTCCTCGACCACCGCGGCGCAGGCGTCGAGGTCGCGGCCGTGCGGCGCCACCGTCACGCGCGCCGGGTCCTTCAACCATGCGCTGGTGAGCTCGGCCAGCCCATCGGGGAACGTCGCCGAGAAGAGGATCGACTGCCGCGCCGCGGGAACGCGCGCGAGGATGGCCGAGACCTCGTCGGCGAAGCCCATCTCGAGCATGCGGTCGGCCTCGTCGAGCACCAGCGTGGTCACCGCCGCGAGGTCGAGCTTGCCGCGCTGGAGGTGGTCGAGCGTCCTCCCGGGCGTGCCGACGACGACGTGCGCGCCCTCCTCGAGCGCCGCCGACTGCGGCCCGCCGGGCATGCCGCCCACCAGCGACACCACGCGCAGCCCGGGCGAGCGCTTGCCCACCGCGCGCAGGTCGGCCATCACCTGCGTCGCCAGCTCGCGCGTCGGGCACAGCACCAGCGCCTGCGGCCGCCGCTCGCCGAGCACCACTTTGGCGATGAGCGGCAGCGCGAACGCCACCGTCTTGCCGCTGCCCGTCGGCGCCTGGCCGATGAGGTCGCGGCCGGCGAGCAGCGGCGGCAGCGCGGACGCCTGGATGGGCGTGAGGCGCGTGAAGCCGAGGTCGGCGATGGCCTCGCGCAGCGTGGGGGTCAGCTCGACATCGGCGAAGGTCACGGGCGTCGGGATCGCGTCGGCCATCGCGCCCGGTAGCGCGATTCAGGGGCCGCGTCGAGCCGCGGCTTCGTGGCGCTCAGGGCGTGCCGCAGCAGTCGGCCTGGCAGCACGCATCGCCGGTGACCCAGCCGGCCGGCAGCGTGAAGGTGGTCGAGCTCGGCGAAGTGGCGTTGGACACGTCGACCGTGAACGACTGGCCGTCGGGGCGGACGGTGACGCCGCCGACCGGCGTGTTGGTGCCGCAGGCGACCGCCTTCTGCTCGCCGCACACGTGCTCGCTGGTGAGCTTCGGCAGGCTGGCGAGGTCGGTCGCGGGCGTGACGTAGCTCGTCTGCACGCCGCTGCCGATGGCGTTCAGCGCGTTGTTGCTGCACAGCGCGCCGGTGGTCGTCAGCACGTCGGCGCTCCAGGTGATGATGGGATAGGCGCCGTCGTGGGGCACGGCCGGCCCGGCCAGCGCGTGGTCGGCGGCGGTGCCGACGGCCGACAGCGTGCACTTCTTGCCGGCCAGCGCCGCGGTGTCGAGGCCGACGGCGAAGTTCCAACCGCACTTGTCGAAGGCCGTCTGGTCGACGAACTCCTCGGTCGAGTACTGCGCCCACTGGTAGACGGCCTCGCCCTTCGGGCCCTGCTGGCCGTCGGCGATGCCGTGCAGCGGCAGCGTCGTCACCGACTTGCCCGAGCCGTCGGCGTTCTGGCAGGTGAGCGTCAGGTCCGACAGGTACATGAAGGTGCTGTCGCCCTGCCCGGCCGTGCAGGCGAAGCCGACGATGGCGGTCGGCGCGCGCGTGTCGCCGTCGAAGAGCAGAGCCGAGCTGCAGTCGAGCTTGGCCGAGCAGAAGATGTCGCTGAAATTGACGGCGATATCGAAGAAACCCTGGTTGGCGGCGCGCACCAGCGTCAGGTCGAAGGTCACCGGCGAGTCGGCGTTGGCCTTGCAGACGACGCTCAGCGCGAGCGGCGATCCGGCCGGCGCCGGGTTGGCGAAATCACCAGGCGACGTCAGCACATGCGACGCGTCGGAGAGCGACAGCAGCTCGAGCTCGACGCGGTGCGGGTTCTTGCTCGCGTCGCAGGTGCCGACGTAGGTGAGAGCGCCCTTGCCGTCGCCATATTGCGTCGACGAGAGTGACTCCTCCTGCCACACGATATTGTTCGGCGCCGGATCCGAGTTTCGCACGGTGATGCGATAGGTCGCCTCGCGGATGCCTTCGAGGCGCAGCGGCGCCACGCTCACCTGGAGGCGGGCGTCGGGATCCTTCGCCTGCTCGGAGCCGCAGCCGGGGCCGGCCGCGGACGCGGTCGCGAGGAGGAGGAGCGTCAGGGACGTCGGGAGGTTCATGAAGTCGCGCATGTCGGTTCCTCCGCCTTACTCGCAGACCGTATTGAGGATTTTGGCAGTATCGCAATTCGGCGATCCGCCACTCTGGATGGTGCACTTGACGACGCCCGAGGCGCCGTTGGGCCCGTTGACGGCGACGTAGAACGCCCAGCCGCCGTTCTGGCAGGCCGGATCGCCGTTGCCGCAGCCGACGCACGACGGCGGCGCCGCCGGGTCGGGGCTGGCGCTGCACACGCCGGGCGCGGCGCAGCTGTCGAGGGTGCACGCGTCGCCGTCGTCGCAGCCGCAGCTCTCGCCGAAGTCGACCGTCAGCGGCGAGGCGCCGAGCGTCACCGTCTGCTGGTTGCCGCCGGTGGTCGAGGTCCAGGTGAGGGCCGGCGAGAAGCCGCCCGGGTCGGTGACGACGATGGTGTAGAGGCCGGCCGGCAGCGAGGCGCCGAAGCCGCCGTTGCCGTCGGTGACGCCGGTCGCGACGGTCGGCCCGCCGGCGTTGCCGCCGGCGTGGACGGCCACCTGCCAGCCGCCGAGCGGCGCGCCGCCCGGGGCGAAGAAGACGTGCGTCGTGAGCGTGTGGTCGCAGGCGGTGGCGGTGGCGACGCAGCTGCCGTCGGGCTGGCACACGTTCTGGTTGCACGGGTCGCCGCTCTCGGGGCAGGTGCAGGCGTTGCCGAAGTCGACGCTCACGGCGCCGGCGTTGCCGACGACGACCGTCTTCGGCGACGGGGTCACCCACGTCCCCTGGATGGACGGCATCGCCGTCTCGACGAGCGTGTAGGTGCCCGGCGCGAGGTCGGCGAAGGCGGCGTGGCCGAGGGCGTCGGTGGTGGCCGAGGCGACGGTCGCGCCGTTCTGCTGGAGCGCGAAGCCGAAGCCCGCGCCGAGCGCCGGCTCGCCGTTCTTGGTGCCGCTCCGGTCGGCGTCGAAGAACTTGTCGACCGCGAGCGTGGCCGGGCACTGGCCGACCTCGAAGGTGGTGGTCTTCACCGGCGTCTCGCCCAGCTCGAAGGTCTTCATGACCGCCTGCGCGCTGATGCTGCCGCTGGTGCCGGTCGGGTCGACCGCGACGTAGAAGAATGGGCGCGGCGCGCTGATGCCGAGGCCGGGGATGGCGAAGCCGTGGAGGCGCACGTCGGTGACGGCCGCGGGGTTCGCGCCCGGCGCGGTCTGCCAGCTCGAGCCGCCGTCGGTCGACACCTGCAGGACGCCGTTGTCCGGCGCCGGCGAGCCGATATTGGCGGCGTGGAATGTGGCGTCATTTGGCATATGGAATGTCAAATCGATGGCGCTCAGATCCTGCTGGCCGCGGTTCACGGCGGTGACCTTGTAGAGCGCGGTGCCGGCCGAGGACGGCGGCACGTCGGGGCCGTCGGCCCAGCAGCTCGAGGTGAGCTTGACGTCCATGCCCTCGGCCACGATGGCGTAGAAGCTCACCGCGGCGATGTTGTTGTGGTAGGTCGAGATGGCGCCGGGAGCGGTGACGGTGTTGACGAACGAGATGCTCTCGCCGTGCACGAACGGGTAGGTGTGGTCGAGGTGGAAGCCCACCGCCACGAATGGGGTGCACGAGCCGCTGTACGGGTGCTGCGCGTCACCGAAGTGCCACACCAGCGGGCGCTCGCTGAGGCTGGCCGGCGCGGTGATGTGGATGTCGTCGTAGTCGGCGCAGTTGTAGACGTTGTAGGCGTAGGCGCTGTCGATGATGACGCCGTCGGGGACGTCGATCTGCAGCGTCGGGTTGGTCGGCAGGAGGCCGGTGCCGTAGGCGCCGTAGTTGGCGATGAAGCCGCCCGGCCCGCTGTTCGAGTCGATGAAGAGCGTGCTCACCTGGCTGAAGCCGGCGTACAGGTCGGCGGCGGTCGGCCAGGTCACGGTCAGCGACGCGTCGGCCTGCCAGATGTCGCGCGCCGGCGGCGTCGCGGTGCTGTTGGTGGCCGGGTCGAGGTCGCCGAGGCTGTGGCTGCCGCCGCCCCAGTCGCCGTTGAAGTAGAGCTCGTTGGCGACGACGTCGCCGTGGTTCGCGGCCCAGTTGGCGGCGAGGCCGAGGTAGGTGTCCTGCTGGAAGCCGTAGATGCCCTTCGGCCCGCCGCCCCAGGTCGCGGCGTAGTACACGATGTGGGTGTCGCCGTCCTGCACGAAGTACTCGGCGGCGACGCGCTGGTGGCAGTACTGGTCGCGCTCGGCCAGGAAGTCGGCGGCCGAGAACTGGCCGCTCGGGAAGAGGTTCGAGGGGAAGTTGCAGCCCCAGGTCTCGAAGTCTTCGGGCACCGGGCCGACGTAGGTGTAGGCGCCCGAGCTGTCGGGCGGCAGCACGTCGACCAGCATGGCGTCGGTGACGACGTCGACGCCGAAGGGCGGGTAGAGGTAGTTGCGGTACCACACCGCGCGGCCGTTGCTGGTGAGGTAGTGCGGCTCGGTGTAGACGCCGCCGCCGTCGCCGCAGGCCTGGTTCGAGAACGCGACCGGCAGCGTGATGTCGGCCTCCTGGTGGACCGGCACGACGTTGTTCGGCCAGGTGATGGTGGAGTCGTCGAAGCTCACGCGCACGGTGTAGGCGGAGTCGCCCTCGGTGACCGGGATGGCGCTGCACGGGATGAAGAGGTCGACCGCGCTCTCGATGCGCTCCGAGTACGGCGTGATCTGCGAGATGGTGCCGCCCGAGCTGGTCCACGGCGTCGGCGCGCCGGCCTCGGTGGTGGTGTTGACGGTGTAGGTCGGGTTCGGCCGGACGTAGTGGAGGGCCGAGCCGAGCTGGTAGGTGAAGCGGCGCGGGCCGCCGGTGAGGATGCGCTCGAGGCTGCCGGCCTGCATGTAGACGGTGTAGATGAGGCCGTGCTCGCCGCCGGGGGCGGTGACGGCGATGTTCGGGAAGCTGCTGTACTGGAAGGCGATCGACGCGTTGCCGGTGGCCTCCAGCACGGCGTGGCCGCTGGTGTCGATGGCGTGGTCGTTGCCGTCGAGATCGGTGAGCGTGCCGGTGAGGTGCCCGACGTAGTCGAAGGGCGTGCCGGTCATGGTGTAGTAGAGGCCCGCGTAGACGCGGATCTTGAAGGTGCGGACGCCGGCGCCGGTCGAGAGGTCGAGCGTGCCGATGTGGGTGTAGCGGCGGCTCGCGACCGCGGGCGGGACCCAGCCCTTGGTGAAGTCGGCGGGCGCGCCGTCGGCCTCGAAGCCGGTCGCCGGGTAGGTCGCCGGATCGGGGAAGAGGAAGTCGAGCTGCAGGTCGTTGTAGACGCCCTGCGGCAGGTTCACCGTGACGGTGACCTCGGCGTCGCCGCCGATGCCGATCACCCCGGGGCCGGTGACGACGACGCTCTGGGCATGGCTCGCCGACGAGACGGCGGCGACACCGAGGACGCCGGTCGCGACCAGCGCGAGGCGTGAGACCACGGCGAGGACAATGGCTTTCATGGCCAGCTCCATTCGGCGGGAGATGCGCGAGGCGCGACGCTCGACGTCCGCTAACGTCGGGTCGCTCGCAGTGCTGCGGGCGTCGGTGACGGACTCCGGGTGGGCCCGGAGGCGAGCTCGGCTCGCGTGCGACGAGCGGCTCGGGCGGAGCATTGACCGCCCGATGAGCCGAGGGGAAGGGATGTCAGACCGGTCTCAGGTCAGGGCGCCGCGATGCCGTAGCCGTCGGCGATGGCGCGGGCCGCGCGCGCGGCGGCCGCGGTGCGGTCGGCGTCGTCGAGGCCGGGGATGGACAGGTCGAGGATGCGCACGGCGCCGTCCCAGCCGCCGGTCACGAGCAGGGTCGCCGCGGGATCGAAGGCCAGCGCGGCGACGCGCGCGGCGTGCGCGCTGAGCGCCAGCAGCAGCGCGCCGTCGGCGCCCCACAGGAAGACGCGGCCGGCGCGGCTGCCGGCGGCGACGAAGCGGCCGTCGGCGCTGGCCTGGACGGTCGTCAGCGGGCCGCTGCGCGAGGTCGCGTCTTCGCGCGTGGCGTCGGGCGCGTAGAGGCGCGCGAGGCTGCAGTCGGCCGCCGACCAGGCCACGACGGCGTCGGCGTGGACGGCCAGGAGCTCGGAGCCGTCGGCGCCGAGGCCCACGCCGAGCGCGTCGGGATCGGGGCAGCGCGCGAGCTCGATCGGCGCCGGCTCGGTCTCGAGCAGCACCAGGTCCTTCGAGTCGTGGAGCAGCACCGCGGCGCGCGTGCCGGCCAGCGCGAGCTCGTCGCTGGCCTCGCCGAGGATGCGCTGCGGGTGGCCGTCGAGGGCGCTCGCGAGCTCGACGCCGGTCGAGTAGCGCACGAGCACCACGCGGCCGGTCGCGGTCACGCCGACGCGGCGCGCGGGCGACAGGACGTCGGGCGGCACGCCGTCGTCGAAGGCGAGCGGCGCCAGCGTGTCGAGGTCGAGGCGGGCCGGGCGGACGCGGCCGAGGCCGACCACCGCCAGCGCGCCGTCGGGGCCGAGCGCGAGCGACTTGAGCCGGCTCGGGAAGTCGCGGCGCGCGAGGCGGAGGCCGCTGTCGAGGTCGAAGGTCGAGAGCGTGCCGCATTCGGTGCGCGGCGCGGCGCAGTCGGCGTGGCCGACGGCGAGGTGGTGGCCGTCGGCGCCGAGGGTGTCGAGGCCGACGAGACCCGACAGCGCGGCGAGGCGCGACGGGCCGACGCTCCAGCGGGCGAGGCGCGCGGCCAGCGAGGTCACGTGGTCGTCGTCCGGCGCCAGCGCGAGGCCGGCGTCGGCGGCCGGCAGCTGCGCGCGCACGCGCAGCGGCGAGGACTGCAGTAGCATCGGCCCGCCGCGATCGCACTGCGCCACCACCAGCTCGCCCGACGGCGCGCCCGACAGCGCGACGACCGGCGCGGCCAGCGGCAGCGTCAGGCGCTCGAGCGCGGGCTGGCCGGCGGGCGTCGCGCGCGTCACGACGAGCACCTCGCCGAGCGTCGTGCCGAGGGCGACACGGTCGGCGCCGAGCGGGGTCAGCGTCTGCACCTCGGCGATGTGCGGCGCGAGGTCGGTCACGGCGAAGCGCGCGAGCGCGGGCGGAGCGCCGTCGCCGGACCAATCGAGGCGGGCCTCGAGCACCTCGCCGCTGTCGGCGAGGGCGACGACGCGCCCGCCGTGGCCGATGGCGGCGCGATGGATGGGCTCGTCGAAGACCACGCGCACCGGCCCGTCGCGGCCGAGCGCGACCACGCACTGGTAGCCGGTGATGGACGCGAGCTCGGCGCCGCGCGCCGACGCAGGCGTGCCGTCGCAGTCGTGGTAGGCGGTGGTGCGGACGACGTGGCCGGCGAGGTCCATATAGACGATGGAGCCGACAGCGTCGGCGCCGACTTCGGCGGCGGACCCACGCCCGGGCCGCGCACCGGGTCGCCCACCAGCGCGATGAGGCGGCCCTGGTCGGTGAAGAGCGCGGCGCGCACGCGGCCGGGCGCGCGCCCAGCGGCGCGTCGCCGTCGCTCGGGTAGAGCAGCGTGGCGTCGCTCTGGCGGCACAGCCAATGGCGACCGTCGGGCGCCAGGTCCTGACTCGCAGCGCGGCACGGCGCGCGCGGTCTGGATCTCCGGGCGCGCCGTGCGCGCGGTCGCGGCCAGGACACCGAAGGCGTCGGGGTCGGGCGCCAGCGCCAGCGCGCGGCCTCGGCCAGCGCCTCGGCGATGGCGCCGTCGGCCACCAGGCGCTGCGCCTCGACGGCGTGCGCCCGGGCCAGCGACGCGCAGGCGCAGGTCGGGCGCGGCCGGCGCCGCGGTCGCCGCGGGCGGCGTGGGCGGGCGTCGGGCACGCCGCGCGAGGCCAGCGCCACGGCCACGACCGCGGCCGCGCCGAAGGCGGCCAGGCCGAGCCACAGGCCGCGCGCGTGCGACGGCGGGGCGAGCGCGGACCCGAGCGCCGCGGCGAAGGCGCCGGCGTCGGCGAAGCGCGCGTCGAGGTCGCACAGCGAGCGCGCCAGCACGCCGACCAACGCCGGCGCGACCGCGGCGATGGCCGGCGCGTCGCGCGGCGGCGCGCGCCCGTCGCGGACGGCGGCCAGCACGTCGGCGGTCGCGGTCTGCGGGAAGGCCGGCCGGCCGACCAGCACCTCGTAGAGGATGGCACCCAGCGCCCACACGTCGGCGCGCGCGTCGAGCGGCTCGCCGCGCGCGGCGGCCGGGCTCATGTAGCGCGGCGTGCCGATGACGGCGCCCGCGTGGGTGAGGTCGGGGCTGTCGCGCATCGCGGCGGCCAGCGGGCCGCGGCTCACGTCGGCGACGCCCGCCGCGGCGTCGTCGCGCACGACGGCCAGGCCCCAGTCGATGACCTGGATCTCGCCGAACTCGCCGATCATCAGGTTGGCCGGCTTCAGGTCGCGGTGGATGACGCCCTTCGAGTGCGCGTAGGCGATGGCCTCGGCGGCCCGCAGGACGTCGCCGGCGCGGCGGCGGCGGCGCGCCAGCGACGGCGCCGGGTCGGCGCGCAGGAGCTCGTCGAGCGTCTCGCCGCGCACGATGCGCAGGGCGAGCTGCAGGCCGCCGTCGGGGCGCGGCCCGAGGTCGTAGATGGGCACGATGCCGGGGTGCTCGAGGGCGGCCAGGATGGCGGCCTCGCGCCGCAGCCGCGCGCTCGCCACGGCCAGGTCGGGGCGCGCGCCGTCGACGATCTTCAGCGCCTCCTCGCGCCCCAGGCGATGGTCGACGGCGCGCACGATGCGACCGCCCGAGCCCTCACCGAGGCGCCCCGACTCGCTGAAGCGCGCCGCCGCGTCGGGCTCGTCGCGGCCGTCGCGAGCGCCCGCGGCCGCCGCGTCGACGGGCCCCGCGCCCGCTCGCGGAGCGCTCGCCGACGGGGTCGAGGCGGCGGGCTCGTCCCAGTCGGGACGCGTCACGAGTGATCCTCGAGGCGGTCGTCCGGCCCGAGGAAGAGCTCGATGAGACCCTGGCGGTTGCTGCGCAGCAGATCGGCCCGGATGCGCCCGTCGCGGAGGCGCTTGCGGATGCGGCTGGTGGTCTGGTCCCAGCGCTGGCGCAGCACCAGCGCGTCGCTCTCGTCGGGCCAGAGGAGGCGCGCGTGGACCTCCCACGAGGCCGGCGTCGGCAGCGCAGCGACCTCGCTCAGGAGGCGCGCGCCGAAGCCGTCGAAGCTCACGGCCTGGCCCTCGGCCGGGTAGACGTGGACGGCGTCGTAGTGGACGACGATGCGCAGCGGCGTGTCGAAGCGGCCGGGCGCGGCGGTGGTGTCGCGCTCGGCCAGGCGCGTCGCGACGAGGCGCACGAGGCCGCTCACGCCGGGCAGCTCGATGCGGTCGCCGGGCCGCAGGACGGCGTCGGCCGGGCCGCCCTCGCCGGCGCCGCGCCGCACGTGCACGCCCGCCTCCGAGGCCCACACGATGGCCGGCGCCTGCGGGTCGAAGCCGGCGCTGAAGCGCGGCGACGCGGCCGCGCCCTGGAAGGCCAGCACGCCGGCCACGATGACGGTCTCGTCGGGCAGCTCGAGCGCCAGCACCTCGCTCGGCAGCCGCACGTCGAGCACCGTCAGCGCGTAGAAGCCGCCGAGCAGGACGCGCGCGCCCGGCACCAGCGCCACCTCGGTCAGCGCCTTGCCGCCGCACGACAGCCGCCCGCGCAGCGCCAGCAGCTTCAGCGCGTCGCCGCGCAGCGACACCAGCGCGTGCGCCTCCGAGATGCGCGGGTCCTCGATGCGCAGCGCCACGCGCGCGGAACGACCGACGAGGTCACCGGGGGTGAGCTCCATCGCCGTGCCATCGGGTAGCCGCACGCTTACCGACACGAACATGCGCCGAGCATGCGGGCATCCTCGGGCGATCGCAAACCCGGCGCGCACGCGTGGGCATCGCGGCTGAAATCGGTGACGATGCGCGTTCAGTCGCGCCGCCCGCGCCCGCCTCGGAGCCGTTCATGCGCTCGAAGTTCGCGCCCGCCTGCCTCGCCCTGTGCCTCGCCACCGCCTGCGGGGCGCCCAAGGCCACGTCCGGGCCCGCGGCAACGACCGCGGTCGCCCCTCCGGCGCCGGCGTCGTCAGCGCCCGACGCGGTCGCCCCGGCGACGACCGACGACGCGGCGCCTCCGGTCGCCCCCGACGCGAGCGCCGCAGCCGCACCCGACGCGGCGGCGGAGGCCGAGAGCGCCGCGCTCGCGACGCTCGCCCACGAGCTCGAGGCGCTCGCCGCGCGCCGGGCGAAGGAGCTCGAGGCCCAGGCGCCCGAACGCGAGCCGGACGCCAACCTGTTCGCGCTCGGGCCGTGCGTGCGGCCCGACGCCGAGCAGAGCGCGGCGCTGGCCAAGCGCGTCACGACCTGGTTCGCCAAGGCGCTGCATGCGCGCCTCGGCCCCGACGACCAGCCCGACCTCCGATACGGCTGCGTGGATCCCGCCGGCGTCATCGTGCGCGCTCAGATCGACCGCCCCGATCCGAAGGACGGCACGAAGGACGGCAGCCACGGCACCGGCCACTGGTGGGTGCTGGCCGTCGGACCGTCGTCCATCCGCGCCCTCGCCGAGGTGCACGGCATGGCCATGACCAACTGGATGGAGTGGGCCACCGAGGCGAGCCTCGACGTCGTGGCGCTGGTCGACCTCGACCACGACGGGAGCCGCGATCCGGTCATGAGCGTGAACGAGCAGGAGGGCGGCGCGATGGGGATGCACATGTCCTTCCGCACGGCGCGCGCGAGCGGGACCGCCGAGGTCGGCGAGTTCTACGGCATCGTGACGCCGGCCCGTCTCCAGCCCGACCCGGCAAACGGCATCCTCGTCGTGGTCCTCGACGAGAACAGCGACCAGGATGCTCGCCACTATCGCTGCATCGACGACGGCGCGGACTGGAGCGAGTGCCCGGCGGCGGCGCGCGCGGAGCGCTTCGATCGGGCCCTGGCTGCGACCGCGCCGCTGGCCGCCGACGCCAGCGACTGGGCCGGCGATCAGGACGCGCTGGCCGAGACGCTGGAGCTGCTCGACGTCCCCGCGCCCGAGCGCGAGGCCCTGGTGGCGCGGGCGCGCCCGAGCACGGCGGCGCAGATCGCCGCGCGCCTGTCGCGCGAGCGCCACCTCGAGTCGACGCGGCCGATGCCCGACGAGGTCGATGCCGCCGACCACGACGTCGCCGTGAAGGCCGCCGGGGCGCTGCGCTCGGCGCTCGGCGACGCGGCCTGCGGCGAGCTCGACGCGGCCACGACCAAGGCCGCGACGGCCGCCGTCGCGCTTCGTCGCCGGCCACGAGGCGGCCACGCTGGCCAGCCAGAGCGCGTGCGCCGAGAAGGGCTCGTGCCGCGCCAAGGAGCGACCCGCCCCGGTCGTCACGCTGAGCTGCGCCGGCGCCGACGGCGCGCTGCTGTACGCGACCTGGGAGGACCGCTTCCCGAGCGCCGCCGAGGCCGAGCTCGGCTTCAGCCGCGGCACGCTGTTCTGGTTCCACGACGGCGCCGTCACGGCCGTCATCGATCGGGTCGAGGCGCTGAAGGCAGGCGACATGGGCGGGCTCGAGGGCCCGGACGGCGGGCCGCTGGTCGTGAAGGCGTCGCTCCACGGCGGCCACGCGACGGCTCTGGTGGCGAGCCTCGAGGGCGAGCTCAGCGCCGTCGTCGATGGGGCGGTCACGGGCCAGGGCAGCGCGACCGCCGACCCGCGCTGGTGGTGGGGCGCCGCCCGCACGCGCGCGGCGATGCGCCTCGACCCGCTGGCGCGCAGCGAGGCCGGCGACACGCTGACGTTCTGGCGCGCGAGCCCGCAGGGCGTGGTCGCGGCCGCGACCTTCCCGAAGCCGAAGCTCGCCACGGCGCCCGCGCCGGGCGGGGACGAGATCGTGCGGCTCCTGGTCGAGAGCGAGCGGCGCCTGCTCGCCGACGACGCGCTCGACCAGCTCGATGCCAGCGCGGACCTGAGCAGCGACGAGGCGCGCGCCGAGCTGGTGCAAGCGCTCTTGCTCACCGACACCGACCCGGCCGTGATCGCGAAGGTGCGCGCGCGTCTCCCCCACTGACGGCGCGGCCGCCCTTGTGAGCGGGGCCATCGGGCGACTATGCTCGCCCGGCTGTGAGCGACGCTCCTCCCGAACCGCCGAAGAAGAAGCGCCGCCGTCGCCGCAAGCGTCCGCCCGGTCCACCCGCCCCGCACGGCGACGGCGCGCCGAGCGGCCACGTCGCGCGCCCGCCCGAGGCTCGCGGTCGCGGCGTCGCGAGCCCCGGCGACGGCCCCTCGGCCCTGCGCGTCATCGCCGAGCTCGACCGCCTCGCCCACGCCATCGTCCGCGAGCAGGACGGCGGCCGCCCGCCCGAGGTCGAGCTGATGGTGCCGCTGAGCCTCGTCCTGGGCGGCCCGGCGCGGAGCGGCGAGCGCGCCGCGGCGCTCGTGACCGCGCTGCGCCAGCGCATCGGCGAGGCCGTCCGCGGCGCCAGCGCCTTCCACGAGGGCCACGTCTACTGCTTCTACACCGACCAGCCCGACTCGCCCTACTCGCGCCCGCCGCACGCCACCGACGTCTTCGCCGGCTACGCCGCCAACGGCCGCCCCGAGTGGGTGGGCTTCGCCAACCTGTGCCTCCGCCGCCAGGAGCCGCGCGTCGATCGCCTCTACGCCGACAGCCCGGAGATCATCGCCGTCGTGCAGATGCAGGACGAGCTCGTCGACGGGCTCATGCCCGGCTTCGGCCACGGCAGCCGCGCCTATCGCCTGCTCGGCCAGGTCGCCTTCGGCTTCGTGCCGAAGGACCTCGACCCGCGCTCGGGCGCCGAGCGCGTCGCGCTGAGCCTGCAGATCGTCGCCACCACCCACGGCACGAGCGCCGAGCGCCTGCGCCTGAACGTCATCGGCCTCTCGCCCGAGGCCATCGCCGAGGCCGCCGCCAGCGCCGACGCGACCAGCTCGGCCGAGGCCTTCCGCCTGGTCGTGCGCGCCACGCGCGAGCGCGTCGACGCGCTCGGCCGCCGCGTCGCGCTGGCCGGCCGGCGCGGCGAGACGCTCGACGTCGACGCCCAGGTGCGCGCGCTGCTCGGGCGCCTGCGCGGCGACCTCATGCGCGTCTTCAAGGTGCGCGACTACCGCACGCGCCACGCCGAAGAGCGCCACCAGTCGCGCGAGCGCCCGACCGCGCTGGCCATCACCGACGCGCTCGGCGCGCCCGACGGCCACTTCTACCGCGACGAGCGCAAGGACACGGTGGTCGTGGCCGGGCCCAAGCACCGCGTGCACGTCTTCTCGCGCGGCGGCCGCCTCGTGACGAGCCTCGAGGTGCAGCCGGGCGAGCTGGCGCGCCGCATCGATCGCGGCCGCTGGCTGCCGCTCGAGAAGCTGGCCAGCGAGCTCTTCAAGGACTCGCTGAAGCGCGCCCGCCAGGGCGACGACTGACCCGGAGGATGCTCATGCCGTCGCGCCGCCTCACCTCGTACCTCGTGCTCGCCGGCCTCGCGCTGGCCTGCGCCGCATGCGGCGGCCGCGCGCCCACGCCCGACGACAGCGCCAGCGCGCGCGCGCCCTCCGACGCGACCGCGACCTCGACCGCCCCCGACGCGGCTCCGGGCCGGGTCGAGGACCTGCCGGCCCTGGCCCGCGACCTGAAGGCGCTGGCCGAGAAGCGCCGCGGCGAGCTCGCCACCGAGCAGGCCGCGCGCGCCTCGCGCGGCGCCGACCTGTTCGCGCTCGGCCCGTGCACGGCCCCCGACGCGGCGCAGCGCGCGGCCCTCGACCAGCGCATCGGCGCCTGGATCGCCAAGGCGCTGCGCGGCCCCGTCGACCCCGACAGCGCGCCGCACATCCACTACGGCTGCATGGATCCGGCCGGCATCATCGCCGAGGTCCAGCTCGACGCGGTCGAGAGCGACCCGCCCGAGACGCGCGGCTACTGGTGGATCCTCGAGGTCGGCGCCGACAGCATCCGCAGCCTGGCCGAGCTCAGCGGCACGGCCACCAGCATGTGGACCGAGTGGTCCCCGGTCGCGAGCCTCGACGTGGTAGCGCTGCTCGACCTCGACCACGACGGCGTGCGCGACCTGGTCCTGCGCGAGGACGAAGCCGACGGCGGCGCGTCGCCCGTCACCATGACCTTCCGCGCGCTGCGCGGCGCGAGCGACATGACGGTGGGCCAGTGCGTCGGCGCCTCGGAGCCGGCCCGGCTGCAGCCGCCGTCGAGCGAGAGCGTGCTGGTGGTGGCGCTCACGCCCAACGGCGCCGCCGACGGCGAGCGCTACTACCGCTGCATCGACGCGGCCGCCGACTGGAGCGAGTGCCCGTCGGCCACGCTGGCGCGCCGCTTCGACGAGGCCCAGGCCGCGGCCGACGAGCTCCTGGCCGCGGCCGACGCGCTGGCCGGCGACCAGGATCACCTGGCCGAGGTGCTGGCGCGCCTCGACATCGCCGCCGAGGATGCCGCCGCGCTCGTCGCGCGCGCGCACCCGAGCGACGCGGCCCAGATGGTGGCGAGCCTCGTCCGCACGCGCAAGCGCGAGGCGCGCCGCGTCGACCCCGACCTGCGCACCATCGACGCCGACGAGCGCGCCAGCAAGGCCGCCGCGGCCGTCCTCGGCGCGCTCGGCGACAGCGCCTGCGCCGCCCTCGACGGGCCCGCCCGCGCCGGGGCCGAGGCCGCCATCGGCCGCTACATCGCCGGCCACGAGGCCCTGACGCTCGCGGCCCAGCCGAGCTGCGCCGGCAAGGGCTCGTGCCCGCTGCCGAAGCTCGCGCCGCCGAGCCTGGCGCTGACCTGCGCCGGCGCGAGCGGCGCGCTCGTCTACGCCGCTTGGGAGGATCGCTTCGCCGCCGGCGAGCCGGGCGAGCGCGGCTTCGCGCGCGGCACCCTCTTCTTCGTGCCCGCGTCGTCGGCCGCGGGCGCCGAGCCGACGGTGGTCATCGACCGCGTCGAGGCGCTGGCCGACGACGACCAGGGGCGCCTCGCCGGCCCGGCCGGCGGCGTGCTCGCCATCAAGGCCTCGCTCCACGACGGCCACCCCACCGCGCTGGTCGCGACCGCCGACGGCGAGCTCAGCGCGGTCGTCGACGGCGCCGTCACCGGCCGCGGCGCGCCCGCCGAGCTGCGCTGGCGCTGGGCCGACGCGCGCGGCAGCGCGCCCATGCGCGACGACCCGCTGGCGCGCAGCCAGACCGCCACCGACGTGACCTTCTGGCGCGCCACGCCGCAGGGCGTCGTCGCCGCCGCGACCTTCCCCACCCCGACGCTCGGCGCGGCACCCGTCGTCGCCGACGGCGCGCTGCACCGGCTCCTGGTCGAGAGCGAGCGCCGGCTCCAGGCGCTGGCGCGCCTCGCCGCCTTCGACGGCCCCGGCCCGGACCTCTCGAGCGACGCCGCGCGCGCCGAGCTGCTGCAGGCGCTGGCGCTCACCGACACCGAGCCGGCGGCGCTCGACAAGCTGCGCGCGCGCCTCGCGCGGTGAGCGCGCGCGCGGCGCGGCTCACTGCTCCTGGCAGCCGCCGCCCGGGCAGGTCGTCTTGCAGCGCGCCGTGCCGCAGGCCTGGAGGCAGTTGCCGCCCGGGCACTGGAAGTCGCACTTGCCGGTCGGCGTGCACTTCTGCTGGCAGCGGCCGCTGGCGCACTTGAACTCGCACGTGGCGTTGTCGGCGCAGAGCTGCTGGCAGTCGCCGCCGGCGCAGTTGAACTTGCACTGCCCGCCGGCGCCGCAGGTCTGCGTGCACTTGCCCGACGCGCAGTTGCCCTCGCAGGCCTGGCCCGGTGCGCAGGTCTGACCGCAGCCGCCCGACGGGCAGTTGAAGGTGCGCGGCTCGGGCGGCGGGCCGCTGGTGTCGGCCACGATGGCGACGCTGGTGTCGGGCGCGACGCTGCTGTCGGCCACCGGCGCGGGCGCGCTGTCGGCCATCGCGTCCGCCGGAGCCGGCGCGTCGGCCTGCATGACGACACCGTCGGGCACGACCTCCTCGGCGACCTCGGGCGGTACGTCGGCGACGACCTCCTCGACCGTCTCGGGCGGCACGTCCTCGGCGATCTCCTCGACCGTCTCGGGCGGCACGTCCTCGACCACCTCGGGAGCGACCTCGGCCACCACCTCTTCGACCACCTCCGGCGCGACCTCCTCGACCACCTCGGGCGCGACCTCCTCGACCACGTCCGGCGCGACGTCGGCCGCCGCGCCGGCATCGGCCGCGGCGCTGGTCGCGGCCGGCACCGTCTCGGGCGCGGGCGGCGTGACGCCACCCCCGCCGCCGAGCATGCCGGTGTCGATCTTGTTGCCGCCGCACGCGGCCAGAAGCACAACCAGGGTTGTACAACCTACATTGAGCATCGCAGCGAGCCAGGGTCGCATGGCGCTCAATCGCAGGTCGTCTTGTGGAGGAACGGCATCAGCAGGACGCCGCGCGGCAGCGTCTCGAACGAGGCCGCGCCCGGCGTGGCATAGCGGATGGTGCGCTCGCCGACCTGCAGGTAGAGCGCGCCGTCGCGCCCGAACACCGCCGCCGCCGCGCCGTCGTCGCGCGACAGGCCCTCGGCGCGCCCGGCGCTCAGGTCGACGCGGTCCACCCAGTGGCGCAGCGTCGGACCCTCGTCCTTCAGGCACTTGTGCTGCACCGACACGATGACCGCCCACTGGCCGCCATCCTGGATCTGCATGGTGTGGAAGTTGGCCACCGAGTGCCCCGACTGCAGCTGGATCTCGCGCCCGCCGTTGATGAGCGTGCGGTTCTTGACCTCCCAGCCGTCGGGCATGGTCGCGGTCATGAGCGAGCCGTCGGGCGTCACGCGGTCGACCGGCCGGTCCGACACGTGCTGGTCCTCGGCGCGCACGAGGCCCATGGCGCGCAGCTCGCGCCACGCCGACTTGGTGGTGTTGGTCCGGACGCGCACGCCGTTGTCGAGCGCATAGACCTCGAGCGTCCCGAGGTTGTCCTGCGTGATGGTGGCCTTGCGCGGGTCCTCGCCGGCCGGCACCAGCGGCGCCACGTAGACCTCGGCGCCCTCGAGCAGCGGCGGCGAGTCGACGGTCGGGTTGGCGACGACGATGATGGCCTGCTGGCGCTCGACGTCGATCATGCCCGAGAAGGCGTTCTCGACCAGCTGCATGGCGGGCACGAAGCGCTCCTGCTCGTGCAGCCACACGCCCGGCCGCAGGAGCTGGCCCTGCTCGCCCTGCATGAGGCCGATGTCGGTGGCGCCCTTCTCGCGCCAGGCGATGGTCGGCGTGCCGATCTTCATCGCCTGCTCCCAGACGTCCTCGAGCTTGTCGATGCGCGACTTCAGCTCGGTGCCCTGGGCCGCGCGGCGCAGGTTGCCGAGGTCCTGGTCCTCGAGCGCGTAGCGCTTGAAGCGCGGCAGGTCGCGCACCAGCACGTAGGTCAGCTCCTGCAGCGCGTCGTCGAGGTCGCCGACGCGCGAGTAGGCGCAGGCCAGGTTGTAGCGCGCGAGGTCGTACTCGCTGACGATGTCGACGGCCTCCTTGAAGAACGGCAGCGAGCCCTGCCAGTCGCCCTTCTCGTGGCGCACGACGCCGTTGGCGTTGGCGCGGAAGGCCCTGTCGGGCGGCTCGGGCGGCACGACCTCCCAGCCGATCTCGCCGAGGCTCACGTGCCAGCCGCGGTCGACCGGCGGCGGCGGATCGCGATGGACCGGCTCGGGCCGCGGCTCGGGCTTGGGCTCGGGCTTCTCGACCTGGGTCGACTTGCAGCCGACGACGCCGCTGCTCGCGAGGGCCAGGCTGGCCATGAGCCAGGCCATGTTCCCCATCTTGTGGCTCGCCATGCGCATCTACGTCTCCTCCGTGTCCGCCGTGCTGCCGCGACGCTACACCAGCCCGCGACGCGCGACAACGCGCGCCGGGGCCCGCGCCGCGCGCCCGTCTACACGTCCGAGAACGCGTCGCGCAGGAGCTCGATGTTCTTCTCGCCGACGCCCTTGAGCTCGAGCCACTCGTGGACCGAGGCGTCCTTGCGCAGCCCGGCGATGCGCTCGAGCAGCGCGTTCGAGGCCACCACGAAGGCCGGCACGCCGCGCTCGCGCGCCACCTCGAGGCGCCGCTCCTTGAGCGCGCGCAGCCGCTCGACGTCGACCTCGGCGGCCTCGGCGCCGTCGCCGCCGTCCGCGGCGCCCTCGCCCGCCGTGGCCTTGGGCTTCACCGCGCGCCGCGCCGACGCGAACGGGTGCATGCCGAGCTCGACCGCCTGCCGCCCCCACATGACCTCGCGGCCCTTCTCGGTGAGCACCGGGTGGTTGCCGCCGCGGATGCAGCCGGCGCGCGCCAGCTCGCGCAGCAGCGTGCGCACCGTGCCGTCGGGCATGCCCTTCAGGATGCCGAAGCTCTTGCTCTCCATGAGCGGGTCCTTCACGACCTCGCGCGTCTTCGAGCCCCAGAGGACCTTGGCCAGCGTCTTGATGTCGGTCTTCCCGGCCGCGCGCCCGACCGCCGATAGCGCCTTCTGCACGACGATGGCCTCCTCGGGCGTGAGCTCGCGCGCGTCGACGTCGGCCCCCTCGCCCTGGCTGCCGCCGTCGGCGCGCATGACCTCGCGCGCGCTGGTCTTCGGGCCGATCTTGATGCGCTCGAGGCCGAGGTTGCCGACGCAGCGGTCGCAGCGCGCGCCGTCGGGGTCGCGCAGGTCGCAGGGCCGGCCGGCCTCGCCGAAGTGCCGGAGCAGCGCCTGATGGCGGCAGCCCTCGTGGTAGGCGTAGCGCGTGATGGCCTTGAGCTTCGAGCGCTCGGCCTCGGCGCGCGCGGCGCGCAGCGGCGCCGGCAGGTTCTCGCCGCCGTTCTCGATGAAGAACTCGTGGATGCGCTGGTCGGCGTAGGTGAAGAGCATGACGCACCAGGCGCGCTTGCCGTCGCGCCCGGCGCGGCCGACCTCCTGGTAGTAGGCGTCCACGCTGCCCGGGAAGTCCCAGTGCACGACGGCGCGCACGTCGGCCTTGTCGACGCCCATGCCGAAGGCGTTGGTCGCGACCATGACCACGCCGTCGGTCTGCTGGTAGTGGTCCTGCGCCTCCACCCGCGCCTTGTCGTCGAGGCCGCCGTGGTAGACCACGACCTTGAGCCCGTCCTTCTGCAGGAGCGCCGCGGCCTCCTCGCAGTGCTTGCGCGTGGCGCAGTAGACGATGCCGGCGCCGCCGTCGCCGAGCGCCGCCTTCAGGATCTTGGTGGCCCAGCCGCGCTTGTCCTTCATCTTCTCGATCGGCACGACCGAGAGGTGGAGGTTCGGCCTGAGGAAGCCGGCCACGGTGACGACCGGGTCCCGGAGGCCGAGCGACGTCACGATGTCGTTCCGCACCTGGGCGGTGGCGGTGGCGGTGAAGGCGGCGATGCGCGGCGAGCCCAGCGCGCGGTGGGCCTCGCCGATGTTCTTGTAGTCGGGCCGGAAGTCGTGGCCCCACTGCGAGATGCAGTGCGCTTCGTCGACGGCCATGAAGCCGATGGGCACCTGCTTCAGCTGGGCCATGGCGCCCTCGAACTTGAAGCGCTCGGGCGCCACGTAGAGGAGCTTGAGCTCGCCCGTCCGCGCCGCCCGCAGCGCGGCGCGCTGCGACTCGAGGTCCATGGACGAGTTCACGCACGCCGCCGCCACGCCGCGCGCGCGCAGCGCGTCGACCTGGTCCTTCATGAGCGCGACCAGCGGCGACACGACCAGCGTCACGCCGTCGAGCAGGAGCGCAGGCAGCTGATAGCACAGGGACTTACCGGCCCCGGTGGGCATCACCGCCAGCACCTGGCGGCCGCTGACGATCGCGTCCACCACGGCGCGCTGCCCCGGGCGGAACTCGTCGAAACCCCAGTACTTCTTCAGCTCCACACCGATTCGGTCCACGGCCCTGTGTACCCCCATCGGGCCGCGAGGCAAAGCGTTGTGAATATCGGCCAGGGGGCGGCGTCGGTGCGCCGTCTTCGGGCCGAGGTGCGTCATGCGGCAAGGATTCTGGGCTCAGGTGGCGGCAGGGACGATCGGTGTCCTGGCGATGGCGGCAGGCGGGTGCGGGAGCGACCACCAGACCAAGCTCAGGCAGATCGACGATCCCTTCGGCGGCGACTCGCCGCTGGACCCGGTCGACGTCACCAACCAGTGCAACGTCAGCGCGAACTGCGAGGACGGTGACCGCTGCACTGCCGACCGCTGCGTCGCGCACCGCTGCGTGCAGATCCCGGTGCCGTCGGGCGAGTGCTGCCAGGCGACGACGCTCTTCGCCGACACCTTCGACGACGCCGGCCAGCACGTCACCACCACGGCGCTGAACGGCCAGGCCGGCTGGTCCGTCGACAGCACGCGCTCGGCCAGCCCGCCCGACGCGCTCTACTTCGGCGACCCGACCGCGCGGAGCTACGACAAGGGCGTGCAGGTGGCAGGCGCCGTCGAGCTGCCGCCGGTGAAGCTGCCGAAGGACAAGGCCAGCGTCCTGTCGATGCGCATCTACGCGCTCATCGAGCCCTCGCCCGAGTACGACCTCTTCTGGATCGAGGCGGACATCCTCGGCGGCAACGGCAACCCGCAGGAGACGCGGCGCCTCTTCTCGAAGAAGGACCTGCCGGTCTCGGCCTACCAGGACTTCGCGCTCGTCGACGTGCCGCTCACCGGCCTGGAGGGGAAGCAGGTCGTGCTCCGCATCCGCTTCGACACGCTCGACGGCATGTCGAACGCCTTCGAGGGCATCTACCTCGACGACCTCAAGGTCGAGTCCACCTGCCCCATCCCGGTCGACTGCATGGAGGACTCCGACTGCGCCGACGGCGACGCCTGCACCGCCGAGGCCTGCACCGACTTCGGCTGCGGCGTGACCAGCATCTGCGAGGACCCGACCGAGGACAATCCGTGCCTGAAGGAGGGCGCTCCCGCCGACTGCTGCGTGGCCGACAAGAACTGCGACGACCACGACGTCCATACGATCGATGTGTGCGACGGCGCGACCTGCGCCCACACCATCAACCCCGACGCCTGCACCACCGCGGCCGAGTGCGACGACGGCGAGGCCTGCACCACCGAGAGCTGCGACAACAGCACCTGCAGCTTCCGCGGCACCATCGGCCCGGGCTGCTGCGAGCCGGGCGATAAGGCCATCGCCGACTTCGATCAGGAGTCGCTGCAGGGCATCTACGTGACCGACAACTTCGAGACCGGCATCTTCTGGCGCGCCGACCGCACCCGCTCGACCTCGGGCGAGTTCGGCCTCTACTGCGGCGATCCGGTGACCCAGACCTACGCCCACGAGAGCCGCGTCAAGAGCTCGGCAACGACAAGGGCCTTGACGATTCCCAAGGGCGGCCAGACCACGGTCGAGGTCGACCTCTACAAGGACACGCGCACGGCCAAGAACTACGACGTCTTCCAGGTCTACGCACTGCGCGACGGCGCGCTGTTCCCGCTGTGGACGTCGAAGGTCCTGCCCGACGGCACGACCGGCAAGGGCTGGCAGCACCTGTCGATCCCGCTCACCAACTACGCGGGCCAGAGCGTGCAGGTGCGCTTCGTCTTCGACTCGGTCGACGCCCCGGGCGGCGCCTTCGAGGGCACCTACCTCGACACCATCAAGCTGGTCACGCGCTGCAATTGACCCTATGACCGCGCATATGCGCGCGGTCTTCTGGGTCTCGGCGGTGTTCCTCGGTGCCACCTGGGTCGGCTATCCGCTGGCCCTGGCCCTGCGTCGGCGGCGGCCGGTGCGGCGCGGCGCCTTCGCCGGGCGCGTCGGCGTCGTGTGCGTGGCGCGCGACGAGGCGGCCGGCATCGCGCGGCGCGTGGCCGAGCTGCGCGCGCAGACGCGCCCGCCCGACGTCATCGTGGTGGTCGACGACGGCTCGCGCGACGACACCGCGGCGCGGGCCGAGGCCGCCGGCGCGACCGTCGTACGCCTGCCGGCGCGCGGCAAGGCGGCGGGCCTCGGCGCCGGCGTCGCCGCGCTCGGCGACGTGGCGCTGGTGGTCTTCTGCGACGTGCGCCAGGTGCTGGCCGACGACGCGCTCGACGCGGTGGGCCGCCGCATCCGCCTCGCTGCGCCAGCGGCCTCATGCGCACCGAGTCGGCGCGAGGGCCGGGCGCCTACTGGCGCTACGAGACCTGGGTGCGCCTGCTGGAGACGCGGAGCGGCTCGGTGGTCGGCGCCACCGGCGCGCTCTACGCCATCCGCAAGGAGCTGTTCGTGGCGCCGCCCGACGGGCTCGTGCTCGACGACGTGTGGATCCCCATGCACGTCGCGCGCGCCGGCCGCCGCGTAGTGCTCGAGCAGGACGCCCACCTCACCGACGTCGAGGCCGACGTGGCGCGCGAGTCGGCGCGCAAGCTGCGCACGCTGGCCGGCAACCACCAACTGCTGGAGGCCGCGCCGTGGCTGCGCTCGCGCCGCGAGAACCCGCTCTACTGGCGCATGCTCATGCACAAGCGCGCGCGCCTGGTGGCGCCGTTCGCGCTCGGTGCGCTCGGCGTCGCCGCCGTCGCCAGCGCGCGTCGGCCCGCCTACGCCGCGGTCGCGGTCGGGCTCGGAGCCATGCTGGGTGCGTGGGCGATCCGAAAGAAGCTTTCCGGTTTCGGCGGGCGCCTCGGCGCGCTGGCCGAGACCGTCGTCGAGCTCCACGTCGCGGCCGCGCGCTCGTGGGGCGAGGCGCGCCGGGGCGACATCCGCTGGGGGCAGTGACATGGCCGAGCAGCTCTCGGGCCCGTGGCGTCGCGCCGTGCAGGCGCTGAACATCGTGCGGCTGAGCGTCGTGGGCTGGATCTTCCTGGCGTGGTCGACGGACCTCATGACGCGGAAGTCGCCGCTGCCCATCGCCGCGCCCATCTGGACGGCGCTGGCCGCGGCGGCGTTCGCCATCGCCTTCCATCGCTGGCGCTCGATCCCCGTCGCCAGCGGCGGACGACCGGGCGCCGCCGTCGCGTCGATCGCCGCGTGGTGCGGGCTCGCAGCCGCGCTGGCCGTCGTTGCGGCGGATGCCGTCTACCTGTACGGAGCGCGCGAGGCGCGAGGCGCCATGGCGTCGCTGGAGCTCGGAGCGACCATCGTCGCGGTCGCGGCCCGCATCATCCAAGGGCTCGCCTTCGTGTTCTCGTGCCGCGCCGTGGCGCTGCACCTCGACCGCGGCGACATCGCGCGCCGCGCGTTGCGCATCGTCGTCGTGTCGGGCGCGGTGGTGCTCATCGCGGTCGCGTATGGCGTGGGCGTGTTCGGACGCGGGACGGCGCGGGTCGCGGCCGACGATGCCTCGGGCGTCGAAGCCGGACTGGTGGTGGGCGGCCTACTCGCGTTCTACGCCGGCGTGATGTTCCTGATGCTCGTCTCGGGCTTGATGGAGGCCATCCGCGAGCGCCCCTCCGAGGCCGCCGCCTTCGACTGAAGGACGTCGACGAATCGACGGGTCCGCGCGCGACCTGCCGTTGTCGACCGAGCGATTCAGGGCGCGGCGTCGGGGGCTGCCGGCGCGGGCGCCGACTCGGCGGGCGGGGGCGGCGAGGGTCGACGGCCGGCGCCGCCGCAGGGGGCGGCGTCGGCCAGGAAGAGCGGGAGGCACAGGCTGAAGAGGCGGGTGCGGAGCGGCGAGGTCTTCATACCGGTGAGACGCGCGACGACGCGCAGTCGAAAAGGGGGCGCGCGCCGACCCGCGTGACCTGGCGAGCGACCCCGACGTGGGCTAGTCTCGGACCATGCCCAACGATGATTCGACCCACCCCGGCGCGGTAGACCCTTGGCGTCGAGCCAGTGAAGGCCTCGACCTCCTGCGCCTGTCGATGATCCTGAACATCATCGTGAGCATCCTCTTCAAGGTGCTGCCCTCGAGCGGCGTCATGCCGCTCATCCAGATCATCGCGAGCGTCGCCATCGCGGCCATGGCGGCCGTGGCGCTCGTGCGCTGGCGCGCCATCCCGGCCGAGACCGGCGGACAGGGCGCGGCCGGCGTCGCGGCCGCGGCGGCCTGGGTGGTCCTGGCCGCCTCGATCGGACTCGCCGCCGTGGTCGCCGTCGCCATGGGCCGCGGCCCGTGGGCCCGCCACATCCAGCCCTACTTCATCGCCGCGGCCATCGCGCTCTTCGCGGCGAGCCTGGTCCAGACCATCGCCTTCCTCACGTCGTGCCGGACCCTCGCCATCCACCTCATCGAGCCCGACATCGCCGGTCGCGCCATCACCGTGCTCGTGCTGTGGGTCATCGCCAACCTCGGCGCGGTGTGGGTGACGCTGTCCGCGGTCGCCTTCGCCGGTGCCCAGGCGCTGCTGCTGCTGGCGCTGGCCGGCGTAGCCATCGTCGGGCTGGTGCTCTACATCGGGCTCCTGAGGAGCCTCCAGGATGCCATCCGGCGCCGCCCGTCGCTGGCCGAGGTCTTCAGCTGACGCGCCTCGCGCGCGGTGGCCTCACAGCTTCCAGCGCGCCGTGAGCGCCAGCGGACCGTCGCCGAAGACCACCGGCGCGTCGAGCGCGGCCGGCAGCACCAGAAGCTGCAAGCCGCCCGGCAGGCGCTCGAGCTCGCGGCCGTCGACGCGCAGCACGGCGCCGACCTTGTAGCTGCCCGGCGCCAGCGGCAGCGCGTCCAGCGCGAGACGCGCCTCGCGCGCGCCGCCGACCTTGGTGCCGAGCGTGGCCAGCCGCGTGCCCCACGGCGTCGCGAGCTCGAGCTCGAGCGTGGCGTCGGGCGGCGTGACGCCGAGCGCCACGCGCCAGGTGCAGGGGCCGCCGCTCACCACCGACTCGTAGGGGGCGCCGGCGCCGGTCTCGAGGGCGATCTCCTCGATGAGCGCGCCGCCGGTCGTGACGCGCGGCGCGACCTGCGCCAGCCGCGCCAGGTAGAGGCCGGCGATGTCCTCGGGCGTGCCGATGGCCTGCACCGTCCCGGCCTCGAGCAGCACCGCGCGGCGCGCCACGCGGCGCACCTGGCCGAGGTCGTGCGACACGAACAGCACGGTGCGGCCCTCTTCGCGCACGGCGCGCTCGATGCGCGCCAGGCACTGCTCGCGAAACGCCGCGTCGCCCACCGACAGCACCTCGTCGACGATCATGATCTCGTGCTCGAGGTGCGCGGCGATGGCGAACGCGAGCCGCACGTACATGCCCGACGAGTAGCGCTTCACGGGCACGTCGAGGAAGCGCTCGACGCCGGAGAAGCCGACGATCTCGTCGAAGCGCGCGCGGATCTCGGCCGTGCGCATGCCGAGGATGGCGCCGTTCAGGAACACGTTCTCGCGGCCGGTGAGCTCGGGGTGGAAGCCGGTGCCGACCTCGAGCAGGGACGTGATGCGGCCGCGCACGCGGATGCGCCCGCGCGTCGGCTCGCTGATGCGCGAGAGCAGCTTGAGCAGCGTCGACTTGCCGGCGCCGTTCCGACCGACCAGCGCCAGCACCTCGCCGTGTGCCACGTCGAACGACACGTCGCGGAGCGCCCACATCTCCTCGTCGGCGAGCTTCTGGCTGCGGCCGGTGAGGCGGCGCAGCGGGCCCATCACCGCGCCCACGAGCGTCTCGCTCATGTAGGCCCGCGCGCGCTGGATGGTGTAGCGCTTGAAGACCCCCTCGATGCGGATGATCGGCGTCGGCGTCGGTGGATTCATGGGCGCTCAGATCCGATCCGCGAAGCTCGCCTCGGTGCGCCGGAAGTAGCGCAGGCCGAGCACGAACAGGAGGACCGACACCGCGAACGACAGGCCGACGACGCGCAGGTCGAGCGGCGGCGGCGAGTCGAGCACCGCCCAGCGGAAGGCGTCGATGACGCCCACCATCGGGTTCAGCCCGTAGATGACGCGCACGCCCTCGGGAATGGTCGCGGCCGCGAAGCCGACCGGCGACAGGAAGAAGCCGAGCTGCAGCCCGAACGGCACGAGGTAGGCGAAGTCGCGGTACCAGACGTTCAGCGCCGAGAGCCACAGCGCCAGTCCGAGCGCGGGCAGGATGGCCATCAGCAGGAACAGCGGCACGAACACGATGCGCCAGGTCGGGAGGTGCCCGTCGGCCAGCATCAGGATGAAGAGGATGCCCAGCGCCACGATGAAGTCGACGATGGCCACCGCCTGCGACGAGGCGGGCAAGACGATGCGCGGGAAGTAGACCTTGGTCACCAGCGCCACGTTGCCGGTGAGCGACGCGCTGCCGTGGAGGACGCCGGTCGCGAACAGCTGCCAGGGCAGGAGCCCGGCGAAGACCATGACGTGGTAGCCGTTGTCGCCGGTCGTCGGCAGCTTGGCCAGGCGCCCGAAGATGAAGGTGAAGACGACCATCGACAGGAGCGGCCGGAGCACGCCCCAGGCCAGGCCGAGCGCGGTCTGCTTGTAGCGCACGCGCACGTCGCGCCAGGCCAGGTAGTAGAGCAGGCCGCGCGCGCGCCACACGTCGGTCCAGTAGCGGCGGAGGTGGGCGCCCGGCTCGATGACGAGCTCGTCGGCGTCGTGGCCCGCGGGGGCGGCGGCGTCGAGCGCGCCGGGTGCGGCGGGATCGGGGCGTGGGGTCGGCGTCATCGGTAGTGCTGGTAGTCCCGGCCGGCCAGGGCCCACAGCTTGCCGGCGGCGCGCGACAGGCTGAGGCCGCGCGCGACGCGCTGGTCGTGGCTCGCCAGCGCGCACGGCAGCGCGACGCAGTCGGCGCCGAGGTGGGCGATGACGTCGACCACGACGCGCGCGCGCGACAGGCGGCGCATGTCGATGACGGTGTCGGTGAAGCCGATGCGAAAGGCGCGGCGCAACATGTAGGTGGCGCGCGCGCGCTCGGGCAGGATGCGCTCGGAGGCGGTCGCGAGGCGCGTGCACGAGAAGCGCAGGCCGGCCGCCTCGGCGCGCAGGAAGACGTCGGTGTCCTCGGCGCCGCGCGTGCCGAACCAGGGATCGAACGGGCCGTCGGGGGTCGGGCCGGCGCAGCCGGCGAGCGCGGCGCGGCGCACGAGGAAGCCGTTGGTCGAGAACATGGCGCGGCGGACGCGCGCGCCCTCCTGGCCGAGGCGCGGCGTGAAGAAGGCGCGCATGGCGCGGTCGGCGGGGCCGTCGATCACCGGCGTCACCGCCAGGCGGAGGCCGGCCGACCACGCGGGGCGCGCGCGCCAGGCGCGCTCGAGGTCGGCGAAGAAGCCCGGGCCGACGAGCTGGTCGTCGTCGAGCCACAGCACGAGCTCGCCGCGGGCCTCGGCCAGCGCGACGTTGCGGGCGCTGGCGATGTTGCGCGGCGGGCCCGCCACGCGGCGCACCGGCAACTCGGGGCAGGCGGCGCGGACGGCGACGACGGCGTCGGCCGAGCGCTCACGGCCGTTGTCGACGACCACGACCTCGCGCGACCATGCGGCGGCGGGCGCGGCGCGCAGCGCGTCCAGGAGGTCGGCGCACAGCTCGGGACGATCCGCCGTGCAGATGGCGATCGTCAGCTCCGTCGACATGGCTCCCCGCGGCACACGAGCGGCGGTGTACCACAAGGTCGGCGCCCGGCACACGCCGCACAGCGCGCCGGCGGTCTCGGTGCCGCCCGCGCAGGCGCCGCCGGAGATGAGGCGCGTCGAGGCCGAGCAGGCGGCCTGCGCCACCTGGGTCGGGTCGGTGGTCGCGGCGTGCACGAGCTCGACGCCGCGCGCGCGAGCGTCAAGTCCGGGCGCGGCAGACGAGGTTCTGGACGAGCGAGTCGGCCGTGAAGGGGCTGCCGTCCCAGTCGCCGTCGCGGCGCACGACGTCGAAGCCGTGGTGGTGGAGCAGCGCCTCGAGCTCGGCCGGATAGAGCATGCGCAGGTCGACCGGCACGACCAGGAAGTCGCGGCGGCCGGGGTACGAGAAGCGGAAGGCGCCGCGCGTGCACTGCGTGGCGTGGTCGTAGGCGATGGTCTCTTCGATGCTCAGCGGCTGGCCCTCCTCCGGGTCGAAGGCGGCGCCGTCGGTCATCGACAGGCGGTGGCTCGGCGCGCGCGCCAGCGTCCGCGGGTCGGGGCTCACCACCGATAGCGCCAGCCGGCCGCCGGGCCGGAGGTGCTGATGGATGGCCGCGAAGAGCGCCGCGTGCTGGGCTCGGTGGTGGAGGTGGAGGAGCGTGTTCAACGCCATCACCACGACCTCGAAGCGACGGTCCAGCGTGAAGCCGGTCATGTCCGCCTCGACCCAGCGGATGTCGCACGCGCGCTCGACGCCGGCGGCGTTGGCGCGGCCGCGCGCGAGCATCGCCGGCGAGCGGTCGAGCGCCGTCACGCGCAGGCCTCCGCGCGCCAGCGCGATGGCCAGGCGACCGCTGCCGGCGCCGAGCTCGAGCACCTCGCCCAGGCCCGCGGCGACGCCGGCCCCGGCGCAGGCCGCGCGCCACCAGGCGAGCTCCGGGTCGCCCTCGGCCAGGAGCGGGCACATGAGGTCGTAGAGGCGCGGGACGTCGTACAGCTCCGTCACCGCTCCATCAGAACACAAAACGCAAGGCCGGCGCGGCGCGAAACGACCGATGTCCGAATGGCGCAGCATCGACCCGCGCCGAGGAAAGCCATGAACATCAACAGCGTCTCCACTTCGCTCGTGCAGCAGACCGCCACGACCGCGCGCGCCTCTGCGACCAACGGAACCTCACGCGCCGACTGCGCGCCGTCAGGGCCGCCACCGTCGGACGTGTCCGGCATCGGCAAGGCCATGGCCAAGCTCGGCGAGCTGGCCAAGTCGGACCCGGCCGCCTTCGAGAAGGCCACGGCCGACATCGCCAAGAAGCTCGAAGAGCTGGCCAAGAGCCAGAGCGGCGACGCGGCGACGCGCATCAGCGACCTGGCCAAGCAGTTCGCCAACGCCTCCGAGACCGGCGACATGAGCGCGCTCGAGCCACCGAGCCGGCCGCACCATGCCCACGGCGCACGCGGCCCACAGGGACCGCCGCCGCCGCGCCCCGACTCCGACGGCGACAGCGACGACGGCGTGACGACCAAGGCCAGCGACGCGACCCGCGATCCGACCGCGACCAGGTCCACCGGCAACACCGGCGCGCGCGCCTACGCCAAGGTCGCCGCCGCCGACGCGCGCGACCAGCGCCAGGCCCTCATGAGCCAGGTCGAGGACATCATCGGCAGCGCGCTCGCCGCATAGGCGACGTCACTCGTCGTCGTCGCCCTGCAGCTCCCACGGCTCGGCGCCGCTCTCGGCCTTGCCGCTGGCGATCTCGGCGCGCACGACGTCCATGTCGAGGTCGCGCGCGGCCTGGAGCACCTCCTCCAGCGCGCGCGGCGGCATGGCGCCGGCCTCCTGGTAGACGCCGATGCCCTCCTTGAAGATGACCAGCGTCGGGATCGACTGGATGCCGAAGTGGCCGGCGACCTCCTGCTCGACGTCGGTGTCGACCTTGCCGAAGACGAAGTCCTTGTGCGCCTCCGAGGCGCGCTCGAAGGTCGGCGCGAAGGCGAGGCACGGACCGCACCACGAGGCCCAGAAGTCGAGCACGACCAGCTTCTGGTCGCGCACGATGCTCTCGATGTTGTCCTTGGTCACTTGCACGGTCGCCACGTCGGTCTCCTCAGCGCCGCCTCGGGTCGGACGAACCGTCGTCCCGGCCGCCGTGAGCGCCGCGGAACATGGTGCACGAACGCGCGGCTTGGGTATAGAGTCGACCCGCAGTCACCGTCGTCAGGGAGTCCCCCATGGTCCACGTCGCTCTCGTCGTCCGTCTCGTCGCCAAGCCGGGCAAGGAGGAGGCGGTCGCCGCCTTCCTGGCCAGCGCCGCCCCCATGGCCCAGGCCGAGGCCTTCACGCCGGCCTGGTTCGCGCTCCGCACCGCGCCGTCGGTGTTCTGGATCGTCGACGCCTTCGCCAACGATCACGACCGGAACCAGCACCTCCACGGCGCCATCGCCGCCGCGCTCATGGCCAACGCCGCCGAGCTCCTGGCCGAGCCGCCGTCGATCGAGAAGGCCGACGTGCTGGGCGTGAAGCTGCCCGGCTGAGCGCCGCGCGGGCCGACCTCAGCCCATGCACGGCACGCGGATGTGGAAGGTCGTGCCGACGCCGGCGGCGGTGTCGAAGGTCAGCGAGCCGTGGTGCTTGTCGACCACCACGCTGCGCGCAATGGCCAGCCCCTGACCCGTGCCGCGGCCGACGCCCTTGGTCGTGAAGAACGGGTCGAAGATCTTCGTGCGGATGCCCTCGGGGATGCCGTTGCCGGTGTCGGAGATCGACACCACCACGTCGTCGCCCTCGGTGTGCGAGGCGACGCGGATGAGGCCGCGGCTGTCGGTGCCGGCGTTGGCCTCGGCGATGGCGTGGGCCGCGTTCACGATGATGTTCAGGAAGACCTGGTTGAGCTCGCTGACGTGGCAGGTCACGGGCGGCAGCGGCGCGAGGTCGGTCTCGACGTCGGCCACGTACTTGTACTCGTTGGTGGCGATGGTGAGCGTCGCTTCGAGCGCGCGGTTCAGGTCGGCCGAGGTCTTGTCGCGCCCCTCGGGATGCGCGAACTCCTTCATCGAGCGGACGATGCGCGCCACCCGATCGAGCCCCTCGACCGAGCGCACGAGCGCCTGCGGGATCTGCTCCAGCGAGTACTCGAGGTCGGCCTGCTCCTCGAGCGCGCGCAGCTCGAGGCACTCGGGGCTGCCTTGGCCGAGCTTCTCGCACAGGACCTCGCGATAGCGCGCGACCAGCGGCGCCAGGTCGGCGAAGGCGGTCTGCGCGAAGCTCACGCTGTCGCTGACGAACTGTACCGGCGTGTTGATCTCGTGCGCCACGCCGGCCGCCAGGCGGCCGACCGACTCGAGCTTCTGCGCCTGCTGGAGCTCCGCCTCGAGCTCGCGCTGGCGCGTGATGTCGAGCATGAAGCCGAACACGGTGGGCCGACCGTCGTGGTCGGTCAGGCTGGCGACCGAGCGCAGCGACACCATGCGGCCGTCGTCGCGACGCACGCGGAACTCGTACTCGGCGTCGGCGCCGGTGCGGGCCACCTCGCCGAGCGCGGCGTCCACGTGGGCCATGTCCTCGACCGACATGTGGCGGTCCCAGTGGCGGCGCACGAGCCAGTCGGCCGGCGCGCCGCCCAGCACCTCGGCGACGCGCGGGCCGATGTAGGTGATCTCCTGGGTCGCCACGTCGAGCTGCCAGGGCACGGTGCGCGTGCCCTCGACCAGCGCGCGGAAGCGCTCGCGGCTCGCCTCCAGGTCGGCCGTGCGCTCGGTGACCTTGCGCTCGACCACCTGCACCATCTCCTGCACGGCGCGCGCGAGGTCGCCGATCTCGTCGGGCGCGGTGTCGGTGGCGCGCGTCTCGGACAGGTCGCCGGCGGCGACGCGCACGGCGTGGGCCTTGACGCGGCCGAGGCGACGCGCGAGCGACACGCCGACCAGCCAGGCGGCGAGGCAGCCGAGCAAGAGCGCGCCACCGCCCACGAACACGGCGCGGCGCGTGATGGCGGCGCGCTCCTCGGCCACCACCGCGGTCGACACGTCGAGCACCAGCGTCCCGCGCGGGCCCTCGGGCGAGGCCACCGGCGCGACCACGCGCACGCGGCCTTCGCGGTGATCGACGCCGACGCGCGCGAGGTCGGGGGCGCCGCCGCCGTCCCAGCCGAGGTGCGCCACCGTGGTGCGGTCGGCCCGATACAGCGCGCCATAGGCGACGTCGGTGTCGGTGGCCGCGCTGGCCAGCGCCTCGCGCGCGGTCTGGGCGTCGTCGAAGGCCACCGCCGGCTGCATCTCGTCGGCCAGGATGCGCGCCAGCGACACCGCCTTCGAGGTGATCTGCTCGTCGAGCGTGGCCAGCTGTGACGCGCTCAGCCAGGCGGCGAGCGTCGCCACCGGAGCCGCCACGGCGCACGAGATGATGAGGAACAGCTTCCAGCGGATGGTCATCGCCGCACCGCAGCCGGCGCCGACGCGGGCAGCTGGGGGCGCTCGATGTAGGCCGTGGGCAGGTCGCCCGACAGCGCCCGCAGGAAGGTCGCGATGCTGGTGGCCTCGTCGTCGTCGAGCGTCACGCCGAGCTGGCGGCGCGCCATGAGGCGCACGGCCGTCTCGAGGTCGTCGGCCGAGCCGTCGTGGAAGTAGGGCGCGGTGTGGCCGACGTTCTCGAGCGACGGCACCTTGAAGTACATGCGGTCGACCGGGTCGTGGGTGACCTCGTAGCGGCCCTGGTCGGCCTGGTTCGGCCAGGGCTCGAAGACGCCGGCCTTCTGGAAGAGCGACGCGCCGACCTGGGGGCCGGTGTGGCAGGTGATGCAGCCCACCTCGATGAAGCGGCGCAGGCCGTCGATCTCGGCATCGGAGAGCTCGTCGCTGTGGCCGGCCAGGTAGTCGTCCCAGCGGCCGTGCGTGACCATGCCGCTCTCGAAGGCGGCCAGCGCGCGCGCGACGTGCGCCATGTCGAGCGGGTGCGACTCACCGGGGAAGGCGCGCGCGAAGAGCGCGCGATAGCCTGGGATGGCGGTGAGCGTCGCGGCCACGCGCGCGGGCGTCATGGCCATCTCGTCCGGACCGTTGAGCGGGCCGAGCGCCTGCGCCTCGAGGTCCTTGGCGCGGCCGTCCCAGAACTGCGCGAACTGGAGCCCGGCGTTGAAGACGGTGGGCGAGTTGCGGCGGTCGCGGCGACCGCCGGTGCCGGTCGAGGTCGGCGCGCCGTCGACGCCGTAGTGGTCGAGCGCGTGGCAGCTGTTGCAGCTGAGGTCGCCGTCGCGCGAGAGGCGCGCGTCGAACCACAGCTCGCGGCCGAGGTCGATGAGCGGCTGCGCCGGAGACGCGAGGCGCGCCGCCGAGGCGACCGGCCGGAAGCGGCGCAGGAGGCGCGGGTTGATGACCGGGCGCGCGGGCCGGAGCGCCGCGGCGGGCTGGCCGCTCGGCGCGCCGACCTCGGGGCCGCGACGCGGAGGACGGCGTCGGGCGTCGCGGGCGCGGGCTCGTCCGTGTACGACTGGCACGCGCCGCAGGCGGCGATGCAGGCGATCCACAGGCTGCGGGCCGCGCTACGATTCAGATGATGACGCCCCTCCATGCGCTCCATGAGGGCCCCGGCTGTCGGGCGCCTCCGCTGGAGCTACGGTCATCCGAGGTCGCGGTATGAGATCTAGCGCGGCGTCGGTGTAACCTCGGCGGCGCCGGCGACGGCGCGACCGCGGGCCTCGCCGGGCGCGTCGCGCGCGATCGCGGCGGCGATCTCGGCCACCGACAGCACGCCGTCGTGGTCCGTGTCGAGCTGGTCGATGCCGCCGAGCTCCTTGGCGAGGCGCAGGCCGAACGCCTCGACCACCAGCAGCTTCACCTCGCGCCCGGCCGTCTCGGGCGGCACCTGATCCGGGTGGGCGGCGGCCCAGGCCATGAGCGGCTCGATGTGGTCCATGCCGAGCAGGAGGTTGCGCATGAGCGCCGTGCGGTAGAGGCGCGCCTCGTCGAGCGGCGCGCCGGCGATGGCGCGGACGCGGTGCTCGGCGTCGACGACGACGCGGTCGTCGACCTGGAGGAAGCCGCCCGACTCGGCCGGCGCCTTGGCGCGCGAGCTGGCGACGGCGGCGGCGATGACCGCGCCCGGCAGCGGCACGACCACGATCTCGTTGTCGAAGGGCAGCTCGCTCTCGAGGTCGGCGTAGGTGAAGCCGCGCCGATACGCGCACGCGCCGCGGATGCCGCCGCCGTTGAGCAGGCACAGCTCGGCGCCGGTGACGTCGCGCAGGTTCGTGCAGAGGCAGGTGCCGAGCGAGGTCTGGCAGGCGCGCGCGCCGATCGACGACAGCTCCTCATCGGGCGCGATGCGCAAGAGCACCGCGCCCTGGAGCTCGCGCACGGCCAGCATGTGGCGGTCGACCAGCGCGCGCAGCGCGGCGTCCTCGGCGTAGCCGGCGACGGGCTCGAGGCGCACGTCGACGCGCGGCAGGTCGGGGCCGGCGGCGGGCGCGGCGGCGGGCCAGGCGAGCTCGGCGACGATGGCGGCCACCGCGTCGGAGCCGGCCTTGGCGAGCCAGGTCGGGCCGACCTGCTCGAGCAGCGTCGTGTGATCGTGGCCGCCGAGCACGATGGGAAACGGCGGCGCGCCGTCGGCCTGGGCCGCGTTCTGCGACGCGATGAGAGCGCGGTCGTCGGCCGACGGCTGGTGCGTGAGCGGCACGACCACGCCGGCGCCGAGCTCGTCGACCAGGCGCCGCGCCATGGCGAGCGCGGCGTCGCGGGCGGGCTCGAGGTGGGCGCCGCCGAAGGGCGGGCGGCGGTAGACGCTGGGGTCGGCGTCGACCACGCCGAGCAGGCCGACCGTCACGGCGCGGCCGCCCGGCGCCGCCACCGGCACGAGGTCGTAGGCGAGCTGGTGGACGTCGAAGCCGGCCACGTTGGTCGAGAGCCACCGGGCGTCGAGCTCGGCCATCCTCGCGCGCAGGGCGTCGACGTCGACGTCGTCCTCGTGGTTGCCGAAGGTCACGTGGGTGACGCCGAGGGCGTCGAGCGCGTCGACCATGCCGCGGCCCTCGTCGAGCGACGACAGCAGGCTCGGCGCGAGGAAGTCGCCGGCCAGCGTGACCAGCGTGGCGTCGACCGGGTCGCGGCGGCCGTGCTCGACGACGAGCGTCTTCAGGCGCGGCAGGTGCTCGAGGGTGTAGACGTCGTTGATGGCGATGATGCGCAGGCGGGGCCCACGCGGCGGGGTCGAGGTCATCGCCGCGGAGCTTAGGCCATCCGGCGCGGCGCGTCTCGGTTGGCCGCGCCGGGGGCCTCAGTCGTCGTGGTCGGCGGCGCCGGAGCCGCCGGACTCGACCTCGCCGAGCTGGAGCGACGCGGCCACGATCGGCAGCTCGAGCCGGCGCGTGACCGGGTCGAAGCCGGCCGCCAGCAGGCTCGCCCAGAGCCCGGTCAGCGCCAGGAAGACGAGACCGACGACGGGGCGCGGACCGGCGATGGCCTGCTCCGGCGCGACCTCCTTCCTGCCGTCGATCATCGAGCGCGTCAGGTTCTCGCGCTGCCGCACGCTGTGGAGGATGACGCCGGCCACGTGCAGGCCGACGACCACGAGCAGCGCGACCGCGAAGGCGCCGTGCAGGTCCTCCAGCGACTCGTCGCCCTGCCCCATGAGGACGCCGGTCACGGCCAGCCCGACGACGAGCGCCAGCATCAGGAAGATGGCGACGCTCGAGCCGGGGTTGTGGCCGGCGTCGCGGCCGGCGCGGCCGCGGAGCACGCCGCCGAAGTAGCGCAGGATGGCGCGCGGGCCATGGACGAAGTCGGCGAAGCGGGCGTGGCGCGTGCCGACGAAGCCCCACACGACGCGCAGCGCGACCATGAACGCCATGACCAGGCCGAGCAGCATGTGCGCGGCGAAGACCGGGCTGTCGTCGTCGACGCTGGAGAGCGCGAAGGCGCCGGCGAAGGTCACGGCGAGGAGGACGTGGAAGAGGCGGACCGGCAGGTCCCAGACGAGCAGGCGGGTCATGAGCGATCTCCGGGGTCGAGGGTGAGGCGGGCGGTCCGCCGGGCGAGCAACAGGCGCTGGACGATGGCGGCCACGAGCAGCGCCGAGGTGATGACGAAGAGGCCGCGGACGGCCGGCGTCGCGGCGTCGCTGCCGGCGCTGGCGCCGTGGACGGTGGCGAGCAGGAAGGTGCCGAAGGCCGACGCGTGCGAGGCGCGCCAGACGGTCTTCGAGAGGCGGCGCGCCAGCGCCGTGGTGACGAGCAGGACGACGACGCCCCAGAGCGCCAGCGTGCCGAGCGCGACCGGGCCAGTGAGCGTCGCCGACGCGAGCGGCAGCGCCACCGCGAGCGGGGTCACGCCCGACATCGGATCGGCCACGACGCACAGCGCGTGCAGCGCGGTCGCGACCTGGGCGGCGACGGCCCAGCGCGCGTGCAGCAGCGCCACCGCCGGCTTCGGCAGGAGGCCGCCCGCGCCGCGACCGGCCATGAAGACGCCGAAGACGACCGAGAGCCACAGCGCGACCACGGCCAGGAGGCCCGTGGCGCGCGCCGCCCACCACATGACGGGCACGCCCGGCCCGGCCACGGCCTCGAGCAGCGGCCGGAGCGACAGCACCACCAGCGCACCGCCGGACAGCAATAGGAAGATGCGCAGCGCGCGCGGGAACGCCGGGCTCATCGCGTCACCGTTGCGTCGGGATCGCCGTCACCGGACCAGGGCGCGTCGGCGCTGCTCCACCAGCGGCCGTCGCGGGCGCGCAGGAGCGCGTGGGCGCCGAAGCCGCGCAGGCGCGGCACGACCGCATCCGGGGCGGCGATGGCCGCGGTCGCGAGGGCGTCGGCGGTGGCCGCGTCGGGGGCGACGATGGTCGCGACGTCGACGCTCGAGTCCGACGATCGGCCGGTCCTCGGGTCGAGGATGTGGTGGTGCTCGCGGCCGCGGCTCTCGGCGTCGATGGTCCGCCAGCGGCGCGAGCGCGTCGACGAGGTGGCGACCGCGCCGCAGCGCGTCTCGACCGCGAGGCCGGGGCCGACGCCGATGGCGAACGAGCGGCCCGCGCCGCGGAGGTCGCCGCCGCCGTCGACCAGCACCGCGCCGGCGCCGCGCGCGACGAGGTGGGCCACGACGCGGTCGACGGTGTAGCCCTTGGCGATGCCGCCGAGGTCGAGCGCGCCGGGTCCGTCGAGGCGGACCTCGTCGCCGTCGACGCCGACGCGCGTGACGCCGTCGGCGCGCGGCGCGGGTCGGGAGGCGGTGGTGCGGATGCGCAGGCGCTCGAAGCTGCGGTCGTAGCCGAGCGCGGCGAGCGCGGCGCCGAGCGTCGGATCGAAGGCGCCGTCGGTCGCGTCGCGGAGCGCCAGGGCGAGGCGCGTCACGGCCGCGAGCGTGGGCGAGCGGGCGCGGCGCTCGCGATCGAGGCGCGTCACGGCCGAGTCGGCGCGGAAGCGCGACAGCTCGGCTTCGTGGGCGTGGACCAGCGCCTCGGCCTCGGCCAGGAGGAGCGGCTGGTCGCAGGCGATCCACCACGCGCTGCCCATGGCGCGGAACGCGCGCGACCTCACGACGGCCTCGAGCGTCGCACGACCACGACCCGGCGCGCCGGGCGCGGCGCGGGCGCGAGGCCCGCGACCGGGGCGTCGCGGCCGCCTGCGCCATCGGCGCGCTCGGCGTCCGCGGGCGCGCGCCGTCCACCTCGGCGGCGATGGCGATGCCGCCCGCGAAGACGAGGGCCGAGGTCGCGATGACCGACAGATCGACCAGCCGCCGTCGCGTGCGCTCAGTCATCGTCGTGCTCCCGCTCGCCGCGGCCGTGGTCGTCGCGGTCGCGGTTGTCGCGGTCGCGGTCGCCGCGGTCGTCGCGGTCGTCGTCGCGCCGGCGCTCGGCCGAGCCGGCGACGGGCGGGTCGATGATGGTGATGGCGGGCTCGCTCGGCGCGATCGGCTCGAGCGCGGGCGACGTCGGCGCGGGCGACGCGGCCGTCGCGACCGCGGTCGCGGGCGGCGAGCCGCCGCCGAAGAGCCTGGTGGTAGAGCCGATGACGGCGGTGAGGGCGGCCGCGACGGCGAGCCCGGTGATGGCGTAGGCGAAGGCGATGCTGCGATTCACTAGACCTCCAGGTTGCCGCTCGAGGGTACGCGGCGAACATTGGAGGCCGATGAGGCCGCCTTAGATGTCGTCCGCGGCGACGACCGGCAGCGCGCGCACCGACAGCACGGCGCGCAGGCCGCCGAGCGGCGAGGCGCCGAGCGTGCAGTCGCCGCCGTGGCGGCGCGCGACCTCGCGCGCGATGGGGAGGCCCAGGCCGAGGCCGGCGCGGTCGCGCCGACGGCGTCGCGGCCGCGGGCGAAGCGGTCGAAGAGCCCCTCGCGCTCGGACTCGGCCACGCCCGGGCCGGCGTCGTCGACGACGAAGTCGACCAGCTCGCCGCGGCGCGCGACGCGCACGACGACCTCCTTGCCCGGGGCGTGGCGCGCGGCGTTCCGCAGCAGGTTCGCCAGCGCGACCTCGAGCAGCGCGCGGTGGCCGTCGAGCTCGGGGTCGTCGCCCAGCTCGAGCCGCGTCGCGCAGCCGGCGGCGGCCAGCCCCTTGGCCTCCTGGGCCAGGCCAGCGCGCCAGCTCGTCGCGCAGACGCTCGCGCTGCTGATCGACCTGGCCCGCGTCGATGCGCGCCAGCGCGGTGAGCGCCTCGACCAGGTGGCGGAGGCGCGCCACCTCTTCGCGCGTCGACGCCAGCGCCGCGCGATAGTCCTCGGCCGAGCGCGGCGCCCGCAGCGCCACGTCGAGCTCGCCGAGCATGGCCGTGACCGGCGTGCGCAGCTCGTGGGCGGCCTCGGCGGTGTAGCGCCTGCGCCTGGTGCGACGCCGCGAGCCGCTCGAGCAGCGCGTTCATGGCCGCCACCAGCGCCTCACCTCGACCGGACCGGCCTCGGTGAGGCGCGTCGCGTCGCCCAGCCCGAGCGCGCGCGCCGCCTCGTCGCGCGTGCGCTCGAGCGGGCGGAAGGCGCGGCGCACGAGGCGCCACTGCAGCACCAGCGCGATGGTTCGCGGCCAGCGCGGCGACGACCGTGTACACCAGCGCGAACGGGCCGACGCTCTGGCCGAGCGTGACGCGCGGCGCGGCCGCGACGGCCAGCCCGCGCGACTCGCCGCGGACGTGCTCGACCTCGAACGACAAGAGCGCGAGCCGCTCGCCCGCGCCGTCCGGCCCGCTGTCGCGGTCGATGAACAGCGGCCCCTCGCTGGCCAGCGCGCGCCGTATCGCCTCGGCCGGCACGCGCGTCGTCGGGGCGAGCCAGGTCTCGATGGGCGAGCGCGCGTGGCCGACCTCGACCTCGGCCGCGACGTCGGGGTGGGCTCGCCCCAGCGCGGCCGCGAGCAGCGCCTGGTCGAGCGCGCCGACCGCGCGCGTGTGCAGCACCACGCCGGTGCCGACGCCCACGACGACCAGCGCGCCGACCAGGATCGCCGCCCCGCTGGTGGCGACCTGACGCGCGACCGACGCGCTCACCGCGGCTGCTCCTCGAGCACGTAGCCGGCGCCGCGCACGGTGTGGATGAGCGGCCGCTCGAAGCCCTTGTCGATCTTCGCGCGCAGGTAGCTCACGTAGACGTCGACCACGTTGGTGCGCGGGTCGTGGGTCGCCCCCCACACCGCGTCGAGGATGCGCGTGCGCGACAGGACGTGGCCGCGGTGCTCGACGAGGTAGCGCAGCAGCGCGAACTCCTGCGCGGTCAGCGCGATCTCGCGGCCGCCGCGGTAGACGCGATGGGCGGCCACGTCGACGGCGAGGTCGGCGACCTCGATGCGATCGGCCGTCGGGGTGCGGCGCGTGACGGCGGCGATGCGCGCCAGCAGCTCGTCGAACTCGAACGGCTTCACCAGGTAGTCGTCGGCGCCGCCGTAGAGGCCCTCGACGCGCTCCTCGACGCGGTCGCGCGCGGTCAGGCAGATGGCCGGCGTGCGGTCACCATCGCGGCGCAGCTCGCGCACGACGGCGAGCCCGTCGCCGTCGGGCAGCATGCGGTCGACGAGGATGAGGTCGAAGCGCTCGACCTTCACCGCCAGGCGCGCCGCGTCGAGCTCGCCGACCACGTCGACGCGGTGCCCCTCCCCGGTCAGCCCGCGCGCGAGGAAACCGGCGATCTTCGGCTCGTCTTCGACGACCAGGATGCGCATCCACCCCTCCGGCCGAGCAGCTCGGCCGCCGCGAGTCTAGCGCATCGAGGCGGCGCACGCTGGCGCCGCGCGTCAGGTCCCGCCGATCACCCGGCCGCGGCGCACCAGGCCGAGCATCGGCGCCCACGTGCTCGTGCGCTCGCCGAAGGTGTCCTCGGGATCGTCGATGGTGGGCATGAGCATCCAGGCGGGGAGCTCGGGCACGTCGTCGGCCCAGGTCTGCGGCACGCGGTCGACCATGGCCGCCATCAGGCGATGGCCGAGCGCGTCGAGGTGCGGGAAGTTGGTGCCGCTCGTGACCATGGTCGGGACGTGCAGCACGTCGCGCTGGATCTGCGCCGCGGCGTCGGTCGGCGAGGCCTCCTGGCCGCAGAAGTCGGTCGACTGGCCCTCGGCATCGCACGCCGGGTAGAGCCCGCGACCGCCTCCGAGGCGGGGAAGGACGGCACGAAATCGTGGTCGGCGAGCGCCGTGGCGAGGCTCGCCGGACCGGGCGCGCGCGAGCCGCCGGCGGCGGCGAAGAACGCCAGTACCGGCGTGGCCGCGGCCACGAGCCGCTTCGGCGCCAGCGGCGTCGGGCCCTTGCGGTGGTCCTTGGCGCCGCGCTCGGCCTCGGCCACGAAGCGCGAGAGCAGCCGCGGCGCGAGGGCGTCGGCGGCGAGGTGGAGGTCGACCGGCGCGTCGCTCGTGTCGTCGTCGCGCAGCCAGGCGTCGCGCACGCGGCCGTCGGCGAGCGCCACGACGATGCCCTTGCCCGACCAGGCCATGCGCGCGACCAGGCTCGCGAGGTGGCCGGCGTCGTCGAAGCCGAGCTCGAGGCTGCTGAAGTCGGAGCCGTCGGCGCGGCCCTCGAAGGTGACGCGCTCGCGCCGGACCAGGCCGTCCCGACCCCACTCGACGCCGTCGCCGAGGCTCTGGCCGTCGATGCCGGCGATGCTGTCGGCGGCCCGCAGCGCGCCGTCGGGGTCGTACCAGAGAACCGCGCCGTGGCCGGTGTCGGAGGTCGCGATGTGGCGGCCGAGGCGGTCGTAGTGCTCCCACTTGCCGACCTCGTCGTGCTGGTAGCGACCGCGCGCCATGAGCACCTGGCCCGGCGCGTCGAAGTAGTAGGACCACTCGCCGCTGCGGATGCCGTCGTCGAAGGCGCCGTCGACCGCCAGCCGCCCGCTCGGGTAGTACGCGCGCCAGGCGCCGTTGGGCGCATCGCGCGCCACGCGCCCCTCGGCGACGAGCGCGCCGCTCGCGTCGAAGGCGCGCCAGTCGCCGGCGCCGGCCTTGAAGTCGCCGCTGCCGATGAGCGCGCCGGCCGCGTCGCGGCGCTCCCAGTGGCCGTCCATGTGGCCGCGCTTCCAGGCGCCGCGCGTCGTGCGGTGCCAGCCGTCGAGCAGCGCGAACGGCCCGTCGTCGGCGTGGACGCCCATGCGCAGCGGGCCGACGAAGGTGCGCCACGACTGGTCGAGCGGCGGCAGCGAGTAGGCCGGCTGCACCAGCGCCAGCTCGGCCGCGGTGAAGCCCGAGCCGGCGACCCAGGCGTCGAGCGCCGGCAGGCCGTGCATCTCGTCGACGTAGCTCGTGCGGAAGCGGGCGGCGACGGTCTCGGCCAGGTCGCGGCCGGCGGTCTGCTCGATGAGGTAGCCGACGGCGCAGATGGTGCCGGCCTCGTCGATGAAGACCGGGCGGCGCTCGCCGACGAGGTCGTTCATCGGCACGCTGCCCTTGTCGCGATAGGTGTCGACCAGGTCGAGGATGTGGGCGCGGCGCGCGGCCAGGGCCGGCGAGGTCGCCGGGCGCGCGCGCAGGATGCGGGCGGCCAGCGCGAAGTGCGCGCGCATGCGGGCGTCCTCGCTGTCGGCGGCGGTCGGGCGGCGACCGTGCGCGACGATGAAGCCGAGGTCGCCCAGGCGGTGGCCGACGCCGAAGAAGTTGCCCGGGTGATCGCCGAGGCTCGGCGGTCCGGACGGGTCGGCGATGAAGGCCTGCACGCAGGCCTCGGCCCCGGCCGGTGTGTCGAGGTCGTCACAGGGTCCGGGCGACGCGGCGCGCGCGGCGCCGGAGGTCGAGCCGAAGGCCGCGAGGGCGAGCAGTCCGAAGGCGAGCGTCCGATGCATGAGGCACCTCTCGGGATGGCGTGGACGGCGGGCAACGTGCGACCGCGTCGATTCCATCCCTCGAGGTCATCCGCCGGGCGTGACCCTCGCCGGCGCGCGCATCAGTTGCCGCCCGGCCCTTGCGGCACGTCGTGGATGTTCACGGTGAACTCCTGCTCGGCGCGCAGGCCGTCGGGGTCGTAGCCGCGCGCGGTGAAGCGGACCGTGCGGTCGCCGCCGTCGTACGAGATGGTCTCGTGGCCGGGCTGGCCGACGAGGACCGAGCCGTCCATGGCGGAGGCATAGAGCTCGCCGCCGTTCGGCTGCCAGTCGTAGCTGACGATCGGGTCGCCGTCGGGGTCGGAGAAGTACGGGCTCACGTCGAAGGCATAGACGTCGCCCTCGTTCACGTCGAAGGTGAACGGGCTCGAGGTCGGGGCCTGGTTCACGTTCTCGACGAGGATGTGGATGTCGATGGTCGTGAAGTCGATGCCGTCGCTGACATCCACCGTGTAGTACTGGTCGCCCTGCACGTCGAAGCCCGGCGCCAGGTGGATGGCGTTCTGGGCGTCGAAGCTGACCCAGTCGAAGTCGGTGCGCGGCAGCACCGTGAGCGGGTCGCCGTCGTCGTCGTAGAACATGTGAGACGCGTCGTAGACCATCGTCTCACCCTCGCGCACCCACAGCGTCTCGTCGCTCGCGACCGGCGCGCGGTTCACGTTGGTGACGTAGACCTGGAGCGTGGTCGTGAGGATGTCGACGCCGTCGGAGACGTGGACGACATACTCGTACGGCAGGTCGCGGCCGTCGCCGAAGCCTGGCTCGAAGCTGACGCTGTCGGCGCCCGCGCTGGCGAACCCCATGTCAGCGCCGAGCTCGACCGTGTAGCTCAGCGGGTCGCCGTCGTCGTCGGTGAAGACGTCGGCGAACGACACGGCGTCGAAGGCGTTCTCGGAGATGACCTTCGGCGACGCGTCGGTCTGGCGCGGCGGGTGGTTCGCGGGCGGCGCGCCGGTGATCTCGAGCGTGAAGGACTGGCCGAAGCCGCCCTGGCCGTCCCAGGCGATGACCTCGAAGGTGTGGACGCCCACGTCGCCGTTGCCGAAGGTGAAGGTCAGCGTGCCGTCGGAGGCGACGCTGACGTAGGGGCTCGGCGCGCCGGCGGTGAAGGTCATGGCGTCGCCGTCGGGGTCGGCGAAGTACGACGCGACGCTGCCGCTGCCGCCGCCGAGGGCGGCGTCGAACGTGAAGGTCGTCGTGCCGGTGCTGAACGGCGTGCGGTTCCGCGAGTTGATGACCAGCGACACGGTGCGGTCGACGAAGAGGCCGCCCGCGTCGGTGGCGCGCACCGTCACGGTGTAGGGGCTCTGGTCGTCGGCGCCCCACGGCACGTTGGCGAAGAGGAAGCCGCTGCCGAAGAGCCAGCTCGGGCCCTTCTTGATCGCGAAGATCGTGAGCGGCTTGGTCTCGGCGTCGGCGAACCACTTGGTGGCGTCCTCGAAGTCGGTCGAGCCCTCGTTCATGTCGATGGTGTCGGGCGCGCCCGCGACGACGAAGGGCGGGGTGTTGCCCGGCGGCGGCGGCTCGCTGCCGGCGCCGCAGGCGCGGTGATGCGCGACCGGCTCGCCGGCGAAGTCGGTGTAGGCGGTGGTGACGCCCGAGCCCTCGCCGTTGAGCGGGTTCGAGCCGCAGATCATGACGCCGTCGTGGGTCAGCGGCACCGACCACTCGACGATCGGATAGACGGTGTCGGCCGGCGTGGTGAAGCCGCCGCTCACGGCCGCGAGCGCGTTCTCCGAGGCGGTGCCGCGCGCGGTCAGCGTGCAGTCGCCGGGCAGCTCGCCGAGCGTCAGGCCGACGGCCACGTTCCAGTAGCACTTCTCGAAGTCGGGGAAGTCCTCGGCGCCGGCGTAGACCGCCGACTCGAAGCTGCCGGTGCGCGCGCCGAGCTGGCCCGGGCCCTGCGACGGGTCGATGGCGAAGACCTGGTCGCCGCCGCAGCGGACGACGATGTCGTCCATATAGAGGTGGGTGGTGTCGCCGCCGCTCGTGCACGCGAACGCGACCACCGCGGTGTCGCCGCGCGCGTCGCCGTCGTGGAGCAGCTCGTCCACGCAGTCGAGCTTGGCCGAGCAGAAGACGTCGGCGAAGTTCACGGCGATGTCGAAGAAGCCCTGGTTGGCGTCGCGCATCACGGTGAGGTTGAAGGTGACGGCGCTGTCGGCGTTCTGGCGGCAGGGCGTCGTGAGGCGGCACGGCTTGCCGGCCGGGCACGGGTTCTGCCAGCCGTCGGCGAGCTCGGCGCCGCCCGGCGCGACGCCGCTCTGGTAGAGGCCCTCGAGCACGAGGTCGATGGCGTTGACGGCGCCGTCGGGCTGGGCCGAGCAGGTGCCGATGTAGGCGATGTCGCCGCCGCCGCCGTTGCCGTACTGCGACGAGCACAGCCCGGTCTGCTGCCAGACGATCGACGCGCCGGTCTCGGTGCCGTCGTAGACGGTGACGCCGAAGCAGGCGTCGGTGATGCCCGGCAGCGACAAGGGCGCCACCCGGATGCCGAGGGCCGGAGCCGGAGCCGCGGCGTCCTCGACGCCACACGAAGCCAGGGGCACGAGGCCCACGAGCAGAACGACGCCGCAAAGTCGCATGCTGTACCTGATCGACGGGGTGACGCGCTCGCCCGCAATTGGCGCAGCTCCCATCGCGGCATCGAAGATGCGCGAAATGCCTCGGGGCGGCAAGCGCGTTCGCGGCCCGCCTGTGAAACCCGCGCCGCGTCCGGACGGCGCGCGGGTCGGCCGCCGTCCCGATCAGAGCCCGATGCCGCGTCTCACGCACTGGAGCTCGGCGTCGTCGCCGGCCATGGCCTCGTCGCAGGTGGCGATGAGCGCGCTCGGGTCGACCGGCGCCTGCACCGCCAGCGTGACGCAGGCGAGCTCGTTCACGTCGCCCTCCATGGCCGCGTCGCAGGCGCGGATGGCGCCCGACGGATCGAAGCTCGCGCGCCACAGCGCCGAGACGCAGGCGAGCTCGTCGACGTCGCCCTCCATGGCGTCGTCGCAGGCGCGGAAGGCGTCGGGCTCGGGGCCGCGCAGCTGGGCGGCCGCCGCCACGCAGGCGAGCTCGTCGGCGTCGCCCTCCATGACCGCGTCGCACACGGCGATCATGTCGCTCGGGTCGTAGGCGAAGCGCGTCGTCGCATCCAGGCACGCGCCCTCGTTCTGGGCGCCCTCGAACGTGTCGCCGCAGGCCTTGATGACCTGCGGCTGGCCGGGCCAGGCGAGGTGCGGCGCGACCTGCCCGCCGCCGCCGCCGCCACCGACGCGGTGCACGCGCAGCTCGAGCGCGGAGAGCTCGAGGCCGCCCACGACCAGCCCGTCGATGTCGCGCCGACCGTCGCCGCCGCCGAGCGTCACGCGCAGCGGTCGCGGTCGGACGCCCTGCGGCAGGACGACCTGCATCGTGTCGTAGGCGCCGCGCATGGGCATCTCGTAGCGCAGGCCGGAGGGCCCGACCTCGGCCACGATGCTCGGCGCGATGCCCTGGCTCTGGAGCCAGGCGAAGCTCTGCCCGTCGAGCGCCAGCGTGACGCTCAGGGTCGGGCCGTCGAGCTCGGCCTCGGCCTGGGTGACGACGGCGTAGAGGTCGTCGCGCTCGCGCTCGTGCGGGCGAGCTTGGGCGGGCGAGGCCGAGGCCAGGGCGAGGACGAGGACGGCGAGGGTCGGGAGGCGGGCCATGGGAGCTCCTGAGGCACGGTCGCGGCGCGGCCATCCGAGTCGGACGACCCGCCACGGTGGGTACGCGGTCGATACGCGCGAGCGGGCGCGAGCGCAGCCACGACGGCGCGGCATACGACTTTCTTACAAACAGTGGGGAGGCGGCTGCGGTATCGCCGAGCGCGCGTCCGCGTGCTATGCGTCGCTCGGCTCGAACCCCTGAACGAGGTCGTCATGCGCGCGCTCATCCTCTCGTCGATCCTCTTCGCCTCGCCCGCCCTCGCCGCCGATCCCGCGCCGTTCACCTACCGCGACGTCGCGCCCGGCATGTGCACCATCCCGACCTCGACCGAGAAGGTCGAGGACGGCCGCGACGGCGAGCTCTCGCTCTACCTCTTCGCCAGCGGCAACTACGCCGTCGCCTACGAGGAGCACACGCCGTCGTGCGCGGGCGTGCCGGGCGAGTGCCGCTACGACGTGCCGGTCGTCTTCTTCGACGAGGGCAAGTGGAGCGAGTCGGACGGCGTCATCGCGCTGCCCGGCTTCGGCTCGGCGCGCATCGACGGCCAGCAGCTCGACGTCACCGTGACCGACGCGCGCGCCGCCGCGTCGGCGCGGAGCCACACCTTCAAGGCCAGCGTCGTCGGCTCGAGCGTCGTCGCCTACACGCTGCGGAAGCAGATGGAGTACCGCGGCTACACCACGACGCTGCCCGAGGTGCGCGACGCGGTCTACACCAAGTAGGCCGCGGACGGCCCCGGCACAGGCCGGCGCGCCGCGATTAAGGCGCGTATAAGGCACGGTCTCGCGAGGCCAGGACGTATCTCCGATTCGGGTGGCGGCAACCATTCTCGCCCGCTCGCCCGAGGAGGACGTCATGCATCAGGGACGCTATCGCATCTTGACGAGCGCGCTGTCGGCCGCGCTCGCGACCGGCATCGGTTGCGCCGACGACCGCGACGGGGGCGGCGCCGAGGGCGCGACGCCGGCGCCAACCCAGACCGCGAGCGCGTTGAGCTCCGAAGGCGACGATGCCGCGCCCGACCCCGAGCCCGGCGAGACGAGCTGCGAGGTCGAGCCCGACGACGCGAGCCCGGACGAGACGCTGTGCTTCAGCTTGCAGCGCGGCTGGATCGGCGAGGTGGCCGACGCCACGGCCGGCGGCGACGCGCCCCGGAAGGGCGACGGCGAGCGCGCGACGCTCACGGTGAGCGGCGGTCCCGACGGCGCGCGCCAGGCGCTCCTGTTCTTCGACACGTCGTCGATCCCCGCCGGCTCGGTCGTGGTCTCCGCCCGGCTCGAGCTCGAGCGGCTGGACCGCGGCGACGCCGAGGTGGCTGTGCACCGCGTCGTCGAGCCGTGGCGCGAAGGCGACATCGGCGTCGACAGCCGCGTCGCCCACGACGAGCGGCCGAGCGCTGTCCTCGTCGGCGCGAGCCACGTCACAGCCGACCTGACCGCGCTCGCGCAGTCGTGGGTCGACGGCGAGTCGCGGAACTTCGGCGTGCTGCTGTCGAGCACCACCGGCGCGAGCGACTTCGCCAGCAGCGAGGCGGCGCTCCGCTACGTGCGCCCCGAGCTGTCGATCTGCATCCAGGCCAAGGGCAGCCTCGAGGGGACGCCCAGCTGGAAGATCGAAGAGCTCGGCGACATCGCCTGTGCCGGCAACGGCGCCTTCCAGGACGTCCGGGTCTGCCCGGCCGACGCGCTGCACGCGTCGGGCTACTGCTCCAACACCTCGCTCGACGAGCTGAACTGCGGCGGCTGCGGCAAGGCGTGCGGCGCCGACGAGCTCTGCGCCTTCGGCAGCTGCGTCGACTCGGCCAAGGCCGACCTCATCTGCGGCGCCGAGGGCAAGGCCGTGTGCTCCGACCCCAAGACCGGCCAGGCCACCTGCGAGGATCTGGGATACGACCACGACAACTGCGGCCAGTGCGGCCACGCCTGCCTGCCGACGCAGGCGTGCAGCGACGGCGTCTGCAGCTGCGGCACCTCGCCGACGCGCGCGCTCTGCGCCGACACCTGCGTCAGCCTCGACAAGGACGAGGCCAACTGCGGCGCCTGCGGCAATGTCTGCGCCGACGGCGCGACCTGCGTCCGCGGCACGTGCCTCGCGCCGAGCAACGTCGGCCTCATCGGCGACGTGAACGCGCGCTTCTACGACTTCGACGGCAAGGGTGGCCTGGGCCTCGTGCACTCGAGCAAGTACAAGCGGCGCTGGACCCACGTCGCCAGCACGCTCACGACGGGCGGCACGCCGGCCCTCTTCTTCTACGCCCGCGAGTCGGGCGAGGCGAAGCTCGCGTCCTACGCCAGCGACGGCACGCTCAAGGAGCTCGGCACCTCCGACTCCTTCCAGAAGCGCTGGGACATCGTCGCCGCTCCGCGCATGCGCGCCGAGCACAACCTCCTCTTCTACGACCGCGAGCTCGGCGACCTGAAGACCGTCGACGCGCGCGCCGACGGCACCTTCGTCGGCCTCGACGACGTGCAGCTGCCGGCCCCCAACGGCGACGCGTCGTATCTGCCCGGCGACCGCCCCGCGGCGCACGGCTGGGACAACATCGTGCCGGTGCGGGTGTCGACCGAGCTCGGCGCCGACGACGCCATCTTCGTCTATCACCAGGTGACCGGCAGCGGCCGGTTCCTGGTCCACATCCCCGGCGGCGGCGGCCAGTGGCTCGTCGTCGCGAAGCACCAGCTGACGCGCCGCTGGGACGAGGTCGCGGCCGGCGACTTCGACGGCGACGGCTTCGACGACCTCGTCTTCTACGACCAGGACACCGGCAAGCTGAAGATGATGTTCCTCGACGCCAGCTTCGCGGCCAAGAGCTTCGTCGACCTGCCCGACCAGGGCACCTCGCACGGCGCGCGCCTCGTCGCCGGCAACTTCGACTCGTCGGGCGGCACCGTGCGCGAGGACTTCGTCCTCTATCAGACCGACGGCGGCGACCGCTTCGAGAACGGCCGCCTGCGCATGTGGAAGGACAACGCCGACGGGCAGCGCGTGCTGGGCTACGACGACGGGCAGCAGCTCGACGGCTGGACCCACGTCCTGCCGGTGGCGCTCGCCAGCGCGCCCGAGCGCCAGGGCCTGCTGCTCTACAGCAACCAGCACGTCATCGACGTGACCTACTACGCGATGGTGTCGATGTGGCTCGCCGGGCCGAGCGTCGACTGGGACTGGTCGCCCATGCTGGAGACGGCGCTCCGCCACCAGAACGCGCTGCGCAAGACCTACGCCCCGGCCGGCCTCGCCTTCAACGTGCGGCTCGAGCCGAAGGCGCAGATCTTCCAGGAGTCGGCCACGTACGTCTGCGGCGAGAGCGACCGCGACGCCGTGAACGACTGGGTCGACGCCCACGTCCCGACGACGACGCTGCCCATCCTGCTGGCGACCGAGTCCGACAACGGCACCGGCTGCTCCGGGCAGAAGGCGCACTTCGTGCGCGAGAAGTACTTCTACGACACCAGCGGGAAGCGGGGCTATCTGCTCGAGCACCACTCGGCCCACGAGATGGGGCACTACTTCGGGCTCGGCCACGCGCACATCGGCGGCCCGGCGGCGGGGGTGCCCTACGACGACGCCCACGTCGAGAAGAAGCTCGGCAAGTCGGGCGACGTCTTCACGCTCGACACCGACTCGCGCTGGAAGGACAGCTGGGAGCGGGTCTACGACTCGCCCCCGACGCTGACCGAAGGCTTCTTCTGGGAGCTGATGGGGGTCGCCGGCAAGAAGAGCCACACCAAGGCCGAGTACCAGACGGCGCAGTCGATGCGCTGCCCGACGACGGCGTCGTCGCCGAGCCTCACCTTCCAGAACGGCGACGGCGACGACGTCGAGCTCGTGCTCTACCCGCCGACCGTGTCCGGCTACGGCGCCTGCCCGGGCTCGCGTGGCCAGGGCTTCGGGCGGCTGTCGCGCGACGAGATCCGCGTCGTGCGCCACACGCTCTACGACAATCGCAAGGCGCTCATCGGCCTCTGACGCCGGGCGTCGAGCGACGCGGCAGCGAGGCAGCGGCGCTCGGCGAGTCCGGCGCCGAGTGCGCCAACAAATGACTATGGACGGCGCGGCGGCCTGGAGAACATAGACCGGAGCTCCACCTCATCCCTCGCAGGAGGCACCGTGAGACTCTCCGCCCTGGTTCTCCTCGCCGCCGTTCTCGGCGGTTGCGATCGCGCCGACGACGGGAGCGCCGATGGCGCCGAGCCGACCCTCGCCGTCACGCAGGCGCCGCTGACGATCATCCCGGCGCGCTTCGTGTTCTTCAACGACAACCGCAGCCACCTCGGCGCCGGCGACGTGCAGGAGGCGCTCGACGTGCTGGCGGCGCGGGCCGCCGTGCCCGGCCCACCGGGGCCGCCCGGCCCGGCCGGCGCGCAGGGCCCGCGCGGAGCCGACGGAGCGAACGGCGCGGCGGGTCCGGCCGGAGCGCCGGGGCCTCAGGGCGAGCCCGGCGAGGCCGGCCCGGCCGGAGCACCGGGACCTCAGGGCGTGCCCGGCGAACCCGGTCCGGCCGGAGCGCCCGGACCTCAGGGCGAGCCCGGCCCGGCCGGAGCACCGGGACCCCAGGGCCCGCCGGGCAGCTCGGGCCCGGTCCTGCTCGGCTTCGCGTCGGCCCCCTACGACTCGGTGTTCTCGGCCGCCGGCCCCACCGGAGTCGGGCTGCAGTTCGACCTCGCCGCCGACAGCGACCTCATGGTCGAGCTCGGCGCCAAGTGCTCGGTCCAGGCGCGAGCGTGCTCGCCGGACTTCCCGTCGCAGGCGAAGCTGGCGCTCCAGGTCGACGACGAGCCGGCCGGCTCGCTCGGCGGCCAGACGCTGCCGAGGGCCTACCTCCAGGCGCTCGCCTCGGGCTCGTGCTCCAACAGCCCCGGCGTCGGGATCATCGGCTCCGCCACCGCGACCTTCGCGCTGGCGCTGCCGGCCGGCTCCCACGACCTCTCGGTGGTCATCGAGGGACGGCCGGGCAGCTGCGAGAATCCGTGGCTCAAGGTGACGCGGCTGTGATCGACCGGCGGGCTCCGCGACGCGGTCGGGCGCTCAGCGCGGCGCCAGCGTCAGCCCGGCGCCGCGGAGCCGCTCGGCCAGCGCCGAGCCCATCGCCGTCGCCGGCGTGAGGCAGCCGGCGCGCGCCGGCAGCGCGTCGTGCGCCAGGCACAGCGCCGCCTCGGCGAGCATGCGCGCGGTCGAGCTGTAGCCCGGGTCGCCGACGTCGGAGACCTGGTAGGCGAGCCGATCGCCGCCGCCCTCGGCCACGAGCTCGAGCGACCAGAAGCCGGCGTCGCGCGTCTCCTTCGAGGGCCCCTCACCCGGCTGCGGCGCCTTCTTCGCCGCCAGCTCGCGCAGCGGGTCGAGCGCCATCACCGCGGCGAAGGCACCGATCGCGGCCGTGAACGCCGCCGCGCGCGCCAGCCCGGACACGCTCGCGGGCGTGGCCATCACCTCGCGGTAGACGAAGCCGGGACCCCAGGGCTCTCCCGCCAGGACGTGGCTGCGCCGCACGACGCGCGTGTTCGACGCGGCCATCACGAAGGGCGCCGTGAACTTCCGGAGCCCGCGGTCCCAGCCGAGGCGGCGCTCGTCGGGCGCGGGCGGGCGCAACGCCGTCGGATCGGGATCGAGCGCGTACGGGTTGGCGAGCAGGCGCCGCACCGCGGGGTCCTTCTTCGCGGCGCGCGCCATCTCGAAGCCGCTGGCGAGGGTGCCGCCCGAGACGCCGCCGCGCGACGCGCCGTAGTAGGCGGTCACCTTCTCGGCCGGGCGTCCGAAGCGCGCGCGGAAGGCGTCCTGCACGAGCAGCGTGCCGAGGTCGGACGGGATCGAGTCGAAGCCGCAGGCGTGGACGATGCGCGCGCCGCTCGCCCGCGCGGCCGCGTCGTGGGCATCGATCATGGCGCGCATCCACGGCACCTCGCCGGTGAGGTCGCAGTAGTGCGTGCCGGCCTCGGCGCAGGCGGCGACCAGCGCCGAGCCGTACTTCGCGAACGGCCCGACGGTGGTGCACACGACCTTGGTGCGGCGCGCGACCGCCGCCAAGGCGACCGGGTCCATCGCGTCGGCGACGAGGATGGGCACGTCGAAGCCGAGCGCCGCGAGCTTCTCGCGGTTGCGGCCGGCGATGGCCCAGCGCCCGGGCGCGCGGTGCTTCGCCAGGTACTCGGCCACGAGGCGACCGGTGAAGCCGGTCGCGCCGAAGAGGACGAGGTCGAGCTCGCGCGGGGAGGAGGCGGTGCGGTTGCCCGCGGTCTCGGGGTCGGCTCCGGGCGAGGTCACGTCGTCGGTCATCGGTCGGTCTCCAGGCGGAAAGTCGGGCGACGCATGTCGGAACCGGACGAGCTCCGGTCAACCGTCCGATCGATGGACGCGGATCGACGCACGGCCGGCAGCCGGACGCGCAGGCACCTGTCCCGCATCGGCCAGCGGCGCGGTCCGGAGGGGCCGTCCAACCGGTTGGACGGAAACTTCCTACCGGTTGGACGGCGGTGTGCGACCACCCCCGGAGCGGCGTCCGCCGACCGGTCTACGACCTCTGCTCGATGAGGCAGAAGCCGTGGCCGAAGGGGTCGCTGCAGAAGGCGGCCGAGCCGTGCTCGGGGTTCTCGAAGACCTGCTCGGCGACGGCCCCGGCGCGCACGGCGCGCTCACGCGCGACGGCCAGGTCGTCGACGTGGAAGTCGAGGTGCACCGGCGTCCAGTGTCGCTCGTAGCGCCGGAGGTCCTGCGTCGTCGGCGACGGCCGCGAGCCTACGCCCTTCTCGAGGAGGCAGACCATGGTGTCGTCGAGGCGCATGACGAGCACGCCCGGCACGGGCTCGGCCACCTTCGTGAAGCCGAAGGCCTCGGAGTAGAAACGGAAGCCCGCCGCGAGGTCGGGCACGTCGATGCTGATGCCGATGGAAGCCACCTGGTCGTCCTCCTTCCGTGAGCGGACGGGACTGACCGCCGACCTCACGGGACGGAGCACAGGTTGCCACGGAACAGCCAGAAGACGCACTTCAGGCCGCCCGTGCACCACTGGTCGTCCTCGCAGTAGGCGTCGACGCCGTTCCGCGGCCCGTGGCACTGCCCCTCCTGGTTGGTGGTGAGCCAGATGCCCAGGTCGCAGTAGCTGTCACCGCCGAGCTCGGCCGTGCACTGCGCGTGGCTCTCGCAGCGGCACACGCCGCCGAAGCACTTGCCGTGCGCGCAGTCGGAGTCGGCCGAGCAGCCGCCCCAGTTCGGCGTGCTGCCGCCGACCGCCGAGCAGTGGTAGCCGGCGTTCGGGTCGCAGTAGCCGCTGGCGCAGTGCTCGTTGATGTCGCACAGCGAACCGCCCGGGAGCGCCAGCGGCGTGTAGCAGATGTTCTGCACGCGCCGCCCGCTGAAGGTGCAGAGGCCGCTCGCGCACCAGGTGCCGTCCTCGCAGTAGGCGCCGATGTTGCTCGCGACCTTGGGCGAGTGGCAGCGGCCCTCCTCGTTGCCGGCGAGCCACGGTCCGAGGTCGCAGTAGCTGTCGCCGCCGAGCTCGCTCTGGCACTGCGCGTGGCTCTCGCAGCGGCACACGCCGGCGTAGCACTTGCCGTGCTGGCACTGGCTGTCGGCCGTGCACGACTCCCAGTTGCGCTGGCTGTTGGGCGGCGCCGTGCACTTGTAGCCCTGCAGCGGGTCGCACACGCCGCTGGCGCAGTGCTCGTTGATGTCGCAGGTCGCGCCGGCCGGCAAGGACAGCGGCGTGTAGCAGATGTTCTTCACCTGCCGCCCGCTGTAGGTGCAGAGGCCGCTCTGGCACCAGCTGCCGTCCTCGCAGTAGGCCGCCACGTTGCTCGGCTGCTTCGGCGCGTGGCACCGGCCCTCTTCGTTGGTCGGCAGCCAGGAGCCCATGTCGCAGTAGCTGTTCGCGCCGAGGTCGCTCGTGCAGTCGGCGTGGCTCGTGCAGCGGCAGCGGCCGTCGGTCCAGCACTCGCCGCCGATGCACTCGGCGTCGGACGTGCACGACTCCCAGTTGTGCTTGCTGGCCGGCGCGACGCACTTCTGCTCGCTGCACACGAGGCCCGCCTGGCACCAGACGTCATCCTCGCAGTAGGCGCCGGCCGGCTGCTTGTCGCCGCACTTGCCGTCGGTCGTGAAGGCGTTCCAGCCGCCGAGGTCGCAGAAGCCGCCCGGGCACTGGTCGTGGCGCTCGCAGTGGCAGAGCTTCGAGAAGCCGTGCAGGAAGCACTGCTGGGAATTGTCACATTCGTCGCCGGTCGTGCACTCCTGCCAGTTGTGCTTGCTGTGCGGCGTGTAGCAGGTGCCGGCCAGGGGTCCGACGTTGGTGCAGCCGTCGCCGGCGCACTCGGCGGCGTCGGCGCAGGCCTCGCCGTCCTGGCCCGGGCGGCACACGCGGATGATCGAGTCGGGGACGACCGGGTAGCAGCCGTCCTGCGCGTCGGCGCAGTCGACCTTGGCGCAGCAGCCGCCGCACAGCCCGCCGCAGCAGTGCGTGCTCTGGCAGGCCTCGTCGGCGCCGCACAGGCTGCCGTTGGGCACCGGCGTCGTGCAGATGCCGAGCACGCAGTGGTTCGAGCCGCACTCGTCGTCGACCTTGCAGAGCTCGCCGTCGTCGCCCTTCCGGCACTCGTTGCCGTGGCCGATGCCCTGCCGATCCGGATAGCAGCCGAAGCCGGGCGCGCAGTCGTCCTTCGAGCAGCAGGCGTCGCACACGAAGGCGCCCTCGAAGCAGCAGTGGCCGTTCGAGCACACGCGGTCGCCGGTGCAGAGCGTGTCGTCGGGGGCCTTGGCGTGGCAGGTGCCGTCGACGTCGCAGAACGCGCCCGGCTGGCAGTTCTTGTCGGTCGCGCCGATGCTCGGACCGACGCCGCACTTCCCGCCGATGGGCGCGGGCTCGTGGCAGCGATAGTCGGGCGCGGTCGGGATGAGCGACGGGAAGGTGTCGCACCAGCGGCCGCCGCCGCCGCACTGCGCGTCGCTCGTGCACTCGGCGCAGCGCGGTCCGCCCCACAGCAGATCGAACTGGCACTTGTCGGAGATGCAGGCGGCGTTCATGCCGCAGAACTCGCCGAAGCCGGCCTTCTCGCGGCACTCGAAGAGCTGGAAGCCGTCGCAGTAGCGACCGGGTCCGCAGTCGGTGGTGCCGGGCAGGCACGGCAGGCACACGCCCGGATCGCGCTTCAGGCCGATGTCGCTGAGCAGCGGGATCTGCTCGGCCAGCGACCAGCAGTTCTTCGACGCGCAGAAGTCGTCGTCGTCGGGGCAGGTGGTGCCGGCCGGGTAGCCGCAGTCGCCCGGGCAGTTCAGGCTGTTCTCGCCGAAGGCGCAGCTCTTGTCGCCGCACACCTCGCACTTGCCGAGCTGGCAGGTGGCGCCCGGGTCGACGCAGTCGCTCGACGCCACGCAGTAGGGCGAGCACTGGACCTTGGCCGCGCTGAGGTGGGGCAGCCCGCCGATGGGCACGTCGAGCTGCACGTCGATGTCGCAGAAGTCGGGCGCCCAGTGGTCGAAGCCGAAGGCGGTGCTGGTGCCGGACACCCAGCGCGCCTTGCCCGAGAACGACGCGCCGTGCGCGAAGTCGGCGACGAGGTTGACGTCGACGTTGCCGAACTTGCCGCCGATCACGTCGAGGTCGCTGCGGAAGCGCAGGCGCACCATGGGCAGCGTCATCTTGAACTCGGAGTTGGCGGTCGGCGTGCAGACCACCTTCTGCTCGGCGTCGCTCCAGGTGGCGTTCTTCCCCTTCGCGCACATCTCGATGAAGATCTCGCTCTGCGACGACGGCAGGATGCCGGCCAGGTCGATGCTCACGGCCTGGTGCATGCTGAAGGTCACGTCGAGGTGCGGCACGCGCACCTCGAGGCACTTGTTCTCGACCTTGATGAGCCCGCCCAGGAGCTGGAGGTCGCCGCACACCCGCAGGTGATCGTCGGCGCAGGCGGCGACGCCGGGCTGGCCGACGAGGTCGCCGTTGCCGGCGCACAGGTCGACCGTGCCGTTCATCTCGAAGAGGCTCGGGCCGCCGTCGAGCGAGAGGAACTTCAGGTTGGTCGGCGCCGGCGTGCCGTCGGGGCGGCCGCTCAGCAGGCGGATGAACTGGCCCGAGTCCTTGCCCGCGTACTTGGTCGCCTCCCCCACGCAGACGTCGGAGGTGACCTCGCCGTGGAGGTCGAGGAGCTTCGCCGGCGCGCCGTCGGGCAGCCCGAGGTTCAGCGTGAGGTGGCCGTCGGTGCAGACGCGGAACGGCACGAAGCGGCCGGTGACGTCGCCGGTCATGGTGCCGATGGAGGGCAGCTGGAAGTCGCCGATGTGGACCTGGCCGAGGTCCATCGCGCTGCGCACCTCGAAGCCGCAGTTGGTGAGCAGCGCCGAGCCGCGCAGGCTCTGCGACAGGACGTCGATCGAGCCGTTCACCATGGCGCCGAAGGAGGGGATCTGGCCGTCGTTCGGGCACAGCTCGCGCGACGCGGTGACCCAGGCCGGCGTCGGGTCGCCCTTGCCGGGCTTCGAGATGACGGCGTTGCCGCAGATCTTGAAGAGCTCGGCCGGGCCGCCCGGATAGAGCGTGAACGGCAGCGGCAGGTCGAGGTCGAGGCCGGTCGCCATGGCCAGGCGATAGTCGGCGAACGACTGGCAGGTCTGGCCCGGCGGGCAGCCGAGGTCGTAGCTGGCGTAGGCCAGGTCCTTCCGCGGCAGGCCGCGCGCCTCGGTGCTGATGCGCGCGCTGGCGGCGAACGTCGGGCCGGGCTTGGCGTGGAGGTTCGTGCGCGCGTAGAAGCCGTCGTCGATGCCGTCGTCGATGCCGTTCGGGCCGTAGCCGGAGAGCTCGAGGCGGCCGATGCAGGGGCCGGCGGTGCAGAAGCCGTCGCCGCGGCAGAAGGTCGCGTCGTCGAAGCCGAGGACGGGATCCTTGCAGTCGCTGTCGCTCGTGCAGCGCTGGGTCGAGGCCGTGCAGAAGCCGAGGCCGAGGAGGTCGAAGGGCTTGGTGTAGAGCTCGCCGCGCGCCTCGCTGGTGCCGGCGACGTTCACGTCGATGCGCGCGCCGCCGTTGGTGAGCGCGTCGGGCGCGGGCAGCCCGGCCGGCAGCGTGAAGGCGACGCCGCCGCGGATGCCGAGGCCGCCCTGGCTGAGGATGCCCGCGCCGAAGGGGACGTTCAGGCGGAAGAAGAGGTCGTCGGCGCCCTTCGACAGATCGGGCGCGTCGATGGCGGTGACCCACCTGGCGCCGGCCATGTAGCGCGCGTGCAGCTTGAAGGGCGAGTCGAGGTCGTAGTCCTTGCAGGGCTGGCCGATGAGGTCGCAGACGCCTTCGGGCGCGAGCTCGGGCGCGGCGGCGCAGTCGAGGCCGCCGTCCGGATCGCCGCGGTAGCGCGTGTTCCAGGCGTGGCCGAGCAGCGACTTGTAGCTGTCGTAGTCGAACTCGTAGCGCGCGATGAGCGAGGTGTCGAAGGCGTAGCGCTGGGTCGCCGGCACGAAGCCGCCGCAGGTCGCGCCGCCCGAGCAGTCGCCGTCGACGCGGCAGGTGCCACGCGCGATGGCGCCGTGGCAGGCGCCGGTCGCGCAGTCGAGGTCGCCGTCGCAGGCGCGCTGGTCGTCGCACTTGCCCGGGCCGGCGTTGGAGCAGTCGCCGAGGATCTCGGGCGAGCCGTCCTGGGTGAGCGCCGAGCGCTGCGCGGCGATCTGGTCGGCGGTGCGGACCACGTTCCACAGGCGGACGTCGTCGACGGCGTCGACGCCGTCGCCCATGCGCAGCGTGGCGCCCGCGCCGGGGGCCGACCAGCGGCCGAGCGCCGGGGCGGCCGCGCGCCAGGCGTCGGCGGCCGAGCGGCAGCTCATGCAGGCGGCGTGCGCGCCGGCCGCGTCGACGCCGAGGTCGTCGCGGCAGCCGCTGCAGGCGATCGACTGCGGGTCGCCGGCGCAGGCCGCGTCGCAGCCGCAGGCCGCGTCGCACACCGGGCGGCCGCCGTCGTCGAGGCTGTCGACGACGGCGCCGTCGACGTAGAGGCCGATGCTGCCGCGCGCGTCGTCGAAGGTGGCCGCGACGTGCGACCAGGCGTCCATCGGGACGACCGGGAGCGCCGAGCGCACCGTGCGCGTCACCGCGCCGCCGTGCCACACGTCGACGCGCACCGAGGCGCGCTGCTCGCAGGTGGCGAAGCCGGTGAGGCAGGTGGCGCAGGTCGCGCCGAGGCCGCTGCCGCCGGACGCGGCCACCGCGTTCGACACGGCGCCGGCGGCGCAGGCGGCGAGGCTCCCGTCCTGCGGGCAGGCCGCGGCCGAGGCCGCGATGGTGGCGCCGAGGTCGAAGCTGCGCTTCGACTTCGCGGCGGCCAGCGCGGCGCCGTCTTCGCTGTCGTCCGAGCACGGGCCGAGGGGGCCCTCGCAGGCGATCTGCCCGCAGGGCCCGCTGTCGCAGGCGTCGTAGTGGGCGTCGCAGCGCGGGGCCGGGTCGCCGACCAGGATCTCGTAGCCGTCGCCGCTGGCGCCGACCTGGCGCAGGATCGACTGCCACTGGCCGGGCGCCGTGGCGGAGTGGCGATACCAGGCTTCGACCGTCGCCGGCAGCGGCGCCAGCGCGGGGTCGGTCGGCACCTCGACGTAGCCGAGCCCGTGGGTGTCGGCGAACTTGGTGAACGGGTCGCCCTTGATGGTGACCGCGTCGAGCAATGACAGCGGGCTGGCGCGGCCCTCGATCGACAGGCCGTCGGGGCCGAGCGAGCCGGCCATGAACACCTCGCGCTTGCAGGTGCCGTGGTCGCAGGTGAGGCCGCCCGTGCACGGGTTCGTCGCGTCGCACGACGGGGCGCCGACGGCCGTCAGCTTGGCGTCGAGGTCGGCGCGGATGCCGGGCGAGAAGGTGACGCCGAAGAGCTCGCGCTCGTGGGTCGAGAAGTAGATGCGCGCCTTGTCGAGGGCGATGCCGACGGGCAGGTCCTTCAGGACGTTCGGCAGCGGCGTGGCCGGGAAGAGGCAGCTCAGGCTCTTGTCGAGCTGGCCGTCGCCGTCGAGATCGACGCACGGCGGAAACGGCGAGTCGTTGTGCGACACGCCCGGGACGCGGTCCTCGGCCCAGCGCAGCAGGTTCCGCGCGCCGTCCTTCAGCTCGTCGACGGCGGGGATGAGGTCGAGCGAGTCGAGGTTGTCGAGCTCGCGCCGCACGATGACCGTCGGCAGCGGGACGAGGATGGCGCTGGGCGTCGGGTAGACGCTGTAGAAGAAGGTCGCGCCGCTGTGGGCGAGGCTGGCCGGCGTGGTGGCCGGCTGGTTGTCGGTGTCGATGCAGGCGGCGCCGACCGAGCTGCCGGGCGTCTCGGCCTCGAGCGCGGCGCAGGTGACGGGCCAGGTGTAGTGACAGGTGTCGGGCAGCGCGTCGCCGTCGGGGCCGTCCTCGCAGGCGGCCGGGCAGGCGCCGCCCTCGCAGTTGCCGAAGCCGGTGCAGTCGGCGTCGCTGTGGCAGGCGATGGGGTAGACCGGGTGCGCCGAGGCGGCGTCGTAGTAGGGCCGCTTCCAGAAGACGTCGCCGTTCACGCCCAGCGACGTCGGCACCGGGATCTGCACGCCGTACGGGCCGTCGACCAGGCGGATGTCGACCGTCAGGCCCGGGCTGGCGATGCCGAGGTTGGGGATGAAGAACGGCTCGTACCACATGCCGTGGAGGTAGATCTCGCCGCCGAACTCCTTGGGCGGCATGTAGCGCAGCGTCGCCGAGCCGGTGAGCGCGGTCTGCTGCGGCATGGCGCGGAACGGCGCGGGCAGGTCGAGGCACTTGATCTTGGCCGGGTCGAAGGCCTCGAACGGGCTCTGGTCGGAGGCGAGGCCGGCCTCGACGAAGCTCTGGTAGTCGGGGATGCAGTGGTTCGGCTGGAACAAGACGCTGCCCGTGAACATGAGCGCCGGCGAGCTCGACAGGCGCACCTGGAAGGCGAGCTCGTTCAGCTGCAGGAGGCGGATGGCCGGTAGGTTCCAGTCGGGGCGGATGATCTGCCACGGGATGTTGAGCGCGCCCTTCAGGCGGATGCCGCTCGTGTCGACGCCGACCTCGGCCACCACCGACGGGATGGTCGGGAGCTTCGGCGCCTCGAACAGGTTCGGCGCCTGCTGCGGGCCGGCCGGCGTCGAGTCGAGGCCGAGCGCCTTGCTGACCGCCTTCGGCATGGGGATGGTCGTGGCCAGCGTGAGCCCGCGCTTGATGGTGGTGTTGGGCGCGATGGTCACCTCGGGGTAGGCGCGGCTCGCGACCGCGACGACCACCGTCGGGTCGGCGCACGGCGACGGGCCGCCGAGCGGGATGGCGTCGAAGCCGGCGGGCAGGAGCCCGGCGGGCAGCACGATGCCGCAGATGGCGCCGGTCACGTAGAAGCCCGACCGCTGGCCGACCTGCACGTGGCCGGCGAGCTGGAGGCCGATCGGGCCGATCGACAGCGGCGCCGGCAGGGTGATGTTGGCGCCGCCCGCCAGCGTGGCCGACACGCCGGACTTGGTGGAGGCCGAGACGGCCACGTTCACGTAGGCGATCTCGAAGGTGTTCTCGCCGATGAAGGCCTTCAGCGGCTCGACGTTGGCCGAGACGCCGCTCGCCGGATCGCCGATCGATCCCTTCAAGCTCAGCGCCAGCCCGTCCTTGACGCTGGCGTCGAAGGCGCCCTCGACCGCGACGTCGACCGGCTCGTCGCCGAGCGGCAGCGCGATGACGCCGCGCACGCCGGCGGCGATGGCGGTGGTGCTGCCGACCGACGCCGACAGCGAGACGGCGAGGTCCTTCAGCTCCAGGCCGGGGATGATGGGCGGCATGGCCGAGGCGTCGAAGTCGCCGCGCACGGCGAAGCCGATGCGGCTGAGCCCGATCGTCACGCTGCCCGACAGCGCGCGCACCGCGAGGCCCGCCCACTGCGGCGGGAGGCCGGTGAGCACGCCGCCCGAGAACGGATGCCAGGCGACGGCCGGGCAGCTCGCGTCGATGCCGGCGCAGCACGACGCCCCGTCGGGGTCCTCGCTGGCCAGGCACACCGACGCCGTGAGCTCCGACTCGGCGCCGGTGTAGACCGCGCGCGCCAGCAGCTCGAGCGGCTCGCCGACGGCGTTCGGGGCCAGCATGCGCACGTCGATGCCGACCGAGGAGACCTTCCGGCCGACGGCGCAGAAGTGGGCCGAGATGGTGTCGAGGCGGCCGCCGAGCGGCAGCGTCAGGTGGCTCCGCACGTCGCCGACGAAGCACAGCTCGCCGTCGTCGAGCGAGCCGGTGAGCGTCGCGCGCTGGAGCCCGGGGACGCCCGAGAAGTCGACGCTCGCGGTCAGCGTGAGCTGGTCGAAGTGGCCGCCCACGATGGCGGCCGAGCCGGAGGCGACGACGTTCTGCTTCAGGACCTCGAAGGCGATGCGCATGCTGCCGGCGAAGACCTTGGCGGGGGCCGGGCTCGTGAGGTGGCCGCAGCGCTGGCCGGCGGCGACGTAGTAGGCGTTCACCTGGGCGGACAGGCCGGTGAGCGAGACCGTCGCCGGGCCGAAGTCGGCGCACGTCACCTGGCCGTTCTCGATGGCGAGGCGGCCGGCGAGGACGACGCTGGTGCTCACCCCCGGCAGCGTGAACTCGGCGTGGTTCAACGCCAGCGAGAGGCTGCGGGTGGCGACGGCGCCGAGCGCGTCGTAGGTCACGCTGTAGTCGAGCGAGACGCTGCCGCTCAGCGGGACGCCGGCGATGGAGGCGCCGCCGGCCACCGCCAGCGAGAGCAGCGTGAGGCGGCCGGCCTGGAGCCTGGCCTCGCCCGACGCGGTGATGCTGGCGTCGAGGCCGGCGATGGCGAGGGTCGCGTGGTCGACCGTGAACGACAGCGAGCGGTCGGCCGCGAGGTACTCGAGCGCGAGCTGACCGGTCAGCGCCACGCCGGCGATGGTGAGGTCGCCGCGCGCGCCGAGCGTCAGCGACGCCAGGCCGCCGTGCTCGATGACCGCGCTGCCGCTGACCGTGAGCGAGCCGAGGCCGGCGACGGTGGCCGAGGCGTCGTCGACGCGGAAGGTCAGGCGCCGGTCGGGCCCGCTGTAGGCGAGCGAGAGGCCGCCCGACAGCGGCACGCCGCCGAGCGTGACCTGGGTGGTGATGGCGACCTCGAAGCTCTCGAGCGCGCCGCGCGCGATGGCAACCGAGCCGGCGACCGACACCTGGCCGAGCGGGTCGATGGCCATGCGCGCCTGGGTCAGCGCGAGGTGGAGCGACGGCCCGAGCGTCGCCGGGTCGACGCGCTGATAGGCGAGCGTCGCGCGGCCCTGGACGGCGACGCCGCCGATGGCGAGGTCGCCGGTCACGGCCAGCTCGAGCGCGTCGAGGGCGCCGGCGGACAGCGCCGCGCGGCCGGAGAGGCTCAGGCTGCCGAGGCCGGCGACCGACGCGCTGCCGTGGTCGAGCACGAGCTCGAGCGTGCGCGAGCCGCCGTCGTAGGAGAGCGACGCGCCGCCCGAAACGACGACGTCGGCCAGCGTCAGATCGGTGGCGACGTCGAGGCGCAGCTCGGCCAGCGCGCCGCCGACGAAGCGCGAGCGGCCGCTCACCGCCAGCTCGCCGAGGCCGGTGACGACGACGCGGCCGCCGACCAGCGCGAGCGCGAGCGTCGAGGCGCCGCCCGCGGTGGGGTCCTGGCGCTGGTAGACGAGGTCCACCGACTGGGCCTCGATGAGCGCGCCGTCGAGGGTGAGCGAGGCGCCGAGGTGGAGCGTGATGCCTTCGAGCTCGCGGTCGACGATGGCGCCGCTGCCGCTGGCGTCGAAGCTGCCGAGCCCGTCGATGGCGACGCGGCCCGACAGCGCCAGGCGCAGCGACTGCGACACGAGCGCACCCGCGGCGTCGTAGCTGGCGGCGTAGTCGAGCGCGCCCGCGGCCTGGCCCGACGTGGGCGCGATCGGGAGGCCGGCCAGGACCACGCTGCCGTCGAGCCCGAGGTGGCCCGACGTCACGCGGCGGTTCACGACCGCGAGCGCGCCGTCGGCGTGGAACGCGTGGCCGTCGATGTCGAGCGAGCCCTGGCCGGTGAGGACCAGCTCGGCGTCGTTCGTCTGGTCCCATGCGCCGCAGTCGTGATCGGCGGCGGCGTAGTGGCCGCTGGCGGCGAGCGCCAGGCCGGCGATGGCGACGGTGCCACTGACGTCGAAGGAGGCGCAGGTGAGCGCGCCGCCGGCGATCTCGCCGGTGCCGCTGAGGCTCACGTGGTCGGCGCCGACGGTGACGAGGCCGTCGCGCAGGGTGAGCTGCAGCGTCGCGACCGATGCGGACGTGGTCGTGCCGTCGCGCCAGGCGCAGGTGCGGCCGGCGCCGAGGTAGCGCGCGCCGCCATCGAAGGTGACGCCGGCCACGTCGACGGTCGCGCCGCCCGCCGCGTCGAGCTCGGCGCAGGTCAGCGACCCGGCGACGACGGTGGCGGCGCCCGACAGCTCGAGCGTCACCGGGCCCACCGCGAGCGCGCCGTGGTTCAGCGCGAAGGTGAAGGTGTTGGCGCTCGGATCGGTGCGCGTGCCGTCGGCCCAGACGCACGACGCGCCGCCCTTGGCGTAGCGCGCGCCGATGTCGAAGGCGACGCCGCCCAGCGTGACGCTGCCGTTGGCGCTGAGCTCGGCGCACTGGAGCGCGCTGCCCTCGACGCGGCCGGAGCCCGAAAGGGCCAGCGTGCCGACGCCATCGAGGGTGACGCTGGCGCCGCCCAGGGTGACCTCGAAGCGCCGGGTGGCGACCGGGCCGTCGGTCCAGTCGCAGGTCGCTCCGGCCGCGGCGAAGCGCGCGCCTACGTCGAAGCTGAGGCCGCCGAGGCTCGCCTTGCCGGCGGCGGCGAAGCTCAGGCAGTGGACCTCGCCGTCCTCGATGGCGCCCGAGCCGGTGAGCGCGACCTGGGTCTGGCCGACGGTCAGCGAGGCGCCGTCGAGCACGAGCTCGAGCTGGTCGGCCGTGCCCGCCGACCAGCCGCAGGTGCTGCCCGCGGCGGCGAAGCGCGCGTGCGCGTCGAACGCGAGGCCGCCGAGGTCGAGCGACGCGCCGGCGTCGGCCGCGAGGTCGGCGCAGGCGACGTGACCACCGACGATGGTGGCCGCACCCGACAGCCCGACGGACACGCCGCCGGCGTCGACGCGGCCGTGCTCGAGCGTCAGGTCGAGGACGTTCTCGGGCACCGGCCCGTCGGTCCAGGCGCAGGCGTGGCCGGCCGCGGCGTAGCGCGCGCCGCCGGCGAAGCTCACGCCGGCGAGGTCGATCTGACCCTGGCCGACGGCGTCGAGCTCGGCGCAGGCGATGGCGCCGCCCTCGAGCGTGGCCGTGCCCGAGAGCGTCAGCGTGCGACCGCCGACGTCGAGCGTGCCATTGCGCAAGGCCACCCGGATGATGCTGGCGTCGGCGCTCGTGGTCGAGCCGTCGCGCCAGGTGCAGGTCTCGCCGGCCGCGGCGTAGCGCGCGCCGAGATCGAAGTGGATGCCGGCGAGGTCGGCCGTGGCGCCGCCGGTCGTGTCGAGCTCGGCGCAGGTGAGCTTGCCGCCGGCCACGGTGCCGGCGCCGGCCAGCGCGAGGTGCGTCGGGCCGACCGTCATCGAGCCGTGGTCCAGCAGCAGATCGAAGGTGTTGGCGGCCACCGGACCCGCGCTCCAGGCGCACGTCTCGCCCTTGGCCGCGAAGCGCCCGGTGACGTCGAAGGCGATGCCGCCGACCTCGGACTGGCCGTTGGCGCTGGAGGTCATGGTGGCGCAGGTGACCTTGCCGCCGGCGATGGTGCCGGCGCCGGAGAGGTGCAGCACCGCGCCGCCGACGTCGATGGCTCCATCCTTTAGTAGGAGCTCGAGCTGGTTCCGCGCGCCGTCCGACCAGCCGCAGGTCTGACCTTGCGCCGCGAAGCGCGCGCCGGCCGCGAAGCTCACGCCGCCGAAGGCCAGCGCGGCGCCCGAGGTGACGTCGAAGTCGGCGCAGGTGAGCTTGCCGCCGGCGATGGCCGCGGTGCCGGACAGCCCGAGCCGCGCGTCGCCGGCGTCGAGCGAGCCGTTCCTCAACGTGACCTCGAACGTGTTGGCGTCGCCGTCGGACCAGCCGCAGGTGTGCCCGGCGGCCGCGAAGCGCGCGCCCGCGTCGAAGCTCACGCCGCCGACGTCGATCTTGGCGCTGCCGCCGGCCTGGAGGTCGGCGCACGCGACGGTGCCGCCGGTGAGCTCGGCCGAGCCCGACAGGGTCAGCGTCACGTCGCCGACGGTGAGCCGCCCGTCACGCAAGGACAGCGTGAAGGTGTCGGCCGGCGCCGTGGTCTCGGTGCCGTCGGCCCAGGTGCAGGTCTCGCCGGCCGAGATCCAGCGCGCGCCGCCGAGCGCGAAGGCCACGCCCGCGACGTCGACGTCGAAGGTCGCGGCGGCGTCGAGCTCGGCGCAGGCGAGGTGGCGGTTCCGGACGACGGCCTCGCCGCTGAGGTCGAGGGTGTGGCCGGCGACCGTGACGCGGCCGCCGCTCAAGAAGAGGCTCAGCGTGCCGACGGCCGCCGAGGTCGAGCTGCCGTCCGACCAGGCGCAGGTGTTGCCGCCCCGGATGTAGCGGCCGCCGACCGTGAAGGTCGTGCCGCCGAGCGCCAGCGCGCCGCTCGAGGTGAGCTCGGCGCAGGTCATGACGCGGTCCTCGAGGCGCGCGCGGCCGGCCAGCGCAAAGCTGTCGCTGCCCACCGACAGGACGCCGTCGGCGAGCGTCAGCTCAAAGCGCTCGGCCGCGGCGCCCGACCCGCCGGGAGCGTCGGGCCAGCCGCAGCTCTCGCCGGCGGCCGCGTAGCGCGCGCCGACCGCGAAGCTCACGCCGGCGACGTCGACGGTCGTGCCGACCTGGCTCGCGAAGGTCGCGCAGGCGAGCTTCTTGCCGGCGATCTCGGCGCTGCCGCTCAGGTGGACGGCGGTCTCGCCGACCGTCACGCTGCCGTCGTCGAGCGTCAGCTGCAGGCGGCGCGCGCCGCCGTCCGACCAGCCGCAGCTCTGGCCCGCGGCCGCGTAGCGCGCGCCGGCGCTGAAGGTCACGCCGCCGAGATCGAAGGTCGACGCGCCGGTCGCCGAGAGCGTCGCGCACGTGAGCGCGCCGCCCACCAGCTCGCCCTCGCCGGCCAGGCTCAGGCTGTGGCTACCGACGGTCAGCGTGCCGTTCCGCAGCGTGGCGACGACGACGTTCTTGTCTTCGGCCACCGTCTCGCTGCCGTCCTGCCAGGTGCAGGCGCGACCCGCCGCGGTGTAGTGCGCGCCGACGTCGAAGGTCACGCCGGCGAGGTCGCTGGCGGCGCCGCTGGCGTTCAGCTCGGCGCAGGCGAGCTTGCCGCCGTCGACGCGGCCGTAGCCGTTCATGGCCAGCGTCGCGCCGGCGACTCCGCCGCTCGCGGCCAGGCTCAGCGCGAAGGTGTCGACCGTGACCGGGCCCGGCGCGCCGGGGCAGGTCGCGCCGGCGGCCGCGTAGTAGCCGCCGACGGTGACGGCCAGGCCGCCGAGCGACGGCACGCCGCCCGCGGCGCTGAAGGCGATGCAGGCCACGCGGCCGGCGCTGATCTCGCCGCTGCCGGACAGCGTGACGCTCGTGCCGGCGACGTCGACCGCGCCGTCGTCGAGCGTCAGCGCGAGCGTGTCGGTGGCCGCCGCCGGGGCGCCGTGGCAGCTCGCGCCGGCCGCGCTGTACTGGCCGTGGCCGGCGAACGCGATGCCGCCGAAGGCCAGGTCGGCGCCGGCGTCGAGCGTGAGGTCGGCGCAGCGCACGGCGCCCGACGCGACGGTCGCGGTGCCCGACAGCACGAGCTGCGCCCCGGCGACGGCGACGCGGCCGTCGTGGAGCGTGGCCTCGAGCGTGTCGACCGCGGCCGGCCCGACCGCAGCGTCGGTCCAGGCGCAGGTCGCGCCCGCGGCCGCGAAGCGCGCGCCGGCGTCGAACGACACGCCGCCCACGGCGAAGCTCGCGCTGCCGCCGGCGCGGAGCTCGACGCAGGTGAGCGCGCCTGTCGACAGCTCGCCGGTGCCCGACAGCGTCATGAGCGCGCCGCCCACGGTGAGCTGCCCGTTCGAGAGCGACGCGAGCAGCGTCGGCGCCGCGGCCGTCGTCTGCGTGCCGTCGGCCCAGTCGCAGGTCGCGCCGCCGGCGGCGTAGCGGATGCCGACGTCGAAGCTCGCCTCGGCGATGGGCAGCGCCACGCTGCTCGCCGCGCTGAGCTCGGCGCAGGCGAGCCGGCCGCCCACGACCTGGCCCGCACCGCTGAAGGCGTGGCTCGCGCCGCCGAGCGTCACGTCGCCGGCCAGCGTCACCTCGAGCGTGCTGGCCGTCGCCGGCTCGGCCATCCAGTCGCACTGCGCGCCGGCCGCGGCCAGGCGCGCGCCGACGACGAGCGAGCTCGAGCCGATGTCGACGGTGGCGCTGCCGCCCGCGTGGAGCACCACGCAGCCGACCTTGCCGGCGATGATGTCGGCCTCGCCGGCCAGCGTGAACGTCGCGCCGGCGACCTCGACCTGGCCGCTCGACAGCGACAGCTCGAAGTGGCTGCCGGCCCGGACATAGCTCGCGCCGACCTCGAAGCCGTGCGCGCCGCCGGGCAGGTCGAGCGCCGCGTCGGCGTGGAACGACGCGCTCTCGACCACGCCGCCGACGAGCTGGGCCGCGCCGCTGAGCGATACCGACTGCCCGCCGACCTCGACCTTGCCGTGGCTCAGCGTGAGCTCGAGCGTGCCGCCGACCGCGGGCACGCCGTCGGTCCAGGGGCACACGAAGCCGGCCGCCGCATAGCGCGCGCCGGCCGCGAAGCCGACGCCGGCCACCGGCACCGCGGCGCCGCCGACCACGTCGAGCGACGCGCACGCCAGCGTGCCGCCCGACAGCGTGGCGTTGCCGGCCAGCGTGAGCTGCACCGGCCCGACGTCGAGGTGCCCGTCGGCCAGCGACGCGATGAACTGGCTCTGCTCGCTGACGGTGGTGGTGCCGTCGCTCCAGGCGCAGGTCTTGCCCGCGCCGGCGTAGCGGATGCCGAGGTCGAAGGCCACGCCGCCGATGGCCGCCGAGGCGGCCGCCGCCGACTGCAGCTCGCCGCAGGCGAGCGCCCCGCCCTCGATGTGCACGCGACCGCCGACCGTGAGGCTCGCGCCAGCGACGTCGATCCGCCCGCCCGCGACCACCAGCGACAGCGCCTGGTCGGCCGCGTCGTACTCGACCGTGGCCGCGCCCGCGAAGCGGATGGGCCCGATCTGCACGTCGCTCCCGGCCGCGAACGAGGCCGACGCGACCGCACCTTGCGCGATGACGACGGCGCCCGACAGCGTGAGCTCGCCGGTGCCGGCCACCCCCAGCTTGCCGCCGGCGAGCCCGAGGCTCAGCTCCTCGCCGGTGCGGTTGCCGAGGTCGTCGTAGCTCGCCGCGTACGAGCCGCTGACCTGACCTGCGAACTGCACGCCGGCGAACGCGACGTCGGCGCCGTCCGCGAAGCTGCCCGCCACGACGCGCCCGTCGACCACCGACAGCGCGCCGGCCAGCGTCACGACCTGGCCGCCGGGCAGCTCGACGCGCCCGTCCGACACCGCCAGCGACCAGGTCTTGCCGCCCGACCAGCTGGCGCTGAGGGCGCCGCCGAAGCGCACGCCGGCCAGCGCGACGAAGCCCGAGCCGTCGAAGCTCGCGCTCGTGAGCGCGCCGTCGGTGAGCTCGATGGCGCCGCCGAGGCTCACGCTCGTGCCGTCGGGCAGGCCCACCACGCCCGCCTGCAGAGCCACCCGCAGCACATGATCTTGCCAGGTGACCGCGGCGCGGCCAACGAACTGAACGCCGGCGACGGCGAGGTCGGCGCCCGCGTCGAGGTCGCCGCTCACGATCTTGCCGTGCGCGATCTCGACCGCGCCCGACAGCGTGAAGCTCGGACCCTCGGGCCCGAGCAGGCCGCCCTCCAGGGACAGCGTGAAGGTGCCGCGCGACCAGCGCACGTGCGCCTCCCCGCCGAACGACGCGCCGGCGAAGACGAAGCCCGCGCCGATTCCCGGCGCGAGGCTCGGGCCCGACGGCGGCGCCGCGACGGTGGGCGCGAAGTCGGTGTCCTGGAGCTGGCCGGCCACGACCACCGCCGTGCCCGCGAGCGCGAGGTCGCTGCCGCCGGGCAGCGCCAGGCTGCCGCCGCTCAGCGCCAGGTGCCAGGCGCCGCCATCGAGCGAGAGCACGGCCGGGCCGGCGAAGTCGATGCCGGCCAGGTCCGCGCCGCCGGCGGCCGTGAGCTGGCCCGCCACGAACGCGCCCGCGGCCAGGTCGAAGCCGCCGCTCACCGGCAGGTCGCCGATGCCGGCGAGCGTCACCGCGCCGCTGAACCCGACATGGTCCTCGCCGCTCGCGAACGTCAGCGTGCCGCCGAAGCGCGTGCCGTCGAGGCGGAAGGCCGGCAGCGGCACGGCCAGGCCGAGCCCGCCGCTGACCGAGACGAGCGCGTCGCTGAAGGCGTAGCTCTCGCCGTCGATGCGGATCTGCCCGCCGAGCGTGACCGCGGCCGCGCCGTCGGCGCCGCTGCACAGCGTCAGCGTCAGCCCGCCGAGCGGCAGCGGCAGCGTCGACGGCGCCGGGTCGGACGCCGCGCCCTGGATGCACCACGCGCCGTCGTCGCCGCCGGCCGCGCCCTCGAGGTGCACGTCGCCGAGCCCCGGCAGCGTCACGTCGGCGGCGATGGTCGGCGGCGCGCGCAGCGTCCCGTCGGCCGCGAAGCACGCCGTCACGTCGACGGCGCACACCACGCCCGGCACGCACTCGGGCAGCGCGTGGTCGGCGCCCTTCCAGCAGCCGTCGCCGAGCGGCTCGTCGAGCGCCACGTCGCCGAGCGCGCCGCCGAGCGACACGCCCTGCGTCCCGAGCACGACCGCCGCGCTCGGCGCCGACTGCGACTCGGCCTTGCCGTCGCTCGCGACGATGCGGCAGCGCAGCGCGTCGCCGTCGCCCGGGCGCCCGCCGCCGGCGGTGGTGAGGTCGCGCGCCGGCACCACGGTCGCCGCGGCGCCGGCGTTCCAGAAGTCGTTCACCGCCCAGGCGACGCTGTAGTCGATGGCGTCGCCCTCGGCGTCGACGGCCGGCGCCGCCAGCGTGCAGGTGAAGGCGTACTCGGGCAGCGAAGCGCGGCGCGATGGCCGCGACCGGCGCGCTCGGCGGCGTGTTGCCGTTGGCGTCGGGCAGCACCACGCGCGGCGCCTCGACGGCCGCGCCCTCGTCGTCGCCGTCGAAGGGCGTGAGCGTGCAGCCGACGGCCGAGCCCGGCGGCGCCACCGAAGCGATCGAGCTGGCGGGGCTCTTCGCCCGCGGGCACGGGATCGACCAGCGCGCCGTCGACGGTCCAGCGGCAGCGGTCGAGCACCGGGTCGCCGGCGTCGTCGTCCTGGCGCTGGCCACAGGCGCAGCCGAGCGCGCTCGTGCCGAGGCGCGATGGCCGCCGCGTCGCAGCTCGGCGGCGAGTTCCTGATGGTCACCTGCGCCACGCCCGGCGGCGTCTCGACCACGCCGTTCGACACCACCGCCTGGACACGCCACGTCTCGCCCTTGGTCGTCTGCGCCGCCGGCACCGTGTCGCCGACGATGGCCACCGCCTCGCTGCCGCGGAACCACGACCACGTCACGGCCAGCGGCCCGGCCACCGCGTCGAGGCGCGGGTCGAGCACGCGCGCCACCAGGTCGTCGGCGGTCATGGCGTCGCTCGGCGCGAGCTCGAGCGTCGGCGCGCCGGCGTCGGCCACCACCTCGACGGTGAGCTCGGCGCTGGCCTCGGCGCCGTCGCGGTCGACGGCGTGCAGCGTCAGCGCGTGGACGCCGAGCACCAGCCCCGAGGTGGAGACCTCGACGACGCCGTCGGCGTCGGGCGCGCCATCGAAGAGCAGGCCCTGGATGGGCGAGGACCAGGTGACCGCGAGCTGGCTCGGCGGGTCGGCGTCGTCGCTCACCTGCGCGCGCAGCGTGACCGGCGCGTGCCATGCGAAGCGCGCGCCGTCGGCCGGCTCGATGAGGGCGATGGTCGGCGCCTGGTTGAGCGCCACGCTGTCGCCGGCGCCGTCGCCGGGCGCGTCGCCCTCGAGGTCGTCGGAGACCGTCGCGTCGTCGACGACATCATCGACGCGCGCATCGACATCCACGTCGGCGCCGACCCCGTCCTCGAACGCGTCGCCGGTGTCGACCGCGTCGGCGCGCGCGTCGCCGTCGTCGCGTGTGTCGCTGAGCGCGTCGCTCGCCGTGTCGGGCGGCGCGGACGCGTCCCCGCCGCAGGCGCCGACCCAGGGCAGCATCACGAGCGCGGTCAGGAGGAGGTCGACGAGAGTCGTAGGCAGAGTGCGATCGAATTGCCGCGCGCGCATTTCGGAATCTCCGCGAGACGGACGCCGGAGCCGGCATCGAGCGACGCGATGCAGCTCGAGGACGTGAGCCATGAGGGGCGTGACGACGTGGTGGCGTCGCCTGGACTGTAGGCAAATCCGCCCGCACGGACCAAGCCAATTCGCACGCATGCGCCAAATTGCCAGCCAATTTCCAGATTGTCATATACACAATACGACGAATTGCGTGCGCGACTATGACGTTCGTCACAGGCGCGTCGCGTCGCCGCCGCCCCCTCCCCGATCCCTCGCCCCGACGTGCGCGCGAGATCGTCTGGGAGATGCGCGCGCATAGGCCGACCGAGCGGTCGCAGAGCACTTCAGCGAACCGCGTTTACCCCGACGCCGGCGCGGGTCCCTCGCTCGAACCAGCCGGAGTCCCGTGATGCGACGTGCCGTCCTCGTCCTCGTCTCGTGCCTCGCCGCCTGCGGCGATGTCGATCATCTCCCGAGCCAGTCCGACACGCTCGGCGCGTCCCCATCGGACGCTGCGAGCGACGGCGGCGACGCCACCGATCCGTTCGACGCCAGCGCGCCGACCGACACGGCCGACGACGCCGACCGCCCCGAGGACGGCACCGTCGCGACCGACAGCAGCGTCGCTACCGACACCGCCGTCGCGACCGACAGCACGGTGACGACCGACACCGCGGTGTCGACCGAGCCGACCGACACCGTCGCGACCGACGCCGACGACACCGTCGCGACCGACGCCGACGACACCGTCGACGCCTGCGACCCGACCTGCAGCGAGGTCGGCGCCACCAGCTGCGACGGCAACGGCATCATCACCTGTGAGGACCAGGCCGGCTGCCTCGTCTGGAGCGCCCCGGTCGACTGCGGCAGCGACCTCTGCTCGGCCGGCGCCTGCGTCCACGACTGCGCCTCGGACTGCTCGGTCGACGGCGCCACGCGCTGCGCCGGCGACGCCGTCGAGACCTGCGGCGAGGACGGCGACGGCTGCCTGGTCTGGGGCGCCGCGGTCGCCTGCGACGCCGGCGAGGCCTGCTCGAACGGCGCCTGCGCCACCACCTGCACCAGCGAGTGCGACGCCATCGGCGTCCACGCCTGCGACGGCGCGGCCGGCGTCAAGACCTGCGCCGACCCCGACCACGACGGCTGCCTCACCTGGGGCGCGCCGGTCGCCTGCGACGCGGGCCAGAGCTGCGCCAACGGCGCCTGCGTGCTCGGCTGCAGCGACGAGTGCTCGGTGGTCGGCGCGCGCCGCTGCCTGTCGAACGGCGTCCAGACCTGCGGCAACTCCGACCCCGACAGCTGCCTCGAGTGGGGCACCGCGGTGGCCTGCGGCGCGGGCACGACCTGCTCCGACGGCTTCTGCACCGCCACCTGCAGCGACGAATGCACCACCGTCGGCGCCAAGCGCTGCCAGGGCAACGGCGTCGAGACCTGCGGCAACACCGACGCCGACAGCTGCCTCGAGTGGAGCACCGCCGTCGCCTGCGGCGCGAGCCTCACCTGCTCGAACGGCGCCTGCACCGTGACCTGCAGCGACGAGTGCACGATCGGCCAGAAGCAGTGCTCGGGCAACGGCGTCCAGACCTGCGGCAACACCGACGCCGACAGCTGCACCGAGTGGGGCAGCGCCATCGCCTGCGGCCAGAACCAGGCCTGCCAGAACGGCGCCTGCGTCGCCACCTGCAGTGACGAGTGCAGCGCCGGCCAGAAGCAGTGCTCCGGCAACGGCGTCCAGACCTGCGGCAACAGCGACGCCGACGCCTGCACCGAGTGGGGCGCCGCCATCGCCTGCGGCGCCAATCAAGCTTGCCAGAGCGGCGTCTGCGTCGCCACCTGCAGCGACGAGTGCACCGCCGGCCAGAAGCAGTGCTCGGGCAACGGCGTCCAGACCTGCGGCAACACCGACGCCGACGCCTGCACCGAGTGGGGCGCCGCCGTCGCCTGCGGCGCGGCCCAGACGTGCCAAGGTGGGATCTGCGTCGACAACGGCCCGCTCGACGTCGTCATCAACGAGGTCCTCTACGACGAGACCGGCTCCGACACGACCGCCTTCGTCGAGCTCCTCGGCCTGCCCTCGACGAGCCTCGCCGGCTACTCGCTGGTCGGCGTCAACGGCTCGGGCGGCGGCGACTTCAACACCATCGCGCTCACCGGCTCGACCGACAGCCAGGGCTTCTACGTCGTCGCCAAGACCGGCTCCGTCGCCGCCGTGCTCGACGCCGCCGACCAGACCTCGAGCAGCGCCGACTACCAGAACGGCCCCGACAACATCCAGCTCCGGAAGGGCGCGACCGTCATCGACGCCTTCGGCTACGGCACATTCACGGACGCCGACGTCTTCGCCGGCGAAGGCTCAACCTTCGCGGGCGTCTCGCCCGGCCACAGCGCCGGCCGCGATGCCGCCGGCCACGACAGCGACGACAACGTCGCCGACTTCTACGAGCAGCTGAGCCGCACCCCGGGCGCCCCGAACCAGGCCGACATCGTGCTGCCCGAGGCCCAGGTCAACTGCCCCACCAGCGGCGTGGTCGGCGTCGCCCTCACCTTCGACGGCTCCGGCTCGACCGACGCCGCCGGCACCATCACCACTCATGCATGGACCTTCGGCGACAGCACCAGCGCCAGCGGCGCCACCGTCCAGCACGCCTTCGCCGCCGCCGGCAGCTACACCGTCACGCTCACCGTGACCGACAATCGCAGCCAGTCCGACAGCGCGACCTGCAACGTCAGCATCGCCAACACCACCCAGACCAACCCGCCGACCGTCACCTTCGTCAAGCCGACCGCCGACCAGAACGTCATCCAGGGCCAGGCGGTGCCCATCACCCTCGACGCTACGCCGACCGCCGGCCGCACCATCAACAAGGTCGAGCTGCTGGTGAACGGCCAGGTCTCGGGCGCGGCCGACACGCTGCCGCCCTACACCTGGAGCTACACCGTCCCGAGCGACGCGCTGCCGGGCACCGTCATCGATCTGCAGGGCCGCGCCACCGACTCGCTCGGCGCCGTCGGCACCTCGGTCACGCGTCACCTGACCCTGACCAACACCGCCCCGACCGCGGCCTTCAGCCTGGTCGTCACGAACGCCAAAGAGATCACCGTCGACGCCTCGGCCGTGAGCGACGCCGAGAGCCCGGCCTCCGATCTGGTCGTCCGCTGGGACTGGGAGAACGACGGCGCCTTCGATACCGCCTTCGCGACCAGCAAGACGGCGGTCCACACCTACCCGACCGACGGCACCTACACCGTCGCGCTCGAGGTGCGCGACCCGGCGCTCGGCACCACCAAGGCCACCAAGGTCGTCGTCATCGATAGCGACAGCGACGCCATCGGCACCATCCAGACCACCACCTGGTACGGCACCGTCACCGTCACCGGCAACGTCACCGTGCCGGCCGGCCAGGTCCTCACCATCGCGCCGGGCACCATCGTGCGCGTCAGCGAGGCCGACGCCAATCACGACAACAATGGCGACTACGGCCTCGACGTCGCCGGCAAGCTGCTCGTGAACGGCACCGTCGACCGCCCCGTGCTGTTCACCAGCGTGCCGGCCAGCGGCCCGCCCGCCTCGCGCGACTGGCGTGGCATCGTGCTCAGCGGCGCCGGCAGCAGCCTCGCCCACGTGCGCGTCGAGTACGCCGTGACCGGCATCGCCGCCGGCGCCGACGCGACGCTCGCCGACGTGACCGTGGCCGACTCGTGGCGCGGCCTCGACGTGAGCGGCGGCACCACCACCGCCAGCGGGCTCGTCATCCAGCGCGCCGGCCAGGTCGGCGTCAACGTCCGCGCCGTGGGCGTGCTGAACGCGACCGACCTGGTCATCGACACCACCGTGGCCCAGGGCTTCGTCCACTCGAGCTCCGGCGCCAGCAGCATCGTCGGCTGCGACATCCGCCACGCCGGCAGCCACGGCGTCGAGGTCGACAACGGCAACCCGAGCTTCAGCGACTGCACCGTGACGCTGAACGCCGCCACCGGCCTCTACTTCTTCGGCGGCACCGGCGCGCTCACGCGCTCCAACGTCAGCGCCAACGAGGAGGAGGGCGTGCGCATCTGGGCGAACGGCCAGCCCACGCTCTCGCGCTCCAACATCGCCGGCAACGCCACGCGCGGCGCCATGGTCGTCGAGAACCCCGGCGTGCATGCCACGGTCGGCTACGCCGCCACCGGCACCAACGTCAGCGCCACCTATACGACCCCCGACGGGCAGGACCTGGCGCTCGTCGACGTCGACTACCTCGAGTTCGACGACACCGCCGGGGTCAGCGGCACGCTCGAGACCGGCGCCGGCGTCGTGCTGCAGAGCTACAGCAACTCGACGCCGCTCCACTGGTTCACGCCGCCGAGCGGCACCACCTCGGTGCGCGGCAAGGTCGTCGACGGCTCGACCACCACCACCGTCTACCTCGACGTCACGGCGGTCGCCTACTTCGTGCCCGGCGCCAAGCGCGAGCTGACCGTGGCCTCGGACAAGGTCGTCTCGGCCAAGAAGCTGTGGCTCGGCCGCTTCCCCGACATCGCCCCGGTGGTCGCGTCGGCGAGCTCCGCGTCCCAGCTCGACCTCTCCGGCCTGGTCGGCACCGCCTTCGACAGCGAGTTCGACACCGGCCCCTACTTCGGCGGCGACACCTTCACCGGCGCCGTCGCGTGGGAGGGCGAGGTGTGGATGTCGGGGCCGGTGACGTTCACGGCCGGCTCGCTCACCATCGCGCCTGGCACGGTGGTGCACTTCGTGCGACCGAGCGTGCCGCAGCCGCGCTACAACCTGACCCTCAACGGCACCGCCCGGCTCGACGTCCAGGGCACCGTCGCGGCCCCGGTCGAGCTCTCCGGCTTCGGCGGCGCCGGCAGCGGCCCGGCCATCGACCTCATCGACGCCTCCACAGTCAGTGCCGACATCCGCCATGCCACCCTGTCCGACGGGCGCCGCGGGCTGCGCGTCGGGGCCGGCGCCACGCTCGAGGACGTCAGCATCCATGCCATGGAGAACGTCTGCGCCAGCGTCACCGGCGCGCACTGGCTGGGCGGCACCATCTCCGATTGCGGCACGGGCTCGAACGTCGAGGGCATCGACGTCGGCTCGACCGGCGGCAGCGTCCTCGACGGACTGACCATCGACGGCGCCGGCGTCTACGGCATCCAGGTCTACGGCAACGCCAACGATCCGGTCGACACCATCCGCAACTGCACCATCCGCAACAACACCGGCGCGGGTGTGCTGGTGGAGGCCAAGAACGTGGTGCTGAGCCACAACCGCATCGAGATGAACGCGGTCGGCCTGGAGCTGATGCTCTCGCCGAAGGTCACCGTCAGCGGCAACGACATCCGCTTCAACGACGGCGAGGGCGTCTTCGTCCACTCCGAGTCGACGACCGCGCTCGGCTCGATCAGCGGCAACAACATCTACGGCAACGCCCAGCTGCTGACGCCGGTCATGGACCGGCCGGGCCTCTCGATCGCCAGCAACGGCAGCACCGGCACGCGCACCTCGGCCGCCTGGACCAGCAGCAGCGGCCCGGCGCTCTACGCCGTGACGCGCTATGTGGAGACGCCGTCGACGAGCAGCGCCTCGGCGCGCCTGCAGACGCCGAGCGCCTCCGACTCCACGGCGCTCGTCGCCAACGCGGGGTCCGAGCTCCAGGAGCTCACGCCCTGGAGCACCACCTCGCTGGTCCTGACGCTCACCGTCACCAACGCGGCGGCGGTCGCCACCGCCTACCTCGACGCCGTGCTCACGCGCGCGCCGGCCGGCGCCACCCCTCCGGCGGTGGAGCTGGTCGCCATGCTCACCGGTCCCAAGCTCGACCTGACCGGCAACTATTGGGGTGTCTTCCCCGACGTCGAGAGCGTCATGCGCATCGCCGTCACCAACAGCGTCGACTTCAGCGGCATGAAGAGCACGCCCATCGCGGGCACCGGCCCGCAGTGAGCGTGACGCGTCCTCGCCGCGCGGGGATCGCGCACCACCCCGCTGAAGCCCGCCTGAAACGGGGCTCGGAGGCGCCGTCCAACCGGTGGGACGGAAACTTCCTACCGGTTGGACGGGCGCTTCCACGGCTCGCTCGACGGCTCGATGTCGAACTGACCTCGAGCTGCAGCTCGGTCGGCCATGGCTGACCGACGAAGGGCTCGCGGCGCCACCCGGCGTCGCGGGCCTTTCGCGTTTCCCGGGGCTTGCGCGCCGGCTGGCGTCGTGCGTCGAAGGTGCTATCTTCGGGCTCCGTCCACCCGCGCCCTCAGCCCACCGGAGACCGCATGAAGAAGGTCTGGATCATCGTCGCCGCCGTCGCGGCCGTCGCCGTCGGCGTCGCCGTCTTCGTCGTCACCCGCCCCGAGCGCCTGACGCGCGTCGCCGCCACGCGCGCCCTCGGCGGCGGTGAGGCACTGGTCGTCGCCATCCCGGTCGGCAGCGAGGCGCAGCAGAAGGACAAGACGCTCCAGCTCGCCCTCCTCGGCGAGGCGGGCGTGCGCTGGTCGACCGCGCTACCGGGCGACCGCGGCCTGCTGCAGACCGTCGGCGGGCCGCGCATGAGCGCCGACGCCGAGCGCGTCTATGCGCTCTTCTGGGCCTCACCGGGCGAGAGCGGCGCGCCGCGCACCGTCGAGCTCTCGGCGTACGACCGCAAGACCGGCGCGCGCGCCTGGGCGCACCCGTTCGCGGTCGATGAGAAGAGCGACTTCGGCCGCGACGAGGACGTCGTCGCCGATCGCGGCAGCCTGCTCGTGGTGGGAGGCGGGACGCTGAGCGCGCTCGACCCGGCCACCGGCGCGGAGCGCTGGCACGTCACGGATGACGGTGCCACCCCCGCGGGCCTGCGCCTCGGCGCCAGCACGGTGGCGCTCGTCGGCGGCGAGGGCACGGCGCTCTACGCGCGCGCCGATGGACACCCGCTCGGCCGCCTGCCGCTGGTCGGCCGCGTGTGCCAGCTCGGCGAGGCGCTGTTCGGCGCCACCAAGAACAAGGACGAGGCGGTGCTCGCGACCTTCGATCCGGCGACGCCGCCGCGCGTCGTGCCGAACCTGTCGCTGAGCCCGCAGCGCTGCGCGCAGAACGCCGGCCGCATCGTCGCGTTCGACCGGACCAAGGCCGCCGCCATCGACGTGGCCGCGGGGACGGTGGCGTGGATGACGCGCACCGACCTGCAGCGGCCCGAGGAGGTCGTCGACGGCGCCGACGCCGACGTCGTCGACCTCGGCGAGATCGGCGTCGCCCAGCTCATCGCCGACCCGCGCCACGACGGCAACGGCCGCTGGCTCACGCTCGACTGCGCCACCGGCACGCTCGGCCAGCGCGACGGCAAGAAGCTCGGCGCGACCGCGGTCGGCTCGTCGTGGGTGGTCGGGCAGCACCTGGCCGGCGGGGACGCGACGACCGCGCGTCAGGTGCTGTTCGACCGCGACGGCAAGCCGGTCGCCGCGTGGAAGGCGGGCGACCTCCAGAGCCTGCAGCTCCGGCCGTGGTCGGTGGCCGACGGCCGCCTGTGGCTCGTCGACCCGCGCCGCATCGCCTCGCTCGACGATGTCTCGTGGACCGTGGTCGACCTCGCCAGCGGCAAGCCCGTCGCGGGCGCCGGCAGCGAGTTCATCGACTGGCTGCCGGCCGGGACGGTCACGCCCTCCGGCGCCGAGTGAGGCGCATCAGGCGCACGAGCACCCAGCCGAGCGCCAGCCACTCGAGCGGCAGCGCGTTCGACGGAGCGCCCGCGCAGTACTTGCTGCAGCCGGTCGGCGCCAAGTAGGGCGGCGTCGGCGGCGTGAACTTGCACTGGTCGCAGCCGTCTTCGGCGTCGCCGTTCTGATCGTCGCAGGTCTCGCCGAGCTCGATGCGCCCGTTGCCGCACACCGCCGCCTCGCGCTGGCAGGTCTCGCCGCAGCCGTCGCCCTCCATGCGGTTGCCGTCGTCGCACTGCTCGCCCACGTCCTGCTGGCCGTTGCCGCAGGTCTCGGCGAGCGGCGCCTTGCCGACCAGCACGCAGCCGGCGCAGGTGTCGCCGTCGTCGTCGTTGCCGTCGTCGCACTGCTCGCCGAGCTCCTGGACGCCGTTGCCGCACTCGGTCGGCTCGAGCTGGCACTCGGCGTCGCAGCCGTCGCCGTCGTCGTTGTCGCCGTCGTCGCAGCCCTCGCCCGCCTGCTGGAAGCCGTCGCCGCAGCGCTCGGTGGCGCACAGCGCGGTGCAGCCGTCGCCGTCCCGATCGTTGCCGTCGTCGCACTGCTCGCCCGGGTCGACCTGGCCGTCGCCGCACTTGGCCGGGTCCTCGAGCTGGCAGTGCGCGTCGCAGCCGTCGCCGTCGTCGCTGCCGCCGTCGTCGCACTGCTCGCCGGCCGAGCGCTTGCCGTCGCCGCACGCCGCCGGGTTCTCGAGCTGGCAGTCCTTGCTGCAGCCGTCGCCGTCGAGCGCGTTCTTGTCGTCGCACTGCTCGCCCGGGCCGGGCAGGCCGTCGCCGCAGAACTCGATGACGCAGTCGCTGCGGCAGCCGTCGCCGTCCTGGTCGTTGCCGTCGTCGCACTCCTCGTCGGGCCCGGGCGCGCCGTCGCCGCACGTCTCGACGACGCAGTCGGGATCGCAGCCGTCGCCCTCGTCGCTGTTGCCGTCGTCGCAGCCCTCGACCCCGCTCTGCAAGAAGCCGTCGCCGCACGCGGCCGCCTTGCACGCGGTCGTGCACGCCGCCGTGTCGGCGTTCTGCGCGCCCGCGTCGCAGGCCTCGCCGTCCTGCACCACGCCGTCGCCGCAGCGCTCGCGCTTGCACTGATCGGTGCAGCCGTCGCCGTCGCCGTTCTTGCCGTCGTCGCACTCCTCGGGCGCCTGCACGATGCCGTCGCCGCACTTCTCGACGCGGCACGTGCTCGAGCAGCCGTCGCCGTCGTCCGTGTCGTGGTCGTCGCACTCCTCGCCGAGCGCGTCCTCGACCGTGCCGTTGCCGCACAGATCGATGTTGGCCAGCTTGCAGCCGACGCACCACGCCGGCGGGCTCGCGCCGCCGTCGCACTCCTCGCCCGCCGACGGTTGGATGAAGCCGTCGCCGCACACGGCCGCGACGCACGCGCTGGTGCAGTCGTCGTAGTCGGAGAGGTTGCCGTCGTCGCAGGCCTCGCCGCCGGCGTCGGCCGGCACCGGCGCGAACTGGCCGCTGATGGGGCCGTCGGCCGTGTCCTGCGACGGGCCGATGACGACCGAGGTCTTGGTGAAGCGGACCGTGGCATTGGTCAGGTGCACGCTGTCGAGGCGCGGCCGATCGGCGATGTCGGTGTCCCAGCTGACGCCGCCGTTCTGGGCATCGACCTCGAAGATGGTGCGCTGCTGCTCGACGACGATGCCGGTCTTCTGCTCGACGAGCAGCGGCGGCGCGGTGCCGGGCGCGCCGCGCAGCTTGATGGGCCCGGGGTGGCGCACGCTCCCCTCGGCCAGCGCCACCGCGGCGGCGCCGGCCGCGCCGCTGGCCGACAGCTCGGCGTGGATGGGCCCGGTGGTGACGCTCAGGTTGCCGGCCGCGGTGTTGGCGTCGGTGGAGGCGACGTCGAAGGCGAAGAGGTAGCTCACCGGCGCGTTCTTCAGCGCGCCGAAGGCGCTGTTGGCGGTGTTGGTCAGGCCGTAGGTCGACAGCGTGAAGGTGCCCTGCCAGCAGATGGCGTGGCCGGCGCAGCCGGTGCAGCCGAGGCCGGTGCAGGCCTTGACGAAGCCGTCGCCGCAGTGCGGCACCTGGCAGGTGGTGAGGCAGCCGTCGTCGTTGCTGGCGTTGCCGTCGTCGCAGGCCTCGCCGGCCTGCACGATGCCGTTGCCGCAGACCTCGCTGACGCAGCTCGAGCTGCAGCCGTCGCCGTCGTCGGTGTTGCCGTCGTCGCACTGCTCGTCGCCGGCCACGCGCTCGTCGCCGCACTTGATGTCCTTGCAGTCGAGGCTGCACTTGCCGGGCGCCGAGAGCGTCGGCTCGCAGTCCTCGCCGTAGCCGAGCACGCCGTCGCCACAGTGCGGGTTGAGCGCGGTGTAGAGCGACTGGCAGGCGGTCATGACCAGGCCGAGCTCGGTCTTGGCGGCGGCCGGCGAGCCGCCCTCGCCGGCGGCGAAGCAGAACGCGAACGAGCGCGAGTCGCCCGGGAAGAGCGGGCCGTCGAGGTGGAGCGCCACGGCGCCCTCCTTCTCGCTCTTGCCGATGGCGTCGTCGTGGTTGCCGACGATCGACGGGTCGCCCAGGAAGAAGCGGAAGCGGTTCTCGTGGATCGACTGGGCCGACTGCGCCAGCGTCAGGTTCTTGTCGCGGTTGTAGGCCTTGAACGAGAACGTGCCCGGCGTCGGCAGCGGCGCGAAGCCGGCCGGCGCGAAGCCGAAGCCGTAGTTCTCCTCGGGGTCGGTGTAGGGGATGGCGTCGTAGGTCGACACCATGTGGGTGGTCGGGTCGTACTCGGTGTGGTCGTCGTAGCCGAGCGGCGGGATGTCGAAGTCGGCGATCATGGCCACGTCCACCAAGGGGATGAGGCGGGTGGTGTCGTTCACGACGGTGAAGGTCACGAGGTAGGCGCTGACGCCGTCGACGACGTAGGTCCGCTGCTGCACGCTGAGGTCGGTGTGGTAGCCGTGATAGGTGACGGGCGCGGTCACGTCGTCGTCGTCGCCCGACAGCTCGAGCGGGCCGGAGAGGCCGGGGATGGCGCTGATGGCGCTCTTCAGCGCCTGCTGCGCGCCGGCCGGGACGCCCTTGTTGGCGAGGCCCGAGAGCAGGTCGGCGAGCGAGAAGACGGCCACGCCCGAGTTGTGGACGCGCGGGTCGTTGGGGTCGGAGAAGTGCGCCATGAAGGCGCTGTCCTGCTTCAGGGCCAGCGTCTCGATGAGCGCGTCGAGGGCCTCGTTGCCGCCGTTCTGGCCGGCCAGCGCCGACCAGTCGAAGCCGCCGGCGTCGAGCGACGACAGCGTCGTCAGGGCGGTGAGGACGTCGGTGAGCTGATCGATCTCGAAGGCGATCTCGACGGCGTAGGCGGCGAGGTCGGCGTCGGAGAGCGCGGGCGCCAGCTCCTTGGCGAGGCCGGTCGGGTCCTTCGAGACGATGCCCTGGATGGTCGAGAGCAGGCCGGCCGTGGAGCTGATGTCCTTCCGCTGCACGCCGAGCTTCTCGAGCAGCGACAGGTCGAGGCCCGGGTCGGAGGTGACGATGGTCAGGCGACAGTGCGGACAGAAGTCCTCGCTGTTCCCGTCCTCGGGGTCGTAGCCGACGCTGAACGAGAAGCCCTCGCCGAGACCGCCGCGGTCGTCGACGCGCGCGTGGCGCGTGGGGTCGGAGAGGAAGTGCCAGGCCTCGTGAGGTGGCTCGGGATCGGCGTGGGCGGCGGGCCCGGCGGCGATGGCGAGGGCGCTGGCGAGCGCGACGGCGGCGGCCTGGACGAGCACGAGGCGCGCGGACGGACGAGGGGTCATCAAGGCGTTGGGGTTCGGCATGGGCTTCCTTCCTGCGGGGCGTGGGGTGGACCCGCGCGTCGCGCGACGCGGGTGGAGTGTAGCGCACAGCGATTGCAACCGCGCGCGCGGCGGGGGTCGGCAGTGCCCGAGCTTCGGGCTATAGAGGTGCTCGCGCCCCACCAGGGACATTCTCCGAGGTTCCGATGCGACCCGCCGCCTTTCGCCTCGCGCTGCGCACGAGCCTCATCTACGCGGGCGCGGCGGCGCTGTGGATCCTGTTCTCGGACCAGCTCCTGCGCGGGCTGGACCTCGACGCCGACCTGACCTCGCACATCGCCCTCTACAAGGGATGGGCCTTCGTCGCGGTCACGGCGCTGCTCTTGTTCGTGGCGCTCCGGCGCCAGCTGGCGCGCTGGTCGGACGAGGTCATGAAGCGCGAGCAGGCCGAGGCGGCGCGCCACTCCACCGAGCACCGCCTGGCCCAGTACGTCGGGCACGCGCCGATGGCGGTGCTGGTGTGCGACCGGCAGGGCCGCGTGCTCGACGCCAACCCGGCCGCGCGGGAGCTGTTCCGCGCCAACGGCGGCGGTGGCGACCGACCGCTCGACCTGCGCGACCTCGTGGCGAGCGACGACCGGGCGCTGCTCACCGCCATGACCGAGGGCTCGCCCGACGACGGCGCGAGCGACCGCGAGCTGCGCCTGCGGCGACCGGGCGGAGGCTCGGCGTGGCTGCGCGTGCGCGGCGTGCACCTCGACGGCGAGCGCTTCCTGGCCTTCGTCGACGACATCACCGATCGGCGCCAGGCCGAGCGCGAGCTGGCGCGCGTGGCGCGTGTCGAGGCGACGCTCGGTCGCATCCACGGCCGTGTCGCGCGCGCGGCCTCGCGCGCGGAGCTCCTGGCCGACCTGTGCGCCGCGGCGACCGAGCTCGGCGCCTACGCGAGCGCCGAGGTGAGCGAGCGGACGCCGGAGTCGAGCGTCGACGGGTCGGGCGCCGAGCGGCGGGCGCGCGTCAGCGACGACGGCGCGGTGGCCAGCGTGCCCATCGCTGAGGGCGGCGTGACGCGGCTGGTGCTGACGCTGCGCACGGCCGACGACGAGCCCGACGCCATCCACGCGCCCGAGCTGGCGCTGCTCGAGCAGGCCGCCATCAACCTCGCCTTCGCGCTCGACACGCTGGCGCTCGAGGCCCAGCGCCGCGAAGCCGAGGCCCAGCTGCGCGCGAGCGAGGAGCGCTTCCGTCACGTCGCCAGCATCGTCGGCGAGGTCATCTGGTTCCGCTCGTACGTGCCGGGCGAGAACAGCTACGCGAGCCCGGCCTTCGAGCGCATCTGGGGCCGGCCCGCCGCGGACGTGATGCGCGAGCCCTCGCTGTGGCTGAACCCCGTCGTGCCCGAGGATCGCGCGCGCGTCGAGGCCGCGCTGGCGAGGCTCTACCGGGGAGAGCTGTTCGACATGGAGTATCGCATCGTGCGCCCCGACGGCGGCATGCGCTGGGTCCACTCGCGCGGCTACCCGTCGTTCGACGCGACCGGCAAGGTCGTGCGCGCCTCGGGCGTCGCCTCCGACATCACCGCGCGCAAGCAGGCCGACCTCCTGCTCCACGAGGGCGAAGATCGCATGCGGACGCTCACCGAGAACCTGCCGGCCGGCCTGTTCGTCATGGTCGACGGCGCCTTCGCCTACCTGAACGCCCACGCCGCGCACCTCTTCGGCGCGACCGAGCCGGCGCCGCTCCTCGGCACGCCCGTGCTCGAGCGCTTCGATCCCGACGACCAGCGCGCCGTCGCCGCGTGGCTCGCCGCGGCGCGCGAACGCGGCGCCGATCCCGCGGACGACGGGTCGGCCCCGCTCAGCGAGCGCCTGTGCCTGCGCCTCGACGGCACGCCCTTCGCGGCCGAGCTCTCGGCCGTGCCGTTCGCGTTCTCGGGTCGGCCGGGCACGCTCGTCTTCTTCCGCGACATCGGCGATCGGCGACGCTTGGAGGCGCAGCTCCGGCAGTCGCAGAAGATGGAGGCCATCGGCACGCTGGCCGGCGGGGTGGCGCACGACTTCAACAACCTGCTCATGGTCATCCAGACCGCGACCACCATCGTGCGCGACGGCGACGCCGCGCCGGGCGAGGAGAAGGGCCTCCTCTCCGACGTGGTCGAGGCCGCCGAGCGCGCCGCCGGGCTCACGCGCCAGCTGCTGCTGTTCAGCCGCCGCCAGCAGATGCAGCTGCGCGACGTGGCGCTCGACGACATCGTGGCCAACGTCTCGAAGCTCCTGCGCCGCGTGCTGGGCGAGGACGTCGTGCTCGCGACCACGCACCCGGCGCAGCTGCCGCTCGTCCACGGCGACGTGGGCATGCTCGAGCAGGTGCTCGTCAACCTGGCCGTGAACGCGCGCGACGCCATGCCCAACGGCGGCCAGCTGTCGATCAGCACCGAGCACGGCGTGCTCGAGCCCGACGGCGACGGCCGCCTGCCGCACCCCGAGGCCAGCGCCGGCCGCTACGCGCGGCTGGTCGTCAAGGACACCGGCACCGGCATCGCGCCCGACGTCCTGCCCCACATCTTCGAGCCGTTCTTCACCACCAAGGAGGTCGGGCGCGGCACCGGCCTCGGCCTGGCCACGGTGTACGGCATCGTGCGCCAGCACCAGGGCTGGATCGACGTCGACAGCACCGTCGGCGTCGGCACCACCTTCCGCATCTCGTTCCCGGCGCGCGAGGCGACGCGCGTCCAGGCGAGCCAGGTGGCGACGCCACCCACGCTGGCGCACGGGCGCGAGACGCTGCTCCTGGTCGAGGACGAGGACGCCGTGCGGCGCTCGGCGTCGGCCATCCTGGCGCGCGCCGGCTACAACGTGCTGCAGGCGAGCTCGGCGGCGCAGGCGCTCGAGCTGTGGGCGCAGCACAAGCAGCACATCCAGCTCGTGGTCACCGACGTGGTCATGCCCGATCGCTCGGGCTTCGACCTCGTGCGCGCGCTGCGCGCCGAGGTGCCGCGCCTGACGGTGGTCTACTCGAGCGGCTACAACGCGCACGCCGGCGGCGAGCCCGAGGAGCTCGTCGAGGGCGCGAACTACCTGCGCAAGCCCTACGGCGTGACCGCGCTCACGGCCATCGTGCGCGCCCAGCTCGATCGCGCGGCGCGCGACGCGGCCAGCGGATAGACCGCACCTCCGTTCGTGCGACCCATCGCTCGATCGGCGTCCGCTCACAGCGGCTTGTACACGACGGTGATGTTGGCGGCGGTGAGGCGCGTCGAGGCGCGGATGCCCTGGGCCTCGATGTTGCCCTCGATGATGCTGAGCGGGCCGGTGCCGTCGGCGGCCGGCGCGGCCGCGAGCAGCACGCAGTGGTTGTTGGTGCTCTGCACCGCGAGGACGTCGCCCGGCTCGGGCTTGGCGGCGGCGAGCTCGTCGGCCTTGCCGTGGGTGGGGATGGCCTTCATGCCGGTCGGCGCGGCCGACCAGCCGCCGATGCCGGTGGCGACCTTCACGCAGTAGACGGCGAACATGCCGCACCACGACCAGTCGCCGACGTGCTCCTGCGTGAGGTCGGTCTTCTCGATGGTGGCGAGCTGGGTGAGCTCGGCCGGGGTGGCGGTGCCGGCGGCGCGCTTTCGGACGAGGCCGGGCTTCACGCCCAGCGCCCACTTCTTGTAGCTGTCGCCGGCGAAGCGACCGGCGCCGCGCAGGTCGCCCTCCTTGGTCTTGTCGACCGGCTTGCCGCCGAGCGTGTTGTAGATGTCGACGATGCGGCCGCCGCCCGACTTCTTGCCGTCGCCGCGGTCGGTCGAGTCGACGGTGCCGATCATCGACTGCGCGAAGGTGACGATGGCGGCGCGGCGCGCGGCCGCGCCCTTGCTCGCGTCGGTGCCCACCGCGGCCGCGTCGGTCTTGGCCTTGGCGAGCTTCTGATCGTCCTCGGCGTCGGTCTTCTGCCAGTCGGAGGCCGAGCGCTCGAGGCGCCAGGTGCTCCCCTTCTTCACGAAGCCGAGCTTCTCGAGCGTGGCGTCGTCGGCGATGCCGGTCACCGGCAGCTTGAAGCCGTCCTGCTTCTCGGCGATGGCGAGGGACGTCGGGCCAAGCGCGTCCTCCCACGACTGGGCCTTCTGCGAGTCGCCGGTGACGCCGTTCTGGGCGGCGCCGCGCGCGAACACCAGCTTGGCGCCGACGGCCAGCTCGAGCTGGTTGTAGACGAAGACGCCGGCCGCGCGCTTGGCCTCGTTCTCGGCGTTGGCCTTCTTCCAGTCGTCGGCCGAGAGCGTCACCGGCTTCTTGGCCGGGGCCGCGGCGGGGTCGTCGCCGATGACGGCCTTCTTCTGGCCGAGCGTGACCGAGGCCCGCCCGTGCGCCAGGATGGCGGCCGCGACGGCATCGGCCTCGGCCTCGGGGCTCGGCGCGCGGCCGGTCTTCGGGCCCGGCTCGGCCGGCGTGCCGCCGCCGCCGGTCTGCTGCGCGACGTGGGTCAGCTCGTGGAAGAGCAGGCGCTCGTCGGGGTTCGGCGCGGCGAAGACGACGTGGTCGCCGTAGGCGAGGCCGCCGCCGTGGGCCGCGGCGACGCCGGCGAGGTCGCTCACGTGCACCTTGGCGTGGCTCACGTCGACGCCGGTCGCGGCCTCGAAGCGCTTGGCGATGGCGGGCGCGACGGGCGTGCTCGGGGTGGCCAGCAGCTTGGCCACGGCCGGGTCGAGATCGCCGCCCGGCGCGGGGGCGGCGGCCGGGGACTGAGGCGACGCGGGTGCGGGTGCGGGCCCGGGTGCAGGCGCAGGCGCGAGTGCGGCGGGCTCGGGGGCGGCGTGGACGGGCGGCGACGCGGTGCGCCCGCAGCCGACACCGCCGGCCGCGCGCTTGGCGCCCGCGCCGGCCGCGGCGCCGCGATCGCTCGCGGCCACGACCCACAGATCGTCGGCGCGGCCACCGCCGATCTCGGCGATCTTGGCGGGCGTGAGGGCCGACCAGCTGGCGACGTCGACGCCGCCGTCGAGCCAGAAGCCGGGGCGCAGCGGCACGCGCCCGTGGATGGGCCACGAGCCGCGCGCGCGCATGGTGGCGTCGTAGGCGTCGATGCGATCGCCGACGATGAAGATGGCGCCGGGGCGGAGCTTGGCGTCGGCCAGGAACTTCCGCGTCTCGCCGACGAGCGCGTCGCGGTTCCGCCCGCGCGGCACGTCGCCGCCGGCCGGGCGCGGCGCCGACTTCGGGGCCTGGGCCTCGGGCGCTGCGGGCCCGGCGGCGTCGCGCTGGGGCACACCGAGCTCGGCGGCGGCGCCGGCGTCGGGCGTCGCGGCCGGCTCGAGCGGCGCGACGACCTCGCGCGGAGCGGCCGGCGGGGCGGCCACGAAGGCCGCCTGGATCGAGCGCGCGTCGGCCTCGAGGCCCTTGTCCTCGCGCGCGGCGTGAGGCGCTACGAGGCCGGTCGCCTGCTGCCACACATGGGTCAGCTCGTGGGCGATGAGGGCGAGGCCGGCCTCGTCGCCGGGCTGATAGCGGCCGGCGGCGAACACCCCGTGGCGGCCGACGGCGAAGGCGTTGGCGCGCAGCTCGCGGCACAGCGCGGCCGCCTCCGGCCCGTCGTGCACGCGCACCGGGCCGAGGTCGAGCGGGCGCCCGAGCGCGGCCAGCCGGTTCTCGAGCGTCGACTGCGCCGCGGCCGGCAGCGCGCGACCGGCGCCGAGCCGGCGCAGGATGTCGGCCACGCGCGGGCCGCCTTCGGCCGGCATGGCGTCGCTGGCGTCGCGCTGGACATAGGCGCCAGGGGCGCGCGCCTCGAAGGCCAGCGCGTAGACCGGCGCGGCCTCGAGGCAGGCGCGCGCGGGCAGCGCCCAGCGGGCGGCGGCGGCCTCGTCGTGCATGTGCTCGAACCACTCCGCGTCGCGCACGCGCAGCGGCCGCACCGGGCGATCGCTGGTCGACGTCTGGACCGCGTCGAGGCCGCCGCGCGCATAGGCGTCGATGCGGCGCACCGCCTGGCGACCGAGCAGCGCGTCGACGCGCGCGGCGCGGACGACCGCCGGGACCTCGCGCGTGCCGCGGCCGCCCTCGCGCATCCACGAGGCGACGAAGCGCTCGACGGCGTCGGGCAGGTGGCCACGCGAGAGCAGGCGCTCGACCATGCGCGCCAGCTCGGCGACGTGGCGGCCCTCGGCCGACGGGGCGCGCAGGCTGCGGTCGCGGCGGAGGCTCTCGGGCTTGCGGGTCTGGCTCGTCATGGAGGTCCGTGGTGGGGAACCGGACCGCGTGCGCCGCGTGGCGCTCGAGGTTCACTCACCCAGACCGGCATCATGGGCGCCGGTATCCCGACGCCTGACTTAAGCCTGCCTTAAGCGTTCGGAACCGCCTGCAGAGCGGCCGCGCGCCACTTGGGCCGCGGCCGCCAACCGGGGTCAACCGTCGCCAGCCGACGATCGCGTCGGCGCGCACGAGGCTTCCGATCGGACGCGGCCTCGGGCATCGTGGGCCGCGTGCACGTGCTCCCCCCCACCTCGATCGCGGCCGCTCATCGGGCCGTCGCCGGCGCGCTCCTGGCGCTGGTCGCCTGCGGCTCCGAGCCGGCCGCCGCGCCGCAGGTCGAGCTGGCGCTCGGGCCGCTGCCGGGCGCGCTGCTGTCGGTCGCGGTGGCGAAGGACGGCGCGCTGTGGCTGGCCGGCGCCGATGCCCACGACGGGCGCGGCGGCTACCTCGCGCGGCGCCCGGCCGGCGCGGACACCTTCGAGCGCGTCGACCTGCGCCCGCTCGACGATGGCGGCGGCGCGCTGTGGTGGGTGCACGCGCGCGCGGACGGCGGCGTGCTCGTGGCCGGCGAGCGCGGCCGCCTCTTCGCCGTCGACGACGCCGGCGCGCACCGCGTCGCGACCGGCACCAGCGCGACCCTCTACGGCGTCGCCGGCCTTGGCCCGCGCGCCTACGCGGTGGGCGGTCCGCCCGCCACGCTGCTGGCCGTCGACCCGATCGGCGCGCGCGCCGAGGTGCTGGCGCTGCCCGCCGACGTGCCGCCCGAGGCGCGCCTCTTCAAGGTCTTCGCCGCCGCCGACGGGCGCTTCCACGTGGTCGGCGAGCGCGGCGTCCACCTCGTCGTCGCGGGCGACGTCGTCACCTCGGCCCCGGTCCCGGGCGGCCCGCGCCTCATCACCGTGCATGGCCCGAGCGCCGGCGCGCGGCCGCTCGTCGCGGTGGGCGGCGACGTCGAGGGCTATGCGCTCGAGATCGACGGCGACCGCTTCCGGCAGATCCCGGCGCCGCTCGCGCCACCGCTGAACGGCGTCTGCGTCGGCCGTCGCCGCACGCTGGCGGTCGGCTTCCTCGGCACCGTGCTCGAGCGCGACGGCGATGCCTGGCGCGCGCTGGACGGCGTCGACCCGGGCTTCGACGCGCACGCGGTGGTCATCGACGAGGCCGACGTGGCCTGGGTCGTGGGCGGGCATCTCATCGATGCGTCGCTCGGCGGAGGCCAGCTCTGGCGCATCGGCCCGCGCGCCGACCCGGCCGCGCCCTACGCCGTCCACGACCTCGACGTCGTCGCGGCCGACGACGGCGACGCCATCGGCGATACCGCGCCCGCGCCCGACGCCGCCTCGGCCTGCCCGCCGCTCGCCGAGGCCAGCGGGCTCGAGCTCGGCCAGCGCGAGCTCGGCTGCTTCGAGGCCTACCGCGACGGCGGCGAGGTCGTCGTCGTCAACGGCCCACAGGGCGGGAGCCACGTCGAGCTGGCCGTGCGCCTGCCCGACTCGCCGGCCGCGGCGCACGTGCACCTGCGCGCGTCGCTGGTGGTGGCGGGCACCAGCATCGCGCGCTTCGAGGTCGCCGACCTGGCCACCGAGCGCGACCCGGGCGCGCCCGCGACGCGCATGAGCACCGACGTGCCGGTCATCTTCGCCGGCGCCGACCCGTCGCCGTGGGTCGGCGCGACCGCCACGCTGGCGGTCGAGCTCGAGGTGGGCGAGGCGCACCTGGAGCGGGCGCTGACGGTCGTGATCAGGCGCTGACCCGATCCGACGCCGCATGAGAGGCTTCACATCCGGTCCTTGAAGCGCGCATATCCGATGGTTAAGGTGGGCTTCCGCCTCCGTCCGCGAGGACCCCCATGCCGACTCCCCCGCGCGCGCTCATCGCGTATGCCGTCACGCTCGTGCCCTGCCTCGCCGCCGTCGCGGCCTGTGGCGGCGACCCGCCCAAGCCCGATCGCACCGCGCCGATCGTGACGCTCGCCGCCCCGAGCGAGGGCGCCAGCGTCTCGCCCGACGGCTTCACCGTCAGCGGCAGCGTCATCGACCCGAAGGTCGCCGGCCAGCGCCGGAGCGGCGTCGCCGAGCTCACCGTCAACGGCGTCGCCGCCACGCTCGGGGCCGCCGACGCGACCGGGCTCCAGCCCTTCACGGCCACGCTGGCCGGCCTGCAGCCGGGCTCGCTGGTGGTCGAGGCGGTGGCCGCCGACGGCCAGGGCAACCTCGGCTCGGCGCGCGTGCAGGTGGTCGTCGAGGACGAGGTGGTCGTGCCGCCCGGCGTCGTGGGGCTCATCGTCGAGCCGACGACCACGCTGCTCGAGTCGGTCGGCGCCAGCGCCAAGGTCACCGTCTACGGCATCGAGCCCGGCCGGAAGAGCGACGTCACCGCCGCGGCCCAGCTCACCATCGAGGACGAGGCCATCGCCAGCGTCGCGGCCGACGGCACCGTCACCGCCAAGGCCGCCGGCCGCACGCGCCTCATCGCGCGCCAGGGCGAGCACGAGGTGAGCGCGCGCGTCGCCGTCGAGCTCGACCGGGACGCCCCGGCCGCGCCCGACGTCAGCACCTATCGCCCCGAGACGAGCCAGCGCTCGCAGGTGTGGATCGGCGTGGCCGAGCCGCGCGCGCACCTGCGCGTGAGCGGCGCCGCCGAGCCCATCGAGCGCACGCTGCCGGGCGACGGCCGCTTCATGCTGAGCGTGCCGCTCAGCGCCGCCGCGCTGAACCCCATCGTCGTCACGCTGACCGACGCCGCCGGCAACAGCCAGGCCTTCGACTACCCCATCCGCCAGAACGACGCCTTCCGCGACCCGGGCGTCCTGAAGCTGTCCGACGGCGACCACCAGCGCGGCATCGTCGGCCAGGAGCTGCCGCGGCCGCTGGTGGTGCGCGTCACCGACGTCGACGGCAACCCGCTCCCAGGCATGGACGTCGACTTCGTCATCGTGCGCGGCGAGGGCTCGCTCGCAGCCGGAGGCACGCGCGTGCGCGTGACGACCGACGGCGGCGGCCGCGCCAGCGCCACGTGGCGTCTCGGGCCCGACGTCGGCGAGCGCCACGAGGTGCACGCCGCGCTGCTCGGCGACTCCAAGCTGCCGGCGGTGTTCCGCGCCACCGGGCTCCTGCCCGGCGTCGGCCCGACCAGCATCAAAGGGCGCGTGCTCGACTCCGATCGGAACCCGGTCGTCGGCCTCGACGTGACGCTGCTCGAGGAGGGCGCCGAGTTCTCCATCGACGCCACCGGCAAGACGGTGCAGACCGACGCGCTCGGCGGCTTCGTCGTCGGCTACGCGCCGGAGATGGCCGAGCCGACCAGCACGCGGCTCGCGCACGTGCGCTTCGACGGCACGCGCCGCGCCGCCGGCGCCCGCTACGTGCGCATCGACTACGTGGTGCCGACCCTGCCGGCGCAGGAGAACGAGGGCGGCGTCTTCTACGTGCCGGCGCTGCCCGAGGGCGTGGCGCTCGACCTCGACGCCAACGGCGTCGTGCAGACGGCGGCCACGCTGTCGCGCGCCATGAAGCCGGGCGAGCCGCCGACCATCGTGCACGTGCCGGTCGGCACCAAGGTGACGTGGCCGGCCAACGTGCCGGCCGAGGCGCGCAAGCTGACGCTGCTCGACATCCCCGTGAACCGTACGCCGATGGCGCTGCCCGACGGGCTCTTCTCGCAGCACGTGCTGGCGCTCCAGCCGGGCGGCACGCGCTTCGACCCGCCGCTGCCGGTGGAGCTGCCGAACCTGGACGGGCTGGCGCCGCAGACGACCGTGCCGCTGTTCTCGTACGACCACCTGCAGACGCGCTTCGTGCAGACCGGCAGCTCGACCGTCGACGCGCGCGGCGACTACGTCGTGAGCGATCCCGGCTCGGGCATCCGCGTCGGCGCGTGGCACATCTCGCCGCCCAAGCCGCCGCCGCCGAAGTGCCCGAGCGAGGCCACGGTGAAGCAGGACGCGCCGCCCGAGGCGCCGAAGCCCGAGAAGAAGCTCTGCACCTGCCAGGAGTGCGACAAACGCTGGGCCTGCTGGGTCCCGTCCGACGACGAGGACGGCAAGATCCGGAACCCCGAGGCGCCCTGCACCACGCCGGGCGACGACTCCGGCGACCCGGACGACAAGAAGAAGGACGAGCCGCCCTGCAAGCTCGAGATCATCTGCGAGGACGACACCGACGTCGTCATCACGCTGCCGGCCGGCGACGACAAGAAGACGACCGTCAAGACCGGCGACACGGTGACCTTCAAGGCCGCCTGCCCCAAGAGCGAGGACAACGCGACCATCCAGTGGCGCGCGAGCGGCGGCGACTTCGTCGGCGGCCGCACCGGCCAGTCGGTGAAGGTCAAGTTCCCTGACGAAGGTCGCTTCACCGTGACCGCCGCCGGCGGCGCGCCCGACAAGTGCGAGGGCCACGACGACCGCGTCATCGAGGCCAAGACCTGCATCGACGTCGGCGTCACGCGCGTGTGCGGCGACACCTTCACCAAGCAGGGCGACAACACCATCGTGTCGGGCGGCGTCAGCTTCGGGCTGGTGAGCGAGGGCACGCAGTTCCTGCGCCTGGACAAGCCGGTGACGGCCGTCTGGGACGGCGACTCGGAGAGCTTCAAGAGCGCCACCGGCGATGCGCGCTGGTCGATCGACACCGAGCTCGTGAGCTTCCCCATCAAGGACCTGACCGTGTGGCGCGGGCCGTTCGAGCTCGACGACGCCGGCAAGGCCACCTTCACGGTGGGCACGGCCGACGACGATGTCGGGAAGTACCCGCTGCGCGTCTTCGGCATGCCCATCCTGGTGAAGACGGCGCAGCTCCTGACCGACGGCGTCGGCTTCGACCTGCCCGACTTCAAGCTGTTCTCGACCTCGACCTTCACCGACATCGAGGTCAAGCGCTGCGACAAGCCGCGCCAGGTGTCGGGGACGGTGTACGAGCCGATCTACGAGCCGGCCTGCGTCGAGGACTCCGACTACACCTCGGTCACCAGGTCCGACCCGAAGAAGATGGAGTTCCTGCTGACCGGGCTCGAGGTGCGCCAGAGCAACATCCTGCCGCAGGGCAAGATCACGCTCGAGAACGCCGAGCCCGACTTCGGCGTGTTCAAGCTCGCCAAGCTCGAGCTCGGCTACGAGAACGACACCTTCAGCGGCGCGGTCGGCGTCGTCTTCGGGCGCGGCGTGGCCAAGACCGGCATCGAGCTCGGCGGCAAGTACGGCACCAGCCCGGGCACGAGCGAGTGGCGCTGGAAGGAGGTCAGCCTGAGCGCCTCGTTCAGCCACGAGATCGAGCTGGGCGGGGTCGGCGTGGTCGAGCCCGGCATCCCGGTGGTGCCGCCGACCTTCGGCCCGCTGTTCTTGAACAGCGCCAGCATCACCGCCGAGGACCCGCTGGCGCTCTTCGGCGGCGAGGGCACGCCCAAGCTCAGCGGCTCGCTCGGGCTGGCGTTCGGCCCGGGCGCCAAGGTCGGCGACGACACCTACGCGCTGGCCACCGGCACGCTCGACGCGAGCTGGAGCCCGGAGAGCCTGACGCTCGGCGGCACCGTCAGCCTGCTCGGGCGGCTGACCGTCGCCAGCGCCGGGCTGTCGGCCTCGAAGGCCATCGAGGGGCTGGTGTCGGGCACGGCGACTGCCACTTACACCGTAAGCCTGGACGGGCTGCAGTCCTTGAAGTTCGAGACCAGCATCACGCTGAAGGAGCCCATCACCGGGCTGGCGGTCGTCACCGGCTCGCTCAGCGGATCGCTGGCGCAGAAGAAGAACCCCGACCACGTCCTGGGGATCGCCAGCGGCAGCGTGTCGATCACCTTCCCGGCGACCGCCTACACGCAGGAGAAGCTGCTCGGCAAGATCGAGGGGCGCATCCGCAGCTCGAGCTACGCCACCGGCTCCAAGCCGCAGATGGACCTCTACGCGTCGATCCAGCACCTGTGCTTCGAGCCGTACGCCGGCCCGTGCATCTTCACGGTCGAGCAGGACCCGGTGAACGGGCTGCGCATGTACTTCCAGGTGCTGGGCGGCGTGACCGTGAGCGTCCTCGGCAAGCACCCGAACGAGATCACCTCGACCGTGTCCGCGCCGTCGCTGGGCGTGTCGCGCGGCGTCGGCTGGCGCGCCCCCTACGACGGCAGCGACCCGACCTTCGACCTGGCCGACGACGACGTGGCGCTCGACGTGCTGCTCGACCACGACGGCGGCCCGGTGCTGGCCGACCTCGAGCTGCCCGACGGCACGCTGCTGGTCGCCGACCAGCCGCCCGCGCCCGGCGCCGACGGCAACCCGGCGGCCATCTTCTACGCCATGCCCGGCGGCCGGCAGTCGTACTGGCTCGTCAGCGATGCCTCAGCCGGCACCTACCGCCTCGTCAACGTGCGCGGCGCGAGCCGCCTCGCCAGCGTGAGCGCCGCGGTGCAGGCGCGCGCCGAGCTTCGCCTTCGACGAGCCGTTCGTCGTCGACGGCGCGACCGCCGCCATCGCCTGGCACGGCAGCGACCCCGACGCGGCCGCGAGCGTCACGCTGGCCGCGCGCCCGGTCGGCGGCGGCGCGCTCGTGCCGATCGACGTGGCGCCGCTCGACGACGGCGAGCTCGCCTGGGATCTGAGCGCGGTGGCGCCCGGCGCGTACGTCGTCGAGGCCAGCGTGCGCGACGGCGCCTGCCGCAGGTGGTCGTCGCCAAGACGCCGATCGTCGTCGCCGCGCCGAGCGCCGGCATGGCCGCGCCCGCGCTGGTGCGCGCCGTCGACGGCCCCGACGGCATCCTCGTCGGCTGGCTGCCGAGCGCCGGGGCCGAGCGCTACGTCGTCGCAGTGATCGGCGGCGGACGCGACGCGCGAGGTCAGCGTATCGGGGCTCGCCACGCGCTCGTGCCGGGCCGGCTGGCCGACGGCGACGCCGTCCAGGTGCTCGCCATCGGCGCCGACGACGCCACCTCGGCGAGCGTCCGCGTGGACGGCACCCGCGCGCCGCTGGCGACGCGCCCGGCGGGCCACGTGACGGCCGGCGCGACCTGGCGCTATGCGCCCGAGCGGCTCGACGGCACGCCGGCGACGCTGGCGCTGGTGGCCGGACCGGCGGCCATCGTCGAAGCCGACGGCGCCCTCGACTGGGCCACGACCGTCGACGACGTCGGCGCGCACGACGTCACGCTGACGGTCGACGGCGTCACCGTCGCGACGACCGTCGTGGTCGAGGCCGCCGCCGGCGCCGCGCGAGATCCTGCGCGCGCCGCCGGGCGAGGCGGTCGTCGGCCAGGCCTGGCACTAGGACCTCGACGTCGACGCGGCCCTGGCCGTGAGCGTCGTCGACGATCCGGCCGGCGCCAGCGTCAGCGACGGCGTCGTGAGCTGGACGCCGGCTTGCCGCCACCGCCATCGCCGGCCTGGGCTGGGTGCCGCTGACGGTGCGCGTCACCGACGCGACGACCGCGCTCTTCGTCGAGACCGCCGTCGTGCACCTCGCCGACATGGACGGCGACGGCCTCGACGACGGCTGGGAGCGCGCCTCGGGCCTCGACCCGACGGTGGCCGACCCGCCCGGCGCCGACCCCGACGGCGACGGCGCCACGCACGCCGCGGAGCAGGCCGCCGGCACGCGCGGCGACCGCCGCGACTCGACGGCGACGGGCTCGACGACGGCGACGAGACCACCACCTCGGCGCGCGATCCCGACAGCGACGGCGACGGCCTGCTCGACGGCGCCGAGGCCGCGCTGAAGGCCGACCCGACCAAGGCCGACAGCGACGGCGACGGCATCGGCGACAAGGCCGAGGTCGACGCCGGCACCGACCCGAGCCAGGCCTCGCCCGACACCGACGGCGACGGCCTGTCGGATGCGCGCGAGGCCGAGCTCGGCACCGATCCGGCCCTCGCCGACACCGACGGCGACGACCTCGACGACGGCGCCGAGGTCGCGGCCGGCACGCGCCCCATCGCCGTGGACAGCGACGGCGACGGCGCCGGCGACGGGGCCGAGGTCGCGGCCGGCACCGACCCGCTGAAGGGCGGCGTCGACCGCGATCAAGGACGGCCTCTCCGACGATCTCGAGCGCGTCCTCGGGACGCACGTCGGCCTGCGCGACAGCGACGGCGACATGTTCGACGACGGCCTCGAGGTCGCGGCCGGCAGCGACCCGCTGCTCGCCAACTCGGTCCCGAACGACGACGGCGCCGCGCGCGTGCCGCCCGCCCCCACCTTATATACAGGCGCCTCGAGGCGCTTCGATTGCCTCGACCTTCGCGGTCACCGACCTCGGCGTCATCGTGCTCTACCCCGACCGGGACCGCGACAAGGCGCCCGACGACTTCGAGGGCCGCCACGAGTACGACGCCGGCGACGCCGCCGACGGCGCCTCCGACGACGACGGCGACGGCCTCGCCATGTGGCGCGAGAGCCGCCTCGGCACCGACCCGCGCAAGGCCGACAGCGACGGCGACGGCATCGGCGACGGCCAGGAGCTGCAGGACGCCACCGACCCGACCGACCCGGCCTCGTTCGTGTCCAGGCGGCCCAGCCGACCGCGCTCGAGGTCACGCCGCCCGCGGCGCGCCTCTTCAGCAACACCTTGCTCGGCGCGGCGCGCCTGCAGCTGACGGCGCTCGGCCGGCGCGCGAGCGGGCTACCGTCCGATCTCACCGCGGCCGCGCGCGGCACCACCTACGCCGTCGACCCGCCGACCGCCGGCGCCATCTCGGCCGACGGCTTCTTCACCGCGCTCCCGGCCTTCGAGGCACGGCCAGCGTGACCGCCTCCAACGCCGGCCTCGAGGCCCACGCCGCGCTCACCATCGAGCGCTTCACGCCCGCCAAGGTGGCCGAGCTGACGCTGCCCGGTCAGCCGGGTCGCCTGGCGCTCGACGGCGATCGCCTGCTGGTCGTGGTCGCCGGCCGCAAGCTCTGCGGCGTCGACGTGACCATCCCCGAGGCGCCCGTGCTCGGCGCCTGCGTCGACGTCGGCGGCAACATCGTCGACCTGGCGCTGCGCGGCACGCTGGCGCTGGCGCTCGTCGACAGCCCGCCGCGCCTCGCGACGCTGACCTTCGCCGACCTGGCCGGCGGCCCGGTGCTGAGCGCGACCACGCCGCTCGCCGCCGCGCCGCGCGCCCTCGCGCTCGGCGATCAGCGCGCCTTCGTGGCTACGCAAGCCGGCCTCGTCGCTCGACCTGGCCACGCGCGCGACCGTCGACCTGCAGCTCCCGGCCGTCGACTTCGCCTTCGTGCGCCGCGACCTCGAGCGCGTGGCGGCTTCGACGCCGACGGCGTCCTGCGCGGCTATCGCACCGTCGCGGCCGGGCTGGTGCTGGACCACGCAGACGCTGGTGCCTGCGACGCGCGACCTGGCCTATCGCGGCGGCGAGGTGTGGCTGGCGCGCGACAGCCTCGGCGTCCTGCGCGCGCGTGGGCGCGCCCCCGGCAGCGAGGCGCTCTTCAGCGGCGCCATCGCGCAGCGCGTGGCGCCGGTCGGCGACCTCCTGCTGGTCGGCATCCGCGGCCCGAAGTCGCTGGCGCTGGTGAGCAACCAGTCGCCGACCGACATCCCGTTGCTCGGCCTCATCGACTACGCCCAGACCGACCCGACCGGCCTCGCGGCCGACCGCAGCAGTACCGCGCCCGAAGAAGAAGCCCGGCTTCGGCGCGGCCAACGTCCTGGAGATCGGCCGCCACACCATCTATCAGGACACGCTCGGCGTCGCCCCGACCGTCACGCCCGTCGCGCCCGCGCCCGGCAGCACCGTCGCCGAGGGCCCGGCGCTGCGGCTCCGGAGCGCGCGCGACGACGTCGGCGTCGACGTGGTGCGCCTCTACGTCGACGACGCGCTCGTCGCCGCTGACCGCGCCGCCCTGGGCCTTCGTCTACCAGACGCCGGGCGTGGCCGCCGATACCACCCTCACCATCAAAGGCCGAGGCCGTCGACTACGGCGGCAACGTCGGCGCCATGGAGCCCTACCCGCTCACGCTGCGCCCGGTCGACGACCGCGTGGCGCCGACCGTCGCGCTGCTCGAGCCCATCGACGGCGAGTACCTCGGCGCCGACACCCACCTCCACGTGGTCGTCAACCCGGTTGACGACTACGGCGTCGACAAGGTCGAGCTGCGGCTCGACGGCGCGCTGGTGGCGACGCTCGAGGCCGCGCCCTGGGAGACCGACCTCGACCTGCCGGCGCCGCTGGCGGGCTCGCCGGTGCTCACCGCGACCGCCATCGACTTCGGCGGCAACACGGCCGTCGCCAGCTCCGACCTGCTCATCGTCGGCGTCGACCTCGTCGCCGCCGGCGTCACGCGCCTCGCGCCCGACGACCAGAGCTACGACGGCCAGGACGTGCTCGTCCGCGACGGCACCGTCGTCATCGACGGGCCGCACAGCTTCGGCCGCCTGTACGTCGGCCGCCAGGGCATCATCACGCACTCGGACGCCACCGGCACCGACCAGGACCTCGGACCCTACATGGGCATCCACGTCGGCCTCGACCTCATCGCCGACTTCGTCGGCGTCATGCCCGGCGGCGCCATCGACGTCAGCGGCCGCGGCCACCGCGGCGAGTGCCAGGCCAGCCAGGGCTGCTTCGCCGACTACGGCGCCAAGCACCGCGGGGCGGCTCGCACGGCGGCGTCGGCGGCGGCAGCCCCTACTACTACACCGACCTGCCCATCCCGACCTACGACGACCCGTTCGCGCCGACCGAGCTCGGCTGGGGCGGTGGCTTCGGGCTCAACTACGCGCACTTCGGCGGCAATGGCGGCGGCCGCATCCGCCTCAGCGCGGGCGAGATCGGCTGCACGGGGCCATCCGCGCCGACGGCGCGTCGGTCCGACCGATGGCGCCGGTGGCGCCGGCGGCGCCATCTGGATCGACGTCGGCGCGCTGCGCAACTCGGGCCCGATCACGGCGGACGGCGGCACGCCGCGCTGCGCGGCTTCTCTACGGCGCCGGCGGCGGCGGTCGCATCGCCATCGCCTACGGCCAGGGCGACTTCGACTTCGAGCGCGTGCGCGCCGTCCCGGCCCGGGCGGCACGCCGCGCGCCGGCGCCGGCACCGTCGTGCTGGCGCCCGAGGCCGGCCGCGCCACGCTGCTCATCCACGACGGCGGGCGCGGGCCCAGCCGCGACAACGCCGCGCTCGGCTACGACTACGGCACCGACCCCTGGGTCCAGGACATCGACCTCGTCATCGCCGGAGCGCGCAGGCCTCACCGTGTCGCACCCGCTGCGCGTCCACGGCCTCGAGCTGCGCGACGCGGCGACGCTGCGCCAGCTCGACTCGACCCCGAGCTGGCCGCGAGCCTCGACGTCGAGGTGAGCCAGCTCGTCGTCGCCAAGGCCGCGCATCGACGCCAGCGCGCGCGGTCAAGACGGCGGGCCCGAGGCCACCGGCGCGGTCAGCAACCGCGGCGGCACCCACGGCGGCTCGGGCGGCGGTGCGCGCGGCACGCCGAGCGCGACCTTCGGCGACGCCTTCGCGCCGGTCGCGATCCGGCCAGGGTGGCGGCTTCGGGCACAGCATCTACAACCCGGGCGGTGCCGGCGGCGGCGCCATCCGCATCGTCGCCGACGCGGCCTCGGCTCGATGGGACGATCAGCGCCGACGGTGCGAAGGCCGAGCCGGGCAACCCGACCTACGCCTCGGGTGCCGGCGGCGCGGGAGGAGCTCGGTGTGGCTCGACCGGCACGCTCGCCGGCACGGGCGGCATCACCGCCGGCGGTGGCGACAACTACCCCGAGTCGGATCGCGCGGCGCCGGCGGCGGCGGGCGCGCCGTCTACGTGGCGCAGCCGACGAGCTTCGGCGTCGACGCCTTCCACGCGCGCCCCGGCACCGCGCCGCCGAACTTCGAGGCCGCGCCGGGCACCGTGTTCGTGCGCCGCGACGGCCAGTCCGACCGCCTCGTCGTCGCCGACGACGATCGCAGCGGCGGCCGCGATGCGCGCAGCTTCGGCTGGGACGAGACGGCGCCGGCCATCGACGGCGACATCGATCTGATCGTCCGCGGCCGCTCGCGCCTCGTGGCGGTCTCGCCGTGGCACCTGGCGCGGCTGCTCATCGAGGACGAGGCGGTCGTGACGCACCTCGACGCGACCAACACGCTCGAGACCGGCCTCGACGTCACGGCCGACAGCGTGAGCGTCGCCGCCGGCGCGGCCATCGACGTGAGCAGGCGCGGCTGGCCCGGGCAGTGCGCGCTCGCCTGCGCTCCGCGCACGCCTCGGGGCGGGACTCGGGCAGCTCGCACGGCGGCCGCGGCGCGGCCCCAACGCGCTCGCGACGTGCGGCGACGCGCGCGGACCGGTGACGCTCGGCGCCGGCGGCGGCACCAACGGCGGCAACGCCAACGAGGGCGGCGACGGCGGCGGCCGCGTGCGGCTGGTCACCGACGCGCTCGTGCTCGACGGCCGCATCATCGCCAACGGCGCGCTGGCTACGACGGACCGGCCAAGGACTCGGGCGGCGGCGCGGGCGGCGCGGTGTGGATCACCACCGGCTCGCTCAGCGGCGGCGGCGGCATCGCGGCCGACGGCGCCGACGCCACCGCCGACAACGCCGGCAACAGCCCGGGCGGCGGCGGCCGCGTCGCCATCGATTACACAACCATGGTTGTGGACATGCGCGAGCGCGTCACGGCGCTGCCCGGGAGCGGCCAGCCCGGCCGCTCCGCCGGCTTCGGCGTCTTCCTGAACGGCCCGGGCGGCGACGCGACCTTCGTCATCGACAGCGGTGGGCGCGGCGCGGTCGCCTCGCGCGCCTTCGCCGGCCGTCGAGCGACCCGGCCGTGACCGAGGCCAACCTGGTCCTGCGCGGCACGAGCCACGTCGAGGTCGGCGGCCCGCTCGCGGCGCCTGCGCCTCGAGGGCGCGGCGGTGCTGTCGGGCTTCGACGGCACCAGCAGCGAAGGCGGCCTCAGCATCGACGCCGACGAGATCGTGGTCGGTCCCGACGCCGCCATCGACGTCAGCGGTCAGGGCTATGCCGGCGACTGCTCGACGCGCTCGGGCGGCTGCCGGGTCGGCGCGCTCACCATCGGCAACCTCGACAACGGCGCGCCCACCAACGCCGGCGGCTCGCACGCGGCGCCGGCCGGCGCGGCACGTGTCGCGCACCTTCAGCGGCCGTTCGCGCCGACGACGCTGGGCGGCGGCGGCGGCCAGGGCGGCAGCAACACCGTCGAGGGCGGACCCGGCGGCGGACGCGTCGCCATCACCGCGGCGCGCCTCGAAACCGACGGCGCGCTGCCGCCGCGACGGCGGCGTCTCGCCCGACGCGGGCGGCTCGGGCGGCGCCGGTGGCTCGCTGTGGGTGGTGGTCGACGAGCTGGCGGGCGACGACGTCATGAGCGCGCTTCGGCAGCAGCCCGGGCACGCTGGGCGGGTCGGGCGGCGGCGGCGGCCGCATCGCCGTCGTCTACGGCGCGCTCGACGGGGCGCGCCCCTTCGACCTCGCCGGCGTCGACGCCTACGGCGGCCTCGGCCTCACGCCCGATCGCAACGGCGGCCCCGGCATCTGGACGCTGCACCAGGGCGACCGCGGCGTGCTGCGCATCGACAACGCCGGCCGCGGCCACCGCAAGACGAAGCCGCGCCCTGGCCCGAGCTCGGACGCGTGCGCGTGGCGACCGTCGCGGCCGGCGTCGCCACCGTCAGCGGGGCGACCTGGCTCGCCGACGAGCTCACCCGGTCTCGGCGTCGTGCGCGCCGCCGATCGCCTGACGGGCGTCATCGACAGCAAGCACGCCGCCACCACCCTCGAGACGGCGCTGGCGCTCGTCGACGGCGACGCCGTGCAGGGTCGACGCGTGCTGCCGGGCGCGCTCGTCCTGGCCGGCGCCGCACGCGTGGCGCTCTTCGACGAGCTCGTCGCCGACGCGCTCACGCTCGGCACCTGGTCGAGCGCGGCCTGTGGCTCGAGATCGGCGGCGCCGTCGTCATCGACGCCACCGCGGCCATCGACGTCAGCGGGCGCGGCTACGCCGGCGGCTGCTCGGCTCGGCGGCGGCTGCATCGCCGGCGCGCACCTTCGGCAACGTCCCGGGCGGCTCGGAGCGCGAGCTCGGGCGGATCGCACGGCGGCGGCGCCGGCGCCGGCCGCGCTCTACGGCGACGCGCAGGCGCCGTGGACGCTCGGCTCGGGCGGCGGCCGCGGCGCGTCCAGCTCGGAGGGCGGCCACGGCGGCGGTCGCATCCACCTCGCGGCGCAGAGCCTGGCGCTCGACGGCGGCCTGGTCGCCGACGGCGCCGACGGCGAGATCACCGCCACCGGCCTGAGCGGCGGCGGCGGAGGCGGCGGCATCCACGTCATCGTGACGACGCTCGTCGGCGCGGGCCGCGTGCACGCCCACGGCGGCGCGCTGCCGGTCGCGGGCGGCGGCGGCCGCATCCGCGTCGAGGCGCAGAGCGACACCTTCGGCGGCGCGGCCAGCGCGTCCGGCGGCGGCGCGGGCGCGGGCGACGGCAGCCTGGTCCGCGACTGACGGCGACGCTCAGTCGGCGGCGGCCGCGCGCACGACCGCGGCGCGGCTGGCCCACGAGTCGCCCGCCACGGCGCGTCGGCGCTGGCGGCGCTGCTCGGCGTCGTCGGCCAGCGCGGCCGCGAGGAAACCGGCGACGTCGTCGGGCGTGCGCACGCAGCGGATGGCCGGCAGCGCGAGCGCCTCGGGGATCGGCGTGGCCGCCGTCGGCAGCCCGGCCGCGAGGTACTCGCGCAGCTTGAGCGGGCTGGCGTGGGCCATGTGGTGGGTCAGCGTCAGCGGGGCCCAGGCGGCGCGCCAGTGGGCGGCGGCGGCGGCCAGCTCGGCGTGCGCCACCGGCGGCAGCACGCGCACGTTCGGCCCCAGCGCGAGCGCCTCGGGCGGGAGCCGCGAAGGCCCGCGCAGCTCGAAGGTCCAGTCGGGGTGCGCCGCCGCGGCGCGCGCGACGAGCTCGCGATCGAGCCACTCACCGAGCCAGCCCCAGTAGCCGCAGACCCGCGTCGCAGGCGGCTCCAGCGGCACCGCGGCGAAGCGCTCGAGGTCGACGCCCTGGGGCAGGAGCTCGGCCTTCGCCGGCGGCAGGTCGGCCATGACCCAGGCGTTGGGCGCGAAGATGCGGTCGGCGCGCGCGATCATCGCCGGCTCGACCTGCGCCACCAGCGCCGGGTCGACGCCGGGCACGTCGGCGTAGCGATCGAGCCGCAGGTACAGCACGCGGCGCGGCGCGACGACGTCGAGGTAGAGCGCGGCCACCGGGTTCGCGACCAGCGCCACCGCGCCCGGCATCGCCCCGAGCTGGCGCCGCAGCAGCGCGCGGTTGGCGGCCACCACCGCCGGCACGAGGTGCCACGGCAGCACGTGCGGGCGCACGCGCAGCGCCGGATGTCGCGCCGGGTGCCCCGCCGGCGGCGCCACCGAATTCCGCCGCGACCGGCGCTCCCCGAGCAAGGCGCCGACGCGCTCGACGACCCGCCGCGCGTCGGCCCAGCGCAGGCGCGGCGCGCGCATGCCCAGCGAGTCGACCCACACCACGCGGTCCTCGGGCGGCAGGTGCGCGACGAGGTGCTGCGTCGTCGACGGGTGACGTCCCCAGTCGTCGCCGAAGACGATCCAATCGATCGACTCGATGGGGGACGTCACTCGGGCAGGTTCCGATAGAGCTCGTCGATCGCCAGCGTCACGCCCAGCCCGGACAGGGTCATGGCCTGGCCCGGTCCGTACTCGCGGAAGGTCCAGGTGCCGTCGTCGGCGCGCTCGAAGTGCTCGACGCGCGCCTCCTCGACCGTCACCAGCAGGTAGTGCCGGAGCGACGGGATCTGGCGCAGCTGGTGGAACTTGCCGCCGCGGTCCCAGGCCTCGGTGGTCGGCGAGAGGACCTCGGCGACGAGCGTCGGGTTGGTCGCCGCGTTCTCGTCCTCGGGGTGCCGCTCGGGGCGACCGCAGATCACGGACAGGTCGGGGTAGGTCGCGAGGCCCGTCGCGACCACGCGGATCTTGGCGTCGGCGTCATAGGCCTGGCACGGCCCGGCGCCGAGCGCCGCGTTGATCGCGGTCGCGAGGTTCAGCTTGATCTTCGAGTGGCGCAGCGTTCCGCCCGCCATCATGAAGACCTCGCCGGCGAGGAACTGATAGCGCTCGCCGCTCTCGCGCTCGAGGGCCAGGTACTCGGCGTAGGTCATGGACGATGTCTTCGGTGCAGCCACCATGCCGCGACGGTAGCCCAGCCGCCCCGGACCGTGAAGCGCCGAGGCGCGCCGCCTCGCGCCCGGAGCAGGCTGCCCTGGCCCAAACCCCGAAAACAGATCATGGTAGCGCCGGATGTCACGCGGCCGTTCCAAACGCAGCTCGCCCAAGCCGTCAGCCCCGCCCGAGCCCCAGGCGCCCCCGTCGCCGCCCGCGTCCTCGTCGGCCGCCGCGCCGGCCGCCGCGCCGTCGACCGGCCCCAAGGCCCGCCCGGCCACGACCGAGCGCGCGCGCCCGACCAAGGCCCTTCCGCCGCTCGTGCCCGCCAGCGACAGGCCGCTCTTCGGCCCGCGCTGGGCGCTCCCGAGCTGGCTCGTGCCGCCGCCCGATCGCTGGCCGATCGGCTGGTTCGTGCTCGCCCTCGCCCTGGTCTGGGTCATCGGCACGCTGGTCCGCGTGAAGTGGCTCTTCGACTTCGGCTTCGACACGGCGCCCATCCAGTGGCACGGCGTCCCGCTCCTCACGAGCTCCGACGGCTACTACTTCGCGGCCGGCGTCGAGGCCGCCGTGACCGGCGACGCCCACGGTCGCACGCGCATCCCCGACCTCGGCGGCAGCGCGCTGGTCGCCTTCGGCTGGCTCGCCGTCAAGGTGTTCGGCGCCTCGGTCGACGGCTACTGCCTCTGGTTCCCTGCCCTCTTCGCGCCCGCCATCGCCGTGCCGCTGGCCGCCATCGGCCGCGCGCTGCAGCGCTCGGCGCTCGGCCTCGCCGCCGGCCTCGCCGCCGTGCTCGCCCCCGGCTTCTTCATGCGCTCGGCCGCCGGCTACTTCGACAGCGACACCTTCGCCATCGTCGTCCCGCTCATCGCCATCGCCTGCGTCATCACCCAGCTCGTGCGCCCCGATCCGTCGGCGCTGCGCGCGCGCCTGTGGGGCATCGCCGGCGCCGCCACCCTCGCCGCCTACCCCTTCTTCTATGATCAGGGCGGCCCGGTCGGCATGACCACCGCCGCGGTCATCGTCGCCTACCTCCTCCTCTTCCATCGCAAGGACGCCTGGGCCTACCCGCTCATCGCCGCGCTCGGCATCGGCCAGCTCACGCTGGCCTGGCCGCTGTGCGTGGCGCTCGCCGTCGCCGTCGGCCTCGGCTTCGGCGCCGTGAAGCTGCCGACCTGGGCCGCGCGCGCGCTGCCGCTCGTCCTGTGCGCGGTGGGCTTCCTGCTGTCGCCGACCTGGCACCAGCTCTTCAGCAAGTTCGCCGTCTTCACCGGCTCGCGCTCGGCCATCCCCGGCGCCGACGGCGGCCCCGACGGCCCGCCCGAGCCGGTCTTCAAGGACACCACCCGCTTCGTCGCCGAGGCCCAGAAGATCGCCCTCGCCGACATCGGCGCGCGCGTCCTCGGCTGGCTGCCGCTCTCGCTCTTCGCCGGCCTCGGCGCCATGCTCGCCGTCATGCGCCAGCGCGCGCTGCTCCTGCTCGGGCCCATCGCCGCCGTAGGCCTCTTCTCGATCATCGGCGGCCTGCGCTTCACCATCTACCTCTCGCCGGTCGCCGCGCTCGGCGCCGCCTGGCTCGCCTGCGCGCTGGCCGGCGCCGTCGGCACCGCGCTCGGCCGCTCGTGGCTGCGCTGGGCCGCCACCGCCGCGGTCGGCCTGGCCATCGCCATTCCCGGCCTGGCCGGCATCTGGGACGCGCGCCCGCGCCCCGCCGTCGTGGCCCCCGAGGTCGCCGCGCTCGACGAGCTCGGCAAGCGCATCCAGCCCGGCGACGTCGTCGTCGGCTGGTGGGACTACGGCTACGCCATCGGCTACTTCGCGCGCGCCCGCACCATCGTCGACGGCGGCCGCCGCTACCAGGACGCCAACGTCGTGGCCGAGATGCTGGCCGGCAGCTCGCAGCACGCCGCGGCCAACCTGGCGCGCCTCATCACCGCGCGCATCGACCAGCGCCCCGACGTGGCGGTGGCGCCGTACATCTTCCGCGAGGCCAAGAAGCTCGGCCTCGGTCCGGCCACCTACCTCGCCTCGCTGGCCAAGCCCGACTCGGTCGTGCCGCCGGTCGACTCCGACATCTACTTCTATCTGCCGGCGCGCATGATGGCGATCATGCCGGCGCTCGATCAGCTGCGCCCGGTCGAGAAGGGCCAGAAGCGCCCGCCGGTGCGCGGCGCGCCGCCGGTCATGGCCAAGGCCGACGGCGAGCGCCTGCTGCTGCCGGGCGGCACCATCGTCGACGGCAAGACCATGACGCTCAAGTCCGCGCGCGGCGAGCGGCCGCTCAAGCGCATCTTCAGCATCGCCGGCGGCGGCGTCGGCAAGGCCACCGACGTGCGCACGCGCGAGGGCAATCCCGACGCGGCCACCAACGGCATCTTCCTCCGCGGCATCAGCATCTTCTCCGAGATGGATGACCGCCTCATGAGCTCGGTCTTCGTCCAGCTCTTCGCCTTCGAGCGCCCCGACCCAGCGCTCTTCGAGCTCGTCTTCGCCAACGATGCCGCCAAGATCTACCGGCTCCGCCGCTGACCCCGAGCCCGCGCCGCGGCCGCCTCGCCGGCCGTCCGCGCGCCCGCTCGGCGGTCCACTGATCGGCGCCGCCACGCTCGCGCTGACGGCGCTGCCGATCGAGATCGCCGTCCTCGGCCTGATGTTCGCGTTCTTCCCATTTGTTTGGGAACCCAACGATCGGCTGTGGGTGATCGCGCCGCTCTACGCCACCGCACTCGTCGGTAGCTTCATGGCCGGCGGCTACCGCGCCACCCAGCCGATCCGCCGCGCGGCCGCGCCCCGGGCGGCCTTCGGCCTCTTCATCGGGCTCGGCACCGGCTGGCTCGTCTTGAAGCTGCTGGCCGCCAAGTTCGGCCTGCGCGACCTCACGCCACCCGGCCTGTGGGGCTTCGCCGCCGGCGCGCTCACGGCGGCGACCGTCGTCGGCGTGGCGCGCGTCTTCCTGCTGGCGCGGCTGCGCGCGCGCGAGCGCTCGGCCGTGGTGCTGGTGCTCGGGCCGGCCGAGGCGGCGCGCGCGCTCGAGGCGCGGCTGCGCAAGAGCGGCGACCGGGGTCCGGTCGAGACGGTGGCGCTCGACGGCCTGCGCGCCGAGCTGGCGCGCCCCGGCCTGCGCGCGCTGGTGCTGGCCATCGCGCCGACCGGCTGGCCGCGCGAGACGGTCGAGGCGGTGGCGGTCGCGCGCGCGCACGGCTTGATCGTGACGACCCCGGCGCGATTTCTCGAGGGCCTCTTCGAGCGCACGCCGCTCGACGCGCTCGACGATCCGTGGCTCGTGCTCGACGAGGCGCTGACCCATCGCTCGCCGCTCTACCTCGGGGCCAAGCGCGCGCTCGACCTGGTCGGGGCCGCGCTGGCGCTGGTCGTCGCCGCGCCGCTCATGGCCCTCATCGCGCTGGCCGTGCGCCTCTCGGGGCCGGGCCGCATCCTCTATCGCCAGGAGCGCGCCGGCCTCCACCGCGAGCCCTTCACGCTCTTGAAGTTCCGCACCATGCGCCCCGACGCCGAGGACGCCACCGGCCCGGTGTGGGCGGCCGAGAACGATCCGCGCGCGACGCCGATCGGCCGCCTGCTCAGGCGCTCGCGCCTCGACGAGCTGCCCCAGCTCCTCAACGTCCTGCGCGGCCACATGAGCCTCGTCGGCCCACGCCCCGAGCGCCCCGAGCTCGAGCACGAGCTGCTGCCGCGGCTGCCGCTCTACGTGCTGCGCCACCTCGCCAAGCCCGGCCTCACTGGCTGGGCTCAGGTGCGCCTGCCCTACGGCGCCTCGGTCGAGGACAGCTTCGCCAAGCTCGAGCACGACCTCTACTACCTGAAGCGCGCATCGCTCGGCTTCGACCTGTCCATACTGCTGCGTACCATCCCCATCGTACTCGGGTTGCGCGGACGGTGACGCGAAAACGGTGGCAGCCCCTTGCCGCCGATCCGGTTTTGTGCGACCCACGTAGCTGTATTCGGAGCCGGCATGCGGGATGTCCCTCTGAATACCGATTCCCCAATCGACCCGTCACATCTGCCGCGCGCGGGAGCGGCCAGGATGACCTCATGAAGCGGTACAACTACCTCGGTGCGCTCGCGCTGGGCGCGCTTGGCGCGTGCTCCAACGCCGGTCCGGCGGACCCCAACGGCGTGACCATCAAGGTCGCCCCCTTGGATCTGCCAGGCGTCACGGACGCGAGCTACACGATCACGGTCAAGCAGGGCGCCGAGACCGTGTGGAGCGAGAGCAGCATCACGGCCGACCAGTACGGCAACGGCAAGGGTGACATCACCTACATCGGGACCTGCGATGCCGACGACGGCATCCCTGAGGAAGGCCCGGCGACGGCGACCAACACCGTCGAGCTCGTACTGGAGAGCCTCAACGGCGGCGCCATCACCGAGTTCCAGAACCCCTGCCCGGCGACCAAGCCGTGCACGCAGGAGATCCTCTGCACCGAGAACGCCGACGCGCAGGTGACCTTCAACATCACCATCATGCGTGACGCGAACCAGGGCTTCTTCGACATCGCCGTGAACTTCCAGGACCTCTTCTGCTCGGCGAAGTTCGACTGCGAGTACGAGGACGGCACCCCCATCCACCTCCTCTTCGACGGTAGCGACCGCGCCGCGACGGCGGTCCTCGCCTTCGCCTGCACCTCGGGTGACGGCGGCTCGGCGACCAACCTCTACCTGAACGACATCCACGTCGACTGCAGCACCGAGGACAGCTCGGTGCTCGAGATGCGCCCGACGAGCTCGGCAACCAGAACGACAGCGGTGGCAGCGCGCCCATCTTCGACTACGCCGTCTATGCCGGCGCCGAGCAGCTCGAGGGCTACAACAAGGGCTACTGGAACGTGGCCCTCGGCTTCGACACCTCGTGGTTCACGAACGGTCGCACCTGCACCGTCAGCACGCGCGGCACGGCGTCCGAGACGGCCCTCGGCGAGAACACCACCCCGAAGAACACGGCCTATCCGGTCGTCGACTTCGCGGTCCGGATCGGCGTCACCAATGGCGAGCTGAACTGCGGCGCCCATCCCCTCAACGGCGAGGGTAGCGGTGTCACGACCCAGTACTCGGACGTCACCGACCTCGGTGAGTGCTTCGACAACGCCGGCACCGTCTCTTCGAGCACCATCTCGCTCTCGAACGACGACGCCTGCCCGAATCCCCTTCCCTGACGCATTGCGAGACTGAACGGAGGCCCGAGGCGAGCGATCGCCCCGGGCCTTCGCCTTTTCGGCATCCTCGATCATCGTTCCGGAGCGGACCTTGCGCACCCCCGGCACCCCCGTTTACTCTGCGCCCATGAGCGTCGGTCCCCCCAAACTCGCGCCGAAGGCTGCCGCTGGCTCGCCTTCGGTAGTCCTCGATCGGCGTGGCTTCTTCGGTACGACGGCCGCCATCGGCGTCGGCATCGGCATCGGAGCCGCGCTCGCCTCCAAGCCCACCGGGGCTCGCTTCGCCACGACGGACGGCTTCCCCGACCGCCCCGTGAGCGTGCACGTGGAGCTCGCGCCCGAGGTCGAAGGCACCGGCCGCGCCTGGCTCCACATCGTCACGCCCAAGGAGCACCTCGTCGAGGACCTCGGCAACGTCGACTTCCGGCGCGGTCGCGCGACGGTGGCGACGGCGCTGCGCTACCCATACGAGACGCGCGTGCCGGGCCAGTACACCTACCACGTCGAGGTCGCGGTCTCCGGACAGCGCGTCGCCACGGCCGAGCCGGCCGCGTACGGGGTCCGCAAGATCCATTGGTTCAGCTGATGACGCGCCACCCGGGGTCGGGCCGACTCCTCTCCTCGCTCTCCGCGCTGCTGGCCGTGGCCGCGCTGGGCACGCTCGCCGCGCCCGCGCGCGCCGAGTTCCCGCAGGTCAAGATCAACGCCATCGACACGTCGGAGGCGCCGAAGATCCGCGTCTGGGCGTCGCTCCTCGGCCAGGGCCTGAAGCCCGCCGGCGAGAAGGCCATCACCGGCGTCACGCTCTTCAAGAAGCCCGACAAGACCGCGCCCGTGGAGATGTTCGGCTTCAACGACGGCGAGGTGGCCTGGCCCAAGGGCCTCACCGAGGAGGAGATCAAGGCCAAGCCGGTGCCCGAGATGGCGCTGGCCGGCGACCTCGACAAGGGCGCCTCGATCGTCGTCATCGCGCCCGGCTTCCAGGACCCCGAGTACAGGAACGGCTCGCTCGGCACGAACTCGCGGAACGGCACCGGCCTCTTCTTCAAGAAGCTCGGCAAGACCAACAAGATGAACGTCATCTGGTACAACGACTACACGTGGACCTACGTCTACACGGAAGGTCGTACGGCCCAGCTCTCGAAGCTCGATCCCGAGCTCGAAAAGTGCCGGAAGTGGGAGCGTGACCAGCTCAACCGCTTCGGCATGACCCCCGAAGAGCAGGCCGCCATGGACGGCGTCGAGCCCGGCAAGGAGCCGGCCGGCCCGAAGAAGAACGAGGCGAGGTGCGGCCTGACGAGCGACTACGCGACGTTCGGCGACATGCTCAAGCCCAACAAGGCGCCCTACGACGGCTTCTGGCCGAACCTCTTCGGCCTGCAGCAGAAGATCTGCATGAAGCCCGAGCAGGAGCGCCGCACCACCACCTTCCCGGGCGAGGGCGGCGAGTCGGCCAAGGTCGGCGTGACCGCCATCGACGCGGCCCTGGAGATGCTCGTCAAGGACGGCGACCCGAGCATGCCGCGCATCCTCATCCTCACCGGCGACGGCCGCGACGGCTACATCAAGGCCGCCGACGACTGCAAGTCGAAGTACCAGAGCGACTGCGCCAACAAGGACGAGATCAAGGCCCTCAACCTCGGCTCGAAGGAAGGCAAGGCCGCGCTCAAGGCGTGCGTCGACAAGCAGCTCCAGGCCGACATCAACGTCGAGCAGTCGAGCTTCGCCAAGAAGCTGCCGACCTGGCTCGCGCTGGCCAAGGCCGCCAACATCCGCATCTACTCGGTCATCCACCCGACCGCCGCCAAGTACCAGCGCGAGCGCCTCGAGGTGCTGGCCTGGCGCACCGGCGGCACGGCGCGCGTGGCCGAGGACGCCAACCAGGTCCTCGACCTCTACGACGACCTCATCGGCGAGCTCAACAAGCAGGTGGTCCTCACCTTCACCGACGACGACGCCAAGCCCGGCACCACCCCGGCCTATCAGGTCGAGGTGCGCGTGAAGGGCGGCAAGTACACGAGCGATCCGTTCACGGCGCCCGAGGTCGCGCCGCCCATCGAGAAGTCGCTCGTCAACTCGGTGAAGGACTTCGGCCAGAAGAAGCTCGGCAAGGTCGGCTTCATCGCGGTGCTGGCCGCCGTCGGCGTCATCCTGCTGGTGCTGCTCCTGAAGCTCGGCAAGAAGATCTTCGGCGGCGGCGCCGACAAGCTCGGCAAGGCCGCCAAGGGTGGCAAGGACGCCGCCGGCAAGGGTGCCAAGGCAGCCAAGGACAAGGCGAAGCTCCTCGAGAAGGCCAAGAAGATGAAAGAGGCGCAGAAGAAGGCGATCGAGAAGGCCAAGAAGAAGGCGGGGGGCTGAGCCATGCCGACACCTCCGTCATTCCCCGTCGCTCCCAAGACGCCCGGCGTGAAGGCCGAGATCCTCATCGGCGGCCAGCGCTTCCCGGTCTCGGGCGACGTCACCGTCGTCACCTACGCCGACGAGGGCACGCCCTACAGCTTCTACGCCGTCGACTCGCCCGACGGCATGCCCATGTTCGGCCTCCGCTACGAGAAGGCCGGCGTCCCCATCAAGGACGTCGAGCACCTCTTCGAGGTCGTGCACCAGCTCGTCATCCACACCGACCTGACGCCCAACTCGGAGGGCTGCTTCCGCGCGCTGGTCGGCCGCTCGCTCTCGACCCACTTCATGGTCGAGTGGGACGGCGTCGTGTGGCAGCCGCTCGACCTCCTCGACTGCGGCTATCACGCAGGCGATGCGAACTCGAAGTCGATCGGCCTCGACATGAACAACATCATGCACAACCTCGAGCGCGAGCCCGAGACGCCGAACGGTGACGAGCAGGGCGGCTACCGCAAGTCGGACCCGCGCTTCGCCGAGATGAGCAAGAAGCAGTACACGCGGCCGATGTCGGATCGCGTCGACATGAACGGCGCGAAGCTGCGCGCGTACGGCTACACCGACCCGCAGTACCAGGGGCTCATCGAGATCCTGAAGGTGCTGCGCGACCGCTTCAAGAACATCAAGGCCCAGTACCCGGTCGACGCCAAGGGCGACGTCGTGGCGCGCGTCCTCGACGATCCCGCAGGCTTCGACGGCTTCATGGCCCACTGGCACTGGGAGTCGCAGCGCTGGGATCCGGGTCCCGGCTTCGACTTCCAGCGCGTCTTCCACGCGCTCGGGCGCGAGCACAACTCGTTCCCCATCGAGCTCAAGGAGAGCGTCAACATCGGGTCGCTGCTCGTGCCCGACAAGGTCCGCGCCTACGCCGAGGACTACTACAAGAACAACGAGACGCAGACCACCGGCTGGTACCCCATGGGGATCAACCAGACGTGGCACGGCGGCATGCACATCGCGGCGCCCGAGGACAAGAAGACGCCGGTGCTGGCGATGACCGACGGCGTGCTGGTGGCGGCGCGCTTCGGCAAGCAGCCGAGCAAGCTCGGCCACAACAACTTCGTGCTCATCAAGCACACCATCGAGATCCCGGCCAAGAAGAAGGACCTGAAGGGCAAGGACTTCATCTTCTTCAGCCTCTACATGCACCTCGAGCCGGTCGACTGCGCGACGCTCTCCGACGAGAGCCCCGGCTGGCTGCGCGAGATGTATCGCATCGACTCGGGCAAGACCGCCGACGAGGAGGCGGCGCTCGAGGAGAAGCCGGACGACAAGGACAAGAAGGACGACAAGGACAAGAAGAAGGACGACAAGGACAAGAAGCCCGAGCCGTCCGCTGACGAGGAGTCGGACGACGCCGAGATCGTCGACCCCGACGCCATCGACCCGCGCGCCTACCTCGAGGTCGGCAGCGACCTCACGGCGCTCAAGTCGGGCGCGGTCGCCAAGATCTCGTACGCCGACAAGCCCATCAAGGTGCGCTCGGGTGACACGCTCGGCTTCGTCGGCAAGTTCGGCAACCCGGGCGAGTGGAAGCGCCAGGTCCACGTCGAGATCTTCGCCGACACCGGCTGGAAGGACGCCATCGACATCGGCATCCACGGCCGCTACCTGACCGAGCTCGACGACGACGTCGGCGAGGACCTCTACGTCGAGAACAACGACATCCTGAGCCTCTTCGGGCAGAGCAAGACGGTCACCGGCATCAACCCGAAGAAGACGCTCGACCCGACCTCCATCGAGTACTTCTGGAGCGCCGACACCGAGTTCCCCGAGGAGAAGCGCTACCTCCGGAAGCTCGTCGTCCGGCACGTGAGCGAGTGGTCGGACAAGGTCGACTGGGTGAGCTCGCTGTCGGCGGGCGAGAACTGGGACGACAAGGTCGCCGACTTCAAGAAGATCCTGAAGGGCAGCTCGCTCGGGCGCGAGGCCATCTCGACGGTGCTGCCGTTCATCTGGCTGTCGAAGGACGTGGCCGAACACATCGGCATCGACGTGAAGGAGTGGCGCGGCCTCCTCGACCACATGCACCCCATCAACTTCCTCATGTGGCTGACCTTCAACTCGTCGCAGCACGTGACCGTCATCAGCGCCGGCGCGACCAAGAAGCAGGCCGAGAAGAAGGCGCGCGAGGAAGCCGAGAAGATGGAGAAGGACCGGAAGGCCGGCATCGTCAGCCAGAACGAGGGCTCCGAGACCAGCATGATCGAGTTCCTCGACGACAACTCGGTCGAGGACGCCGGCACGGTGCTCGACCAGTGGAAGACCGGGCGCGACATGGGCGAGTGGAAGCGCGACGAGGCGCCGGAGGAGTAAGGCCGACCGCTCGAACGTCGTGCCTCGACAGCAGGGAGGTCCGCGATGCCGTCACCGACGTTCACCGTCCAGCCGCCGACCGCGGGCAGCGACAGCGAGATCCTGGTCATGGGCGAGCGCGTGCCGCTGGGCGGCGACGTGCGCGTCATCACCTACGACCGGCTGGGCGCGCCGAGCTTCTACGAGGCCGACCCGTCGAAGCAGTACTTCCTCGGGCGGCCGAACGTGCGCGACGCGGCGGCCCTGAAGCAGGCCATCCGCCAGGTCATCCTGCACACCGACCTGACCGCCGACTCGCACGGCTGCTTCGCCGCGCTGGTCGGGCGCTCGCTGTCGACGCACTTCATGATCGACTTCAACGGCGACCTCTACCAGCCGCTGGACGTCTTCGAGTGCGCCTTCCAGGCGGGTCAGAAGGACATCAACGACCAGTCGATCGGCGTCGACCTGAATAGCCTGCTGCCGAACCTGGCGCGCGAGCCGGACGCCAAGCCCTACCCCGACGACCACCCGCGCGCGGCCGAGATGCACCGGCCCGAGTACCAGCGACCGAAGTCGGAGTGGCGCTCGATCAACACGGCGCGGCTCCAGTCGTACGGCTACACCGACGCGCAGTACCTCGCGCTCATCGAGCTCCTGAAGGCGCTGACCCAGCACTTCCCGAACCTGGCGGTGGCCTACCCGACCAACGCGGCGGGCGAGGTGGTGGCCACCACGCTGGCCGACCCGAAGTCGTTCCAGGGCTTCATGGCGCACTACCACGTGGAGGCGCAGCGCTGGGATCCGGGGCCCGGCTTCGACTGGGAGCGCGTGCTCTACGCGCTGTCGAACGAGCACAACTCGTTCCCCATCGAGCTCGTGCACGGCAAGAACATCGGCAACGTGCTCGACCCGGGCAAGGTCATGGCGCTGGCCGAGGCGTACTTCCGGAACAACGAGGCCGAGACCCGCGGCTGGTACCCGGTCGGCGTGAACCAGTGGTGGCACGGCGGCATCCACCTCGCCTGCCCGCCCGGCACCGAGGTCCGCGCCATGACCGACGGCGTGCTGGTGGCGGCCCACTTCCAGCCCGAGGCGCCGGCCCTCGGCTCGAACAACTTCGTGCTCTTGCGCCACGAGATCCCCATCGGCCAGCGCCGGCCGGGCGTCGCGCCGAAGACGCTCGTCTTCTACAGCCTCTACATGCACCTCGCGCCGCTCGACCTGGCCCGGCTCGACGAGGCGAGCCCGCGCTGGCTGCGCGACCTGTGGGCCGGCGGCAAGGCGCAGCCCGGCGACGAGGACGCCGACCTCGCGACCAGCGACGCGCACCCGTGGCTCGAGCTCGGCGAGCAGCTGGCGGCGTTGAAGCGCGGCGCGGTGGCCAAGATCGCCTGGCGCGACAACCCGGTGCTGGTCGGCTCGGGCGCCGTGCTCGGGCGCTCGGGGACCTTCGACCAGGACGACGACGGCGAGCCCAAGGGGCAGATCCACGTCGAGGTGTTCGCCGGCCCGGGCTGGAAGGACGCCATCGACATGGGCGTGCACGGCAAGTGGCTGGTCGAGCTCGACGACGACCTCGGCCACGACCTGGCCGTCGAGGACCAGGAGCTGCTCGGCGTCTTCGGCCCGGGCTCGCGCCTCGACGCGCGCGGCCGGATGGTGCTGGACGACGCCGATCTCACCGCCTTCTGGCGCGACCAGGACGCCTCGACCGAGCTCGTGCGACGCTTGCTCAGGAAGACGGTGGCGCGCCACGAGAGCGAGTGGTCCGACCAGGTCGACTGGGTGCTGGCGCTGTCGCAGGCGAGCGCGTGGGACGACCGCATCCGCGACTTCAGAAAGCTCCTTTCCGGTTCCTTCGTCGGCAAGGAGCTCCTCACCAGGGTCCTGCCGTTCGTGTGGCTGTCGAAGGACCTGGCCCAGCACATCGGCCTCGACACGACCGACTGGCGCGGCGTCCTCGACCACTTCCACCCCATCCACTTCCTCATGTGGCTCACCTACAAGGCGGCCGAGCGCAACGTCACCACCAGCCAGGGCCGCAGCACGAAGTCGATCCGCGACGAGGCGCGCGCCCAGGCCGACGTCATCGAGGCCAAGATGAAGGCCGGCCGCCTCGACGACGAGGACCTCGGCTCGAGCATCGTCTCGACCATCGACAACGAGGGCCCGAGCGACGCCGCCGACCTGCGCGACTGGCTGGCCGACCGCGGCGCTGGCGAGTGGCAGCGCGATCCGCCGCCCAAGAGCGAGTAGCGCGCATCGGTCGCGGCGAGTAGCGCGCATCGCGGCGAGTGGCCCGCTGGGCGCATCGCCTCGCTCGCTGGTGGACCCCGCCCGCGGGCTCGAGCCGCGGCGGCGTGCGCCAGGTCGCACGGCCGCATGAGGTAGGCGCCAGCGGCCGGTCCGAGCGAGCGACGAGCGCCGCGCGCGCTGGAATGCGCGATGCACCGTCACGGGGATGGCCCTTTGCGGAGGTCCATCATGCGACGCAACCTCTACTTCGTGTCCGGTGTGCTCCTGGCGTTCGTGGCGCTGTTGCTCACACGCGGCAGCGCCAAGGCCGCCGAGCCTGCCGACTTCTTCGGGCGCTGGGAGGTGACCACCAAGCTCGTGACCGCCTACGACGCCGTGAACCCCAACTATCGGCCGGGCGACATCCGAGTCGACGTGTGGACCATCACCGGCGACGTCGCGGGCTGCAGCCTCACGACCAAGGACGGCAGCATGCCGGGCGTGGTCCAGGGGACGGCTGCCGTCTTCGATGTCGCGGTCCCGCTCGACGGCATCATCGTCATGAAGGTGCACATCGAGGCCTACCTCACCAGCAGCGGCTCCATGAAGGGCACCATCAATGCCGACTACTGGGACAGCCGCTTCGGCTACAAGGTCGGACTCGACGCCTGGACCTTCGAAGGCGTGAAGCGATGAGCGCGCGCAACCTGATCGCCGCCTGGCTGGCTTGCGGCGCGGTGCTGACGCCGGGCTGCGGCCGCTCCGACGGCGCGCCGGCCCCCTCGGCGCCCGCCGTCGAAGGCGTGGTGGCGTCGTCCGCGGTGGTCCCGGCGCCCAGGGTCGGCCTCGGCGACGGCCACGACATCGTCGACCTGGCCGACTCGTTCATCCGCTACGCCAAGGCAGCCAAGGGCGCCAGCGGCGAGGAGCGGCGGGCGCTCTGGGACGCCATGCTCGAGGCGCAGGCGCCCGACTTCTTCACGCAGGTCACCTACCGCAAGAAGGAGGGCGCCGAGCGCGAGCGCTTCAAGGCGAGCGTGATCGAGCAGTTCTGGAACGAGGTCGAGCCCCGCCTGGCCGCGCTGGAGGCGGTCCACGCCATCGCGGTGCGGCGCGTCCTCGAAGGGCGCAAGGCCTTCCAGGCGGCGTTTCCCGACTTCGATCCGCGCTGCGACTTCTACCTGACCGTGGCCTTCAGCTTCAAAGGCAAGGTCGTCGACGTGAACGGCGCCAACCTGCTCGCCCTCGGGCTCGAGACCCTCGGCCCCGACGGGCCGGCGCTCGACCTGACCATCGCCCACGAGCAGTTCCACCTGCACCACTTCCGGAGCTTCTCGCCCTCGGGCGGCCTGTACCGCGGCGTCTGGAGCGAAGGTCTCGCCTCGTACGTCGCGGCCGTGCTGGTCCCGAACACCAAGCTCAGCGAGGTCCTGGGATTCGACGGCGCCAGCGTCGACAAGATGGCGAGCCTCTTCGACCGGCTCGTGGCCGACGTCCTCGCCAACATGGACTCGCCGGACCCGAGCCTGAAGCGCGCCTACCTCGGCATGGAGCCCAACGACAGCTGGGTCCCGCCCGGCTCCGGCTACTACGTCGGGCTCATGCTGGCCATGGAGCTGGCCAAGAGCCACGACCTCGCGACCATGGCCGGCTGGGACGCGGACACGGTCCATCGCAACATGAAGGAGACGCTGCCCACGCTGACGCGCGAGTGAGGCGTCAGGCGGCGCGCCGCCGGCGCCTGAGCCACAGCGCCACGCCGGCCAGCAGCCACGGCGCCGCCGGTCCGCCCGAGCAGCCGCCGCCGCCACCGTTGGCGGCGCCGCGCGCGGCCAGCGCCAGCGTGGCGGTGGGCTGGCTCTCGGCGTCGCTGGTCACGACCAGCGAGCACTGGAACGGGCCGGCGATCGGATCGAGATGCACAACCACGGTTGTGCTCTGGGCCGGGTCGAGCACCAGCTCGGCCGGCGGCTCGACCGAGGCGCAGGCGGCGCCACCGTCGAGCGCGACGTCGGAGAGCGTGAGCGGGCCCTTGCCGCCGTTGACGATGTTCAGGCTCAGGAGCACCTCCTTGCCCGGCTTGAGCAGCGGCAGCTGCAGCGTGTCGCCGTCGATGGGCGCGCCCTCGAAGTTGGCGAAGACCACGCGCCCGACCTGGCCCGGCGAGGTGACGTGCACGACGTCGCTGGCGGTCCAGTGGAGGTCGAAGCCCACCGGCCCGGCCGCGCGCGCCGTGACCGCCAGCGGCAGCACCGCGCCGGCGAAGCCGTCGAGGTCGGTCTCGGGCTGCGGCGCCGCGACGGCGTCGATGCCGCTGGCGTCGCTCGTGACGACCGGCAGCTCCAGCGTGCGCGGCAGCGCGGTGGCGTTCTCGATGACGAAGCCGACGACGCGCGGCTCGTCCAGCGCCAGCGGGCCGAGGTCGGCGCGGTCGAGCAGCGTGGTCGGGCTGCCGAACGGGTGGAGCCGGAGCGGCACGACGTCGGTGGCGTCGGCCACGCCGCCGACGGTCCAGCGCCAGTCGGCGAGCGTCAGCTCGAAGTCGAACGGACCGGCCTCGGCGGCGGTCGCGAAGGCCAGGATCTCGACCGACTCGCCGGTCGCCAGCGTCTCGGGCAGCGAGCCCACGACGTGGGCCTCGGCGTTCTTGGTGGCGCTCACCGCCAGCGTCGACGGGTCGAGCGCCACCTGGCCGAGGTTGGTCAGGAGGTAGCGCACCGACACCTCGTCGCCGCTCGTGACGACGCCGAGGTCGTCGCTGCCGCCGGCGGCGATGCCCGTGCCGGGCAGCCGCTCGAGCACCGGCCGCGCGGCTCCGAGCGCCTCGGCCACGCCGGTGAGCTCGAACACGAACTGCTCGGCGTCGGGGTCGTCGGTCTCGAGCACGATGCGCGCGCCGACCTTGCCGGCGGCGACCGGCGTCACGAAGACCTCGAGCTGGCCCGGCTCGTCGGTCTCGAGGATCGGGAAAGGATCTTTCACGTCGACGGCGGCGTTGACCAGGTCGGTGGCCTCGACCGAGATCAGCTCGAGGCGCGCCATGCCACGATTCTCCAGGGTGAAGTCGATCTGCAGCGGGCGCCCCGGGCGCATGTCGGCGATGGCGTGCGGGAGGCCGTTCCAGACCGTGCGACCGAGGTCGCTCACGTACAGGTCGCCGACCAGGTTGGCGGTGCCGCTGAAGCTGAGGTCGTAGACGGCCGGGTCTCGGTCGCTGGTGGTGAGGCGCACGCTGGCGGTCTGCGCGCCGGCGGCCTCGGGCCTGAGCATGAGGGCCATGCGCGTGGCCTCGCCGGGCGCGAGACGCATGGCCGGCTTCACCACCAACCAGGCGCCGGTGACGGCGACGTCGTCGGTGAGCAGCAGCTCCTGGCTGCCGCGGTTCAGGAGGTCGAGCCACACCGTCTTCCAGGCGCCGACGCCGAGCGAGCCGAGCGGCTCGTCGTCGCCGGGCAGGAGCTCGCGGCCGTCGCGGCTCACGGCCAGGTCGGGCGCCGAGCGCAGCGCCACGCGCACGGCCGCGCCATCGCTGAGCGGCCCGCCGGCGCCGGTGCCGCCGCGGTCGTCGACCGTGACGCTCAGGCCGGCGTCGCCGACGTAGCCGTCCTCGGGCATGAGCTCGAGGTCGGCCAGCGCCGCGTTGACCTCCTCGACGCTGCCCGTGACCAGCGCCAGCGCGGGCGGGATGATCAGGTGCGAGCCGGTGAGCGTCACGTCGACCACCTCGGCGTCGACGTCGTCGATCTGGATCGGCACCGCCACCGGCGCGTTCTCCCAGCCCTCGATGAGCTCGGGCACGGTCACCGTCGGCGCGTCGTCGACCGGCGTGACGTCTTCGCTGATGCTGACCGGCGCGCTCGCGGCCACGCCGTCGTCGGCCACCGCGGTGAGCTCCACCGCGCCGTAGGAATCGGGCGCCGGCACGAAGCGCAGCGCGTCCGGACCCGCGTGCAGCACGTCGCCGACCGCGACCCGGGCGCTGCCGGCCCACCAGGCGCCGCCCGCCTCGTCGAGCGCGGTCACGCGCAGGCCGACGGTGGAGGTGACGTCGGCGTCGTTCACGCCGAGCCCGGCGAAGACGTCGGTCAGGCTGGCGCCGATCGGCTGGACGGTGTCCTCGGCCACGTCGGGCAGCGCGAACGCGGTCTCGGCGGTGGTCGGCGGGTCGTTGGCGTCGACCACGCTCACGACGAGCTCGCGCTCGATGGCCTGCCCGGCCGCGTCGGTGGCCTGGATCCACACGCTGTGGCTCGGCGCGGCCTCGAAGTCGACGGCCTTGGCCAGGTGCAGCTCGTTGCCGTCGAGCGCGAAGAAGCCGTCGGGGTCGGCGCTGATGACGAAGGTGTGGTGGTCGCCGACGTCGGGGTCGCCGACCGCCGACAGGTGGCCGACCAGGCTGCCGACCTCGGCGTCCTCGGACACGCTGGCGACGTCGAGCGCGATGTCCTGCGGCAGCTCGTCGACGTCGTCGACGGCGATGGTCCAGGTGCTCTCGGCGTAGAGGCCGCCGGCGTCGGTCTGGCGCACGGTCACGCTGACGGTGGCCTCGGTCTCGTGGTCGAGCGCGCGCGTCGTGACCAGGCGCCGCTCCGCGTCGAGCGCGAAGGCGCCGGCCGGATCGGCGGTGATCGACAGCGTCCCCGGGTCGGGCCCGTCGGGGTCCACGCCGCCGGTCACGACGTCGACGATGGTGCCCGCGGGCGCGTTCTCGGCCACGCTGCGGCTGGCCAGCGCCAGCGCGCCGGGCGCCTCGTTGACGTTGGTGACGTTCACGTAGAAGGCCGAGTCGGCCTGCAGGTTGCCGGCATCGCGCACGTGGACCTGGATGCGGTAGCTGTTCACCGCGGCCTCGAAGTCGACCGGCTTCCGGAGGATGAGCTGGTCGCCGATGATGTCGAAGCGATCCTCCGGGTTCTGCGACAGCGAGAAGCTGAAGCGATCGCCCACGTCGGGGTCGCCGACCGCCGTCAGCGTGCCGACCGTGGCCGGTACGACGGCGTCCTCGGCGATGTCGCGCGGGGTCAGCTCGACGCCGGCCGGCGCCTCGTTGACGTCGAGGACGTGCACCGTGACGGGCACCTCGACGAACAGGCCGGCGGTGTCGGTGGCGCGGATCTTCAGCGGGTAGGTGTCGCGCGTCTCGAAGTCGAGGGCCTTGGCGACCGCGAGCGTGCTGCCGTTGATGGCGAACGCGTCGTCGGGGTTCTCGACCAGCGTGAAGGCGTGGCGGTCGTTCTGATCCGGGTCGCCCTGCGCGAAGAGCGTCGCCACGAACGCACCGGGCGCGGCCGACTCCTGCACCACGGCGCCCGAGAACAGGACGTCGGTCGGCGGCTCGGGCTCGTCGAGCACGTCGATGGTCAGCTGCGCCTCGACCGACACGCCATTGGGCGCCGTGGCGCGCACGCGGATGTTGAGCTGCCGCAGCGTCTCGTAGTCGAGCGGACCGGTCGTGACGAGCGCGTCGCCGTCGAGCGCCAGGTGGGTGCCCGGGTTCTGGATGAGCGCGTAGGTGTAGCCGGCGGTGGTGTCGGGGTCGCCGCCCGGGCTCAGGTGGCCGACGACGGTCCCCGCCGGCTGGTTCTCGCGCACCGCGCTGGCGTCGAGGTTCACCGCGTTGGCGGCCTCGTCGACGTCGGCGATGGTCACGACGATCTCGCGGTCGAGGCTGTGGCCGCCGTCGTCGGTCGCGCGCACGACGATGGTGCGCGTCGGCGTGGCCTCGTGATCGAGGTTGGCCGCGACGCGCAACGCGTTGTTCTCGACGCGGAAGGCGCCGTCGCCGTCGTTCACGAGGACGAACGTGGCGTGGTCGCCGACGTCGGGGTCGGTCACCGACAGGAAGCCGAGCAGCGCGTTCTGCGGCGAGTTCTCGTTGATGCTGGCGCTGGTCAGCGCGATGGCCGTCGGCGCCTCGTTGACGTCGCGAACGGGCACCTGCACCTCGGCCGTGACCGCGTGGCCGGCGAGGTCGGTGGCCTTCACGCTGAGCAGGCGCACGGGCGTCGCCTCGTGGTCGAAGCTCATGGTCGTGGTGAGCGTCGCGCCGGTGAGCGCGAAGCCGTCGCCGCTCAGCAGCGCGAAGCTGTGGCTGTCGCCGGCGTCGGGGTCGGTGGCGACGAGCGTCCCGGCGACCGCGCCCGAGGCGGCGTTCTCGTCAACGCCGCCGCCCGCGAGGGTCACCCCGGTCGGGACCTCGCCGACATCGGCCACGAACACGACGACGTCGCTGTCGGCGTAGCGGCCGCCGCGATCGGTGACGCGCACCGGCACGCTGTAGCTCGAGCGCGCCTCGTAGTCGAAGGACGCCAGCGCCAGCAGCGCGTCGCCGACGACCGCGAACGGCGCGGTCGTGGGCCGGAGCGCGAAGGTCCAGGCGTCGTTGGCGTCGGGGTCGCCGAGCGGCACGAGCGTCCCGGCGCTGGTGCCCGGCAAGGCGTTCTCGGGCACCGGCGGGCCGCTGAGCCCGACGCCCAGCGGCGGCTCGTTCCGGTCCCAGATGTCGAGCACGAACTGGGTCGTGGCCGACGCGCCGGCGAGGTCGGTCACGACCACCTCGATGACGGCGAGGTCGTCGCTCTCGTGGTCGAGCGGCGCCGCCACCCGCAGGCGGTCGCCCTCGAGCGCGAAGCGGCCTTCGGCGGTGTCGGTGAGGACGAAGCTCCAGCTGTCGGTCTTGTCGGCGTCGCCCACCGCGTGGAAGGTCCCGACCAGCGCGTCGAGCGCGGCGTCCTCCGGCACGCCGGCCACCGACAGGGACGCGCCGGTGGGCGGGTCGTTGCGGTCGGTGACGGTGATGGTAAAGGACCTTTCGATCCACAGGCCGCCGGCGTCGGTGGCGCGCACCCGGATCGATCGCTGCGACGCGCTCTCGAAGTCGAGCGGCACGGCCGTCGCGAGCGCGCCGGTGGCGGCGTCGACCGTGAAGTAGTCGCCCGGGTTCTCGACCAGCAGGAACGTGTGCGGGTCGTCGGGGTCGGCGTCGAGCGCCGTGAGCGTGCCGACCACGGTGCCGGCCGGCTGGTTCTCGGCCACCGTCGAGCCGGCCAGCACGAGCCCGTCGGGCGCGACGTTGGCGCGCGCGCGGCCCGCGCCGGCGGTCACGACCAGCGCCGCGACCATCGGGACGAGCGCCGCGACGCGGCCGAGCGCGCCGCTCACGGGAGCTCGTTGCGGTCGCTCGCCGCCTGGGCGTCGACCCGCCGCTGGAAGGTGTAGCCGGCCCAGATGGAGCCCGAGAAGTCCTGGAAGTCGTGGCCGGTGTGGATCTTGGCGCGGAGCCCGATCTCGAAGCCCTTCGACACCTCGTAGGCCACCTCGCCGTCCAGCGCGAGCGAGAACGCGAAGCTGTTCTGGCTCGGGTAGGTGGCCTCGGCCGGCTGGTCGTCCTCGTCGAGCAGCTCGGCGCGGCCGCCTGGCGCGCGGGGTCGGTCGGGTAGTACGGCGCCGCGTCCTCGCGGAACCAGTTGACCCCCAGGCGCCCGTCGAAGTCGTAGCGGACGTCGCCGGCCTTGCCCGCGAACTTCACCGGGATGTCGACGGCGACGAAGGCCTGCGGGCTGAAGTAGCCGCCGTGCCCGAGCGTGAAGCGCCGGAGGTTGTGCTGGAAGAACTCGGTCGTGACGGCGACGCCGGTGGCGAGGCGCGTGTCGTCCCAGTCGTAGATGTTCCAGGTGATGCCGGTGCCGCCGTCGTACGAGATGTTGTCCTCGACGCGCACGCCGTGCCACCAGTCGGCGCCGCCGAAGAGGTACCAGTTGACGTCGTCGAAGCCGAGGCCGATCTCGAGCTGGCCGCCGTGGCGCAGCACGCCGCCCCACTCGGCGCCGGTGGCGACGTCGCGCGCGCCGGCCCACGACAGGAGGCTGTCGGTCACCGACTTCCGCCAGCCCTCGAGGCCGAGGCGCAGCGCGCCGAAGGTGTCGCTCCAGCGCAGGCCGCCGACCACCGTCTGGTTCATGAAGCCGAGCGGCGTCGAGCCCACGACGAACTTGAAGCGCCCGACCTCCTGCGTGAGCTGGAGCTCGATGGCGTCGGCCGACTGCGCGAAGGTGCCGGCCGCGGTGCCGGCGAGGTCGACGCCGGTGGTGCCGAACTCGGGCCCGGTGAGCGGGTCCGCCAGGTCGAGCTTGCCGGCGTCGATGGCGATGGGCGTGACGCCGAAGGTGAGGCGCCCGCGATAGCCGGTGGGGATCGACAGCCAGGTCGGGAACGTCACCGCCAGCATGCGGCCGAGACCCTCCTCGCCGTTGCGGAAGCGCAGGTTCACCTCGGTGCCGAGCCGCACCGCGTGGCGCGCACGCAACCCCTCGATCTCGTGGACGATCTCCTTTCGCAGCGAGATGTCGCCGCTGCCCTTCCGCTCGCGCTCGCCGAAGCGCGCGGCGGCGCCGGCCAGGATCTTCGACACGCTCGTCTCGGCCTCGGCCTCGGGCGAGGTGCGCCCTTCTTCCAGGGCCAGCGCGCGCTCGAAGTCCTCCATGGCCTCGCCGTCCTCGCCCAGCATGACGTGCATGCGGCCGACCACGAGGTGCATGCGCGGCTCGCTCTCCATCGTGAGCAGGCCGGCCTTGGCCAGGCTCTTGGCCTTGTCGTCGTTGCCGATCTCGATGGCCGCGCGGATGGCGCCCTCGCGCGCCTCGAGGTCGTCGGGGCGCGTCGCCAGCACCTTGGCGAAGAGCTCGTCGGCCTCCTGGAACTCGCCGGCGGTGATGAACAGGCGCCCGAGCGCGGTCATGAGGCGCGGGTCCTGCGGGTAGTCCTCGAGCGGCCCCTGCAGGAGGTTGAACGCGCGCGCGAGGTAGCCGCCCTCGCGCGCGACGTCGGCGCGCTTGATGGCGTAGGCGATCTTCAGGTCGGCGAGCCCCTGCTTCTCGGCCACGGTGAGGTCGGCCTCCCCCTCGAGCTCGTGCAGCACGCCGAGCAGCTCGGCGTCGCGGTCGGCCTTGTGGAGGATGCCCGCCAGCTGCAGCTGGAGCGTCGGCGGCACCTTGCCGGTCTCGTCGATGACCGAGTACATGACCGCCAGCGCCTGGTCGTACTTGCCGATGTCGGCCCAGGCGTTGGCCACGAGGCCGGTCAGCTCGGGCGCGTCGCGCGTCTGGCGCTGGAGCTCGGTGAGGCGCGCCTGCGCCGACAGCAGCTTGCCGCGCGACGCCATCTTCACCGTCGAGCCGAGGTCGGCCTGCAGCCGGAGCCGCCGCGACAGCTTCTTGGTGTCGTCGTCGAGCTCGCTCTCGGGCACGCCGCGCAGCGCGTCGATGCCCTCCTGGTAGCGCTGCTCGGCCGACAGCACCCAGGCCGAGGCGATGCGTGACTGCTTGTCGGGCCCGAGCTTCGTGAGCGCGTCGATGGCCGTGCGCGCCTCGGCGATCTTGCTCTCGCCGAGCCAGGTGTAGGCCTGGTCGAGCAGCACGTTGCGGTTCTCGGGGTCGGTCGCGTGCGCCGCGTCGAGCAGGCCCTCGGCCGCCGGCAGATCGCCGGCCGCGCGCTTGGCGACCGCCTCGCGCCGCATGAGCTCGGCCTGGATCCAGCTGTCGCGCTTGGCCGCCTTGGGGTCGAGCGCGGCCAGCCGCTGGTTCGCGGCCAGCGCCTTCTCCTGATCGCCGGCGCGCAGATACAGCTCGACCAGCCCCTGCAGCGCGCCGACGTGCTTCGGGTCCTTCTCGGCGATCGACTCGAACAAGGCCTGCGCGTCGTCCCAGCGCTGCGCGTCGAGCATGACGTTGGCCAGCACCAGCTCGGCGTGCGGCGCGTCCTTCGGCGACTTGGTCATGGCGTCGCGCAGCGTCGCCTCGGCCTCGGGCAGCTTCTTCTCGGCGCGCTGCTTCTCGCCCTGGCGCACGAGGCTCCAGAACTCGGCCGAGCGCAGCGGCTCTTCGTAAAGCTCCTTTCGCTTCGGCGCGACCGCCTTCACCTTCTCGAAGAGGCCCTTGGCCTCGTCGAAGCTCTGCTTGCGGAGCAGCGCGTTGCCGAGCCCGGCCAGGGCGTCGGCGTCGCGCGGGTTGTTCTTCACGGCGCGCCGGAACAGCGCCTCGGCCTGGTCGAGCTGCGCCTCGTCGAGCGCGTCGTAGCCCGCGGCCAGCCGATCGCGCTCGACGTCGGCCGCGGCCTTGGCCGCGACGCCGCTCTTGAGCTCGGTGATGCGCGCCTTGACGTCGGCGTCGTCGGGCGCCTGCGCCAGGAAGCGATCATATAGAGGGATGTCGGCCGGCGTGACGTTCAGCCACAGGAGCGCCTGGCGCCAGGCCGCCTTGGCGCGCGCCGCCTCGGAGCTGCCGGCCAGCGCCTCGAGGCGCTTGATGCCGTCGCGCCGCGTCGGCTCGCCGTAGGTCAGGTGGCGCGCATAGGCCACCGCGAAGACGGCGTTGCCGTCGTTCTCGCGCGCCAGCCGCTCGAGCCCGCTCCTGGCCTCGTCCCAGCCGCCCGACGTGCCGCCCAGCGTCTGGTAGTACTCGAGCCCGACCAGCCCCGACGGCGGCTGCCCGCCGAACACCTTGCGGTACAGCGCCAGCGCGTCGGCGACCTTGCCGGCCTTCACCGCCGCGCGCGCGTCGCCGAGGTAGTCGTCGTACTTGGCGCCGAGCCCGAGCGCCTGCTCGAGCGCCGGGATGCGCGGGTTGCCCGGGTGCGACTTCTTCAGCCGCTCGACCAGGTCCTTGGCCTCGTCGGTGCGCCCGGCGCGCGCCGCCGCCAGCGCCAGCTCGGCCAGCGCCTCGGCGTGGGTCGGGTCGCTGCGCAGGACCTTGCGCCAGGCCTCGGCGGCCTTGTCGGGGCGGCCGCGCGCCTGCCAGTAGCGCACGTTCTCGAGCAGCTGCTCGATGGCGTCGGGCGGATCGCCGGCCAGCGCCGGGGGCACGGCGGCCACGGCCAGCGTCGCGGCCAGGAGGGCCGACATCAATCGGGGCGACATGAGGACTCCACGCTGGGCTTCGGCAGCTCGAGGCCGCCGTCGGCCCGGAAACGAAAGCGCCCGTCCCGGAACGCCTGGGCGAACAGGACGAGGTTCTGGTCGTAGTAGAAGGCCGGCTCGCCGTAGAGGCCGTCGGCGCGCTTCTGGCGCTCCACGCTGTCCTCGAGGCGCGCGGCCGTCGCGTTGTCGCCGAGCGCGCGCGCGAACGCGGCCGCGACGGCCTGGAAGCCGACCGGCGCGTTGGCAGACTTCACCACGTCGGCGAGGTCGTCGCGCTTCTGGGTGTCGAGCTTGTCGGGCGCGAAGCCGAGCGTGCGCGCCGCCTCGAGGAGGCGCGTGCCGCGCGCCAGCATGACGCCGCGCCGCGGCTCGTCCTCGGACAGCATGGCCGACCACAGGTAGGCGCGGATGGCGTCGTAGCTGCCGACCGGACCGGTCGTCGGGTCGGCCACGAATTGCTTTGAATCCCAACCAACCCAGTCGGGCCACACGCGCCCGGGCGTGGCCTCGTCGGTGAGGCGCGCGAACGACGCGATGGTGCCCTCCCACGGCCCGTCGGCGTCGATGCGCGCGGCCCAGCGCAGGAGCTGGATGGGCGTGTAGCTCGGGTTCAGCCGCCAGGTGTCGCCGAGGTCGAAGCCCATCGGCGCCGGCACCAGCGTCGGCCCGAGACCGGAAAGCTCCTTGACTTCATGCGCGGCGATCTGCGCCAGGAGCCGCCCGCCCTTCGTGGCCAGCTCGGGCGCATCCCAGGCGGCCGCGGCCTGCACCAGCACGTACGCCATCCACAGGTCTGCGTCGGACGCCGGGTTCTTGTCGGCGACCTTGCCGTCGGCCCAGCGCCAGGCCGGCAGCCGCGCGCCGAGGTCGCCGCCGGAGAGGTGCTTCTCGGTCCAGGCCAGCACGCGATCGAACGTGGCGCGGTCGCGCGCCACCAGCGCGTGGAAGAGCGCGTAGGCCTGGCCCTCCGACGTGGTGTGCTTGGCCAGGTTGTCGACGACGCGCCCGTCGGCCTCGATGAAGTGCTTGGCGTAGGCGTCCCAGAGCGGCCAGCGCGGCCCGCACGACGCCTCGGGCGCGGGCCCGCCGGTCGGCGCCGAGCCGCACGCGGCGGTCGCGAACGCCGTGGCGAGGACGAGCCCGATCATCACCGCGGCGCCTCGGTGTGGGACAGGCGGCGGTACTCGACGTTGGCCAGGCGCTTCTTCAGGAGCCAGGCGAAGAGCAGCGCCGTCACGAAGAGCGTCGGCACCAGCACCAGCCAGTGGCGCGTGATGAACCACAGGAACTGCTTGTAGGCCGGGATGGAGCCGACGTCGTAGCTCGCCTGGATGCGGAAGGTGGCGCGCCGATCGCCGGTCTTCACCAGCACGTCGGCCTGCGGCTCCTCGGCCTCGGCGAAGCCGCGCAGCTGCGCGACCGTCGGCATCACGCCGGCCGTCTGGCCGAGGATGGCGACCACGCTCCGGCCCGGCCGGATGGGCGACTCGAAGCCGAGCACGAAGCTCCGCGGGTCGCCCGGCCGGAGCGCCTTGGCGAGCCGGCTCAGGTCCTCGTCGAGCGCGTGGCCCTGCGAGAACGCCAGCACGCTCCGCCACCACGGCATCTGCGGCAGCTCGACCTGCCCGCGCCCGAGGCCGCGCACCGGCATGAGCTCGTCCCAGCCGACGAGCGCGCGCACGCGCGTCGCCACGCCCACCAGGATGAGGTCTTTGTCGGCCGCCGGCCCGCTCGTCGGCGGGTCGCCCAGCACGAACGACACCCCGGTCGGCGGCACGCCGGTCACCGCCGTCGTGTGCGCCAGCGCCGAAAGCGCCGTGCCGACCTCCTCGGGCAAGGGCTTGGCGGGCAGCACCAGCGCGGTCTCCGACAGGTCGGCCAGGCGCGTGAACGGGAAGCCGTCGTCGATGAAGGCGCCGAGATCGGGCATCGGCTTGAAGCTCGGAAAGCCCTCGAGGTGCAGCACCGAGTCGGCCAGCACCTCGACCGTGACGACGTCGTGCTCGGCGTTCGGGCACGACGTCTCCGGCGGCACGACGTGCACGTAGAGCCGGTTGAAGCCGTTGAGCTCGCTCGCCGGGATGCGCAGGCGCTTGTGCTGGAGCTTGGCGTCGTCGGCATCGTCGGCCAGCTTCAGCGTGCCGAGGAAGTGCTTGTTGAACTCGACCTTGAGCTCGGGCTTCTCGACGCCGGGCGGCACCTCCGAGCGCCACCTCAGATCGAGCTCCACGTAGCCGGTGGGCCAGGTGAAGATGTCGGGCGGCACGCGCATGTCGAGCTCGATGGTGCCGCCGAGCGCGCCGGTGAACGTGCGCTCCGGCTGCGGCGCCACGCGCCCCATCTCGAGCGGCGCGCCGGCCTGGAACCAGCGCGGCGCGTCATACGGCTGCCTCACCTGCTCGGGCGGCAGCCAGCCGTCGAAGACCTTGGTGGCGCCCGCGCCCTTGGTGGCCTCGAAGTCGAAGGTCAGGCGCCGCACCGCGCGCTCGAGCTCGGCCACGTCGCGCCCGGCAATGACAAGCACCTTTGCGGTCTCGGAGCGCGCCGGGTTGTCGCGCATGGCCACCATCGGCCCGGTGATCTCGCCGAGGTCGGGGATGAGCCCGGCGCTCTCGGGCGTCAGCAGCACCACCGCGTGCTCGTCGGGCAGCTCGCGATAGTGGGCCACGAACTGGAAGCGCGAGCCCGCGCGCAGCCCGAAGTAGGCCGCGACGAGCCCGCCGACCTTCATCATCGCCTCGTCGGGCGGGTTCGGGAAGACGATGTGGATGGGCGTCAGCGCGTCGGCCGACGGGTCGAAGAACGGCAGCGGCAGCATGTTGAGGTCGTTCGGCAGCGGCAAGAGCGCCGCCTGCGTCTCGATGCGCCCGCCGCGCAGGAACTGCCAGGTGCCGACGTCGACCAGGCCCGGGCACGCCACGTCGGCGGCCAGCACCAGATCAAAGGAGATGGCGTTCTTCTCCTCGAGCATCTGCGGCGGCACGTCGTACGACAGCTGCGGCGGCAGATCGCGCACCGGGATCTCGGCGATGACCTCGTCGTGCATCGACACCTTCAGCGCCTTCACGCCGTCGGGGACCTTGGCGGTCTGGTCGATGTCGAGCACCAGCTTGGCGGCCGTGAACACCTGATCGCCGCGCGCGAAGAACGGCAGCCGGATGGAGGTCCGCCGGTTGTACTTCTGCTGCGCCGCGCCGTAGCCCAGGCGCTCGAGCGACCAGCCGCCGGCGTCGGCCTTGCCGCCCGCCGCGACCCCGAGCGCGGCCGCCAGCAGCATGGCCGCGGCGCGCTTCCGTCCGAGCAGCATCTTCGGCAGCCGCACCGCGCCGACGAGCCCGTAGCCGAGGATGGTCAAGAGCGCCACCAGCGGCCGGTCGTTGCGCCGGCCCTTCTTCCACTCGGCCCACGCCGTCGGCCGTCCGAAGATGGCGGTGACCACCGTCGACTCGGCCTCGAGCGGCAGCTGATTGAACTTCAGCCGCACGATGAGGCCCTGCTTCTGCACCACGATGGCGTCGGCCGGCGCCTCGTTCCCGCCCGCGAGGATGGTCACCTCGATGATGTCGTCCTTCGACAGCGCGAGCTCGACCGGCGAGCGCAGCGCCATGCCGGTGGTCGACAGATCGATGGTCTCGCACGCGACGACCTTCTGATCGGGCATGCGCAGCATGACCGGCAGGCGCGCCGACACGCGCGGCACGATGCGCCGCTGGCGCCGTTCCCAGGCGACCGCGAGCGTGGCCGTCATGATGAGGAAGGCGTAGCCGCTCCAGGCCAGGTTGACGGCGATGGCCCCGGTCTCGGCGCCGGGCTGCATGAGCTTGTAGACGCCGATGCCCATGCCGACCATCGTCAGGATGAGCAGCACCAGGTAGGGCAGCGCGATGCGCAGGTCGAAGTACTCGACCTCGGAGATGCCGCCCTTCTGGGTCACGTTGAACTTGCCGAGCTTGGGCGAGATGAGCGCCAAGGTCGTGGGATACATGATGTAGGTGGCCAGCGTGGCCTCGTACACCTCGGCCCAGAACGAGTGCCGATGGGCGCCCTGGATGCGCGAGCTCGTGAGATACGCGTGCGCCATGTGCGGCAGCGCGAAGGCCAGGATGGTGTCGGCCGACGCGTTGAAGATGTGCGCGTCGAAGAGCAGGAACGGCAGCGGCGCCATGAGGAAGATGATGCGCGGGATGCCGTAGAAGAAGTGCAGCATGGCCGAGGCGTAGCAGATGCGCTGCGACAGGCTCAGACCGCGCCCGAGGAAGGGGTTGTCGATGCGGAAGATCTGGGCCATGCCGCGGGCCCAGCGGATGCGCTGTCCGACGTGGCCAGCCAGGTTCTCGGTGGCGAGCCCGGCGGCCTGCGGCAGGTCGAGGTAGGCCGAGCGCCAGCCGCGCCGATGCAGCTTGAGCATCGTGTGGGCGTCCTCGGTCACCGTCTCGGGGGCGATACCGCCGATCGACTCGAGCGGCGCGCGCCGGATGACCGCGCACGAGCCGCAGAAGAAGGACGCGTTCCAGAGGTCGTTGCCCTTCTGGATGACGCCGTAGAAGAGCTCGCCCTCGTTGGGCACGCGCTTGAAGTTCTGGAGGTTCTTCTCGAACGGGTCGGGCGAGTAGAAGTGATGCGGCGTCTGCACCATCGCCAGGCCGGCGTCGCGCATGAACCAGCCGACGGTCATCTGGAGGAAGCTGCGCGTCGGGATGTGGTCGCAGTCGAAGATGGCGACCAGATCGCCGCGCGTCTTCTTCAGCGCGTGGTTGATGTTGCCGGCCTTGGCGTGCTTGTTGTCGGGCCGGATGATGTAGCCCACCTCGGCCTCGGCCGCGAAGGCGCGGAACTGGTCGCGGCGGCCGTCGTCGAGGATGTAGACGTTGAGCTTGTCGGCCGGCCAGTCGAGCGCCTTGGCCGCGAGCACCGTCGTGCGCACGACCGACAGCGGCTCGTTGTAGGTCGGGATGTAGATGTCGACGGTCGGCCACGTCGACATGTCGGCCGGCAGCGCCACCGGCCTCCGCCGGAGCGGCCAGGCCATCTGCGCGTAGCCGAGCACGAGCACCGCGACCGCATAGATCTCGGCCATGAAGAGCACGAGCCCGAGCGCCAGGTCGAGCCCGACGTCGTTGCCGACCGTCGTCGTCGCGCGCCAATAGAGGTAGCGCAGCGATACCGTCACCGACATCATGATGAGGACGAGCGTCACGTAGCGGCCGGGCAGCCGCGACAAGAGGAACGCGAAGGCGAAGACGGTGCAGCCGAACATCGTCTGCGACCACGTGTCGAGCGGCGCGATGACGACGCCCGAGAGCACGGCCGAGACCGCGATCCAGGCCAGCACGCGGATGGGCCACCACACGCCGCGGCGCGCCGACTTGGGGAGCCCCGCCGCCGGATCGACCGACACCGTCACCGGCGATCGCGCCGCCGTCGCCGTCATCGGATGGCCTCGAGCACGCGCGTCGCGACCTCGCGCAGGCCGGCCGAGAACTGCGCGTGCGGCGCCCAGCGGACGCAGGTCGTGCGGTTGGCGATGGCCTCGCGCACGTGCTCGTCGTCGGGCAGCGCCGCCTCGATCATGAGCTCGCCGGCCACGTTCGACAGCGCCGCCCGCACGTCGCGCGACAGCGCGCGGCGGCCGTCCACGCGGTTCAGGACGTAGAAGGTCTTCCGGTAGCCGGGCTTCTTCTCGAGCCCGTTGACGAGGCTCTCCATCTCGGGGAGCAGCGCGTAGGACAGCGGGCAGGCCTCGAGCACGACCATGACGACCGAAGCGATCGCCAGCGCCTGGGTGAGCCACGGCGACTGCCGCGCCGGCGTGTCGATCACGGCGATGTCGTAGCCGGTCGGCGCGAGCTGCTTCAGGCGCCGCTCGAGCCACTGCGGGTCGGTGCGGAGCTGCTGCTCGACGAGCGCGACGCTCGTCGGGTCCTGCCGTCCGAACGGGATGTAGGGCACCTGCGCCTGGTGTGATCGCAGGAGCGACGCCAGCGCGGTGTGGTTCACGTCAGGCGCCGAGAGGCCGATGGCCTCGCCGACGGGCATGCCGAACGCCAGGCCGAGGGCGTTCTGGGCATCCAGATCGACGAGCACGGTGCGCAGCCGCTCGGCCAGCATGGCGCCGAGGTTGGCCGCGATCGTGGTCCGCCCCGTCCCGCCTTTCAGGGAGATGACCGCAAGGTGGTGCATGGAGTGCTACGCCGTCAGGCGTGGGGCTTGCTCGCGACGACGGCAGGGCCGGCCGTCACGGGGGCGCCCGCATGGAACCAATCGGTCTGGATCGGCGACGGGCGCGCGGGCGCGAGCGGCGTGACGTTGCGCGGCAGCTGGACGCTTGCGGCCAGGGTGTCGCGCTTCCAGCGCTCGGCGAGCAGCACCTGATCGGTGACCGCCAAGAGGGGCCAGCGCGCCGCAGCCTGGCCGTGCGTGGAAGGCTGGGCGAGCTCCCGGTAACTATCGAACTCGATGCCGGCTCGCTGGAGCTCCCGGACCGTGGCGTTGGCCATGAACCATCTCCCAGAACTTCAAGATGTCTTGGAATAGCGGCGGCGAACGAGGCTCCCCGCAAGGAGCATCGCGCCGTGTTTGAGCGGTGTACGGGTGCATGCTGCACCGCGTCACCGCAGAAATCAAATGCTTGTTGAAATGCCCTGCACCTTCGGAGGGGGACGGTTGGGATGCAACCGTGGTGGCGCTGGGTAAGACCTGTGTAGCCGCGAAGAAGGATGCGAATCAAGGGATTGGTCACGTGGATCGGGGTGATCACCCGAAAGGAACCACGAAACCAACGACATCGGAGAACGATGCCCACGGCTCGACCCGGCATCGCTTGACGCGAGGGATCGGCTGCGTTAGGAGACGCCCCGCCGTGGGCCAGGTCGCAAGACAGGCTCTCGGCCGGCGCGACGCCGCTGCGGAATCCCGCGGAGGAGTGGCCGAGTGGTTGAAGGCAGCGGTCTTGAAAACCGCCAGACGCGAGTCTCGGGGGTTCGAATCCCTCCTCCTCCGCCCGGCCTCGCTGATTGAAAACCAGAGATCGAAAGCGCGAGGTCCTCGCGATCGGCAACCCCGATCATCGTGGCCCTCGGTAGCAGCTGACGGGCATCCCCGTCGGGAACATGGAGACGTGGCCGAGCGGCTGAAGGCGCACGCCTGCTAAGCGTGTATAGGGTCAAAAGCTCTATCGAGGGTTCAAATCCCTCCGTCTCCGCCACTTCCCTCGTCTGCTCCAAGTCGCTCGAAGCGCATCGTCGGCAACGACCCGGCAAAAAGTCGTTGACACCTCGACGACCGCCGCTTAGACACGCGACCCGCTGCACCGGTAGCTCAATTGGATAGAGCATTGGTCTACGGAACCAAAGGTTAAAGGTTCGAGTCCTTTCCGGTGCAACCCTACTCGAGGCCCTCGGGCGCCGTTGACGGCACGAGGGTCGGCTCTTTGGAATCACCTTGATAGAGAACGACGCAACCTCCTCCTCGTCGCCGGAAGGCGATGAAGACGGACGGTGGCTCGACGAAGCGCTCACGCTCGCGATGCGAGCAGGTCGGCTCGGCAACGTGCCGGTCGGGGCGCTCGTCGTGAACGAGGGCCGCGCGCTCGGACGCGCCGGCAACCTCCGCGAGACGCTGCAGGATCCCACGGCCCATGCCGAGCTCCTGGCGCTCCGCGAAGCCTCGCAGGCGCTTGGAAGCTGGCGCCTCGAAGGGTCCACCGTCTACGTCACGCTCGAGCCGTGTGCCATGTGTGCCGGCGCGCTGATCCAGGCGCGCGTGGCTCGCGTGGTCTACGCCGCGCGGGAGCCGAAGACCGGTGCACACGTGAGCGTGCATCGACTGTTCGACGGCTCGGGGGTTCGCGTCGATGAGCATCCTGGCGCCGCTCGATCGAGCGCGCGAGTCCTCGCCGAGTTCTTCGCTGAACGACGCGGGCCGCGCGGCTAGCTCGAGCGGTTGAGAGCCGGACGCAAAGGCTCTCCCGAGGTCTGCCTCGACCTCGGGAGTGATTGTGGACAGGTGGCCGAGTTGGTCTAAGGCGCTTGACTCGAAATCAAGTGTACGTGACCCGTACCGTAGGTTCGAATCCTACCCTGTCCGCCATCGGGGCCGCCCGGAAGACTCCGGGCGGCCTCGGCCCTCGCGTTCGCGACGCCACCACCGAGCGCTCGAGCGCGAGTATCGTCGTCGCCAGAGCACGGTCCCACGCGGCATGCGTGGGTCGAGGTCTGGAGAGATGACCGAGTGGTTGAAGGTGCACGACTGGAAATCGTGTGTAGGGTCAAAAGCTCTACCGAGGGTTCGAATCCCTCTCTCTCCGCCAGAATGAGTTGCGTCAGGGACCAGGCTTTGGTCTGGGCTCGGACGAGTATCGGCTCCGCAAGGAGCCGTCTGTGGTCGGGACCTGCGACGGGTCGGAAGTGAACCCCGCCAGGTCCGGGAGGAAGCAACGGTAGCATCTTGCTCGTGTGCGGGTCCCGGCCCTCTTTCCATGTACGCCGTCGGTCTCACGACCGACGGCGTTCCTCTATCAGGTGGCTCCACGGCCGTGGTCGTCCGCCCGGGCGCGTGCTAGATGCACGCGCGGTCCGGCGATGCGCGCCGGCGCGGAGGTTCGAGTGGCTTATCTCGTGCTGGCCCGGAAGTGGCGGCCGCGGGGCTTCGACGCCATCACGGGGCAGGAGCACGTCACCCGCACGCTGAAGAACGCGATCCTGCAGAACCGCGTGCACCACGCGTTCTTGTTCTGCGGGGCGCGCGGCGTGGGCAAGACGTCGGCGGCGCGCGTCCTGGCGCGGGCGCTCAACTGCCGGAACGCGCCGGGGCCGACCGTCGATCCGTGCGGCGAGTGCGCGGCGTGCGTCGAGATCGCGGCCGGCACCTCGATCGACGTCTTCGAGATCGACGGCGCCTCGAACCGCGGCATCGGTGAGATCCGCGAGCTGCGCGACGGCGTCGCCTATGCGCCGCAGCGCGATCGCTTCAAGATCTACATCATCGACGAAGTCCACATGCTGACGACGGAGGCCTTCAACGCCCTCCTGAAGACGCTCGAAGAGCCGCCGCCGCACGTGAAGTTCATCTTCGCGACGACCGAGCCGCACAAGATCCCGGTGACGATCCTGTCGCGATGCCAGCGCTTCGACTTCAAGCGCATCCCGGTCACCATCATGGTGCAGCGCATCTCGGAGATCCTCGACGCCGAGGGCGTGAAGATCGACGACGGCGCGCTGCGGCTCGTAGCGCGCGAGAGCGAGGGCTCGATGCGCGACGCGCTGTCGCTGCTCGACCGCGTCATCAGCTCGTGCGGCATGGAGGCGAGCTACCAGGCGGTGGCCGACGTGCTCGGCGTGGCCGACCGCGCGTGGCTCCATCGCATGGTCGGCGCGGCCCTGGAGAAGGACGTGAAGACCGCGCTGGGCGTGGTCGACGAGGCCTTCGAGTACGGCCTCGACTTCCGGAAGTTCGCCTCCGACGTCGTGCACTACCTGCGCGACATCGCGGTGCTGCAGGTGGCCGGCGAGGGCGCTCCCACCGACCTCTCGAAGGACGAGGTGCAGAGCCTTGTGACGCTCGGCCGGAAGGTCGCGCCCGAGGATCTGCAGCGCCTCGTGCGCATGGCGTCCGAGACCGCCGAGCGCCTGGTGCAGGCCAGCTTCCCGCGCCTCGAGATGGAGATGGCCGTCATCCGCATGGCCCGGCTCCAGCCGGTGCAGCCGATCGACGGCCTGCTCGCGCGCCTCGAGGGCCTCGAGCGCCGCCTCGAGGGCGGCGGGGCGCCCGTCATGCGACCGGCCGCGGCCATGCCCGCACCGCCGCCGCCGGAGCCACCGCGCCCAAAAGCCCAGCCCCAGGCTGAGCGCCTGGGGCCTGCGCCGGTTCCTGCGACCCCTCCGCCTGCGCCCGCGCCCGAGCCTCCCAAGCTCGCGCCCGAGCCCTCGAAGCCCGAGCGCCCGAGCCCCGAGCCCCCGAGGCCCGGACGCCCGAGCCCCGAGCCCGAGCCCCCGAGCCCCGAGCCCGAGCCCGTCGCGGCGACGATCGTCCCCCAGGTCGAGGCCCTCGCCGATGAGCCCGCGGCCCCCGCCGAAGCGCCGGCGGGCAGCTTCACCGGCGACGACTGGGAGACCTTCGTCGATCTGGTGCGGCCCGATCAGCCGATCCTGGCCGGGCTCCTCGACCACGCCCACATCCAGAGCTTCGCCGGCGGCGTGCTCGCGCTCGAGGTGTCGGGCGACGTCACCGAGAAGCGGCTCCTGAACGGGTTGAAGGCGATCGACGAGCTCATCCGCGCGCAGCGGCCGGACGTGCGATCGGTGCGCATCATCAAGGTCGGCAAGGTGGAAGACACCCCGCGCATGCGCAAGAATGCGCGCGACGAGGCCGAGCGCGAGAACAAGCGAAAGGACATCGAGCGGCACCCGCTCGTGCTCGAGATCATGACCCGCTTCGGCGGCACGCTGGCGGGCATCGACATCCCGAGCGAGCCGTCGCGGCCATCGAACAGGGAGAGCTAGGCATGAACTTCGAAGAGATGTTCCAGGGCGGCAAGCTCCAGCAGATGATGGAGCAGGCGCAGGCGCTCCAGAAGCAGATCCAGGAAGCCCAGGAGCGCGCCGCGCGGCGCGTCGTGACGGGCGAGGCGGGCGGCGGGCTGGTGAAGGTCACGGCCACCGGCGCCATGACCATCACCGCGGTGAAGCTCGACCCGGTGACCCTCACCGACATCGACATGCTCCAGGACCTCATCACCGCGGCGGTGAACGACGCGCTCCGGCGCGCCAAGGAGACCGCGACGCAAGAGCTCGGGCCGCTCGGCGACATGGCCAAGAGCGCCGGGCTGTCGTTCTGACGTGGCGGCGCTCCCGCCCGCGCTCGACAAGCTCGCCACGCTGCTCGCGCGGCTGCCCGGCGTCGGCAAGCGCTCGGCCATGCGCTGGGCCTTCCACGTCGTGGCCGAGCCGCCGAGCTACGCCGAGTCCTTGCGCCAGGCGCTGGGCGACCTGCTGGCGCACGTGCGCTTCTGCGGCCAGTGCAACCACCTGGCCGAGACCGAGCTGTGCTCGATCTGCAGCGACCCGGCGCGCGACGCGGGGCTCCTGTGCATCGTCGAGGGCGTGCCCGACCTGCTCGCCATCGAGCGCTCGGGCTCGTACGAGGGCCGCTACCACGTGCTGCACGGCGCGCTCGCGCCGCTGAAGGGCATCGGGCCCGACCAGCTGCGGCTCGCCAACCTCGAGGGCCGCATCAAGCAGGACGGCGTGCGCGAGGTCATCCTGGCGACCTCGGCCGACGTCGAGGGCGAGGCCACCGCGCTGTGGCTCGCCAAGCGGCTCGCGCCCACGGGCGTGGCGCTGACGCGCATCGCCACCGGCATCCCCATGGGCGGCGAGCTCGAGTACCTCGACGACCACACGCTGGCCCGCGCCCTCGCCGGTCGCACCCGGCTCTAGCGCGGCGCGGGCGACGTTTGACAAGCGCGGCTCGGACGCGGACACTCGCCCTTCGGTCCGTCCCGCGGGGGTTCGATCCGCCAGAAGGTCTGGTGGAGCCAGCCTGCCCTGGCGCTTGAAGCGAGGATGCTGGAGAGGCTCATCAGCCTCATTCGAGGCGGTTCGAAGCGCCCTGCGGGGAGTGCGGCGCATCGGCTCTGCCGGCTGCGCCATGCCACGCTGCACCCCGGCGCCGTCCTCTGGACGCCCGGCGTCGGCGGCGGAAACCTCGGCGGCGGCGCCTCGAACGCGCTCGATGACGCGGGCATCGACGGCACCGTCGTGGTCGGCTTCCAGGCCAGCGCGCGCGAGCCGGTGCACCCGTTCGGCGTGCTGGCGCGCCTCGAGGAGCGCGTGCCGTTCCCCGAGGGCTGGAGCCCGGAGGGCCTCGGCGCGACGCATCGCTACCGGCTGCGCGGGCTCGAGCGCGTGGCCATCGACCCGCAGAGCTGCACCAACAAGCGCGTGCCGACGGTCATCGCCACGCGCGAGCCCGAGCGCGCCGAGGACAACGCCCCGGCGCCGCCCGAGCTGGTGTCGCTGCTGCAAGCGCTGGCGCGGCTCGAGAACGCCTGGCCCGAGCACTCGCTCGAGGCGTTCCGGACGCTGCCCGGCGGGACGCTCGGCCAGTGGGCCACGACGCTCGGCTGGCGCCTGTCGCGCGACGAGCGGCTCATGCTCTTCGACCAGCCTGGCAAGATCGCCGAGGTGCTGGTCTCGACGCTCGACGGGCTCCACCTCGGGCTCGCGCCCGAGCGGCGGCGCGAGGCCGTGCGCGTGCAGACGCTGACGCGGCGGACCACCGCCATGCCCGAGCGCACGCTGCCCATCGTGGCCGACGAGGCGGGCTGGGCGCTGTTCCATCCGGCCGACATCGCGCCGCCCGACGCGGCTCCGGCCGAGGCCGCGCCGGTGGCGTCGGGCAACGCCGTGGTGCTGCCGGCCGCGCCCGGGCGGCGCTGTCGCGTGCGCGTGACGGTCGGGCTGCTGACGCCGGCCGAGCTCGCGAGCAAGACCGGCGAGACCGCGTTCCGCCTGCTCGTGCGGCACGGGCGGCTGTTCCTCGGCGGGGCCGCGCTGCTGCGCACCGGCTACCAGGACCGCCTCGAGTTCGCCGACCCGGCCCAGTGGATCGACGTCCCCAACGGCCTCTATCGCGCGCTCGTCAGCACCTGCGCCGCGCCGGCCGCGGACGCGGTCGGGATCGACGGGGCGCCGAGCGAGCACGAGCACGTCGACTTCGTCGTGCAGCTCGGACCCGAGGCCTCGCTCGACGACATCGTCGCCCCGGCCTCCGAGGGCTGATGAGCGGCGTCGCGACCCTCGCGCCCGAGGCGGCGCGCGCCTTCATGGTCGGCCACCACGGCCTGCGCCAGCGCGTGCGCGCGGCGGGCGACGCGGCCGTCGGCGAGGCCGCCCGCGCGCTGCTCACCGAGCGCCGCTGCATCCAGCTCGATCCGCTCGACGTCATCGGCACCAACGCCGATCTGGTGGCGCTGGCGCGCATCGACGGCATCGCGCGCGGCGACGTCTATCGCCACCTGATGCCGGGCCACGCCTTCGAGCACTTCGCCAAGGAGCGCTGCCTGCTGCCCGCGACGGCCTTCCCGTACTACCGCGGGCAGGCCGCCGAGACCTCGTGGTGGAGCCACGCCGAGCGCATGCGCCGGCTGCCCGACGGCGTCGTCGAGGCGGTGCTGGCGGTGGTGAAGAAGCACGGGCCATTGACCGTGCCCGACCTCGAGCAGCACGGCGAGTGGGGCCGCGTCGCGCCCATCGACTGGTCGGGCTGGAAGGGCACGGCCAAGGCCGCGGCCATGGCGCTCGAGGTGCTGTGGACGCGCTGCGAGGTGGTCGTCGCCGGGCGCTCGGGGCGCGGCAAGCTGTGGGACGTGCCATCGCGCGCGCTCGGCGCGTGGGGTCGCAAGAAGGCGCGGGCGTCGGACGAGTTCGCGCGCTGGGCGCTGATCGAGCGCGTCGAGGCGGCCGGGCTGCTGGCGCGGAACGCCGGCCCGCACTGGTCGATGCTGTCGGCGACGCGCACCAGCACGCTGCCCGAGGAGCTCGTGGCGGAGGGCGTCCTCGAGGAGGTCGCCGTGGACGGCGCCAAGCGCACCTACCTCGCGCCGGCCGGCTTCCGCGAGCGGACCTTCCCCGAGGACGACGGCGACATGCGCGTGCTCGGGCCGCTCGACTCGGTGCTCTGGGACCGGAAGCTCGTGGCCCACGCCTTCGGCTTCGACTACGTGTGGGAGGTCTACAAGCCGGCGCACACGCGGCGCTTCGGTTGGTACGTGTGCCCGATCATGCACCGCGGGCAGCTCGTCGCGCGCCTCGAGGCGAGGACGAGCGAGGACGCGCTCGAGGTCACCGGGCTCTGGCCCGAGGCCGCGCACAAGCTCGATCGGCGCGCGCTGAAGAGCGCGCTCAGGCGCCATGCGACGGCGCTCGGCAAGGGCGAGGTGGTGCTGCCGCGCTAGCTCGCGCGGCGCACGACCGAGGCCATCAGGCGAGCACGACCGCGCAGCCGAGGGCGGCCGCGAGATCCTTCGCGCGCTTGTGCGCCTTCTGCTTGGTGTGGAACGACTCGGTGCGGCCGTCGCCCAGCACCACGGCCCACTTGTTGGCCATGCGCTTCACGCGGATGGGCGCGGCCTCGAGGTCGGTCACGGCGATGACCGGCTCGGGCTCGTCGGCGACGACCTCGACCACCGACTCGATGGCCGTCGGCTCCACGGCGATCGGCTCGACCGCGATGGCTTCGATGATCGGCTCGGGGATGATCACCGGCTCGGCGACGACGACCGGCTCGGCGGCGACGACGGCCTCGGCGGCGACGACGACCGGCTCGGGCGGCGCGGCCACGACCACGACCGGCTCGACGATCGGCGGGACCTCGGCGGCCGCGGCCGGCGAGCCCGGGGCGCCGTAGCGCTCGATGAGCGAGCCGCCCGGTCCGAAGACGAGGCAGGCCGTGGCGTAGCGGCGGGCGAGATCCTGCGCGCGGCGGACGGCGTCCTCGCGCACCTGGAAGGTGTGGGTGGCGTGCTCGCTGTCGGCGCGGCGGATGATCCAGCGGCCGTTGCGCGGCTGGACCAGGACGGCGGGGCCGCCCTGCTTGGTCGGGAGCCGCCCCGACTTCCACTCCTGGGCCAGCGTCACGGCCGTGCCGAGCGTGGTCGTCGGACGCGGTCCGCGCGCGCCGAGGGCGCCGGCGAACTCGAGCGCCTTCTGGCGCACGTCTTCGGACAGGTTGCGAATCGCCGGGAGCTTCTCGAGATCGATCGTCATGGGCCACCTCCGAGACCGGCAACCTACGCCGGGTCGGCGGGCCGGCAAGAATTCCGTCAGAAGGCCTCGGAGCGGACCTGCCACAGCGCGCGCAGCGCGCTCGCAGGTCAGCGGAGAGGCTGCCCGACGGAAAACCACCGCGTTGCCAGCCGGCGCGCGGCGTGGTTCAACGCGCGCGTGAGCGGCCGTCGACCCGAACCCTCCCCTCGCGGCATCGCCGCCGGCTCCGGCCCGCCGCTCGGACCCGGCGACCCGGTGGTGTTCGTCGACCGCCAGGGCCGCGAGCACTACGACGTGCTGGGCGTCGGCCGCATCACCGACATCCGCGGCAACACCGTGCCGCACGAGCGCCTCTTCGACGCGCCCGAGGGCGTGCGCGTGCGCGGCAGCCGCGCCGTCGAGTTCCGCGTCGTACGCGCGACGCTGCCGCAGCACGTGCGCTACATGCAGCGCCACGCGCAGATCATCTACCCGAAGGACCTGGCGCTGCTCGTCACCTACGCCGACCTGTTCCCGGGCGCGGTCGTGATCGAGGGCGGCTACGGCTCGGGCGCCCTGTCGATGGCCATCATGCGCGCCATCGGCGCGGCCGGGCACCTCACGACCTACGAGCTCCGCCCCGAGGCCAAGAACCGCGCCGACAAGAACGTGCGCGCGCTGCTCGGCGACGACGGCCCGCTGGCGACCCACGTCGTGCGCATCGGCGACCTCTACCAGGGCATGGAGGAGGCCGACCGGAGCGTCGACCGCATCCTGCTCGACGTGCCCGAGCCGTGGGACGTGCTGGCGCACGCGGCGCGCGTCTTGAAGCCGGGCGGGCTGCTGGCGGCCTACGTGCCGACCGCCATCCAGATGCAGCGCTTCGTGCTCGAGGCGTACGCGACCAAGGCCTACCTGCCGGCCGAGTCGCTCGAGACCATCGAGCGCTGGTGGCGCGTCACGCAGGAGTCGCTCCGGCCGGAGCAGAAGATGATCGGCCACACCGGCTTCCTCTGCTTCGCGCGCCGCGTCGCCGACGCCTTCGTGAACTGCGCCGAGTGACGCCGCCGGCCGGCCGGGATCGCGCCGTTCCGGCCTACTGAGCAGCTCTTGCGCAGGAGGTGCGCCAATCCTGCTCGCGCGTGTGCGAGCCATGCCGAGCCACTGTGGGTCGGGCGGCGGCCTCGGAGAGAGCGCGCGCCGCGATCAGGCGCGGTCGCGTCGCCGACGCGCGGCCCGACCGCGTGGCAGGCCGTCGGGCGGCCATCAGGCGCGGCTATCGCGGCGATGGCCCGGGGCTATGGCGACGCGGGCGCACGCTTGCACCTCGGGCCCGCGGTCGGTCCCACCTCCCACGGAGCCCGCATGTTCCAACAACGCCCCGAGAGCGCCGTCGGCGCCAAGTCCGCCCCCGCCGCCCCGGTCCAGACGAAGTCGCGCGTCCAGCTGAAGGGCCTCTCCTTCGCCGAGCAAGAGGCCGCGCTCGATCCGCGCGGCGGCAACGCCCCGGCCGGAGGCGCGCGACCGGTTCAGATGAAGGACAAGGCGAAGTCCCCGGTCGCCGAGGCCGCGTCGTCGTCGGCCGCGCCCGAGGAGTGCGATCCGTCGGCGCCCGAGAACGAGACCGCGCCGGCCGAGAGCGCCGCGGCGGGCCCGGCCAAGGAGGCGGCCGGTCCGGCCAAGGGCGCGCCCGCCGCGCCGGAGCACAAGTCGAAGGACAAGGTCGCGCTCGGCGGCGGCGGCTACAAGGGGCCGTTCGGGCTCGGCATGAAGGCGAGCCCCGATGGGCTCACCGGCTTCGTCGAAGGCAAGTACAGCCTGCCGCTCGCGCCGATCCCCATCATCCCGGGCATCTTCCTCGAGCCGTCGGCGACCCTCAAGGGCGGCGGCAGCGTGAGCATCGGCGCGGGCGGCGCCTTCAAGGGCACCATCGGCGGCACGCTGGAGGCGGCGCTGACCATCACCGGCGGGATCCCCAAGGTGTGCTCGGTCTTCGCCGGCGCCAAGGCGGTCGTGAGCGTCAAGGGCTTCGAGGTGGCGTGCGACAAGGACGGCGTCTGGTCGACGAGGCTCCCCGAGGCCGCGCTCAAGGTCGCCATCACCATCGGCGCGCAGATGGGCGAGAAGTTCACCGACTCGCCGAGCGGCTGGTCGGCCGCGGGCATGAAGCTCGAGTGGAACCCGGGCGGTGAGCTCGAGCTCCTGACGGTCGACGGCGTCGACGGCGACATCGGCGTGCACACGGGCAAGGACGTGAAGCGCATCGTCGAGGAGCTCGACAAGCTGTGCGAGTGGGCCGGTGCGCTGAACCCGTTCCAGGACGACATGGTGCGCTACGACATCGAGGCCGGCAAACACGAGAAGGCCAGCACCGAGGAGCGTATCGGCATGATCAAGAAGCTCATGTCGGGCGCCTGCCTCGTCGACGACGAGCGCGCCATCATCAAAGTGCTCGACGTGAGCAGCGAGAAGGGCGACCTCGAGAAGGTGCTGGCCGGGCTCGACCGCTCCGCCCTCATCGGCAAGGTGAACGACGACAGCGACTCGAAGACCAAGCTGTCGCGCTACCTGAAGAAGCCGACCGACGCCTCGGGCACCACCCGCCCGGGCCGCTTCAGCGCGCTGTTCTCGCCGACCTGCCAGCTCGCGAGCTCGAAGGGCGCGGTGAAGCTCGAGGACGGCACCGGCTGGATCCAGTCCCCGGGCATGATCGCGGTCCTGCGCAAGAACACCTACCTCGAGGAGTTCCGGGCCATGGTCGCCGCGAGCGACGCCAACGGCGGCTGGCTCCCGATGCACAAGCACACGAAGGCCGTCGCCATCGAGCAGAACAACGAGCTGGCCTACACGCTGTACTTCGACTCGGACGCGGCCGCGCAGGCCGCCGTCGCCTCGGCGTCGCCGTTGCTGAAGGGGCGCCTGAACGCGTTCTGATGCGGCGCGGCGCCGCCCCCGCCAGCTAGATGTGCTCGGCGGAAGTCGCAACGCACTTCCGCCGAGCGCAGCCAGGAGCCGCGCTATGCCGCGGCGGGGGTCGAAGGGGGCGCGAGCCCCCTGTCCAACGTGGCTAGCGCTGCACGGCGGGGCTCGCGAGCGAGCCGAACCACGAAGTGGTTCGAGATCTCCGCCGTGCAGGTCTAGTCGGCGGGGGCGAGCGTCGTCGCCTCGATGCGCGACTCCAGCGTCCTGCCGGCGACCGTGAGGTAGAGGACACCGTCCGAGCGCACCAGCTCGAGCTTGGTCTCGCGCCCGACGTGTGGCTCGAGCTCGTCGAGCAGCGCCGAGGCGAGCGGCCACACGGCGATGTCGGCGAGCTTGTGGATGGGCCGCGACGCCGCCTCCTTGCGCAGGAGCGCGAGATCGCCGGCGGTGTAGAGCGCCACCTTGCGGGCCGCCTTCGAGGCCTTGTGGAGGCGATCGGCCGAGGGCATGCCGACCTCGATCCAGGCCATCAGGAGCCCGGTCGGGTCGTGCACCGCGAGCGGCGGCTCGTCCGGGTTCGACAGCCCCGAGCGGCTGAAGGCGATTCCCTCTTCGTAGGAGAGGCAGTAGGCCAGGAGCCGCACCAACATGTAGCGGATGGTCTCCGAGGGGTGGCGCGCGAGGCGCAGATCGAGCGTCTCGTAGACGCCGCGGTCGACGTCGGACAGCGCCACGATGACGCGATGGATGCTGGCGGGGAGGGCCATCGGCTACTTCATCCCGACCAGCGCCGCCTGCGCCTCGGCCTTGCTCGTCACGATCTCGGGGATGAGCGTCAGCACCGGGCTGGCGCGGATGTCGAGCGCCAGCGGCTCGCCCGGCGACACGCGCAGGCCGATGTTGAAGTCGCCGACGAAGAGCGGCCGCACGCTGCCGGGCTGGGCGACGGCCGGCAGCTTGGCCGCGTCCCACTGGTCGACGGCGGCCGTCAGTGCGCGCTTGGCGCTGGCCGTGTCGCCGGTCTGCGCCGCCGCCTGGTAGCTCGCGAAGGCGAGCCACTGCTGGATGGCCGGCCGCGTGGCCTCGACCGAGGCGCGCTCGTAGAGCTCGCCGGCCCCGAGCGCGTCGCCCGCCAGCACCTGGACGATGCCGCCGGCCAGCAGCCCGAGCTCGTCGCGCTTGGCCGCGCGCGCCAGTCGGAACTGGTCGGGCGCGCTGACGTCGCGCGCGAGCAGCGCCAGCGTCCCGGCCGTCAGAGCCCGACCCTGCGCCAGCGCGCGGCCGTCGTCCGACGACAGATCGAAGGCGCCGTCGATGCCGGCCAGCGCGCCGCGCGCCAGCCCCAGATCGGGTTCGCTCACGGGCTCGCCGGTGAGCACCTTGGCCGCCAGCCGCGCGGTCGTCGCGGCCAGCGTGTAGGCGGCGCGGTCGATGGTGCCCGCCGCCGCGCTGCCCGGCTTCTTGGAAAGGATCTTGTCGATCGCCGCGAAGCGCGCCAGCGCCGACTTCATGCCGACCGGGTCGCGCTCGCGCAGCGCCACGCCCGCTTCGACGCGCGCCAGGAGGAACGACACACCCAGCGCCTGGTCGGCCGGCAGCTTGGCCGCCAGCGCGCTCACGCGCTGCACGCCGACGGTCGCCTTCTCGATGCCGGCCCACGCCACGAGCGCCGCGCGCAGCGCCTCGGGGTCCTTCGGCCGCGCCAGGACGAGCGCCTCGATGCGCTTCGAGGCCGCGTCGAAGGCCGGCCCGGCCGCGGGCCCGTTCTTCTTGCCCATCCAGTCGGCGATGGCGATGAACATGCGCGCCACGTGCGCCGCCAGCTCGGCGGTCGAGCCCTTGCCGCCGCTCGCCGCCACGTAGGCGTCGAGGTCGCCGTCGAGGTCGCCGTCGGCCAGCGGGTGGTGCATCTCGCCGAGGCTCTCGTGCACGCGCAGCATCATGCGCGCGGCGATGCGCACCTCGCGCAGGCGCGCGTCGAAGTGGCCGCCGCTCTCGGCGTCGAGGAACAGGACGCGCAGGCTCTCGTAGCGCCCGAGCAGGTAGTAGGCCTCGGCCGCGGCGTGCCAGCTCTGGGCGTCGGCCGGCCAGCGCCCGAGCACGTCGCGCACCAGGAGCTCGGCCGCGCCGGGGCGACCGACGCGCAGGTAGCGGAACACCTGCGCGATGCTGGTGTCGCGGTCGGCGGTGCCGGCCTTGGCCTCGAACGCGGCCGTGGCGCGCGTGTCCTCGATGTAGTCGAGGCGCGAGGCGAACTGCCCACCGAGGACCGGCACCGACTTCACGATGCGCGTGCGCAGCTCGGCCGCGACCGCGTCGCTCTCGGGCTGGTTGGCGGTGAGCAGCGCCTCGTAGGCGGCCAGCGCCACGTCGCCGACCGGCGCCACCGACAAGGACTTCGTGAACACCTGCGCCGCCTCGAGCGACTTCCCCTCGTGGGCGAGCCACCAGCCCTCCTGCACGAGCGAGCCGGGCGCGTCGGGCTGGTCCTTCTCGACGGCCGACAAGGCCAGCGGGAACCAGGCGTTGCCGTAGGCGCGCATGGCCCGGACCGAGGTGATCATGGCCTCGACCGCGGCGCGGTTGGGCGCGTTCTGCGCCGGCAGGATGGCCTCGACGCTGGCGCGCACGTCCTCCCTCGTCTCGTAGGCGAAGCCCGTCGAGTGCAGCAGGAACGCGGCCGAGCGGGCCGCCGCGCGCAGCGCCGGGGCCTGCGGGCCGTTGGCCACCGAGGGCCGCGCCTCGAGCAGCTGCACCGCCGTGGCGAAGCGCAGCGCCAGCTCGAGGTCGCTCGCGACCTCGATGACCGTCGTCGCCTCGTCGAGGAAGAGCCGGCTGCGCATGTGCTCGGCCACCGTCAGCAGCTGGTCGTCGGGCAGGTTGGCCATGTCGCCCGCGAGCAGCTTCGTGAACGGCAGCGCGTCGGTGATGGGCGGGAGCGCGGGCGGGGCGGGCGCGGGTGCGGGCGGCGGCGCGGAGAAGGCGGCCACCACAACACATGCAATCAGGATCATCGGGCGTCCGGTAGCGGGAGAGGGCGAAGCGGCCGGCAGGGTGCCACGCCCTTTCTAGGCCCATCGGCGCTTCTCTTCCAGAAGGGATTCGAGCGACGGCCGCCGCCGCGTGGCCAGCCATGGCCTCCCGGCGATCGCCGGCCGCGCTCCGGACGACGCCTGCGGGTCGGCTCTACCTCGACGTTCACGACCAAGCCAGACCGCGCCTGCGGGTGAGCACGTAGCCGACGACGAGCGCCGCGACCGCGCCACGCGCAGACGAAGTTCGACTGCATCGGGGCGCCGTCAATCGACGGGGGCGACGCGGACGTGGGGCCGGCGCCCCGGCGCGCCCCGGCGCGCGCTACTGGGCGTCGGGGATCGACAGGGCGATGCCGCGGACCGCCCACGAGCGCCAGCGATAGGGCGCGGGAGCAGCAGCGTCTCGTCCCAGAGCCCCATGTCGAAGCCCGGCACGTAGACCCGCACGATTTTGCAGGAGACCCCTCACCGGGCTAGACGGGCTGGAGCCCCCACGCGGCCGTCAGGTCGGGGAGCGGCACGTCCTTCCGCGGCCCATCGGCGATGATGTTCCAGAACGGAACCCGGACGAGTGCAGCATCTAACCCAGTTGAGCGACGCGTCGAAGCCGGGGTCGAGCAGCCAGCGCAGGTCGAGGTCCTGCAGGGCCCCGGTGACCGTGGGTTGCTGGGCCGCGCATCTGCATGAACGGCCCGATGATGAGCGTCGCGAGGCCGGCCGCGGCGAGCTTGCCGTCCGAGGTCGGCGCGATGGCGCGGAGGTCGGCGTGGTCGATCGTCTCCTCGATGCTCCAGCGCGTGCCGTCCCAGCCGAGGACCTCGCCGGCGTCGGCGGCCACCCAGGCCTCGTCCGGCCCGGCCGCGAAGACGTCCCACAGGCCGCGCGTCGTGACCGGCAGGAGCTCGAACCAGAGGACGCCGTCCCAGCGCAGGATGCGGCCGTTCTCGCCGACGGCCCACACGCGATCGCCGGCCGCGCCGTGCACCGCGTGCAGGTCGGCGCCCGGCTCGTCCCAGCGCTCGAGCTGCGTCGGCTGGTCGGCGTCCCACCGGCGGATGAGCCCGCCCTTGCCGACGAGCCAGGCCTCGGTCGGCGACACGGCGTGGAGTTTCGGACGCCGCCCGGGGTCAGCTCGCTGCCGATGGCGGTGAGCGTGCCGTCGACGGCGCGGCGCCAGACGCCGTGCGTGCTCCAGAGCCAGAGCGTGCCGGTGCCGTCGCCCTCGACGCCCCACCAGTCGAGCCCGACCACCGACACCTCGGCTGGCATCGGCACCTCGAGCCAGCGCAGCCCGTCCCAGCGCACGACCGTCGCGCGCTCGCCGACCGCCCACACGTCGTCGTCGGCGGCGGCCCACACGCCGCGCAGCCGGTTCTGGGTCGGCGTCTGCTGGATGGCCCAGAAGGTCCCGTCCCAGGCGATGACGTGGCCCTCGTCGCCGACCGCCCACAGGCGCCTCGGCAGCTCGCCGTTCTGAGCCGGGCCGTGCACGGCGCGGATGGGCTCGGCGATGCCGGTGCGGCGGTGGTGCGCGGTCGAGCCCTCGATGGGGTTCTCGAAGTCGAGCTCGAAGACGGCGTCCGAGTAGACCTGGGTGATCTGATCGTAGTGCACGAACGAGCCCTCGCCGGTCTGCGCCTCGGGCGGCACGTTGGCGATGGCGGTGGCGTAGACCTCGAACGACGCGTCGTACAGCGACTCCGTGAACTCGACGGGGAAGTGCTCGAGCTCGAAGACGTTCTGGTCGATGCCCTGGCCCGACGACGGCATGAGGTAGACGCCGTCGGCGCCGAGGTTGATGTAGACCTCGGCGGTGTGACGCTCGGTCTCGCGGCGCTCGACCGGCGCGCCGTCGAGGCGGATGCGCAGGTCGCGCGACAGCGGCACGTCGAGGTCGATGTCCTGGTCGGCGACGCTCGTGTCCGACTGCGCGAACACGTGCCGGCGGACGCCCATGACGGTCGGCACGAAGTCGCCCGAGATGGTGTCCTCGTAGCCGCCGAGGCACACGATGGCGTACTCGCCGGGCCGCACCGTGAGGCTGTAGCCGCCGGTCGTGTCGGTCGGCGTGAGCGGCACGTCCTGGCTCGAGAACACGTCGGCGATGGTCGGCTGGCAGCGCGCCGTGCGCCGCCCGGGGTCGGGCACGCACTGCACGGCGCCGCCGCCGACGCCGGCGCAGGCGTAGCCGCTCGGGCAGTCGACGTCGGTGTCGCAGGCGGTCGTGCAGCGGCCGCCCTGCTTGCCGAGGTCGGTGCAGCGATCCTCGCCGCCGCCGCAGTCGGCGTCGCTCACGCACGGCTGGCACAGCACACCGGGCGCGCCGACGCTGAGGCGCGCGTCGCACGAGCCGGGCTCGGCGACGATGTACTTGTCGATGCCGCTCACGTGGCCCGACACGATCGAGTCGGGCAGGTTCTGCGGGCCGGGCCCGCCGCCGCCGCCGCCCGGGTTGGACGGCGAGAGCGGGATGAGGCGGATGGTCACGTCGCGCGCGTCGAAGTCGCAGACGGTGCCGGTGGTGTAGTTGTCGGCGCCGGCGGTGGCCTCCTGCATCGGGCCGAAGCCGATGTCGGAGAAGGTGATCTGGCCGCGGTCGTCGGTGAGCCCCTGGTAGGGCGTGTCGAGGTCGTCCCACAGGATGACGAAGGCGTCGGGGACGCCCTTGCCGGTCACGTAGTCGACGACGCTGACGTTCAGCGCCTCGGGGATGGGCCCGCCGCCGGTGCCGCCGAAGCGCTTGGCCGGGTTGAAGTAGCGCAGCGCCATGGCCAGCGTGCCCCAGCCCTTGGCCTTCACGTTGACGTTGCCCTCGTCGCCGCGCGGCAGGCGCACGATCATGAGGTGGTCGTCGATGAGCTCGGGCTCGGTCGCGGCCTCGTCGCCGAAACGCGGCTCGGGCGGGTCCTGCCGGAAGCCCTCGCCGAAGAGGCGCATGATGCGCCCGCCCGACTGCGCGCCCTCGCCGGGATCGACCGCCCACATGTTGGTCGCGCTCGAGGTGTACTCGAAGCCGCCCGGCAGGAACGCGCGCTTGCCGTCGACCACGACCTCGACGTCGACCTTGCCGGGCGAGCCCTCGGGCACGCGGATCGACAGCCGACCATGGTCAAGTCCCTTGACCGTCGCCGGCTTGCCGCCGACCGTCACCTTGGCGCCGCTCGTGAGGCCGCTGCCGACCAGCGCGACCACGGCGCCGTTGGTCGAGCCGCGGTCGGGGTCGACCTGGGTCACGGCGAAGTCGTCCTCGTAGAGGTAGGGCACGGCCGGCGCCAGGTCGCCGTGCTGCCCGATCACCAGCTGCACCTGCGACGGCACCGACTTCGTCGGGTCGAGCGGCGGCGCCTTCACCACCACCGTCGACTGGCCCGGGCGCACGTCGAGCACGTCGGCCGGCACGCCGCCGAAGCTCGCGGTCACGCCGCCGGTGCCGACCAGGCCGACCACCGACACCATGACCAGGTTCCCGCCCGAGGCCGGGCCGCGCGACGGCACGGCGTGGCCGGCCCAGAGCGTGCCGCCGTCGACCACCAGCGGGTCGACGTAGAAGTAGGCCTGGTCGAGCGTCAGGGTCTCGAGGCCGCGGCTGACGCTGACGTCGACGGCGCCGTGGCGGCCAGGCGGGACGCGCACCTCCATGGTGTCGCCGGTCGGGTCGACCGAGGTGATCTCGGCCGGGGTGTCGTCGAAGCGGACCACCACGTCGGTGGCGAAGCCGGCGCCGCGGAGGCCGATGGTGTTGCCGCCCGAGCTCGGGCCGGCGATGGGGTCGATGCCCTCGAGGTCGAGCGCGCGCAGGTACTCGAAGCCGCGCGACAGCACGCGCTGCTCGAAGCCGTTGGTGGCGATGACGTCGACCTTGCCGGCGTCGCTGCGGAGGCAGCTCGGCACGCGGCCGCGGATGGTGTTGGCGTCGACCAGGCTCTGGCCCTCGAGGAGCCGCCCGCCGACCAGCACGCGCGTCTTCGCGTCGAAGCCCGCGCCCTGCACCTCGACCTCGACGCCGCCGGCGACCGGCGAGCTGGTCGGGGCGTTCGAGGTGAGCTCGATCGGGCCGCGGTAGAGGTAGCCGTCGGTGATGGTGTCGGTCTGGCCGTCGGGCAGGTTGACGATGACGTCGACCAGGCCCGGCGCGTGCGGCGGCGCGGTCACGTTGATCTGGCCGTCGTCGAGCACCAGCTCGTCGAGGGCGGCGACGTCGCCGAAGACGACCTTGGCGCCGGGCGTGAAACCGGAGCCGAAGACGGCCACGCGCTCGCCGCCGGCGAAGCTCGCCGATGGACTCGAACGCGGTCGAGGACCAGCGGCACGGTGTCGCCGTCGCTCTCGACCACATCGGGCACGGTGCGGTCGGAGCGGGTTCGGGCAACCGGCCTGCGTCGCGATGACGACGAGGGCCAGGAAGAATACGGTCATCGTCGGTCGCACGCGCACGTAAGAGGTCGAGGCTACGCGCCTCACCAGACCGGTTCAAGCTCGCGGTGGTTGCGGGGTTCGAAGCTCCGGACCGGGGGTTGCGCGCGCCGGCCGCGCCAGGGCCGGGGCGCCTTGACCGCGGCCAGCCTCCGGCGGATATTGCCGCCGATGGCGGACGAGGCTCAACAAGTCGGTAAGACGCAACAGCAGCGCATCGACGGCGAAAGCGCTGTTCCTCACCCAGGGCTACAATGGCTCGAATCTCCGCGACATTGCGCGGGAAGCCAAAGTGTCGATGGGAGGGATCTACCACCACTTCGCGTCGAAGGAGGAGATCTACAAGACCCTCCTCCAGCAGAGCGACGTGGCTCAGGACATGTTCCAGATCCTCAAGCTCTTCCAGGCGCCGGAGTTCCCCGAGAACCTGGCCGCGCTGGGCGACGCCATCGCGCGCACGGTCCGCAAGCACAAGGACAGCTTCAAGCTGTTCTACATCGACGTGCTCGAGTTCCAGGGCCGCAACGTGCGGCCGCTCATCCAGTCGTTCCGCGATCGCTTCGACGATCTCGCGGCGACGCTGCTCTCGAAGCGCCAGGGCGATCTCGTCGCCATGCACCCGGCCATCGTGCTGCGCGTGATGGTCGACGTCTTCATCCACACGCGCCTCGAGGAGGCCATGCTCGACCTGTCGATGTCGGCGCGCCTCGGCCTGTCCGACGACGAGGTCACGCGCCAGATGGCCGAGATCCTCCTGCGCGGCATCCTCAAGCGATGAGCGCCGCGCCGTCCGACGTCATCGCGGCGGCCCGCGCGGCCCAGGTCGAGTGGGCGCGGCGGCCGCTGTCGGAGCGCTGCGCCATCGTGCGCAGCATCGGCCCGCGCTTCGCGGCGCGCGGCGTCGACGTGGCCGACGTGGTCGTGGCCGAGACCAAGAAGTCGCCGGTCGACGCGTGGTTCTCGGACGTGGTGCCGAACCTCGACCTCTTCGACTACTGGACGCGCGACGGCGCCAAGGCCATCGAGCCGACCAAGGCGCCCATCTCGGCGCTCAAGTTCCCGAAGAAGTCGGGGCGCCTGACCTACGAGCCGAGGGGCGTCATCGGCTTCATCACGCCGTGGAACTACCCGGCGGCGCTGACGTTGCGCTGGTGCCGGCGCTGGTGGCGGACAGCGCGGTGGTCCTGAAGCCGAGCGAGCACACGCGCGGACGGGCGATCTGCTGGCCGAGATGCTGGCTCGGTGCTGCCGTCGGGTCTGGTCGGCGTGGTGCACGGCGCCGGCGAGGCGGGCCCAGGCGGTCGTGGCCGGGTCGACCACGCTGATCTTCATCGGCTCGGTGCCGACGGGCCGGAAGGTCGCCATGCAGGCGGCCGAGCGCCTCATCACCACGTCCCTCGAGCTGGGCGGCAAGGACGCCGCCATCGTGCTCTCCGACTGCGACATCGAGCGCACGGTGGCCGGTCTCTTCTGGGGCGCGATGACCAACTCGGGTCAGAACTGCGCCGCCATCGAGCGCGCCTACGTCGAGCGCGGAGTGTATCCGGAGGTCGTCCGCCAGCTCGCGGCCATGGCGCAGCGGACGCTGGTCGCCCCGGTCGCGACGTCGGTGCAGGACGGCGTCGTGCGCCGGCACCTCGAGGACGCCCGCGCCAAGAAGGCGACGCTGCACGGCACCTACCCCGGCCCGGTCATCCTCGAGAACGTGCCCGCCGACGCCGCCATCGCCACCGAGGAGACCTTCGGCCCGGTGCTGCCGGTGTGGCCGGTCGACTCGGCCGACGAGGCGCTGCGCCTGGCCAACGCGTCGCGCTACGGCCTGACGACCAGCATCTGGACGCGCGACTACGCCAAGGCCGAGGCGCTCGCGGCGCGCCAAGAGCGGCGTCGTGACCATCAACAACTCGGCCTGCACGGCGGCGATGCCGTTCGCGCCGTGGTCGGGTCGCAAGGAGTCTGGCACGGGAGTGACAAATTCCCCGGTCGCCATTCTCGAGATGGTCACTCCCAAGTTCGTGCTGATCGACAAGAACGCCGACCCCGAGGTGTGGTGGTTCCCGCTCTCGGAGGAGGCGGTCGCCCTGGCGCGCCGCTCGCTCGAGTGGCTGACCGCCGAGGGCCTCGGCAAGCTCTCCAAGACCTTCGGTCTCCTCGGCGCGATGAAGAAGCGGGTCCGCCGAGCAGAAGGCGTGGCAGCGCGGCAAGTGATTGCTCCGGCCGCTCGCTTCGCGAGCATCACTCCTGTGGCCTCGCTCCGCTGCGCTTCGCTCAGTTCGCGGCGCGCGTCGCTGACGGTCGACAAAGCGCGCCGATGGGCCTAGCCTGCCGGCGAGTCGCTCCGTAGCCACGGGAGCGCTCGCGGCTTCGGCACAGAGCGAGGGCCCATGTCGTCAACAGGTTCATCAGCGCCATCGGTCGCGGCCGCCGTGAGGCTCAAGTCCACGCTGTGGGCGCTGGCGGTCACCGGCGGCCTCGGCGGGTTGATCGTGCTGGGCTCGCGCAACCTCGCGCACTTCGACGCCGCGCTCGTCGCCTACACGTTCTCGATCCTGTTCGCGACCTTCGGCCTCACCTACCGCTACGTCGTCTGGCTGCAGCGCCCGCCGACGCGCCTCTACTGGCGCCGCGGCTGGCGCGCCTTCTTCGCGCGCGGCCTGAGCCCGCGCCGATTCGTCCGCGGCGTGCGGCGCTTCACCGCCGACATCGTGATGAACCGCTTCATCTTCAAGCGCGACCGCGTGCGCGGCCTGGCCCACCTCTGCATCATGTGGGGCACGCTCTTGGCCGCCGCCATCACCTTCCCGCTGGTCTTCGGCTGGCTCCACTTCGCGCCCGTGCCCGAGGATCTCACGCTCTACCGCGCCGTCGTCTTCGGCTTCCCGACCTTCACCTTCCCCATCGAGTCGGCCTTCGGCTTCCTCCTCTTCCACGGCCTGGTGTGGGCCGCCATCCTGGTCATCATCGGCGTCATGCTGGCCATGCGCCGGCGCATGCGCGACGGCGGCGCCGCCTCGCTCCAGCGCTTCGCCGAGGACTTCCTGCCGCTCTTCCTGCTCTTCGCGGTGAGCGTCACCGGCCTCATGCTGACGGCCAGCTACACCTGGATGAAGGGCGCCGGCTACGACTTCATCGCCGTGCTCCACGCCATCACCGTCATCGCCACCTTCGTGTGGCTGCCGTTCGGGAAGCTCTTCCACATCTTCCAGCGCCCGGCCCAGCTCGGCGTCGGCCTATACAAGGACCTCGGCCACGACGGCCCGCGCGCCGCGTGCCGCCGCTGCGGCGCCGAGTTCACCTCGCTCGCCCACGTGCACGACCTCATCGGCGTCACCGCCGAGCTCGGCTACGACTACCGCGTCGACGACCCCGCCCTCGAGCACTACCAGTGGATCTGCCCGCCGTGCCGCCGCACCTCGCTGGCGCTGGCGCAGAGCCGCGCCTGGTCCGGCGTGCGCGGCGGCGGCCACCCGCTCGCGCCGCGGCCGGTCGTCCCCGGCGGCGCGCTGCCCCCGACCCCGCGCTACGCCAACCCCGGCCGCGGCGAAGGCCCGCTCGGCGACGAGGACGCCACCAACTTCCATCCCAGACCCGACCGAACCGATGGCCGCGCCGCGCGACCAAGGAACCCGCGATGCCCGTGCCCGAACCCGAGAACCTCTCGCTCCTCGAGACCTTCGGCCCCCACCGCGCCTACGAGCGCGACCACCCCGCCGAGCCCGGCGCCGACGAGCACCTCGTCAAGACGCACTGCTGCTTCTGCGGCCAGCAGTGCGGCATCCAGCTCAAGGTGCGCGGCGACGCCGTCGTCGGCTTCGAGCCCTGGTACGACTTCCCCTTCAACAAGGGCAAGCTCTGCCCGAAGGGCATCAAGCGCTACCTCCAGAACCAGCACCCCGATCGCCTGCTGCGCGCCTACGCCAAGGACGCGAGCGCGCCCGAAGGCTTCCGCGCGCTGCCCTACGCCGAGGCCATCGCCAAGGTCGCCGCCGAGATCGCGCGCATCCAGACGACGCACGGCAAGGACGCCTTCGCGGTGCTGTCGGGCGCCAGCCTCACCACCGAGAAGACCTACCTCGTCGGCAAGTTCGCGCACATGGCGCTGCGCACGTCGAACATCGACTACAACGGCCGCCTCTGCATGGTGAGCGCCGGCGCCGGCAACAAGAAGGCCTTCGGCGTCGACCGCGCCGCCAACGCCTGGGACGACATCCTCGGCGCCGAGGTCGTCTTCATCGCCGGCGCCAACATCGCCGAGTGCGCCCTGATTACACCGACTACGTGGCAGGCGCGCGAGCGCGGCGCCAAGATCATCGTCGTCGACCCGCGCCTCGACGCCGCCTCGCGCGCACGGCCGACCTCTACCTGCCCGTGAAGCCCGGCCGCGACGTGGCGCTCTTCAACGGCATCCTCCACCTGATGATCGCCAACGAGTGGCTCGACCGCGACTTCATCGCGGCGCACACGGTCGGCTTCGACGCGCTGGCGGCGCACGTCGCCGAGTGGACCCCGGCCCGGACCGCCGAGGTCACCGGCATCGCCGAGCCGCTCATCCGCCAGGCGGCCGAGCTGTGGGGGCGCGCCAAGACCTCCTTCCTCATGCACGCGCGCGGCATCGAGCACCACAGCCACGGCGTGCAGAACGTGCTCGGCGCCATCAACATCGTGCTGGCCTCGGGGCGCATCGGCCGCCCGTCGTGCGGCTACGCCACCATCACCGGCCAGGCCAACGGCCAGGGCGGGCGCGAGCACGGCCAGAAGTGCGACCAGCTGCCGGGCGGGCGCGACCTCGCCAACCCCGAGCACCGCGCCTACATCGCCGGCGTCTGGGGCATCTCCCCCGACGAGCTGCCGCAGCCCGGCGTCGACGCCTACGAGATCTTCAGGAAGGTCGATCGCGGCGAGATCCGCGGGCTGCTCTCCATCTGCTTCAACCCGGTGGTGTCGCTGCCCGACAACAACTTCATCCGCGCCATGCTGGAGAAGCTCGAGTTCTACGTCGCCATCGACTTCTTCCTGAGCGAGACGGCGCGCTACGCCCACGTCGTCCTGCCCGGCTCGCTGCACGAGGAGGACGAGGGCACGGTCACGCAGGTCGAGGGCCGCGTCATCAAGATCAACAAGGCCGTCCCCTGCCCCGGCGAGGCGCGCCAGGACTGGGTCATCATCCAGGATATCGCGCGCGCGCTGGGCCGCGAGCGCGGCCTGACCTTCGCCAACCCCGAGGCCATCTTCGACGAGCTGCGCGTCGCCTCGCGCGGCGGCGTCTGCGACTACTCGGCCATCACCTACGACAAGATCGACGCCCAGTTCGGCGTCTTCTGGCCCTGCCCCGACACCGGCCCCGACGGCCGCCCGACGCCCGACCACCCGGGCACCGTGCGCCTCTTCGAGCCCGGCTCGTGGAACCCCGTCGCGCGCGGCGCCGGGCCGTTCTACTTCCCCGACGGCCGGGCGCGCTTCAACGTGTCGCTCTACTCGCCGCCGACCGAGGAGGTCGACCCCGACTTCCCCATCATCCTCACGACCGGCCGCGTGGTGAGCCACTTCCTGTCGGGCAACCAGACGCGGCGCATCGGGCCGCTCGTCGACCACTGCCCCGAGCCGAAGGTCGAGCTGCACCCGCGCCTCGCCGAGCGCCTCGGCATCGCGACCGACGACTGGGTGCGCGTCAGCTCGCGCCGCGGCGAGTGCACGCTGCAGGCGAGCGTCGTCCGCACCATCCGCCCCGACACGGTCTTCATCCCGTACCACTGGGCCGGCCGGAAGAGCGTCAACCAGCTCACCATCGCGGCGCAGGATCCGATCTCGAAGATCCCCGAGTACAAGGTCTGCGCCGTCAAGCTCGAGAAGGCCCAGGCCCCCGCCTACCGCGCCGACCTCGAGCCCCAGCAGTAGTCTAGGAGTGTAGCCCGATGCCCGTCCCGAGCGACCTCCACTTCTACATCGATCCGGCCCGCTGCATCGGCTGCAACGCGTGCGTGCAGGCGTGCGGCGAGTGCGACAGCCACAAGGGCCAGTCGATGATCCAGCTCGACTTCATCGACGTCGTGCGCTCGCCGCAGACGGTGCCGGTCGTGTGCATGCACTGCGACTCGCCGACCTGCGCCGAGGTCTGTCCGGCCGACGCCATCAAGCGCACCGAGGACGGCGTCGTGCTCTCGGCGCGGAAGCCGCGCTGCATCGCGTGCAACAACTGCGTGCTCGCGTGCCCCTTCGGCGTGCCGAAGATGAACACCGGCATGGGCCTCATGATGAAGTGCGACATGTGCTACGACCGCACCTCGGTCGGCAAGAAGCCCATGTGCGCGTCGGTGTGCCCGAGCCAGGCGCTCTTCTACGGCACGCAGGAGGAGATCGAGCGCCTGCGCCCCGGCTCGCAGGCGGTGACGACCTTCACCTTCGGGCGCCAGACCATCCACACGCGCGTGCGCATGATGGTGCCGCGCCAGGCGCCGGCGCACCTGAGCGCGCTCGACGGCCTGGGCGACCCGGGCATCGGCCACGAGGTCGAGGCCGACGTGTTCGCCGACATCCGGGTATGGGGAGACAGCGCGTGAGCACCAACCTCGAGAAGCCCCAGCGCGAGTCCGACGACATCACCGTCGCGCCCGACGGCCGCCCCATGGCCGAGCAGCCCGAGTGGCGCCGCGAGTTCCCCGTCGACTGGCCGGCCGACGAGTACGTGTCGCGCCGCGCCATGGTGAAGTTCATGACGCTGACGAGCCTGGCCTTCGTGGGCGGCCACGCCTGGCTCGCCGCCACCTCGGCCGGCAAGCGCGCCGCCCCGGCGCTGGCGCGCGCCCCCATCGCGCGCGTGGCCGACCTCGCCGTGGGCGGCGTGCGCGTCTTCCAGTATCCGGCCGGCAGCCCGCCGCGCATCCTCGTCCGCCTCGACGCCGAGCGCTTCGTCGCTTACGACCAGGCCTGCACCCACCTGTCGTGCCCGGTCGTGGCCGAGCCCAAGCAGGGCAAGCTGCACTGCCCCTGCCACAACGGCTGGTTCGACCTCGCCAGCGGCCGCCCCGTCGCCGGCCCGCCGCGGCGCGCGCTGCCGCGCGTGACGCTGGTGATCGAGGACGGCGTCGTCTACGCCACCGGCATCGTCGAGGGCGGCGAGGCCGGCGAAGGCGGCGCGTCGTGAACCGGACCGACCCCAGCGGCCGCACCGGCCACGTCGGCCAGCCGTCGCGCAAGAAGCGCCTGGAGATCGTCAACGCCATCCTGCTGCTGGTGGTGCTCATCAACATCCTCCAGCTCTGGCTCTTCCCCGCGACCGTGCACGCCACGCTGGGCGGCGACGCCGAGCCGGTGTGGCCGGCCGGGCTGGCGAGCCTCGGCTGCCTCGGGCTGAACCTCGGCCTGGTCTGGTACCTCCAGCGCCTGGACCGCTGAGGTGTCGGCAGGCTCCCGCTTCGACGGCGAGGTCTCGACCCTCTTCCCCGGCTACTTCGCGCTGGTGATGGCCACCGGCATCGTGTCGGTGGCGTCCTCGCGCATGGGCCTCGGCGCGGTGGCCGAGGCGCTGCTCGCCGTGAACGTCGTCGCCTACGCGGTGCTGGTCGGCCTGACCGCGCTGCGCGTCGCGCGCCACCCGCGCGGTGTGGGCCGACCTCACCCACCACGGCCGCTCGCCCGGCTTCTTCACGCTGGTGGCCGGCACCGCCGTGCTCGGCGTGCAGCTCGTCGTGGTCGCCGACCTGCCCGCGGTGGCGACCGTCCTCTGGGGCGTGGCCATCGTCCTCTGGCTGCTCGTCACCTACACCTTCCTCGCGGCGCTCACGGTGAAGAAGGACAAGCCGCCGCTGGCGGTCGGCATCAACGGCGGCTGGCTCCTGGCGGTGGTCGCGACGCAGTCGATCGCCGTCCTCGGCGTGCTCATCGCCGGCGCGCACACCGCCGCCACCGCGCCCGATCCGGGCCGCGAGCTCCTGCTCTTCGTGTGCCTCGCCTTCCACCTGGTCGGCTGCTTCCTCTACCTGCCGCTCATCACCATCATCCTCCAGCGCTTCACCTTCCACCCGCTCGAGCCGGCCGACCTGACGCCGCCCTACTGGATCAGCACCGGCGCCGGCGCCATCACCACGCTGGCCGGCGCGAGCCTCATCCTGGCCGCGCCGAGCTGGTCCCTGCTGGGCGAGGTGCGCCCGTTCCTGGTCGGCTTCACGCTCTTCTACTGGGCCGTCGCCACGTGGTGGATGCCGCTGCTCGTCATCCTCGGCGTGTGGCGCCACATCCTCATGCGCCACCCGCTGCGCTACGACCCGCAGTACTGGGGCCTCGTCTTCCCGCTCGGCATGTACACGGTGTGCACGCTGCGGCTGGCGCAGGCGCTCCAGCTGCCGCTGCTCGAGCCGGTGCCGGCGGTCTTCGTCTACATCGCGCTGACCGCATGGACGCTCACCTTCGTCGGCCTCGTGCGCCGCCTCGTGCAGGTGGCGCGCACGCTCCGGCGCGCGCCGACGCCGCCGCAGACGCCACCACCGACGCCACCGCGGACGACGGTCTAGCGATGCGCATCGACCGCTACGTCGCCCCTCCCAGCGCCGCCCGCGGCGGACCGTTCGACCGGCCCGTGTGGGCGCTCGGCTTCCGTCCCTTCTTCCTCGCGGCCGGCCTCATGGCCGCGCTGTGGCTCGCCTGGTGGCTGCTCGTGCTCTTCGTCGCGAGCCCGCTGCCGCTCGCCTTCGACGGCCCGTCGTGGCACGCCCACGAGCTCGTCTTCGGCTTCGGCGTGGCGGTGCTGGCCGGCTTCCTGCTGACGGCCGTGCGCAACTGGACCAAGCAACCGACGCCGAGCGGAGGCTGGCTGGCGGCGCTCGTCGCGCTGTGGCTCGCCGGCCGCGTCGCGCTGCTGGTCGGCCGCGGCCTGCCGCCGGCGCTCGTCGCGTCGCTCGACGTGGCGTTCCTGCCGGTGCTGGCGCTGGCCCTCGCGCGTCCGCTGTGGCGCGCCAGGAACCGCCGCAACTACCTCTTCCCACTCCTGCTCGTGGCGCTGGCCGGCGTCGACGCGCTGTTCCACGCCGCCCCCGAGCTGCGCCACGACACGGCGCGCATCGCGGTCCTGGTCGTCGTCGTCTTCCTGGTGGTGATGGGCGGCCGGGTCATCCCGTCGTTCACGCGCAACGCGCTGCCGCAGGCGCGCGTCGTCACGCGCCCGTGGCTCGACGCGCTGGCCGTGGCCGCGACGGCGGCCTTCCCGCTGGCCGAGCTCCTGCGCCTCGGGCTGGCCGCCGACGCCATCGGGCTCGTGGCCGGCCTGGCCAACCTCGCGCGCCTCGCCGGCTGGGATCCGCTCGCCACGCGCCGCACGCCGCTCCTCTGGGTGCTGCACCTCGGCTACCTGTGGGTCGGCGTCGGCCTGGTCCTGCTCACGCTGCAGCGCTGGGTGCCGCAGCTCATCGGCTCGGCGCCGCTCCACGTGCTCACGGTCGGCGCGCTCGGCGGCCTGACGCTCGGCATGATGGCGCGCGTGAGCCTCGGCCACACCGGCCGCCCGCTGGTCGCGGCCCGGGCCACGACGGTCGCCTTCGCGCTGGTCGCCGTGGCCGTCCTGGCGCGCGTCGTGCCGCCGCTGGCGTCGCCCGCGCTCGAGGCCGCCGCGCTCGCCGTGTCGGGCGCGCTGTGGTCGACGGCGTTCGCGATCTTCGTGGCCGTCTACTGGCCGATCCTCACGCGCCCACGCGCCGACGGCGCGCCCGGCTGACGCTCGGGCTCACTGCTGGAAGCAGTAGAAGCGCGCCGTCACGTTGCAGACGTTGCCGCCGTTCCACTGGCCGTACCAGTAGTCGGTGCGGCTCGTGCCGCCCATCGCGACCGTGTAGGTGTTGCCGATGGTCCACGTCCAGTTGTTGCAGGACTGGCCGGGCTGCAGCGTGCCGTCCGCGTAGGTGCTCGACCAGACGTTGGCGTCGGGGACGCTGACGTTGTTCTCGTCGCGGCTGATGGTGGCGAGGATGCTGCCGTCGGTGAGGTCGCTCCAGCCGTGGGCGATGACGACGCCGTCGCGCCGGACGTAGTCGGTGGTCGCGTGGAACAGCCGGCTCGCCGCCGAGCCGCCGCTGTCGCTGCTGATCCAGGCCTTGAAGGTGCGGCCCGTCGAGGCGCCGATGCCGGCGACGTTGGCCAGGTTCTGGCAGCGCTGGTCGGCGTTGGTGAGCGCGCCGAAGTTGGCGCTGACCGCGACGCTCGTGACGAACACCAGCTTGGGTCCGCACACCGTCTCGGCCACGCCGCAGCCGCACGCGCCGGGCGCGGTCTTGGTCGGGTCGGACGGGCAGCCGTCCTGGCAGTCGAGCGTCAGGTCGCCGTCGCTGTCGACGTCGGCCGTGCCGCAGCCGCACGCGCCGGGCGCGGTCTTGCCGGGATCGGACGGGCAGCCGTCCTGGCAGTTCGGCGTCAGGTCGCCATCGTTGTCGCCGTCGCTGGTGCCGCAGCCGCAGATGCCGGGAGCAGTCTTGCCGGGGTCGGACGGGCAGCCGTCGTCGCAGTCGAAGCTGCCGTCGTGGTCGCTGTCGGTGTCGGGCACGCCGCAGCCGCAGGCCCCCGGGGCCACCTTGGTGGGGTCGCTCGGGCAGCCGTCGACGCAGGTCGCGGTGCCGTCGCCGTCGCCGTCCGCGTCGGCCACGCCGCAGCCGCAGACGCCGGCGGCGGTCTTGTCCGGATCGGCCGGGCAGTCGTCGTGGCAGTCGGGCGTGAGGTCGCCGTCGCCGTCGCTGTCGGCGATGCCGCAGCCGCACACGCCGGGGTCGAGCTTCAGCGCGTCGGCCGGGCAGCCGTCGAGGCAGTTCGGCGTGAGGTCGCCGTCGAGGTCGAGGTCGAGGACGCCGCAGCCGCACACGCCCGCGTCGGACTTGAAGCGGTCGGCCGGGCAGCCGTCGTTGCAGTCGGGGACGCCGTCGCCGTCGGCGTCGAAGTCGCTGACGCCGCAGCCGCACAGGCCAGCCGCCGTCTTGTTGGCGTCGTCGGGGCAGCCGTCGATGCAGCTCGCGCTGCCGTCGAGGTCGGGGTCGGCGTCGACCGTGCCGCAGCCGCACGCGCCCGGAGCGGTCTTGAGCGGGTCGGTGACGCAGCCGTCGGCGCAGTCGGGCGTGCCGTCGTGGTCGGCGTCGGGATCGGACGGGGCGCACGACGTGTCGCGCCGGGTGATGCCGTCGGGGCCGAAGGCGAAGTCGAAGACCTCGGGCGCGGCCGGCGTGGCGTAGTGGGTCGCGACCTCGCTGCCGGCGTTGACGGCGTGGCGGGCACAGGCGCGCTCGCCGCTCGTGCCGGTGAGCGGCGCGTCCCAGGCGATGAACGGATAGACGGTCGCGCCGGCGGGGATCGACCACGCCTGGCCGGCCGCCTGGGCGGTGGCGGTGGCGCTGACGCGGCACGACGCGCTGCCGTTCAGGCCGAGCACGACGTTCCAGAAGCGCGAGCGCGCGCCGAGCTCGTCCTGGCCGCGATAGACCGCGGCGCCGAAGAGCGGCGTGCCGCCGGTCTGGGTGATGCCGTTGCCGTCGCTGAGGTTGCCCGGCCCGACCGACGGGTCGATGACGGCGAGCTCAGAGCCGCAGCGGACCTCGACCGAGCTCAGGTAGAGCGTGGTGTCGGCGTCCGTGCCGGCGCTGCACGCGAGCGCCAGCACCGCGCTGCGCCCGCGCGCGCCGTCGCCGTCGGGTCGATTGAGGAGCATGAGCTCGGCGCCGTCCTGGTCGACGCAGTCGAGCTTGGCCGAGCAGAAGACGTCCTCGAACTCGACCGCGACGTCGAAGAAGCCCTGGTGGGCGTCGCGCAGGATGGTGAGGTCGAAGGCCACGCCGACGTCGCTGTTGGCGGCGCAGTGCACGGTCTTCGAGACCGGCCCCGGGTTCTGGTAGGTCGCCGCGTCGACCAGGCTCGCTTCGCCCTGGTAGAGGTCGAGCAGCTCGAGCGTCACGACGTTGTCGTTGTCGCCGGCGTCGCAGGTCCCGACGTAGCTGAGGCTGCCGCGGCCGTCGCCGAAGCGCGACGAGGTGAGCTCCTCGGACCAGACCGTGTGGCCCGAGCCGTTCGTCACCGTGACGCGGTAGCGCGCGTCGGTGACGTCCGACAACGTCAGCGGCGCGACGCTGATGGCGACGCGATCGCCGGACGCGTCCGGTCCAGTCGAGAGACAGCCGACGAAGAGGCCCGGGCCGAACGCCAGGACCGAGACCAAACCCAATGCCCGCATCATCCACCTGGGTTCGAGGTGACGGAGACGAACTCTTATCAGCCGACGACGCCTTTGGCCATGGCGGAGGCGCCGTCGTGCGGCCGGACCTGCCTCGGTGCGGGTCGGCTCGGCCGCCGACGCGGCCGAGCCACCGAGGTCAGCGCCGCCGCTCGCCGGCCTCGCCGACCAGCCCGGACGGGCCCGGCGCACGGTCGAACGCGGCCTCCACCGCGCGCAGATCGCGCTCGGTGACGGCGCCGTCGCCGTCGAGATCGACGACCAGGCACGGCTCGCGGGCGTCGAGCACCAGTCCGTCACCGCCGGCCTTCTCGTCGCCCTCCTCGTCGGGGTCGTCGGGCGTCATGTCGCGGTCGAGCGCGAGGTCGACGCCGATGCACGCCTTGGCGGCGGCGTAGTCGCGCTCGCCGACGCGCCCGTCCTGGTCGAAGTCGGCGTCGCAGGCGTCGCCGAAGCCGTCGTCGTCGGCGTCGGCCTGGTCCGCGTTCGACGCCTCGACGCAGTCGTCGGCGAAGTCGGGGATGCCGTCGAGGTCGGCGTCGGCCACGACGTCGCCGGCGCGGGCGCCGATGCTCCACACCAGCTCGGCCTGGAAGCGCTCGCCCTCGCGGCCGGGCTCGATGCGCACCAGCATGCCCTGGCCGACGTCGCCCTTCAGCTCGCGCGGGTCGATGCTGGCGATGTGCGCCACCACGCGGCCGCGCTCCTTCTCGACGAGGTCGACCGACAGCTTGCCCTCGGGCAGGCGACCGCCGGCGAACGGCAGCTGGCCGCGGAACGCCATGAGCGACTCGCTGGCGGTGTGGTTGGCGAGCGGCGCCAGGTAGAGCGCGCCGTCGACGATCTCGATGTGGTCGAAGCGCGCGGTCACGCTCGGGTCGGGGTAGCCCGGCGAGACCTGCACGCCGAAGTCGCCGCACAGGCCGAGCGCGCACAGCGCCCACGTCGCGACCGGCGCGCAGGCCTTCGTCTCGCCGTTGCAGACGGCCGGGTCGGCGTCGATGGGGCAGTCGTCCTTCCAGTCGACGACGTGGTCGTTGTCGTCGTCGTAGTCGGCGCAGTCGATGAGCCCGTCGCCGTCGGTGTCGCCGCTCTCGTCCTGGGTCACCGCCCAGTGGTCCGGGTGGCAGAAGAGGCCGTGCTGCTCGCCGACGACGAGGATCTTGTCGTCGGGGTGGAGGTCGACGACGTTGGTGCAGCCGTCGTTGTCGCGGTCCGGGTCGCACTGGTCGCCGATGCCGTCGTGGTCGAGGTCGCCGCCGCCGGCGCCGACCAGGTGCGGGCACGGGTCGCAGCGGTCGCCGATGCCGTCGAAGTCGGAGTCGAGGTTCTTCGTGTCGGAGATGCTCGGGCACAGGTCCTGGTCGGCGCACCAGCCGTCGTGGTCGGCGTCGCCGCCGTGCTCCTTGCAGACGTCGACCAGCTCCTGGCGCATGGCGTGCTCGGCGCGGCACTCCTGCATGGTCTCGATCTGGCTCGGCGTGAAGGCCTCGCGGCGCACGCCCGACAGCGTCCACGGGCCGCGGCAGTCGTCGGGCCGGTAGTAGCTCATGGCGTCCTGGGTGTATGGCGAGAACCAGGGCTCCTGGTACTGCTGGTCGTCGTCGGCCACGTAGCAGGCCACGTCGCAGCGCTTCTTGTGGGGGCTGCCGTAGTCGAGGATGGTCGAGGTCGTGGCGATGCACCACTCGTGCTCGTCCTTCAGCAACAGCACGCCGTCGTCGGAGGCCTGGTCCTCGCCGTCGGTGCCCTTCTTGAACTTCTCGAAGTTGCCGGGGTCGGCGGGGGTGTCGGTCACCGGGCCGAGCGCCTTGCAGACGTTGACGCTGCCGTCGTTGTCGTGGTCGGGCGGGTCGTCGTCCGGCGCGTCCTGGTAGGAGAAGGTGTGCTGCAGGCAGAAGTAGTGGCCGAACTCGTGGGCGTAGCGCTTGCCGGCGCCGGTCTTCGGCTTGCCGCAGAAGACGACCTCGTCCTGATCGACGACGCTCTCGCTGGCCTCGCCCGGGCACGGCAGCGCGTTCCAGCACTTCGAGAAGCTCGAGCTCAGGAAGATGGTGGCGCGCTCGGGGAACGGCTCGACGTAGGTCGCGATGGCCTGCTTGATGAGCGTCGCGTTCGACTTGCCGTTGGCCGACTTGCCCTTGCTGTTGGTGATGCTGGCGAGGTCGTCGTCGACGACGACGATGGGCCCCATCGGCCGATACGAGATGTCGGCCGGCGTGTACTCGAGGTTCATCTCGCCGACCTCGCGGCGGAACGCGTTGCGTAGCGAGATGAGGCTCGAATAGCCGCACATGGGATCGGACGTCGGACAGAAGAGGACGCCCATGAGGTCGAAGGTCTCGGCGCTGGCGACGCCGGGGATCGCCAGTCCGAGCCCGGTGGCGAGCAAGCAGAGTGTGCGCTTCACGTGATTCGCTCCTGGGAACAGCGACCGCACGCCGTGCGCGAGCCCATCTCGAGCCGGGGTCGGTCGCAGCTCGCAAGCTACGCGGCCCCGCCCGGGAAGCGGCCTTAAGCGTGCCTTAAGCGCGCCGTGCCCCGCGAGCGTCGTCGTCGCGAACGGCGCCGGGCAGATGCGCGGCAGCGCGGGTGTTGCCAGCCGACGAGAGCGTGTAGCATCCGTCCCGCCCCGCTCGTCCCCGGAGCCCCCATGCACCGCCTACCGATCCCGCGCCGCGCCGCCGGCGTCGCCGCGCTCGCCCTCACCTGCGCCCTGGCCGCCCCGGCCTACGCCGCCGCGCCGACGCTCACGGTCGACGCCGCCTCGCCGGCCACCGGCCCCGACGCGCTGCGCCCCGACCGCCCGGCGCCCAACGGCACGGTGCGTCCCTTCGACGCCCGCGCCGACCTGGCCAGCCCGGCCAATGGCTTCGCCCGGCCCGCGGTCGTGAAGGACGTCATCGACGGCTACCCCGACATCCACGCCGCGGCCTTCGTGAACGACGGCCTCTACGGCAACGGCTCGAGCTGGATCGGCGCGAGCCCCGACGCCTGGGTGAAGATCGACCTCGGGCGCGTGGTGCTGGTGGACGGCGTGCGCCTCGGCCGCGACCGCACGGGCGGCTTCGACGACCGCGACCCGGGCGCCATCGTCGTCCAGCTCGCGAGCGCCGACGACGTCTACGCCGCGGGCGACGAGCAGAGCGACGCGAGCGAGTACGCGACCGTCTTCGACTCGTCGGCGCTCGGCTTCTCGGGTCAGATCGACGGCGCCCAGACGCTGCGCGCCGCCTTCACGCCCACCGCGGCGCGCTACGTGAAGGTGCGCGTCGCCGCCCCGGGCGCGGCGCTCGACGAGGTCGAGGTGTCGGGCCAGGTCGAGGTCGACGCCTGCGCTACGAGCCCGTGCGGTCCCGACATGGCCTGCACCGATCGGCCCGGCCTCGACGCCAGCGCCGCCGGTCGCACCTGCGCCTGCGCGCCGGGCTTCGTGGCCGGCGGCGACGGCGCCTGCGCCATGGCCGGCCCGGTGACGTTGAAGGTCGCCTACGCCGGCTCCAAGAGCTCGCCCAACGGCCGCATGCTGACCGCTCTGGCGCAGCGCTGGGCCAGCCTCTCGGCCAACCAGGTCCAGGTGCAGCTGGTGCCGCTCGGGCCCGTGATGGGCGAGAGCGACGTGGTGAAGAAGCTGCGCATCCACGCCTACCACGGCGCGCTGCTCTCGACCTTCGGCCTGCACTTCCTCTCGCCCGACGCGCTGGCCCTCGATGTGCCGGGCCTCGTGCGCAGCGCGGCCGAGCGCGATCAGGTGCTGGCCACGGTCGGCCCGGCGCTCGAGGCGGCGCTCGACGGCAAGGGCTACACCGTCGCCACCTGGGGCGAGGTGGGCGCGACGCGCGTCTTCTCGACCGTGGCGCGGCCGACCGTCGCCGAGCTGCAGAAGGCCAAGCTGCTCGTGCCCGAGGGCGAGCCCGCCTTGGGCGCGGCGATGAAGGCGCTCGGCTTCGTCGCGCCCATGGTCGTCTCCGAGTACGACACGCTGCCGACCCTCCAGACCGGGGTCATCGACGCCGTGGCGCTGGCCCCCGCGGTGGCCCTGGCCAGCGGCGCGAACGGCAAGGCCAGGGTCATGAGCGACCTCATCTGGTCGTGGAACGACGAGGCGCTCGTCCTCGACAAGGCGTCGTGGCTCCAAGTGTCGCAGGCCCTGCGCGCGAAGCTCCTCGCGGCGGCGCGGGACCTCGGCCAGCAGCAGGTGCGCGACGCGCGCGCCGACGAGGCCTCGGCGCTGACCAAGCTCAAGGCCGTCGGCGGCCAGGTCGCGCCCTTCAGCCAGGCCGCCGCCTGGTACGCCCTCCTCGAGCAGGTCTACCCGACCAGGTACCGCGGCACGCTGGTGCCCGCCGCCGCCTTCGACGCGGTCGTCCAGCGCCTGCGCGAGCTGCGCACCCCGCCCGCGCCCAAGTGACGACGGGGCGAGCGCCTCACGCGCGCTCGACGAGCGCGGCGCGGATGGCCCGCGCCTCGGGCCGCTCCGGGTGCTCGTCGATGAGGGCGTCGAGGATCGGCTCGGCGCCGTCCTCGTCGAGGCGGTTCAGCACCACGGCTCGCAGGAGTCGGCTCGGATAGGTGACCCAGGGGATGGCGTCGAGCCGGTCGAGCTGCTCCAGCGCTCGTCGGTAGCACGCGTCCGCGGTGGCATCATCCGCCGCGTCGTCGCCCAGCGCGATGAGGACGCGCGCGCAGGCCTCGCCGAGGTCTCCGTTGTCGGGGACGAGCGCCTGGGCCTGGCTCAGCTCGCGCAGAGCGACCTCGGCCTGCCCGGCCTCGAACGCCGCGCAGCCACGGAGCCAGTGGCCCATGACGCCGTCGATCGGCTCGTCGCTGATGGCCGCGAGCCAGCGCTGTGGATCGTCGGGGTCGGTCGCTTCCGCCGCGCGCGCCAGCGCGCTGAAGGTCTCGGGGCTCATCTGGAACGCGCGCATGCGCCGCGTGAGCGTCGTGTCGTCCATGGCGAAGTCGCCGTCGGCCGCGGTCTCCGTCCGGACCACCTCGGCGTCGATGGCGGTCGCGGCGTCCACGTCCGCCTGGGCGCCGGCGACATCGCCGAGGTCGCGGCGGATCTTGGCGCGGAAGAGGAGGAGGTAGGCGCTCGGCGCGAGCGCGATGCCTTCGCTCAGGCTGCGCACGGCGACGTCGAAGGCGCGCGCCGAGATGGCGCCCGTCGTGAGCTCGAGGCAGGTCGTCTCGAGCTGGTCGGCGCTGGCGCCGAGCGCCGCCGCGCGGTGGAGGTCGATGCGCGCCTCGTCGAAGCGGGCGTTCTGCGCGCGCACCTTGGCGCGGAGGCACAGCGTGCGGGGCGCCTCGTCGAGCGCCAGCGCGCGGTCGAGGTCGTCCATGGCCGCCGCGTTCAGCCCCAGCGCGAGCGCGGCCTCGGCGCGCGCGACGAGCCACGGCGCGGCCGCGTCGCGCGCGATGAGCTGATCGAGCAGCGCGCGCTCCTCCTCGCGCCGTCCGAGCTTCCTGAGCGCGTGAAGGCGCGCGATCGTGACCGTCGGGTGGTCGACGCCGCCGTCGATGAGGCGCTCCGTCACCTGCGCGACGACCTCGGCGGCGCGAGCGCGCAGGGCGGCGTCGAGGAGCCGCAGGTGGGCGTCGAGGTCATCGGGGTTCGCGACCAGCTCGTCCAGGCAGCGCTCCAGCTCGTCGTCGGGGTCATCGCTCATCGTCACAGCTCCTCGCGGCGTCGTCACACCGCCATCGGCGTCGGCAAGGGCGTCGTGGTCGCGCCGAACGGGGTCGTCATCACGCCTGAACGGGGTCGTCATCACGCCTGAACGGGGTCGTCATCGCGCCTGAACGGGGTCGTCATCACGCCTGAACGGGGTCGTCATCACGCCCGAGCGGGTCCGTCACGGCGGCGGGACGGCTGCGTCACACCGCCGGGACGGCGTCGTGCGCTCACTTCGGCGTCGCATCGCTCTTCGGCTTCGACTTGCTGCGGCTCGCCAGCAGGCGGCGCGTCGCGTTCGGCGCCAGCGTCGGCAGGGTGCCGTCGATGTCCTGCGCGGCCGCGAAGGCGTGGATGAAGTCCGAGAGGAGACGCAGCACCAGGCCGTCGAGCACGTCGAGGTCGCCCTGGGCCAGCTTGGCGACGGTGAGCCGCGGACGGGCGACCTCGATCGCCTGGCGCAGCGCGGTGGCCGACGCGGTGAGGCGATCGAAGAAGGCGTTGCTCGCGCGGTTGGCCTTCACCAGCGCGGCGATGGTCGGGTCCGTCGAAGCCACCAGCTCCTTGCCGAGGGCGGCCACGCGCTCGGTGCCGGTGGCGATGAGCTCGGGAGTATCGGCGGTGCCGACCGCCGCCGCGATGCGCGCCTTCAGGGTCTCGTCGTTGCCGGCGATGGCGCGCAGCACCGCGACGCCGTGGTCGCGCAGCACGAGCGCCTTCTGACCGGCCGTCCGCGTCGCGACGGTCGAGGTGGCGCGCGCGGTCCCGTCGCGATGCGCGCCATCGTCGGCCGCGGTCGTGCCCGCGCGCAGGGAGAGCGCGGCGTCCACGCCGATGGACAAGAGCTCCGGCGAGAAGCCGACGAGTAGCGCCCGCTGCTCCTCGGTCGCGTCGTTCCAGGCGGCGTAGGCGAGCCCGAAGAGGCGCTCGCCGTCGACGATCACATGGCCCGACGCGATCTGCCGGCCCAGCTCCTGATAGCGGGCCACGTCGGCCTCGGTCATGAGGCTCTTGCGCAGGATGGGGTCGGGCGGAGGCAGCACCGTCGCCAGCTCGGCGAGGGTCTTGGTCGGCGTCTCGTCATTCGTCGGCATGGGAATCTCCTCGTGGAGGGTCGGCCCGGGCGCGCGATGAGGCTTCGTACGAACGGCTCGGGGACGGCCCCTGCGGTACGTGAGAAGGTGGTGTGAGTACGAAGCCCCCCGACCCTGCCACCGTCGCGTTCTCCGCGCAACCCCACCCCAGCGACTGCCGATCAGGGCGCGCTGGACTCGGCCACCTGGACCAGCGCGGAGGCGGCGCCGCCATCGCGAGGGCGGCTTCGTCGGCGTACGGGTGTGCCTCTGGCCGCACCATGCCGTCGGTGTCGCGGACGACCTGGAGGCTCAGGCGGTCGGGTCGGCCGAAGGAGGCGTAGGGACGGGGTCGAGCCTCGCGAGCACGAGCAAGGCCGCGTCGGCGTCGTCGCCGAAGGCGTGGACGTCGGCGCTGCGCGCTCGAATGAGGGCCTCGAGCTCCCAGACGGCCGCGTCGTCGGCGCTCGCCAGACCGACATCCTGCACATGCGTCGACGCGGGCTACACGTCGGCCGAGTCCCGACACAGGCGGGGCGCGAGGTTCTCGTCGAAGAGGAGCTTCATCGAAGACGGTCAGGCGGCCGGGTCGGCGATCGACCGACGCTCGCGGTCGGCCGCAAAGGATAGCGCGGCGCGGATGTCGGCCCGCTCGAGGTCGGGGAAGTCGGCGAGGATCTCGTCCTCGCTCATCCCGCCGGCGAGGTAGTCGAGGACGTCGTAGACCGTGATCCGCAGGCCGCGGAGACACGGCTTGCCGCCGCGCTTGCCGGGTTCGATGGTGATGCGCTCGCGGTAGTCCATGCTCCGAGGCTATGCTCGGCCACCGGCGAGGGCAAGCGCGGGACGTGGGCCGGTGCGAGCGCGAGTCGGCGCATGACGTCGAGCCGGCGGTCTCGTCTCGGCCCGCCGTCGGCCCCGTGCTCGATGTGGAGGGCGTCGAGCCAGCGGCGGTCAGCACAGCCGGGGAATCGGCAGCCCCGGTCGCGCACGTGCAGCGCGCGACGGATGGCCGGCGGAATCGTCCGCGACTTCGAGCCTCGTGGCGGCCGACGTCGAGAGGTGTGCCGTCGTCGTCGACCACCACCCGCGTGAGGCTCGCGTCGCACAACCCTTCCGCCTTCGCATGTCATGACCCGCGCCGACGAGGGTTGCAGGGCAGCCCCACACGCGCGTAGGGTCAAGCCGGCGAATCCAGCCCCGGGACCTGCATGATTACTGGCGAGCTCAAGAACAAGGTCGACCGCTTGTGGCTGACCTTCCACAGCAACGGCATTGCAAACCCGCTGTCCGTCATCGAGCAACTGACCTACCTCATCTTCATGAAGCGGCTCGACGACGATGAGCTCGCGGGGGAGGCCAAGGCGCGCCGCGGTGGTAGCTTCAAGTCCCGCTTCGCCGGAGTCGCGGACGAGCTGCGCTGGTCGCGACTCCGGCATCAGACCGGCGAGACGCTGCTGAAGAACGCGGGCCGCGCATTCGAGCACCTGAAGACGCTGCAGGGCGCGGCGGCCGACACGCCGTACGCCCGCCACATGAAAGACGCGGTCTTCCTCATCACCAAGGCGGGTCTTCTGCAGTCGGCCATCGAGCAGCTCGAGGAGCTCCCCTGGCGCGACCAGGACCAGAAGGGCGACCTCTATGAGTACATGCTCTCGAAGCTGTCGACGGCCGGCACCAACGGACAGTTCCGCACCCCCCGGCACATCATCCGGATGATGGTGAAGCTGCGGGCTCCGACGCTCGACGACACCATCCTGGACCCAGCGTGCGGCACGGCCGGCTTCCTCGTCGGGGTCGCCGATCACCTGCGCGAGACGCTGGGCGATCGGCTCTACTCCGATCCGCGCTACGCCCGCTACCGCGGCCCGATGTTCGCCGGCTTCGACTTCGACGGGACGATGCTGCGCATCGGCACGATGAATCTACTGCTGCATGGCATCGAGTCCCCGGTCATCGAGCACGTTGATGCGCTGTCGACCGAGCAGGCCGGCGTGGTCGATCGCTATTCGCTGATCCTCGCGAACCCACCGTTCAAAGGTTCGATCGACATGGACGGCGTGTCCGAGGTCCTGCTGAAGGACCTCGGCATGTCGGTGAACAAGAAGGCCAAGCGGCCGACCAAGAGCGACGCGCAGGACCTCGGCAAGGAGAAGAAAGGACCCGGCGCGAAGACCGAGTTGCTCTTCGTCGCGGAGATGCTGCGGGCGCTCAAGGTCGGTGGGCGCTGCGCCGTGATCGTGCCTGACGGCGTGCTCTTCGGTTCGACCAACGCCCACATGAAGATTCGGAAGACCTTGGTCGAGGAGCATCTCTTGGAGGGCGTTGTCTCGATGCCCGCTGGCGTCTTCAGGCCCTACGCCGGGGTATCAACCGCCGTTCTACTTTTCACGAAGACCGGCGCGGGCGGCACCGAGAACATCTGGTTCTACGACATGGAGGCCGACGGGTTTTCGCTCGACGACAAGCGCAAAGAGATTCCAGAAGATGATATCCCCGACGTAATTGGCGAATGGATCGCGCGGTTCGAGAGGAAGACTGAGGATCGGTCGAGGAAGGCGTTCTTCGTGGCGAAGGCTGACATCGTCGCAGGTGACTACAACCTCTCCGTTGCTCGATATCGACAGGCCGTGGTGGAAAGGCGCGCGGAGCTGTCATCTGCCGAATTGCTCGATCGGCTCGAAGCCCTGCAGGAGGAGTGCGCCACCGCCATCGCAGCGCTACGCGAGGTGCTACGATGACCGAGGTTCCCTTAGGTGAACTCTGCGACATCCGTATCGGGCGTACGCCATCACGATCCGAGGCGCGATATTGGGGAGGGGACGCGCCGTGGCTGGCAATCTCCGACCTGAAGAGTGCGGTGGTCACGTCAACCAGCGAAGGCATTACCCAAGCCGGCATCGATGAGTGCCGGTGCATGCTGATACCCGAAGGCACGGTCGTGGTCAGCTTCAAGCTTACGCTTGGCAAGGCCGCGATTCTGGGACGCCCCATGTACACGAACGAGGCCATCGCAGCCCTCGAGATTAAGGACACAGCCAATATTTCCCGCCCATACCTCTTCTGGGCAATTCAACACGCGCCATTTTCACGCGTGTCAGAACGCGCGGTGAAGGGCGCAACGCTGAATACAGGTCAGCTTCGGCGACTGCCGATCGCCGTTCCAAACCGCGATGAGCAGGAGAGAATTGTGAGGGCGATGGACGGGGCCAGCACTCTCGTCAGAAAAGCGCGTGAGGGTGTCCAAGGCTGCCGCGCCCTAAATCGAAGCACCTTCATCGAGCACTTTGGCGACCCGGTCTCGAATCCCCACCGGCACGAGGTGCGATCAATTGGGGAGATCTGTGGGGATGCCGATATTGTCGACGGTCCGTTTGGATCGTCACTCAAGCCCGAATGTTATGTTGAGTCTGGCGTACGCGTCATTCGCAACGCGAACGTACGGGAAAACGAATTCGACGGTGCGGAGTTCAAGTACATCACGCCGGACAAATTTCGCGAGATCGACCGAAGCGAGGTCCGGGCCGGCGACCTACTGCTGACCATCAAAGGCACGATCGGACGCGTGTGCGTGATGCCTGAGCTGGCCGGCCCATCGGTCCTGTCAGCCTCAGGAACCGTGCGCGTAAGGTTGCCAGAAAAGGTGCTGCCGGACTTCGTGTCGAGTCAGATCATCTCGTCCGACTATCAGCGATACCTACGCCGCTTCGAGGCCGGCACGAACCAGAAGTATCTCAACCTGAGCGTCATTCGGCGCCTTGAGATCATCATCCCGCCACTCGAGCTTCAGCAACGCTTCGTCGAGACCCTGACTCAGATTCGCGCGCTGAAGTCCAAGCTGACCGCCTCGCTTGCAGAGGCCGAAGCCCTCTACCGGAGCCTGTCGCACCAGTTCTTCGGTGCCTGAGCCGGAGCCGCCGATGCCGTCGAACTTCGACTTCCTGTCGCTCGTGCTCGCCGACCTCCGGCAGGACGCCATCGAGGCCGAGCGGCTGGCGCGACACGCGCCGCGGGCCGCGGCCATCCAGAGCCGCTTCGTGCTTGAGCGCATGTGCCACTGGCTCTACGCCCACGACCGCGCGCTGGAGCGACCTTACGAGGACAAGCTCGGCGCCATGCTGCATGCGCAGAGCTTCCGCGAGAACCTCTCGGCGCCGGTCTTCGCCAAGGCGCGCGGCATCTACACGCTCGGCAACCACGCCGCCCACGAGGCCCGCTCGGTGCCCGAGCGCGACGCGCTGCGCGCACTCGAAGACCTGTTCCACGTCCTCTACTGGATCTCCCGCACCTACGCGCCCGACGAGCCTCGACCACCCGCGCCCGTGGGACCCGACCCTCGTCCCGGCGCCCCGAGCCGGTGACCTCGCCGATCTGACGCTGGCGCAAGTCCAAGCGCTGGTGGCCGAGCGCGACCAGGCGCTGGAGCGCGAGGCCGCCGCCCGCCTCGCCAAGCAGGCCGCGGAGCAAGATACCGAAGCGGAGATCAAGCGCCTCAAGGCTGAGCTTGTGGCGCTCAAGCAGAAGAACCAATCCCGCCCCGACGACCACGACTACAACGAGGCGGCGACGCGCGAGCTGTTCGTCGACCTGCTCCTGCGCGAAGCCGGCTGGCCGCTCGCCGAGCCGGGGCGCGACACCGAGTTCCCGGTCGGGGATCAGCCGACTCCGAGCGGTCGGGGCTACGTCGACTACGTCTTGTGGGGAGCCGACGGCCTGCCGCTCGCGGTCGTCGAGACCAAGCGCACGCGTGTGAGCCAGAAGAACGGGCTCGAGCAGGCGCGCCTCTATGCCGCGGCGCTCGAGGCCGAGTTCGGCTTGCGGCCCGTGATCTACTGCTCGAATGGCTACGAGCACACCTTCTGGGATCAGGTGTCGCCGCCGCGTCCGGTCGAGGGCTTCCGACGGCGGGAGGAGCTGGAGTGGTACCACCAGCGCCAGCTCAATCAGCACGCGCCGAGGTCGATGCCGATCCAGAGCCGCATCGTCGAGCGAACCTATCAGACCGAGGCCATCCGAAAGGTCTGCGAGCACTTCGAGCAAGGCCATCGCAAGGCGCTGCTCGTCATGGCCACCGGCACCGGCAAGACCCGCGTCTCGATCGCGCTCGTGAAGCTCCTTCTCGATGCCGGTTGGGTGAAGCGCGTGCTCTTCCTCGCCGACCGCGGGCCGCTCGTCACGCAGGCGCGGCGCGCCTTCAGGCAGTTCCTGGCCGATCAGACGACGGTCGATCTCACCGAGGACAAGACGGCGCGCGGCACGGTGTACGTCTCGACCCACCATACGATGATCCGCCTGGTCGAGGCGCTCGACGGTGGGGACCGACGCTTTGGGCCGGGGTTCTTCGATCTGGTGATCGTCGACGAGGCGCACCGCTCGGTCTACAAGCGCTTCGGCTTCCTGTTCGACTGGTTCGACGGGCTTCTCGTCGGGCTCACCGCGACGCCTCGGAGCGAGATCCACCGCGACACCTATGGCCTCTTCGAGCTCGAGACGGGCGTGCCCGTTTTCGCCTATGAGCTCGCCGATGCCGTCGCGGACGGTCACCTCGTGAAGCACCAAGGACGCGACGTCCCCTCGAAGTTCATGCGTCAGGGGATCCGCTGGGCCGACCTCTCCGACGACGACAAGGCCGCGTACGAGGACGCGTTCTACGACCCCACGACGGACACCATGCCAGCGGTCATCGACGGGAATGCGCTCAACCGATGGCTCTTCAATACCGACACGGTCGACAAGATCGTGCAGGTCCTGATGAACGAAGGCGTGAAGATCCAGGACGGCGAGGTGCTCGGCAAGACCATCGTCTTCGCGCGGAACCACCGACACGCGGAGTTCATCGTCGAGCGCTTCGACATTCTCTATCCGCACCTCAAAGGGCGCTTCGCGCGCGTCATCGACAGTCACGACCCGCGCGCGCAGACCTTGCTCGACGACTTCTCCAACCCGGCCAAGCTGCCGCAGATCGCGGTGAGCGTCGACATGCTGGACACCGGCGTCGACGTGCCCGAGGTCGTCAACCTGCTCTTCTTCAAGCCCGTCATGTCGCGCGTGAAGTTCCTGCAGATGGTCGGGCGCGGCACGCGCAAGTGCAAGGACCTCCTCGGACCAGGGTGCGACAAGCAGCACTTCCTGGTGTTCGATCCGTGCGGCAACTTCGACTGGTTCGGCGACCCGCTCAACAAGTCCGCCGATCCGGTGCCGAAGTCGCTGACCGAGCGGCTCTTCCATGCGCGCTGGGACGCGAGCACGCTCGTCGCCGGGCTCGCGGCTAAGACGCCGCACACGGCCTCGGACAAAGCTGCCCACGACACGGCGCTCTTGCGCGCGCCACCCGAGGAGCGCGAGCCGCTGGTGAAGGGTTGGCGCGATGACCTCCACGCACAGGTGCGCGCGATGGACCTGACGAGCCCGATCGTCCGGAAGGAGCGCAAGCGCGTAGAGGCCATGAGCGAGCGCCAGCCTTGGGATGGGCAGGTCGATCCCCACGACATCGAAGCGCTCGGCGCGCTGCCGACGGGATATGGCGACGGCGAGCATCCGTCGGCGCGGTCGTTCGACCTGCTGGTGCTGCGGCTCCAGGTCGGGGTGCTCTCGCCCGCGCGAGCGTACGAGCGGGATCAGGAAGCCATGATCGAGCTCATGGAGGGTCTCGTCGAAAAGAAGTCGCTGCCCATGGTGGCCGCGCAGATGGAGACCATCGAGAAGGTGCGCGGGCAGGCGTTCTGGGACTCGGTGACGCTGTTTCGGCTCGAGCAGGTGAGAAAGGCGCTGCGACTGCTGATCCAGTTCGTGGACAAGGAGCACCTCGGGCACACGATCATCACCGTCACCGATACGTTGGAGCCGACACGGGAGGTCGATGTCGAGCTGAGCGCACCCGACGACCTGCGACAGTATCGACGCAAGGTCGAAGGGTTCATCCGGGAGCACCAGAGCCACGTGGTGATCCACAAGCTCCGGACGGCGAAGCCGCTGACCCCGACGGACCTCGACGCGCTCCATGAGCTGGTGATGACGACCGATGCTGCCGAGTCCGCGGAGCGCTTCGAGCGGATCTCGGAAGGACTCTCGCTTCCGCTCTTCATCCGCCGCTTGGTAGGCCTCGATCGTGCTGCCGCCAAGGGAGTCTTCGCCGAGGTCATCGAAGGCACGACGCTGACGTCACGCCAGCTCCGGTTCATCGACCTCATCGTCGACCAGCTCACCGTCCACGGAACGATGGAGACCGGACGACTCTACGAGCCTCCCTTCACCGAGGTGAGCCCACTCGGATTGGATGACGTGTTCGACGCTCCTCAGGCGGACAAGATCATCGAGCTGGTGAAGCGCGTGAACGGCACCGCCGATGCGCGCGCGATGGGCGGCTGAGGTCATGCCGCCCGTCCGCTATCACGAAGGAGGGTTCCCGCCAGCGACGCTGGACTGGCCGGCGTTGATCCCGCTCATCGGTCCGGCCGCCGCCGCCGTCGCGCGCTATGACGGCATGCTCACGGCGATCCCGAATCCGGGTGTGCTGCTGTCACCGCTGACCACCCAGGAAGCGGTGCTGTCGTCGCGCATCGAAGGGACCCAAGCGACGATGGGTGAGGTGCTGGCGTTCGAGGCTGGCGGTGGCGCGGAGTCGCCTGAGCGCCGGGACGACATCGACGAGGTGCTCAACTATCGGGCCGCGATGTACGAGGCCGAGAGCCTGCTCGCGCGCCTGCCGCTGTCACAACGCGTCGTGCGTGAGGCTCACAAGGTGCTGCTGCGAGGGGTTCGTGGGCAGAACAAGTCGCCGGGGGAGTATCGGCGCGTGCCCAATTGGATCGGACCACCCGGCTGCGGGGAGGACGATGCGCGCTTCGTTCCGATCAGCGCGGCCAAGTTGCCCGAAGCGATGAGTGTGTGGGAGCGATACGCCCACGCGCCGCAGCCCGACCACCTCGTCAAGCTGGCGCTCCTACACGCGGAGTTCGAAGCGCTGCACCCGTTCCTCGACGGCAACGGGCGGCTCGGTCGCATGTTGGTCCCCTTGTTCCTGTGGCAGGACAAGCTCATCCAGCGACCGATGTTCTATATCAGCGCGTTCTTCGAGGCGCGGCGCGACGCGTACTACGACAAGCTGCTTGGTGTTTCGCGCGATGGCGACTGGACCGGATGGTGTCGCTTCTTCTTGGAAGGCGTGAGGACGCAGGCCGAAGACAACGCAGTCAAGACCAAGGCCATCTTGGACCTCTACGCGGCGATGAAGGTCCGGGTCACGGCGACGACACGCTCGCAGTTCGGGATCAAGGCCTTGGATTGGATCTTCTCGCGCCCGATCTTCAAAGCGACCGACTTCTTCGAGAGCGCCGACATCCCGAGCTCGACCGCCAAGCGCTTGCTCACGGTGCTCCGAAACGATGGCGTGCTGCGCCTCATGGTCGAAGGCCGAGGGCGGCGCCCGGCGGTGCTGGCCTTCACGGAGCTGATGAACATCGCGGAAGGCCGGCAGGTATTCGGTAGCAGCTAACGGATGGTCCCCAACGGCCGTTGCAGCTCACTTTTGGCCCCAAAGTGAGCCACAACGGATCTTGTAGCTCATCGGTGAGCCACAACGCCGTTACGGCGCACGCGGCCTCGGGTCCTCGACGGTTGAACTGCAGGGCGGCTGCACGTATGAGTCGCCGGCCTTTCATCGGGCGAGGAGGCGGCCATGGCGCTCTGGTACGACGAGGTCCACGACGACGCGATGCGCTTCGGCCTGAAGGTCGAGCGCACGCTGTTCATGGGCACGAGCGACTTCCAGAAGGTCGCCGTCGTCGAGACCGCCGCCTTCGGGCGCGCGCTGCTCCTCGACGACCTGTGGATGACCTCCGAGCGCGACGAGTACATCTACCACGAGCTCATCGCCCACACGACGTGCGCTGTGGTGCCGAAGCTCGAGCGCGTGCTCGTCATCGGCGGCGGCGACGGCGGCACCGTGCGCGAGGTCCTGCGCCACCCCGAGGTGAGGCGCGTCGACCTGGTCGAGATCGACGGCATGGTCGTCGAGGCGTCCAAGGCCTGGCTCCGCCACATCGGCTCGGCCTGGGAGGACCCGCGCCTCCACGTCACCATCGGCGACGGCATCGCCTTCGTGAAGGAGGCCGCCCTCCCCGACGGCCTGCCCTACGACGTCGTCATCGTCGACGGCTCCGACCCGACCGGCCCCGCCGTCGGCCTCTTCAACGAGGACTTCTACCGCGGCTGCAAGCGCGTCATGGGCGAGCGCGCCGTCTTCATCACCCAGTCCGAGTCGCCCATCGCCCACCTCGACGTCCACCTCGACATGATCCGCACCATCCGCAACGTCTTCGGCGCCGCCCATCCTCTCTATGGCACCGTCCCGCTCTACCCGACCGGCTCGTGGTCCTGGACCTGGGCCGCCACGGGCGGCGTCGACCGCTTCGCCGTGAACCCCGAGCGCGCCGCGCGCATCGAGGCCGACGCCAGGTACTGGAACCGCGACATCCACCGCGGCGCCTTCGCCGTCCCGACCCACGTGCTGCGCGCGCTGGCCGAGACCATCGACGTGGCGCGCGCCCAGCCAGGAAAGCCATGACCGACGACACCTCCATCGACCTCGCCGAGGCCGTGGCCGAGCTGCCCTTCGACACCCACGGGCCGAAGTACCTCGAGTCGCGGCGCGAGCCCGAGCCCGGCGACATCGCCATGTACGGCGTGCCCTTCGACGGCACCACCTCGTTCCGCCCCGGCACCCGCTTCGGGCCCGACTCGCTCCGCACCGCGTCGATCGTGCTCGAGAGCTACTCGCCCGACCAGGACAAGGACCTGGCCGACATCGGCTACTGCGACCTCGGCAACCTCGAGGTGCCGATGGGACCGCCGACGCCCATGGTCGAGCGCGTCGAGCACGCCACGCGCCGCCTGCTCGAGCTCGGCCTCACCCCGCTCATGCTGGGCGGCGAGCACTCGGTCTCCACGGGCGCGGTCCAGGCCGTCGCCGCCCGCTACCCCGAGCTCCTGCTGGTGCAGTTCGACGCCCACGCCGACATGCGCGAGAGCTACCTCGGCCAGATCCACAACCACGCTTGTACGATGACGCGCTGCATGGAGATCGTCGGCCCCGGACGCCTCGTGCAGATCGGCATCCGCTCCGGCACGCGCGAGGAGTTCGCCGCCATGCGCGAGGCCAAGCGCCTGGTGCGCCCCGGCCCGACCGCGCAGATGGTGGCCGAGCTGGCCCAGTGCATCGCCGACCGCGGCGAGCGCCCCATCTACGTCACCGTCGACCTCGACGCCTTCGACCCGGGCTGCCTGCCCGGCACCGGCACGCCCGAGCCGGGCGGCATCTGGTGGCCCGACTTCGCCGCGCTGCTCGCCGCCATCCCGCCGCGCATCGTCGCCGCCGACGTGGTCGAGCTGTCGCCGGTGCTCGACCCGACCCTCGCCTCCAGCGTCTACGCCGCCAAGGTGGCGCGCGAGCTGGCCATTCGCCTGGCAAGTGACAAACTCGCCCGCGGCAATTAGCCGCACGTCTTCATTGGAGAGAACCAACAAAATGGCAGACCGACAGACCCACTACTTCGCCGAAGGCCTCGTCACCGAAGAGCGCGTGCCCGCCAAGGGCAAGGGCATCTACGCCGTGAAGGCCTTCAAGAAGGGCGATCTCCTGTGCTGCTGGGGCGGCGACATCCTGAACCGCGAGCAGCTCGAGAAGTGCACGCCGGTGCAGCAGATCCACGCCGTGCAGGTCGAGGAAGGCCTCTACATCGTGCCGCACCGCGACCCCGAGCCGGCCGACTACGCCAACCACTCGTGCGAGCCGAACGCCGGCCTGCAGGGGCAGATCGCGCTCTGCGCCATGCGCGACATCGAGCCGGGCGAGGAGATCTGCTTCGACTACGCCACCACCGACTCGTCCGACTATGACGAGTTCCAGTGCGCCTGTGGCACGCCGAGCTGCCGCGGCACCGTGCGCGGCGACGACTGGCGCCGCCCCGACGTGCAGGCCAAGTACAAGGGCTGGTTCTCGCCCTACCTGCAGCGCCGCATCGACCGCCTCGCCAAATAGGCGAGCGCGAGCAGCGCGACGGCGAGCCCTCGACCCGGGCCGCCGCCGCCGCAGCCGTCGTCGCTGGCGCGGCGCGTCTCGGCGCGCTCGACCGCGCCGGCGTCGGCGTCGCCCTCGGCGTCCGAGCCCGGGCCGACGTCGCCCGCGTCGCCGCCATCGGCCGGCTCCACGGCCGCGTCGCTCGCGTCCGACGCGGCGCCGTCGCCCTCGACCGCGGGCGCGCTGTCCGGCGCGTCGGCGCTGTCGCCACCGTCGACCGCGTCGGCGCCGCTCGTCGCGTCGGGGTCGCCGCCCACCGCGTCGTCGGATGTCCCGTCCTCGGCGGTCGCGTCGACGCCGGCGTCGTCGCTCATCGCGTCGTCGGTCGTGTCGTCGGCGGGCGCGGTGTCGCTCTCGACCGCGACGTCGTCGACCGCCTCCGGGCTCTCCTCGGGCGTCGGCTCGGGGCCGGGCTCGACCGCGCCCGGGTCGACGACGGCGACCTGCACGCGCGCGATCTCGCGCGTGCCCTCGAGCGCGCGCACGGTCATCGTCAGCGCGGTCGGCACGATGCTGGCGTCGTAGTGACCGAGGCCGGTGTAGCTCGGGCCGCTGACGACATCGCCGCCGTCGACCGCGAGCTCGACGTCGACGCCGCCGCCGATGCCGCGGCCCGACACGCTGAGCGGGATGACGCGCCAGGGCGCCGCGACGCCGAGCGTCGGCGCGGCCTGGCTCAGCGTGACCAGCGTGGCCCGAGTGGCCGGGTCGAAGGCCGGCCGCGGACCGACCGGGATGGTGCAGCTGACGAGCTCGGGCTGGTTGGCGAAGCCGAGCTGCACCGAGCCGCTGGTGGCGCCGGGCGCGACGCTGGCGGTGTAGGCCAGCGTGCCGAGCTGCTGCCCGCCATCGGACGGCAGCGTCACGCCGAACGAGGTCCACACCGGTTGGATGCCGAAGTCGGGGAGGCGCGTGCCGTGGGTGTCGTAGAGCAGGCCCAGCACCGTGCCGCGATCGCCGCCCGCCCACAGCCGCGGCTCGGACAGCCAGCAGCCCGAGCGCTCCGGGTCGACCAGCGCCGCCACGTCGGTCGGGTTCGTGAGCTGCGCCACCTCCTGCGACTCGAACCACGGCTCGCCGTCGATGAGGACCTGCAGATCGGTGCCGTCCTTCAGCTTCGACTGCGCGATGCGCAGCGTCCACCAGTCGTTCTCGCGCGTGGTGTCGTCGGCCGCCTGCTCGACGCCGTCGACGGCCAGCGAGAAGCTCGACGGCAGCATGTCCGCAGGCGCGCCGTTGGCGTCGAGCAGGCGCGCGCGCAGGCGCACCGTGGTGGTCGACACCATGGTCGAGAGGATGTGCAGGTCGCGCGCGATGAGCTCCGAGCGCGAGCGCTCGGCGCGCGCCACGACCGGCACCGAGCGCACGGTGGTGGCGCCGTCGGCGGTGACCTCGAGCGGCGCGTCGCCGAGCGAGGAAGGCGCCGTCAGGATGGCGCGCCCGTTGGCGTCGGCCGAGACGACGTGGCCATCCCAGGCGATGTCGGCGTCGGGCGCGGTCGACACCACGAAGGTGTGGCCGACCGGCACCGACGGCGGATCGAAGAACACCGGCGGCCCGACCGCGCGCGACACGCGCGGGTGCGCGCCCCAGAGCTGGCCGTCGACGGTGATGTCGAAGCGCGCGCGCTCGGCGTCGCCGTCCCAGCTGAAGGCCGAGCGCCAGCGCCCGGGCGCGACCTCGATGGCCGGCTCCACCACCAGGCCCGTCGCCGCGAATTTGACATTTGTCACATTCGTGCGGCGATTGGCGAAATCGACGGTGATGGCGTCGGGCTCGACGTGGAGCCACGACGGCTCGACCACCCGCAGCGTGGCGCCGGTGGTGGTGTCGACGCTCTGCTCGAAGCCGCTCGGCCAGCGGATGACGGCGCTCACCGCCTGGCCGTCGCCGCCGCAGGGCATGGGCCAGGCCAGGCGCACGATGCCGCGATCGGCGCTGCCGTACGCGGCGCCGCCCACCACCCAGCGGCTGCGCTGGATGCCGCAGGCGGTGGCGCGCACCTGGGCACCGGCGGCCCCCGCGCCGGTCGCGCTCGGCACCAGCTCGAGCGTGGTCAGCGTGCCGACCGGCGTCGAGTGGGTGTTGCGATAGACGGCGACGCGCGAGTTGACGTGGGCCAGCACGATCTCGAGGCGCCCGTCCTGGTCGATGTCCTCGAAGTGGACGTCGCGCGCGCTGTGGTCGAGGTCGGCGAAGCCGCCGTCGGCGGGCACCTCGACCAGCGCGCCGCTGGCGCTGCCGCGGAGCAGCACCGACCTCTGGATCGAGCTGTTGCCGATGAAGGCGGCGGCCGGCAGCTGTCCGCTGGCCATCACCAGGTCGAGGTAGCCGTCGGCGTCGAAGTCCTCCCAGGCCGCCGTCCAGGTCACCTGGTGCAGGTCGGCGGCGAAGCGCAGCGCCAGGCGGCGCGCCGCCATGGCGTCGACGAAGGCGCCGTCGGGCTGGCGCTCGAAGGCCACCGGCTCGCCGATGTCGGTGACGACGGCGTCCCAGCGGCCGTCCTGATCGGCGTCGCCCAGCGCCACGCCCATGCCGTAGACCGGCGCCACGAAGCCGACCGCGGCGGCGGTCTCGTGGAAGTGGAAGTCGCCGTCGTTGATCCACAGCTCCTGGCCGCCGCGGAAGCGCGCGAAGTCGTTGATGACCACCACGTCGAGGTCGAGGTCGCCGTCGATGTCGGCCAGCGCCGACATGAACGAGCAGCCGCGCACCTGGTCGAAGCCGGCGTCGTGCGAGCGGTCGACGAAGCGCCCGGCGCCGTCGTTCTCGAGCACCAGGTTGTCGAGGCAGTGGTGCATCGGGAACTCGACGCGGTCGATGTAGCGCGCCACCACCAGGTCGAGGTCGCCGTCGCCGTCGAGGTCGCCCGCGGCCGCGCTGTTGGCCCATCCGACGATGCTCGGGAAGTGCGACTGGGTGACGTCGACGAAGGCGCCGCCGCGGTTCTCGAAGAGCACGCTGACGCCGTCGCGCACGAACAGGACGTCGCGATCGCCGTCGCCGTCCATGTCGAAGAGCAGGTGGCCGCGCGTGTTGGTGAGCCCCTGGGCGGCGCCGGCGAAGGCCACGTCGTCGGGCGCGAAGACGCCGAGCGCGCTGGTGCGACGGTAGAGGCGCGGCGGGGCGCTGCCGCCGCTCCGCACCATGTCGAGGTCGCCGTCGCCGTCGAGGTCGGCGAAGCTGGCGGCGGCGATGAGGCTGTCGCCGCCCGCCGGGAAGACCTGGGTCGGGAGCCCGTAGGCGCCGGAGACGTCCTCGAACGGCTGCGCGTGGACCGAGGCCACCGCGACGACCGCCACGAACAACGTCCACCACCGCCAATGAGCGCGAGCCATCTAATGAGGGACGGTACGGGTTCGGAGCGGCCATGTCGAGAGCGCGCGCCGCGGCGCCGGGCGCGACGCGGCGGCGCGACGCAGCGGCGAGCCGCGGCTTGACGCCCGCGCCGGCGGTCCGCATGGTGGCGGCGCTTGTGAGCGACACCGGCCCGTGGGTCATCGAGGCGCCGCTCGGTCGTGGGGGCCAGGGGACGACGTTCCGCGCCCACCACGCCGAGACCGGGCGCGTCGTCGCGCTGAAGCGCTTCCGGCTGGCCGAGGCCGACGGCTGGAAGGCGCACGACCTGTTCGTGCGCGAGTGCGAGACGCTGCGCGCGCTCGAGCACCCGTCGATCCCGCGCTTCGTCGACAGCGGCGAGTCGGGCGACGGCACGCTGTGGCTGGCCATGGACATGGCGCCGGGCGAGCCGCTGAGCGACGCGGTGAAGGCCGGGCGGCCGCTGGATCAGGCGACGCTCGAAGACCTGGCGCTGCAGATCCTGGCGGTGCTCGAGTACCTGCACTCGCGCCTGCCGCCGGTCGTGCACCGCGATCTCAAGCCGGCCAACCTGGTGGTCGGTCCCGACGGCTGGGTGGCGCTCGTCGACTTCGGCAGCGTGCGCACGGCGCTCCGGCCCGACGGCGGCTCGACCATGGTCGGCACCTTCGGCTACCTCGCGCCCGAGCAGCTCCACGGCGAGGCCACCGCCGCCACCGACCTCTACTCGCTGGGCATGACGCTGGCCGCGCTGGCGACCGGCATCGACGCGGCCAGCCTGCCGCGGAAGGGGCTCCGCCTCGACCTCGAGCGGCTCGTGCCCGACGGCCGCCTGCGCGAGCTCATCCTGGCGCTGACCGCGCCCGACCCGGCCGATCGGCCGCAGTCGGCGCAGGCCGCGCGCACGCTGATGGCCAAGGCGCGCGTGCCGGCGTCGCTGACGCGCCCGGCCACCGTACCCGCGCAGCCGGCCCCGACACCCGCGCCGCCCATGCCGGCCGACGCGTATGCGGGCGCGCCGATGGAGTACGATCCGCGCTGGCGCCACGGCCGCCCGCCGAAGATCATGCTCTTCCTCATCCGCCTGGCGCTGGCCATCGGCGGCCGCTTCCTCGGGCTGGTCGAGCGCGTGATCCTGCCGGGCATCCAGCGCGCCCGCCTGCGCCGCGCCGAGCGCAAGGCGCGGCGGAACCCCTATCGCCTGGCGCGCGACGTCGAGCTCCTGCGCGCGCGCGAGACCTACGAGCAGGCGCAGCTCGAGCGCGCGCGCCAGAGCCTCGGCTACCTGCGCGAGCGCTACCGCAAGGGCTCCGACGCGCCCGCGCGCCAGCGCCTGCCGCGGCGCGAGCGCTAGCGCGATCGACGAGCGCGCGTTCCCGGCGCGCGATCGCGCTGGCGTTTCAGCGCATGCGGGCGTCGGCGTGACTCGCGCGGCATCCTCTTCTATCCTCACGTAGGGAGATCGCAGGAGGGGCATGCAGATCGGAGCACGACGCGCAGGGTGTTCGCTCGTCTGTCTCGCCGTCGCTTGGACGGCGTGCGACTCGGTCACCGGCGAGGTCGACGTCGACACGCGCGAGACGCGCGACGCGCGCCCGGACGTATCGACCGGCGGCTGCCCGACCAACTGGCGACCGCTCGTCGACGCCGATCTCGGCACGCGCGTGCGCATCGTCGCCGGCCAGCTCATCATGACCCCGGGCGCGGGCGGCGAGGTCGAGGTGCGCTCGCTGGTCGGCGCCACGCCCGGCTCGGGCTTCGTCATGCGCCTCGACTTCCCCGAGCTGGTGCTGGGCCCCGACGGTCGCTTCGACCTGGTCGTCACCGCCCCCGAGGGCACCGTCGTGACGCTGGTCGCGCAGCCGGGCGGCGCCGTGCTCTCGGTCGAGTCGTTCCCCACCGGCTCCAACGCCGAGATGTCCTTCCACACGGCGCCGACCCACCTCGTCTTCGAGGTCGAGTCGCGCCCCGACCTGTCGCTGGCGGCGCACGCGTTCTTCTTCGAGGCCGGCCAGGGCAAGGTGCTCGAGACCGGCGTCGACCGCTTCGCCGGCGGGCAGATGACGCCCGCCCTGAAGCTGGCCGGCGCCCAGGCGCACCTCACGCTCGAGCGCGTGGCCGCGGTCGAGACGGCTGGCGGCGGGCCGATCGACGACTTCACCTGCGACTCGCTCGGCCTCGCCTTCGACCGCGACGCCTGGCCCGAGGTCCGCCCCGGGCGCGCCGGCAAGAGCTGCGCCGGCGACGCCGACTGCGGTGCCGGCGAGGTGTGCGGCGGCGACGACGTGTGCCGCCGCGCCTGCCTGGCCTCGAGCGAGTGCCCGGGCTCGGTGTGCCTCGTGCTCGACGGCGCCGGCACCTGTCGCCTGTCGACCGAGTCGAGCTGCGCCGAGCTCGCGAACGGCCTCGTGTGCGGCCCCGACGACACGCCGCGGCAGGCGTGCGGCGACGCCGGCGACTGCCCGCACACGGCCGATCTGTGCATCGGCGGGGCCTGCGTCTCGAACGACGAGAGCGACGCCGACGGCGACGGCTGGGGCTCGTGCGCGACCGGCGTCGAGCGCTGCCACGGCGACGTGGTCGAGGTGTGCGACCAGGGCGGCCCGGGCTGGAACGAGCTGGCGCACTGCGGCCACGGCGAGTGCAAGGCGAGCGGCGACCAGGCGCGCTGCGACGACTGCGTGCGCGCCTGCCAGGGCGGCGACATCTACGCCACCTGCGGCGGCGCCACCTCGGCGAGCCTCGACACCGACTGCAAGGACGGGCTCGAGGTGTGCTCGACCGGCGACGACAACCGCGACCCGCCGTTCTGCCGCGCGCTGGTCGCCCCGGCGGCGCCGGCGGCCTCGGTCGCGGTCGGCCCGCCGCCGCTCCACATCGACGCCACCGAGGTCACGCGCGCCGAGTACATCGCCTTCCTGCAGACGCACCCCGACCCGTCGCTGCAGCCGGCCAAGTGCGCCTGGAACACCTCCTTCCAGTCGGCCGACTGGCCCTGGTTCGCCTCGCCGCAGCGCGCGGTGCAGGTCGACTACTGCGACGCCGCCGCCTATTGCCAATATGCCGGCAAGCACCTGTGCCCGACCGACGCGTGGTACGGCGCCTGCAGCGCGGGCGGCACGCTGGCCTACCCCTACGGCAACACCTTCGAGGCCGGCCGCTGCAGCAACGACACCAAGCGCGACGTGGCCTCGAGCCCGGGATGCACAACCACGGTTGTGGGCTTCACCGGGGTGTGGGACCTGATCGGCGGCGTCGGCGAGTGGCTCGACGCCTGCAGCGACGGCAGCGGCGCCAGCGCGTCGGGCGACACCTGCAAGACGCGCGGCACCACCCCGGCCGAGCCCTGCACCGCCGAGCGCCAGGTCCGGCGCGACTCGATGGCCGGCATCCGCTGCTGCGCGCCCTGACGCGTCGCGGCGCGGCCCGCCGCGGCTGGCCAGCAAGCGGCGATTGTAGGACAGTCGCGCGCATGAAGACGCCCCACCTCGCGCTGCTCCTCTGCTTCGGCGTCGGCGCCTGCGGCGACGACGCGACCCACGTCGACGCGGCCGACGCCGCCGACGCGACCGCGGCCGACACGGCCGACGCGACCACCGCCGACGACGCGCCCGACGCCGATGGCGCGACCGCCCCCGATGCCGCGCCCGACGTCGACACGACGCCGTCCGACCCGGGCTCGTTCCGCTGGGATCTGTCGGCGGTCGGCCCGAGCGACTTCTTCGCCTACCCCTGGCCGAGCGAGCGCCGCGTCAACGCGCGCGGCGCCCCCGACATGACCGCGTTCCGCACCGACCTCGCCGTGGTCGACCTCCTCGACAAGGCGCTGCGCGCGGTCGAGGCCGGCTCGCCCGGCTACTCGCCGCTGTCGTCGGCCTACTTCGGGCTGACCGTCGGCATCGTCCAGAGCTCGCTCGACGAGGACGGCGCGGTCATGCTGGTCGACCTCGACCGCGGCGTCCGCCTCGCCGCGCATGCCGAGTTCAACGCCGACGGCGGCGGCTACTGGCCGCCGCTGACGCTCGCCATCCACCCCGACTACCAGCTGCCCCCGCCCACCGCCACGCGCGTCGCGGCCATCATCACGACCAAGGTCCACGCCGTCGGCGGCGCGCCGCTCCACGCGCCCACCGGCCCCGACGCGGACGCCGCGCGCGACGCCGTGCGCCCGGCGCTGCCCGCGCTCGGCCTCACCGACGAGGACGTCGTCGCCGCGTCGGTCTGGCGCACCTCCGACCCGATGGCCGACCTGCGCGCGCTGGCCGACTGGGTGCGCGCCGAGCCGGTGCCCGCCGCGACCGAGTGGGCCTACATCGGCAGCAGCGACGGATATGACAAATACCAGGGCAAGCTCGCCATCGTCGAAGGCTTCTCGGGCGAGCCGCCCTACACCGCCGAGTTCGGCGAGGGCCTCATCGCGCTCGACACCGACGGCGGCCCGGCCACGCCGCACACCATGCTCGTCCCGGTCACGCTCACCGTCCCGCCTGGCGCGCCACCCGAGAGCGGCTTTCCCATCGTGCTCTACGGCCACGGCCTGGGCGAGGACCACGAGGGCTTCCTGCGCACCGCCGCCACGCCGCTCGCCAACCGCGGCGTGGCCGTCATCGGCCTCGACCCGCCGCTCCAGGGCGCGCGCAACCCGACGCCCATCGCCGACCGCGACCTCATCGTGCAGCTGTCGATCGGCAACATCCTCGGCGGGCGCGAGATCCTGCGCCAGGGCACCTTCGACTACATGCAGCTCGCCCGCCTGGTCGCCGACCCGGCCTTCGCCATCCCCGCCGCGGCCGCCAAGGACGGGGTCGCGCTGAGCTTCGACGAGTCCGCGGTCGGCTTCATGGGCCACAGCGAGGGCGCGCAGATCGGCGCGCTGCTCCTGCCGCTCGAGCCGCTCATCGGGCCGGGCGTCCTCAGCGAGGGCGGCGGCGGAGCGGCCATCACCATGCTGGCGCTGAAGCTCCAGGAGCTCGACGTGGCCGCCACGGTGGCCCAGGTGCTGGGCGTCGACAAGAACGTCGAAGCCTGGGCGCTCGGCCACCCCATCGTGTCGTGCGCCATCCAGCCGCTCCTCGACTCGGCCGACCCGCTCTACCTCGCGCGCGAGCTCTTCCGCGCCCCGGCCGCCGGCAGCCCGCCGCACGATCTGGTGATGCTGGAAGGCTTCCTCGACGCGCTCACGCCGCCCGCCTCCATCGAGGCGCTGGCCTCGGCGGCCGGCCTGCCCATCGCCCAGCCGGTGGGTCGCGCCATCGCCGGCCTCGACGCGCAGGCCATCGCCTCGACGCCGCTGCCGGCCGCGCGCAACCTGCCCGCGGTGGGCGGCGTCACCCCCACCGGCGCGCTGCTCCAGCTGCCCGACGCCGACCACTACACCATCTACTTCAATCAGCCGGTGCGAAAGCAGCTTTTCGATTTCCTGGCCAGCGCGCTCGCCGGCCACGCCGAGCTCGACCCGCTGCCCGCGACGCCGTGAGCCGGATGCGCCGCGCCGCGCCCCGAGCCGGGACGCGCGCGGCCCTTGCCAGGCGCGGCCGGCTCGCGCACGATGGCCGCGATGTGGACCTCGCTCGTCGTCGTTCTCGCGCTCGCCGCCGGCGAGCCACCCGATGCCTCCCCGCCCGCGGCCGCACCTGACGCGTCCCCGGCCGCCGTCCCCGCCGACGCCGCCGCCGCGCCCGCGCCGGCTCCGACGACGCCGACGCGCATCGCCAACCCGCGCCCGACGCACCTGCCCGACGGCGTCTTCGCCGGCCCGGCCACCGCCGACGGCGACGGCCAGCCGATGACGCTGCGCCTCGACATCGTCGACGGCCTCGTCACGCGCGCCGAGGCGCGCCGCGGCGACCTCGTCATCGCGCTCCGCCCGAGCGGCGCCCCGAGCGACCTCGGGCTGCGCTTCAACGGCCGCGAGGGCAAGAGCTTCCTCAAGATCTCCGGCGGCTTCTGGGACGCCGAGCGCGCCGAGGGCCGGTTCGAGGGCACCGTCGAAGGCCAGCAGGTCACGGGTACGTGGCAGCTCGAACGCCGCTGACGCTCGGCCGCGCGAGCCCGAGCTTCCGCTTCCCGACGTTCGACGACGCCGCCCGGATAGGCCTCCTCGTGTCGTCGGGGCTCTCGGACGCGCCGTCGGCTCCGATCGAGCGCGACGAGCTCGGCGCCGACCTCGAGCAGGTCGGCCGCGACTTCGTGTCGGCCCACCTCTTCGGCAACGAGACCGTGCTGCTCGCCGACCTCGGCCGCCACACCGCCGGCCTCGCGCGCCTCGTGCCGCGCGAGTTCGTGCGCGCCGCCCACGTCGGCACCCTGCAGATCCTGGTCGCGCCGAACCACCGCCACCAGGGCGTCGGCCGCGCGCTGCTCGCGGCCGCGCTCGCCGACGGCTTCGGCCGCCGCCGCTTCGAGCGCATCGAGATGGCCGTCGCCGCCAACGACCTCGCGCTCCTGCGCCTGACCCAGGCACCGCAGTGGACGCTCGAGCGCCTCGAGCACCAATCCCTTTGCGTCTACGGCGACTACGTCGACGTCGGGATCTGGGTGACCGAGCGCCCATGAGTTCCGCGGCCGCCCGGCCAGACCGTGCAAGTCCCCACCGCCGCTCCACTATCGGCGCTCAAGGAAACGTTGCGGATCGTCGGTGACGTTATGCTAGGCTGCCCGCCGCCTACCGACCCCGGAGCGACGATGGGTGCACCTTCGAGCCGAGCCATGTGGATGACCCGACCCGCAATGCCCCGTCGCGCGTGGACGCTGGTGCTCGCCTTCGTCGCGGCCTGCGGCGCCGACGACAAGCAGGGCCTGACCGACGTCACGACCACCGCGGACACGGTCTTCATCCCGGACGTGACGCTCTTCGACTCGTTCACCGTGGCGCCCGAGACGACCACCCCCGACGTGGTCGAAGAGGACGTGCCGCCGCAGCCGGGCGAGTTCGGCTACACCTGCGACGAGAACCTCGACTGCAACAGCGGCTACTGCGTGCAGACGGCCGACGGCCGCCAGTGCACGCGCGCCTGCATCGACTCGTGCCCGTCGGGCTATGACTGTCGCCTGGCGCCGGGCACCGACGCGACCTTCATCTGCCTGCCGCGCTTCCTCCACATCTGCGACCCGTGCCGCGAGACCTCCGAGTGCAACGAGGGCGGCGGCGCCGGCAACTACTGCCTCGGCTACGGCGAGAAGGGCCGCTTCTGCGGCGTGCAGTGCAACGAGGATCCCGACTGCCCGGGCGGCTACGTGTGCCGCAACGTGCCGGTCGGCGGCGGCGCCGAGGCCAAGCAGTGCGTGCCCGAGGACGGCGCCGAGTGCACCTGCTCGCCCTACGCCAAGCAGGCCCAGCGCGCGACGACGTGCTCGGTCGAGAACGCCAACGGCAAGTGCGAGGGCACGCGCTTCTGCCTGCAGAGCGGGCTGTCGCTGTGCGACGCGGCCACGCCGTTCCCCGAGTCGTGCAACCAGCTCGACGACAACTGCAACGGCCAGACCGACGAGTTCCCGCCCGACTACACCTGCGAGATCACGAACGAGTTCGGCGCCTGCCCGGGCAAGGGCAGCTGCGTCGACGGCTTCGAGACCTGCCTCGGCGACGCGCCCGCGCCCGACATCTGCGACCTCAAGGACAACGACTGCGACGGCGAGACCGACAACGGCCTGTGCGACGACCTGAACCCGTGCACCACCGACTCGTGCGACCCCAACACCGGCGAGTGCATCCACGTCGAGGACAACACGCGCCTCTGCGACGACGGCGACGTCTGCACCCAGGTCGACAAGTGCTCGGGCGGCAAGTGCACCGGCTTCAACCCGGTCGTGTGCGGCGACGGCAACCCGTGCAAGACGTGGCAGTGCGACCCCACCGTGGGCTGCCTGTCGTCGTTCAACACCGACCCGTGCGAGGACGGCAACCCGTGCACGGTGAATGACAAATGCAATCTCGGCGCGTGCGTGGCGGGCGGTCCCAACAACTGCGACGACCAGAACCAGTGCACCACCGACTCGTGCGTGGCCGGCGTCGGCTGCACCCACAACAACCTGCCGAACACGACCTCGTGCGTGAAGGACGGGCTCACCGGCTGCCAGACCTCGGAGTGCACCAACGGGCAGTGCGTGGCCAAGAACATCAACTCGACGCCGTCGAACCCGTTCATCTGCACGCTGGGCGGCGAGTGCTCGACCGGCTACTGCGCGGCCGGCCAGTGCAAGGTGCTGGGCGGCTCGACCTGCACCGCGACCATCGACTACCTGTTCTGCTCCGACGACGTGGCCGGCGCGTGCACGGTGAGCGGCTCGTGCGAGCCGCTGAACCAGGGCAACCAGTGCAACTGCGGCCCGTGCAACAGCTTCTGCGCGACGCTGTGCGACACGTTCTGCGTGTGCCTGGACTTCCTCTTCCAGTAGCCGACGCGTCCGCGCGCCACGTCAGCCCTGCTTGCGCAGGATGACGTAGGCGCGGTTCGTCGGGTGCTCGACGCCCGGGTACGGTCGCCGGATGACCGCGTCCTCGACGCGCGCCGGCTTGCCCTTCACGAGCTCGAGCACCTCGTCGAGCGCGAAGAAGTTCCAGGTCGCGGCGGCGCCCTCGATGTCGAGGAAGCGCTCGATGGCGATGACGTCCTGGCCCTCGTGGAACGCCAGGACGAGGATGCCGTCGGGCACGAGCACGCGCAGGAGCTCGTCGAGCGCGCGCGACACGTCGCCCAGCGAGAAGTGCACGATGGCGTAGAAGGCGGCGATGCCGGCCACGCTGGCGTCGGGCCACCGGAGTGCCAGCATGTCGCCCTGCTCGAAGGTGAGCTCGGGGTGCTCGTGCTGCGCCACGGCGACCATGCCGGCCGACGCGTCGAGACCGCGCACGACCAGGTGCCGGTGGCGCGCCAGGTAGGCCGCGACCTGGCCCGGACCGCAGCCGACGTCGTAGACGACGCCGCCAGCCGGGACGCTGGCCGCGAGGCGATCGAGGATCCAGCGATCGAAGGGCTTGCCGTCGAGCTCGGCTCGGAACTGTTCGCCGTACGCCTTGGCGGCGAGGTCGTAGCAGCGCGTCGTGCGGGTCGGGTCGGAAGTCCTCTCAGTCATGCCGTGCTCCTCGTCGCTCGTCCTTGCCCGGCGCGGCGGGCCGGGCCACTATGCGACCGCTTCACCCCGGTGGCGAGGGCGGCCGATGGCGCGTGAGAAGAGGTTCGCGATCGAGAAGGGCGGCGAGCGGCGCCTGCTCCTGCGCTGGCGCGGCTTCTGGAAGAACATCGAGGTCGTCCTCGATGGCCAGTCGCTGGGCGAGCCCATCCCCGACTTCAAGGCGCTGCGCCTCGGCCGCGGCTACCCGATGCCCGACGGGCGCATGCTGTTCGTGCAGTTCGAGAACAAGTTCGCGGGCGGCGGGCTGGCCGTCACCATCGACGGTCGACCGCTGCCGGGCGCCAACAACGACCCGCGCACGGCCATCCGCACCGCGGCGATCCTGCTCTGGGTCATCGCGGCGCTGAACCTCGTGCTGGGCCTCATCCTGACTTCGGCCCACGGCGGCCGCGGCCCGGAGCTGGCCATCCCCATCGCCGTCGCCGCGGTCCTGGCCGGCCTCGGCTTCGCGGTCTTCAAGTACCAGTCGCGCGCCGCGCTGCTCGTCGCCATCATCCTCGAGGTGGTCGACGGCGTCGCCACCATCGCGATGATGAGCGGCGGCGGGCGCATCCCGACCACCGGGGTCATCTTCCGCGTGTTCATCATCGCGGCCCTGGTGCGCGCCTACCGCGCGGTCGGCGAGGCCCGGCGCCTCGAGCAGGAAGAGCTCGTCGACACCTTCCGCTGACGCCTGCGAGCCACAACGAATGACCGACAAGATCGAACGCTTCAGCGCCATGAAGGCGCGCTTCCCCGACAGCGAGATGCCGCGCTGGAGCCTCGCCAACGCGCTGGCCGAGGCCGGCCGGCGCGACGAGGCCATCGTCGAGCTGACCGCCCTGGTCGCGCTGAAGCCCGACTACTGCGTGGCCTGGCTCGAGCTCGGCAAGCTCGCCGCGCTGAACGGCGACATCGTCACGGCGCGCCCGGCGCTGGCCGAGGCGCAGCGGCTGGCCATCGAGCAGGGCCACTCCGGGCCGCGCATCGCCGCCGAGGAGGCGCTCGAAGAGCTCGAGTGAGGGCTCCAGCGACCCGCTCGGTGAGCGGAGCGCCGCATGGCGCGCGGCGAACCCTGCGTGCTCGCGCGAGCATCCGCTCACTCAGTCGCGGCGCTTGAGCTTCAGGTCGACGTTGACGGTCGGGCCGTCGAGCTTCTCGACGAACTCGCGCCGCGGGAAGTAGTGGCGCTTGTCGAAGACGAGCTCGATGGGCAGCCACTCGGGCGTGACGTCGATGGTGAAGGGCGTCTTCTCGAGGACCTTCTTGCCGCGGATGAGCACCGTCGCGCCGGGCGGATCGGTGGTCACCGTCAGGTGGGTGACCCCGGCCTGCGGCGGGGCCGGCGCGGGCGCCTTGTCGGCCACCGCGGGCGGCGTCGCGCTCGGGGTCGCCGGCGTCGGGCCGGGCACCACCGCGGCGCCGGCGGCCGGCGCCTGGACTCGCGCGCCGGCCTCGGTGAGGACGGGCGTCGTCGGCGCCGACGCCGCGGGCGCCGACGGCGGCGTCGCCTTCGCCTCGGGCGCCACCGGCAGCGACGCGGCGCCGCCGACCAGCGCCGGCACCACCGCGGCGACCTCGCGCGGGGCCGTGGGGGCGGGCGCGGCGGCCGCGCTGCCGGCGCCGTCGCCCTTGGTGGCGCGGCCGATGAGGATGCCGACGAGGAGCGCCGCCGCCGCGATGGCGATGGTCGGGCGCAGCGGCAGTCGCTTCGACAGCGGCAGCGAGGCGCGGCGGCTGTCCTCGCCGAGCGGCGTCAGCTCGGGCGCCAGCAGGCCCTCGAGCCCGACCACGCCGTTGGTGAGCGCGCGCCGCATGCGCGGATCGGTGGTCGCCGCCGGGCGCGCCTGGAAGCCGGTGCGCCGCACCGGCGACATGGCCAGCGCCGCGCGCATCTCGGCCGCCGTCACGAAGCGCTGGGCGTCGGGCCCGAGCGAGCGCAGCACCGCCGACTCGAACGCCACCGGCGCCACGATGCCGGGCCGCACGTCGGCGAACGGCTGCGGCTCGAGCGAGCCGTCGGTCGGCTCGTCGGGCAGGAACGGCGGCCGTCCCGTGAAGAGCTGGTAGAGCAGCGCGCCCACGTCGCGCACGTCGTCGCGCGCCACGCGTCCGGCGACGGGCGGGACGCCGAAGCCCAGGATCTCGGGCACCGCGCGACCGGCCTCGTCGACGCGCAGGCGGATGAGGTCGGCCGAGATGCCGGGGTGCACGAAGCCGGCCGCGTGCAGGTGCTCGAGCCCGGCCAGGACGACGTCGGCCAGCAACGCGATCTCGCCCATCGACAGCGGCCCGGACAAGGTGGCCAGCGTGTCGTCGAGGGTGCCGTCCCAGATGATGTAGGCGCCGTCCTCGTCGACGCCGCGCTCGGCGATCGGCGCGACCAGGCTGTCCTTCCACGCCATGAGGCGCTCGATCTGCCCGGAGGCGCGCTCGGCGGCGAAGTGCACGCACACGCCGGGGCCGCGCCCACCCTGGCGCTCGACGAGTGTCCAGTCGGAGTCATCCGCGAAGGACGGCAGCTCGGCGATCACGCGCGAGGTCGTCATGTCGGTCCTCGGTATCAGGCCTGATGTGTCGGGTGTTGCCGGTCCGCGACAGGACCAGCGCGCGCAACATAACCCAACAACGCGCGTGGAGTCACGTTACCACGCGGCTGGCCGGCACCCAACTTTGTGACCACGCGGGGGCGACCGACGCGCGATCAGCCCACGCGCTCGAACAGACCGGCCGCGCCCATGCCGCCGCCGATGCACATCGAGACGATGCCGTAGCGGCCGCCACGGCGGGCGAGCTCGTGGAGCAACGTCGCGGTCAGCTTGGCGCCGGTGCAGCCGAGCGGGTGGCCGAGCGCGATGGCGCCGCCGTTGACGTTGACCTTGTTCGGGTCGAGGCCGAGCTTCTCGACGATGTAGAGCGACTGCGAGGCGAAGGCCTCGTTGAGCTCGATGAGGTCGATGTCCTCGAGCTTCACGCCCGTCTTCTGCAGCAGCTTGGGGATGGCGAAGACCGGCCCGATGCCCATCTCGTCGGGGTTGCAGCCGGCGACCACGTAGCCGCGGAAGACGCCGAGGATCGGCGCGCCGAGCTGCTCGGCCTTGGCCCGCGACATGACGATGGCCATGGCCGCGCCGTCCGACACCTGCGAGCTGTTGCCGGCCGTGACCGAGCCCGTCGGCGAGAAGGCCGGCTTCAGCGCCGACAGCCCCTCGACGCTCGTCCCGGCGCGCGGGCCCTCGTCGTTCTCGAGCGCGCCGTAGGGGACGATCTCGTCCTTGAACTTGCCCTCGGCGATGGCCTTCAGCGCCCGCTCGTGCGAGCGCGCCGCGAACTCGTCCTGCTTCTTGCGGTCGATGCCGTAGCGCGTCGCCACGATCTCGGCGGTGTTGCCCATGGCCGTGTAGATCGAGGGCTGGTCGGCCACGATGCCCGGGTGCGGGCTCGGCTTGTGGCCCGACATCGGCACCGCCGACATCGACTCGATGCCGCCGGCCAGGATGACGTCGGCCATGCCGGCCATGATGCGCTCGGCCGCATGCGCGATGGTCTGGAGACCCGAGCTGCAGAAGCGGTTCACCGTCTCGGCCGGGACCGACACGGGCAGCCCCGAGTACACCGACACGATGCGCGCCATGTTCAGGCCCTGCTGACCCTCGGGCATGGCGCAGCCGATGATGACATCCTCGATGTCGGCCTTGTCGAGCTGCGGCACCTTGGCCAGCGCGCCCTGGATCGCGGCCTTGCCGAGGTCCTCCGGGCGGACGTCCTTGTAGGCGCCGCGGTTGGCCTTGCCGACCGGCGTGCGAACCGCGCTGACGATGACTGCTTCAGGCATTTCCATTCTCCGATTGCTGTGGCCTCGCTCGGGGCCGCCTGACAGCTCGACTCTTCACTCCGGCCGACCTTCGGCCGGCCTTCGTTCCAGAGCCGAGCGGCGGCCTTCGCTCGGAATTTCACACGCGGCCAATTTGTCAATTACGCAGCGGCTTGTTGTTCATCAGCATGTACTGCATGCGCTCGATGGTCTTCGGCTCGCCGACGAGGCTCATGAACGCCTCGCGCTCGAGCTCGATGACCTTCTCCTCGCTGACCGGCACGCGCCCGTCGGTGTCGCCACCGCACAGCACCCAGGCCAGCTTGTCGGCGATCTTCTTGTCGTGCTCCGAGATGAAGCCCGAGAGCTGCATGCCGTAGGTGAAGAGCGACAGCGCGGCCCAGCCGTTCTTGCCCGGCAGGAACAGGTTCGAGGCGGGCCGCGGCGCGGCGTAGCCCTTGTCGGCCAGGCTGCGCGCGAGGCGCTTGGCCTGCGCGATGCGGGTGTCCTGGTTGATGGCGATCTCGTCCTGCGGGCGGCCGAAGCCGAGCTGGAAGACCTCGCCGGCGCCGGTCGCGACCTTGGCCATGGCGATGGCCTCGAACGCCTTCTGCACGCGCGGCAGCACGTCGTACATGTTGCGGTCGATCTTGGCCGGCACGTCGGCGAAGGTGCGCTTGATGAGGTTCAGCGTCCCGCAGCCGCCGGGGATGAGGCCCACGCCGACCTCGACGAGACCCATGTAGGTCTCCTTGGCCACCGCCATGCGCGCGCCGCTCATGGCGATCTCGCAGCCGCCGCCGAGCACGAGGCCGTGCGGCGCCGTGACGACCGGCTTCGAGAGGTACTGGATCTTCTGGATGACGCCCTGGAAGGCCTTCACGGCGGCTTCGATGTCGGCGAACTTCTTCTGGTTCGCCTGCATGACGATCATCATGAGGTTGGCGCCGGCCGAGAAGTTCTCGGCCTCGTTGGCGATGACCAGGCCGTCGAAGCGCTGCTCGACGATGTCGCACGCCTTGTCGAGCATGACCGTGAGGTCGACGTCGACGGTGTTCATCTTGGTGTGGAACTCGAGGCAGGCGATGCCGTCGCCCATGTCGATGAGCGTCGCGCCGCGGTTCTTCTCGACGACCTTGCCCTGGCCCTTGAGGCGCGCGAGCGACACCGAGCCGGGGATGTCCTGGCTCGGCGCGAATTCGCCGGATTTGCCAAAATAGGTCGGGTGCGCCGGGTCGGTCTTGTAGAAGGCGTCGGCGGCGACGGCGCCGTCGATCCAGGCCGGCAGCGACAGGCCGTCGGCCTTCATGCGCTCGGCCGTGGCGCGCACGCCCAGGGCCTGCCAGGTCTCGAACGGGCCGAGGTCCCAGTTGAAGCCCCACCGCATCGCCCGATCGATCGACTCGATGTCGTCGGCGATGTCCCAGGCGATGTTGGCGGCGTAGGCCAGCGAGCGCGACAGCACGTGCCAGGCGAACTTGCCGGCGCGCGAGTCGTCGGCCACGAGCGCCTTCAGGCGGTCACCGGGCTCGTCGAGCTTGTTGATCTTCTTCACGGCCGGGAAGTCGGCCGGCTTCGGATCGCGGTAGGTCATCGTGTCGAGGTCGAGCGTCTGGATGACGTTGCCGACCTTCTTGTAGAAGCCGGCCTTGTCCTTCGACTTCGAGCCGATGAGCCCCTTCTCCACCATCTTGGTGAGGAAGTCGGGGATGGCGAAGGTCTGGCGCTCGTAGTCGTCCGGCAGGCTGTCGTAGCAGTTCTGCGAGACGTGCACGAAGGTGTCGAGGCCGACCACGTCGGCGGTGCGGAAGGCGGCCGAGCGGGGGCGACCCATGGGCCGACCGACGAGCTCGTCGACCTCCTCGATGGTGTAGCCGAGCTCGCGCATCGACTGGATGGTCTTCATCATCGCGAAGACGCCGAGGCGGTTGGCGATGAAGTTCGGGGTGTCCTTGGCGAAGACCACGCCCTTGCCGAGGATCTTCCTCGCGAAGTCGACGAAGCGATCGACGAGCACCTTGTCGGTCGCCGTGCCCGAGATCACCTCGAGGAGGTGCATGTAGCGCACGGGATTGAAGAAGTGGGTCCCGAAGAAGTGCTGCTTGAAGGCGCTCGAGCGGCCCTCGAGCATGCCGTCGATCGACAGGCCCGACGTGTTCGAGGTGACGATGGCGCCGTGGCGCCAGTTGGCCTCGACCTTCTCGAGGAGGGCGCGCTTGACGGCCATGTCCTCTTTGACGACCTCGACGATCCAGTCGCACTCGCCGAGGCGCGCGAGATCGTCGGTCAGGTTGCCGATCTCGATCAGGCCGGCGGCGGCGTTGTCGAGGAAGAGCGCCGGCTTGGCCACCAGCGACTTGTCGAGGCCACCCTGGGCCCAGGCGTTGCGCGCGGCGCGATCGTTCGCCTTGGCGGGATCGGCGGCCACGGCCGGCGGCACGATGTCGAAGAGGATGACGCGGATGCCGCACGAGGCGAGGTGCGCGGCGATGCCGCTCCCCATGACACCGGCACCGAGCACCGCGACTTTCTTGATTGAGCTGGGCATCGGGAACTCCTGTCGGTTCGTCCGGAGCACCGGCGGCTATGGCCGGAACGATGCCTTCTTAGGCCCGCGCCGAAGCCGAGTCAAGCGCTGATTGAATCGTCATTCATTGGCCAGCACCCGCCTGGATACTGGCGATGGCCGGGCACGCGCGGATGTGCGAGGCTCCCCGCATGCAGGGTCTTGTCACCGTCCTCGGCCTCGTCTTCCTCGCCTCGGCGTGCGCCTCGGGACCGGCCGCGCCGGAGCGCTCGGACGCGGCCGCCACCGACGCCGCGACGCCGGGTCCGGCCGCGCCCATCGTGGCCCATGCGGCGGTGCCGGCCGGCGATCTGCGCGCGCCCGAGGTGGCCTACGCCTTCTGCATCTACCACGCGCGCCCCGACTTCGACGTGGCCGCGGAGATCCGGGCGCTGGCGCTCCCGGGGGTGACGCTGGTCGCCGACCTCGACGCGCTGCGCGCGGCCACCGGGCCGGCGGCGCTCATCGTGTCGTCGCCGACGAGCGAGCTGCCGCCGCCGCCGACCGAGTCGCTGCGCTTCCTGTCGCTCGGGCTCGACGACGCCGACGCGGTGGCGCTCGGGCGCGCCACGGTCGCGACCTCCTTCCTCATGCGCTCGCCGCGAGCCGACGCCATGCGCCTCTACGCCTGGGCGCTGGCGGTGGCGGGAGCCACGGCCGAGGCCGTGGGCGGCCTGGTGTGGGACGACGCGGTGCGGCTCGTGCTGTCGCGCGAGGCCTGGCTCGTGCGCCTGCGCGACCTCCGCGCCGGCGGGCTCGACGCGACGCTGCACGTGAACGTGCACGTCTACCAGGACGGCCGCATGCTGCGCATGATCACGCTCGGCATGGAGAAGTTCGGGCTGCCCGACCTGATGGTGAGCCAGGTGCCGAAGTCGGCGACCAAGATGCCGTGGCTCCTGAACGCGGTGGCGCAGACGCTGCTCGAGGCGCCGCGCATCGCGCGCTCCGGGGCGCTCGAGCTGAGCCTCGATCGCATCGCCAACCGCAGCTTCCGCGCCACCATCGATCCGATGACCGCCGAGGGCTCGGCGCGCGCGGCGACGCTGGCCGTGGCCTGGGGCGAGCACGACGAGGGCGACGCCGACAACCGGCTGGTGGAGGTCGTCTGGCCCGGCTCGCCCGGCGCGCTGCAGGAGCGCGAGTACGCCACGCTGAAGCAGGTCTTCGGCGCCAGCGAGCAGGTGGTCGGCGCCGTCCACGACGACCCGGCGCTGGCGGCCGCGAGCGCGCGCGCCAAGATCGAGGTGCGCGCCATCGCGCCGCGCTTCGAGCTCGGGCCACCCGAGGGCGAGAGCCTGAGCGTGAAAGCTCCTTTCACGACCAGCGACGGCGACAGCGAGTGGATGTGGGTCGAGGTCCTCACCTGGAGCGGCGACGACATCGCCGGCATCCTCCGGAACGAGCCGCTGGCGGTGCCCGGGCTGCACGCTGGCGCGCGCGTCACGGTGGCCGCCGACAAGGTCTTCGACTACCTCCACGTGCGCGCCGACGGCTCGCACGCGGGCGGCGAGACCGACGCCATCCTCGAGCGCCGCGGCGACTGAGCCCGCGCCGAGTGACGGCAATTTGACAAATTCGCGCGCATCCGCCGACGCGGACGCGTGCACCTCGCTCCTTTTGTCATTCAGCCGAGCGTGCGCGCGCCGCTCGCGTGCGCCGCGCTCCGGGGCTCATCCGATGAGCGTCGAGCGGAAGGCCGCGTGCACGAGCCAGTCGACGCGCATGTCTGCGGCCGGCTTCTTGTCCTCGGGCAGGAGCAGCTTCGACTCTTCGAAGGCCGCGCGGAACACCTCGAGCGCGACCGTCTTCGGGTCCTTGTGCTTGCGCAGCTGGTCTTCGGCGCCGAAGGCCGTGGGCGGCAGGTGGTCGAGCTCCTTGGTGAAGAACGACAGGCGGCGCGCGAACTGCTCCGCGAGCGGGACGATGGCGCTCATGTAGGTGGCGCGCTCGTGCTCGGGCAAGGTGGGCAGGCCGGCGAGGAAGCCCTCGTGCTGCGGCAGGCCGAAGGCGCGGTGCAGGTTCCGGAGCTGGAGGTGCGCCCGCTCGTCGATGACCTTCTGGGTCGCGAGCGTGGCGAGCTTCGAGAGCGCCTGCTCCGATCGACCGAACAGCTTCCGCGACCACCCGCGCCGCTCGTCCATCATGTCGGTCGTGGCCTTCTCGAGGTCGAAGACCGGCGGCTCGTCGGACCCGCCCTCCTTCCCCGGTCCGCCCGAGCCGCCCTTGGGCTTCTCCTCGGCGACCACCTTCGGGAGCGGCCGGTAGGGCGCCTTGGGCGCCGTCCCGCCCATCGCGACGCGCACCACCATGGCGAAGTGATCGGCGTTCTTCAGCTTGGCCTCGGGCTCGGAGTGCCAGAAGCGACCGTCGGCCGCGTCGGCGTAGCCGAGGTCGTCGGTGATGGCCTCGGCGACGAGGTGCATCGACTCGTGGCACAGGGTCTCGACCTCCTTGTCCGAGGGCGCGCTCAGGTCCTTGGCGATGAGGAAGACGTGGCCGGACGCGTGGTCGGTCCAGCCCTGGGCGCCGGTCTGACCGGTCACTCCCGAGGCGTCGATGGTGATGCGCTTGACGCCGTCGAGGGCGCCGCTGGCCTTGCCGAGGTCGGACTTCACGTCGCCGAGGATGCCGGCGCGGCGATCGACGTCGTGGGTGCCGAAGATGTCCCACATGGCGTCGTCCTGGCTCAGCGCGCTGGCCAGCGCACCCTTGGCGCGCTCGACGATCTTCTCCCAGAAGGCCTTGGCCGGCGTGTCCTGCACCACGCCGCCGTCGACCGCGACGTGGTAGCCGACGCGCTTCGGCGCGACGACGTCGCGCTCCTTGTATTGCCCGTTCAGGCGCTCGGAGACCTGGGCGGCCTCGGGGGCGCCCATGCCGCCGACCTTCTCCTGCAGCTCGTCGTGGCCGAGGTAGGGCTTGGCCTCCTTCGGCTCCTTCAGGAGCTGCTCGCGCTCCTGGCGCAGCCCCTCGAGCTGCTCGGTGTAGGACGTCCGCTGGTTCTCGACCTGCTCGGCGATCAGGGCGATGGCCTTGTCCTCGCCCTTCGACTCCTCCACGAAGTCGTCCCAGTCCGACTCCTCCTCGAACGTGATGATGCCGGCCTTCATCGCGTCGGACTTGGTCTTCACCGGCGGAGGCAGCTCGCTCAGCTTCGTCTCGAGCTTCGGGATCTTCTTCTCGACCTTCTCGAGCCGCTTGCCGGCGGTCTCCACCTCGCCCTCGGTGCGCCGGTCGTCCTCGCCGAAGCCGCGGTTCATCATGCGCTGCGACGGCTCCATGCCGCGGCCGCCGAGCTTCGAGGTCTCGATGACGAGCTGCTCGTGGAGGCCACCGCGCAGCGACTGCTGGGCGATCTGCCGGGTCAGCTCCTTCGGGACCTTCTCCGACGCGTCGAGGTCGCCCATGACCTCGGGGTGGATCAGGCGCCGCTGCACCACCCCGCCCGCTGCACCCGACGCGCCGCTCGCGGGCGCGCCGAGCTCGCCCTCGGCCGACTTGCCGGCGACCACCAGGTCGGCCACGCGATCGGCCTCCTGCTCGAGCGCGTCGCCCTCGCGACCGACGCCGCCGCTCGGCGCCGCGCCCGCTCGCTGCTGCACGACGTGCGCCGCCTCGTGCGCCGCCGTGTGGAGATCGGGCTCGCCGCGAAAGGCGATGCGGTCGCCGGTGGCGTAGGCCTCGGCGCCCATCGCGCCGGCCGCGGCCGCGCCCTGGCCGCCGACATGGGCCGACACGCCGCCGACATCGTGGCGCCCGAACGAGCGCTGGATGGCGTCGCGATGCGGCAGCGCGCCACCTCCGCCGCGCACGCCCTCGGCCGCCAGCGCTTGCACGTCGCCGTCGTCGCGCGCGGGCGCCAGCGCGGCCGCGCCTTCCTCGTAGCTCGCGGCGCGCAGGCTCGTCCTCAGCTGGACGCGCGCGGTCTGGCCGCGCGACGGGGATGACGCGGCCCGAGGCTGGTCGGACGTGGGGGTGCCGTCGCGCGCGGTGGTGTCGTGCATGTTCCCATCACGCCATGGCGGCGCGATCTCCGCCACCGGCGAACGCCCACGAGGAACGCCGCGCTCGTTCGGGGCTCGCGCGAGAAAGTCGGATCAAAATCGCCGCTCGCGGGAACTTGAGGAGGAGGAGGATGCCATGTCCGAAGCCGACCTCGATCACCCTGTACTCGTCGGCGACCTGTGGGTCGCCGGCACCCTGCCCCCTCGCGGCGTCGCCATCGTCGGCGCGCGCGCCAGCGATCCTTATGGCCTCGCGGTCGCGCGGCGCGTGGCCGAGGACGCGGTCGCGCTCGGCTTCGCGGTCATCTCCGGCGGGGCCGAAGGCTGCGATCGCGCCGCCCACGAGGGCGCCCTCGACGCCGGCGGCGCCACGGTCGTCGTGCTGCCGGCCGGTCACCACCACCTCTATCCGAAGGCGCATCGCCCGCTCTTCGCGCGCGCGCTCGCGTGCGGTGGCGCGGTCGTGTCCGCGCGTCCGCCCGACGCGCGCCCCGCGCGCGTGAGCTTCCTTGCCAGGAACCGGGTGATCGCCCGCCTCGCGTGCGCGGTGGTGGTCGCGCGCGCGCGCCTGCGCTCGGGCAGCCTGTCGACCGCAGGGGCCGCGGAGGCGCTCGGCAGGCCGGTCGGAGCCGTGCCGGGCGACGTCGGTCAGGCGCTGTCCGAGGGCTGCCACCACTTGATCGCCGCCGGCGCCGTGCCCATCGTCGGCCCCCTCATGCTGGCCAGATTGCTCCGGACCCCGGCTGTCGGATCGACCTGGCCGACTCGGGCGACCGGGTCGGCGGCCCCCTGGCAAGCGGTTCCGAGCGCGCCTCCCACCGGCCTCGGAGCCGACGACGAGCGCGTGCTCGAGGCCATCACCCGGGAGCCCGGGCTTGACCTCGACACGATCGCCGTGCGAACGAACCTGCCGCTCGAGGTACTGGTGGGGGTTCTGACGAACCTCGAGGTGCGCGGCATCGCGCGGCGTCAGCCGGGCGGACGCTACGGTCCGCGCTCCTTAGTGTAGAAGACCCGAACCTCAGATTCCCTGTTCGAGGATGCCATCCATGGCCAAATCGCTCGTCGTCGTCGAGAGCCCTTCGAAAGCCAAGACCATCGGGAAGTACCTGGGCAAAGGCTACGAAGTCATGGCCTCGGTCGGCCACGTGAAGGACCTGCCGAAGTCGCGCATGGGCGTCGACGTGAAGGCCGGCTTCGAGCCCGAGTACGAGACCATCAAGGGCAAGAACAAGATCCTGCAGGACATCCGCAAGGCCGCCAAGACCGCGGAGATGGTCTACCTCGCCCCCGACCCCGACCGCGAGGGCGAGGCCATCGCGTGGCACATCTTCTCGGAGCTGAAGGTGCCCGAGGAGAAGGTCCGCCGCGTCCTCTTCAACGAGATCACCGAGAAGGCCATCCAGGCCGCGCTGAAGGCGCCGGTGCGCCTCAACGAGAACAAGTACAACAGCCAGCAGGCGCGCCGCATCCTCGACCGCCTGGTGGGCTACAACGTCTCGCCGCTGCTCTGGGACAAGGTGCGCCGCGGGCTGTCGGCCGGCCGCGTGCAGACCGTCGCGGTGCGCCTCATCGTCGAGCGCGAGCGGGCCATCGCCGCCTTCAAGCCCGAGGAGTACTGGACCGTCGAGGCCATGTTCGAGGGCACCACGCCGCCGCCGTTCCACGCCCGCCTCTCGCGCATCGGCGACGAGAAGGCCGAGCGCGTGCCGGCCGACGTGGCGTCGAAGGCCGTCGACACGGTGAAGCCGGGCCCGTTCAAGGTGACCGACGTCAAGAAGCGCGACAAGAAGGTCGAGCCGCCGGCGCCGTTCACGACGTCCCGCCTCCAGCAGGAAGCGGCGCGCGCCCTGCGCTTCACGGCCAAGCGCACCATGGCGGTCGCGCAGCGCCTGTATGAAGGCAAGGAGATCGGCGACAAGGGCGCGGTCGGTCTCATCACCTACATGCGTACCGACTCGACGCGCGTCTCGGACGACGCGCTGGCGATGGTGCGCGACCACATCCTGACGACCTACGGCAAGCAGTACCTGCCGGAGAAGCCGCGCGTCTTCAAGACCAAGGCGCGCACGCAGGACGCCCACGAGGCCATCCGCCCGACCACGCTCGACCTGCCGCCCGAGGCCGTGCGGCCCTACCTCGAGGAGGAGGAGTACAAGCTCTACAAGCTCGTGTGGCAGCGCTTCGTGGCGTGTCAGATGGCGGCGGCGATTTACGCCTCGACCACCGTCGACATCGAGGGCCCGAAGAAGCACATCTTCCGCTCGAGCGGCTCGATCCTGAAGTTCGACGGCTTCACCCAGGTCCACCAGGAGACCAAGAACCCCGAGGAGCTCGAGGAGGATGACGACATCCTGCCGGCGCTCGAGGTCGGGCAGGTGGTGAAGCTCAAGACCATCGAGGGCAAGCAGCACTTCACGCAGCCGCCGCCGCGCTTCTCGGAAGCGACGCTGGTGCGCGAGCTCGAAGACCAGGGCATCGGCCGCCCGTCGACGTACGCGGCCATCATCTCGGTCATCCAGGACAAGAAGTACGCGGAGAAGCGGAAGGACCTGCGCTTCGCCCCGACCGAGCTCGGCGTCATCACGACCGACCTCCTGGTGGAGAGCTTCCCGTCGTTCTTCGACGTGAAGTTCACGGCCAACATGGAGGAGCAGCTCGACGAGGTCGAAGAGGGCAAGGTCGAGTGGAAGGGGCTCCTCGGCGACTTCTGGAGCGGCCTCGAGAAGACGCTCGTCACCGCCAAGTCGGAGATGCGGAACGTCAAGCGCGAGGAGGTGCCGACCGACCTCGAGTGCCCAAAGGACAAGGGCGCGCTCATCATCAAGTTCGGCAAGAACGGCAGCTTCGTCGCCTGCTCGAACTACCCCGACTGCAAGTTCACGAGCGAGTTCGAGCGCGAGGAGGACGGCAGCATCAAGCTGGCCGGCGACAAGCGCACGGGCGAGCAGTGCCCGACCTGCAAGACCGGCGAGCTGGTCGAGAAGCGCGGCAAGTTCGGGCGCTTCATCGGCTGCACCAACTACCCCGAGTGCCGCTTCACGCGCGCCATCTCGACGGGCGTGAAGTGCCCGCAGTGCGGCGAGGGCATCCTGCAGGAGAAGCAGAGCAAGAAGGGCAAGCTCTTCTACGGCTGCAGCATGTACCCGAAGTGCGACTACGCGTCGTGGGACCGGCCCATCAACAAGCCGTGCCCGACCTGCGGCAACGCCTACCTGCTGCAGAAGATGAATCGCTCGGGCCCGGGCAAGGTGATGTGCCCGTCGTGCCAGTCGACGTTCGGCGCGGAAGAGGACGGCGCCGCCGCCGAGGCCTGACGCGGGCGCCGCGGGCAGCCGCGGCGCTCACGGGTCGGTCGGCGCGACGCGCGGCGCGCGGCGCAGCACCTTGCCGGTGCAGCGCTCGGCGCCGTGCTTCCGGACAGCCATGCCGCCGCCGACCACGACCCTCAGGGCGGAGAAGTCGAGCGCGCCGAAGCCGGGCGTCCGCAGGAGCCCGCTGAAGAGCGCGTCCCGCGCGTCTCAGCGAGGACATGCACACGGCCGACGATTTCGAGATGTCGGCGCGGCGGCCTGCGACGCGCTCCAGCCGACGACGCGGGCGCGGTCTGTGAGCGCGGAGCCGCACACGGCGCGTTGCGGCACCGCGGAATGTGCCATGCTGCGATTCGTCGTCTTCCCCCTCTCCGTCACAAGGGATCTTCCATGCGCTATCGCCGGCCTGCGGGTGCCGTGCTCGTGTTCTCGTGCGTCGTCGGCTGTGCCGACGGCGCGCTTCCCCCCGAGGTCGCCGGTCAGGTCGAGGTGCGCGTCGCGCCCTTGTCGCTGCCCGATATCGACTTCGCGTGCTTCGACGTGCGCGTCGACAACGGCAGCGGCACGGTCTGGAGCCGCGGCGCGCCCGGCCAGGCGCTGACCGCCGGAGACAGCGCGACGATATGCTCGCGCGACTTCGGCAACGGAGCCGGCGGCGACATCACCTATGTCGGCACCTGCGACGCCGCGTCGGACAGCGACGGCGTGCTCGCGAACGGCGTGCAGAACAAGGTCACCGTCTGGGTCGACGGCCTCTACCGCGACGGCGCGCCGCCCACCGACCTCGGCGACTGGCGCGACCCGTGCCCCAACGGCTGCGCGCTGAACGTCGACTGCAACGAGAACGAGGACACGCTGGCGCTCTTCGATCTCACCATCATGCGCGAGGCGAACCAGGGCTTCTTCGACGTCGCGGTGAACTTCGAGGACATCTTCTGCTCGGCGAAGCTCGACACCTGCTACGACGACACGCACCGCATCGAGCTGCTCCACGGCGCCGACGGCGAGCGCGACTGGACCGCGGTCTTCGGCTTCGCGTGCACCGCCGGCCCGACGCGGCCGGGCGCGACGAGCGGACCGGACACGAACCTCATGCTGTCGCGCATCGAGGTGAGCTGCCCGGGCAACACGACCTTCGTCATCGACCCGCGCCAGGACGAGGGCAACCAGTCGGTCACGCTCGGCACCACGACGCTCGACTACGGCATCTACCGCGGCGTCGAGGATCTCGACTGCGGGCAAGGGGCCGGCAGCTGCCACAAGAAGTACTGGAACCTCGCCTTCAGCCTGAAGGACCTCGACGACGCCTTCAGCGGCGCGTGCACGCTGAAGCTGTCGGCGACCGCGAACGACGCCGGCGCCGCCGCCAGCAGCTTCACCGCCGGCCTGCCGACGCGCACGGGTCAGGCCTATCCGTACGTGTCGGTCGACGTCGACCTGCTCGACGCCGGCGGCCGCCCGACGTGCCAACAGAACGCGCTCGACGCGGGCGGCGGGGTCGCCACCGAGTACGGCGGCAACACCGTCGGCGCCGCGCCGCCGGTGGTCATGTGCCACCAGTTCGAGGGCAGCGCGCCGACCGCGACCGGTGGCGCCGGCTGCGTGGACGCTCCGAGCACCGCCGGCATGGTCTCGTTCCGGCTCGACGTCACGTCCGACGCCTACTGCCAGATGCCGCGCGACTCGGACAGCGAGCTGACGTTCCTCTCCAACGTCTCGGCGACCGCGACCATCGCCTACCGGCCGCCCAAGACGCCCGGCTTCTACACGATGGTTCCGGGTGATCTCAGCTACGACGTCATCATCTCGGTGCCCGGCGAAGCGCCGATCGCCGCGAGCGTGAGCAGCGTCGACTTCGTGGCGGGCCCGAACTACTTCAACGGCTACTCGCGGTCCGCGAACGCGCCGCTGGTGAGCTCGACGTTCGAGCTGGGATCGACCGGCGTCCTCGACAGCACCCACTTCCCGACGACGTTCTCGCAGTTCGACACGCCGTATCAGAACCTCTACGTCACGTGGAGGCGAGGCGCGCTCGACTGCACCGTCGCGGCCTCCGGCACGCTCACGCCGGTCGCGACCCTGCCCTGATCCGGCGAGCCGCACGTCCCGCTGGGCGTCGCCCCGCGGACGTGCGAGGCTCGGCGCGAGGAGGCAACGATGTCGCGCGAGATCTGGGACGAGCGCTACGGGCAGGGCGGCTTCATCTACGGCGACCAGCCCAACGACTTCCTGGCCGAGGTCGCCGGGCACATCCCGCCCGGGCCGGTGCTGGCGCTGGCCGAGGGCCAGGGCCGGAACGCCGTGTGGCTGGCCGAGCGCGGCCACGCCGTGACGGCCGTCGACCTGTCGCCGGTGGGCCTCGCCAAAGCCCAGGAGCTGGCCGCGGCGCGCGGTGTGACGCTGACGACCATCGTCGCCGACCTCGCCGACTTCGACCTCGGCGTCGACGCCTGGAGCGGCATCACCAGCATCTGGTGCCACCTGCCGAGCGCGCTCAGGGCGCGGGTCCATGCCGCCGTCGTCCGCGCGCTGAAGCCGGGCGGCGTGCTCGTGCTCGAGGCGTACACGCCGGCGCAGATCGCCCACGGCACCGGCGGTCCCAAGGACCCCGACATGCTGCCGACCGCCGACGCGCTGCGCGCCGAGCTCATCGGGCTCGACCTCGAGATCCTGGTCGAGCGCGAGCGCGACGTCGAGGAGGGCGCGTTCCACGGCGGCCGCTCGGCCGTCGTGCAGTGCCTCGCGCGCCGCCCTCGCTAGCTGGCTGACCGCCCGCGCCGGAGGCGCACCAGCCAGTCGACCGGCGACAGGTCGACGAGCTCGGCCGCGCCGTCGGGCTCGAGCCAGGCCAGCTCGGCCGCGCGCATGCCGCCGAGCGCGTCGTCGGCCGCCAGCACCGGGCGCGCCTCGATGGCCTCCTGCTTGGCGACGACCACCAGGCCGAGGCGCGTCGACGCGCGCCGCACCGCCGCGAACAGCGCGCGCAGGCGCGTGAAGCGGACGCCGTCCGAGCGCAGGCTCGAGCCGTCGACCAGCGTGCCGAGCGCGACCGCGACGGCCGCGACCCGGACGCTCGCCAGGGCGTCGCCGAGCTCGAGCGCGACCGGCGGCGCCATGGCCCGACCGAGGCGCACGAGCTCGGCGTCGCGCTCGATGCCGAGGTAGGCGCCGGGGTGATCGTTCTCCTGGAGATAACGACCGAGGTCGCCGAGGCCGGCGCCGAGGTCGAGCACGCCGTCGTCGGCGACGAGCTCGGCGCGCACGGCGGCGAAGCGCAGGCGCTGCATGGCCAAGGACTCCCAGCCCACCCGGCGAGCCGGATCGGTGGCGCGCGCCAGGTCGCGGTAGTAGTCGGACGCGGTCAATCGGCGACGGCGGCGTTGCAGGTCATGGCCAGCTGGAACGAGCCGTTGCCGTCGCCGAGCGTCTGGGTGATGGGCACGATGAAGGCGCTGAGGTTGCGGTCGATGGCGGTGTTGGCGCGCTCGGGCGGAGACACGCAGTCGTCGCCCTCGGCATAGCGCATCATGCCGTGCAGCTCGGCCTTGCCGGCGCCGCTCCAGGTGGCGGTCAGCTCGAGGCTGGCCACGACCTCGTCGCCCACGCACTTGCGCGTCTGGTAGAGCGTCACCGTCCGGCCCGCGTCGATGCGCATCGAGATGAAGAGGGGCTCACGCGCGACCTCGTCGGCGCGGAGGTCCTCGTCGTCGGTGATGGTGTAGACGCCGTTGCAGATGACCGTGGTCGCGCGCCGGTCCTCGGTGTCGACGGCGGCCTTCTTCTCCTCGGGGGCCAGCGTCTCCTTGTCCTGCCAGCAGTTGCTCAGCGCCTCCTCGGCGCGCGCCTTGTCGCCCTCGGCGTAGAAGCGGCGGGCCGCGAGGAAGCTCTGCATGCCGCGCGCGTGCGCGCCGAGCTCCTCGGTCGGGTCGAGCAGGTTCGAGGTGATGAGCGACGACACGCCGCCGAGCATCGCCACCACCGAGCCGACGGTGCCGAAGGCCGAGTCGTCGAGCGCGCCGATGAGGCCGCCAGTCCCGGCCAGGCCGCCCGACACCGAGGTCGCGACGGTGCGCAGGAAGTGGCTGTCGCGCGCCTGCGTCACGTGGTTGTTGAGCGCCTTGATGCAGGTCTTGGCGGAGCTGACCAGGACCGCCTCGCCGGCGAAGAGGGCCTCGGCCTGGTCGGGCTCGAGCTCGGCCGGCAGCGAGATGCAGGCCGACGCGAGCGGCAGGGCGAAGGCGCACGAGCACATGAAGGCGCGGATCATGAGCCGGTCTTCGCATCGGCGCGGCCCGGTCGTCAACGCCGCCAGGGCGGAGGGCCGCCGCCGGCGCGGGGGCGAGCGCGGCGCGCGCGTTCGTTCTCGCCAGGAGAACGACATGTGCTCGGCGCCGCGGATTCCGCTCGGTTGCGGGCGGGCCTATGGTCCAGCTGCCGACGACGGCGATGGGTGCGCGATGGGCGCGACCCGAGGAGACGACCATGTCCAACGAGCAGAACGACCGCGAGCTGAACGACCTCATCGCGCAGGGCAAGGCCCTCGAAGGCTTCGAGCGCTTCTACGCCGATGACTGCCATATGCAGGAGAACAACGACCCCCCGTTCGTCGGCAAGGAGCTCAACCACAAGCGCGAGGTCGAGTTCTTCGCCTCGATCGAGAAGGTGAACGACTTCAAGCTCTTGTCGAGCGGCTTCGGCGGCGACACCGGCTTCTCCGAGTGGCACATGGATGTCGTCCTGAAGAACGGCTACCACATGAAGAGCACGCAGATCGCGCGCCGCACCTGGAAGGACGGCAAGATCGTCTCGGAGCGCTTCTACTACAACAAGGGCTGAGCCTTCGGCAGCCTACGGCGACTGGGCGGCGAAGACGAACGGGTAGCTCACCGAGAGCGTCCCGCCGTCCGGTCGATCGAAGCGCAGGCCGGCGGCCACGTTCATGACGCAGCCCTCGAGCAGCGCGTGGTCGACGGTCGAGTCGGCGATGGCGACGCGCGTGATGCGCGCCTGGTCGGCGTCATCGTCGGCCGAGCCGGTCGGCGGATCGGCGATGGTGAAGGTGACGACGACCTTGCCGCCGAGGTCGGGGTGGGCTCGGAGCCAGGCCGCGTAGCACTCGGCGATGAGCGGCTTGGCCTCGGTCATGGCGGCGCGGATGCCGGTCGCGTCGGGCGCGTAGACGTGGGTGAAGCCGCGCCGATCGTCGTCCTCGTCCACGTCGGCCCCGGCCGGACCGCCGGTGGGACCGGCGTCGCGGTCGCCGACGCGCGGGGTCAGCGCGGCGGTGGCGGGCCCGGCAGCGCCGGGCGGACGGCCGGAGGCGCCATCCGGAGACGGCGCCGTGGTGGCCGCGCCCGCGGAGGGCGGCGCCGGCGCGTCGCCGGGGGTCGCCGCGGCGCCGCGCGCGCCGTCGAGGGAGCTCGCGTCGCGGCTCGGGCCGGCGCCGTCGAAGCCGTCGGCCAGTGGCGGCAGCGGGACGGCGCCCTCCGGACCGATCGGTGAGCTGCCGACCTCGCCCTGAGCGACGACCACGGCCATCAGGCCGACGCCGAGCAGGAGCGCGGCCACCGCGGCCGCGATGAACACGATGGCCCTGGAGTTCCCGTCGCGCTGCGGCTCGTCCATGCGCGGACCATAGCGCAGGTCGGCGGCGATCGACACGACGCGCGGCGCCCGGGTGGCGTCCGGCCGCGCGGATCGGCTAAGGTGTCCGGCTCAGGCGAGTGGTCGCTCGCCGCGGGTCGGTCCCGCGAAGGACGTCGCATGCGCAGCGCAGGTTGGTGGCAGATCATGGTCGGGTCCGCGGTGGCGCTCGCGGCCTGCGGCGAGGACAGCACCCAGGGCGTCCACGACGTCACGAGCATCCTCGACGTGACCTTCGCGCCGCCGGACACGACCAGCTCGACCGGCAGCGACAGCGCCAGCAACGACGACAGCGCCACGACCGGCGACTCCGGCGACGCCTCCGACACGGCCGACACGGCGACCTGCCCGGGCTGCTTCGGCGCGCCCTGCGAGGAGAACGTCGAGTGCAACAGCGGCTGGTGCGTGGCCGGCCCCAACGGCCGCGCCTGCACCGACACCTGCATCGAGAGCTGTCCCGACGGCTTCGGTTGCCGGCCGGTCTCGAGCGGCGGCGCCGACGTCGTCTTCATCTGCGTCTACGATCACTCGAGCTATTGCGCGCCGTGCGACGACGACAACGACTGCGTCGACCCGCTGAGCCCGGGCAACGACGCGCGCTGCGTGCCCGGCGCGACGCCGGGCGAGGGCAGCTTCTGCCGGACGCCGTGCATCGACGACGGCACCTGCCCGGGCGGCGCCAAGTGCCGCTCGACGCTGGTCGCCGGCGACGACCTCATGCTGTGCCAGCCGCCCGACGGCGAGGAGTGCGCCTGCTCGTCGTGGGCCACCGATCGCCACGCCTCTACCGCGTGCTCCACGACCAACGAGATCGGCACCTGCGCCGGCCGCCGCCGCTGCGACGCCGACGGCCTCAGCGCGTGCAACGCCAAGGCCGCCTCGATCGAGCTCTGCAACGGCGTCGACGACGACTGCGACAGCGTCACCGACGAGACCTTCCCCGAGGACGGCGACGCCTGCGACAGCGACGACAAGGACCAGTGCTTCGACGACGCCATGCGCTGCATCAACGGCAGCCCGCTGTGTGTCGACAAGATCGGCGAGGTGCCGCCCGAGGTGTGCGACGGCCAGGACAACGACTGCGACGGCCTGACCGACGGCGACGATCCCGACCTGGTCGTCCCCGACTGCGAGAACCAGGACGGCGTGTGCCACGGCTCGAAGAAGCCGCTCGCGCTGTGCCACGGCGGCGACGGCTGGAGCGCCTGCGGCGAGAGCGACTACGCCGACCCGAGCCAGCCGGGCGCCGCCTTCTACACGCCGTCCGGCGAGGTCGCCTGCGACGGCAAGGACAACGACTGCAGCGGCGTCGCCGACGAGGACTTCGCCACCACGCTGCTCACCGGCGTCCAGGTCTCGGGCATCGGCACGCTCTGCGGCGTGGGCCGCTGCGCGGGCGGCGTCGTGCGCTGCAACCAGGCCGGCACCGGCGTCGAGTGCTCGACCGAAGCGGGCGCGCAGGCCGAGACCTGCAACGCGCAGGACGACGACTGCGACGGCCTGGTCGACGGCGACGACCCCGGCCTGACCATGGTCGCCTGCGCCAACCAGGCCGGCGTCTGCAACGGCGCGACCACCACGCCGAGCGACTGCGTCGACGGCGCCATGCGCCCGTGCACGACGGCCGACTTCCAGGCCAACGCCGCGGCGCACGGCCAGACCTACGAGGCCGGCGCCGAGGTGAGCTGCGACGGCCAGGACAACGACTGCGGCGACGGCACCGACGAGGACTTCGTGTGGGCCGGCCCGACCTCGAACGTGCACGGCGTCAACGCGCCGTGCGGCGTCGGCGCGTGCGCCGGCGGCCACACCGCCTGCCTCGCCGACCACAGCGGCACCACCTGCGACAGCGCCGGCAACGCCGCCACCGAGGTGTGCGACGGGGTCGACAACGACTGCGACGGCCAGACCGACGGCGCCGACATCGCCGACTCGACGCTGCCCACCTGCACCAACAAGCAGGTCGGCGTCTGCGTCGGTGCGAAAGTGACAAAAGACCTGTGCGTGGGCGGAAATTGGCAGGCCTGCGGCAACGCTCAGTTCACCGCCTTCGCCGGCGCCGCCTACGAGGCCTCCGAGGTCTCGTGCGACAACAAGGACAACGACTGCGACGGCGTGACCGAGACGCAGGAGACGGCGTCGCTCGGGCGCCCCAACTGCGAGCTCCAGGCCGGCGTGTGCGCGGGCAAGACCAAGCCGGCCAGCCTGTGCGTGAACGGCAGCTTCGGCGCCTGCACCGCCAGCGAGTACGGCGCCGGCTACAACCCGAGCGACGACCCCGACGCGAGCTTCGTCGACAGCGACTGCGACGGCATCGACGGCGACATCGACCGCGCCTGGTTTGCCGCCGCCAACGGCAGCGGCACGACGTGCAGCATGGCCTCGCCGTGCTCGCTCACGCAGGCGCTGACCAACGCGACGGCCTCGAAGCCGCACATCTACCTGCGGAACGGCGACTACAACCCGCCGGGCGGCACCACCTACGACATCACCAAGGTGGTCCAGCTCTGGGGCGGCTACGCGACCGCCGCCTGGAGTCGCGCCGACCGCAACACCAACCAGTCGCGCATCATGGGCGGCACGACCGGCGGCCAGTACGTCACGCTGCGCGTCTATCCGAGCAGCGGGACGCTCGGCTCGGCATCGAATCAGGTACTGCTCGGCGATTTGTGGGTCATCGGCAGCAACGCTAGCGGCACTTGGGACGCCGGATATGGCAAATCGTCATATGGCATTTGGACGCAGAACGCGTACGTCAGTATTGTGAGGGCCACCATCTCACAGGGCAACGGGGCGATCGGCGGTACCGGCGCGGCGGGTAGCAGTGCGTCGCAGAGCGCGGCAGCGACCGGAGGCACCGGCCAGGGCGCGGAGCAGTCGGCGCAAGCGTGCGGCACCGAGCGTCGCACTGGTGGCACGGCCGTATCCAACAGTTGCGGCGGCTCGACCAGCACGACCAGCGGTGGCGGAGGTGTAGGGGGCCAAAAGGACGGCGGCTGCGGCGGCCTCTTCGGCTCGTGCGGTCCGTGCAGCGCGACTTCCGGCAACAGCGGAAGCAACGCCAGCGTCACCAGCGGGAGCAACGGCACCGGCGGAGGAGGCGGCGCCGGCGGCGACTACGGCACGAACGGCTCGGTCGGCAACCCGGGCCGCGTCAGCGATGGTAGCGGCGGTGGCGGCGCCACCAGCGCATACGGCGAGCTCTCGGGCGGATATTGGCGAGGCTTCACCGGCGCGACCGGTGAGTTGGGTGAGAACGGCGGCGGCGGCGGCGGCGGCGGCGGCGGCGGCGGCAGCGACGGCAACAGCCTGATCTTCGACACCGACGTCGCCGGGGGTGGCGGCGGGGCCGGCGGGGCCGGCGGCTGCCGTGCGCCCGCAGGCGGGAGCGGCGGATACGGTGGCGGCGGTAGCTTCGGGGTGTTCGCGCTCGACGCCTTCGTGACGGTGGCGAACGCGACGATCTCGCGCGGCTCGGGCGGGGCCGGCGGCACGGGTGGCGGCGGCGGCGCCGGACAGCCCGGTGGCGCTGGCGGTGACGGCGGCGCTGGCGTGCAGACGTTCAGCGGTGGCGGCAAGGGCGGCGCAGGGGGGCGCGGGGGTCACAGCGGCGGCGGAGGAGGAGGAGCCGGCGGCGTCTCCTACGGCATCTTCTGGTACCGCTCGAGTGCGAACAGCGGCTCACTCACGCATTCTGGCAGCGACTTCGGCGTGACCGGCTCCGGCGGCGTGGCCGGTTCGGGTGGCAGCAGCTCGGGCAACGGTGGCGCCAGCGGCGTGACGGGCCATGCAACGACCGTCTGGCAGTGCAAGGCATCCACGCTGTGTGGGCCGTGATGAGCTCCATCAGCGATCGCACCAGATTCCGTCCGCCGAGTTCACGCGCGCGATGAACACGGAAGTCGGGCCTTCGGGAGCGATCGCCTGAGCGTGGGATCCGATGAGGGCGGGAGAATCGAAGTCGCCTGCGATGATCACACCGGCCGAGTCCCGCAGGGCTGCGATGAACGGCGCTGACTCGGTCTCTGGCATCTCCGGTTGATCCGCGGCCTGCGGAGAGACGGCGGAGATAGCCCAGATCGGATTCGGGGTCTCCGCGCCGAAAGCCCCTGCAACATAGCCATCCGATACCGTGTAGGGGAAGCTCCCGAACGTCGGAGAGAACCAATAGGTCCCGGCGAACAGGAGGCGCGTTGGGCCGGCGACGAGATGCGCGAACGGAAAATTCTCCAGGTCGGAGGACTGCGCATAGCTCCACCTCAACCCGCCGACATCGTTGAGGAGTGTGAGCCGAAACTCGGGGAGCTCTCCGGCTGGCAGCTCGACCGTCGCTCCGTCGCTCGTTTCCAACGTCACCTCGCCGAGCGTGAAGGAAACCGCCGCGATGTCGTCACGGAACGCCGCGACAGACCAAATCGGTGGGGGCATCTGACCGAACGAGGTGGCCTCCGATCGAACAGCCATCGCCCATCGCGGATCGCCACTCGTGTCGAGATCCAAGATCAGCGCTCCGGCGCCAGAGAACGAGACGAGTGACGCGTCATCCGCCGTTGCCGTAACGTGAACGCCGCCGCGGAACGCTCCGCCGATCACGATGCCGCCACCCGGACGACGGGCCGCGAATGATGCGACGGCCGCGCCAGTGCCAGCATCCCCAGTGATGATGCGCTGCACCGACGAATCGAGCGTGCAGAACGGAAAGGACACGACCCAACTCTCCGCGACCTGCTCGACGGGCACGGTGATCTCATCGATAAGCGTTCCATCTCCGCGAATCTCGAGATGGTCACCACTCGCGCCGGAGAGCAACGCAATGCACCCAGTCCGGTCGGCGAAGACGCGAGCGCCGCCCCACAGCTTGTTTGCGCCGCGCAGGACCAGCACCTTCTCGACGTTGCACGCGGGCGCGAACCGCGATCCGAAGCTCGTCAGCACGTCCGTCCCGCCATCGGAGATGGTCGTGCCGCAGAGCTCGAACGGACCAAGGACGGAGCCCGCGATGTAGAAGTGCTCCGCATCGAGCGGCACGAAGGCGGCATTTTGCAGGTCACCGTCTCCAGTGCCAATCGAGCGCGCGTCGACGACCGTCCGATCGGGCGCGTAGGTTGCGTGGATTAGCGATCGCGGACCATCAGGGACATACACGTAGACGGGGTCATCGTGATCGCTTTGCCCAAAGTAGACCTGCATCCCTTCGGCAGAACTCTCGTCGACCGGGGCCTGCACCAAGACGTGGATGCGATTGGCGTCGTCAACGGAGAGGGCGACGACGTGCACGCCGCCGGATCCTCCGATAGTGATTCCCCAATCGTCGAGTTCGTCGATCGGAGCGCCCGTACCAACGCAATCTCCGCTCTGGCATGAATCGATGGCGGTGCAGCGCTGGCCGTCGTCGCAGGGCGAACCGAAGTCGGCGTTCGGGTTGGCGCACGCACCCGTCGCAGGCTCGCACACGCCCGCCGTGTGGCACGCGTCAAGGGCCTCGCACACGACGGCCTCGCCGGCGCAGACGCCACTCTTGCACGCGTCGTCCCGCGTGCACTTCAGGCCGTCGTCGCAGACGTCTCCGTCGTCGCGGTCGACGAAGTGGCACTGCCCGTCGCTCGGGTCGCACGCGCCGCTCGCCTGACAAGCGGTAGGCGTGCAGACCTTGGCGGTGCCCTTGCAGCGAGCGTCGACGCAGCGGTCGTCCGCGGTGCACGGGTCGTGGTCGTCACACGCGGCGTCGGCCTCGCAAGAAACCGCGACGTCGTCGGTCGAGGTGTCGGTCGACACGGTCGCGTCCGCGCCGACATCTTCGGCCGCGAGCGGACCCGGGAAGCAGGCGGCGAGCGCGAGCGCTGCCAGGCCTGCGGCGATGCAAGTCTCCATGTCTCCCCCTGAACGCGAGCCGGGGCGATTGTCGGGCAAGTCGCGACGGCGGCGCAAGGCGATCAGGGCCAACAGGTGATCGGCCCGAGCGGCAGCTGATCGTCGACCAGGAAGCCCATCACCAGATCGTCGCGGTGGCTCGTGCCGAGGCTGTGGTGGACCTCCTCGCAGGCACCGCCGATGGCGGTGTTCGAGCCTGGGCCGGTCTCCCAGCCGCCGGCCGCGACCACGGCCCTGCCCGACCACGGCTCGACCACCAGCACGCGCCGGCCGGGCGTCGGGCGGTCGCGCCAGTACATGTTGACGTACCAGGCCTCGTCGACGACCGGCAGCTTCTGCCCGGTCGCGCCGCCGCCCCAGTGCGAGCCGCCCTCCCCCTCCGGTGCCCACGGCTCGCCGCGCACCATGTCGACGCCGGTGGCGGCCTGCGAGATCTGATAGTGTCTATCAATCTGGTCGCGCAGCGCGGTCGGCCAGCCGTCGCCGGCGAAGTCCTCGTCGACCGTGACGAGGTGCGCCTCGCCGACGACCGGGCCGAGCGAGGGAGTGCGCAGGCGGCGCGTGGTGCCGTCGTCGAGGCAGTCCGGGGCGTTCGGGCCGGGCGCGCAGCCGCTCCAGACCATGCGGATGGGCTTGTCCTCGTTGGCGCAGGGGCCGCTGTCGAGCGGCAGCAGATCGACATCGAGGTGGTAGCGGCCGGGGTGCGCGACGCCGTCGCCGCCCACCCAGGTGTCGACGACCAGCGTCCAGGTACCCGGCCGAACGACCCACGCCAGCGCCTTGTTGTCGCGGCGCACGCGGGTCGCCGGATCGGCCGCGCTCAAGAGGTGCACGTCGACGTCGACCGCGTCGCCGGCCACGTCGTCGACGCGAACGCGCAGGATGCCGAGGCGCTCGATGGGCAGCGTGTAGACGTCCTCGGGCCCCGACTCGTCGATGTCCGGCGCGCAGGCGTAGCGGTCCCAGCCATCGTGGCTCGACGCGGTCGTGTCGCCGTCGAGCGACAGCGGCAGTACGGGCAGGCTCGCATCGGGGGCGTCGGGCGCGCTGTCGGCGGCCACCTCGTCGGCGGTCTCGCCCGCGCTGTCGGGCTCGGCGTCGGGCGCCACGTCGGGCTCGACTTCGGGCGCGACATCGGAGAGCGTGTCGAGCGTCGACGCGTCGGCTCCGGCCACGACCACCGGGTTCGGACGCTGGACGACGCGCTGGTCGCGGGCCGGATCGGCGCCGCACCCGAGGCCGAGCGCGAGCGCGTAAACACCGACAACCACAGCGGCTTTGCGCTCGGCGGGGAAGTTTTTCAGCCGGGGAACCAAATCTGTCTCCAAAGCGTCTATGCTCCGCCCTCGTTTCGAGCTCCCCCAGGAGGAACCGATGAAGCTCTTCGCCCGGATGTCGCTGATGGGTCTTCTCGCCGCGGCCCCTGTCGCCGCCGTGTCCGCGCCGGCCCTCGCCTGCGGCAACAGCTACCGCTACGAGATCGACCCGAAGACCAACCTCATCGTCAAGGCCGAAGAGGCGCTGCACGAGGGACAATACGATGTCGCGGCCAAGCTCGCCCAGGACGCGACGGGCAGCATCGGCAAGTACGTCGAGGGCGCCAAGGACCCGGGCGGGCTCGGCGCGCTGCGCGCGCGCGGGCTGCGCGTCGCGGCCATCGCCGCCGTGAAGACCGACGGCAAGGTCGACCTCGCCATCCCGACCCCGGCGCAGGGCGCCAAGACCGATCTCCAGGCCAACACCCTGACCTGGGCGGTGGGCCAGCTGCGCGTGCTCGGCCAGCGTGAGCCAGGCAATCCGTACCTGCAGGCGCGCCTCGCCGAGGGCCTCGCCAAGGACGCCGGCACCGCCGACGAGGCGCTGGCGATCCTCGCCAAGCTGGCCAGCGACGACCTCATGCCCGACGCCGCCGCGTGGCAGCTCCTGGCCCAGCTGCAGGCCAACAAGGCCAACGCGCCCGAGCGCGACAAGGCGCTGGACCAGTGCAAGAAGCGCGCGCACGACCCGTCGATCTGCGTCGTGAAGAACCCGGGCGAGACCTGAGCCCGGTCGGCTGGCCGTGCTCACGAGACCGAGCGCAGGCGGGTCGCCGACCGGGCTCGCGCCGCGAGCGGCGGGAGCGATCGCCCTGATGTGGGCCTCGGTCGCGGTCGGCGTGGCCCTCGGCGCCGCGCCTGCCCCGACCGCCCCGACCGCGGCGACGGCCGATGACGACGCGGCGCTGGTGGCGAGGGGCCACACGCTGGTCCAGCGCTTCGAGTGCAACCGCTGCCACACCGGCCACGGCCTCGACCCGGTCGCGGCCGACAAGGCGTGCGTCGGCTGCCACGCGGCCATCGAGGCCGACACCTTCGACGCCCCGAAGGAGGTCGTCGCGCGCTGGCGCGAGCACATCGTCGACCTCACCGTCGCGCCGTCGCTGACGGGCGGCGAGCGCTTCCGCAAGGACTGGCTCGAGGGCTTCCTCTTGCGACCGCACGCGCACGACCTCCGGCCGACGCTGAGCGCGCAGATGCCGCGCCTCGATCTGACGCCCGACGACGCGCGCGCGCTGGCCGCCTGGATCGCCGGACCCGAGCCCAGCGCACCGCCCGACGGCCTGTGGCTCGCGGGCACGCGCAGCGGCCGCCGCCTGGCCGAGTCGAAGGGCTGCGGCACCTGCCATCGCATGACCGGCCTGCCGGGCGGCCTCACGCCCAGCGCGATCCCGGCCACGCTGGCGCCCGACGCGCTCGAGAAGGCCATGCTGCTGGCGCCCGACCTGCGCTGGACGCGCGAGCGCATGCGGCCCCAGGCGCTCGTCGCGTGGCTCATGAAGCCGTCGGCCATGAAGCCCGAGTCGGCCATGCCCGACCTGCCGCTGACGCGCCTCGAGGCCGAAGACCTCGCCGCCTTCCTGCTCGAGGCGCCGCTCGACCCGCCGCCCGCGGCGCCGCTCGCCGAGCGGCTGCCGGTGCTCACGCGCCGGGTCGAGTTCCAGGAGGTGAAGGACCGCGTCTTCCGGAAGACGTGCTGGCACTGCCACTCCGAGCCCGACCTCGCGCTGGGCGACGGCGGCCCGGGCAACACCGGCGGCTTCGGCTTCAAGGGCCGCGGCCTCTCGTTCGTCGACTACTCGACCATCACCTCCGGCAGCGTCGGCGACGACGGCCAGCGCCGGAGCATCTTCCGGCCCATCGTCCCGGCGCCGACCACCGTCGTCGACGGCCGCCGCGTCGTGACCGACGACACGCCGCGCCTCCTGGCGCACATCCTCGCGCGTCAGGTCGAGGCCACCGGCCGCGACATCCCCGGCGTGCGCGGCATGCCGCTCGGGCTCCCGCCGCTGTCGCCCGAGGACGTGCAGCTGGTCGAGAGCTGGATCGCTCAAGGCCGCCCCGAGTAGCGCGCCGGGCCGGTGCGACGGCCGGGCCCATGAACGACGAAGCCCCCGGTGCCGAGGGCGCCGAGGGCTTCGAGGTCAGGCTGGACGGGCCGTCAGAGCGGCGTCGTCATCAGCTCGCCGAGGGTGCCCTTCTCCTTCTGCTCGAGCACGTTGACGATGCCCCAGATGGCGAGCCAGGTGTAGATGCCGTCGGTGAGCATGGCCTTCAAGCTGTCCGAGAAGCCGTTGAACAGCGTGAAGAAGCCGATGATGAAGGTCATGACGAGCGGGAAGAAGAAGAGGACGAGGGCGTGGCGCTCGACCTGCTCCGCGTCCGCGTTCTCCTTCTTGAGGAAGACCTGGAGCACCCAGTTCACCACGATGGCGAGATAGGCGAGCGTCAGCACGACCGCGAAGATGGCGGTGATGATGGTCTTGCCGCCGACGCCGAAGAGCTTGAACGGGGTGAGCAGCGGGAGGCCGCCGTAGCCGCCGACCGGGATGAGCAGCCCCAGCGCGAGCCCGGAGAGGCCCACGATGTTCCAGATCATGATCTGCGACGACCAGCCGTTGCGCATCCAGAGGAAGGAGCCGACCCCGACCCCGACGATGCCGATCATGCCGAACAGGTTGTAGGGCCAGAAGGCGGCGAAGGCCGCGCCTCCCCACAGGATGCCGAGGACGCCGACGCCCGCGGCGACGAAGAAGTAGTGGCCGAGCTTGAGCGCCGGGTTGTTCAGGAACGACAGCGTGATCATCGCCGCGCCGCCGATCACCGCCCACAGCGTGCCGCCGACGTTGGCGAAGAAGCCGCCGCTGCCGGGGAGGATCCACTGCGCGACGAGGATGATGCCGAACCAGCGGCAGAACGACTTCGCGTGGTAGACATCGATGGCCCGATAGATTTTCGGGAGCGGGAGCGCGGGAAGCGGGATCATCGGCAGAGCCTCCTGAGACAGGCGGCGTGAGGACACCCGAGAATCGCCGAGTCGTCAAGACCAACTCGGGACTGACGGAGGGCCGCCGGGTCGCTCGCGGCCGCGCCTCACGGGTCGATGCGGACCGTCGCGGCCACCGCCCAGTGATCGCTCGCGGCTTGCTGGGCATCACCGTAGGTGTGCAGGTCGACGACCCAGTCGGAGACCGCGAAGGTCGCGCCCGCGAGCCAGATGTGGTCGATGCGCTGGGCCTCGTCCCAGGCGGGCGGGACGGCGTCGTCGGCGTCGATGCGCGGGGCGTCGGCGGCGAGCCCGAAGGCGTCGTCGAAGTGGAAGCCCTGGCCGTCCACGCCGTGGGCGAGGATGCCGTAGGCGTCGGAGGTCGGCTCGCTGTTGAAGTCGCCGACGAAGATGACCGGCCCGGCGGCGGCGCGCGGCGCGAAGCGCTCGAGGCACAGCGGGGCGCTGTTCACCTGGTTCGGCTGGTTGTTGTCGAAGTGGGTGGTGGCGAAGGTGAGGTCCCGGTCGAGGACCTTGTCATGCAGCGTGGCCCACACCACGAGGCGGGTGAAGGCGAGGCCGCTGGTCCAGCCGTGGGCGAAGGTGACGTCGGGCGTCGGCGAGAGCCAGAACTGCCCCGAGTCGAGGAGGTCGAAGCGGCTCGCGCGGTAGTAGATGGTGGCGTCGGGGTAGTCCCACTCGACCGGCTCGTCGGCCGGCGTGTGGCGGTAGTAGACCGTGCCGTAGGTGCCGTCGTTGCCGCCCACGGTCGCGACCTGGCCCGGGTGGTCGGCGTCGATGTCGGCCAGCTCCTGCACGCCGAGGAGGTCGGGCTCGTGGCGCGCCAGCGTGTCGCGGACCCAGGCCATGCGGTGGTCGAAGTCGATGTCCCAGTCGGGGTGGTCATCGAAGGTGCAGAAGGAGCACATGACGTTGTAGCTCATGACGACGAGCTCGGGGCGGGGCGGCGCGACGTCGGGCGCGCTGTCGACCTCGGGCGCGCCGTCGAGGTCGGGCGCGGCGTCGGCGAGCGCATCCGCGTCCGTCGACGTCGCCAGGTCGGCAGCGTCGGAGGAGGCCGCGCCGTCGGCGCAGGCGGAGGCGGTCAGGGCCGAGGCGGCCAGGACGCACGGCAGGAAGCAGGTCGGGTCGAAGCGCATGTCTCACCTCGGAGCGCGTTGTCTCCGAGCCCCTTCCGCCGCGAGGGGCCGCCGCGTCAATGGCGTTATCGTCGGGCGGCGGCGGAGCCGGCGAACGGCGCGTGGCGCGTGGGACGATGGGACTATGTCTCGGGACACTGGGACGGTGGGACAGGACGATTTGGCCGCGGTCCCGAGGCCGGAGGTCCATGATTTTCGCGGACGGTAGCGGGCGATCGGTCGGGCGAGGGCTGGCACGCGTCGTGCTCTGGGGACCCGAGCCCGCCTTCGGGTGGCACGATCGAGAAACAGGTTCCCGGGCTGACGGACCGGGGCTGGGGGAACGCCAAGAGCGGTATATCCGACTCCTGGTGCAGCTAGTGGCGGACGCGTTCGACGAACCCGCAAACGTCTAACGCGTCCGCCACTGCAATTTGTCTCGAGCGCAGGGCAGCCGGCATCGCCGAGGGACCGCATGGAAGCGGCAGGGCTCGACGCGTGGCCGCGGCGTGCAGAGCGCGGCGCGGCGAGCGCCGGTGCCGCCTCGGGCCTCGCGCCGGCGCGCGTTGTCAGCGCCGGAGCTTTGGGCTAACCACGCTGCATGGACAAGCCTCCCTCGCCCAAGGTCTTCGGGATCCTGTCGATCGTGTTCGGCTCGCTGGTGGCCCTGTTCACGCTCTTCGGGCTCGTGGCGTCGTCGACCGGCGCCTTCACCGGCCTCATGCGCGAGTCGCAGCAGGGGCCGTTCCGCGAGTACGTGAGCACGCTCCAGCCCATGACGACGATCATCGCCGTGGTGATGCTGGCGATGTCGGTGTGGCTCATCTTCATCGGCATCGGCCAGCGCAGGTATCGCGGCTGGGCGCGCTCGAGCTCCTTCATCTGGGGCGCCCTCGGCCTGGCCATCCTCGCGGCGCACTTCGCATGGCAGGTGCTCGTGCTCGGGCCGGTGCTCGACCGCTTCATCGCGCAGATCTCGACCGGCTCGGCCGCCGGCTCCATGGTCGGCGGCATGACGCGCACGCTGACGCTGGCTTCGCTGGTCCTCTACGTGCCGTACCCGATCATCTTGATGGTGTGGTCGCGCAAGCCTCACATCGTCACGGCGATGGATCAATGACGGCCGGCCGCACCCTGGCCGCGGCGGCCGCCGTCAGCGGCGCGCTCGCGTGCGCAGGCGGACGCGCGCAGGCCTTCGACCCGCACGAGGATCGCGCGGTGCGGGTGCTCGTCGAATCGGGAGCCGGCATCGGCGGCGGCGCCATCGGCGGCTTCTCGGGCGGCGGGCTCAGCTACCTCATCTGCGCCGCGGCCGGCGAGGACCGCGGCATGTTCGGGTGCCTCGGGCCGGCGCTCATCGGCGGCGTGATCGGCGCGTGGTGGGGCATGGCCGGCGGCGTCGCGCTCGCCGGCGACGGCATGGGCGGCAACGGCGGCTTCGGCTGGGAGCTGCTCGGCCAGGCCGGCGGCACGGCGGTGGCCGCGGGCCTGTTCTACGGGCTCAGCGAGGTCATCGACTCCGAGGTCTTCGACTGGTTCACCTGGATCGCCTTCCCGCTCGCCGGCGGGATCCTCGGCTACGAGCTCTCGACCCACAAGACCGGCGTCGACGCGCGCCCGGTCGCCCTGACCATCCCGCTGTCGTTCCGCTTCTGAGCGCGCGCGCCGCGTCGACGGCCGACCGGCTCGACGCCGGGCGCGCGCGAGGACGACGGCGGGCTCAGGCGAGCTTCAACCGGACGCCGTGGTTGAACTTCACGCCGCCGGCCTTCACCTGCGTGCGCACGCGCAGGCCGTGGTTGATCTTCACGCCGCCGGCCTTCACGGCCGTGCGCACGCGCAGGCCGTGGTTGAAGCGGACGCCGCCGGCCGTCACCTGCGTGCGCACGCGCAGGCCGTGGTTGAACTTGATGCCGCCGGCCTTCACGTGCGTGCGCACGCGCAGGCCCTGGGACTGGGGAGCGGGAGTCGGAGTCATGGGATCCTCGGTGGTGCTCGCGCCGCCGGAACGAAGGCGCGGAGCTCCAGCACTAGCGTGCCTCGCGTGGCCGACCTACCCCATGGCCATGGGGCCCGGACCCGCGCGCCGCGGGCGCCGCGCGCCGACGCGCACGCGCGACTTTGGATTCTGCGGCCAGCGACCGATAGGGATGGACATGCTCTGCAATCGGCTGTGGGCGATGGTGGTAGGCGCGGCGCTGACGATCGGCTGCGCGACGAGCGAGGACGGTCATGGCGACGCCTCCAGCGCGCCCGACATCGCGGTCGGCGATGTGCCCATCGTGCCCATCGGTCCGGTCGCGACCTGCGACCAGGCGCTCTTCGTCGACGCCATCGCCGAGGGCGCGTGGGTCGACCTCGACGTGGCTCCGGCCGACGGCACGGCCGGCATCCGCGACGCCGTGAACCGCGCCCGCGACGAGCACCCCGACGCGCCGGTGCGCGTGCGGCTGGCGCCCGGCCACTACGCCGACACGCTCGGCAGCGAGATCTTCGTGCAGCGGCTGCAGCGCACGGCCGCGACGCCGATCTGGATCGTCGCCAGCGACAAGCGCCCGAACGCGACCGTGCTCGACCAGGGGCTGAACCTCCTCGGCGTCGCCTATGTGGCCATCGAGGGCGTGACCATCGGACCGGCCACGGTGGGCACCTTCCACGGCGGCCACCACGACGCGCCGAAGCCGCTGCAGGCCGCGGCCGGCGTCCACGTGTCGGGCGCGGCCCACGGCGGAGCCGCCAACGGCGCGCCCGGCGGCGCGCTCGACCTCGCCGTCTACGGGCAGTACGAGCCGTCGCACCACATCGTCATCCGCGACCTGACCATCCAGAACCTGTTCGGCGACGAGGACCCGAGCGGCGACCACCCCGTCGGGCAGGACAACGACGGCATCAAGCTCAACCAGGTGCAGGACGTCTGGGTCATCCACAACACCGTGCTGCAGACCTCGCGCCACGGCATGGACAACGTCGGCGTCCACAACGCCGTCTTCTGCGGCAACATCATCGCCCACAACGGCGCGGGCTTCGGCCTCGAGGCCAAGGGCGGCTCGGTCGACGTGGTCTTCGAGAGCAACGTCTTCGTCGCGGTGCGGCGCGTGACGCTCGGCGGCGAGAACACCGACGCGACCTACTACTGGTCGGCCGACGGCGCGTACGACTACGAGGGCCTGCGCATCGTCGCGCGCAACAACCTCATCGTCGACCCGCGCGAGGCGGCGCTCGACTTCTCGGGCTGCCACGCCTGCGCCGCGACCGGCAACACCATCGTCTTCACGGCCGGCTACGTGCCGCCGCTCACCGACGACGGCGAGGCCAATGGCGGCGACGCGCTGCGCTCGCACCCGAGCACGCTCATCGGCGCGGACGACGGCGCCGGCAGCGACTGCGTGACCTGGGACGAGAGCCAGGGCGACTACGTCACCGTCGACAATTGCTGGCGCGTCGGCTCGCATCGCCCGGCGCCCATCGGCCGCACGCTGGCGAACGCCGGCAACACGCTGACGAACAACCTCTTCGTGAGCCACGGCGGCATCTGGAGCCGCTCCTTCGGGTCGACCAACCCCAACCCGGCCAGCATCCCCTGCCCGCTCAACGCCGCCGACGGCGACGCGCTCCCGAGCGCCGACTACGACTACTGGTACGACGGCGGCAAGGACCTGCCGCTCGATGCCTGCGCCGCGCTGCCGGAAGGCGCGCACGCGTTCGGCTACGGCGCCGCCGTGGCCGACCCGGACCTCGGCGCGACGACCATCGACGGCGCCAGCATCGCCGGCATCGTCGGCAGCGTCGTCTCGGCGCTGCGCCCGGCGGCCGCGAGCCCGGTGGTCGGGCATGGCCTGAGCGGCGCTCCCGGAGCGGTCGCGAGAGACTTCACCGGCGCCGCGCGACCGGCCGTATGGAGCATCGGCGCGCTCGAGCCGTGAGCGCGCACGACGGCCTCGGAGCCGGTTGACGCTCGACGGTCGCGCCATGCACGATGCGCGGCCGGAGGTGCTATGCGCGTCGTCGTCATCGGAGCTACGGGGGACATCGGCAGGGCGGTCGCGGACCTCCTCGAGGGGCGTCACGAGGTGCTGCGCGCGTCGCGGCATGCGCCCGACGAGGCGCTGCGCGTCGACATCTCCGACCCGGCCTCGATCAAGGCCTTCTACGCGCGCGTCGGCACCGTCGACGCGGTCATCGCGTGCGCCGGCGACGCGCGCTTCGGGGCGCTGGCCAAGCTCGGCGACGAGGACTTCGCGTTCGCCATCGCCAACAAGCTCATGGGCCAGGTCAACCTCGTGCGCTTCGGCATCGACCACATGAGCGACGGCGGCGTCTTCATCCTGACGGCCGGCATCTACGGCACCAAGCCCACGCCCCAGGTCACGACCTTCGCCCTCGCGAACGGCGCGCTCGAGAGCTTCGCCCGCGCCGCGACCCTCGACGTGCCGCGCGGCATGCGCGTCCATGCGCTGAGCCCGCCGTGGCTCGAGGAGTCGGCGCGGAAGCAGGGCATGCACGGCGCCATCACGGCGGCCGCCAACGCGCACTGGTACCTGCGCGTGCTCGAGGGCGAGCTGCGCGACACGGTGGTCTACCCGGCGTGAGCGTACTTGATGACGCCGCGCTCGAGCGATTGGTGTCAGGCGTTCACAGGGCGAGCGGGGCCACCTATGGCGTCCCACGCATCAGGGCGGCTCTGCAGATCCTCGGGATTCGCGTGGGTCCGCATCGACTGGCAAGAGCAATGCGGGTCCTCGGGCTTCGTGGCGAGCGGGCCCGCGCGCCACGCACGCGGGAGGGAAGCAAGTCACGCGCGAGAATCCATCGCGACGAGCAGGTCTCGCGCCGCTGCTCTCGCAACCATGTCCGCCGCCGCTTCCGAGTGGGGTCCGCCAATCATACGTGGCTTGTCGACGGCTCGGTCGTCCCGACGACTCGCGGTCTGCGGATGTTGGTGGTCGTGCTCGATGTATTCTCCCGCCGCATCGTCGGATGGACGATGGGTCATCGCGAGACGGCAAGCGTCGCCGCGAGGGCGCTGACCCGAGCCTTTCGCAGCCGTCGACCTGCGCCCGGAGTCATTGTCCACACCGACCGCGGTGGAGCGTTCGCCAGCCATCACTTCGAGTCGGCGATTCGAGCGCGCGCGGCGTGCCCGAGTATGAGCCGTCGCGGCAATTGCTGGGACAACGCGCCCGTCGAGAGCTTCTTCGCGACCCTCAAGTCGGAGTTGCTCTACCGATGTGCGCGCCTCACTCCCGCCGCGGCGATTGCATCGATCGGAGAGTACATCGAGTGGTACAACACGTCGCGGCTGCACAGTTCCCTCGGCTATGTCTCACCTGCGGTCTTCGAGAGTCGATACGCAACCTGAGGTAGGACGACCGAAAGTGCAAATGTCAGATCAAGTCCAGCCGCGCGAGAGTGCGCGGAAAAGGGTGACATGCCGAATTTCATGTCGTCACTCATCCCGCCGGCTTCAATGGGGCCGCGCGAGAGTGCGCGGAAAAGGAGACCGCTCGAAAACCCGCGCACAGCCGTGCCGTTCGCCGCGTCGTTTCGAGCGCTGGCGGCCCAACCGGGCGACGGGGAGCCTGCGGGTGGCGGCGGCGGCGGAGGCGGTGGGCTGACCCTGGCCTGGAATGCGGGGTACAAGACGTTGCGAGCGGATCCCAGGGATGCGCTCACCGCTCCGCCGCTCGAACTCGTTCTGGTCTTCAGTTGCCAATGAGCTCCTCAGTAGATCGGGAAGCCGTCGTCGTCGCTGCCGGGCAGGCCCTGCCGACCGAGACCCTCGAAGCGACTCATCGTTTCGCGGCCGTCCGGGCCGATGCGGATCAACAGCACCCGGTCGTCGCGATGATGGATCACTCCCGTCAGCTCCGCAACCAGCTCGGCCCGCGCGCTGTCCGACAGGCGCGCGACGAAGATGCTGTACTGCAAGTGGTCGCCGAATCTGCGGCATATCTCGAATACCGTCCGGAGGCGCTTCGGGTCCGCGATGTCGTAGCAGATCAGGGTCACCGTCCGCGCCATGCGGCCCGCGCCTCAGCGCGTCTCGATGGGGACGTAGCGCGGCGTCTCGCCCAGGAGATACCGCCCGAGCATCCGCGCCTGGATGTCCAACACCCGACGCCACGTCGCCTTGTAGCCGA
>JAXLYZ010000009.1:0-281324 GCA_046351155.1 Myxococcota bacterium
ATGGCCGGGTCGTGGTCGTCGCAGTCGCTGGCGGTCGGCACGCCGTCGCAGTCGGCGTCGCCGACGTTGGTGTGCGTGACGCTCGGGTCGCTGTCGTCGCAGTCGCTGGCGGTCGGCACGCCGTCGCAGTCGGCGTCGCCGGCGTTGGTGGTGGCGATGGCCGGGTCGTGGTCGTCGCAGTCGCTGGCGGTCGGCACGCCGTCGCAGTCGGCGTCGCCGACGTTGGTGTGCGTGACGCTCGGGTCGTTGTCGTCGCAGTCGGTTGTGGTCGGCACGCCGTCGCAGTCGTGGTCGGTGGTGTTGGCGCCGGACGTCGGGTCCTGGTCGTCGCAGTCGGTGCCGCTCGCGCACAGGTCGGTGAGCGCCACGAAGCCGTCGTGGTCATTGTCGGCGCACACCGGGTCGGTGCGGCCGACGAACTCGGCCGAGTCGATGAGGCCGTCGCCGTCGGTGTCGGTCGTGCCGTCGCTGACGGCGATGTCGCCGAAGTACTTCTTCTCCCAGTTGTCGCCCAGGCGATCGCCGTCGTCGTCGTACCATTCGTCCTTGTCGCGCGGGAAGCGGTCGACGCAGTCGTCGTAGGTGTCGCTGTCGCTGTCGAGCGGCACGCCCCAGTAGGTCATCTGCGCGTTCCAGGTGGCCGAGGTCGTGGTCGTGTCGCCGGCGTGGAAGCTGAAGAGCGTCTGGTCGACGTCGGCCGCGCGCGAGCACAAGAGGATCTCCTGCGTGGTGTAGCTCTGCGACTCGGGGAGCAGGCTCGGATAGGCGTAGACGTTGGTCCCGGCGAGGTCGACGGTCGAGCCGGCGGGCCACGCCTGGTAGCGCAGCTTGAGCTCGCGGTCGGCCGGCTTCACCGGGAAGAGGTAGCCGACGCCGCTCGCGCCGTGGCTGTTCTCGCTGCTGCTGTAGGTGCCGAAGGTCTGCGTCACCGGCGTGCGCAGATCGACGATGCGAATCTGCCAATCTCCGTCGCCGCCATTGCGCTTGAGATCGATCGTGTGCGCGCCGGCGGTGAAGTCGCTCGCGCCGAACGGCATCTGGTAGTAGCGCGTCCAGGCGAGGTCGCCGCCCTGGGGCAGCTCGAACCAGCGCTTGCCGTCGAGCTGGCCGGTGACCTCGGCCGCGCCGTCGATGTCGAAGCCGCGCAGCTCGAAGAGGCCGGCCGTCGGCTTGGGCCACACCAGCGTGACGCCGTCGGGGTGGCGCGTGTCGTAGGCGCGCGTCGAGTCGTTGCCGAACGGATCGCCGAAGGTGAAGAGGCCGAGGTCCTCGACGCCCCAGCTGTCGCCGCCGCCCGAGCGCCGCAGCTCGACGAAGTTGTCGCCGGTCTTGAGGTCGGCGGTGTCGACCCAGAACATGATGGGCTGCGAGTAGCCGTTGGCGCTGCCCACCGGCAGCGTGCCGATCGAGACGCCGTTCAGGTAGACGCCGACCTCGCCGGGCTGGTCGATGCCCCAGGCCCGGGCGTGGATCCAGTGCGCCTTCACCGACGCGGTCTTGGTGAAGACGGCGCGCAGCGTCTTCAGGTGGTGGTTCGTGCCGAAGCCGTTGCCGAACTGCCCGTCCGTATAATGATGCAGCGTGAGGCGGATGACCTCGCCCGAGTCGGTGGGGTCGGTCGGCGCCGAGTCGTCGCCGTCGCAGGCCAGGTCGGTGTCGCTGTTGGAGTCGAGCGGGTCGGAGCCGAGCGCCACCTCGAGCCCGTCCCACAGGCCGTCGGCGTCGCTGTCGGCGGTGATGGGGCTCGTGCCGCGCGCGTACTCGGCGGCGTTGGTCAGGTCGTCGCTGTCGTAGTCGTAGGTGCCGTTGTAGCTCAGGCCCGAGAAATTGTCATATTCCCACCAGTCGGGCAGGCCGTCGCTGTCGCTGTCGTTGGTCTTGTCGCGCCCGTCGAGCACGACCTTGAACTGCTGCGGCGTCGTGTTCTTGTTCTCGGCCATGAGGTAGTACGAGCGGCCGGGCATCCACGGGTAGTTGTACTGCTGGCTCGTGCTCGACGAGTAGAGCGGCAGGTCCCAGTCGGCGCCGGTCGGCTGGCCGCTGTTGGTGCGGTCGGCCGAGCCGCTGGCCGGCGGCACCGTGCCGAGCTGGAGGTAGACCCAAACGCTCTGACCCAGCGTCGCGTCCTGCACCCAGCGCGCGGCGTCGGCCGGCACGTCGACGCGATACAGGCGCTTCTCGCCCGGCGCCAATGTCACATCCACCGTACCGCCCTTGAATGGCAATATGCCATCCAGCGCCAGCATGGTGCTGCCCGGCGTGGCGTCGAGGTCGTAGACCACCTGGGTCTTGGCGTAGACGCTGATGATGTACTCGGTGCCGGGCATGAGCGCCGGCACCGACAGCGTGGTGGTGCCGCTGTTGTCGAGCACCGGCGACAGGAGCGAATTGGTGCCCCACACCTCGTTGCGGTCGTCGACCCAGTCGGCCCAGTAGTAGGCCGTGCCGACCTGCGAGGCGGCCAGGTTCTGGTTGGTCTGGCCGCTCGGCACGATCTCGCGCAGGAACACCACCGCGTCGCCCGACTGCTGCAGCAGGTGCAGGTTCCAGGTGGTCGGCACCGACTGCGCCAGCGTGGTGCTCGACTGCGGCACCGTCACGCGATAGTGGCGCATGTCGCCGGCGGCCAGGCTGGCGCCCGCCACCGAGCCGCCCGAGAATGCCAAATCCTGGATGTCGCCGACCGACAGCTTCAGGCGATAGCGCACATTCGAGCTCGGGGCGTAGACGGCGATCCACCACTCACCCGGCTCGAGCTCCCAGCCCTTGCGCGCGGTGACCGGCACCAGGTGGCCGTAGGTGGTGTTGGGCTGGGTGTCGGAGTAGTCGTAGATGGTGCCGCCGTAGCCGGCCTCGGCGTGGTTCCGGGTGGGCGCGGCGCCGCGCCGGATGTAGAGATCGGGGTTGCCCGACAGCGCCTCGAGGTAGGTCGCGAGCAGACCGCCGTTACCGGGCGGGATGGTCACCCGATAGAAGTGGTGGCGCCCCTGGCCGAGGTCGCGCCCGCGGTCGCCGGCGTTGAGCGGCGTGCCGTCCGGACCGACGCCCGAGTCTGCGAAATACGGCGGTGGCACTCCCGGCGAGCTCGGCGTCACGCCGCGGAGTGGCATATCCCAGTGCTGCAGCTCGGAGATCTCCTCGCTGCGCAAGGTCAGCGTCGAGAGGTTGGTGCCCTCGACCGACACGTACCAGCGGCCGGGGCCGAAGTAGGGCGGCGCCACCACGACCTGGTTGGCGTTGGCCTGGAACGTGGTCGAGCCGACCGGGTCGCCGGGCAGCGAGTCCTTGCGCGCGCGGATGGTGTAGGTGCCGGTCGTGTTCTCGGCGGTGACGAGCCAGCCGGCCAGCGGCACGCCGTCGCAGTCGTTGGGCACGTCGAGGCGGAAGAAGCGCGTCTCCTTGGTGGCCAGCGAGATGTCGGCGGTGCCGCCGCGCCAGGTCAGCGGGTCGACCACGCGCGGCGTGACGACCAGGTCGAACTGGGCGTCGGCCTCCTGGCTCTGGGCGTCGCGGTTGGCGGTGACGACCACGGTCACGTCGCCGCTCTGGCCGACGACGGTCGTCGCCAGGTCGTCGTAGAAGAGGTAGCTCTGGCCGCCGACGGCGGCGCGGTAGCTCTGGGTGGCGGGCGTCGGCACCGTCGTCTGGAAGAACGGCTTCAGCTGCAGCGAGAAGCTCGGGCCACCGACGCGGTTGGCCAGGCGCACCTCGTAGGCCGGCACGTCGGCCGTCACGCGGAAGCGGTAGATGCGCTGCTCGCCGTAGCGCAGCGACTGGTCGTCGAAGCTCACGCCGGTGCCGGGCGCGACCACGCGATCGATGCCGCCCTCCGGGATGAGCCGGCCCGGGCTCTTGAAGCGGAAGCTCGAGGTGCCGGTGCCGATGTAGCTCGTGCTGTAGGGGTCCTTGCCCTCGCTGGTGAGCGCGAAGTACCAGTCGCCCGGCGTGATGGCCGTCTCGTTGTAGCGCACGTAGTGGTAGTGGAACTCGTCGCCGGCCTTCTGGCGGCGCACCGGCTGGCCGTCGGTCGCGGTCTCGCCGTCGGCGGTGGTGGACGGCTCCGAGTTCGGGATGGCGCCCTTCTTCACCGACATCATGGCCTCGCCGTCGATGGTCTCGAGCTCGAAGCCGAGCGCCTCGACCGCGGCCGGGACGTTGACGTGGACGTACACCGCCTCGCGCGGCGCGATGTTCTGGAAGAGCATCTCGCCGCCCTGCCACGGCACGTCGACCACCTGCACCGCCCACGGCGTGCCGCTGCTGTCGTCGCCCTTGCCGATGCCGCGCGAGCGCAGCGTGTAGCTCATGGCGGCGCCCGAGGTGTTGAGGTCGTCGATGACGCCGATGACGTAGTTGCCGGGCGAGAGCGGCGCGCCCATGCCGGCCACCAGCACGCGGCCGTTGCCCTCGTTGACGGGGTTCTGGCCCTGGACGTACGGCGTGTAGGGCCGCGCGGTGATGTCGCTCGAGGGGTACCACTGCTCGCCGGTCTTCCACTCGCGGCGGCTGGTGAAGCCGCAGCACGTGGTCGAGAACGAGTCGGGCAGGATGTCGCGGCGGACGACCATCTTGGGCAGGCCGCCGGTGACGTTCACCAGGCGCAGGTCCCAGCCCTGCGCGTCGGACGGCACGGTCACGCGGAAGTAGCGCCAGGTGCGCGTCGGCTGCGCCGTGACCTGGGCCTCGCCGCCGTTGAAGGCCACTACCTCGTCGGAGAGCGCGGTCATGACCAGGTCGTAGTTGGCCGCCACCGGCTGGCCCTGCGGGCTGTAGTAGCCGACCACGGTCGCGGTCCAGGTGCCGGCCGGCTGGGCGATGGTGACGATGCTGTCGGTGCTCTGGGTCGAGCCCCAGCCGCCCTGGCTGGCGATGTAGCTCTGGGTCGGCGTCGGGAACGGCGACGGGTCCTTGACCAATGTGACATAAGGCCGACCGGTCACATTGGCGAGCTTCACTTCCATGCTGGTGGTGCCGGCGGGCACCGTCAGGCGATACGACTTCTGCTCGCCGTAGCGCAGCGTCTGTCCGGTCCACGACGTCGGCGCGGCGGTGCCGAGCGGCTGCGCGGCGGTCTGCACGTCGACCAGGCCCTTGGTGCGCAGGGTGAAGCTCGAGGCGCCGGTGCCGATGTAGCTCGTCGAGTAGGGCGACTGGCCCTCGCTGGCGACGGCGATGTAGTAGGTGCCAGCCACGATGGCCGTCTGGCTCGACGGCGGATAGGCGTAGAAGAATTCCGTGCCGTTCTGCTGGCGCCGCACGCCGCCCGGGGTGTCGGCGGTGTTGTAGCTGTAGGTCGACTCCGAGTTCGGCAGCGCGCCGCGAGCGATGGCGAACATGGCCTCGCCGCTCGTCGGCTCGAGCTCCATCTCGAAGCTCGGCGTGTTGGCCGGGATGTCCATCTTGTAATATGTCACATCGCGCGCCGGCACATTCGCCACCGACACCGTCTGCTCGAGCGCGATGTCGGTGATGGGGATGGCCCACGGCTCGCCGGTCGGGGCGTTGCCCTGGCCGATGCCGCGCGACACGAGCTCGTAGGTCATGGCCGTGCCGGTGGCCGACGAGGTCGAGTCGATGACGCCGATGTAGTAGGTGCCGGGCGAGAGCGGCGAGCCCATGCCCATGGTCACGACGCGGCCGATCTCGCTGGTGGTCTGGCTCTGCACGTAGGGCGCGTAGGGCCGCTGCGTGAGGTCGTAGTTGGGCGCCCAGTACTCGCCGGTGTTCCACTGCGTGCGGTTGAAGAGCGAGCAGCAGGTGGTCGACAGGCTGTCGGGCAGGATGTCCCGGCGGATGGCGAGGCGCGGCGAGCCGGCCTGCACGTTGACGATGCGCACGTCCCAGCCGGTGGCCTCGGGCGGCACGACCACCTTCCAGAAGCGCCAGGTCTGCGGCGCCTGCGCCGTGACGGCGGCGGTGCCGCCGTTGAAGTCGATGACGCCCTCGCCGCGCGCGGTGATCTCGAGGTCGTAGGCGGCGTCGAGGTCGGCGCCCTGCGGCGTGTAGTAGGTCGAGACGATGGCGGTGTAGACGCCCGCCGGGGCGGTGATGGTGACGGTCTGGCTGGCGTCGCCGTAGCCGACCTGCGTCGAGCCGCCCTCGGAGGCGCGGTAGGTCTCGCTGACGGTCGGGAACACCACCGGGCTCTTGGCGAGCTGGAGGTAGGGGCGGCCGGTGACGTTCTTCAGGCGCAGCTCCATGCTCGAGACGCCGGCCGGGACGTTGAAGCGATAGGCGCGCTGCTCGCCGTACTTCAGCGCCTGGCTCGGGAACACCAGCGGGTCGGCCAGGCCGAGGTCGACGTTGGCGCCACCTGCAACCGGGAGGTTGCCGATGCTCCGGAGCGTGAAGCTCGAGGTGCCGGTGCCGATGTAGCTCGACGAGTAGGGCGACTGCCCTTCGGCGCCGACGGCGATGTACATGGAGCCGGCCGGGATGGTGGTCTGGTTCGAGGTCGGATACTTGTAGAAGAACTCGCCGCCGTTCTTCTGGCGGCGCACGGCGCTGCCGCCGGTGTAGTCGCTGGTGTAGCTGTTGGGCGAGGTCTCGGAGTTCGGCAGCGCGCCGTAGTGGAGCGCCATCATGGCCTCGCCGGAGGTCACGTCGAGGGCGGCGGCGAAGCTCTCCTGGCCGGCCGGGATGGGCACCTTGAACCAGGCCGCCTCGCGCGCGGGCAGGTTGTCGACGGTGGCCGAGCCGCCGCTGAAGGCGAGGTCCTGCACCTGGATGGACCACGGGCTGCCGCTCGGCGCGTTGCCCTGGCCGATGCCGCGGCTCTTGATGTGGTAGGTGAGCGGCGTGCCGGTCGGCGTGGTGTAGAGGTCGCTCACGCCGACGTAGTAGATGCCCTCGTTGATGGGGCTGCCGAGGCCCATCTGCACGTGGCGGCCGACCTCCTGCGGGACGTTCTGACCCTGTACGTAGGGCGCGTAGGGGCGCGCGGTGAGATCGGACTGCGGCGCCCACTGGTAGCCCGACTGCCAGCTGGTGGCGGTGTAGGCGTAGTAGGGGTTGGTCTGGAAGTCGCCGGGGATGAGGTCCTGGCGGAAGACGATGCGCGGCTGGCCCGAGGTGATGTTGGTGAGGGCGAGATCCCAGCCGAGCGCGCTCGGCGGAACGCTGGTCTTGAACCAGCGCCAGCGGCCGGAGGGCTGGGCGGTGATGGCGATGTCGCCGGCGTTCAGGTCGAGGTTGTCGGGCAGGACCTGGCGCGTGCGCAGCTGGAACGGCCCGAGCGCCTGGTCCTTCTGGAGGATGCCGACGTACCACACGTCGGGCGGGTGGTTCGGGCGCTCGAGGAAGCCCTGCGTGCCCGACGCGTCGATGTGCTCGCCGGTCGAGATGTAGGTCTGGCGATTCTGGCGATAATACCAGCGGCCGGGGACGCCGTTCCGGCGCACGGCGATCTCGGTGCCGGCGACCTGGTTCTGGAGCTCGAGGATCCAGCCGAGGGTGCCGGTCTGCTGATCGATGTCGCGCACGCGATAGTAGCGCCAGCCGGCCTGGTCCTCGTGGGCGAGGCCGTTCGGCACGAGGTTCGGGTCGTTGACGTAGGGGATGTCGGTGATCTCGGGATTGCCGCTGCTGAGCTGCAGCGTGAAGGGCGGAGCGCCGTGGACGGTGATGTACCAGGGGCCGTCGGTGAGCGTCGGCGGCACCTGCACGACCGAGTCGGCGACCGGGCCGACCACCTCCGACATGCCGGAATTGTCATATTCGGCTGGCACCTTGCCGCGCCGCACATAGACGTCGACGTCGCCCAGCGTGGGCTCGGCGGTGACCTGCCAGGCGATCTGATCGACCGGCACGTCGACGCGCCAGGTGACGTAGCCGAAGCCCTGGTCGTCGCCGCTGTCGAGCACGAACGAGAAGTCGTTGCCGGTATGGCCGGGCTCGGCCGACGGCGTGCGCGCGGTCTGGAGGCGCGAGTCGAGGTAGGCCGCGCCGGCCGGGCCTTCGACGGCGACGATGTACTGGCTCGACGTCAGGTAGTCGGGCACGACGAGGAGCTGGGAGGCGCGCGTGAGATCGTAGGTGCTGGTCTTGCCGGGCACGGGCGCGGCGGTGTCGTTGACGTAGAGGGTGGTGCCGGTGGGCGACCACAGGCGCCAGGCGAGGGCGGTGCCGGGCACGGTGGTCTTGGCCCAGGCGGCGCCCTCGGGGCCGATGGTGAGGGTCGCCGAGGACGAGGCGTCGGCCTTGAGCGTGCCGAGGTCCTTCACGTAGAGGTCGCCGGTGAAGAGGCGCCAGTTGGCGCCGGGCTGGGCGCGCACGCGCAGGGTCCAGGTCTGGTTGGCGGCGAACTCGTACTGGGCGAGGACGACGGCGTCGGAGCCGACCTTCTCGGAGCGATAGGACGACGACGTCGACGGCACGGTGGTGCCCTGGCCGAGGTAGATGGCGGCGTCGCCCTGGTCGGCGAGGAGCACGGTGCGCCAGGCGCCGTACGCGCCGAGCTGGGTCGTGGTGGTGTAGAGGTAGTCGCCGCCGACGGTGTCGGGGGCGCTGGCGAGGGTGGTGCCGACGGCGGCGGCGCCGTTGTCCCAGGCGAGCGGGCGGGCGTAGCGGTCGTCGACGCGCAGGGTGTAGTCGAGGGCAGCGGCGGCCGAGCGCACCTCGATGTACCAGAGGTCGTCGGCGGCGGTGACCTCGGCGTTGGTGCGGAACAGCGTGTGGAGGGTGGCGCTGGTGCTGGACGTGAGGACGCTCGAGGTGGGCGTCGTGCGGCGGAGGTAGACCGAGCACGTCTGGGTGCAGCTGAGCGCGACGCGCAGGCCGTCGTGGGTCGGCGGCACCGTCAGGCGATAGTGGTGCGAGGCGTTGGCGGCGAGGCTGCGCGTGGGCGCGGTCGCGGGCGCGGTGATGGGGAACGGGTCGTTGGCGTCGCCCTGCACCGGGGCGATGATCATGCCGGGCGGGTCGGCCGGCGGGGCCGAGGAATCGCAGGCGGACGCCGAGGCGGACGCCACGGCGACGAGGGCGACGAAGAGGGACCGACGCATGAAGACTCCACGCCCCGCTCGTGAGGTCGGGCGGGGGCGGCGAAAGGCTAGCGGAATCGTCGGGACTTTGACAGGCCGAGCGTGTCGCGCGCGGTCAGTCGGAGCCCGCGGCCTGGAAGCCGTTCTTGGCGTGGGTGCCGTCGCAGAAGGGCTTGTTGGCCGAGCCGCCGCAGCGGCAGAGCCAGGCCTCGGTGGTGCGGGTGACGGTGCGGCCGGTGCCGGTGCAGAGCTCGAGGTTGCCGCGCACGTGCAGCGGGCCGTTCCTGGTCGGACGTACCACGAGCGGGCCGTCGCGGCGGGCGAGCGGCTCGCTCGGCTGGGTGGCGGGCTCGCCGCTGGCGACGAAGCGCGCGGCGTTGTGGGCGCCGTCGCAGAAGGGCTTGTTCTGCGACTGGCCGCAGCGGCACAGGGTGGCGCGGAAGCCGATGGAGCGCGGCGCCGACGGCGCGTCGTGGGTGGCCGCGGCGGCCGCGGCGTCGGGCACGGCGTCGGGCAGGTCGAGCAGGAGGTCGGCGCTCAGCGCGAGCGGGCCGTTCTCGCGCACGCGCAGGACGTTGACGGGCGGCGCCGCCTCGTCGGGGCCGCCGTCCTTCCGGCGATAGGTGATGGCGCCGGACGGGCAGCGGTGGGCGACGGCGATGATGGTCTCGGCGCGCTCGGTCTCGGGGTGGAGCCACGGTCCGACGACGTTGGCGAGGAAGACGGTCGGCGTCTCGAGCACGCAGTGGCGCGAGGGATGCAGCGCTTGCCTTCGAAGCGGAGGGTGAGGTCGGGGCTCTCGGCGGTCTCGATGTCGGCCATGGTGCGAGGGTGCCTCGGCGCGCGGCGGCTGTCACCCCGCCGGACGGGCGGCCCGGACGAAATCGTGACCGGCCGTAAAATGAGAAAGAAGTAGTCCTGACCCCACCTGCGGGCAGGTGTCCGAAGGTGGGGTCAGGACTACTTCTTTTCTCATTTTCGCCGCGGGCGCACCCGCATGGATGGCCGACGTCAGGGCGTCGTCCACCACGGGGTGGGCTTCGTGCCGGGGTAGTCGCCCTCGATGACCACGCCGGTGTGGTCGCCGGTCGTCGGGATGCCGTCGTAGAGGTTCTGCGTCGCCGGGTTGCGCAGCGTGATGGCGGCGTTCTGGGCGAAGAAGGTCGCCTTCCAGAAGACGCTCGCCACGCGCGTGCTGTAGTTACCCGCGATGTTGGCCCACTCGAAGAAGCACCACGCGCCGGCGCAGTGGATGACGTCGTCGGACCACACCGGGCGCGCGCCGTTGTCGACGATGTCCGACGCGACCGCCGACAGCACCGACGTCTGCCGACCGACGAAGGCCTGCGCGCCGTTGCCCTCGGCCGTCGAGTAGTCGGCCGCGATGGTGCCGTTCAGGTTGGCCTCGAAGCCGGCCGCGTCGTTGTCGCGCGCGGTCGCGCCGTAGGCCATGAGCGCGCTGCCGCCATTGGCCATGAAGCCGTTCTGCGCGTTGCCCTCGGCCACCGCCAGGAAGGCGTCGATGGAGCTCGTGGTGTCGGCCGAGTAGCCGTGCTGCGCGTTGCCGCTCGAGGTGGTGTTGTCGGCGGCGATGCTGCTGCCGAGGTTCGCCTCGAAGCCGGTCCAGCCGTTGCCCGTCGCCGTGCTCGTCGAGAGGTACATCGAGCTCGACATGTTCGCCTGGAAGCCGAACTCATCGTTGTTGCTCGCCGTCGCGTTGTAGGCCTGCAGCGTCGAGGTGTTGCCGACGTCGAAGCCCGAGCCGCGATTGTCGTCGGCCACGCAGTCGTGGCAGTGGAGCGCCGCGTTCTGCAGCGACCAGTAGCCGTCGCCACCATTGCCGGTCGCGCTCGAGCCGTTGGCGTCCATCGCGCTGCCGAGCTGCGGGAAGAAGCCGACGTCGAGGTTGCCGCTGGCGCTGGCCGACTCCGCCGAGATGGTCGAGCCGTTCCAGGCGTGGAAGCCGTGGCCCATGTTGTTCACCGCCGCCGACTGGTCGGCCCTGAGGATGCCGCCGTTGCCGGCGTTGTAGCCGCCGCCGTGGCCGGCCGCGTCGGAGCCGTTGCGCTCGGCCCGGCTCTGACGCGCGTCCATGATGGCGCCGCCGCCCGCGTCGAAGCCCGAGTAGCCGTTGCCCTTGGCGACGCCGCCCTGCGCGCGGAGGAGGCCGCCGTTGAAGGCGCCGAAGCCGCTCTCGCCGTTGTCGAGCGCCGTCGCGAAGCGCGCGCGCACGTGCCCGCCCTCGAACTCCTCGGCGCCGTAGAAGCCGTTGTCCTGGAGCAGCGCGAAGTCGGCCACGATGATGCCGCCGCGGTACGCGCCGATGCCGGCCTCGCCGAAGCCCTCGGCAATGATGGGCGGCTTGGTGCCGGCGCCGTCGCTCCGACCCGAGCGCAGGTAGCCGCCGTCGCCCACCTCGATGCCGTAGGTGTCGGGCGTGCCGTCGCCGCGCAGCGTGACACCCTCGAGGAAGCCCAGCGCGCGGTTGTGGTGCACCAGGATGGCGCTCGTGCCGTTGGCCGCGAGCACCACGTTCTCGGGCGCCGCGGCGTTGCCGATGATGCGGATGCGCGCGCCGTCGCGATGGCTCACCTCGATGGGATGCGTCAGCGGATAGGTGCCGTCGGCGAGCTTGATGGTCACCGTCGCCGAGCGCGCGATGGCGAAGCCGTCGAGCGAGGCGAGCGCGTCGTCCACCGTCGCGAAGTCGGCGGGCACGCTCAGCGTCTTGTCGGCGCGGATGAGCCGCACGACGTCGTCGAGCTCGGAGCTGTCGGCGAGGTCTTCGAGGTCGGACAGCTGGGCGTAGCCCTCGAGGTCCGAGGTCTTGGCGTAGGCCGCGAGGTCGGCCGTCTTGGCGTACGGCGCGAGGTCGGCCGCGACCTCGGCGTCGGTCGCGCAGGTGGCGATGGCCGTCGCCAGCTCACCGTCGCTCGCGAAGCCACCCAGCTGCTCGAGCACCCACGCCTCGGTGGCGTAGCCGCTGAGGTCGGGCGCCGTGACCTCGGCGAGCTGCGCCTCGAGCGTGTCGACGCGCGCTCGCAAGGTCGTGTTGGCGGCCTCGAGCGCGTCGAGCCGACTCAGGATCTGCAGGTCGACCGACACGTCGCTGCCCTTGTCGCAGGCCGCGAGCGGGACCCCGAGCGAAGCCAACGCCACGAGCCATCGAAAGCCATTCGAACGATGCATGCTGCCCTCGGACGGAGAGGTGCGGAGAGGTACGGAGAGCGCGCGCGGACGGTGGCGCGGCGGACCTCCACTGTGACCGCTCGCGCCCGCCTGTGCAAACCCGCCGCGCGCGCCGACGGTCACCTGCCCGGGTGACGCGCGTCCGATGCCCTGCCGATCCCCTCGACCGCTCGAGCGGCCGCCGCTCACAGCGGATTGCACCCCGGGTCGTCGCCGCGCGCCCCGCCCTGCGGCCGCACGAACACCGCCACCGTCCGAGCCGGCGCGTGGAAGGTCGTGCCGCTGAAGGACGCGCTCTTCACGACCGCGTCGGGCGACGCCGCCAGCACCGGGTGCAGCACCCAGCCGCTGGCCCCGTCGAGCGTGAAGTCGGCCGCCTCGGGCCGCGCGTTGATGAAGATGACGATGCCGTCCCACTGCGCGTCCAGGTCGTCGCCGCCGGCGCAGGTCGCGTCGCTCAGCGTGAAGAACAGGACGCCCGGGTTCTGCGACGGGCCGACGTTCCGCTGGAAGAGCCGCTTCTGCACCTCGGCCGCCGTGCGCAGGTGGAAGAGCGGCGAGCTCTTCCGCACCGCGAGCAGCTCCTCGATGCGCGCCGTCATGGCCGCGATGTCGGCCGGCGCCGGGTCGAGCGACGCGTCGGCCAGCACGCCGCCGATGACCGCCCAGTTGCCCTGGTCCTTGTCGGCGCGCGGCAGGCCCACGTTCCAGTTGTTCGACTGCAGCGTCCAGTCGACACCGTTGAACCAGTCGCCCGAGTCGTACGAGTCGCGCTCCATCGACTTGCTGCGCAGCGTCTCGACGCCCATATGAAGGAAGGGGATGCCCTGCCCGAGCAGCATGGTCGCGGCGCCGAGCGTCTGGATGCGCACGCGATCGGCCATGCTGGTGCCGGTCTTCACCTTGTACGCGTCGATGTCGAAGAGCGTCTGGTTGTCGTGCGCCTCGACGTAGCTGATGGCCTCCTGCGGGTCGAGCGTGTAGCCGGTCTGCGCCCCGTTGTAGCCGATGGTCGCGCCGGTCTTGGTGCTGCCGTTGCGATCGGTGAGCTTGAAGGCGCGGAGGTTGCCGGCCATGCCGACGGTGATGCGGTCCGCGTCCTGGAGCAGCAGGTCCTTGGCCGTCGCGTCGGCCGCGCCGAGCTCGTTCGGCTCGTAGTAGAGGCCGTTGATGAAGCCCTGGTTCTGCCGGAGCTGCGCCGCGCCGTCGAAGGCCGAGCCGCCGCGCACGCTGTCGCGCATGCGATCGTTGAAGGTGCCGACGCCGGTGCCCGCCATGTTGGTCTGCGTCGCGTTCACGCCGCGCGCGTTGTCGACCACCTCGCCGAAGTTCCAGCCCTCGCCGTAGAGGTAGACCGCCTTGCCGTCGACGCCGTCGGTCGCGACCGTCAGCGCGTCGAGCGCCGCGCGCACCTTCAGGATGTCGGCCTTCATGTGGTGGCCCATCAGGTCGAAGCGGAAGCCGTCGACCTTGTACTGCTTGGCCCACAGCACCACCGAGTCGGTCATGAGCCGGCCCATCATGCGGTGCTCGGTGGCGGTGTTGGCGCAGCAGGTCGAGGTCTCGACGAGGCCGCTGTCGGGGTTCAGGCGGTGGTAGTAGCCGGGCACCACCTTGTCGAGCACGACGCGGTCGCCGAGGCCCGACTGGGTCGTGTGGTTGTAGACCACGTCCGACACCACGCGCAGCCCGACTTGCCAAAGTGCCTTGACCATCTGGCGGTACTCGAGGATGCGCGCCGAGCCGTTGGGGTTGCTCGCGTAGCTGCCCTCGGGCGCGTCGTAGAGGACCGGATCGTAGCCCCAGTTGAAGCTGTCGAAGCCGCGCACGTAGCCGACGATCTCCTGCGCCTTCGAGCTCGTCGGGTCCTGCGCCGCCAGCACCGAGGCGATGCTGGCCGTGCCGTGCTCGCTGCAGAGCGCGCGCGGCACCGCCGCGTTCTTGGCGCACAGCACGTCGAAGCCGGCGTCGAGGTCGACGCGGTGCGAGGCGTCCTCGTCGACGGTGCCGAAGTCGAACGACGGCAAGAGGTGCACGTGGGTGAGGCCGGCCGAGGCCAGCGCCGCCAGGTGCTTCATGCCGTCGGAGAGGCTCGCGCCGCCCTGGCCGTTGTGGGTGAAGGCCAGGTACTTGCCGCGCTCGGCCGCCGGCACGGTGGCGTCGCGCGCGCTGAAATCGCGCACGTGCGCCTCGTAGAGGACGATGTCCTCGGGCGCCGCGATGCCGGTCTTGTCGAGCGCGTCCCAGCCGGCTGGCTTCAGCGCCGCGTCACCGAGGTCGACGATCTGCGCCAGCGTGCTGTTGGTCGACAGGCTCACCGCGTACGGGTCGGTGACGGTGACGGTCTCGATGCGCGCCGACACCGGGTGGAACACCTTCACCTGGTAGCGGTACCACGTCCCCTTCCACGCCGCCGGCCCGGACGCGCGCCACACGCCGTCGTCGCCGCGCGTCATGGCCACCGTGTCGGCCAGCGTCTGGTCGGCGCCGAAGTGCTGGAGCTTCACCTCCTGCGCGGTCGGGGCCCACACGGCGAAGTTCACGTTCTCGCTCGCCACCGTCGCGCCGAGCGGGCCGTCGTAGCCGTAGAGCGCGTCGAGCACGCCGGGGATCTGCACGCGCGTGGCGTCGAGCGCCTTGCCCGTCGCGTCGCGCGCGACCACCACCAGCTCGCCCTGCAGCGCCTCGGGGACCTTGGCGAGATCGGCTGCGCCGATGCTGAAAGCGCCGCGGCTGGCGAGGTGCGGATAGGCCGCCTTCAGGCCGGCGTCGAGGCCGCCCGCGACCGCGGTCAGCGGGATGACGGTGCCGCCCACGACGTCGGGCCCCTCGACCGCGACGCTGGCGTCGAGCGCGTAGCGCAGCTCGTACTGCGTGGCGCCGGCCTTGGGGCTCCAGGCGATGGTGTCCTGGTCGAGCCAGTGCGCGGCGGCGCCGCTGATCGAGAACTCGGGGATGGTCATCGGCCACGAGAAGATCTCGGTCGACTGCGTGATGAGGAAGACCATGTCGCCGGCCTGCGCCAGGTTCACCACCATGTCCGGGCCGGGGTCCTTCTCGTCGCCCTTGTGCACGATGACGCCGACCGTGGCCGCGCCCGGCTTGAGGTCGACCACCCACCACGCGCCCAGCACCGGGTCGGTGCCGCCCTTCGTGAGCGGCGCCGTCCAGGCCGTCTCGGTGACGACGTCCATCCACGTGTGCAGGCCCCAGCCGTCGTACGCGCCGTCCTTCCGGAGGTAGTAGACGACCAGCTGGTTCGGCCCCGGGATGGCCGGCGGCGCGCGCAGCATCGGCGCCTCGCCGCCCGAGAAGTGCCACACGCCGTCGGGCGCGTCGGCCAGCGTCAGCGCCTGCGGCAGCGGCGGATCGATGGCGCCGTTGTCGCTGCGATGGAACTGGTACGAGAGCGCGGCGGCGGTCTCGGCGAGAGGCACGTGGAAGACGGCGCCGAAGTCGTCGACGCTGGTCGCGACGATGCCGTTGGCGGTGGCGTCGCCGGTCACGTCGAGGGTCCAGCCGTCGTAGACCCCGTCGGCCCGGTGGTAGCGGATCACCGCGCCCGGGCTGGTCGTGTCGGGCGCGTCGACGGCGTCGGCGTCGGGGGCGACGGTGGTGTCGGGCTCGACGGTGGCGTCGACGGCCGTGTCGGCGACGTCGACGCTGGTGTCGCTGGGGGTGGTCGTGTCCTTCGGGGTCGTCCCCGAGTCGCCGCAGGCGGCGAGCGCGAGACCGGACAAGAAGACGAACGAGGCGGCAAGTGTGCGAGCGTTCATGCGCGGCACCCTACACCCGAGGGTGCCCTCCCCTCCAACATTGGATCGTGCCATAGTTGCCGCGATGAGCCCGGACGCCCGCAGGGTCACCCTTCACCGCTGGGGCGCCGCCGCCGTCGCCACGCTGGCGTGCGCCTGCTCGCACGACGACCACCCCGGCACGGGCGAGGTCGCGCCGCTCGACGCCAGCGCCGAGGTCTCGCCCGACGCGACGGACGACGCGCCCGGCGACGCGCCCGACGGCGCGAGCGACGACGTCGGCGCCGAGGCCTGCGCGCCCGAGAACGCCACCCGCTGCGGCGCGCACGGCGGCATCGACAGCTGCCTCGGCGGCCTCTGGCAGAACGACCGTTGCCCGGGCGCGACCGTGTGCGACGACGGCGCCTGCCTGCCGCGCATCTGCACCCCGGGCGAGGCGACCTGCGACGGCGCGAGCGCGCGCGCGGTCTGCAACGCCAGCGGCACGCGCGTCGTCGACGAGCCGTGCGAGGCGGCCGTGTGCCGGGACGGCGCGTGCCTCCCCGGCTGCACGCCGCTCGCCCGCCGCTGCGACGGCGCGAGCGTGCTCGAGTGCGGCGACGACCTGGTCGAGCGCGTCGTCGACAGCTGCGACCTCGCGGCCGGCGAGCAGTGCGGCGACGGGCGCTGCCTGACGACCTGCGACCTGCTCGGGCTGAAGCGCGGCTACATCGCCTGCGACTTCTGGGCGGCCGATCTCCCCAACGACCAGACCGCCATCGACAACGTCTTCGCCTTCGCCTTCTCCAACGCGTCGACCCGCGAGGCGCAGGTCACCATCACCTACCCGTGGGGCCCCATCGAGACCGTCACCGTGCCGGTCGGCGGCATCGCCACCCACGCCCTGCCGGTGCCGCGCTTCCTCTCGCAGATCGCCGGCCCCGGCCTCACGCGCCAGGGCTTCCGCCTGCAGAGCGACCAGCCCATCGCCGCCTTCATGTTCAACCCGCTCGAGCGCTACGACACCACCGCCGACCACAGCGTCGCCACCAACGACGCCTCGATCCTCATCCCGGCGCCGGCGCTCGGCACGCGCTACCTGGCCGTCACCTGGAGCGACCCGGCGCAGTTCTCGCGCCCGCCCTACGTCACCATCGTCGCCACGCGCGACGACACCGAGGTGGTCGTGACGACCACCGAGACCATCGTCTTGCCGGACGCCCCGTTCGTCGCGCCCAAGGGGGTCGCGACGACGTTCACGCTGGATGCCTTCGAGAGCCTCGACCTCGAGCCGGCCGGCACCGCCGGCGTGCGCACCGACCTCACCGGCACGCGCGTCGAGTCGCAGAACCACCCCATCGCCGTCTTCTCCGGCAACCGCTGCGCGCGCGTCCCCGACGAGGGCCGCTTCTGCGACCACGTCGAGACGCAGCTGCCGTCGCTCGAGACCTGGGGCACCGACTTCGCCGTCGCCAAGTTCACCGACCGCGGCGGCGAGTCCGATTACTATCGCGTGGTGGCGCAGGCCGACGACACCACGCTCACCTTCGACCCGCCGCGCGCCAATACGCCGACGCTCGCCGCCGGCAAATTCTGGCAATTTGCCAGTAAAGGCGATTTCACATTGACGGCGTCGCGGCCGATCCTGCTCGCGCACTTCATGGCCAGCCAGAGCATGACCACGCCGCCCGGCCCGTTCGGCGTGTCCGACGACTGCCCGGCCGAGATCGGCGGCACCTGCCAGGGCGACCCGGCGCTGGTGCTCGAGGCGCCCGTGGCGCAGTGGCGGAAGGACCAGATCTTCCTCGTGCCCGACACCTACAGCCACCAGTTCATCGACGTCGTCTTCGCCGCCGACACCACCTTCACGCTCGACGGCCAGAGCGTCGACACCGGCGCCGCGCGCGCGGTCGGCGGCGGCGACTGGCGCGCCCTGACGCTCGCGACCAGCGGCGGCTACCGCACGCTCGTCGCGACCCAGCCGGTCGGCGTCGTGGTCTACGGCTACGACCACAACATCAGCTACGCCTACAACGGCGGCCTCGACTTCCGCGCGCTCACGCCGCCGTGACGGCGAGCTGGCGTCCCGAGGTCGCGGTCAGTCCAACGCCACCAGCGGCTCGAGGGCGCGCGGCGCGGCCGTGTTGCGGCGCTCCAGGCACGCGACGACGGCCTGCTCGGCGACGGCCTTCACCTGGAAGAGATCGATGTCGGCGTCGTGCCAGTCCGACGTGCCGCGGTGGACGAAGTCGGTGACGGCGATGACATATCCGCTGGCGGTGATCGACAAATACGCCAGCGCTTCGGGCCGTAGGCGAATCTGGACATAGCGGCCGTGGATGTCGATATACCAGCCGCGCGCGCGGCACAGGGGCAGGAGCTGTGCGTGCAGCGCCGAGAGTCGGGCTTGATCCATCTCGTGCGATCTCCGGGTGGGCGGTCCGCATCCGCAGGTGAGGAATACACCGTCTGATCGCCGTCGGGGAGAGCAAATCGGCGGCCTGAAACCACTTCGTCCGTCAATTGGATCCAAGTCCTTGAATTTGGATCGAAGTTGTCCGGACGACCGATGCCGCACAGCGATCGCCCCCGCGCCGCGACGCCGCCTCGGCGGGAGCGTGGGCCGGGTGCTTGCGGTCCCGCGCGCTCGGGCTATGGTCGAGCGGCATGGCCACGCGCATCGTCATCGTCGAAGACAACCCGTGGATCCGCCAGTCGGCCGAGGAGATGCTCACCTCGGCCGGCGTCGGCTTCGAGGTCGTCGCCTCGTTCGACGCCGTCGCGCCGGCGGTGACCGCGCTCGCCGGAGGCCTCGTCGCCGAGGCGGCGCTGGTCGACCTCGGCCTGCCCGACGGCTCGGGCGTCGACGTCATCCGCGCCTTCCGGCAGCTGTGCCCGGCCGCGGTGGTGGTGGCGTTCACCGTGCTCGACGACCCCAAGACCATCTTCGACGCGCTGCGCGCCGGCGCGCGCGGCTACCTCCTGAAGTCGACCGCGCCCGCCCGCCTGGTGCCGCTGCTCCAGGACGCGCTGGCCGGCGGCGCGCCCATGTCGGCCCCGGTCGCGCGCCTGGTGGTCGACTCGTTCCGCGGCGCCGTCGCGCCGACGGATGCCACCTCGGCGAGCGACGCCGAGTCGCTGACGCGCCTCACGCCGCGCGAGCGCGAGGTGCTGGTGCTCTTGGCCAAGGGCCTGAGCTACCCCGAGGTGGCGCGCGTGCTCGGCGTCGGGCTGGGCACGGTTCAAGGCTACGTGAAGAGCGTGTACTCGAAGCTCGAGGTCGCCTCGAAGGCCGAGGCCGCCATCGTCGCCGCGCGCCTCGGGCTGGTGTGATCCGACGGAGCGTGCCGTGAGCGAAGCACCGACCATCGACATCGCCGCCGAGGATGCCTGGCACGGCGTCCAGCGCTCGTGGACCGGCCTCCTGACCGTGTACGTCGTGCTCGCCGGCGTGTTCGCGGTGAACCTGGCCGAGGCCGTGCGCGACCTGCTCGGCAACTCGCTCCTCGAGATCGGCATCGCCTGCGGCGGCGTGGCGCTCATCGCCACGCTGGGCGTGGTGATGTTCTACGTGCTCGGCACGCGCTCGCGCATCTACCAGCGCTACGATGTCGTCGAGACGATCGCGGTTCAATTGGTCTTGAACGGCCTCATCTACTTCAGCGACCAGCGCATCTCGCCGGTGTGGGCCTTCTGGATGCTGCACACCTGCCTGTCGGGCGCCTCGACCTTCTCGCCGCGCGTGGCGCTGGCCGTGGCGCCCGCCCACTTCGGCCTGCCCATCCTGCAGGGCGTCCTGCACTTCGCCGCCGGCGACGTGCCCGGCGCGGCGCTGGCGCTGACCATGACCCTGGCCGGCAGCATGGGCTTCACCTACGGCCTGTCGTTCATGGCGCGCATGCGCGCGCTCACCGCCGACCGCGAGCGCCTGACGCGCGAGCTCGGCCAGATGCACCTCGCCGAGGACCGGCGCCGCATCGCGCGCGACCTCCACGACGGCCTCGGCGCCGAGCTGGCCGCCATCGCCTGGCGCACCTCGGCGCTGGCGCAGCGGCCGGGCTCGGAGGCGCTGGCCGCGGACCTGCGCGCGCTGACGGCGCGGGCCGCCTCGGGCATCGACGAGATCCGCTCGGTGGTGTGGGCCGCCGACGCCGCCGAGCGCCGCTGGTCGGACGTCGTCGCCTACCTGCGCGGCCGCGCGCGCGAGCTGGCGCCCGAAGAGCAGCTGCTCATCGAGGACCACGGCGAGGACGTGCTCCTGCCCGGACCGTTCACCGCCCACTACGTGCGCTTCGTGCTCGAGGCGATGCGCAACGCCGTCGGCCACGGCCACGGCGCGGTCGTGCGCGTGCGCCTGGCCATCGGCACGAACGTCGAGGCCGAGATCGAGAACGCGCTGGCGGCCGGCGACGGGCCGCGCGCGCAGGTCGGCAGCGGCCTCGCCAACCTGGCGGCGCGCGCCCGCGCGCTGGGCGGCTCGGCGAGCATCGGCCCGCGCGGCGCGGCCTTCGTGGTGAGCCTGTCGGCGCCGCGCCCGAGCGGGGTCGCAGCGCCCGCTCCGACCGGGGCGGCGTAGCCCACCCGAGCGCGCGCCTCGCGGCACGCGCGCTGCAGGAGTGGCGGCGCATGAGCGAGCCACACATCGTCATCGTGGGCGGCGGCCTGGCGGGTCTCTCCACCGGCGTCTACGCCCGGGCCTCCGGCTTCCGGACCACCATCGTCGAGCACCACCAGGCGCTGGGCGGCGTCTGCACCGCCTGGTCGCGCCCGCCGTACCTCGTCGACGGCTGCATCCACTGGCTCACCGGCGGGCCGTTCGCGCGCGTGTACCGCGAGCTCGGCATCCTGCCGAAGGTCGGGCTCCGCACCATCGAGCGCTTCGTCACGCTGCGCGACGCGCGCGACGGCCTCGAGGTCGTGATCGCGAGCGACCTCGACGCGCTGGCAGCGCGCCTCGCCGCGCTCGCGCCCGAGGATGCCGACGAGCTCCGGCGCATGGTCGAGGGCGCACGCCACGTGAGCGATCTGCGCCCGCCCATCGCCACGCCGCCCGAGCTGCAGAGCCCGTGGGCCGGGCTGCTCGGGCTGTGGGGGATGCGCCACGAGCTGCCGACGCTGATTCATTATAGGAAGCCGCTCGGCGAGTACCTGGCGAGCCACGTGGTGAACCCGCGGCTGCGCCGCCTGCTCGGCAACCTCGCGCCGGCCGAGGCGCCGGCCACGTTCCTCCTGATGATGCTGGGCTACCTCGAGCACGGCTGGCTGTCGCGGCCCATCGGCGGCACCGCCGCCTTCCGCGACGCGCTCGTCGACAGCTATCGCGAGCGCGGCGGCGCGGTGCGCCTCGGCGCCACCGTCGAGGAGATCCTGGTCGAGGGCGGGCGCGCGCGCGGCGTGCGCCTCCGCGACGGCTCGTGCGTCGACGCCGACTACGTCGTCTCGACCGCCAGCGCGCCCGAGACGGTGCGCCACCTGCTCGGCGGGCGCTATGGCGCCGACGCGCTCGAGCGCCGCCTCGGCAAATGGAAGCTGTTCCAGCCCATCGTGGTGGCGAGCTACGGCGTGGAGCTGCCGCTCGCCGACGCGCCGAGCGCGCTCACCATCGACGGCCTCGAGCCGTTCGAGGTCGGCGGCCGCGCCAACGATCGGCTCTACCTGCGCATCCTCAACGACGACCCGTGCTTCGCGCCGGCCGGCCACAGCGTCGTGCAGGTCATCGCCGAGACCGACTACGACTGGTGGGCGCGCCGCGGCGGCAGCTACCCCGGCGACAAGGAGCGCATCGGCGCCGAGCTGCTGGCGCAGATCGATCGCCACCTGCCCGGCGTGCGCGACGCCGTGCGCATGACCGACGTCGCCACGCCGCTCTCCTTCTGGAGCATGGCGCGCAGCTGGCGCGGCGCCTTCGAGGGCTGGATGCCGAGCAGCGACGACGCCTACGGCCACGTCGAGAAGACGCTGCCCGGGCTCGAGCGCCTCTACCTCGCCGGCCAGTGGGTCGAGCCGGGCGGCGGCGTGCCGACCGCGTGCACCTCGGGTCGCGCCGTGGCGCAGCTCATCGCCGCCGACGCGCTCCACCTGTTCCGGCCGCCGTTCGACTGACCGCCTTCGGCGCCTTGGCCGCCGCTCGGCTGGCCTCGAGGATGGCCGGCGCGTCGGCCTTGTAGGCGGCGTAGCGCTCGACCGCCTGGCGCACGTAGGCGCCGACCGCGGCCGCGTCGACCTCGTCGCCCACGGCGAAGTCCCACGTCTTCAGCACCGACGTCCCGGCGCGCAACACGCGCTGGGGATCGTCGAGCATGACGCCGTAGAGAAAGCGCAGGCAGGCGCCCTTCGGGGTGCCGTTCACGGCGCACACCCAGGTGCGATAGTCGCCGCCCAGCGCGTACATGAGGAGCTTGTACTTCACGGCCACGTCGAAGCCCGGGTGCGCCGCGCGCACGGCGGCGTCGAGCGCCACGACCAGCGGCGCCGAGGCGGCGTCGATCGCGGCGAGATAGGCGTTCAGAGGGGATGCGGCAGGCGAGCTCGCTCGGCGTGACATGGGTCGACCGTAGCCAAACCCGCGCTGTTTGCCAAATGCCGCCGCCGCCCGCAGACGGCGGGCGAGACGTCGCGCCGACGGGTGCGGCTGGACGGCCGCGCCCCCGTGCTCTATGCCGTCGACCGGAGGTGTCGACATGGAGCCCGACTGGACGCGCGCGAACCCGGAGTCCCTCGATCATCTGAAGGCGCTCTTGCGCATCCCGACGGTGAACCCGCCCGGCAACGAGCGCCCGGCCGCCGAGTACATCGCCGCCGTGTTGCGAAAGGAGGGCCTCGAGCCGACGCTCGTCGAGGCGCAGCCGGGGCGCACCAGCGTGGTGGCGCGCCTCCGCGCCGAGCGCCCGAGCGGCCAGGGTCCGCTGCTGCTGAACGGCCACCTCGACGTGGTGCCGGTCGAGCCCGAGCACTGGACCCACGACCCGTTCGGCGCCATCGAGGCCGACGGCTGCGTCTGGGGGCGCGGCGCCATCGACATGAAGAACATGGTGACGATGAGCCTCATGACCGCGGTGCTGCTCAAGCGCAGCGGCCTGCCGCTGGCGCGCGACCTCATCGTGGCCTTCGTCGCCGACGAGGAGGCCGGCTCGCACCAGGGCGCGCTGCACCTGGTCGAGCACCACCCCGAGCTGGTGCGCGCGCAGTACGTCCTGAACGAGGTCGGCGGCCACACCCTCACGATAGGAAAGTCCCGGTACTATCCCATCCAGGTCGCCGAGAAGGGCATCTGCTGGTTCGAGCTCACCGCGCATGGCGAGCCGGGCCACGGCTCGATGCCGCACCCGGGCAACGCCGTCGTGAAGCTGGCGCGCGCGCTCGAGCGCCTCGGCACGGTGCGGCTGCCGCAGCACGAGGTGCCGGTCGTCGCCAACTTCCTCCGCACCATCGCGCGCGGCGCGCCGTTCCCGCGCAACCTGATGATGCCGCTGCTCTTGTCGCCGGCCCTGGCCGGGCACCTGCTCGACCTCATGCAGAAGGTCGACCCCGAGCAGCAGAAGGGCGTCAACGCCATGCTGAGGAACACCGTGTCGCCGACCATGGTGCGCGCCGGCAGCAAGGTGAACGTCATCCCGTCGCGCGCCACCGCGACGCTCGACGGGCGCATGTTGCCCGGCCAGACGGTCGAGGGCTTCCTGGCCGAGGTGCGCAAGGTGGTCGGCGACGACCTCACCATCGACGTCATCGACCAGCACGACGGCACCACCTTCCCGAGCGACACGCCGCTCTACGACGCCATCACCAAGGTGCTCGGCCGCCACGACCCGGACGGCGTGCCGGTGCCGTACATGATCCCCGGCTTCACCGACTCGTTCGCGTACGGTCGCCTCGGCGCCGTGTGCTACGGATTCTCGCCGGTGCAGCTGCGGCCGGATTTGTCATTCACCAAGATGTACCACGGCCACGACGAGCGCATCCCGGTCGACGGCTACCTCTGGGGGCAGCGCGTCCTCTACGAGCTGGTGCGCGACTTCTGCCTGGCCGGCTGAGCCGCGGCGGGCGCCCCGGTCGATGCGGCCCTGCGCGGCGAGGCCGGCGCATGGGACGTCGCAGTCGCCGTCCCATGGGACAGGCGCCGATCGGCGGGCTGGCGACCGCATGGAATGCGGCCCGGACCCTGGTACGCCGGTTGCTCTCGATGCTGCCGACGGCGCGCGACGGGCGCGCCACCCAGCAAGAGGGACACGGCATGAAGCTTCGCATGGCACACGGAACCGGCGCTCTGACCATCGGCGCGATTTTGTCACTCTCGAGCGCGGCGCACGCCGACACGACCTGCGCGCCGCGCGGCGAGGACGGGGTCCAGCGCTGCCAGGCCGGCATCAAGAGCGAGATGATCGAGGCCACCGTCGCGACCGTGGGCGGGCAGCTCATGTCGCAGTGGTGCTGGGCGGCCAGCATCTCGATGGTGTTCCGCTACTACGGCTACGAGGTCTCGCAGCAGCGCATCGTGGCCGAGACCTTCGGCCAGGTCGTCAACATGCCGGGCTCGGCCGAGCAGATCATGCAGGCGCTCGACCGCACCTGGACCGACGACCGCGGGCGCAGCTTCCGCGTCTCGGCCGACGCGAGCTCGGCCTCGCCCGACAGCGCCGTCGCCGACCTGGCCGCCAGCCACCCGCTCATCGTCGGCACGCAGGGCCACGCCATGGTGCTGACCGCGCTCGGCTACGCCGTCGACCCGTGGAACGGGGACCAGATCACGAGCGCGATCGTGCGCGACCCGTGGCCCGGCAACGGCCGCCGCGAGCTCTCGGGCGAGGAGTGGAACGGCGCCGACCTGCTCGTGCGCATCAGCGTCACGCCCATCGACGGCGCGCCGGTCGCGCACGAGCCCGCGCGGCGCGCGCCGGTGATGGACGAGCGCGCCCCCGACCTCGAGATGGACGACGCGCCCAGCCAGGCGCCGACCAACGACGACACCTGGAGCGACGACGGCTGGGACGGGGACGGCTGGGACGGCGGCGACGCGGGCGCCACCGACTGGAACGCGCTCTTGCAGTGGTGGCTCGAGCAGCGGTGAGCCGTCCTACCTATAGCCGGCGGCCTGCAGCTCGAAGAGCTCGGCGTAGCGACCGCGCGCGGCCATGAGCTCGTCGTGGGTGCCGATGGCCTCGACCTGGCCGTCGGCCAACACGACGATGCGGTCGGCCATGCGCACGGTCGAGAAGCGATGCGAGATGACGATGGCCGCGCGCGCATCGGCGAGCTCGCGGAAGCGCTCGAACACCATGAGCTCGGCGCGCGCGTCGAGGGCGGCGGTCGGCTCGTCGAGGATCATGACCTGGGCCTCGGCCATGTAGGCGCGCGCCAGCGCTATCTTCTGCCACTCGCCGCCGGACAGCTCGGCGCCCTTCCGGAACTTCTTCCCCATCATGTGATCGTAGCCGTGGGCCAGGCGCGCGATGACCTGGTCGGCCTGGCCGCTCTGGGCGGCGGCCTCGATGCGGGCCCGGTCGTCGCGCTTGTCGATCTGCCCGACGGCGATGTTCTCGCCCGCGGTCAGGTGGTAGCGCACGAAGTCCTGGAAGATGACGCCGATGTTGTCGCGCAGATCGGCCAGCGCGTAGCTCTTCACATCGTGGCCGTCGAGCAGGATCCTGCCCTCGTCGGGGTCGTAGAGACGCGCAAGCAACTTGACCAACGTGGTCTTGCCCGAGCCGTTCTCGCCGACCAGGGCCAGCACCTCGTCGGCGCCGAGCGTGAACGACACGTGGCGCACCGCCCAGCGCTCCGAGCCGGGATAGCGGAAGCCGACGTCCTCGAAGACGAAGCCCTGGCGGATGGGGTACGGGAACGGGCGCGGGTCGGTCGGCTCGGGGATGGCCGGGCGCACGGCGAAGAACGAGAACAGGTCGTCGAGGTAGAGCGCCTGGCCGGCGATGGCCGAGAAGCCGGCGAGCAGCCCCTCGAGCAGCGTGCGCAGGCGCAGGAACGAGCCGGCCAGGAAGCCGAGGTCGCCGACGGTGAAGTCGCCGCGCACGGTGCGCCAGGTGATGACGGCGTAGGCGGCGTAGTAGCCGATGGTGCCGATGGTCGCGAGCAGCCCGCCCCACCAGGCGCGGCGGATGGAGAGCTTCTTGTTGGCCAGGTAGAGCCCGTCGGAGAGCGCGCGGTAGCGGTCGACCAGGAAGCCGTGGAGGCCGAAGATCTTCACCTCCTTGGCGGTCTCGACGCTGGCGCCGGTCTGCGCACGTACTCGAGCTCGCGCCGCTCGGGCGTCCACGCGTACGAGAGCGAGTAGTCGAGCGCGTTGAAGTAGAGCTCGCCCACGAAGGCCGGCACGAGCGCCACCGCCAGGAGCAGCATGAGCCACGGCGCGTAGACCAGGAGCCCGGTCGCGAAGCCGAGCACCGTCACCGCGTCCTGCGCCTGGCCGAGCAGCTGGCTCATGAGCGTCATGCGCCCGACCGTCTGGCGGCGCGCGCGGTCGAGCGCATCCTGGATGTCGGGATCCTCGAAGTGGGCGAGGTCGAGGGTCGCGGCGTGCTGCATGAGCAGGATGCTGGTGGCGTTGGTGACGCGCTCGGAGAGCAGCCCCTCGACCAGGCTCACGGCCCGCCCGAGCGCGTCGGAGGCGATCGCCAGGCCGAGCTCGAGGCCGAGGAGCGAGGCGATGCCGCCGAGCCGTCCGCTGTCGAGCCAGTCCGAGAACGTCGCGCCGGGGAACGGCGGCCCGGCCGTCGACAGCGCGATGGCCTGGTCGATGATGAGCTTGCCGACGTAGAGCAGCGCCACCGGCACGAGCGCGCGCAGGGCGCGCAGCCCGATGTCGAGCGCGGCCATGCGCGGGCTGGCGCGCCACACCAGGCGCAGGAACGGACCGACGTTGCGCATGGCGCCGAGGCGCTCGCGGAACGTCCGGGGTGGAGGCAGCGTGCGCCCGTCGGGGGAGGCGCGCTCGGGTTCTCGCGGGGCGGGTTCTCGCGGGGCGGGATCGGCCATCGACCGACCCTAGCCTCCGCGACGCGCCGGCGGTAGGGCCACCGCGTTCGAGCCCCCGGGGCCGCGATCAGAGCCCGACGCCGTAGCGCGCCACGACCTTGGACTTCGGGTCGGCGCTGGCGTGCACGGCGCTGGCGGCGTAGGTCTTGCCGTCATCGGCCGAGAGGAACGAGGCGACGCGACCCTTGGCGACGCCCTCCTCGAAGCGCTCGGCGACGACGATGGGCTGGGGCGTCGTGTCGTCGGTCTTCCACACCGACTTCGTGCACACCTCGCGGTAGCGCACGTGGCCGTCGTCGGTGAAGCCGTCGAACTTGTCGGTCTCGCGCCAGGCCACGCACTCCTCGTACTTGGTCTGCGTCTTCTTGAAGACCACGCGCACGCCGCCCTCGACCGGGGTGACGCTGTCGACGACGCCGCGCACGACCTTGGTCGAGACGTGGCGCGGGTCCTTCACCGGGGGCTCGCGCCAGTAGAGCGCCGGCACGTCGCCGAGCTTGCGGTCGGTGCGATCGAAGCTGACCTTGGCGGCCCAGAGCCCGCGCAGGACGGCCATGCGCGGCCCCATCGACGGGCTGGCATAGCTCTCGACGCGGGGCACGCCGTCGACGCACAGGTGCATGGCCATGGCGAGGATGTGCCCGACGGTGTCGCTCTGCATGGCGAAGAGGATGTCGTCGTCGCCGTCGGTGGCGGCGGCGTGCTCGCGGATCCAGCGCTCGACGTGCGGCCAGATGGTGGCGTCGCAGCCGGCCAGCGCGCTGCGCGAGTTGGCGCGCTCGAGGTCGACGATGGTGACGGCGGCGGCGAGCGCATCGCTCCACGGCGCGCGCTCGGCCTGGTCGGCGGCCAGCGCCTGGTCGGGGATCGACTGGGTCAGCGCCTGCGCGCCCGGGTCGCCCTGGGTGCTCGCGGCCACGGCCTTGCCCCAGGCTGCGGCCTCGCTCGCGACGTAGTCGAAGTGGTGGAGGACCTTCTTCTTGGTGGCGCCGTCGACGTCCTTCACCTCGGCCTCGAAGGCCTTGCGGTCGAGGGCCGCGATGTCGTTCTTGCAGTAGGCCCACTCGGCCATGGCGCGCACCTCGTCGCTGGTGTCGCGCTCGGAGAGGCAGGTCTTCACGAAGACGAGGCGCTGGCTCTGCGAGACCGCGCCCGGCGTCGAGTCGAGCCACCAGCCGACGTGCGCCAGCGGGCAGTGCGCCCACTTGGCCACGTTGGCGACGTAGACGCCGCGGTCCCACGGCGAGAGCCCGGCCAGGCCAGCCGGCGTGGGGGGCGCGGGCGGCCACTCGAAGTAGCTGCCGCTGCCCTCGTCCTCGGCCGGCGCGCCGGCGCTGTGGGTCGCGCTCCGGGTGGGGCTGGCGGCGTGGTCGCCGGCGACGCCGCCGGCGAGGCCCGCGAGGGTCGAACAGCCGGCGCCGCCGAGCGCGGTGACGGCGATGGAAGAAGCGATGAGCGCACGAGCTCGCATGGTCGTTGGTGTCCCTTGGTGGCGGATGAGGTCGCGCGTGAACGAGCGCGAGTACGCATCCAGGGAGCACCTGCGGGACTTTCGTAAACCGCGTTCACGACTCGCGACGGGCCGGTCACGGGACCGCCGGACAGGCTCGCGCGGGGTGGCGGTGGCGGCGCTTCGGCGGTAGACGCAGAGGACCCACGGCGCTCGTCACCCCGCGGGCAGGAGACGCGCATGCTTCGTCCGACCGACCTGATGGTCCTCCTCCTCGCGGCCGGCGTCGGCCTCTCGGGCTGCGGCTCGACCGAGCCCGCGCTGGCCTCGACCGGCGCCGCGGTGGCGATCGCCGCCTCGGGCTGGGCGGCGCTCGCGGCGCGCCTCCGGGCCCGCGCCGACCAGGCCCGAGCGCTCGGCGGACCGGTGCGCATCGACGCCGGGACGGCCGGCGCGCGCGTCATCGATCCGACCTCGGCGAGCCTCGTCGCCGACGGCGCGGGCGGCGCGCCGGTGTTGACGTTGACGCTCTCGCCCGACGCGCTCGAGCCGTTCGCCAAGGGCGAGCTCTCACCGACGCAGGCCATGATCGACGGCAAGCTCACCATCGAGGGCGACTTCGGCGCGCTGATGACCGTCACCGCGCTGCTCGACACCGGCGCGGGCGACGGGTCGGCGTCGGTCGACGGGGCCGCGGCGACGACCTCGCGCGACCCCATCGCGGCCGCGCGCATGGCGGTCTTCGACAGCTGGGGCGCGACCTACCCCGACGGCCGCGACCAGCGCATCCTGCCCATCGTGTCGAGCCGCATGCGCGGCGGACCGGCCTGGCCGACGCGCGAGTCGTACGCCTACATGCACGTCGGCACGCACACCATCGTGGCGACCGACGGGCTGTCCGATCCGTCGTCCGACGACGCGACGCAGACGACCGGCTTCGACATGGAGGTCTGGGTCGAGACCGACGCGCCGGTGCCGTCGATCGCCGCCTCGTGGGTCACCGCGCTGGTCATCGAGCTCGGCTATCAGGTCGCGGCCGGGGTCGTCACGCGCCCGAACCTCGATCGCTTCGGCATGATGTCGCTGGAAGTGCCGGTCGCGGCCGACGACGCGCGCTGGCCCAAGGCCTTCATCGGGCCGACCGGCACCGTCGGCGTGCTCATCGGCGCGACCAGCCCCGATCGCCCCGAGACGCTGGCCGCGCCGTTCGCGCACGTGCGCTACGTCAACGTGCGCGTGCTCTTGCCCGGCGAGGTCGCCGAGCTGGTGGCGGGCGGCCTGCCGGTGGCCAAGCGCCTGGCCGCGGCGGGCACCGTCTCGCGCGTGCCGGCCGAGTGACCGCGGCGCGTTGAGGGCCGGGCGCGCGAGGAGTAGGCTCGGCGCATGGCACGCGAAACCGAAGTGGCGATTCAGAAGGCATGGACCCTGGTCGAGGGCGGCCACGCCGACGACGCGGTGGCGGCGTTCGATCGCGTGCTGGCCATGGCGCCGAAGGACGCGAGCGTGCGCCTCGAGAAGGGCGTGGCGCTCTTCAAGCTCGGGCGCATCGAGGCCGCGGTGACGGCGTTCGATCACGCGCTGGAGCTCGACCCGCAGAACCTCACCGCGCTCAACAACCGATCGAAGATGCTGCACCTCCTGCATCGCGACGCCGACGCGCTGGTCGGGCTCGAGCGCTCGCTGGCTGCGGCCGACACGCTCAAGACGCGGCTCGCGCTGGCCGAGGTGCTCGACGCGCTCGGACGGCGCGACGAGGCGCTGGCGCATGCCGACCAGGCGCTGGCCAAGGACGCGCGCGACCCGCAGGTGCACCACGGGCGCGGCGTCGTGCTGTGGCACATGGGCCGGCTCGACGACGCGCGCGCCGAGCTCGAGCAGGCGCTGGCGCTGAAGCCCGACCACTTCGAGTCGCTGCGCGACCGCGGCCACGTGCTGGCCGCCGCCGGCCAGGACCTGGCGGCGCGCGACAGCCTCACCGGCGCGCTCAAGCAGCGGCCGAAGGACATCGGCGTGATGGTCGACCTCGGGCGCCTGTGCCTCCGCCTCGAGGGGCCGCGCGACGCGCTGGTGCTGGCCGAGCGCTGCATCTCGCTCGACCGCGACGCGGCGCGCGCGTGGCGCCTGAAGAGCGACGCCCAGACGGCGCTCAGCGAGTACGCCAGCGCCTACCTCTGCGCCGGCGTGGCCGCCATGATCGACGGCGACCTCACGCAGGCGCTCGAGCACCTCGACCGCTCGCTGAGCGTCGACAAGCGCTACGCCCAGGCGTGGTCGAACAAGGGCGTCGTGCTGAACCGCCTGCAGCGCTACGAAGAGGCGCTGGCGGCGTACGACCAGGCGCTGGCCATCGACCCCAAGGCCATCCCCATCTGGCACAACAAGGGGATGATCCTCTACCACAAGCTCGGCCGCACCGCCGAAGGCCTGCGCTGCTTCAAGGAGACGGTGCGCCTCGAGCCCAAGCGCTGGTTCGAGCTGCCGAGCGAGATCCGCCTGCAGGTCGATCAGCTGCGCTGACGCTGGCGGATCCAGCTGCGATAGTCCTGGAAGCCGACCGCCCGCTGGCGCGCGCGCGCCCAGCGCAGGACCGCCTCGACGCGCCCCGACTCGAGCGGCGGGCGCACGAGGTGGGCCTCGACCTCGGAGGTGGCGTCGGCGTCGACCATCGGCGCGCGCGCCACCATGCCGAAGCGCTCGCGCATGGCGCGCTCGACGCGCGCGCGCGCCTCGGCGCGCGTGTCCTCGAGGCCGCCGCGCCCGCTGGCGCACATGCCGACGACGAGCGTGTGCGCGATGCCGGCGACCTCGCCGCTGACCGGGTCGGCGATGCGATAGAAGTCGCCGCTCGAGGGGATGTCGGGGAGCAGCGCCGGGCGCCAGCCGATGGCCGACACCACCAGCGGCGCGTGGAGCTCGAAGCGCGAGCCGGGCACCGTGACGACCGGCGCGTCGAGCGCCGCGCCGGCCAGCGCGCGCTCGCAGGCGAGGCCGGTCAGGCGCGAGCCGTCGGCCAGCACCGCCACCGGCACCACGTCGGGGATGACCTCCACGGCGTAGCGCGCGGCCAGGTCGTCGACGAAGGCGCGCGCGACGTCGGCGTCGACCGGCTCGCCGCGCGGGTCGAGGCGCAGCTGCTCGATGTCGCGCCGGTGCAGGATCTTCGCGCCCACGAGGCCGATGGCCGCGGCGTCGAGGTGGTGGCGCGCCAGGACGGCGTGGACGCCCTCGGCCTCGAGCGCCGAGTACGGCACGAACGCCTGGCGCTCGGCCAGCGCGCGCGCGACGACGCCGAAGACCAGCGCCTTGGCGCAGTCGACGGCGCCGAGCCCGCCGCCCACGACCAGCGCGCCGTCCTGGCGCAGCGGGTGCGCCACGCCGGTCGGCCAGGGCACCTCGTCGCCGAGGATGTCGCGCTGCGTGGCGAAGCCGCGCCCGGCGAACGCCTCGAGGTCGGGCACCGCCAGCGCGCGCTCGCGCTCGGCGCCGTGGGCCAGCACCAGCAGGTCGACGCCCATGGCGTCGAGCATGGCGCGGTCGACGTCGATGCCGAGGCGCGTGGCCGGCACGAACAGGATGTTGGGGTGGGCCAGCGCCAGATCGATGAAGGCGCGCTCGTCGTCGGCGCGCTCGTGCTGCCACTCGGGCATCACCTGATCGAGCTTGCCGTACGGTCGCCGCGCCGCCTCGAGCACCACCACGAAGGCCCCCGCGTGCGCCGCCGCCGCGGCCGCGGTCGAGCCGGCGACACCCGCGCCGCACACCACGACAACCCGCTCGTCGCCCTCGTCCGTGCCCGTCATCGCGTCCCCTCGCGTGTCCGCACCGTGTGTGACATGGATACCAAGCCGCGGGCGACACGTCACGGGGCGGGGCGGCGAGCGGTCCGGCGCGCACAGGCGCCGGGCGCAATCCGCCAGCGCCGACCCGCGACCTCGGGCGGACGGCCGCCGCGCGCGCGGCATGGCGCATGCTTCGGCTGGCCGCGTGCGCAGCATCCAAGAGCTCCCGGTCGAGCGCGTCTACGAGACGCTCGGCACGAGCGCCCGCGGCCTCGGCCCCATCGAGCTCAGGAAGCGCCGCGCCGAGTTCGGCCCGAACCGCGTCGAGCGCCCACGCCGGCGCTCGCACCTGGCCGCCTTCCTGGGCGAGCTCGTGCACTTCTTCGCGCTCATCCTGTGGGTCGCGGCCGGCCTGGCCTTCGTGGCCGAGCTGCGCGAGCCGGGCTCGGGCATGGGCATGCTGGCCGTGGCCATCGTGCTGGTCATCCTCATCAACGCGGTCTTCTCCTTCTGGCAGGAGTTCCGCGCCGAGCGCGCCATCCAGGCGCTCGAGCGCCTCTTGCCGCAGGAGGTCGAGGTGGTGCGCGACGGCGTGGCCGCCAACGTCGCCGCCGTCGACCTCGTGCCGGGCGACGTGGTGGTGCTGGGCGAGGGCGTGCGCGTGCCGGCCGACCTGCGCCTGGTCACGGCCAGCGGGCTGCGCATCGACGCCTCGACGCTGACCGGCGAGTCGCTGGCGGTCGAGCGCGGCGCCGAGCCGTCGGCCGAGCCGCAGACCACCGCGGCGGCGAGCCTGGTGCTGGCCGGCACCGCGGTCGTGGCCGGGCGCGGGCGCGGCGTGGTGTTCGCGACCGGCATGCGCACCGAGCTCGGCAAGATCGCCCGCGTGGCCGAGGCCCAGCCCGAGAAGCCGTCGCCGCTCCAGCGCGAGGTGGCGCACGCGTCGCGGCGCATAGCGCTCCTGGCGCTGGTCATCGGCCTGGTGTTCTTCGCCGCCGCCTGGGCGCTCGGCCTGACGCTGCTCCAAGCGGCCATGTTCGGCATCGGCATCATCGTCGCCAACGTGCCCGAGGGGCTCCTGCCGACGGTCACGCTGGCGCTGGCGCTGGCCTCGCAGCGCATGGCCAAGCGCAACGCGCTGGTGCGCCACCTGCCCGCGGTCGAGGCGCTCGGCGCGTGCTCGGTCATCTGCACCGACAAGACCGGCACGCTCACCCAGAACAAGATGGAGGTGCGCCGCCTGTGGTTCCCGAGCGCCGGCGACGCGGCCGCCGGCGTGGCCGTGCCGCTGCCGCCCGAGGCCGTACTGGCCGAGCGCCGCTTCTTCGAGGCGGCGGCGCAGTGCCACGAGCTCGAGCTCGGCGATGGCGACGGCGCGCCGCTCGGCGACCCGCTCGAGCTGGCGCTGGTCGGGCTGGCGCGCCGGAGCGGCGTCGAGCCGGGCCGCGACGCGGTGTGCGACGCGCCGTTCTCGTCCGAGCGGCGGCGCCAGAGCGTGGTCGTGCGGACCGCCGACGCCTCCGCGGTCCCGCGGCACACGCTGTTCGTGAAGGGCGCGCCCGAGGTGCTCATCGCGCTCACGCGCGCCGCGCCCGAGGCGCGCGCCAGCGCCGACCTGGCGGCGCGCACGCGGGCCGAGGCCGGCCACCGCGTGCTGGCGCTGGCCGCGCGCGAGGTCGGCGACGCCGAGCTCGACGCCGCGCGCAGCGACCCGGCCGCGCTCGAGCACGACCTCGAGCTGCTCGGCCTCGTGGCCTTCCTCGACCCGCCGCGCGCCCCGGGGCCCCCCCCCAACGCGCCCGGCCCCGCCGCCCGCCGGCGCCTCAACATGATCACCGGCGACCACCCGCTCACGGCCGGCGCCATCGCGCGCGAGGTCGGCATCTTCCCGGCGCGCGGCGGCAAGGTCGTCACCGGCGAGGCGCTGCGCCACCTCTCCGACATCCAGCTCCAGCTCCTGCTCGACGAGCCGCACCTCGCCTTCGCGCGCACCGACGCCAGCGAGAAGGCGCGCATCGTCAAGGTCATGCGCCAGAAGGGTCACGTCGTGGCCGTCACCGGCGACGGCGTCAACGACGCGCCGGCGTTGCGCGCGGCCGACATCGGCGTCGCCATGGGGCTCTCGGGGACGGACGTGGCGCGCGAGTCGGCGGCGATGGTGCTCACCGACGACAGCTTCGCCTCCATCGTGCACGCCATCGAGGAGGGCCGCGCCGTCTACGCCAACATCAAGAAGTTCCTGGCCTACATCCTCACCTCGAACGTGCCCGAGCTCATCCCCTACCTGGCCTTCGTGCTGCTGCGCGTCCCGCTGCCGCTCACCATCATCCAGATCCTCGCCGTCGATCTCGGCACCGACATGGTGCCGGCGCTGGGCCTCGGCGCCGAGCCGCCCGACCCGTCGCTGATGTGGGAGCGACCGCGCTCGCCCAAGGCCCGCCTGCTCGACCCGGCGACGCTCTGGCGTGCCTACGCCTGGCTCGGCATGCTCGAGGCGGCCGCGGCCATGACCGCCTTCTTCATCGTCCTCGGCGCCGGCGGCTGGCGCTACGGCGACCCCGACCTCGGCGCGCGCGACCCGCTCTACCTCCAGGCCACGACCGCCTGCCTCGTCGCCATCATCGTCATGCAGGTGGCCAACGTGTGGGTCTGCCGGAGCGCCCACGCCACCGTCTTCCGTCCGCTGCGGAACCGCCTCATCTGGATCGGCATCGCCGTCGAGCTCACGCTGGCGGTCGCCATCGTCTACACCGCCGTCGGCCAGTCCATCTTCGGCACGGCGCCGCTGGCCGCCTGGCACTGGCTCCTGGCGCTGCCGTTCGCCGTCGCCATGGTGCTGCTCGAGGAGCTGCGCAAGTGGTTCGTGCGCCGGCGCCGCGCGTAGCGGGCCGGCGCGCGCACGCGCTCAGGGCAGGATGGCGATGACACCGACCTCGGGCGGGTCGCTGTGGGCGCAGCCCGAGCCGTGGACGTAGGTGAGGTAGGCGGGGCCGCTGCGAGGCGTGGCCGGGAAGGTGTGGTCGTGCGTGGCCGGGTACGGGTCGGCGACGCCCCAGCTCCACGGGTCGAGCGCGTTCTGATCGCGCCGCCGCTCGGCGAAGAGCGAGCCCCACTGGCCGAGGCTCAGGTTCGAGCCGGCCGGGTCCACCACCTCGTCGGCGCGCAGCGCGCGGACCTCCCACAGGCGCTGCTCGTAGGTCTCGAAGAACATGCCCGACGACTGGTCGAGCTCGCTCTGCAGCGCGAGGTCGAGGTCGTGGGGGTTGGCCACCTTCTCGTTGGAGTTGCCGGTCTGGTAGCCGGTGGGCTGGCCGAAGCAGCCCTGCTCGACCGCCCAGGCGTTGGGGTCGTGCGCGGTGATGGGGCGGAGGCCGTTGTGCTGCACCGCGAAGCGCCACGCGTCGGCGGCCGGCGCGCCGCCGGCGTCGGTGCGGCCGAGCGTCAGCACCACCTCGGTCTGCTCGTTCGGGCCGGGCACGGCGCCCTCGGCCGGCGGGCACGAGCCGGGGCAGGTGGCGCCGCAGGCCGCGACGCCCTGCTGCACGCCGTTCGAGGTGCAGGGCTGGGCCGCGTCGTCGGCGGCGATGCAGCTCAGGTAGCGGTCGCCGTCGACCTGCGGGAAGCCGTTGTTGATGAGCTGGTAGCTGAGCTCCTTGTCCGGGAAGAGGTCCTTCAAGAGCGCCTCCTGGCGCTCGAAGAAGGCGTAGAGCCCGCGCGGCGTGTAGGGCATGGGCGTGCCGTCGGCCAGCGTGGCCTTGGCCCAGACCTCGGTGTTGCAGACGGGGCAGGCGTCGCAGTCGCATGTCCGCGGCAGCCGCGCCTCCTGCGTCACGGTGTTGGCGCCGGAGAGCTTGACGTAGGCCAGCGCGCGGTACCACGCGTTGCGGGAGCGGATGTGCTCGGCGGTGGCGCGCAGGAGCTCGAAGTAGTGGCACTCGTAGGACGGGTCGAGCGGGCTCCCGAGCGTCATCGCCTGGCACGCGCTCTCCTCGTCGTAGCGGTCGTTGAAGTAGAGCGGCTGCACCTGGTTGCAGTCGCCGAGGCCGAGCGCCGCATCGAAGATCCAGGCCGGCGTGGCGATGCCGGCCTTGTAGGCCAGGCTGAACAGCTTGCCGTGGGCCACGGCCTGGTCCATCTCGCGGTCGAGGTCGCTCCAGTCGTAGACGCCGGCGGCCGGGTTCACGTCGTCCCAGCGCAGGCGGATGAAGACGCCGTTCAGCTGCGGGTCGGCCCAGGTCGACTCCATCGAGGCGTAGTCGGCGCCGCCGCGGCACAGGTGGCGCGTGCCGGCCTGCTCGATCGCGAGCGCGTACGGGCAGACGCCGGTCGTGTGCGCGTTGGGGTCGACGTCCTCCTCGTCGAAGCCCGCGCCGTCGGGGCCGAGCGAGAAGATGCCCGACGGCAGGTGCGACAGCGGCCCGGTGAAGTCGTCGCCGACGACGCCGGCGGGGTCGACCGGCCGATACGCGTGGCACAGCTCGGGGCCGTCGCCGACGCGGTCGACCGGGATGATGGAATCGGTCGCGACGGTGTCGGGGGCCGGCGCCGGGAAGCGCCACTCGACGGTGTCGCCCGGGTGGATGAAGGTCCACTTCGGCGAGAAGGTCACGACGTCGGTGGCCGGCACGTGGATGACGTCGACGTAGAACGTCTGCGGCGCGCGGCGCGCGGCGCACACGCTGGTGGCGGCGGCGTCGCTGTCGTCGCAGTCGCCGCCGCAGCTGGTGACGCCGTCCCCGTCGAAGTCGAGCAGGTTCAGGCTCGGGTCGCCCTCGGCGCAGTCGGGCGCGGCGTCGCACGGCGAGGCGCCGTCGCGATCGACGTCGGCGCAGGCGCCGTCGACGGGCACGTTGGCGTCGCCGTCGTCGGGGTCGATGGGTGAGCCGGCGCCGGCGCAGGTCGACCAGTGATCGTGGTCCTGGTCGACGGGCGCGTCGGCGGTGGCCGGGTCGCAGTCGTTGTCGACGCCGTCGTCGCACAGCTCGGGCAGCCCGGGCCGGGCGCGCGCGTCGGCGTCGTCGCAGTCGCAGCCCGGGCCCATGACGGCGCAGCTCGGGGCGCCGTCGCCGTCGCCGTCGGAGAGCTCGTCGGTGAAGCCGTCGTGGTCATCGTCGAGCATGTTCTGCACCTCGACGCCGCGCCAGTCGCTCACCAGCTGGTCGTCGCGGTCGACGCCGGGCGCCAGCTCGAGGCAGGCCACCGGGCAGGTGACCGTGCTGCCGGGCGCGACCTGGCAGGCCTCGCAGCCCTCGCCGAAGTGGAAGCACGACTCGACGCAGGTGACGAGGCCGTCGCCGTCGCCGTCGACGGTGCACGGGTCGTTGCCGCAGCCCCACGTGCTCGCCTTGGCGCAGCCGGCGCAGGTGGTGTGGCCGTCGCGATCGGCGTCGCTGCAGTTCTTGCTGCTGTCGCTCTCGTCGCAGTCGAAGAGGCACACGGTGCCGTCGCCGTCGGGGTCGGCCTTCTGCGTCGCGGGATCGTCGTCGCAGTCGAAGCGCAGGCTGCACGTGCTGTAGCCGTCGCCGTCGGCGTCCGACGGGTTCAGCGCGCGGTTCTGGTCGTTGCAGTCACCGTCGCAGGTGGTGTAGCCGTCGCCGTCGGCGTCGTCGGGGGCGGTCGGGTCGCACTCGCCGTGGCAGGGCACGACGCCGTCCAGGTCGTCGTCGACCATGTCCATCGCGTCGTTGTCGTCGCAGTCGGGCACGTACGAGCACGAGGTCACGTGGTCGCCGTCGGCGTCGGTCAGGTTCTTGGCCGCGTCGCCGTCGTCGCAGTCGCCGTCGCAGGTGCTGAAGCCGTCGCCGTCGTCGTCGCGCAGGTTCTGCCCGGCGACGCAGTCCCAGCAGTCGCCGTCGCAGGTCGACGCGCCGTCCTGGTCGAGGTCGAGCGCCTCGAGGGCCGGGTCGCCGTCGTCGCAGTCGCCGTCGCAGGTGGTCGAGCCGTCCTGGTCGGCGTCGAGCACCTCGCGCGTCGCGTCGCCGTCGTCGCAGTCGCCGCCGCAGGTGGTCGAGCCGTCGCCGTCGAAGTCGAACGGCTCGTCGGTGACGCCGTCGCAGTCCTCGTCGGCGCCGCCGCACGACTCGGAGTGGGCCGAGGTGGCGAGCGTCACGGCGTCGGTGAAGGTCGCGACGATGGTCGCCGCGGGCGGCAGCGGCCCGGGCAGCGCCTGGCTCCACGCGGCGGTGCCGGCCGGGACGTCGATGGCGGTGAGGTAGACCAGGGCCGGCGCCGTCGGGCCGGCGCCGACGAACAGCTCGATGCGTCCGGCGTGCGCGCGCGTGGCTTGCGGCGCGCCGCCGGCGGCCACCGGCTCGACGACGGTGCCGGTCACGAGCCCGCCGCTCCACGACGTGACGGTGGGCGGCGCGATGTCGCCGTTCACGCCCGGGGCCAGGCGGATGGCGCAGCTGCCGTTGTCCCACACGGTGTTGCGCGCCAGCGTGTCGCCGTCGGTCGCGTCGCGCAGCTCGATGCCCTTGCCGCCGTTTTCGGACACGGCGTTGTCGGACACGCGGCAGCCGGCCACGTCGGCGTCCTCGAGCACGATGCCGCCGCCGGCGTTGGCGCGCACCTCGTTGCCGCCCACGACGGCGCTGGTCGGGGTGGTGGCGGGTCCGAGGTGGATGCCGTCGCCGCCGTTCCAGGCGACGACGTTGGGCAGCGCCAGGCTGCCGATCACGTGGCCGGCGCCGCTCAGCACGCGGATGCCGTCGCCGCCGTTGCCGCGGCCGCCGAGCCCGACCACGTTGCCGCGGACGTCGACGGCGCCGGCGGCGGCGACGAGGATGCCGTCGCAGGCGTTGGCCGCCACCAGGTTGCCCTGGATGGTGGCGGCGTCGAGCGCCGCGATGCCGGCGCCGCTGAGCCCGGCGCAGGCGGGCGCCGACGCGAGGAGCGGCGTGGCGCCGTCGGCGCCGATGCCGACGTCGTTCCCGCGCACGACGTGGGCGGCGCCGGCCACGACGATGTTGCCGAGCGCGTGCGCGCCGACCACGTTGGCCTCGGCGATGCTGGCGCCGCCGACGGTGATGGGGTTGGCGGCCTCGACCAGGATGCCGACGCCGCCGTCGCCGAGGCCGACGAGGCCGCTCGCGTCGGTGCCGACGAAGTTGCCGGCGATCTGCCCGGCCTGGGCCGCCTCGATGTGGATACCGTGGCCGACGTTCTGCGCCACGACGTTGCGATCGAGCGGCGACGCCGAGCCGATGGCGAAGGACCCGCCGTCGATGGCGATGCCGGCGCTGCCGTTGCCGAGCGGCGCCGCGCTCGCGTCGCTGCCCACGACGTTGCCGGCGATGAGCGTGCGCAGCGACTGCTCGACGCGCACGCCGGCGCGCCCGTTGGCGGCCACGCGGTTGCCGCGGATGACGACGTCGAACGCGCTCTGGACGAGGACGCCGCGCTCGTCGTTGCCCTGGTCGAGGCTGCCGGTGGCGTCGGTGCCGACGAGGTTCTCGCCGAGCACGTGGCCGCGACCGCCGCGCACGACGATGCCGCTGGCGCGCGTGTCGGCGACGACGTTCGACTTCACGCTGGTGCGGTCGGCGGTGCCGGCGAGCAGCGTGCCGACCTCGATGCCGCCGCAGGCGCCGCCGCCCGTGCAGTTGCCGGCCAGCGCGCCGGCGAAGACGCCGACCTCGTTGCCGAGGATGATGTTGTCGTCGCTCACGCCCTGGTTGGCGATGCGGATGCCGGCGGCGCGGTTGCCGCGGACGACGTTGCCCTGCAGCAGGTTGCGGGCGCCGCCCATGACCAGGAGGCCGCTGCCCGGGAACCCCTCCAGGCGGAGGCCGCACACGTAGCCGTCGCTGGCGTTCAGCGTGAGGCCCGAGCCGGCGGCGAAGGCGGGCGCGGGCACGAGCCGCGGCTCGACGCCGGCGGCGCAGCCGAGGATGAAGACGCGGCCGGCGGCGACCGGCGGCAGCGCGCTCTGGAGCGCGATGGTGGTGCCGGCGCACAGCGCCGGGTCGAAGGCGATGCGCGTGTTGCCGCCGGCGGCGTTGGCCACGTTGATGGCGCGGCGCAGCGTGCCGACGCCGCTGTCGGCGTTGCTGTCGACGACGATGAGCGCGGCCGGCGCGCCGGTCGGGGCGCCGCGGGACAGCCGGCGCGCGCGGGCCGGACACGGGTGACGACGATGGTCGCGACGATGGCGCAGAGCGCGGTGAGCGTGCGCATGGCAGGTCCTCCTGGTGGTGACGGCGGTCGGCGTGGGGACGCGGACGAGAGCCAGCAGGGGTCCACGGTTCAGGAAGCGATCCAGCGCCGCGTCGGGCTCGGACCCGCGCCGACACAGGGGCGCGGCCCTCGCCCTGTCACCGCCCGGAGACGGGCGCGCGCGCGAGGCCGTCATCCGGCGGCGACGGCCGCGTCCGACGGGCGCTCCGTCCGCGAGGCCGACCGCCCGTGCCCGTGCCCGGTGGCCGTCATCGAGGTGCCGGAGGGGACCGAGGTGGCGCCTCGGACCGTCCTGCACCTGGTGGGCTCGCAGAGCTTCTCGAGCAGCGGGCCCATCGCGGCGTACCGCTGGCGCGCCACCCAGCCGCTCGGGGCGCCGCTGTTCCCGACCGACCCCTGAAGCGCGGCGCCGTGACCTGCACACGGGTCGGCCCGGCTCCGTGGACGCGGCCGGCAGAGCTGACGCCCCCCTCCCGGCGGTCCGGGTCGGCCCCCGTCCGCGCGGGCGGGCGCGATCCCGTCGTCCGGGTCGGCTTCCGTCAGCTCTGACGAGGCGCGCGCGGAGGGCCGTACCGGCGCTCGCCACGGCTGACGAGCCGGTCGTGGAGGTCCGCGCGGACGCGTGCAGCTGCGACGGGCGGCCCCACGGATCGCCGGGGGCCACCCGTCGGGACGCCGTGACGTCAGGCGGGCGCGACCTCGGGGGACGTCTCCTCCGCCGAGGCCTCGCCGGTGTCGTCGACCGGCTCGGCGAGACCCTTCTGGTCCCGGCGCAGGTCCGGGTAGAGGCTGTCGACGAAGGCCTGGTCGCCATCCTGGATGATGCGCGCGTTCATCTTCACGAGGAACTCGCGCAGCGCGAAGACGCGCCCCTCCACGGTCGACCTCAGCGGCAGTCGCTGCGGCTCGATGACGTCGCGCTCGTGGGCGACGAAGCCGTCGAGGAGCGAGGCGGCCTTCTCGAGCGCGAGGGCGATCGGCTCGCGGAAGGCGAAGAGGTCGCGCACCGGCAGCGAGCGAACCTTGGCCGCGGCCTTCTCGGCGGCGTCCACCGTGGCGACCCGACCGGCGCGGAGGATGCGCGAGATGGGCTTGCCCGACCAGATCGACACCGCCCCGCCCGGCAGCACCGCGTCGACGTCCGCCTTGACGACGCTCACCGCCGACTTCGCCGCCACCTGGCCGCGGTCGACCAGGTAGTCGGCGACCCGCTGGTTGGCCCGGATCTCGATGAAGGCCCCTTCGACGAAGGCGCGGTAGGCTCCGACGCTCACGCCGAGCTCGCCCAGGACCTTCTCCAGCGCCGCCCGCTCGCGCGCGACGGTCGCGCGGAGCCCATCGCTCAAGAGATAGTTGTGCTGCTCGTGGGCCTTCATCGTCGCGCTGATGAGCTTCCCCCACTGCAGGTGCATCGCCCCGGATGCTCCCTTGTCCAACATCGCCATGGCACGCCTCCCTGGGTACCGTTCACGCGGGGACACGGCGAGGCTCGACCCCCGAGCCCCGGCTCCTGCCCCGCACATGTGAGAATCGGCGGAACGCTAAGGGGGCGGGCCCGGGGTCGTCAAGCCGACGCCGGCGGCTTCGCGCGGCGGCGCGGATGCCGAGCCCGGCGAGGTCGGGGACGCCGAGCACGCCCGGCGACGCGGCGCGCGACGAGCGGTGCCGCCGTGCTAGTTCTTCGCGACCGACACGTAGTCGAGGCGCAACAGGATGTCGTCGATCTTGTCGAGCCGGAGACCCTCGCTGCCGCCGACGCTCAGCGCGCCGGCCGGGATGAACAGCGCGTAGTCGCCGTAGAGGCCGCGACCGGCCAGCTCGGTGGTGGCGCCCTGGCTGTAGTCCTCCTTCTCGAACTCGGCGCGGCTGATGTTGAGGTAGGGCTGCATGCGGCCGCGCGTGTAGGGCGCCGCCACCGACGCGTCGACGGGCGTGCGGTTGGGGTCGGCGGCGTCGAAGAACAGGTTCACCTCGGGCCGCACCGACGCCACCTGGAAGTCGCTCTGGTCGGGCGCGCCGGCGCACCACTGCGAGTAGAAGGTGTTCATCTTGAGGAGGTCGAGGCGGGTGAAGCTCGAGGCGTTGCCGTCGAAGACGCCCTGGCCGATGACGGCGGCGTTCACCGACCACACGCGCTCGGCGCAGTCGTTGTCGGCCAGGATCGGCACGCCCTGCGACAGGCCGCGCCCGAGCTTGCCGAGCGGGCTCAGCGCGAACGGGATGAGCTGCCCGAGGTAGGCGCCGTCGGCGCCGTAGATGCTCTGGCTCGACGAGGTGAGCAGCAGGCGGAAGCGCTCGATGTCGGTCAGCGCGAGCTGGCCGGGGCCGTCGCCCGAGCGGTCGCCGAGCTGGAGCAGGTGCTGGCGCAGGCTCAGCACGGCGTGCAGCGAGCCCGGCGCGGCGCCGGCCACGCGGTTGGCGGCGACGAAGGCCACCACCGACTGCAAGGCGCTCTCGAGCTGGTCGGGGCGCGTCGCGGCGAGCACCTGCTGCGTCGCCTGCAGGCTCGTCTGGAACTCGTACTCGGCGGCGCGCACCGCCAGGTAGGTCACGCGCTGCGCGTAGGCCATGCGCGAGGTGAAGAGCTCGGCCGCCTCGCTCAGCGCGAACTGGCTCGGCAGCGAGCGCTCGAGGCGCGCCTCCTCCATCGCCACCGCGGCGTGGCCCTCGTTGAAGAGGCCCATGGTGTACGACTTCTGGCCGCGCAGGTTGATGGTGGCGATGGCCTGGCCTGCTGGGCGCGCAGCACGCGCAGCGTGGCGGCGCGCGCGCCGACCAGCTCGAGCTCGGCGTCGTTCAGGCACACGCTGAGGTCGGTCTGGTTCTGGAGCCGCAGCATGGTGGCGTCGTGGTCGCGCTCGGCCTCGCCCATCTGCTCCTCGAGGAAGGCGCCGCCGATCTTGGCGGCGACCTCGGCGACGGCGAAGCCGCAAGCGACGGCGGGCGCGCCGGTGATGGCGCCGGCGCCGGCGCCCGAGATGGTGTTGGCGCAGTCCTTGGCCCCGGCCGACGCCGCCTCGATGGCGGCGAGCGCGGTGCGGCAGCCGTCGAGGCGCGTCATGATCTCGTCGTGCTTGGCGGTCTCGGCCTCGAGCTGGTCGGCGCCCGCCTTCTGGAGGAGGCAGCTGCGCTTGGCCAGGTCGTAGCGCTGGCTGAACTCGTCGAACTCGGCGGTGGCGATCTCGATGTCGTTGGCGGCGCCGCGCACGGCGATGGCCTGCTCGGAGATGGCGCCGTCGTAGTAGCAGTCGACGGTGTCGAGCGGGTCGGTGCGGACGAGCGGCGCGCAGCGCGCCTCGCGGCAGGCGAAGTCGCGCTTGCAGTCGTCGGCCTTGGCGCACGTCGCGGCGTTCGTCGCCGGGCGCAGCTGGAGCGTCTTCTGGCGCGAGACCTCGCAGGCCGAGAGCAGCTGGCGGTACGGGCTCGTGCCGGTCGAGGCGAGACCCGAGCGCAGCGCGGCCTCGGGGATGCGCACGTCGAGCTTGCCCAGCGCGTCGAGCGGCACGTCGCGCTGCTCGCTGGCGAACGCGATGGTGGCGAGGCGGACGTTGGGGCTCGGCGTCGTGAAGGCGGTGATGCGGATCGGGAAGGCGGCCTTGTCGGCGCGCGCCGTGGCCATGGCCGGGCCGATCTTCACGAGCAGCGTGTCGAGGTCGCGCGACAGCCCGACGAGGCTCGCGCCGTACTGCGCGTCGAGGCCGGCCGCGACGCACAGCGAGTAGCCGAGGTCGGCGCTGGTGAGCTCCTCCGTGAACGCCTGCGGCCGCGGGCGGCACGCCTCCTCGACGAAGCAGTACTCGGTGTCGATCTCGTCGCAGTCGAAGAGCGACTGCGAGCCGGGGTTGATGCAGGGCGCCTGGCCCGGCCCGGCGTAGTTGGAGTCGTTCTCGATCGAGGCGCCGCAGTAGCCGGTCACGAGCTCGCCATAGCGGAACTTGATGTCCTGGATGCGGCGGTCGCCGACGTCGCGCACCGAGCGCCGCTCGGCCCAGCGCGCGCGCGCCGCGTCGAGGGCCACGCGCGCCCGCTCGATGGCGGCCGGCGCGACCGCGCTCGGGCCGCTGCCGTCGCCGGCCAGGAAGCGCGAGGTGGCGGCGAAGCGATCCTCGGGCGCCACCGGCGCGCCGCGATAGTAGAGCGGCAGGTCGGTGTCCTCGATGCCGATGGGATTGGCGCCGCTCAGGATGAGCTCGAGGCGCCGCGTGAGGCGCTCGACCGCGAGCTGGTGGCGCGGCACCGCGCGCTGCCAGGCCGTCTCCCACGAGCTCGCCCCGGCCTCGTTGGCGCGGCGATGCAGCCGCTCGGCCAGCGCTCCGGCGAGCGCCGAGACGCGCAGGACGCGCGCGGCCGTCAGCTGGCGCGCGTGCAGGCGCGCCTCGTTGCCCTCGAACCAGGCCCGGCTCAGCAGGAGGTCGAGCAGCTCGGCCTGCTCGGCGGCCGTCTCCAGGAGGTCGACCGACACGCCGATGCGCGCGGTGGCGACGGCGTCGGTGGCGTCGAAGCCGAGCAGCGGGCGCGGGTCGGGGTCGCGCAGCGCGCTGGCCGAGGTCGCGAGCAGCGCCCCCGCGACCGACGGCTGCAGCACGTCGCTCCACACGCCGAGCGAGGTCTCGAGCGCGAGCACGGCGTCGCCGGTCGGGTCGCCCGAGGCGGCGAGCACGAGCTCCTCGCGCAGCTGGTTGGCGCCGAGGCGCGCGACCAGCGCGTGCAGCTGGAGCCACTGCTGGACGAGGTGGCTCGCCATGCCCTCGACGGCCGGGTCGTGCTGACCCGCGACGGTGCCGCGCGTGGCGGCCTCGAGGCGCAGGCGCCAGCGCCCGGCGTCGACGCAGCCGGCCGAGCCGAAGGCGGCGTCGAGGCCGGACGCCTGCGGCACCGCGCGCGCCAGGTCCTCGCTGCACTGGGCGAGGATCGTTGCCGGCTCCTGGTCGGCGACCTCGAGCGCGCCGAAGGTCGTCGCGTCACGGCAGCCCGGATCGCCCGACACCTCGGAGAGGAACTCGGTGAACTCGGCCGGCACGGCGAGGCTCGCGTCGGCCTCGAAGCAGGCGGTGGCGCCGAGGCACTGGGCCGTGGTCGGCACGCTGAAGCGGGCGGTGTCGAACCAGCACATCGTCGAGGCCATGACGTCGGTGTGGACGTCGTCGCTGTTCGAGATGTGGTAAGCGACGCGCGCCGGGCTCGGCATGGGGACGCAGCCGAGCGCGGCCGCCATCGCGGCGCACCCGTCGTAGGTGAAGGTCGACAAGATGACCGGGAACGCGCCGGTCACGGCGCAGACGACGCCGACGCCGTCCGCCTCTTCGATGGCCGAGCAGTCGCGCGTCTGCACCGTCCCGAGGTAGCGCGGGGACCGCGCCTGGAAGTCCGCGGCGGAGGCGTCGACCACGGCGCAGGCCTCGGCGGTCGTGAGCGCGTCCTTCCTCGTGCCGTCGCGCGCGGCGGTGACGAAGCTGTCCGCGGCGAAGCACGCGGCCGGCGTGGTGCCGAGGCTCTGGTCGAAGGGCGCGCGATCGCCGGGGTTGATGAACGGGTCGCCGGCCTCGGCCAGCGTCCGCGCCGCGGCGTAGAGCGCGGGCTCGACCTGGCCGCGCAGGAGGTCCTCGGTCGGCGTGGCGTCGGCGGTCGGCGTGGGCGGGGTCGAGCCGGTGGGCAGCTCGCCGGTGCGATCGGCGGTGACGACGAGGCGATAGGCGATGCCGGTGCCGTCGAGGTCGAGGCCGTCGATGCGCACCGGGAACACCAGCTCGACGTGGCCGGCGCCGAGTCGGCCCGCGCCGGCCGCGGTCGAGGCGATGACCACCTCGGCCGAGGTGCCGTCGTGGGTCGTGCCGGCGTAGGCGATGCGCGTCGGGAGCGTCGCGGTCAGCGCGCCGTCGGCGGCGTGGGTGGCCTCGAGGACGACGGTCTCGTCGAGCGCGCCGCCGAGCTCGTCGCGGATGGACAGGGTGGTGGCGCCGCCGCGCTCGAAGACGAGCACCTCGGTCTGGCTGCGCACCGCCTCGAGCTCGGGCGCGTCGTCCGGGCTCTCGAGCCAGGCCTGGCCGAGGTAGGTGCCCTCGATGGGCGCGGGCGCCGAGCTCACCGGCACGCCGAGGATCGAGCGCGCGTTGCCGGCGGCGTCGTAGACCTCGACGATGGCCTGCTCGCTCTGGCGCACCGCGCGCAGCGCGCGATAGCGGACCGAGATCTCCGTGCCCTCGACCGGCACCTCGGCGAAGTTGCACTCCTGGCTCGGCTCGGCGCCGGCCTCGCACACGAGGTCCACGCCGCCGCGCGCGACGACGCGCGCCGGCCCGGCCTTGCCGTTGCTCGGTCGCAGCGTCACGAAGTAGGGCGTGTCGCCGTCGGCGACGTGGATGACCGACGGCGAGACGACGATGGCCGAGCGCGCCTCGGGCGTCGCCGCCAGCGGCGCGATGCGGTCGACCGAGCCGGCCGCGCGGCACTGGCCGAAGTCGTCGCAGGTGCCCGCGCCGCAGTCGCCGTCCGCGCGGCAGCTGGCCGTGCACTGGCCGAGCTCGCAGCGCGTGCCGCACGGGCAGAGGTCGTCGGAGCGGCACTCGGCGCGCGCGTCGATGAGCGCGGCGTCGCGCACGCAGGAGGTGGCGGCCACGGTCTTGGCGGGGGAATCACCGCAGGCCGCGGCGAGCGAGAGCGCGACGGGCGCAAGGAGGATCAGGTAGCGCATGGGGCTCACGCTCGATGGAGAGGGGGCGACGGACGGACGTGCGAGCCGCGGGGGAGCGGCGCGCACGAAGCTCTGGCGCTGACGGACGGCGCCTCGAGTACGGTGGTCGGTCGACCATCGAGCGTCCCCTGCCCGACACCACCGAGCCCACCTCATCGGGATGGGGTCGTGAGTGCGGACGGCTGCGAGACGCCCAGGTCCGGGGCATCTATCTGTGTTGGATACCCCAGGTGTCAAGCTCGGCGGCTCAGCGCGAGCGTTCCAGCGCCTCGCGCGCGACGATCAGGTCCGCCACGAAGCGCTCGGTGGCGCGCTCGCGCGCCGCGGCATCGGGCGCGCGCAGGAGCGCCGACGGGTGCACGGTGACGAGCGCCGGCCCGAGCTCGCGCTCGAGCCGGCGACCGCGATCGGCCATCAGCTCGACGCCATGCCGCCACCGTCCTGGCTGCCGCGCGATGCACAAGCGACTTGACCATGGCCGCGCGCGCGCGCCAAGGTCACGCGTGCAGCTCGATCGCCTCGCCATCGCCGACGCGCTCCGCGCCATCGGCGCCCTGCTCGAGCTCGACGGCGCGCCGCGCTTCCGCGCCGAGGCCTACGTGCGCGGCGCGCGCGCGGTCGAGGCGGCCAAGCACCTCGATCGGCTGGTCGCCGAGGGGCGCCTGCAGGAGCTGCCCGGCATCGGCGCCGGGCTGGCCGCGGTGGTGACCGAGCTGGCGACGACCGGCCGCTCGCGCGCCCTCGACGAGCTCGCCGCGCGCATGCCGCCGGGCGCGCGCGAGCTGGCGCCGGTGGCGACGCTGCCGCAGATCCGCCGGCTGCACGAGGCGCTGGGGGTGACCACGCTGGCCGAGCTCGAGCAGGCCGCGGCCTCCGGCCGCGTGCGCGCGGTGAAGGGCTTCGGCCCGGCCACCGAGGCCAAGCTGCTCGCCAAGGTGCGCGCCTTCCGCAGCGCCACGCCGGCCTTGCGCATGGTGGCCGCGCGCACGCTGGCGGCGGCCATCGCCACCCACGTCGGCGAGACCGCCGAGGTCGCGAGCATCGTGCCGGTCGGCGCCGTGCGGCGCGGCGAGCTGGTCGAGAAGGTCGAGGTGCTGGCGCTGAGCGACGCGCCGGCGCGCGCGCTGGCGGCCTTCGAGCGCTTCCCGCAGCGCATCGAGACGACCGCGGCCGGCGCCGACCACGCCTCGCTGCGCCTGGTCGACGGCACGCTGGCGACGCTGCACGTGGCGGCGCCGGCCGACGGCGCGCGCGCTGGTGCGCACCACCGGCCCGGCGGCGCACGCCGACCTGGTGCTGGCGCGCTGGACGCGCTCGGCGCGCCGCGGCCGGCCAGCGAGAGGCGGTCTATCATGATAGGGCGGGCGTTCGTGCCGCCCGAGCTGCGCGACCTGCCCGACGCGCTCGAGCGCGCGGCCGGGCGCGCGCGCGGGCCTCCGGCTGGCCGCGGCTCCTGACGGTCGGCGACGTGCGCGGCGTGGTGCACTGCCACTCGACCTGGTCGAGCGGCGCCACTCCATCGCCGAGATGGCGCGCGCGGCCGAGCTCCTCGGCATGGACACCTCACCATCACCGACCACTCGCCGACCGCGAGCTACGCCAACGGCGTCGGCCTCGACCGCCTCGAGCGCCAGTGGGAGGAGATCGCGCGCGTGCAGGAGACGGCGCGCGTCCGGCTGCTGCGCGGCACCGAGAGCGACATCCTGGCCGACGGCGCGCTCGACTACCCCGACGCCGTGCTCGACCGCCTCGACGTCGTCATCGCCAGCATCCACAACCGCAACCAGCAGGACGAGGACGCCATGACGCGTCGCATCGTGCAGGCCATGCGCCACCCCGTGCGCAAGATCTGGGGCCACCCGCTCGGGCGCATGCTGCTGCGGCGACCGCCGGTGCCGCTGCGCATGGGCGAGGTGCTCGACGCCATCGCCGAGTCGGACGCCATCATCGAGCTCAACGGCGATCCCATCCGCCTCGACCTGCCCTCGGAGTGGGCGCGGGCGGCGCGCGCGCGCGGCATCCACCGCTTCGTGGTGTCGGTCGACGCGCACCAGCCGAGGAGCTCAGGAACATCGACAACGCCGTCGTGCTGGCGCGCCACGCCGGCCTCGGTCCGGCCGAGGTGCTCAACGCTGCCGGTCGACGCGCGTTCCTGCGCGCGGTCGCGCCGACGAGCGGCCGCTGCGACCAGGTGAGGAAAGCGCCTCGCCGTGACGGCGCGCGAGGCGGCCTGCCTCGGGTCGAGCACCGCGACGGCGCCGTGCGCGCGGCCGCCACCACGGCCGCGCCGAGGCCAGCGCAGGCGGGCGCGCGGCACGCGGCGTGCACCGCACCGCCGCGCGATCGGAACCGATCGCCAGCCACTTGCGGAGGCCGCCATGGAGACCAGAGCGCGTCGGACGTCACCCCTGCACCCCATCCTCGTACACTTCCCCATCGCCTTCTGGGTCGGCGCCTTCATCGTCGATCTGGTCGCCAGCGCCGGCGGCATGTCGCACGAGTTCGGCTACTACCTCGCCCTCGCCGGCTGCGTCGGCGCCGGCCTGGCCGCCTCCCCGCGCCATCGATCTCTTCGCCAGCGTGCTGCCGAAGTGGGGGCCGCGCGTGCGCCGCCTGGCCATCGCCCACGCCGCCCTCAACGCCAGCGCGCTGGTCGCCTGGATCGCGAACGTGGTGGCCCGACCCAGCGACTACGCCATGTCGACGGGCGCCTGGATCGCCGGCGCCGTCGGCCTCGGGCTGGTCGCCGTCGGCGGCTACCTCGGCGGCCGCATGGTGTTCGAGTTCCGGGTCGGCGTGTCCGACGAGCACGTCCGCGACGTGGTCGGGCCGTCGACGTCGACTCCACGCGCCGCGAGCATCGCGACGCGCGCCGCCGCACGGCCTGACGACCGACATCCAGCCTACGACCAGGAGGACGCCGCTGGCCAGGAGACCAAGACGCCTACAGCACCAAGCAGAAGCGGCAGGCCGAGCACATCGAGGACAGCGTGAAGGCGCGCGGCGGCTCCACCGAGGAGGCCGGCCGCATCGCCTGGGCCACCGTCAACAAACAGGACGGCGGCGCCAAGGGTCCGGGAGCGAAGTCGAAGAAGCCGTCGACGGCGGGAGCTTCGAAGAAGAAGAAGAAGTCGTCGTCGGCCGCGGGCGCAAAGTCGAAGAAGACGTCGGCCGCGGGAGCGAAGGCGAAGAAGACGTCGGCCGCGGGAGCGAAGTCGAAGTCGACCGGCGCGAAGCGGAAGCGGTCGTCGAGCCAGTCGGGCAAGGTCAAGCCGATGGTGCTGCTGTGGGCGCTCGGCGTGCCCATCCCCATCGTGCTGATCATCATGCTGGTGAGGGGCTGCACGTGAGCGCACGCGCCATGTGGAAGGCGTCGCTCCAGGTCGGGCCGCACGCCGTCCCGGTGAAGCTCTACTCGGCCATCGAGGACCGCGCCGTGCACTTCCGGCTGCTCGACGCGCGCGACGAGACGCCGGTCGTGCAGGAGCTGGTCGAGCTCGGCAGCGACGAGCCGCTGCCGCCCGACGCGGCGCGGAAGGGGGTCGAGCTCGACGAGGGCGTGTTCGTCATGCTGACGCCCGAGGAGCTGGCCGGCCTCGAGCCCGAGGAATCGCGCAGCATCAGCGTCGAGCGCTTCGTGCCGCCGGGCGCGGTCGAGGAGAGCTGGTACGATCGACCGTACTGGCTCGGGCCCGACGGCGCGACCTCGAGCTACTTCGCGCTGGTCGAGGCGCTGCGCGCCGAGGAGCGCATCGGCATCGCCCACTGGACCATGCGCAAGCACCGCTACCACGGCGCGCTGCGCGTGAGCGGCGACCACCTCCTGCTGGTGCGCCTGCGCCACACCGAGGAGGTCATCCCGGCCAGCGCGCTCTCCGCGCCGACCGGGCGCACGGCCGACCCGAAGGAGGTCGCGCTGGCCGAGCAGCTGGTCGGCGCGCTGGCCGGCCCGTTCGATCCGAGCGAGCTGGCGGGCACCTACGAGCAGCGCGTGCGCGAGCTGGTGGAGGCCAAGGCCTCGGGCAAGCTGGTGACGCTCCACAAGGCGCGGCCGAAGAAGGCCACCACCAGCGGCCTCGCGGCCGCGCTGGGGGCGAGCCTCGACGCGCTGAAGCGCGGGCGCGGCCAATCCGCCGACGACGGCGCCGGCGACAAGAAGAGGAAGGTGTCGCATGGCTGAGGCCGCCGCCAACGTGCGTCCATTTTGGTCAGGCACCTTGACCTTCGGGCTGGTCAGCGTGCCGGTCGAGCTCTACGCCGCCGTCGGTGCGCAGCGCCTGCGCGTGCACCTGCTGAGCCCGTCGGGGCGGCCGGTGCGGCGGCGCTACGTCAACGCCGGCGCGCGCGAGGCGCTCGAGCCCGAGGCCATCGTGCGCGGCTACGAGGTCAGCGCCGGCCGCTTCGTGACGGTCAGCGACGAGGAGCTGGCCGACCTCGAGCCGCAGCGCTCGCGCGAGATCGATCTGCGCCGCTTCGTCGCGCGCGACGCCATCGACCCCATGTACGCCGAGCGCGCCTACTTCCTCCTGCCCGACGGCGAGGTCACCAAGCCCTATCGGCTCCTGGCCGCGACCATGGAGCGCACCGGCCAGGCCGGCATCGCCACCTTCGTCATGCGCGGCCGCGAGGTGGCCATCGCCATCTACGCCGAGCGCGGCATCCTGCGCGCCGAGACGCTGCGCCAGCCCGACGAGCTGCGCACGGCCGAGGCGGTCGGGCTGCCCGCGGCGGAGGCGGCCGACGCCCACGACGTGGCGGCGCTGCAGAAGGCCATCCAGGCTCTGGCGAAGGACGCGCTCGACCCGGCCGACCTCGGCGACGAGCGCGCGGCCGAGCTGCGCAAGCTGGCCGAGAAGAAGGCCAAGGCCGGCACCGACGTGTTCGAGGTGCCCGAGGACCAGACCGCCGCCGAGGCCGAGGACGAGGACGTCGCGCCGGTGGTCGACATCATGGCGGTGCTGAAGCAGCGCCTGGGCGTGGCCGCGAGGCCGGCGACCCGGGCCGCGGCGCCGGCGAAGCGCGCCAAGCCGGCCAAGGTCGCGGCCGCCAGAGGGGCCAAGGGCGCCAAGGCGGGCAAGGTCGCCAAGGCGCCGCGCACGACCGCGGCGGCTACTCGGAAGCCGCGGCCAGCGAAGCGAGCATCGGCCGCGTGAGCGGTCGGCGCGCGGCGTCGAAGCCCGCCCACGCATCGGTCATGCCGGCGTCGAGGAGCTCGATCACCCCGCGCAGGCTGACCGGCGCCGGCCGGCCCTTCACCTCGAGCGCCTCCCACGGCAGCGGCAGCGCCACCGGCGCGCCGTCCCGCGCGCGCACCGACCACGGCGCCACCGCCGTCGCGTGCGGCGCGTTGCGCAGGTAGTCGATGAACACCTTGCCGCCGCGCTTGTCCTTGGCGAGCTTGGCCGTGTAGCGCTTGGGCTCTTCGCGCACGAGCTCCTGCGCCAGGCCGAGCGCCAGCGCCTTCACCTCGTCCCAGCCGGCGCGGCGCGCGAGCGGCACCACCACGTGCAGACCCTTGCCACCGGTGGCGCGCAGGAACGGCACCAGGCCGAGCTCGCTGACGCGCGCGCGCAGCCGCTGCGCCGTCGTGGCCACGCGCGACCAGGGCACGTCGGGCGCCGGGTCGAGGTCGAGCACGACCACGTCGGGGCGGTCGAGCCGGTCGGCGCGCGCGCCCCACACGTGCAGCTCGACGACGCCGAAGTGCACGAGCCCGAGCAGCGCCTCGAGGCCGTCGATCATGAGGTAGGGCGGCGCGCCCGGCTCGTCGCGCACGTCACGCGCGGGATGCTCGAAGGCACGCCGGCGTGCGCGTGCTCTGGTAGAAGCACGAGCCGCGCACGCCATCGGGGCAGCGCACGAGCGACAGCGGACGCTCGCGCACGTGCGGCAGGATGAGCGGCGCCACGCGCTCGTAGTAGCGCGCCAGCTCGAGCGGTGATGCCGAGGTCGAGGAACATCACCTTGTCGGGGTGGGTCACGCGCACGCCGGCCACGCGCGTGGCCTCGCGCGGGCGGGCCTGGGTCGGCGCCCTCGCCTTCGGGGCCGCGGCCTCGGCGTCGGGCGCGCTCGCGACCTCGCGCACCACCTCGCCCGCCGGCTTGTCCTCGCGCAGCCCTGGAACGACGGATGGCGCAGGATGCCGTCGGCGGTCCAGCCCGTGAACGACACCTCGGCCACCAGCGTCGGCTCGACCCAGTGGACGTCGCGGCCCTTCGGCAGCGCCCCGGCGGCGCCTCGCACGCGGGCCCCGGGCGCGCGAGCGCGTCGAGGCGCGCGCAGCGGCACCAGCGCGGCGGCCGGAAAGCCGGTGCCGACCTTGCCGGCGAAGCGCAGGCGCTCGCCCTCGTGCACGCCGAGCAGCAGCGCGCCGAGGCCGCCGCGCCCGCCCTTCGGCTCGGTGAAGCCGACCACCACCAGCTCCTGGCGCGCCAGGCACTTCAGCTTGAGCCAGCTCTTGCCGCGGCCGCTGCGGTACGGCGCGTCGCCGCGCTTGGCCACGATGCCCTCGAGGCCGAGCTCGCAGGCGTGGGCCAGGAGCTCGGCCAGCGCGCCGTCGACGTGATCGCCGTAGCGCAGCGCGGCGCTCGGGCGCTGCGCCAGCAGCAGGTGCAGCGCCTCCTTGCGCGCGCGCAGCGAGGCGCCGGTGAGGTCCCAGCCGTCGAGGTGGAGGAGGTCGAAGGCGACGTACACGAACGGCGCCGACGGATCGACGATGGCCGCCTGCAGCGCCTGGAAGTCGGTGCGGCCCTGGCGATCGAAGACCACCAGCTCGCCGTCGAGCAGGCAGCGCTCGGCCGGCAACGCGGCGATGGCGCCGACCACCGCCGGGAAGCGCGCCGTCCAGTCCTGGCCCGAGCGCGTCGGAGCGCACCTCGGCGCCGCGGCGCGCGGCGATGAGACGGTAGCCGTCGAGCTTCACCTCGCCGAGCCAGCCGGCGCCGTCGGCGCGCGCGCTGAGCGTGGCCAGCTGCGGCTCGACGAAGTCGCCGTCGGGCATGGCGCCCTTCACGGCGCCCTCGATGCCGCGCGGATCGCCCGCCGGTCGCAGCGCGCGCGCGGCCTCGCCTCGGGGCCGGCCGCCAGCACCTCGTCGATGCTGCGGCCGGTGAGGACGCTCGCGGGCCGCGCCGCGACTGATCGGCTCCTGCTCGGGCCGCGCCGCATCGTCCTTGCGCTTCACGAGGAGCCAGCTCTTCCGGGTCCTTGCCGCCGCGCTCGGCGGCCAGCGACCGCGCAGCTTCTCGCCCTCGAGCCGGAAGCTGAAGTGCCCATCGGCGATACCCTTCCGCACGTCGCCGTCGGGGAACCACAGCCCGCGATCCCACACCAGCATCGGCCCGCCGCCATACTGCCCGGCCGGGATGACGCCCTCGAACGACAGGTACTCGACGGGGTGGTCCTCGGTCGCGACCGCCAGCCGCTTCACGGCAGGGTCGAGGCTCGGCCCCTTGGGCACCGCCCAGCACTTGAGCACGCCGTCGAGCTCGAGGCGCAGGTCATAGTGCAGGCGCGTGGCGTCGTGCATCTGGATGACGTACTGCAGCGGCCGATCGCCGCGCTTCGACAGCCCGCCGCGGGCAGGCGCGTCGGATGGCTCGGGCGTGCGCGCGAAGTCGCGCTTGTGCCGGTAGACCTCGAGCGACCGCGGCCTCGCCATGCTCACCGCCCTGGCACGAGCGCCGCGCCGGGCATCACTGGCCGGCCCGGGGCAGCATCAGTCCGTCGCCGCCATCTGCGCGCAGCTCTCGGCGCATGCGCGGCAGCTGCGCGCGCACGCCTGCATGTCGGGATCGCCCGGGCCGATGCGCTCGCACGACTCGGCGCAGCGCGCGCACACCTCGGCGCAGGCGCGGCAGATGCTCAGGTGGAGCGGCGAGCCTCGGGCCATGAAGGCCGCGCTCGTGCGGCAGATGTCGGCGCAGTCGGCGAGCAGCCGGATGTGGTCGGCCTGGGCGTGCTCGGCGCCCTTGCCGAGGCAGCCGACCATGGTCTGGGTACAGACGTCGGCGCAGCGCGAGCACAGATCGATGCAGCTCTGCAGGCTCGCGCCGGGTTCGCTGTCGGGCCTCTCGGCAGGGGGCGGGCTGGCTCGGTCACTGCGGTCGGGTCGGCGGGCACGATCGGGTTGGCTGTTCATGGCGACCTCCGGCCCAGGCCATAGGCACTGACGCTCGCGCCGCGGATGGGGAAATCCCGAGTGACTCGACCGGCGGACGTGCGGCCACTCGCCAGCAAAGCGGAGGTCCCGATGCACCCGCCCCGGTCGATGCCCTCCCCCGCGCCCTTCCGCAATCGCGCCGAGGCCGGTCGACTCCCGGCGCAGCGCCTCGCGGCCGCAAGCCGACAGCCGAGGCTGCGCGTCCCGCCAGGAACCCGCGCATGAGCTCCGAGGTCACGACCATGACGACGCTGGCCACGCGCTACGAGCCCATCGGCGGCGGCGAGGACACGCGACGCTCCTGCGCGCGGCCGAGCGCGCGCGCTTCATGCTGCTCGGCGAGGCCACGCGCGGCTCGCACGAGCTCTACGCCGAGCGCGCGCATACGCGCATGCTCATCGAGCGGCACGGCTTCGACGCCGTCGCCGTCGAGGCCGACTGGCCCGATGCCTACCGCGTCAACCGCTTCGTGCGCGGCGAGCCGGGCGACGCCAACGCGCGCGCGGCGCTGTCGGGCTTCGAGCGCTTCCCGACGTGGATGTGGCGCAACGCCGTGGTGCTCGACTTCGTCGCCTGGCTGCGCGAGCACAACCTCGGCCCGAGCGCGGTGCGCCCGGTGGGCTTCTACGGCCTCGACATGTACAGCCTGTACACCTCGATCGGCCTCGTGCTGGCCCACCTCGACCGCGTCGACCCGGCCGCGGCGCGCGCCGCGCGCGACTGCTATGCGACCTACTCGCGCTTCGGTGACGACGCGCTGGCGTACGGTCTGGCGGCGCTGCGCGGCCTCGTGCCGTCGAGCATGGTGCGCTGCGAGGAGGAGGTCGTGCGCCGTCGTCGCCGAGCGGAAGGCGCTGGCGGCCGGCGGCGTCGCGGCGGCGTCGCGCGACGAGCGCTTCCAGGCCGAGCGCAACGCGCGCCTCGTGGCCTCGGCCGAGGCCTACTACCGCACCATGTATCGCGGCCGCGACGAGCTCGTGGAACCTGCGCGACGGCCACATGCTCGAGACGCTGGCGGCGCTCGACGAGCACCTGTCGAGCCGGGGCGCCCGACGCGCATCGTCGTGTGGGCGCACAACTCGCACCTCGGCGACGCGCGCGCCACCTCGATGGCGACGCGCGGCGAGCTGAACCTCGGCCAGCTCGCGCGCAGCGCCTGGGGCGAGCCGGCCGAGCAGGTGCTGTCGGTCGGCTTCGACCTTCTCCGGCACGGTCACGGCCGCCTCGAGCTGGGACGCTCCGGCCGAGCACAAGCGCGTGCAGCGCGGCCTGCCGGGCAGCATCGAGGCGCTCCTCCACGATGTCGCGCGCCGCTGCAAGACGCCGCGCTTCGTGCTCGACCTGCGCCGGCCGGAGGTGGCGGCTGCGCTGGCGGAGCCGCGCCTCGAGCGCGCCATCGGCGTCCTCTACCTGCCGGAGACCGAGCGCGACAGCCACTACTTCCGCGCGAGCGTGGCGCGCCAGTTCGATGTGTTGGTGCACATCGACGAGACGCGCGCGGTGGAGCCGCTCGAGCCGGGTCAGGTGTGGCATCGCGGACGCGAGGAGCCACCGGAGACGTACCCGTCGGGACTGTGACGGGATATGACAAATTCGCACGAGGGGGAAAACCATGGCAGACTCGACGACCCGCTGCCGACGACCGCGCCGGCGCTCGCCGCGCAACCGCATGCTGGCCGAGGTGCTTCACGCCGAGCGTCTGGCCACGCTGCTCTTCGATGCGCTGACGCCCGAGGAGGCGGCCCTCGACGCGCACACCGCCGGCCTGCGCTTCGACGTTCCGTTCCTGGCGCGACGGCTCATCGGCGTCACCGAGTGGGCGCTGCGCGACGCGCGCTGCCGCGAGCTGCCGCTCGGCTACTTCGGCGCCGGCACGGGCGGGGCGGCGGCGCTGATGGCGGCCACGCGCATGTCGCAGGTGCGCGCCATCGCGTCGCGCGGCGGCCGACCCGACCTGGCGCGCGAGGCGCTGCCGCTGATCCTCGCGCCGACCCTGCGGGTGGTCGGCGAGCGCGACCGCGAGGTGGCGGTGCTGAACCGCGAGGCGCAGCGCCAGCTGCGCGTCGACTCGGCGCTCGCGGTGGTGCCCGGCGCGAGCCACCTCTTCGAGGAACCGGGCGCGCTCGGCGAGGTGGCCCGGCAGGCCGCGCGCTGGTTCACGCGCTGGCTCGGCGCGGCGACGCGACACGCGGCGGCGGCAGTCGCAGCCGGGCGGACTTGAGCGCGGCCGCGCGCGCGACGCTCCGAATCGCCCCGCATGGCGGCCGCCCCGAGGCAATGTGCCTCACGCGCAGGGGGCTCGGCGGTCCGCCGCGGCCGAGGCGTGCGCCGAACCGGCGGCGGCGGCGGCGCCGCCCGCGGCTGGCGCGCGCGTTGCACCGGGAGGCCCGGCGCGCTCCAGCCAAAGCGCGCGCGGAGGAGCCATGCGAGTCGACAAGAGCATCATCTTCATCTGGGGTTGTGCGGCGCTCATGACGGGCGCGTGCAGCAAGAAGGAAACCCCCAAGCCCGAGCCCGCCACCGCGCAGGTGAGCAAGCCCGAGGTGCCGAAGCCGGTCACGCCGGAGATCCCGAGCAAGCCGGACATGGACCACGCCCAGGCCGACAAGGAGAAGGGCCCCATCGATCGCGACAAGGCCATCCAGGCCACGCTCGCGGCCATGGAGCGCGGCGCCTTCGACGAGGCGTTCAAGTTCCTGGACAGCGGCATGGTGTGGACCGAGATCGGCCTGCCGCAGGGCGAGCTCAAGTCCATCCCCGCCCTCATCGACTACCAGAAGCGGTCGCGCACCGGCCTCTCGGACTTCCGCATGAAGGCCAAGCGCATCATCGACTCGGCCGACTACCAGGTCGTCGAGTTCGTGTGGTCGGCGCGCCACACCGGCGCCTTCGCCGACGGTACCGCCCCCACCAACAAGACGGTGACGCTGCCCGGCGCTATGCTCGTGCGCTACCAGGACGACGGCCTCATCGATCGCGTGTGGGTCTTCCAGGACTGGCCGAACGCGCTGCAGCAGCTCGGCCTCGCGCCCGACCTGCCGGCGGCCTTCAAGCCGTTCGAGCTGCCCGAGTCGACGGAGATCGTGCACGGCGACTACGTGCCCAGCTTCCGCGAGCACTACGAAACCTTCTTGACCAAGCTCGGACCCGCCGACTACCAGGCCAACCTGAGCGAGCGCACGGCGCCCGACTTCGCCTGGATCGATCTCGCCACCGGCGAGCGCGTGGCCGCCAACGGCGACAACGCCAACCTGGCGCTGCGCCGCGGCAGCTTCGTCCGCACCGGCACGCACATCGAGACGGCCATCGGCACGAGCAACATCTTCGCGGCCTACGTGACGAACCAGTTCGTCTACAAGGGCGGCCTCATGGGCGTCGAGTCGAAGGACCAGGACGTCACCACCCACACGCTCGACATCATCCGCTTCGACCCCGAGACCATGCGCATGCAGACGCTGGCGAGCTACGGCAACTCGTACGAGGTGCTGGCCGCGCTGCAGGTGACCGCCGCCGGCGCGCAGAAGCCGACCGACGACGCCGTCGCGCGCCTCGACGTCGGCGCCTGCGACGACTACGTGGCCGACATGCGCACCTGCCTCGAGACGCTCGACGGCGACAAGAAGGCGGAGGCGACGAAGGCGCTCGATGACCAGATCCGCACCTGGCAGCAGAACCGTGTGGACGGCCTCGCCAAGGATCAGCTGAAGGCGTCCTGCGAGGCGGCGACCGCGACGGCGCGCGTCAGCTTCGGCCAGCAGTGCCCGCGCGTGGACTGGGACTGACGGGCAGGAGGTGGTGAGCATGCGACGACTTCGCATCGCGCTCGCGCTCTGCGCCGTCGGCGCGAGCGCCGGCCTCGGCACCGCCTGTCAGGACGAGCGCGCCCGCGCGGCCGCGACCCCGGCGATGGGCGCGGCCGATGCCGGGCCCGCGCCGACGGACGCGGTGACGCCGACCGACATCACGCCGCTCGACATCAACGTGCCGACCTGGGGACCGGACACCGGCCCATCGCCGCACTAGCCTCTGGCCTCGACCGAAGGCGCTCGCTTCGATCGAGCATGCTGCGAATGAAAACGCCGACCAGCCTCGAGCTGGTCGGCGTTCTCGTTTCTTCGATGCACGAACCGAGAGACGACGCCCCGTCATCGGTGATGGCGGGGCGCGTGGCTCAGAGGTCGGCGGCGGGGCGACCGCGCTGGCGGTCGAGGTCGTCCTCTTCCGGCGCGTCGCCGCGGCGGTCGCCGTCGTCGCCGCGGCGGTCGGCGTCTTCGCTGCGCGCCTTCGTCGTCGGCGCGGCCGACGCGTCCGGCTCGCGCTTCATGGCGGCGTACTGCTCGCCCAGCCGGCGCAGCTCGTCCTTCGTGAGGACGCTCTTGGCGTGCTTGAAGAGCTCGCGCTCCTCCTCCTTGATGTGGTGCTCGACGCTCTCCTTCAGCACGCTGGCGTTGGCCTTCCACATCTCGTCGCTCGGCGCGATCGCCTCGAGCTTCGCCAGCACCGCCGACGCCGCGTCGTGCTCGGCGTACGCCTCGCACGTGAGCTCGCGGCCGGCCTTGTCGGCGCCCGCCTTCACGACGGGGTAGAACGACTCCTCCTCGAAGCGCATGTGCACGCGCAGGTCGGCGGCGAGGCGCGCCAGGAGGTCGGTGCGCGTCTTGGTGCCGCGCTCGGTGCTGCGCTCGATGCGCTCGAACAGGTCCTTCACCTTCTGATGGTCTTCCTTCAAGAGGGCGATGATGTCGGCCATGGGTGTTCTCCGGGTTGAGGTGGGCTCGGGGTCGGGGACGGGGTGCTGCTCGGGCTACGGTGCGCGTCGCGCGCGCGCTCACGCGTCGCGGCGGCCGGAGCCGGGCTCGGTCATCTTGCGGTGCTGGTTGGCGGCGGCCTGCTGCGACATGAGCTTGGTCGCGCCGGCCATGAGCTTGTTCTTGAAGCTGCCGGCCACGACCTGCGGCTCGCCGGCCATGAGCGCGGCGAAGCCGTCCTTGGCGACCTCGGCGGGATCGTCCTTCTCGGACCGCCCGACCTTGGTGTCCTCCATGCCCGCGCGCCGGAAGAAGTTCGTGTCGGTCGCCCCCGGCATGAGCGCGGTCACCGTGACGCCGCGCTCCTTGAGCTCGTTGTGCAGCGCCTCGGCGAACGACATCAGGAAGGCCTTCGTCGCGCCGTAGACGGCTTCGAATGGTGCCGGCATCACCGCGGCGATCGACGAGGTGATGAGGATCTTGCCCTCGCCGCGCCGGACCATCTGCTGCACGGCGAGCTTGGTCAGGTGGACCGCGCCGGTGCAGTTGAGGTGGATCATGCCGAGCTCGTCGTCGAGCGGCGTCTCCTCGAAGCGTCCGCCCACGCCGACGCCGGCGTTCACGGCGATGGCGGCGAGCGGCACGCCGCGCGCGCTGATGGCCTGCCACAGCGCGGTCACGCCGTCGCTGGTGGCGAGGTCGACGTTGAGCGCGGCGACGCCGCAGCCCGGATGCTCGGCCTCGATGCTCCGGGCCGCCGTCTCGATGTCGTCGTGGTCGGAGGCGATCAGGAGGTCGTAGCCGTGCAGCGCGAACTCGCGCGCGAGGTGGAAGCCAATGCCTTTGGAGGCGCCGGTCACTACGGCCAGCGGTCTCGTCGTCTCGACGTTCATCGGTCTCCTGGGGGTTCGGAGGGGCGCGTCGGTCCGTCGGGCCGACCGGACTCGCAGCTCCGGCCCTCGCCCGATCCGGCCGACGACGCTCACCACCATCGGCTCGCGCGCCACTGCACCAAGCCGGGGTTCGCCTTACGGGCGGCCCGGCGCCGCGAGCGCGCGATGGCGTCGCGACGCCGGCGCCTGAGCCACGGATCAGGCTCGCCGCTTCGACGGCGATGCGACGAGCCTGTCCGCGCCCGAGGTCAGGCCTGGTTGCGCTTGGCGCCGTCCGGGTTGCCCTTCGAGCTCTCGCCCGTCGTCCGGGACGACTCGCCCGCCCCTTCCTTCTTGTTGCTCGACGCCTTCATGCCGCCGCTGGTCGACGAGTCGCCGGCCTCTCCGCCGCGGTTCACGCGCAGGTTGTTCTGCACGTGCTTCACGCCGCTGCAGTCCTCGGCGACGTCCTCGGCCATGCGCTTCATCTGGCGATCGGCCACCGTGCCGACGAGCGTGACCTCGCCGCCCTCGACCTTCACGTCGATGTCGCCGGCGTCGATGCCGTCGTGGTCGGTGAGCCGGCGGCACACGTCCTCGCGCAGCTGCTCGTCCGAGCGCGTGTAGTTCTTCGGTCCCTTGCCGCGGTGGCCGCCGGCGCTCGGGCGATCCCAGTCGCCCATGCGGCCGCTCTCCTGCGGCGCGCCGCTCCAGCCCTGCATGCGACCCTCGCCCATGCCGGTCCGGTCCCACTGCATCTCGGCGCGCTGACCGTCACCCCGGTCGCGCCACTGGTCGGAGGTGTAGCCGGCGCGGCCGTAGCTCGCGCCCTCACCGCCGCGGGTGTCGCGGCTCCAGTCGTTGTCGCGGTGCCAGTCGCGCTGCGGACGCCAGTCGCCACCGCGTTCGTCGCCAGCGTACTGCTGGCCCATCTGACGGCGGTCGTCGTACTCATCGATGGCGTTGGGCGTCTGGCGTCCGTAGTCCTGCTGCGCGCCGTAGTAGTCGCGGCGGCCGCCGTCCTGCTCGCGGCTCGGGCGCCGCTCCGACGGCGAGGTGTAGGCGTTGAAGTCGCGCGCCGTGCTGCGATCCGTGCCGCCACCCTGCGAACGGTTGCGACGGTCGTTCTCGCGCTCGTCCCTGCCGTTGCCGCGGTCCTGGTAGTAGTCGTTTCGCTCCTGGAAATCTCGATCGAGACGGGCCATGGGTTCGCTCCTCTGATTGATCGTCGCGCGTCGTTCGGCCGAGCGCGCGCGCCCCGACGGGGGGGCGAGCCGCCAGTGCGAAAGCGGTGCCATCGCGAGCAGCGCCCGCCGCGCGCGCGCGCGAAGAACCCGCTGACGCGCGCCCGACCCACGCCGCCTCAGCTGACCCGAGGCGCCCCAACGCGCACGCCGCCGCGGCCACCCCGAGCGCGGCGCGACGGCTGGCACCGCGCTTGCCAACACCGACCGCGGCCGCGCCGCGCGACGGAGCGACCACCCCGACCCGGAGGAGCCACCATGACTGCGCGCACCACCACCGCCACCACGCCCATCGTCGGCGCCAACCTCGACTTCGACCCGCGCGAGGACGTGCGCGGGACCAAGAACGGCCCGGGCGCGCAGACGCAGGACTGGCCCGGCGAGACCGACGCCATGCACCCGGCTCCCGACCACGGCGAGGAGAGCTACGTCGGCGGCGGTCGCCTGCGCGGCAAGAAGGCCATCGTCACCGGCGGCGACAGCGGCATCGGCCGCGCCGTGGCCATCGCCTTCGCGCGCGAGGGCGCCGACGTCGCCATCGTCTACTTCGACGAGCACGACGACGCCGCCGACACGGTGCGCTGGATCGAGCAGGCCGGTCGGCAGGGCCTGGCCATCGCCGCCGACCTCGTCGCGCGCGACGCCTGCATCGGCGCCGTCGCGAAGGCGGTGGCCGCGCTCGGCCACGTCGACGTGCTCGTCAACAACGCCGGCTTCCAGCGCGAGCGCGACTTCGACGACATCCTCGAGGAGGATCTGCTGCGCACCGTGCGCACCAACCTGATGGCGCCGATCTGGGTGACGCAGGCCGCGCTCGAGCACATGCCGGCCGGCGCCAGCATCATCATCACCGGCTCGGTCACGGCGCTCGACGGCAGCCCGCGCCTCGTCGACTACAGCATGACCAAGGGCGGCCTGCACTCGCTGGTGCGCTCGCTGGCGCTGGCCCTCGGCGAGCGCGGCATCCGCGTCAACGCGGTCGCGCCCGGCCCGGTGTGGACGCCGCTCATCCCGGCGACGCTCGACAAGGCGCACGTGACGCACTTCGGCCGCGACACCATGTGGCAGCGACCGGCGCAGCCCATCGAGATCGCCACGTCGTATGTCTTCCTGGCCAGCTCGGACTCGCGCTTCTACACCGGCGAGGTGCTGGCCCCGACCGGCAAGGGCACGACGCGCTGAGCGGATCGCCGCGGCGGCCTGCGCTCGGGGGCCGTGCATGGTCGGGTGCGCCGGGCCTGCCGTCGCTGCCCGCCGCCCTCACCGCCGACGCGCCCTGAGCTGAGCCGCCGATCAGCCGCGCGGCTTGCGCGCGGGCGCTTTCGCCTGAGCGGCAGCCGCCTTCGCCGGCTTGGCCGCGGCCGCCTTCGCCGGCTTGGCTGCAGACGCCTTCGCCGGCTTGGCGACGTTGGCGAAGCTCGCCGCCAGCCGCGCCTCGACGTCGCGCCAGTCGACGCGACCGGGCTCGAGCCGCACGCCCACCCAGCCGCGCGCCGCCAGGTAGGCCGGCCGGTAGTAGCGCTCGGGGTCGCGCGCCGCGAGCGCGTCCTGCTCACCCGGCGCGCTCACCTTCACGACCAGGCCGATGGCGCCGTCGCCGTGGTGGTTGTCGAGGAAGTAGGCCACCACCTTGTCGCTCTTGAAGGTGGCGTGCCCGTTCTCCTCCTCGCACGTCGTCCCGGGGTAGCGCGCCATCAGCGCCTTCACCTTCTCCAGCGCCGCGCGCGCCAGCGCCGGGTCGGTGGTCGGCAGCGCCGGCGGCGGCGGCGGCGGGCGCACCGGACCGAGCGCGGCGGTGTTCGCCGGCGCGACCGACGACCACGCCTCCTCGACGAGGATGGCCAGCTCCTCCCAGTCCGTCCCCGCGTCGAGGCGCACCGAGGTCCAGCCCTTCACGCCGAAGTAGGCGGGCACCGAGAAGCGCGCCGCGTCCTCGGCCACCTTCTCGGCCTGGCGCTCGAGGCTCAGCTTGACCAGCGCGCCGGGCGCGTGGTCGCGCGCGTCACTGAATATGACAAATTGCTTGCCGCGCACATGGAACGCCGGCGCGCCGTACGACAGCTTCTCCTCGACGCCGGGGAGGGCGTAGCACACGACGCGCAGCTGCTCGAACATCGACGGAGGAGCGGGTCTGGCTTTCGGGCTCATGCCGGCAACACTGCCACACGCCCTCGCGGCAGGCCAGGCTCACTCGGGCGCGCGCGGCCCGCGACCGACGGCACCGAGCGCCTTGGCCAGCTCGCGCAGCACGGCCGGCGTGACCGGCAGCGTGATGACGGCGGGCCGACGGCGGCGTCCGCCATGGCTCGGCGCGGGGCCGAGGTCCATGAGCTCGTAGTCGGGCTCGCCCATGGCGAGCTGGGAAGGCGTGGGGTCGTGGCTCATCGAGTGCTCCGGAGGGGCGTGGGGGGTAACGGGGCCAGTGCGACTGATGGAGTCGGGGTCGGCCGTCAGTGGACCATCCACCAGACCGCGCTGCGGCCCGGCGTGATGAGCTTGAAGCTCACGCGCGCGTCGGCGCCGCGAGCCAGGTCGGGTCGCGGCTGCCACCACATGGCGAGGCGCGTGCGATCGACGCCGCGCTCGACCAGGTAGGCGATGACGGCGCGCTGGCGCTCGGCGGCTTCGGCCGCGCCCCAGTCGCTGCCGTAGAAGGTGCCGACGACGCCGATCGAGCGACCGGCGAGCGCGCCCGAGACGAGGCAGCGCGCCAGGAAGTCGAGCGGCGCTTCGTCCTGCGCCTCGAGGATGGTCTCGCCGGGCTGGAAGAAGACGGCGATGTCGAGCGCGCCGCAGGCCGCGCCGACGTCGCTGCTGAAGCGCGCGCCGCGCTGGCGGACGGCCCAGCCGTCGTCGGCGGCCACGGCCGTCGAGGAGAACGCGAGGCCGATGACCACGAGCAAGCTCGAGACGAGGCGCGACATGGCAGTCTCCTGGGTGGGGCGCGTGGGGGTGACAGGCCGCTTCCGCGCGCAGCCCGACGCAGCGCGGCTCTGCGCGAAGCGTGCCACGCGCCGCGGCCGGACCCATCGGCCACGGTCGGCGCTGATCGCCGCGGCGTCGCCGTCGTCCATGGCCCGGTCTGCCCCACCTGGGGCCGCATGACTCGCCCCGGCGTGGCATCGAACTCGGCCGGAGCGGCCTGCCGTCTCGTCCTCGATCCTTCCTGAGCAGGCGGTGGCGCAACCAGGTGGCTGGCAAGCAAGTTGCTATTTCGCTCGGGAACACCGGGAGCCACACCATGCTGACAGTCTATTTCTTCGTCGTCGGAATCCTGTCTTGGCTCGCCGCGGGCTCGACCGAGCATCCCGCAGGTCTCGGCCTGGCCGGCGTGCTGGCGGTCGTCAGCTTCGTCATGGCGACCCTCAACCTGATCCTCGAGATCGGCACGCGCGTCCCGTCGACGACGCGCGGCGAGCATCGCGACAGCGGGAGCCACGGTCGCGCCTGACCGGCCGACCCGAGCCGACCGGATTCGAGACCGCGCTCGACCTCGAGGCGGAACGGAGCCGCGGCCAAGGACGGCATCGCGCGCGCTGACTGCGCGCGCCCCGAGCGGACCTACGCGCCGCTTCTCGCCCCATCATTGTCGGAGACTCCATGACCCACGATCGAAACGTCCTCCTGTCCCTCCTGCGCGGGGACAGCGAACGAGTGCTGCGCGACTGGCTCAGCGCGTCCGGCTCGAAGTCGGGCCGCGACGGCTTCGGCGCCACCCGCGACGAGGCCCAAGGGCTGCTCACCGCGCTGCGGACCGCGCTCGAGACCGACGGCGAGGGACCGGCCCTCGAGGGCGAGGCCTGGTCGGAGCTGCGCGCCGGGCTCGAGTCGCTGTCGCGCTCGCGCGCCGAGCGGGGCCAGTCGGCCGGCGAGACGAGCGCCTTCGTGCTGGCGCTGAAGACGCCGCTCATCGCGGCGCTCGACCTCGGCGCCGAGACCAAGGATCTGATCGCCGCCATCACCTCGCTGTCCGACGCCGTCGACAAGATGGCGCAGTGGACGGTGACCACGCACCAGCGGGCGCGCGAGGACATCATCGCGCGCCAGCAGGACGAGCTGCTCGAGCTGTCGACGCCGGTCATCAAGCTCTGGGAGGGCGTCCTCGCCGTCCCGCTCATCGGCACCCTCGACAGCAACCGCACCCAGCTCGTGATGGAGGCGCTGCTGCAGCGCATCGTCGAGACCGAGGCCGAGCTCGCCATCATCGACATCACCGGCGTGCCGACCGTCGACACGCTGGTGGCGCAGCACCTGCTGAAGACCGTCACCGCCATCCGCCTGATGGGCGCCGACTGCATCATCAGCGGCATCCGGCCGCAGATCGCCCAGACCATCGTGCACCTCGGCATCGACCTGCAGGGCGTCACCACCAAGGCCACGCTGGCCGACGCGCTGGCGCTCGCGCTCAGGCGCACCGGCTACGTCATCACGCGTCCCACCAAGCTCGACCCCACGGCGAAGTCAGCATGAACCGCATCCCGATCCTGCAGATGGGCGACTCCCTGCTCGTGACGATCCAGATCGACATGGAGGACCAGACCGCCATGGCGCTCCAGGACGACCTGACCGCCAAGATCGTGAAGACCCACGCGCGCGGCGTGCTCATCGACATCTCGGCGCTGGAGATCGTCGACTCGTTCGTCGGCCGCATGCTGGCCGGCGTCTCCGGCATCGCGCGCATCCTCGACGCGACCACCGTGGTGGTCGGTATGCAGCCGGCGGTGGCCATCACCCTGGTCGAGCTCGGGCTCTCGCTGGACGGCGTGAAGACGGCCCTGAACGTACGTCGCGGCATGGCGCTCCTCGCCCTGGGCGAAGAGGAGGGCCGGCGTGACGGCGACTAGCCAGAGCGGGAGCATCCCGGTGCGCAACGAGGCCGACATCGTGACGAGCCGCCAGACGGTGCGGGCCCTGACGCAGCGCCTGAAGTTCTCGCTCGTCGATCAGACCAAGATGATCACGGCCGCGAGCGAGCTGGCGCGCAACACCGTCGTCTACGGCGGCGGCGGCTTCATGGACTGGGAGATCGTCGACCAAGGCGCGCGCCAGGGCCTGCGCCTCGTGTTCCGCGACGAGGGCCCGGGCATCCCCGACATCGAGCGCGCGCTCCGCGACGGCTGGACCTCGGGCAGCGGGCTCGGGCTCGGCCTCTCCGGCAGCAAGCGCCTCGTCCACGAGTTCGAGATCGACTCCGTCGTGGGCCGCGGCACGCGCGTCAGTGTGACGCGGTGGAAATAGTCCAGGGCTCCGCCCACACCATCTTCCCGATGGACGATCCGAGCCGCGTCGGCTCGGCCCGGCGTCACGCCATCAAGCTCGCCACCGGCCTCGCCTTCAGCGACGTCAACGCGGCGCGCCTCGCGCTGGTCGTGACCGAGCTCGGCACGAACCTCGTGAAGCACGCCCGCGGCGGCCGCCTGCTCATCGCCTCGCGCGAGCACGAGGAGGCTCAGGGCGAACGCGACATCCGCCACGTGGAGATCGAGGTGCTGTCGATCGACGGCGGGCCGGGCATCACCAACCTGACGCAGTGCATGGGCGACGGCTTCTCCACCGGCGGCTCGCCCGGCACCGGCCTCGGCGCCATCAAGCGCCTGGCCGACGAGTTCGACATCTGGTCGGCCGCGCCGGGGGGCACCTTCGTCGTCGCGCGCGTCCGCGCGGGCACCACCGAGCGACGCCCGAGCGCCTTCCGCCTGGGCGTCGTGTGCATGGCCAAGCACGGCGAGGAGACGTGCGGCGACGGCTGGATCTTCGCCTCCGACGGGGCCCAGGCGGCGGTGCTCCTGGCCGACGGCCTCGGCCACGGACCCGAGGCCGCCGCGGCGTCGCGGGCGGCGCTGTCCGTCTTCCGCCAGAAGCCCTTCGAGCGCCTCGAGCCGATGCTGACGACGGCCCACAGCGCGCTGCGCATGACGCGCGGCGCGGCCGTGTCCGCCGCGCACCTCGACGCCCACGCCTCCTCCGTGCGCTCGGTCGGTGCCGGCAACGTCATGATGCGCATCGTGTCGGGCGTCTCGGACCGGACGCTGCTCGGCCAGCACGGCACCGTCGGCGTCCAGATGCGCACGCCCGTGGCCATCGACACGCCCTGGCCCCGGCACGCCGTCCTCGGCATCCACAGCGACGGCATCATGAACCGCTGGCCCGGCAAGGACCTCGGCACCATGCTCGCATGCGACCCGAGCCTCATGGCTGGCCGCATCGCGCGCGACTACTGCCGCGACCGCGACGACGCGACGATCGCGTTCGTCCGTCGCAAGGACTGACCGCTATGCAACCTCAGAACGGCGACGACCAGGCCTCGACCGCGCCCGAGACGGAGCTCGAGCAGCTGCGTCGCGAGCTCGCCGCCAGTCGCGCCGAGGTCGACGCGCTGCGCAAGGAGCTCGAAGAGACCAATCGCGGCGTGCTGGCGCTCTACGCCGAGCTCGATGTCCAGGCCAACGAGCTGCGCCAGGCGACCGAGCTCAAGAGCCGCTTCCTCGCCTACATGAGCCACGAGTTCCGGACGCCCATCGGCTCGGTGCTGAGCATCGCGCGCCTCCTGCTCGACCGGGTCGACGGCCCGCTCACCGAGGAGCAGGAGAAGCAGGTGCGCTTCATCCAGAGCACCTCGACCGAGTTCTCCGAGATGGTCGACGACCTGCTCGACCTGGCCAAGGTGGAGGCCGGACGCATCGACATCGCGCCCGCCTGGTTCGACATGGTCGACCTCTTCGCCACGCTGCGCGGCATGTTCAAGCCGGTGCTGACCAACAGCCAGGTGGCGCTCATCTTCGAGGAGCCGAAGGATGTGCCCAAGGTCTTCAGCGACGACCGCAAGCTGGCGCAGATCCTGCGCAACTTCATCTCCAACGCGCTCAAGTTCACGGTGCGCGGCGAGGTGCGCGTGACGGCCCGACGCGAAGGCGACCACGTCGTCTTCTCGGTGGCCGACACCGGCATCGGCATCGCCGCCGAGCACCACCACGCCATCTTCCGCGACTTCTCGCAGATCGACTCACCGATCCAGAAGCGCCTGCGTGGCACCGGCCTCGGGCTGTCGCTGAGCAAGCGCCTGGCCGAGGTGCTGGGCGGCACCGTCAGCCTCGAGAGCGAGCCCAACAAGGGCTCGACGTTCTACGTGACCATCCCATTGCGGCTGCCCACGGGCGTGACGGAGCGAAGACCATGAGGTCCGCGGCGTCAGGGGGAGCGCCGCGGGGACGGCGGAGCGGAGCAAGAGTCCCATGAGCGATACCGACGTCGTGGCCGCGAGCATCGAGCGCCAGAACCACACCGTGCTGGTCGTCGACGACAACCCGACGACGCGCTACGCGACCGGCCGCGCGCTGCGCGCCGCCGGCTTCAAGACCGCCGAGGCCGCCACCGGCCAGGAGGCGCTGGCGCTGGCGGCGGGCGACGTCTCGGCCGTCATCCTCGACGTGCACCTGCCCGACATCGACGGCTTCGAGGTCTGCCGTCGCCTGCGCGCCGTGCCGAGCACCGCCGTGCTCCCGGTCATCCACCTCTCGGCCATGTACGTCGAGAACAAGCACAAGGTGGTCGGCCTCGACGCCGGCGCCGACGCCTACCTCACCCACCCGGCCGACCCGCCGATCCTCGTCGCCACGGTGCAGGCGCTGGTGCGGGCGCGCCTGGCCGAGGACGAGCTGCGCCGGAGCGAGGCCAAGTTCCGCGCCATCTACACCCAGGCCGAGAGCGGCATCGCGCTCATCGACGCCGGCGGCCGCATCGCCGAGGCCAACCCGGCCATGCAGAAGATGCTCGGCCGCAGCCACGATCAGATCGCCGGCCGCTCGCTCGGCGACTTCGCCGCGCCCGGCCAAGCGCCCACCATGCACGTCGCGCCGGCCGGCAGCGAGCCGGGCGCGGCCAGCCGCCGCGAGGTCTTCGCGGTCCTGCGACCGGACGGCACCGAGCTCTACCTCGAGTGGAGCATCTCGCCGCACATCGAGCCCGGCCTGCGCGTCGGCGTCTTCGCCAACGTGTCGGCGCGGCGCGCGCTCGAGGCCCAGCGCGACGCGCTCTTCGAGCGCGAGCAGGCCGCGCGCATCGCCGCCGAGCGCCACAGCCGCACCAAGGACGACTTCATCGCCGTGCTGTCGCACGAGCTGCGGAACCCGCTCAGCGCCATGCTCATGGGCGTGCAGATGCTGCAGCGCCGCGGCGTGGCGCCCGAGGTCGGCAAGGGCCTCGCCGTCATCGAGCGCAGCGTGAAGTCGCAGGCGCGCATCATCTCCGACATCCTCGACGTGTCGCGCCTCAACTCGGGGAAGCTCGCGCTCGAGCGCGGCATGGTCGATCCGGCGGCGCTCATGCTGACGACCATCGACGGCATGCGCGCCACCATCGACGAGCACCGGCTGCGCATCGTCACCGACCTCGACGCGGCGCACGAGCCGGTGTGGATCGACGCCACGCGCATCCAGCAGGTGCTCTGGAACATCCTCAGCAACGCGGTGAAGTTCTCGCAGCCCGACGGCGAGATCCGCGTGCGCATGACGCGCGACGACGACAGCCTGTGCGTGTCGATCCAGGACTTCGGCCGCGGCATCGAGCCGGCCTTCCTGGGCACCATCTTCGACAAGTTCGCCCAGGTCGCCTCGCCCGAGAATCGCGCCCACGGCGGCCTCGGGCTGGGCCTGGCGATCGTCAAGCAGCTTGTCGAGCTCCACGGCGGCACGGTGCGCGCCGACAGCGAGGGCCTCGGCGCGGCGCCACCGTCACCGTGGCGCTGCCCGTCATCGACGAGCACGCGCTCGGCGCCGACCCGGTCGACCGGGGCGCGGACGGCGCCACCGACCTGCGCGGCCTGCGCCTCGTCATCGTCGACGACGACGAGGAGGCGTGCGAGCTCCTGGCGCTCATCCTGCGCGAGCACCGCGCGCACGTCGTCGCCGCGCACGACTACGAAGGCGCGCTCGAGGCCGTGACGCGCGAGACGCCGTCCATCATCGTCAGCGACATCGGGCTACCCGGCAAGGACGGCTACGAGCTCATCCGCGAGATCCGCCACCGCGAGATCATCCGCGGCGCGCGGCACGTGCCGGCCGTCGCCCTCACCGCCTTCGGGCGGCCGGAGGACAAGGCGGTCGCGCTGGCCGCCGGCTTCGACGCGCACATCGCCAAGCCGTTCGAGCCGCACGCGCTGATCTCGACCATCCAGCGGCTGGCGCGCCCGCGCTCGAACGAGGTCGAGCGCCCGCGCAAGGCGCCCTGCGAGTGAGCGTCGAGCGGCGCGCCGCGGGCGCGAGACAAGGCGATGGATCGGCCGCGGGCGGCGTGCTACGGGACCTCGCCCGCCTGGGCGAAGGAGAGTCATGCGCACCGCCGTCATCGTCGCCGCCGGTCTCGGGAGCCGGCTCAAGGACCGCACCCAGCAGCAGCCCAAGGGCTTCCTCGAGGTCGAGGGCAGCGCGCTGGTCGAGACCAGCATCGGCAAGCTGCGCAGGGCCGGCTTCGAGCGCCTGGTGATCGGCACCGGCTACCTCGCCGAGCACTACGACGCGCTGGCGGAGCGCTACCGCGGCACCTTCCAGATCGAGACGCTGCGCTCCGACCGCTTCGCGACGACCGGCAGCATGTACACGCTCTACTGCCTGCGCTCGATCCTCGACGAGGACTTCGTGCTGCTCGAGTCCGACCTCCTCTACGAGCAGCGCGCGCTCACCGCGCTGCTCGAGGACCCGCGCCCCGACATCGTGCTGGTCAGCGGCTTCACCGACTCGCGCGACGAGGTGTGGGTCGAGGTCGACGCCGACTCCAACCTGCTCGACCTGTCGAAGAAGCGCGACGCGCTCGGCTCGGTCCACGGCGAGCTGGTCGGCATCTCCAAGATCGCCCGCGACACCTATCGCGCCATGTGCGCCGTCATGGCCGACGAGGTCGATCGCACGCCCAAGCTCGACTACGAGGGCTGCCTCGTGCGCGTGGCGCGGCAGGGCAAGCCCATCCCGGTCATGAAGATCGACGACCTCGCCTGGTGCGAGATCGACGACGAGGGCCACCTGAAGCGCGCCCTCGACCGCATCCTGCCGGCCATCCGCTCGCGCGAGAGCTGACGCCATGACGCTCGCGCGGCGACGCGCGAGCTCGTGCCGCGCTGACCCTGGGGTAGCCGACTCGCACGCACGGGCGTGCGCTTCCTTCCGATCGCTCGCCGCCTGATCGCGCGCGCCCGCGCCGTTCTTCGCGCGCGCCCGGGGCACATGCCTTGCACCGGCTTGACCGCGTCTCACACGACGCACACGCCGTGCGGGTCCGCTCCTCCTGCGGAGGTGAAGCATGCGACGCGGTCTCCTCATCTCGGGCCTCGTGCTGGTGCTCGTCGGCGCGGGCCTCCTCACCAGTGCCTTCATGGTCGCGAGCGGCACGGGCAAGCTCGACCTCCGCTTCGTCGACAAGCCCACGCTCATGACCGCCGCCTACAAGGTCTACGGCAACGGCGAGGCCGTCGGCGGCAAGTACTGGCTCGGCAAGCTCACCCTCACCAACACCGGCGACGGCCCGCTGCGCGACGTGGCCGTGTCGTTCCAGGTGCCGGGCTACGTGGCGTGGACCACGCCCGAGTCGTTCCCCGAGGTGCTGCCCGGGCAGACCGTGGTCGTGCCCTACTACCCCAAGCTGCCGGCGACGGTGGCCGGCATCACCAGCATGACGCCGGCCTCGGTCGAGGCGCGCATCGCCTACGACGACGGCGGCGGCGCGAAGACCCGCACCGAGAGTCGCGAGTTCCAGTTCCGCGGCGTCCACGAGATCGAATACAGCTCGCTGCCGCCGAGCGAGATCCTCACCTTCTGGGACGCCAACGACAACGCCGAGCTCAACGCCGCCTGGGTCACCGAGGAGGACCCGGTGGTGCGCGCCTTCTACTCCAAGGCCAGCGAGCTCACCGGCGGCTTCGGCACCATGGGCAACTTCAAGGAGATCGAGCAGCTCGCGCGCAGCACCTACAACTACATGGTCGCGCTCGGCATGACCTACTCCGGCACCAAGGGCCTGCCCGAGAAGAAGGGCGACGAGTACGTGCTGGTGCAGAGCATGCGCCTGCCGCGCGACATCATTTATGGCAATAGCGGCCTGTGCGTCGAGCTGGCCCAGCTGTGGTGCTCGATCGCCATCAACGCCGGCGCCGGCTGCTACCTCGTCATGATCCCCGGCCACGCCTTCCCGGTGCTGCGCGCCGGCGACGGCAGCCTGCTGCCGGTGGAGGCCACCGGCATCGGCGGCGCCTTCGAGGGCGGCAACCTCGGCGCCGCGGCGTCCTTCGAAGACGCCGTGAAGGTCGCCAGCGACAACTTCCAGAAGGCCATGCAGGGGCAGATGCCGAGCATCGTCGTCGACGTGCTCGAGTACCGCGACGAGGGCATCCGCCCGCCCGAGCTGCCCGACGTCGACCGCACCGCGCTGGTCAAGTCGCTTGACGACCGCCTGCGCGAGCACCAGGGCGCGCGCCAGCAGAACCAGGCGCCGAACGGCGGCGGCGGCCAGCCCCAGGGCGGTGGCCAGGCGGCCGGCGGCGCCGCGTGGCAGGACCCGCAGGGCCGCATGGCGCTGGCCGTGCCGGCCGGCTGGGTGTCGCAGGACAAGGTCGTGGCGCAGATGCGCCAGGTGCTGCCCGGCTACGCGCTGTCGGTGGTCAGCCCCAACACCGGCTGGGGCGTCGACGTCATCTTCTTCGACGGCGTCAACGACGCGAACCAGGTCGTGCAGACGCTGGTCGGCGTGTTCCAGCAGCTCGGCGCCAAGGTCCAGGTCGGCCAGCCGCAGAACAACGTGCTCGGCGGCAAGCAGGCCGTGGTCTTCCCCTTCCAGATGGCCAGCCAGAACGGCCAGGCCGGCGGCTTCCTCATCGTCGTCGGCGTCCCGGGCGGCCTGGTCGGCGTCAGCGTCGGCGGCCCGCCGCAGAACGCGCAGGCGGCGACCCCCGAAGTCCAAGCCCTGCTCCAGAGCGTCAGGCTCGCGCAATGAGGAGCTCACCATGAGGCCCATCCACCTTCCGACCCCGACCCTCGGCCTCGCGGCCGCGACCGCGCTGGCGCTGCTCTTCGCGCCGGCCGCGACGGCGGCGACCCCGCCCGTGCAGACCATCGCCTTCGACGAGACGATGACGCTGGATGCGCTGGGCGACGCGACCTTCAGCATCGGCTTCTCGCTGACGGCGTCCCAATATGCCAATTGGCACCAGAAATACGGCGAGAACAAGTCGCTCATCAAGCGCGACGTCGGCAAGGTCGTGAGCCAGTTCGACACCTACGACTGGGACGTCCAGGTGAAGGAGATGGATCGCCGCGTCGAGGTCGCGGTGAAGGCGCACGGCGCCGTGAAGCACCTGGGCAACGGCGTCTACGAGCTCGAGGTGCCGAAGAGCTGGAAGGGCGGCGCGCGCGACGGCCAGACCATCGGCTACAACTACGTCGAGTCGCTCGGCATCGGCCTCATCGGCCAGTACAACGTGAAGGTCGTGCTGCCGCCGTCGGCGGGCGACATCGTCGACGCCACCGGCGAGTCGGGCGAGCGCGTGCTGCGCTACCACGCGCCGGTGCCGGGCGGCGGACCCAACGTGGTGCTGCTGGCGGTGGGCGCCGGCGTGCTCGCGCTGGGGCTGGCGCTGACGCTGCTCGGGCTCAGGCGCCGCGCGTCGAGCCCGGCCGTGACGCCGCCGGCGCGACTGCCGCCGCCGCCGCTGCGCCCGCCCGCACACCCGCCGGCGCACCCGGTCCGCCCCATCGCCGGCCCGCCGCCGCGCCAGCCGACGCCGCACGCGTGAGGGCGCCGGTCGGCCTCGACGAAAGGCTACCCAATCGCGACGGGACGGGTCACCATGGGCCGTCTCCCGGAGGCCTCGCATGAGGTTCGCCTCGCTCCCGTCCCGTCACGTCTTCCTCCTCTGCGCGTGCCTCGCGGCCTGCGGCTCCGACGTCGCCGTCCCGTCCGACACGAGCACCGACGACACGGCCGTCGCCGACACGGCCGTGGCCGACACGACGCTCGCGCCCGACACCGCGACCGACGACACCAGCGCCGACAGCGCCGCGCCCGCCGACACCGTCGCGGACAGCGCGATCGCCGACGACATCACAGACGCCGCCGACACCGCAACCGCCGACGCCGACGCGACGGCCGACGGCGACGCCGGCCCGAGCTGCACCTCGCCCTTCATCTATATGAAGGACCGCCAGTTCATGCTGGGCGACGAGCCCTACGTGCCGGTGAGCGTCAACTACATCTTCGACATCCGCCACGACACCGACGACCACTACTACATCGCGCCGCATAGCGCGTTCTGCACCACGCCCGCCGGCTGCTGCAAAGACGCCCCGAGCTGCCTCGCCGCCGCGCGCGAGCAGCTCGCCCAGGTGAAGGCGCTCGGCTTCAACTCGCTGCGCATCGTCGGGCTCGCCGTCATCCCCGAGGACGGCAACCTCGTCCTCGACTGCGCCCACCAGTGGGCCGACTGGCTCGACTACTGCCCGAAGTCGGCGCACCTCGTCATGTCGCCCGCCGACGAGCGCGGCTTCGCGCTCATCGCCGACGCGCTCGCCCTCGTGAAGGAGGCCGGCCTCCACGCCATCTTCCTGGCCGGCCACCACGACGTCGACGCCGACGGCATCCGCGACGAATATGCCACCTACCTCACGGCGCTGGCCGCGCGCTTCGTCGACGACCCGACCATCTTCGCCTACGACCTCACCAACGAGCCGGTCTACGAGTTCGCCCACAAGGACATCGACAAGGTCGACGCCAACGCCATCGGCCGCGCCTGGTACGACGCCGTGCGCGCCGGCTCGCCGCGCGCCATGGTGACCATGGGCCTGGCCGAGATGGGCACCGTGCGCCACTGGGACCCGGGCGCGCTGCCGCTCGACTTCACCTCGTTCCACGTCTACGCGTCGGGCAAGTGGAACGACGCCGACCGCGACTACCTGTCGATGTTCCTCGCCTGGGCCGGCCGCGAGCCCTACCCCAACATGGTCGGCGAGACCGGCCTGTCGGTCGAGGACGGCGCGCCCACCGAGGCCGACCAGGCCGCGTTCGCGCAGCACGCGCTGACCACCGCCTGGGACTGCGGCGCCATGGGCCTCCAGTGGTGGCTCTATCGCGACGTCCACTGGGGTCCGCCCGGCGAGCACTTCGGTCTCGTGCGCTGGGACGGCACGGCGCGCCCGGCCGCCGACGCATTTGGCAATTTCGCGGCGACATTCCCGCGCCCGACCTGCGTGGCGCCCGACTACACCGGCAGCGCGCCCGACGGGCCGTTCGTCGCCACCGGACGGCTCGTGCGCGAGAACGGCACGCCCGTCGCCAACGGCTACGTGACCGGCCACAGGTGCGCCGCGGGCGGCTGGGACTGGACCATCTCCAAGGCCGACGGCACCTTCGAGCTGCGCTCCTCGTACCCGGTCGACCAGCTCGAGGTGACCGCGGCCGGCCTCTCGCTCGAGACCCCGTCGGCCGCCTGCAACCTGGTCACGCCCGGCGACATCACGCTGCACGCGCTGCCGCTCTCGCTGTCGGTGAGCACGCCGTCGAGCTGCCCGCCCTGACCGACCTCCGGGCCTCGACCGGACCGGGCACTGGCAGAATACGCTCCTTTGGGCCGATGGCTTGCGGGCCTGCGGCGCAGTGTTCTTCAATCGCGAGCGAAGGCCGCCGTCCGGCCTTCGGGGCGCCCGGCAACGCCCGAAACAGCCAGTGCAGTTCGACGTCGTCGCGGCCCATCACCACGCCACATAGGCCCGACGACTCTCGCCGTCGTGAGGTCCAGATGCGCACGCCCCTCTTCCGTTCGCTTCGCCAGCTCATCGCCGACCTGAAGGTCTCGCAGCGGACGGCGACCCCCCTCGACGTCGTGCGCGAGGAGCGACGCGTGCGCGCCGCGCAGCGGAAGTCCGATCTGATCAGCCGCCGCAGCCTGCTCGGCGGCGCCGCCGTCGCGGCCGGCCTGCTGGCGCTGCCGAAGGGCGCGCGCGCCGCGGCGAGCCAGCCCAAGGTGGCCAGCGTCGGCGCCGGCATGGCCGGCATGGCCTGCGCCGGGCTGCTCCAGTCGAAGGGCGTGTCGTTCACGGTGTACGAGGCGTCGACGCGCATCGGCGGGCGCATGTACTCGAACAACGATCGCACCTACTGGGACGAGGGTCAGGTCACCGAGTGGGGCGGCGAGCTCATCGACACCAACCACCGGACCATGCACCGGCTGGCCCGGAAGTACGGCCTCGTGCTCGACGACCTCACCTCGACCGACGCGGCCGGCGCCGACGAGGTCTACAAGGTGGGCGGCGCCTACTACCCGAAGACCCAGGCCGACGAGGATTTCCTCGCCATGCTCGACGTCGTCGACGACGACGAGGCCGCCGCCGGCTACCCCACCACCTGGGACAGCTACACCACCGCCGGCCGCGCGCTCGATCAGATGAGCGTCCGCGACTGGATCGCCACGCGCGTCCCGGGCGGCCACCGCTCGCCGCTCGGGCAGGTGCTCGATATCGCCTACAACATCGAGTACGGCGCCGAGACCGACGTTCAGTCGGCGCTGAACCTGCTCTACCTCCTGGCCTACCAGCCCGCGCCGCACAAGCTCGCCACCTTCGGCGAGTCCGACGAGCGCTACCACATCCGCGGCGGCAACCAGCAGCTGCCGCAGGCGATCGCGGCGACGCTGCCGTCGGGCACCATCGAGTTCGGCATGAAGCTCGTGAAGCTCGCGCGCACGCCGGCCGGTCGCACCGCCTGCACCTTCGTGCGCGGCGGCTCGACCACCGAGGTGGTCTACGACTACGTCGTGCTGTGCATGCCGTTCGCGATGCTGGCCAGCGTCGACTACGCCCAGGCCGGCTTCGACGACCGCAAGACGCTGGCCATCCGCGAGCTCGGCCGCGGCCACAACGCCAAGGTGCAGCTGCAGTTCCGCACGCGCAGCTGGGACGGCCGCGGCGCGTGGCCCGGCGTCTCCAACGGCACGACCTTCGCCGACACCGGCTACCAGGCCTCGTGGGAGCCGACGCGCGGACAGCCCGGCACGGCCGGCATCCTGAACCTCTACTCGGGCGGCGCCGGCACCGACGCGCTGAAGACCGACGTGCCGTTCGCCACCAGCAGCTACAACAAGACGCGCCAGGACGCCGAGCGCGGCCTCGCGCAGATCTCCCAGGTCTTCCCCGGGCTCGACTGGAACGGCAAGGCCACCGCGTCGATCTGGCCGAAGAACCCGTTCACGCAGCACTCGTACGCCTTCTGGAAGGTCGGCCAATACACCGCCTTCGGCGGCTACGAGGGCGTGCGCCAGGGCGGCGTGCTCTTCGCCGGCGACCACACCTCGCAGGACTTCCAGGGCTTCATGAACGGCGCCGCCTCCGAGGGCGAGCGCGCCGCGCTCGAGCTGGTGAAGCTCCTCTGAGCGCGGCCGCGCCACGCGGCGCGAGGACGCCCGACGGCGCCCCCGTCGCCCGTCACGGGTTCATCTGGTACTGCCCGGCTTGCGCGAAGACGTGCTCCTGCCAGACGCGCGCGTAGCGCTCGGGGTCGCCCACCGGGCGCGCCAGCATGCGCAGGCACAGCTCCATCTGGCGCGCCGAGCTCGACGGCTTCGAGTGCAGCTGCAGCGCGAATTTGGCAAAATCGCGCACCATGAAGTCGAAGATCTGGCCGACCAGATCCGCCGACAGCTCGGCCGGCTCCATGGCGTGGTACTCGAGGATGAGCTGGCCGTACGCGACCAGCGTGAAGAGCTCGCCCATGGTCAGGAGGAAGTCGATGTCCTTGGCCTGCAGCGCGGCCGTGGCCGCGTCCATGGCCGACGCCAGCAGGAACTCCTTGAAGACGGCGATCTGCTGGCGGAACACCACCACGTTGGCGATGTCGACGCCGCGATAGGCGAGGTCGAAGTCGTGGAACTGGATCTTGCCGAGGCCGCGCGTCGCGCCCTGCGCGAACAGGAAGTCGTCGTTGGCCGGCTGGCTCATGCGCGGCACATCGGGGAACCTGGCCGGGCTGAAGAAGTAGTTGCGGATGAACTTGATGATGAGCGCCATGTTGACGTGGACCGTGCCCTCGAGCTTCGGCAGCGCGCGGATGTCGCGCGCCGCCATCTCGAAGTAGCCGTCCTTCTCGAAGCCCTTGGCGGCGATGACGTCCCAGAGGTGGTTCACGACCTCCTCGCCCTGGGTGGTGACCTTCATCTTCACCATCGGGTTGTAGAGCAGGTAGCGGCGGTCGCTGGCCGAGGCGGCGCGCATGTAGTCGGAGGCCCGGCGCGCGAAGACCTTCATGGCCACGAGGCGGCAGTAGGCGTCGGTGAAGAGCTGGCGCACGTGCGGGAAGTCGGTGACCGGGTGGCCGTAGAGGATGCGTCCGGCGGCGTGGTCGATGGCCTCGTAGAAGGCGTGGGTGCAGATGCCGATGGAGGCCCAGCCGAGGTTGAACTTGCCGACGTTGACGGTGTTGAGCGCCGCGTCCCACGCCTCCTGCCCGCGCGACAATATGTCACTCTCGGCGATGGGATAGTCGTGCAGCGCATATTCGGCGACATACGACTGCGAGTTGACGACGTTCTGCACCAGCTCGTAGGCCGGGTGCGTCGACTCGACGGCGAAGAACACGAACTCGCTCGCCGCGCCGTCCGGCGCCGCGGCCGCGCCGACCTTGCCGAAGGTCGACACCAGCGCGGCGCGGTTGGCGTTGCCGATGTAGTACTTCGAGCCGTTGGCGCGGTAGCCGCCGGCGCCGTCGGGCGTCAGCGTGACGCCGCTGGCGTAGAGGTCGGCGCCGTGCTCGCGCTCGGACAGGCCGAAGGCGAAGATGCCGCCGGCCCGGAGGAGCTCCGCCGTCTTCCGCTTCACGCCCTCGTTGGGGCTCATCCAGATGGGGCCGAGGCCGAGGATGGAGACCTGCCAGGTGTACCAGTAGGCGAGGCCGTAGAAGCCGGTGAGCTCGTTGAAGTCGCAGTTCCGGAAGGTGTCCCAGCGCACGCTGGCGTCGCCGCCGCCGTAAGCCGCGGGCGTCAGCAGCTTGGCGAAGACCTGGTGCTCGCGGAGGAAGGCCAGGAAGTCGGCGTACCAGACCTGGTGGCGGTCGTCGTGCTTCAGCCGGGCGCGGCCCTTCTGCTCGAAGAAGGCGATGGTCGCGCGCATGAGCTCGGCGGACGCGGGGTCGAGGTGGTCGGGCGCGTACTTCTTCGGGTTCAAGAGAATCATCGGGGCCTCCGGCGCTGGCCATAGCACGGTCCTTCCAGCGGCGCGCGCGCAGTCTGGCATTCCGCGGCCCGACCGGAGCGGGTAGGCTCAGCGCGACATGGACTCCGCCACCCTGCTCTCGCTCGACGACCGCCTGCCGCTCACCTGCACGCGCAGCGGCACCTGCTGCCACGGCAAGCACGTGTGGGTCTCGCCCTGGGAGGTCGCCTGCCTCGCGCGCGCGCTCGGCATCAGCCCGCGCGCGCTGCGCGAGCGCGCCCTCGAGGCGGGTGGCATCCGCCTGCGCATGGACGGCGCGTCGCGCTGGCGCGAGCTCCCGGCCTGCGCCCTCTACGTCGACGGGCACGGCTGCAGCGCCCACGCCGGGCGACCGCTGGCCTGTCGCCTCTACCCGCTCGGGCGCCAGCTGCAGGCCGGCGACGCCGGCTACTTCCACCACGGCAGCGACTTCCCCTGCCTCGACGGCTGCCCGTCGGTGGTGACGCTGCCCTACCTGAGCGTCGCCGAGTACCTGGCCGGCCAGGGCGTCGCGCCGGGCCAGGCGGCCCAGGCCGCGGGCCTCGAGCTGGTGCAGCACCTGGCCGACGGCGCCTTCGTGCTGCTGCTCGAGAGCGGGCTCGCCGCCAGCGGCGACCGCAAGACGCTCCGGCGCTGGCGCGCGCTCGGCGTCATGACGCCCGAGGAGCGCGCGGCCGCCATCCCGACCGAGTGGCTCGATCGGCTGACCGTGCCCGACCTCGACCCGGCGCTCATCGACGAGCCGCGCGCGTTCGTCGCGCGCCACGAGGCGCTGCTCCAGGCCGAGGCGCAGGCGCGCTTCGCGTCGCTCTCCGACGCCGCCGGGCTACGCGACGCGTCGAGCCTCATGCTGGCCTTGGCGCTGCACCTCGCGCGCGCGCTCGGCGCCGAGCCGCACGAGCTGACGGCGCGCTGGGTCGCCACCGCCAAGAGCCACGGCGCGCAGGATTGAGCCGACAGCGGCAGGTCGCGCGTCGGACCGCCGACGTTGGCTTCGCCCGGCCTCGCCGGGCGAGAGCCAGCGGCGCAGGTCCTACACGCGCGACCGATACGGCGCGAGCCCGTCGATTCATCGACGGGCCTGATCTACTGCGGGTAGCCGGCGGCGACCCAGTCGAGCAGCACCGCCTGATCGCCGCTCGGGACGTTGTGGCCCGCCGACACCTGCTCCTCGAGGCGGCCCGACTCGATCTTGGCGACCACGCCGGCGTAGGTCTCGGCCCAGCTGTGGCACGGCGTGCAGCGCGCGCGGAAGATGTCGTCGATGCCGTCGCCCCAGGTCTCGGGCGCGGCCACCTCGCTGGCGTCGTCGCTCACGTCGCCCTCGTCGCCGCCGCCATCGCCGCACGCGCTCACGCCGATCGCGCCGGCGCCGAGCACGGCCCCGGCGAGCGCGGCCGAACGCCACGCGCGGGCCATCGCTTCCATCGTCCTCGGGTTGCGCAGCAACATCGCATGCCCCCTTCGCCGTGCGGTCCACGACCGCGCCCTGCGACGGAGCAGGCGGCGTACCAACCGCGCGACGCCACACGCGCGAGCAGGGACGCGCGCGCGCCGCGACGAGCGCGCGCGCACGAGATGCCCGTCGCGACAAAACGCACGCCGCGCGGGCCGGCCGACACGGCTCGCAGCCGCTCGCCAGGCGGCTCGCCGCGGTGCTGGCCGAGGTCGCGTCAGGCACCTCGCTTGCAGCCATCCGACGCGTCGACGGCCCGCTCGGATTTCGGCGGTTTGCCGACCCGCAAAGAGAGGTCACCATGACTGGGAACGGAAACGACAAGGGCCTGAGCCGGCGCGGGTTCCTCCAGAACACCGCCCTCGCGGGCGCGGCCGCCGGTGTGGCCAGCCTCACGCTCACGCACATGACCGCGTGCGACGACGAGCCCGTCGACGCGTCGAAGGTGAAGTGGGACGAGCGCTTCGAGGTGGTCGTCGTCGGCGCCGGCGGCGCCGGCCTGACGGCCGCCGTCGCGGCCAAGGAGGCGGGCGTCGGCTCGGTCGTCGTGCTCGAGAAGGCGGCGGTCGTGGGCGGCTCGACCTCGCTCTCGGGCGGCGTCGTCCAGGCCGCGGGCACCTCCTTCCAGATCGCCGGCGGCACCCTCGGTGACACCCCGACCAAGCACGCGCAGTACTGGATGCAGGCGGGCGAGGGCATCAGCGATCAGGCGCTGGTCGAGCTGCTCGCCAACAAGGCGCCCGGGGCCATCGACTGGATGGTCGCGCACGGCCTCACCTACGTGTCGGTCTACGGCGTCGATCCCATCCCGACCGTCGACCCCGCGCTCATGGTGCCGCGCATCCACGTGCCGAGCGGCGGCGGGCCGAACCCGGCGCCGGGCACCGGCGCGGTGCACGTCGCCGCGCTGTCGGACGCGGCCACCGCGGCCGGCGTGACCGTCCGCACCGAGGTCGACGTGAAGGCGCTCGTGGTCGACAAGGACGAGGGCGTGGTCGGCGTGAAGGTGCTGGTCGGCGCGGCGACGAAGTACATCCGCGCGCGGCGCGCCGTGGTGCTCGCCTCGGGTGGCTTCGATCGCAACAAGGAGATGGCGCGGCACTTCTCGCCGCAGCAGCTGTGGGAGCTCGAGACCGGCGTCTGCTACTGCGCGCCCAACAACCTGGGCGACGGCATCCGCTACGGCATGGCCATCGGCGCCGACCTGGCCGCGCTGGGTGGCACCATCGGCGTGCCCGCCGTGACCATGGGCTGCGTGCCGTTCGTCGCCGGCTCGCCGGCCGTGCCCGGCATCTGGGTCAACAAGTACGGCATGCGCTTCGTGAACGAGCAGGCGCACTACGCCTACAAGATGCGCGCGGTCTTCGCGCAGGAGGGTCACGTCGCCTGGGCCATCTTCGACGAGAGCGTGAAGGCGCTGGGCGGCACCGTGCTGGGCGGCCTGTGGGGCGCCTGGAGCGCGGACCTGAGCGAAGAGATCGCCAGCGGCAAGGTGAAGACCGGCGCGTCGCTGAAGGAGCTCGCCGCGCGCATCGGCGTGAACGAGGACCAGCTCGGCGCGACCGTGGCGCAGTGGAACGACGCCATGGCCGACCCGCCGACCGACCCCGTCTTCGGTCGCACCATCGCGCTGAGCTCGCTCGTGACCGCGCCCTACTACGCGACCCAGGTCACCTCGGTGAACCTCGGCTCGTGCGGCGGCCTGCGCATCGACACCAGCGCGCGCGTCATCGACACGCTCGGCCAGCCCATCCCGCGCCTCTACGCAGCGGGCATGGTGGCGGGCGGCTTCATCGGCCCGTACTACCCGGGCAGCGGCACGGCGGTGATGTCGACCATCGTCTTCGGTCGCATCGCGGGTGAGGCCGCGGCCGAGAGGAGCTGGCCTGATCGAGCGGCAGCGCCGCGGGTGGAACGCCCGCGGCGGCCGCCTCCGCCCGCGCGCGGCGACCGGGCGCGGCGCGGCGTGGGACGCGGTGATGCGGCATGTCAGCGAACGCGGTTTACCTGGACGCGGGGGCGGGCTCTCTCGGGTGTCCCGTCACACTCCCGCCGTCCGGTCGCCCACGCCGAGCGATCTCGCGGAGAGTGACAAAATCACTTTCGGAACCCGATGCGCCTCGTCATCCCGGCACTCACCGGCCTCGGCCTGCTCGCGTGCGGCACGCCCGCGCCCGCCCCGTCCACCTCGCCTCCGACGGTCATCGCCGTGCCGGCCACGACGCCGGGCGTCGCGGCTGCGCCCGCCGCGCCCGCGCCCGCCGCGCCGACGCCCGCCGCGCCCGCCACGCCGACGCCCGCCGCGCCGGCCGTCGCCGCGCCTGCGCCCGCCGCTCCCGCGCCGACGGGTGCCGCCACCCCTGGCCTGTCGCCGCTGGTCGCGCCGCTCTTCGAGCTGGGACGCGTCTTCAGCTACGACGGAGGGTGGGGCTCGGATACGCCCATCGGCGACGACGGCGACATGGAGGGGGAGTCGAGCGACTGGGTCTCCACCTGCACCATCGTTCGCTCGCGCGCCGCGGACCCGGATGCGAGGGTCGCGGTCATGGCCTGCGTCCGCTCGGCGTCGCACCCCAGCACGGCCGACGCGGAGCGTGGCGACAGTCCGGACGAGCTCATCTGGGTCGCGAACGCGCGCGGCCTGTGGCTCGTCGACGAGGAGCCGGCCGCCGGCGTCGGCGACGTGGTGACGGCCGAGCCTTACCTGGCGCTGCCGCCGCGGGCGCGGTCGTTCCACCTGGCGGCGACGAACGACCGCATGGAGGGTGACGCTCGCGTCTACGCGAAGGGCGACGCGTGGTGCGTCGAGCACAGCTACCCGACGGTCGACGGACCGGACGAGACGTTGTGCTTCGCGCCCGAGCGCGGCCTGGTCGAGGCCCAATGGAGCGAGCGCTGGGCCATGACCATCCTGACGCTGAAGGGGACCGGAAGCGGCGGTGCCCGCGACCACGTGGCGAGCGCGCGCAAGGCGGGCAAGGCCCGTCGCTGGCCGGAGGCGATCGACGAGCTGCGCGCGGCGCTGGCGCTGGACGACGCGCCGCCCATCCAGGGCGAGCTCGGCTGGGCCCTGTTCAACGCCGGCCGGCTCGACGAGGCGCGCACGACGACCGAGGCCGCGCTGGCGCGCACCACCGCCAAGGGCTCGCGCGGCGCCCTGCTCTACAACCTCGGCCGCATCGACGAGGCCCAGGGCAAGCGCGCCGACGCCATCGACCACTACCAGGCATCGCTGACGGAGCGCGCCAACAAGGCCGTGCAGAAGCGGCTCGACGGGTTGCGCGCCGCGGCCACTCCGTGACCGGTCGACGCGCGACCGACACGGCGGGACCGTCGATGCATCGACGCTGCTTCAGACGAAGCGCTCGACCGCCTCGACGCCGTCGCTGGTGGCGTCGCTGCCGAAGCCATACTCCGGGTCGACGAGGCCGTCGATGTGGCGCATGACGATGTCGGTCGCGGCGCGGAAGGACGGGTCGTGGCGCGCGGCGTCGGCCGTGAACGGCGTGAAGGCGCTGGTCACGCGGTGCGGGCCGAGCTCGGGGCCGTCGAGCTCGAGCGGCTTGCCGATGCGGTAGACGATGTGGCCGCCGCGCGAGAAGGGCGAGCCGCCCGGATAGCAGCGGTCCGAGCCGCTGCAGCCGACCGGCACGATGGCGTGGCCGGTGTGCTGCGCCATCTGCATGAGGCCGGTGTGGCCGCGCGACAGGCGCTTCGAGCGCGTGCCCTGCGGGAACACCAGCACGTTGAGGTCGAGCTGATCGAGCGCGCTCCGGGTGAGGCGCACGACCTCGGCCATCATGGCCAGGAAGAGCGCATCGAAGCGGGCCAGGTAGCCGGCGGCCGACCCGCCGGCGCTGAGCAGCGCCTGCACCGCGGCGCCGCCGGCCGAGGACGTGACGTCGCTGCGCCCGTCGACCAGGTCGCGCAGCGCGCGATATTCGTCCTCGCTCGGCACGCGCCCGTGCATCTTCCGGAACTCGGTGACGATGACGTAGCCGCGCGACGGCAGCGGGATGTTGTTGGTGGCGTCCATGAAGGCGCCCATCCACTCGTTCTCGTAGTACTTGCCCTTCACCCAGGTGGCCGTGAAGCGCAGCCCGCCGTGGCGATACAGCTGATACTGGAACGGCCAGTAGTTGTAGCGGTCGGTGTGGTTCATCGCGAAGTACACGCCGCGGTCGCGCGGGATGTTGTCCGCGCCCTCGAGCTCGATGACGGTCTTGCGACCCGGCAGTCCGTAGTTCGGGCGCAGCACCAGCTGGGCGATGAGGCGCTGCGTGAGCGGGCGCGGGTGCAGGCGGATCTTCTTCAGGCGATTCAGGTCGAGCATCGAAGGTTCTCGGTGGTCCGTGGTTCGGCCGCCGGTGGACCGGCGGCGCTCGCGTGCCCTCACGTGTCGGACCGCCCGAGGGCGGCGTCAATGCTCCGCGCGGGCCGTGTTCATTCATTGACGTTACCGGCTGGTGACCGCGCGCGGTCTCGCTCGCCCCGGCCGCGCCGTGCGGGCTGCGGGCGATCGACGAACGCGGCCGCTTCTGTCAGGCTGCGGGCGCATGAGCGCTGGTCCGAGCACCATACCGATCCCGGCGCGCGCGGGGCCGACCCCGCCGAGCTGCGCGGCCTCGACGAGAGCGAGGCGCGGGCGCGCCTGGCCTCGACCAGGCCCAACGCGCTCATCCGCGAGGCGCCGACGCCGGCCTGGCGGCGGCTCCTGGCGCAGCTGGCGAGCCCGCTGGTGCTGCTGCTGCTCGGCGCCAGCGTGGTCGCCGCCATCGCCGGCGAGGCGGCCGACGCCATCGCCATCGGCGCCATCCTGGTCCTGAACGCGGTCGTGGGCTTCGTGCAGGAGCAGCGCGCCGAGCACGCCATCGCCGCGCTCGGCGCCATGACCGCGCCGCGCGCGCGCATCGTGCGCGAGGACGCCGCGCGTCGTGCCGGCCGAAGACGTCGTGCCGGGCGACGTGCTGCTGCTCGAGGGCGGCGATCTGGTCGCGGCCGACGCGCGCCTCATCGAGGCCCACGCGCTGCTCGTCAACGAGGCCGCGCTCACCGGCGAGAGCGCCCCGGCCGAGAAGCGCGTCGACCCCGCGCCGCCGCCCGACGCGCCGCTGGCCGAGCGCCACGACCAGGTCTTCATGGGCACCGCCGTCGCGCGCGGCGTGGGCACCGCGGTCGTGACCGCCACCGGCATGGCCACCGAGATTGGCCGCATCGCCCACCTGCTGGCGGGCACCGAGCGCAGCCAGACGCCGCTGCAAGCGCGGCTCGCGACCGTCGGCAAGATGCTGCTCGTGGCCTGCCTCGCCATCGTGGTCGTGGTGGCCGCGCTCGGCCTGGCGCGCGGTGAGCCCGCGCTCGACGTGCTGCTCGGCGCCTGCTCGCTGGCGGTCGCGGCCGTGCCCGAGGGCCTGCCGGCCATGGTCACCATCGCGCTGGCCATCGGCGTCCGGCGCATGGCGGCGCAGAACGTGCTCGTGCGGCGCCTGTCGGCGGTCGAGACGCTCGGCTGCGCCACCGTCATCTGCAGCGACAAGACCGGCACGCTGACGACCGGCATCATGACCGTACGCGAGCTGTGGGGCCCCGACCACGCGGCGCTCATCGACGCGGCGGCGGCCTGCTGCGACGCGACGCTGGGCGCGAGCGACGACGGCAAGGACAGCGGCGGCGAGGGCGGCGTCGGCGACCCGACCGAGCTCGCCATCCTGGTCGAGGCGCGCCTCCGCGGCATCGACCGCGACGCCATCGAGGAAGCGCGCCCGCGCAAGGTGGTGTGGCCGTTCGACAGCGACACCAAGCGCATGTCGATCTTCCGGGCCGACGGCATCCTCTATATGAAGGGCGCCGTCGAGTCGGTGCTGGCCTGCACCCCGGGCGGCATGAGCGGGCCGGGCGCGGCCGAGGTGCTGGCGGCCAACGCCGCCATGGCGGCGCGCGGGCTGCGCGTGCTGGCGGTCGCGGTCGGGTCGAAGGCCGAGGAGTCGGGCGTGCGCGTGCTCGGCCTGGTGGCCATGGTCGACCCGCCGCGGAGCGAGGTGGTCGCGGCCATCCGGGCCGCCAAGCACGCGGGCATCAAGACCGTCATGATCACCGGCGACCAGGCCGCGACGGCGCGCGCCATCGCGCTCGAGCTCGGGCTGCTCGGCCCGCACGAGGACGGGCGCGACGTCGTGCACGCGCGCGCCACGCCCGAGGACAAGCTGCGCATCGTGCGCGCGTGGAAGGCGCAGGGCGGCGTCGTGGCCATGACCGGCGACGGCGTCAACGACGCGCCGGCCCTGCGCGAGGCGCACATCGGCATCGCCATGGGCCGGACCGGCACCGAGGTGACGCGCGCCGCCAGCGACATGGTGCTGGCCGACGACAACTTCGCCAGCATCGTGGCCGCGGTGCGCGAGGGCCGCGGCATCTTCGACAACATCCGAAAGGCGCTTGTCTATCTCCTGGCCGGCAACGCCTCCGAGCTCGTGCTCATGCTCACGGCCGGCATCGCCGGCTGGCCGGTGCCGCTGCTACCGCTGCACCTCCTGTGGGTGAACCTCGTCACCGACGGCCTGCCGGCGCTGGCGCTGGTGCTCGACCCGGCGCCACGCGACGCGCTCGAGCACCCGCCGCGGCCGGCCAACGAGCCCATCCTCGGCCGCGCGCAGTGGCTCACTATCGGCCTCATCGCCGCCATCGAGGCCGGCCTGGTCATCGCCGTCTACGCCACGGCGCTCGCCTCGGGCGATGTCGATCGCGCGCGCGCCATGGCGCTCGGCACGCTGGTCTTCTGCGAGCTCTTCCGCGCCTTCGCGGCCCACACCGACGAGCGCGTGTTCTTCCCGAAGACGCTCGCCAACGGGCGCCTGCTGGCGGTCATCGGCCTCTCGGTCCTGTGCCAGCTCGTCATCTCGGCGCTGCCGGCGACGCGCGCGCTCTTCCACCTCGAGCACCTCACGCTGGGCGACGGCCTCGTCGCGCTGGCGCTCGGCCTCGTGCCGGTCACGCTCATCGAGTTCTTCCGCTGGACGCGCGCCAGCGGCCGACGCCGCGCCGCGGCCTAGGGCGCCTCGCCGTCGGGCGAGCAGATGACGACGGTGTAGCCGTCCGGGTCCTTCAGCCACAGCTCGCGGTGGGCCGGGTTCGGGTTGCGATGCACGTCGAGCACGACGGGCGCGCCGAGCTCGCGCGCGCGCGCCACGGCGGCGTCGAAGTCGTCGAGCTCGAACCAGAGCAGGACGCCGTTGCCGACCGGCACGCCCGGGTCGCCCATCGAGCCGTGGTGGTGGTCGACGTCCCAGGCGTGCAGCTGCAGGATGAGCCCGTCCGAGCCCCACTGCGAGAAGTGGAGACGCGGGTCGTAGAGCCGCTCGTACTCGTCACCGCCGTGGCCGCCGAGGCAGCCGAGCAGGCGTTGGTAGAACCGGCTCGAAGCCTGGACGTCACGGCACACGATGAGGGGATGCGCGCGCATGCCCATGGAGTGACACGAGCGCGCGTCGGGCGCAACGGCTCGGCGCCAGCGCGCGCGTCACTCGGGGATGAACGGCGCCGGGTCGGGGATGGGCGGCGTCTCCATCGACGCGGTCCAGGCCTCGCCGCTCCCGAGGTCGAGGATGGTCAACCCGGGCGGCGCGCTGCGCGCGGCGCCGGCGATGGTCAAGCTGCTTGTCGAAGCGCCGCGGTTGAGGATGGCCACGTCGTCGCCCACCCGCACCCACGCGACCCCGGTCGCTCCGCGACCGCTCTCGCTGACGCTGGGCGCGCTCGTGCCGGCGTAGGGGACGATGAGCGCGACGAAGCCGGCGCTCGCGCCCATCGGCGCCTCGAGCGTCAGGCAGCGGTGCGTGCCGAGGCCCTGCTGGCCGAGGCTCTCCTCCAGGCGATCGGCCGCCACGACGGTGCCCTCGGTGGCCGCGACCTGCGCCAGCATGCCGGCCGTCGCGCGCTGCCAGACGCCGCGCGCGGCGCCGACGTCGAGCGCGTCGACGCGCGTGAAGCTGGTGCCGGCCAGCGTCTCCGAGGCGTAGCCGTTGAGCTGCCAGGTGTAGCTGTGGCTGCCGTCCTCGACGAGGCCGTCGGCCACGACCAGCGCGCGCTGGCCGAGGCGCACGAAGCGCCGCCGCAGCTCGGCGCCGGCGTACTTGGTGCTGGCGATGAGCGTCGTGTGCGGGCCGAGCGCGCCGTGCTCGTGCAGGAACGCGTCCGAGTTCGGCGCCAGGTCGACCAGGCCGTCGAGGAAGAACTCGGGCCCCTGCCCGTCGACCAGGACGATGTTGTGGTCCTTGCCGTACTTGACCTCGCCGTGGTGGCTGAAGTCGATGTAGCCGGGGTCGACCGCGAGCTGCTCGCCGAAGGCGTAGAGGACGAACGACAGCGGGTCGGCGTGCTCGTGGGCGCCGCCCATCGAGCGCATGCGGTCCTTCTCGTGCTGCACCTCGATATAGAGCGCGTCGGGTCCGAGGTCGGAGCGCAGGACCGAGAAGCCGGCGTCGGCGAAGAAGCCGTCGAGCGGCCAGTCGGGGGCGACCGCGGCCATGTCGGGGTCGAAGGCGAAGAAGGTGGGGACGGTGACCTGGCCGCTGGCCAGGCCGACCGCCGGCAGCTGCCAGTTCCAGACGAAGCGCGCGTCGTCGAAGAGCGCGGCCAGCGCGCCGCCGTGCAGCGCCGAGGCGTTGGCGTCGTCGACCGGCGGCGTGCGGCCGTCGGGCAGGGCCGCCATGAGCGCCTTCTGGTAGACCGCCACCAGCACCGGGTCGACGGCGAAATCGGGGATGTGCTGGAGCTGGTTCTTGAGCGGGTCGCGCCAGGTGGCCCAGCCCGCGCCCTTGATGAGGGCGGGCCAGGTGGCGCCGCGCGCGAGGTGGTGCCAGGCCAGGAGGAACGGCAGGTGGCTCTCGCCCGAATATGACAAATAGTTCCACGACTCGGCCCAGCCTCCCTCGGCGTTGCCCTGCGCCTCGTCGAAGATCCAGCGCAGGCCGGCCACGGCCTCGTTGAAATCAGCGGCGGCGGTCGCGCGATCGGGCAGCGCCATGGCGCACACGCCGAGCGCCGAGAGCGCCTTGGCGGCGTGGTTGTCCGGCTCGTTCCGGAGGAGCGCCGAGCAGCCGCCGTGGTCGAAGCACAGCCCGCGGTAGAGATCGATGCGCTCGACGAGGCGCGCTCGCGCCGCCGCGAAGAGCGTCGGGTCGTGGCTCGCCTCGTCGGCCGCGAGCAGGTCCCAGGCCGAGCACATCGGCACCAGCGCCTCGGCCTCGAGGAGGTCGTAGTGATCGCCGGCGTTCACCGGCGAGCGCTGGTTGAGCGGCGTCGGATCGGGGAACGGCGCGGCCAGGATGGTCAGCGCCTTCTCGGCCATGCTCTCGTCCTGCTGGACCCAGGCCAGCGCGGCGGCGGCCTCGGCGATGCGGCCCTGCTGCGGCGCGAGGCCGGTGTCGTAGACCGCGCCCGCGCCGGGTGCAGGCTGGCTCGGCGGCGTCTGCGCCGCGAGCGAGGCGATGCGCGCCCACAGCGTGGCGGCCGGACCGCTCGCCGCCTGCGAGCGCGCCAGCATGGTCGCGCGGTCGGCGGGCGCGACGAAGAGGCGCGGGTGCTCGCCGAGCTCGGGGTGCCAGGCGCTGGCCGAGCGCGGATCGAACGGGTCGGTGCCGGCCGCGACCTCGTCGAGATCGAAGATGCCGTCGCCGTCGGTGTCGCCGTTCGGATCGATCACCGGCCCGACCTCGGTCGCGGCGTCGGTGGTGACGTCGGGCGCAGCGTCGGCCGCGTCGTCGGGTCCGGTGTCGGCGGCGACCTCCGGCTCGACGTCGGCCGTTGCGTCCGGCTCGACCTCGGCCGGCGTCGAGTCCTCGACGACCGCGCCGTCGCTGGTGGCGACGCCGTCGGCGCCGTCGCGCGCGTCGCCCGTCGCGTCGTCGCCGGAGGTCGCAGCGTCCCCACACGCCCCGCACAGGATGGCGGCTCCCAGCCAAGCAAGCTTCATCGCGTCACCGACGTCGCGCGCGGCCGCCCACCCGCACGGTGACGTTGCCTCGCGACGCCCCCCGATACGACAGCGCGCGCGATTCGGGAAGCCCGGAGCCGTTGGCCGCCGCGAGCGCGCGTGCTAGACGCGGGCATGCTCACGCGCGACGCCGTGCTCTCGACCCTCGAAGCCTGCGACATGGAGCTCGCCCCGCCGCTCGACGAGGCGCGCGTGGCCGCCTTCGAGGAGGCCCTCGGCGCCGCGTTGCCGGCCGACTACCGCCGCTTCGTGACCGCCATCGGCGCGTCCGGCGCCGGCCCGGGCTATGGCCTCGTCTCGCTCGATCACCCGGTGCAGGTCGGCACCCACGTCCTGCTCGCCGACCACGGCTGCACCTACCTGAGCCTGCTCATCGTGCGCGGGCCCGACGCCGGCGCGGTGATCGCCGACGTGCGCAGCGCCGGCACCGGCGTCGTGCGCACCCACGCCTCCTTCGAGGCCTGGTACGCCGCCTGGCTCGCGGCCGTGAGCCACGACCCGTCGCTCGAGACCTGCCCCGCGCCGGGCTCGACCTGCGCCGTGCCGAACGCGTTCGCCCACTACTTCGGGCAGCTCGAGGCCGAGCGCGGCGCCGCCCCCGGCACGCTGCCCGAGTCGGTCATCGGCCAGGCGCTGTGGAGCATCCCCGACGGCGGCATCGCCACCGCGACCGAGGCCTCGCGCTTCTTCGACGCCGGCCCGGTCCGGCTGTGCCGCTGCTGCACGGCGATGATCGGCCGCTTCGTCGCGCGCGGCATGATGCGCTGGTCGCATCTCGTGCCCGGCAATCCCACCAGGGCCGAGCGCCCGGAGGCCGCATGACCCTCTCGCCCCGCCTCTCGGCGCTGCGCGATCGCCTGGCGGCGTCGGGCATGGAGCCGCTCGCCGCGCCCTGGTCCGAGGACGCCATCGCCGCCTTCGAGGCGGCCCACGGCGTGGCGCTGCCGCCCGACTATCGCGCCTTCCTCGGCGCCGTCGGCAGCTCCGGGCCCGGCCCGGGCTACGGCCTGCTCGCGCCCGAGCCGACCGTCTTCAGCGGCTTCCCGCGCGTCGTGACCACCATCCGATCGGTGGACGGCAGCGTCGTCGAGAGCGGCACGCCGGTCCGCCCCGCCTTCGACTCGCCCTCGAGCGTGGCGCGCCCGTTCCCGCTATTTGGCACATTCGAGCCACTCTCGCCCTACGACCTGCCGCCGCTCGGACCGGGAGAGACGCCCTACGACGGCACGCTCACGCTGTGCGAGCACGGCTGCGGCTACTTCGACTTCCTGGTCGTCAGCGGCCGCTACGCCGGGCAGGTCTGGTCCGACACCATGGCCGCCATGCGCGACGGCCGCATCGCGCCGACCGGCCTCGGCTTCCTCGACTGGTACGAGCGCTGCCTCGACGAAGCGACCTGAGCCGGTCGTCGCGCTGCTAGCGCGCGGGCGCCTTGCCCGGATCCTTGCCCGCCCCCTGCGGCTCGTCGTCGTGCTTCTCGCCCGGCTCGAGGCTGACGATGAGGCGGCAGTCGAAGGCCTTGATGTCGGCCAGGCTGTAGAAGTTGGCCTTGCCCGTCTCGACCCAGCCGCCGCCCTCGTGCTTCCACGCCTCGAGCGCCTGGTTCTTGGCCTTCCCCTTCATGGCGTCGATCTCGGCGACGCGCTGGATGATGGCCTGCACCTCGGGGTTCGTGCTGGCGCGCCGGAGACCGATGGCGCGCTTGTCGGCCGGGCCGAGGCGCGACACCCACTCCGAGCCGCGCTGGAGCGGCGCGCCGGGATGGAGGAACTGCTCCTTGCCCGCGTTGGCGACGCGCAGGCCGGCCGGGTCGTGGATGACGATGCCGTCGTCGAGCACCTCGGTGAGGTACACGATGTGGCCGGTGGTGCCGGCGATGAGTCGCTGACCGCGCGCCAGCGCCTCCTTCGCCTGCTCGCGCACGCCGGCCTTCGACAGATCCTGCTCCTTGTCGCCGACCAATTTGGCACTCTTGACGAGACCGCTGGCCTTGGCGACGCGCGCGAACGCGCCGTGGTGGGTCACCGCCTGGAAGCTGTTCTCGCCCTTCACCGCGGCGGCGATCACCAGGTCCTCGAGCTGCACCTGGGCCAGCAGCTGGGGGTCCTTCAGCACCGCCTCCAGCGGCATCGCGCGGTGCCCGACCGCCACCTTGGCGCCGGCGCGGAAGCCCTTCTTGCGCAGCAGCGCGGCCATGTTCTCGCGCACCTTGTCCTCGCCGGCGATGCTCACCAGCGCCATGGTCACCGACGTCATGTTGCAGGTGTTGGCGCCGGCGCCATTCTTGAAATTCTCCAGCGCGTCGTCGTAGGAATTGTCATTCTGCGTCAAATAGACGTCGTTGCGCGAGGCGGCGCCCTTCACCGCCGGCGGCGTCGGACGCGGCGCGTCGGCCGGGGCCTGGGGCTTCGCGGTGGCGCCCTCGGCGCTCTTCGGGGCCGCGGGCTTGGCGCGCGCGGCGGCCTTCAAGGCCGGGCGCACCACCTCGTCGCGCACGCGCAGCCAGGCCTTGGCCTCGGGCGTGCCCGGCTTCAGGTGCTGATCGCGCAGGCTCGCGTGGCCGGCCCAGAAGCCCTCGTTGGTCAGCGTGTTCTCGTCGCGCTCGCCACCGTCGAGGAGCCGCTTCACCACCGGCTGCGCGCCCGGGTTGGGCTCGAGCTGGCGCGCGGCGCCGGCGAAATCATCGGGCGCGCCGTTCGGCTCGCCGGCTCGCTTGGCGGTGGCGGGCGCCTCGATCGGCGCGGCCTGGGCGTGCGGCTGGGACTTCGCGGACGGCATGAGCTCTTGCGGCATCGGAACCTCGCTGACAGGCGACCACGCTTACAGTGACCCTCGGGTCATAGGTGGTAAACGCGGGATGTCGCAAGTCTCCGATGTCATCCCGGTTTCAAGCCGCCGGGCGAAGCTCTCAATGCGCTGGCGGGCGCAGGAACGGGAACGTCGCCGCAGTGCCTCCGTCGGCGTCGGCCGCGACGCCGTCGCTGAGGCCAGTGGTCGCACCGGTGGCGAGGAGCGAGAGGGAGACGTCGACGACGTCCATCGCCGGGGTGCGCCCGCCGCAGTCGTCGGCCACGCCGAGCTCGACGGCGAGGTAGTGGCCGCAGCTGCCGGCGCGCGTGTCGACCCACAGGCGGTCGTCGGCGAGCAGCGTCGCCAGCGCGTCGTAGCGCCCGGCCGCGGCGGTCGCGCCGGCCAGCGCCTGGTTGCCGCACACGCCGTCGACGGCGTCCCACAGGGCGAGGCTCGCGGCGATGGGGCCGCGCGAGGCGGCCTGCCAGGTGGCGGGGTCGGCCGAGCCGAGCGCGTCGGCGACGGCCGACTGGTGCTCCTCGGCGGGGGCGAACGGCGCGACGAGGAGCTCGGCCACGCCGGGGCGGCCGACGCGGTCGGTGAGCGGGCCGAGCGTCGGCGCGCTCGGCGTCTTGGCGGGAGCGCCGTCGTCGCTGCACGCGGCGGCGAGCGAGAGGGCGACGGTCGACAGGATGGCGGAGGTGAAGATCGACGTCACGGCGTGACTCCCGGCGCGCGATGGGTGCTGGCCCAGACCCCGAGGACGGGCCCGCCGGAATCGACAAGGGACTTGTCGACCTCGACGGCCAGCGCCAAGACGTCCTCCTGGCCGGCGAAGTCGTCGGCCGGCGCTGCGCCGACCGCGCCGTGGGCGAGCTGGGCCGCGATGCCGGCGCCGTCGGCCGCCTCGAGCGTCGGGCAGCCGGCGGCGTCGGCCGCGTCGGCGGCGTGCGCGGCGATCATCGGGGCCGCGGCGCGGAAGCCGGTCTGGTTGAAGAAGAACGGGTCGTCGCGGTGGCCGGCGAAGACGCGCAGCTTGCCGCTCGCGCTGGCGATGCCGCCGGCCGTGGACGCGTCGCCGTGGAGGTACTCGTCGCCGAGCCAGCAGCTCACCTGCTGCTCCACGTCGAAGGTGCAGACGAGCGTCGCGTCCTTGCCCGGCCCGGCCGTCATCGACGCGCGGCTCGTCAGGTGGAAGGCCCACTGCACCTCGTCGGAGAAGCCGCTGCCGGCGGCCGCGTCGGGGGCCCAGCCGAGCACCAGCTCGAGCTTCGAGGCGTCGGCGCTCATCCAGGCGTAGAGGTCGGTCAGGTCGCCGAGCTCGCCGTCCGACACCGCTCGCAGCAGCGGCGCCTCGCGGTGCGACGACGCCTGGGCGAGCGTCGCGAGCGCCACGCCGGCGGCCAGCGCCGCCCCGCCCAACCCATGCGTCAGCCAGGGCAGCCTTCTTCGTCGGAGCGCGAGCGGACCTCGTCCGCGGTGGCCCTCCGCCTCCGAAGACCTCCTGAGTGACTCCGTCCTCGCCCGCCCGAGCCTCATGCCGACCTCCGTGCCATGGTCGCCATACGAGGCCGCGCGCGGATCGGATCAATCGGCCTCGGGACGGAACACGCGGCGGCCGATGAAGTAGCCGCCGGCCGCGAGGAGCAGCATCGGCAGCACGTGCCCGAGCAGCAGGTGGGCCGCGTTGCCGACCGGGCAGTAGAGGTCGAGGAGCGCCCACGACGACGCGCCGGCGGCCATGCCGAGCGCCGCGCCGACGGCGCCCGGGTGCCGCGGCAGCGCGCGCCGCTTCATCCATAGGAAGGCGGTCACCGGCCCGAGCGCGCCGAGGAGCGACAGGCCGAGGCAGCGGAAGCCGGGGCGCGCGGCCACCCACGCGTCCATGTCGGGATAGGCGACCGACCACAGCGTCTTCCACGCGAAGAGCAGGATCGGCAGCGCCAGGAGCCCGGCCACGATGACGCGCGTCGGTCGCCCGAGCATCGAGCGTCCGAGGCCGAGCGCCAGCCACACACCGAGGCCGGCCAGTGCCAGCGCGCCGACCAGCGTCACGAGCACGAGCTCGGTCGGGCGCGGCTCGACGTGGATGCCGGCGACGAGCAGGACGACGACCGCCAGCGCGAAGCCGCCGAGCAGCGCCAGGATCTTCCACGGGCGCGCGGCGCGCCGCGGCGGCGAGAGCTCGGCCGCGACCGAGCCGAGGATCCGGGCGCGCAGCGCGCGATCGAGATCCTCGGCGTCGGCCGCGCCCCCACCGAGCGGCTCGGATGTCGGCGCCTCTGTGCTCATGCGTCTCCCATCTTCAGGTACTCCGGGAGGTGGGGCGGGTTTCGCCGAGCTCGGCATATTTCGCGCGCAGCGCCTCGTAGGCGCGGTGGGCGCGGAGCTTCACGGCCATCTCGCTGACGCCGAGGACCTCGGCCGCCTCGGCCAGGCTGAGGCCGTCGATCTTCAGCAGCGTGAAGGCGACGCGCTGGCTCTCCGGCATGGCGGCGAGCGCCTTCTCGAAGACCTGGATGACCTCGCGCGCCTCGGCGCGGCGGTCGGGCAGCGTGGCCTCGGGCGCGACCGCGGCCAGGACGAGCTGGTCGTCGCCGGCCGTCTCGATCTGGCGCTTGCGCTTCCTGAACTCGCTCAGCACCAGGCGCCGCGCGATGGTGAAGGCCCACGGGAAGACCGACGCGCCGCGGATGTACGAGGCGCGCGCGCGGTGGATCTGGAGGAAGGTGTGCTGCATGACCTCGGCCACCAGCTCCGGGTCCTTGACGCGGCGGCGCAGCACCGTGGCCAGGCGCGGCGCGAGCGCGTCGTAGAGGGCGCCGAACGCCGCGTCGTCGCCGTCGGCGTAGCGCTCCATCGCCCGCTCGGCTGTCGCCGCGTCGCTCATTCAGCAGCCGCCCCCACCTCGGAACCCCTGGCGCACTCGCTCATGGTCATAACCAAAACCACGCCAGCTGTCACCGCGAGCCGCCACGTCTTCCCCGCGCTCGGGCGTCGGCGGAAAATGAGAAAAGACGTAGTCCTGACCCCCGTGTCGGACACCGGGGTCAGGACTACTTCTTTTCTCATTTTCTCTCGCGGAAGTGCTCGAAACCAGGCGGCTGGGCCGGCGTACGCGCCTGCACGCGCACGCCGCCCGCGCCTGCTCCGACTACTCCGAGAAGTTCATCGTGTTGCCGGTCTCGACCTCGACCTTCACGATGCCGACGCGGTCGGTGGCGACCAGCAGCCGGTCGGGCTCGGTCGGCGAGATGCACCAGGGGCGGTGGTGCAGCGTCTCGCTGAGCACGCCGAGGATGGGGCCGCGCAGCTGGTTCGTGACCACGCCCGGAGGCCCGGCGTAGACGTCGTTGCCGCCCGAGCCGCCGCCGACCGTGCCCGTGCTGTCGGCCGTCGGGCGCTGGTACATCCAGCCCCAGGTGTCGCCCGTGCCCGGGTCGAAGAGCGACGCGAAGGACGGCGTGTTGGGCTCGTTGCCGCCGGCCACCCACAGGTCGAAGAGCGGGTAGTAGAAGAACTGGAAGAGGCCGGGGCCGGGGCCGCTGCCGAGCACCGGGTTGGCGCCGCTCCACAGGATCGAGCGCTGGCCGGTCGCCACGTCGATCTCGAACAGGCGACCGGTGATGAAGTTGGTCGCGTAGATGGTGCCGTCGGCGTAGCCGAAGCCCGAGTCGAAGCCGCCCGACACGATGACGCCCGAGCCGGCTCCCGGCGCGTTGAAGAGGAGGTTGCCGGGCTCGGTGCCGTCGCGCGTGATCCACGTGCAGCTCTTGCCGTCGTTGGCGACGCGCACGAAGCCGTAGCCGGGCGACGGCGACATGTTGCGGTTGGTGGCGAGGATGAAGTTGCCGGCCTCGTCGAGCTCGAACTGCTTCGTCTGGATGTCGATGAAGCTGCGGCCCGGGCTGCCCGCCGGCTTGCCGTTGCTGCAGGTGCCGAACTCGGGGTGGTTCTCGCTGTCGTAGTTCCACACCAGCGTGCGGTTGCCGGTCGCGAGGTCGACCTTGTAGATGCTCCTGCCGAACAGCGTCGGGTTGGTGTCCTCGAACTCGGCGCCGGTGCCGGGCACCGAGTCCTCGAAGACGTAGAGGAAGCCGTCGGGCCCGACCGCCATGTCGCGCAATTTGTCGAAGCGATTGCCGGTGCCGACCTCGCGCAGCCCGAGCGCCGGGTCGTAGTACTGACCCGACACCACCGTGCGGTTGCCGTTGGCCGGGTCGACCTTGATGATGAAGCCGCGCGTCGCGTCGCGCGAGTCGCCCCACGTCACGCCGAAGTAGACCACGTCGGCGGTGTAGTTGGTGGCGCAGCCCTCGATGTAGCCGTTCAGGTGGTCGGCCGCGTTGGGGCCGGTGCCGAAGTGGACGCCCGCGGTCTCGGGCCCGGTCGGCGCGGCGCACAGGAAGTGGCCGGGCTCCGACGCGCCCTGCGGGCAGCGGCAGTCGACCGGGAAGCTCGTCTTCTGGCCGGTCTGGAACCAGATGGCCTCGGGCCCGACCGCGCCGGCGCACTGCATGTTGGGGTACGGGCTGTCGTCGGGCGCGGCCAGCGACGAGATGCCCCCGTCGCCGAAGCACTGGTAGCTGTCGGCGGTGTTGACGCACTCGCCGAAGCAGCCGAGCGCGGCCGCGTCGAGGCACTCGTTCACCGACTGGCAGAAGTGGCCGTCGGCGGTGAAGCCGGGGTTGCACGAGCAGTCGTAGCCGCCGGCGCGGTTGGTGCAATTCTGCGCGCAATTGTCACTATTATTGGCACATTCGTCGATATCGGCGCAGGTGGTGCCGTTGCCGCTGTAGCCACCCTTGCAGGTGCAGGTGAAGCCGCCGCTGGTGTTGTTGCAGGTGGCGTTCAGGTCGCAGCCGGCGGTGCCCTCGAGGCACTCGTTGATGTCCACGCACAGGTGCGTCGACTCGTTCCAGCGCATGCCGCTGGCGCAGGGCGACAGCGTGCAGGTCTTGCCGTTGCCGGTGTAGCCGGCGCCGCAGGTGCAGCTGAACGAGCCCGCCGGGGTGTTGGCGCAGGTGGCGTGCGGATCGCAGTCGGCGGTGCCGTTCGCGCACTCGTCGGTGTCGACGCAGCCGCTGCCGTGGTCCTCGAAGCCCGCCGCGCACGCGGTCACCTCGCAGCTGCGGCCGTCGCCCTGGTAGCCGGTGTTGCAGCGGCAGACGTAGGCGCCCGAGGTGTTGGTGCAGGTGGCGTGCGCGTCGCAGTCGGCGAGGTGCAGTGTGCACTCGTTGACGTCGGCGCAGGTCGAGCCCGAGGCCGTCGTGCCGGCCGGGCAGGTGCAGGCCTTGCCGTCGCCGACGAAGGGCGGCTTGCAGGCGCAGGTGAAGCTGCCGGCGTTGTTGACGCAGGTGGCGTTCGGGTCGCAGTCGTCGAGGTTCTTCGCGCACTCGTCGACGTCACCGCAGGCGCCGGCGTTGGTGCCGCTGGTCTTGAACTCGAAGCCCGGGCCGCAGTCGATGGGCTGGCACTCGGCTCCGGTGCCCTCGAAGCCGAGCTTGCAGGTGCAGCGGTAGCCGCCCGGCGTGTTGCTGCACACCGCGTTGACGGAGCAGTCGTCGGTGTTGTTGGCGCATTCGTCGACGTCGACGCAGGTGTTGTTCGGCCCCGACTTGTAGCCCGGGTCGCACGGCGACGGCGTGCAGGTCTTGCCGTCGCCCTCGAAGCCGTCCTTGCAGCGGCACACGAACGAGCCGGTGGTGTTGGTGCAGGTCGCGTTGCTGGCGCAGCCGGCGCTGCCGGTGGCGCACTCGTTGACGTCGTTGCAGGTCGTGCCGACGAGCTCGGTGCCGGTGGCGCAGGCGCAGGTGCGGCCGTCGCCGGTGAAGCCGGCGTGGCACTGGCAGGTGTACGACCCGGCCGTGTTGTGGCACGAGGCGTTGCTGTTGCAGGTGTCGGTGCCGGCGTAGCACTCGTCGACGTCCTGGCAGGTGCCGGCGTAGGTGCCGCTGGTCGCGAGCTTGTAGCCGCTCGGGCAGGTGATGGGCGAGCAGCTCGTGCCGTTGCCGCTGTAGCCCTGCTTGCACTGGCACGTGAACGAGCCGGCGGTGTTGAAGCAATTGGCATTCTCGCTGCAGCCGGCAGTGCCATTGGCACATTCGTCGGTGTCGCTGCAGCCGCCCGACACGCTCGGCTGGTAGCCGGTCGGGCAGGCGGTCGCGTCGCAGGTCTTGCCGTCGCCGTAGAAGCCGGGCTTGCAGCGGCACACCGCGCCGCCGTCGAGGTTGGTGCAGGTGGCGTTGGCGCTGCAGCCGGCGGCGTTGCCGGTGCACTCGTTGACGTCGCTGCAGCTGCTGCCCGACTGGGTGTAGCCCGGCTTGCACACGCAGTGGCCGTCGGCGTCGTGGAGCATGTTGCTGCTCGGGCAGTCACAGCGGAAGCTGCCCTTCAGGTTGATGCAGATCTGGATGGCGTCGCAGCCGTCGCTGTCCTGGAAGCACTCGTCGATGTCCTGGCAGGTGCCGAGGAAGGTGCCCGAGGTCTTGAACTCGTAGCCGGGCGCGCACGTCACCGGCAGGCAGTGGTGGCCGTCGCCCTCGAAGCCGAGCTTGCACTTGCAGGCGAAGCCGGGCGAGGCGTTCTGGCAGGTGGCGTTGGCGTCGCAGTCGTCGGCGTCCTGCGCGCACTCGTCGACGTCGACGCACAGCGACGCGCCGGACGCCACGCTGCCCGCGGGGCAGGCGCAGGTCTTGCCGTCGCCCTCGAAGCCGGGTCGGCACTGGCAGGTGGCGGGCGCCTTGTCGTTGTTGGTGCAGGTCGCCTGCGGGCTGCAGCCGGCGGTGCCCTTGTCGCACTCGTCGATGTCGGTGCAGCCGCCGTGGCCGTCGTCCTCGGCGTACTGGCCGCAGCTGGTGCTGGCGGTGCAGGTCTTGCCGTCACCGCTGAAGCCCGACTTGCAGGTGCAGGTCGGCGCCGCGTCGGTGTGGTTCTCGCAGTCGGCATCCGCGCTGCAGCCGGCCGTGCGCTCGGCGCACTCGTCGATGTCCTCGCAGGCGGTGCCGCCGGCGTTCGGACGCGAGAACGTCCCGCACTCGAGCGGGGTCGTCGTGGCGGTGCAGGTCTTGCCGTCGCCGCTGAAGCCCGCCTTGCACGTGCAGGTGGCCGCGACGCCGACGCCGTTCTGGCAGGTGGCGTTGGCGTCACAGCCGGCGGTGCCGTTCAGGCACTCGTCGACGTCGACACAATGACCGGCGGCGTCGAGCGCCTCGCCCGCCGGACACTGTTCGGTGGTGCCGGGGGCGGTGCCGCCGCCGCACGCGGCGAGCGCGGCGACGGCGACGAGGAGGAGACTGACGCGCAGGGTCGACATGATGGGTACCTCGGGCTTCATGGATGTGACAAAATCAGCGGAAATGCCGCGCTCGGGAGGTGGTCGCGGGCTTCACTGCGAGAAGTTCATGGTGTTGCCGGTCTCGAGCTCGACGATGACGATGCCGATACGATCGGTGGCGACGAAGATGCGGTTCTCGGCGACGGGCGAGAGGCACCACGGCCGGTCGATGAGCGTCGAGTCGAGCGTGCCGAGGATGGGGCCGCGCAGGAAGCCGGTCGGATTGGTGTTGATGGGCCCGGCGAAGGTGTTCTGCCCGCCCGATCCGCCGCCGGTCTCGGCGTTGGGGCGCTGGTACATCCAGCCCCAGGTGTCGCCGCTGGCCGGGTCGAAGAGCGCCGCGTTCGACGGTGTCTGGGCCTCGTTGCCGCCGGCCACCCACAGGCCGAAGTAGGGGATGTAGAGGAACGACCACATGCCCGGCCCCGGGCCGGTGCCGACCGGGCCGCCCCAGAGGCGCGTGCGCTTGCCGGTGGCGACCTCGACCTTGTAGAGGCCGCCGAAGAAGGACGTGGCGTAGATGAAGCCGTCCTTGTAGCCCCAGCCCGAGTCCATGCTCACGTCGACGCCCGAGCCCGGGCCCGCCGCGCCGTTGTCGCTCACCCACTCGCACTTCGAGCGATCGTTGGCGACGCGGATGATGCCGCCGCCGCGCGTGGTGAAGAGGAAGTTGTCGTGCTCGTCGAGCTCGAACTGGTGGTTGTAGATGTCGGGCGCGACGCTGGTGTCGCCGTCGGGGCCGCCGCACTGGGCCGCCGCGAAGGCGTGGTCGCGATCGTTCCACCACAGCTCGCGGTCGCCGCTGGCGAGATCGACGCGGTAGACCGAGCGCCCGAAGAGCAGGCTCGTGTCGTCCTCGGTGCTGCCCGGGACCGAGTCCTCGAAGACGTAGAGGAAGCCGTCCTTGCCGAGCGCGATGTCGAGGATGGTGTCGAAGTGCTCGCCGTGGCCGACCTCGTAGGTGCCGTTCACCGGGTCGGCGTACTGGCCCGACACCAGCGTGCGATCGGCGGTGTTGGGGTCCATGGCGAAGATGAAGGCGCGGCGCGAGTCGCCCGAGTCGCCCCAGTTGACGCCGTAGTAGATGACCTTGGCGTCGAAGTCGGTGGCGCAGCCCTTGATCTCGCCGCTCGGCGAGTCGCCGGCGCTCGGGCCGTGGCCGAGGCCTTCGTGGAAGCCCTGGTTGCCCGACGGCGCGATGCAGAACTGCTCGCCGGGGATGCCGCCGTGCGGGCAGCGGCAGTCGACCGGGAAGGTCGTCTTCTGGTGGGTCTGGAACCAGAGCTGCTCCGGCCCGACGGCGCCGGCGCACTGCATGTCGGGGTACGGGCCGTCGGGCTCGGCCAGCGAGCTGATGCCGCCGGCGCCGAAGACGCAGGTGTTGACGTCCTTGCAGGTGCCGTCGCCCTGGACGCACGACTGGCCGTCGGCGCTCGGCTCGAGCGGCGCGACGCAATAGCAGCCGGCGCCGTTCGGGCCGTCGGCGACGAAGGTCGCGCCCGGCTGCGGGCAGGTCTGGGTGCCTTCGTCGCCGCCCGAGTCGCAGGCAGCAACGAGGCTGAAGGTGGAGAGGGCGGCGAGCAGACTTGTGCGCATGAATGTCTCCGGGGATGGGGTTCGGTGGCGACGAGGTCACCGTGCCGCACAGCGACGCGCGGCCGCAACAAGCCACTCACGGACGTGAGATGGGCGACAGATCGAACGCGGCGGCCGGAGACGTGGGCGCGCCGTGGGCGAGATTCGGCGCGCCATTTAACCTACGTTCTAAAACGCCGCAAGCGCTTATCAACGTACAGGTTTCCGGCCGGCGACCGCTCGGCGCAGATCAGAGCGCGGCGACCGCGTCCTTGCCGGCGCGCTTCACCTGGTAGAGCGCGGCGTCGGCGCGCTCGGCGAAGGTGACCGGGGTGTCGTCGGGGTCGAGCATGGCCATGCCGAACGAGGCGCGGATGTAGAAGCGCTCGCCGTTACGTTCGAACGAGAGCGCGCGCACGGTGTCGGCGATGCGATTGACGAGCTGCTTGGCGACGGTCGGGCTGCACTCGCGCAGCAGCACGCAGAACTCGTCACCGGCGTAGCGCGCGACGAGGTCGCGCTGGCGCAGCACGACGCGGCTCAGCGCGTCGGCGACGCCCTTCAGGACGTCGTCGCCGGCGCCGTGGCCGTAGGTGTCGTTGATGCCCTTGAAGTCGTCGAGGTCGACCATCACCAGGCAGATCGACTCGCGCGTGATGGTGCCGACCTCGACCGCGTCGGCGATGGCGGCGTCGAGCGTCTTGCGGTTGGCGAGGCGCGTCAGCGGATCGGTGCCGCTCTCCTTGAGCGCGTTGCCGAGCTGTTGTGAAAGGTCCTTGACCTGTGCGGCGAGGTCGGCGGCGACCGACTCCTCCTGGTTCTGGCGCGCCTCGACGGCGATGTCGAGGGCGTCGGCGGCGGCCAGCACGTCGCGCTTGAGCTCGACCGGCGACGACGCGTTGGCGGCGTGGCGCAGGCGTTCGATCTGGGTGCGCACGCCGAGATCGGCGCTGTCGCCGACCATGCGCAGCCGCGTCATGGCGCGGATGAACGAGCGCGCCGCCTCGCGCAGGCCGGAGACGGTCTCGGCCACGAGCGCGGCCTCGCCGCGGCGGTGGTCGGTGACGAAGCGCTGGAGGCCGGGCCAGTCGCGTTGCGCCTGCTCGCCGGGCTTGGCGGCATCGGCCGCCGCCTCGCGGTCGGGGGTCGGCGTGCGCACGAGGACATGGCGCGCCCAGTCCTCGAAGCGGCGCGACACGGCGTCGACGGGGGTGCCGTCGAGCGAGATGACGTGCCGGCCGAGCGTCCGGAGGAAGGCCGCCACGGCCTCGAGCGCGGCCTCGTCGGCCTCGTCCGCCTGCGCGGCCACATCGACTTGTTTCTTGCGACCGAAGATGCCCACGGTCGACTCAACGGGAGGACGCGGCCGCGGCTTGAGCCGCGTTACATGGCGACATGCGCCGGCGCGCGCGGCGGCCATGCACGCGCTTCAGGGCGTGATCGCCCCATCGAGGAAGGCGCGGCGCGCGGCGTCGAAGTCGCGCGGCTCGTCGAGGTGGTCGTCGAAGGCCTGGACCTCGTCGGCCAGGATGGGGATGCGCGTGTCGGCCGAGTGGATGGCGGTGACGATGTCGTCGATGCGCGCGTCGAGGGCGGCGAGGTCGAAGGCCTGGTCGCGCACCGTGACGAGCTTCTGGCGGTAGCGGTCGGCGGCGGCGGGGATGAGGCGGATGGCCAGGATGCCGGCCGGGTACTGCTCGCCCCAGGGGCGGAAGTCGGGCTCGAAGGGGTCGAGCTCGGGCACGTAGTAGGGCCAGTCGGCGCCGTGCGGGACCCACACGAAGCGGCCGCCGGGCAGGTGGTAGAGGTAGAAGTTCCAGGCCGCGACGGTGTAGCTGTCCCAGAGGCAGTAGGCCATGTCGACGGCCATCATCGTCAGCGTCTGGTCGACGTCCATGAGCGGCTCGAGCGCCGCGACCAGGTGGGCGTCGTCGGCGTCGCGGATGGCCTGGGTGAGCGCGACGAGGTCGTCGCGCATGCGGCCCTCGTCCTCGTCCTTCAGCTCGAGCGCGTTCGGGTCCTGGGTGAAGTCCCAGGGGCCCTCGTAGAGGTTGCCGCTGCCGTCGCCGAAGCGCTGCTTCAGCCAGTGCTTGTTGACGCCCTCGACCACGACGTAGAGGCCCTTCACCTCGCCGTTCAGGCGCACGACCGCGTGGGCGGTGCGCGGCGCCTCGACGCCCGCGCGCTGATACAGGAGGTAGGTCAGCGGCTCGGAGGTGAACGTCGGGTCGCGGATGGTGTTGTTCAGCGCGAAGCGCTGGACGCCGTCGATGTCGGCGCCGGCGGTGGTCTCGTCGAGCTTCACGGTGAAGCTCGGCTTGCCGTCGAGCGGCCGCAGCGTCGACTGGCCCTTCTTCTTGCAGCCGGCGTCGGCGATGGTGGTGCCGTCGTAGGTCACCGCGCACGGCACGCGCACGCTCTGGTCGTCGTCGAGCGTGCCGAGGTCGGCCGCGGCCACGACGATGTCGACGGTGTGGAGCACCGTCGGCGCGAAGAAGACGGTCCCGGGTGGGGGTTCGACCACCACGTCGGCGGGCTCGGTCGTGTCGGCGGGGCTCGTGTCGGCGGGGCTCGTGTCCGATGGGCTCGTGTCCACGTGCTCGTGCTCGTGTCCGTGCTCGTGCTCGTGCTCGTGTCCGTGCTCGTGCTCGTGCTCGTGTCCGGGGACTCGTGCTCGTGTCCGCGGAGCTCGTGCTCGTGTCCGGGAGACTCGTGCTCGTGTCCGGGAGACTCGTGCTCGTGTCCGGGGAGCTCGTGCTGGTGTCCGCCGGGCTCGTGCTCGAGTCGGCGAGGCTCGCCGGCCCGCTGCCCGCGTCACCGCAGCCGATGGCGCACGCTCCCGCGATCGCCGTCCACGCCCACGCCCACGTCCGCGTCCCCGTCCGCCCTCGCATGCTCGACCCCCTCGCCCCAGCCGAGAACCTACTCCGCCGCAGGCGCCGGATCCACCCATGCGGGGCATTGTGAGCGCGTCGCCGATGCGCTATCGCGCCGGCCATGAAGCCACTCAGCATCGTCATCTTCGGCACCACCGGCATGATCGGCACCGGCGTCCTGCGCGAGTGCCTGCTCGACCCCGAGGTCGGCCGGGTCCTCGTCATCGGCCGCACGCCCATCGGCCAGACGCACGACAAGCTGAAGGAGATCGTCCTGAAGGACCTCACCGACTACAGCGCCGTCGCCGCCGATCTGGCCGGCCTCGACGCCTGCTTCTTCTGCCTCGGCGTGTCGGCCGCGGGCATGAAGGAGGCCGACTACAGCCGCATCACCTATGACGTCACGCTGGCCGCGGCGCGGGCGCTCATCGCCCAGAACAAGGACATGACCTTCATCTACGTGTCGGGCGCCGGCACCGACTCGACCGAGAAGGGCCGCTCGATGTGGGCGCGCGTGAAGGGCCGCACCGAGAACGCGCTGCTCGGGCTGGGCTTCAAGTCGGCGGTCATGTTCCGGCCGGGCTACATCCAGCCGATGCACGGCGCGCGCTCGAAGACCGCCATGTACCGCCGCATGTACGCCGTGGTGGCGCCGCTCTACCCGGTGTGGCGCCTGATGTTCGGCAAGCACATCACCAACACCGAGTCGCTCGCCAAGGCCATGCTCGAGGTCGCCAAGCGGGGCTCGCCCAAGCCCATCCTGTCGACCAAGGACATCGAGCTCATCGCGCGCGCGGCGCCGAAGAGCGCGAGCGCCGCCGCGAGCTGAGCGCGAGCGCGGCGACGCCGAGGCCGCCGAGCAGGAGGCCGCTCGCGCCCGCGCCGCCGCTGGCGCAGCCGTCGTCCGCGTGGCCGCGCGAGACCTCGGCCACCTCGGCGCCGCTCGCCTCGGGCGCGCGGTCGGGCTCGGGCTCGGCCGCGTCGGGGACACACGCGCCGTCGCTCTTGGTGGTGCCGACCGGGCAGCAGCCGACGCCGTCGACGCAGCCGCGCGTGCAGGTGCCGATGACGTCGGCGATGACGCCGCAGGCGCCGGTGCGCACCAGGCGATCGTCGGCGCAGCGCTCGGCCGGGGTGTCCTCGCAGGTGCAGGTCTCGGCCGCGGCCACGCACACCTGCGTCGTCTCCGAGGTGCCGTCGTTGGTGAAGAGCGTGCAGTCGAAGCCGGGCGGGCAGTCGCCGGCCGCCGCGCACGCCGTCGCGCAGGCCGCGCCGCCCGGGTAGTCGAGGCAGATCGACCCCGGCGCCGGGCAGCCGACGGCCGGGTCGCACGGCGCGCACAGGAGCGCCGCGCAGCGCCCTTCGACGCACGACTCGCCCGCGCCGCAGGCCCCGCCCGGGCCGGCGCAGCAGCCCTCGATGGCGGCGTGGGTGCAGCCGCGGACGGCGTCGCACGAGTCGTCGCTGCACGGGTCGCCGTCGTCGCACGAGCGCGCCGTCTGGGCGCAGACCGTGGCGCCGTCGGGCCCGCCGCCCGACCCGGCGCCGGGCGCGCACGCGACGACGCCGGCCACCGCACACTGACCGCTGCCGACGACGCACGCCTCGCCGACGCCGAAGCCCTCGTCGGTCTCGCCGTCGCAGTCGTCGTCGATGCCGTTGCAGGTCTCGGCGCGGCCCTCGCCCGGGACCGCGGCGCAGGCGGTCGCGTGGCCATCGGCGGCGCAGCGCACGGTGCCGGTGCGCTCGCACGCGCCGACGCCGGCCGCGCACAGCGAGCCCAGGCCGGCGAAGCCCTCGTCGGTCTGGCCGTCGCAGTCGTCGTCGATGTCGTCGCAGATCTCGACCGGCACCTCGCCGCAGCGACCGCACGCGTTCGGACCCCCTCGTCGGTCTCGCCGTCGCAGTCGTCGTCGAGGTAGTTGCACACCTCGCTGGGCAGCGCGCCGCACGCGCCGCAGGCGTTCCGCAGGCCCTCGTCGGTCTGGCCGTCGCAGTCGTCGTCGAGGTAGTTGCACACCTCGGCTGGCTCGGCGCCGCAGCCGCCGCAGCGGTTGCGCGTGCCCTCGTCGGTCTGGCCGTCGCAGTCGTTGTCGGCGAAGTCGCAGACCTCGGTCGGCTCGGGGCCGCAGCCCGCGCAGCGGTTGCACGCCTGGCCGCTCGGGCACGGCGCCGAGTCGGCGGCGCCGGTCGAGTCGCAGCGGTAGCGCTGGTTGCCGATGCACACGTCGCCCGGCGTGGGCGTGCCGTCGTGGCTGCCGACGCAGGCCGGCACCACGCAGTGCGGCGGCGTGCCGCCGGCGGTCGAGCACCACACGCCGAAGGCGCCGCAGTCGCCGCGCGCGCAGGCCGCGTCGACCATGACCTCGCCCTCGCAGTGCGGCGTGCAGGCGGCGATGGTGCACTGGGGGCCGACGCCGAAGTCGCCGCACGTGAGCCCGAAGGCGCCGCAGTCGGCGCGCGAGCAGTCGCTCACGACGACGGCGTTGCCGTCGCAGTGGAGCGGGCAGGACGGCGTGCCGCAGATGGGCTTGCCGAGCTCGTTCTCGACGCAGTCGAGGCCGAAGCCGGCGCAGTCGCCGCGACCGCAGTCGGCGTCGACGATGACGGTGCCGTCGCAGGGCGCGGTGCTGCCGACCTTGCAGGTCGGGGTGCGCGCGCCGTAGTGGGTGTAGAGCGCGCAGGTCGCGCCGAAGGCCGAGCAGTCGCCGCGGCCGCAGTCGGCGCCGACCGCGACGTCGCCCTCGCAGTGCGGCGTGCAGCCGACCTGGCAGCTGGGCTGGCCGCCCTGCATGACGCAGGCGGCACCGAACGCGCCGCAGTCGCCGCGGCCGCAGTCGGCGCCGACCATGACCGCGCCCTCGCAGTGCGGCGTGCAGCCGGGCTCGACGCAGGCCAGGGTGCCCCCCGCGTCCGAGCAGGTGAGGCCGAAGGCGCCGCAGTCGCCGCGGCCGCAGTCGGCCCCGACCATGACCGATCCCTCGCAGTGCGGCGCGCACGAGAGCTTGCAGGTCGGCTGGCCGCCCTCCATGACGCAGCTGGCGCCGAAGGCCGAGCAGTCCCCGCGGCCGCAGTCGGCGCCCACCACCTCGGCGCCCTCGCAGTGCGGTGTGCACGAGAGCTGGCACGTGGGCTGGCCGCCCTGCATGGCGCAGGTGGCGCCGAAGGCCGAGCAGTCGCCGCGGCCGCAGTCGGCGCCGACGATGACCGCGCCCTCGCAGTGCGGCGTGCACGGCGCCTCGACGCAGGCGGGCTGGCCGCTGGCCATGCTGCAGGTGAGCCCGAAGGCGCCGCAGTCGCCCTTGCCGCAGCCCTGGTCGACGATGACCGAGCCCTCGCAGTGCGGGGTGCAGCCGGCGCACGAGGTGGCGTCGACGGTCTGCAGGTAGGGGAACGGGTCGATGCCCTCCTCGTAGGCGCCCGGGTAGATCGAGAAGTGGAGGTGCGCCGAGGTGCCGCTGGCGTTGCCGGTGTTGCCGACGGTCCCGACCGGGTCGCCGGCGTTCACGCGCGCGCCGACGACGATGTTCGGCGCGATGACGTCGAGGTGGGCGTGGAAGTAGTGCCAGCCGCAGTCGTCGCGGATGGTGACGCGGTTCCCGGAGATGCCGGCGAAGCCAGCCTTCTCGACGACGCCCGAGCGCGGCACGACGACCGGCGTCCCTTCTTGGCGAAGAGGTCGTTGCCGTAGTGGTCGCCGGCCAGGTAGTCGCTGCCGTCGGGGCTCTGGCCCGGGTGCGGCGGGCAGGTGTAGTCGAGGGCGTGGAGGTCGTAGCCGCCGTTGTGCGGGCCGGCCACCGGGTAGCGCTCGAGGAAGGGATCGCAGCTCACGGCCGCGCTCACCGACGACGCCTCGGGGCTGGCGTCGTCGCGGTCGGAGCAGGCGGCCAGCACGGTGGCGCCGCCGAGCGCGAGCGCGGCCACGGCCGCAACGAGACGAGCCTTCGAGCAGATCATGCGGGCCTCCCGGAGCGATGGTGTTCCGCCGCGGCCTCCGACGCAAGTCGCCGGAGTCTCCATGGAAACCGACGGCGTTGTATGCACGGCGCCGAATGCGATAGCCTCCCGCCCATGGTCGTCCGCGCCGTCTCCGCCGTCCTAGCCATCCTCGTCGTGTCCCTCTCCGCCTGCGGCGACGGCCCGACCAAACGCCGCGTGGGCGAGACCTGCGGCTTCGACGAGGACTGCGCCGGCGGCCTGTGCGTCGACTCGGTGTGCATCGACCCGGCCGCCGACGACGACCTCGACACGGTGCTGAACGGGGTCGAGGTCACGCTCGGCACCGACCCCGGCAACGCCGACAGCGACGGCGACCAGAAGGACGACGCGTCGGAGCTCGGCCCCGGCTTCGCGCCCAAGGACAGCGACGGCGACGGCATCCTCGACGCGCTCGAGAGCGCCCTCACCGACGCCGACAAGGACTGCCTGGTCGACGAGGTCGACGCCCGCAACGCGGTGCCCGACGGCGAGACCTCGCCCGACCTCGCCACCGTCTGCCCGCACGTCGGCGTGTGCGCCGCGGCCGGCGCGACGCTGGCGGTGTGGTGCCCGACCTCGCCCGACGCGCCCGCCTGCGACTTCCGTCAGGTGCCCTACCACGAGGCCCCCGAGACGGCGTGCGACACGCGCGACAACGACTGCGACGGCACCACCGACGCCGGCTGCGACCCGCTGGTGCAGGGTCTGCTCGGGCACTGGCCGCTCGACGGCGACGGCAAGGACGTCGGTCCATATAAGGATGACGGCACGGTGGAGGGTGCGGTCGCGGCGCCCGACCGCTTCGGCGCGGCCGGCAAGGCGCTGCGCTTCACGGCCGACGGCGACCGCGTCGTCGCGCCGACGACGCACCACCCGCTCGACGGCAGCGACGTGAGCTACACGGTGTGGGTGCGCCCCGACGCGAGCGCCGACCTGGCCATGACGGCCTTGAGCTTCGGCGAGATCGCCGCCGACAAGCGCTCGGCGCTGGCGCTCGGCGACGCCGCCGGGCAGTCCTCGGGGCGGCGCTGCGCCGGCTATCGCGGCGGCGGCCACGACGGCGACTCGGCCACGGCGTGCGCGCCGCCGGCGCACTGGAGCCTGCTCGCGGTCGTGAAGACCGGCACCAAGGTGCAGTTCTGGCTCGACGGCCGGCTGCAGGACGAGGTCACCGTGACGGCCGGCCAGGCGCTCGCGCGCACCGTCCTGTCGATCGGCAACGCGCGCGTCTTCGCCAGCGGCGTGGTGCTCGAGCAGTTCCGCGGCGCGCTCGACGACGTGCGCCTCTATGGTCGCGCGCTCTCGGCCAGCGACCTCGCCGCGCTCTTCTCGACCGGCGGCTGGACCGCCGCCGGGACGGCCACCAACGCGGGTCAGAGCTGCCTCCACGTGCGCGACGCGGCGGGCGCGACGAGCGATGGCCTGGTCACGCTCGACACCGACGGCGACGGTCCGCACGCGGCCTTCTCGGCCTGGTGCGACCAGACGCGCGACGGCGGCGGCTGGACCCTGGCCTGGGTCTACGGCTTCACCGCCTTCGACACCTTCACCGACGCCGGCAACGCCGTGGCACCCATCCCGTCGTGGCCGGCGTCGCTCGCCGACGTGACGGTCTCGACCACGGCGCCGGCCTCGCCGTCGAGCGCGGGCGCCATCGACTGGACCACCTGGGAGGCCATCGGCACGTCCTTCCTCGCGACCACCGACCTCGGCGACACGGTCGCCTGCGACGACATCGGCGGCAGCTTCGCGACCGGCGTCGAGGGTCCGGTGGACTGCCGCATCGTCGGCGCGGCGCCGAGCAGCTGCCCCGACGCGGTGCCCGACTGGGTCTTCTTCGGCGCGTACGGCCCGGGCCTCTCGGCCGAGAACCTCTTCTACTACTTCGACGGCAGCACGTCGGAGAACTGGCCGACCCACGACCCGTGCGGCACCAACGGCCCGCCGGCGGTGGCCGCGCCCGCGCGCGAGGGCGGCGCCCTCTTCCTGCGCTGAGCGGTGGCAGCGCCCTCGCGCAGCGAGACCTGGGCCGCCGGTTGGCACGCGCTCTTCGTGGCGCTCGCGCTCGCGGCCATCGTCGTGAGCGGCATGCTGATGCGCGTCGAGCTCCTGACGCCGGACCTCACGCTGGGCGGCTCGTTCTACGGCGTAGCGCTCGCGCTGCACGCGGTCATGGCCGTCCTCGGCGTGGTGGTGCCGCTGCCGGCGCTGGTGCTCGGGCCGCTCTGGCTGCGCCGCGCCGAGCCGGCCGGGACGCCAGCGCGCGCGGCCTCGCTCGCGGCCAAGGTGGCGCTCGTGTCGCACGCGCTGGCGCTGGCGGTGCTGGCGCTCGGCCTGGCCCGCGTGGTGCCCTCGCCGCTCTTCTTCGCGAGCCCGCTCTTACTCCTGGCCGTGACGCTCGGCCTCATCGACCTCGCCCGGCGCCAGCCGTTCGCGCGGGCGGCGCGCTCGCCGCTCGCGTTGGGCGTGCTCGGCTCGATGATCGCGGCCTGGATCTTCCTCGCGCCGATCGTCTTCGGAGCGCTCGACGGCCTGGCGATGCCGTGGCCCGACAGGTCCTCGACGGCCGCGCTGGTGGCCGCGCTGGGCGAGTCGGGCCCGGCCTGGATCCTGCTCCCGACGGCGCTCGGCCTGGGGCTCGAGCTGACCCTCGTCGGCTTCGGCCCGCGCCCTCGCCGCCGCGGTGGCGAGCGCGTGCTGGGTCTCGTGCTGGCGGTGGTCGCCCTCGCCTATCCGTTCCTCGCCGAGCGCGTCGAGCACGGAGCGCTCTACGTCGCGGACACCTACGTCGAGGTCGGTCTGCGCCACGGGCTGCTGGTGCTCTTCGCGACGGTGGCGCTCCTGGCGCTGCTCTCGCCGCGCCGCCCGCACCCCCGGCGCTGGCTCACCGTGACCGCGGTATTGCTGGCGCTGGCGGCCCCCATCGCCGCGGAGGTCATGCTCGGCATGCAGGGGATGCCGCGCCGCTACTATCAGTACGACGACGTCTTCACGGGTCAGCACGTCGTGACGGGCGTGGCCTGGGCCGGCTTCCTGCTCGCGCTGACGACGGTCACGGCCACCTGGGTCTCGGCCCGTCGCCGCGAGCGCGGCACCGCGGACGGCACCCCCGACGCCATCAGTCGCACCTTCGATTGAGCTCGAGGCGAGGCCGGCCCTGGGGATGAACCGCAGCGCCGCGCGCTCACTCCGGCAGGCGATCCTGGTCGACGTTGCGCGTGGCCCACAGCGCGTAGTGCTCGTCGATCGGCCCGAGCGAGTCGTCGCCGATGGCCTCGTAGAGCTGGTCGAAGACGCCGCGCGGCGAGCGACCGGCCATCGCCTCGACGACGCCGCGGCGCAGGTCCGCGTCCAAGCCGCCGAGCAGCATGGGCAGCATGCGCGCCCACACGCCGAGACCGACCGGCTCGCCGCGGCCGCGCGCGCGCACGTCGAGGATGAGACCGAGGACCGCCGCTTCCTCGATGTCGTAGGAGCGGTGCTCGCTCACGAACGCCTCGAGCTCGGGCGCGAGCGCCAGCGTCGGCTCGGCGGCCAGCGCGCGCCACAGCGCCATGAGCCCGCGACGCCGGTCGTAGCCTTCCTGGGGATTCACTAGGGCCGTCGTGAAGTCCATCAGTGCGCGCGCCTCGCCTACCACCTGCGCAGGTGCATCCCGAGACCCTTGTCGCTGAACTCGACCACGCCGACCGACGACTGGCGGAAGAATTCGATATGCGACATTTTCGCGTTCTGGCCGCCGAGCGTCACCATGCGATCGCGGTGCACGTCGACCTGACCCTGGTCCTTGGTCGACTCCTCGGCGCGGATGCCGAAGGCCTTGTCCTGGCCGATGTCGACCTTCTGACCCTCGTCGACGAACGTCTTCTGGCCCATCTCGACGCCGTTGGGCGCGCGCGCCGAGCGCTTGCCGGAGTTGTCGCTCTTGGTCACGCGATCGCGCAGCTCTTCGCCGTATTTGGCAATCCAGCCCTTGGGCAGGAGCACGCCGTAGAAGCGCGCGCCGGGCTTGTCGGAGAGCTCGCCCTTGAAGCCGAGCGCGCCGCCGCTGCCGACCGAGAACACCTTCTCCTCGTTGGCCTTGGAGAGGTCGACCTTCTTGGTCTGGCTGGCCAGCGAGGCGAACACGTCGGGGAAGCCGCGCATGGGCGCCATGAATGCCAAATCCACTTCCGAGATGTTGTTCTTGTCGTCGGGCGGCGGCGCCGACTTCCGCGCCAGCACGTCGAAGCGCTTCTCGAGCTCCGACATCGCCTCGTCCTTCTTCGGGTCCTTGGCCGCCTGGCCCTTGGCCGTCGTGCCACCCTGGACCTGCGCGTCGGGCTTCTGGGCGAGCTCGTCCTGCACGCTCTTCAGCTGCTTCTTCACGACATTGACGAAGACCTTGACCGGCATGCCCTTGCCGAGGTTCGCCTGCGCGTCACCCCAGGCTTTGCGGAAGGCGGCGATCTCGTGGACCGCGCTCCGCCCGAGCGGCGCGACGATGCTCTTGAACGCGCCCACCGCCTGCGCCAGGTCGAGCAACGACTGGCACTCACCCGAGACGGCGTTCTCGATCTCGCCGAGCGGCTTCTCGGCGAAGGCCTTCTGCCCCTTCACCGCCTGCGCCAGCGCGGCCGGGACGCCGAGCTGGTTCAGCGCCAGCACGATGGCGTCGAGCGAGTCCGCGCCTTGGAGCTGGTTCGAGATCTCCGCCTCGAGGTCGTCCATCTTGACGGTGAGCTTCTCGCCCGAGGTCGTCGCGTCGGTCTGATAGTCGCGCTTCTGCACGACCGGCCCGGCCTGACCTTTGGGCGCCGGCTCGTCGGCCGCCAGGAGCTGGACCTGCGCGTCGTAGTCGAGGCCGCGCAGCGCCGCGCGCGGCGAGCTGTCGCGCCGCTGCGACGAGGCGTCGCTGGTCGGCGTCGAGCCGCCGGTCGAGGTCTCGCGGCCAGGCAGGGGACTAGGTGTGCGTGAAGCGGTCATCGGCATCCTCGGCAGTCGCGGCATCGATTCGGAGCCGCGCTCGGGTGTCCGGCGCGACGGGGTAGGGACGCTCGTCGGGCACGACGAGCGCTTCGCTGGCGGCGCCGCGCCCGGCGGCGACGACGGCGCTCATGTCGGCGATGGAGACGATGGCCTGGTCGGCGTAGCGCGAGAGCGCCGCCTCCCTCAAGCCGAGCTGGATGGCGCGGCGCGCCAGCGGGCGGCCGGCCGCATCGTGGTCGGGGTCCCACTGCACGCGCACGTCGGCATCGCGGCCGGCGGCCTGCCAGGCTTCGTGGTCGGCATACAGCGCGCCGTCGAAGCTCGTCGGCACCGCGCGCGCGAGCACGTCGTCGAAGAAGTCGCGCCGCACGCGCACGGCCAGGACGACCTCCTGGTCCGGCTTCGTGGCCCAGCCCGAACGGTACATCATCCATAGAAAGCCGGGCTTCACCCAGCTCATGCGCGTCCGCGACCAGGCGCCCCCGAAGCGACCGTGCTCGAGGGCGAAGCGGGCGATGTCCTCGCGGTAGGCCTGGTAGACGACGACCGTGTCGGCGTCCCACGACGCCAGCAGCGCGCGGCCGGCCGACGGCCAGCGACGCGAGATCTCGCGATACGCGGCCAGTGGGAGCGGTGAATCCAAGCTCCGGAGTGGTAGCCCTGCCCGCAGGGACCCGCAAGCACCAGCGCGTTTCCTGGTGTTGCGCCGGTCGCGGCGCGGACCGTCCGTGCGAGCCACCGTCGTGCGAGCCACCGTCTGCGGTCGGGGGGCCGCGAGCTGACGTGGGCTCAGCCCGGCCTGCTTCCGGGCGTGACCGAGCGCACGACGAACCCCGACGCCTTCACCGGCTTCAACCCCGCCAGCGCCACGCAAGCCGCCGCGTGCCCGATGCCCGCGGTCACCATCGCGGCCGCCCCCAGCCCGAGCACGAGGCCCTCGGACCCGACGAGCACCGCCAGCGTCGCGCCGAGCGCGATCGGAAACGCCAGCGCGTGCAGCACGACGGCCGCGAGCCCGACGCGCCCCATGCGCCCGCGCAGCGCGTAGAGCGCGACGGCGGCGGGGATGCCGCTCAGCAGCCCGAAGCCGAAGGTGGCCGCCGCGGCGTACACCAGCCCGACCAGCGCGCCGTCGCCGCCGCCGCGCGCGGCGATGAGCGCGATGACCGCCGACGCCGGAGGCAGCGCGACCAGCATGACGCCGGTCGCGGCGCCGGCCTTGCCGAGCACGGCGCGCCCGCGCAGCCAGCCGAGGCCGTTGACGATGGCGCACGCGGCATAGATCGATGCGAGCATGAGCAGCGAGGCCGGCCCGGCCACCTCGTCGCCGGGCACGAACGCGAGGCACACCGTGACGCAGGCCAGCGCGGCCAGCCCCTGCCCGATGACCGCCAGGCGCATCAGAGGCTGCGCCCGTCGTAGTGCTTCACCGGCAGCGCCGACAGGTCGACGTCGTCGAGGCAGCGCGCGTTGATCGACACCATGCTCACGCCGTTCGGGCCCTTGCCGTCGCCGAAGGCCGCGGTGCCGCACGTGGCGCAGAACTGGTGGCGCACGATGTGGCGGTTGAACTGGTAGACCGTCACCGCGTCGGCGCCCGACAGCAGCCGGAAGTGCTCGGCCGGCGTGAACGCGAGGAGCCAGCCGCGCTTCGAGCAGATGGAGCAGTTGCACGAGGCGACGCCGTCGAGCGCGAGATCCACCTCGAAGCGGACCTTCCCGCAATGACAACCGCCGGTGTACGTCTTCACTTCACCCATGTCTCATCCTCCTGTTGGTCGTGGCCTCGCTCGGGCCCGCCCTCGAGCTCGGCGCTTCACTCCGGCTCGCCGATCGGCGAGCTGCGGTCGCCGCGCCCCATTTTGGCCTATTCCGCTCGCGCCGTCGCGCCCACACCTCACGCGCGGGCGAGGCCCCGGCGATGCGCGTGGAGCGCGAGGCCGCTGGCGATGGACGTGAGGAACTCGCCGGTCCTGAGCTTGGCCTCGCCGAAGCGGTCGGCGAAGAGCTGCCGCACCGCCGGGACCTGGCCGGTGCCGCCGGTGAGGAACACCGTGTCGACGTCGGCCGTGCCGACGCCGGCGTCGCCGAGCAGCACGTCGACGCAGGCGCCGAGCGCGCCGAGCTCGGGCGAGATCCAGCGCTCGAAGTCGGCGCGCGTGAGCGGCGCCTCGATGACCAGGCCCTCGTCGACGAAGCGCAGCTCCGTGCGGTCGGCCTGCGACAGCGCGACCTTGGCCGCCTCGACGGCGCGGTAGAGGCGATAGCCGAGGTTGTTCTCGACCAGGTGGATGAGGGCCTGGAGCTTCTTCGGCTCGAGCGCCGCGCGCGCGTAGCCCATGAGCATCTCCATGTTCTTCCGCGACTTCAGGAACGACAGCTCGTTCCAGCGCTCGAGCTTGCCGAAGACGCCCTTCGGGATCTCCAGGACGTTGCCCATGTCGGAGCGGAACTTGGTGCCGGCGCCGAGGACCGGCGCCACCAGGTGCTGGACGATGCGCGCGTCGAGCGCGTCGCCGGCCACGCCGAGGCCGCGCGTGCCGAGGATGCGCTCGGGGCTGCGCAGGTCGTGGCGGTGGCTCGGGCCGACGCGCAGGAGGCAGAAGTCGCTGGTGCCGCCGCCGAAGTCGGCGACCAGCACCGTCTCGTCCTGCGTGAGACCGGCCTCGTAGTGGAGCGCGGCGGCGATGGGCTCGAGCACGAGCTCGACGTCCTTGAAGCCGGCGGCGGCGAACGCGGTGAGGAGGCGCGCCTCGGCGTGGGCGTCGTCGGCCTCGTCGTCGGCGTTGGCGAAGCGCACCGGCCGCCCGGCCACGATGGACGGCGGCGGCGCGGCGCCGAGCTCGTCGGCCACGCCCTTCCACAGGCCCTCGAGGATGCGCGCGATGAGGCGCTCGAGCGCGTAGTCGTAGCCGAAGACGTTGGTGCCCTTCACGAGCTGGCTCGCGAGGAACGTCTTCATCGACTGCATGAGCCGCCCCTCGCCGTCGGTGGCGAGGTACTGCTCGATGGCCGTCGGTCCGACCCACGCCTCGGGCCGCCCGCGGATCCACTCGCACTCGGTCTCGAAGTAGAGGATCGATCGGAACGTCGTGACCGGCCGACCGTGCAACGGGAACGTCGCCACGCGCGGCGTCGGCACGGCGTCGCCCGCGCCCGCGCCGTCGGCCACCCAGGCCAGCGCGCTGTTGGTCGTCCCGAAGTCGATGCCGATGCCTGCCACGTCGTCGCGTCCCGTCACGAGGGTCGTGAACCATGTCACGATCGATCGGTGGGCACAACGCGGCGATCGCCGCCGCGCGGAACTAGCGACGCGCGCTCGCCCGTTGGCCGGATCATGCACCGCGCTTCCCTCGCACCGCTCTTCGCCGCTTGCACTTCCTTGCTCGCCGCTTGCGCCGGCCTCGCCGCCTGCGCCAGCGCACCGACACCGACCGCCTCGGGCGCCGCCGCGCGCTGCGTCGACCCCGACGCCGACGCCATCGAGCGCTTCGCGCAGCTGGCCTCGGTCGAGGCCGTCGACCGCGAGTCCGGCTTCGACCTCGACCGCGATGGCGTCCCCGACATCGCCGTCTACGCGCCCGAGCTGTGCGGCACCGGCGGCTGCGTCTACGAGCTCTACGTCATGCCGCAGGCCAGCGGCACGACGTGCGCGCGCTGGGTCGGGACGGTCGAGGCCGGCGACCTCGTCGACGCCCTCGAGCGCGAAGCCGGCGCGCCGTTCCCGAGCTTCGTCGCCACCTGGAGCTACGGCTGCTGCGAGATGGAAGAGACGCGCCACGTCTACGACGGACACCAGTACCGCGAGACCGAGGCGCGCCAGTGCCAGCGCTCGGTCGAGGACGACAGCGACACGTGCGAGGCGTGGCACGCGCGCTGACGCGGCGGCGAGCACGGAGCGAGCGCCGGTGGCGCGACCCGACCATCGGCGCTAACGTGCGCCGGTAATGCCCGCACCGCTCACGCGCCCAGCCGTCCCTGCCCGCCGCGCCCTGCTCGCGCTGCTCGCGACCGTCCTCCTGGCCGCGCCGAGCTCCGATGCGCGCGCCGACCGCCCCGGCTTCACGCTGCAGGTCGACCCGCTGACGACGGCGCTCGGCTTCGTCCACCTGCAGCTCGAGGTGGTGGTCGCGCCGCACTGGTCCTTCTATGTGGGCCCGAGCCTGAAGCTCTTCCCCGGGCTGCTCGCCGAGGAGGGCGACGTCGCCTATACCGGCCTCGGCGCCGAGGTCGGCGTGCGCTACTACTTCGCCGGCCGCGCGCCGTATGGCGCCTGGGCCCTCGTGCGCGGCGTCGGCGCGCGCCTCGCCACCGACGACCCGCCCGAAGCGCACGCCTTCGGCGGCTACGTCAGCGCGCTCGGCGGCTACACCTGGATCTTCGGCGAGCGCTGGGTCGTGTCGCTGGGCCTCGGCATCCAGTACCTCGACTACACCGTCGCCGGCTCGGGCCCGAAGGGTGTGCTCCCGGCCGCGCACACGGCCATCGGCGTCGCGTTCTGACGGGCTCGGGCGGGTCGCGGCTTGTCCGGCCCGATCGGTGTCTATCTTGGGCCGGGCGCCGACCCACACGCGCTCGCAGCAGCCGACGGAGTCGGCTCGTCGCCGACGGAGCAGCCACATGAACATCGCCTTCCACCTCGTCCCCAAGCTCAAGGTCCTGTGGCTCTCGGCGAGCTCGACCGCGCTCGACGCGCTGCGGCTCATGAAGCTCCACGGCCGGACGCGCGTGCCGGTCCTCGACGCCGAGAGCGGCGTGGCCGGCACCGTCAGCGCCCGCGCCCTGACGCGCTTCCTGCGCCGCGGCAAGCACGACGCCGCCAGCGCCGCGACGCCGCTCATGGCCACCCCGTGCCTGCGCCCGACCGTCGCCGTCGGCATCGACGCCCAGCTCGAGGACCTCGTGTCGCGCGCCGTCGACGCCTTCGTGCCGGTGGTCGACGACCGCCGCGTGTTCATCGGCGTCGTGCCCCGCAAGGCCATCCTGCGCCACGCGCTGCGCGGCGCCTGACGATCGACCTCGGCGCTCAGCCCGTCGCGGCCGCGCCGAAGTCGGCGTCGATGCCGGCGCGGATGGCCGCCAGCGTCGGCGCGCGCACGCGCAGCTTGCTGGCCGCGTGCGCGTTCATGTTGAGCTTGGTCAGCGCCAGCGCCAGCCCCTGCGCGGTCGACTCGACCTCGCTCGGCGCCACCGCCTGATCGAGGAAGCCCGCCGCCACCGCGGCCTCGGGCGTGAACGGCTCGGAGAGCAGCGCCGCGCGCGTGAAGGCCGCCGGCGTCAGGCGCTGGCGCATGACCTCGACGGCCGCGTACGGCAGCGTGATGCCGAGCGCCACCTCGTTGGCGACGATCTTGTACGGCCCGAGCGCGCCCACGCGGTAGTCGCCCGACTGCAAGAGGAAGAGGCCCATGGCGATGGCGTGGCCGGTGCACGCGACCACCACCGGCGTCGGGAACGACAGGAGCCGCAGCGACAGCTCGAAGCCGGCCTTGAACATGGCCACGGCCGGCGGCCCGCCGGCCCGCAGCACGCCGAGGTCGAAGCCGGCCGAGAAGGTGCCGGGGCGCCCGGTGAGCACGACCACCGCCTTGTGCTCGGCGGCGCGGTCGAGGGCCGCGTCGAGCTCGGCCAGCATGAGCGGCGAGAGCGCGTTGGCCTTCTGATCGTCCATGGTGATGGTGGCGATGGAGCCTTCGAGTCGATAGCTGACGAGCGTGTCCATGGCCGCGGAGTCTACAGCGACTTGGGGTCGCCGTCGCGAGCGAGTATCATGCGCGCCGCGCGGTTCGGTCCGAGCCGCGAGGGAGAAGCGCGATGTCGATGCTCGCTCGATGGATGAACCCGGCCGGACTCGGTGCGGCATGGCTGGTGGCGCTGGCCGCGTGCGGCGACGACAAGGTCGTCGGCGACACCTCGGGCGGCGACACCTCGGTCGCCAGCGACACCTCGGTCGACCTCGACGGCGACGCCACCAGCGCGCCCGACGGCGACGCCGTCACCACCACCGACGCCGCCGACACCACCGACACGACGCTGCCCGGCGCCGGCATCGCCTGGCCCGGCTGGCACGACGCCACCATCTACTTCGCCATGATCGACCGCTTCTTCGACGGCGACCCGAGCAACAACCACGCCTACGGCCGCCAGTCGGACGGCGTCGGCGAGGTCGCCACCTTCCACGGCGGCGACCTGGCCGGCCTCAAGCAGAAGGTCGACTCGGGCTACTTCCTGGCGCTCGGCGTGTCGGCCATCTGGATCACCGCGCCCTACGAGCAGATCCACGGCTGGGTCGTGGGCGGCACCAACAAGCACTACGCCTACCACGGCTACTACCCGCTCGACTTCACGCGCGTCGACCAGGCCTACGGCAGCGACGACGACCTCGGCGCGTTCATCGACGCGGCCCACTCGCAGGGCATCCGCGTGGTCTTCGACATCGTCATGAACCACGCCGGCTACGCCACACCCGTCGACCTCGCGGCCTACGGCGTCGACGTGCTGAAGCCGGGTTGGGAGAATGCCACGCCTGCCAATCTCTACGACTTCATCGATTTCCAGGACCCCGATTTTGCCAATTGGTGGGGTCCGAAGTGGGTGCGCGCCGAGATCGGCGGCGGCTACCCGGCGCCCGACAACTCGGACCTCAAGAAGACGGTCGACTACCTGCCCGACTTCCTCACCGAGTCGACCGCCACCAACATCGGCCTGCCTCCGTTCTACGCCCACAAGAGCGACACGCGCGCCGTGGCGCGCGCCGAGAACACCGTGCGCGAGTACCTCATCGAGTGGCTCACCGACTGGGTGCGCACCTACGGCGTCGACGGCTTCCGCTGCGACACCGCCAAGCACGTCGAGCTGCCGGCGTGGAAGGAGCTCAAGGCCTCGGCCGACGCGGCGCTCGTCGCCTGGCGCGAGGCCCACCCCGACAAGCGCTTCCCCGACGCCGACTACCCCGACCCGGCGCACCCCTTCTGGATGACCGGCGAGGTGTTCCCGCACGGCGTGGTGAAGGACGAGTACTTCTCGAACGGCTTCGACTCGATCATCAACTTCGACTTCCAGAACAGCGCGCCGAGCGCGCTCGACAACCCGGCCGCCATCGACGGCGTCTACGCCGACTACGCCAGCAAGCTCAACGCCGCGAGCGGCGGCTTCCAGGTGCTGAGCTACCTGAGCTCGCACGACACCTCGGTCTTCTTCGAGCGCTCGGCCGGCAAGGACCTCGCCAAGCAGAAGCGCGCCGGCGAGCTCCTGCTCTTCGCGCCGGGCGGCGTGCAGATCTTCTACGGCGACGAGAACGGCCGCGACTACGGCTCGGTGAGCGACGCCAACCATCGCACGCGCACCGACTACAAGTGGGGCGCAAATCCCGACCTCTTGTCACATTGGCAGATCGTCGGCCGCTTCCGCAAGGCCCACCCCGCGGTCGGCGGCGGTCAGCACGTGAAGCGCGCCGACGCGCCGTACACCTTCGAGCGCACGCTGGGCGACGACGTGGTGTTCGTGGTCATGGGCGCGTCGGGGTCGGTCTCGGTCGACGTCTCGGACCAGTGGTTCGACAGCACCGTCGTGCGCGACGCGACCACCGGCGCGACCGCGACGGTGGCCAGCGGCAAGGCCACCTTCACGGCCGATCCCAGCGGCCTGGTGATGATCGAGCGCGTGCCCTAGTGCCAAGACGCCGGCGCGGGCATTGCACTCTCGGCGGGGACGGACCTTTCCAAGGAGGTGTCCCGTGCTGAAGACCATCCTCGGTTCGATCGCAGTGACTGGATTCCTGGCGCTCAGCGCCGTCCCGGCCGCGGCCGATCCGCCCGGCGCGTTCATCGAGATCCACGTCGGCCGGACGCGCCCGCCGCGCGTGCGCTACGAGACGCGGGCGGCGGTGCCGGGGCCGGGCTTCGTCTGGGTGGCCGGCTACTGGGACTGGCAGGGCGACGACTGGGTGTGGATCCCCGGCCGCTGGGAGCGCCCGGAGCCGCACAACTACTGGGTGCGCGCCCGCTACGTGCCCGAGTACGGGCACTGGCGCTACGTGCCCGGCCACTGGTCGAGCTGGCGCGTCCGAGAAGGCGCCGACTACCGGAGCTGGAAGGAAGAGCACCGTCACCGCCACCTCCGCGGCTACGACCGGCACCGCGAGGAGCGCGAGCACCACGGCCATCGACGCTGACCCGAGCCGCCCCGCCCGACCGCGGCGATTGCGGCAATATGCCCCCATCGCCGCGGCGGAGCGGGCGCGTCGATTCGGCGGCGCGGCCTCAGCCGGGTGAAGGCGGCAGCTCGGGCTGCGGCTTGGCGCCGGCGATGGCGTCCGCGCCGTAGCGCAGGCGCCGATAGAGGAGATCGCCGCCGATCATCACCAGGAAGGACGGCAGGCCGACCGCGGCGCGCATGGCGATGGCCTCGTCGATGCTCTCGACGGTGAAGCCGACCCACAGGAAGAAGGCCGTGCGCACGAAGAAGAAGAGCGACCAGACGACGGTCAGGCGGCCGCAGTAGGCGAGCGCGCGCGGGGTGAGCTCGCCGCCGCGCGAGCGGCGCGCGAACTCGGCGATGATGGGCTTGCCGATGAGCACGCTCCACAGGAAGAAGAGGCCGGTGCTGGCGTTGCCGAGCGCGGGCTCGATGCGGATGAAGATGCCGCTCGCGCCGAAGTAGAGATCGAGCGCGCCGAAGATGGCGACCGAGGCGGCGACGAACACGGTGAAGGCCGAGGCCTTGCCGTCGCGGCGGATCTGCAACCCCACCAGCAGCAGGCCGAAGACGGTGGTCGCGATGATGGCGGCGGTGAGGCTGACGGTGTGCTCGAACAGGAGGAACACGCCGATGGAGCCGAAGGTCTCGAGCAACCAGCGGGCGAAGCGCAGCACTGCCTTCTTGTCGATCATGGGCGCGATGGTAACGCGGGCGCGACCGCGCGCCTAGCCGCCGACCTTGCTCCGCTCCACGCGCTCTGCAATCATCGCGCGTGGCCTCCCGTATGCGTCTCGTGACTCCCGTGCTCGCCCTCGCCGTCTGCCGCGCGCTGATGGCCTGCGGCGATGACGGCCCGTCGGTCGAGGTGGAGGTCGCGCCCGACACCGACGCGGTGGGCGACGTCGAGGCCGACGCGGACGACGCGGGCGACGCGGTCGGGGCCGACGTCGACGCGCTCGACGCCGACCTGGAGACCGCGGTCGACGCCGACGACGGCGAGGCCTGGACGAGCCCGTTCGAGCCGGCGCCGATCGAGGCCGACGCCGACTTCCGCGAGCTCTTCCGCCACGACCGCGTGCAGCCCATCGAGCTGCGCGTGACGCAGTCCGAGTGGGACGCGCTCATCGCCCACATGCTCGAGTACGCCGCCATCGACGGCGAGATGCGCAGCGGCCGCTACTTCAAGGCGACCTTCGTCTACACCGCGCCCGACGGGCACCAGGAGGTGCTCGAGGACGTCGGCTTCCGCACGCGCGGCAACACCACGCGCGTCCTGCCCGAGGACGCCGACGGCCTCTACCACCGCGCCCACTTCAAGCTGAAGTTCGACGCCACCTTCGATTTGACACCTGGCACTCCCGAATATGTCACTCGCGACGCGCGCCGCTTCCGCGGCCTGAAGGAGATGAACCTCAAGTGGGACCGCGACGACGACCCGTCGCAGATCCGCGAGCTCTTCGCCTACGAGATGTTCCGGCGCGCCGGCGTGCTCGTGCCGGCCACGGCGCCGGTGGCGCTGACCTTCACCATCGGCGACACGCCGGTCTACTTCGGCGTCTATCTCGGGCTCGAGGAGATCGACAAGCCGTTCCTCGCGCGCCGCCTGGGCGGCGACCAGAACGACGGCGACCTCTACAAGTGCCTGTGGCAGGGCTTCGGGCCGGCGACGCTCGAGCCCATCACCGACCCGCGCGCGGTGGGCATCAAGGACTGGGAGACGAACTACCGCCCGGCCTACGACCTCGCCACCAACGAGGAGACGTCGCACCACGAGCGGCTGCACGCGCTCATCGACGCGCTGGCCACGCTCGACGGCGAGGCGCTGGCGACCTGGCTCGACGCGCACTTCGACGTCGAGGGCTTCCTGCGCTTCCTGGCCATGAACGTGCTCGTCGGTATGCCCGACGACTACTGGGCCATGGGCAACAACTACTACCTCTACTTCGGCCCCGAGCGCGCCACGTTCCTGCCCTGGGACTACGACCACGGCCTCGGCGGTGGCTGGGGCGGCGAGCCGGTGTGGAGCCTGGACGGCATCGCCACGGCCGACGTCTTCGCGTGGAAGAACCTGAACGCCGCCTGGTGGAAGCCGGGCACCAAGCACCCGCTGGTCGACAAGATCCTTGTCATTCCCCGCTACCGCGCGCGCTACGTCGAGCTCCTGCGCGCCATGCTCGAGCCGCGGAACCACCTCTTCGCGCTGCCCGAGTGGGAGGCCATCGAGGCGGCGCAGGCGACGCTCTACGCGCCGCTCCTCGTCAACGACACCGGCGAGGGCGAGGTCATGGAGGACACCGGCGTCGAGCGCGCCTACTTCGTCACCAAGACGCAGTCGGTCGAGAGCCAGCTCGACGGCCGATAGTCGACGGCCGCAATCGACGCCGGAGGTCTATTGTGCCGGGCCATTCCGACGTATCGGTAGGAATGCACAGCCCAAGACACTTCAGCGGAGTCCTCCTGGCGATCATGGTCGGATGCGGCAAGTCCGCGCCGCCTCCGGCGACGGTCGCGCCCACCGCGCCGGCACCGGCCACGACCGCCCCGGCGACCAGCCCGGCGACGAGCGCGCCGGTCGCGGATGCCGGGCCGGCGCCGGCCGCCGACGCGGTGGCGGCGGTGCCCGAGGAGGTCGCGGTGGTGGCGGCCGATGTGGCTCCGCCCGAGGCCGACGCGGTGCCGGTCGCGCCGGTCGAGGACGCCGCACCGGTCGCGCCCGTCGCCGAGGTCGCGGCCAAGCGCGGCGACACGGCCGACGCCGTGTGCGCGGTCATCGCCGCCAAGACGGAGCGCGTGCTGGCCGATCTGAAGAAGACGGTCACGGCCGCGCGCACGGCCGAGAAGACGTACGACTACGAGGTCGACAAGGGCCTCTTCGCGGGCTGCGTCGGCGACGGCCCGCGCAGCGCGGGCACGTGGGCCATGAACCTCGAGAGCGCCAGGTTCGATCCCGAGGAGACCGACGCGGGGATGGCGTCGATCACCTTCGCGGCGCCGATCGAGTGGATCGACGCCGACGGCACCGAGCGCCGGGTCGCGGACGCCGACCCCGACGGTCCGGCCGTGACCGCCACCTTCGGGCTCATGAGCTTCCGGGCGACGTTCGTGCGCACCGCCGACTTCGACGGCGACGGCCGGCCCGAGCTGGTGGTCGAGGTGCACAACGACCAGCCCGATCACCACACCACGACGCTCGTCATCTATCGCGCCACCGCGACGACCGTCGAGCGCTGGAGCGCGGGCGTGGTGGTGAGCCGCCTCGAGGACATCGACGGCGACGGCGTGCTCGACCTCCTGAACGACGAGGCGTTCGCGCTCGGCCAGGGCATGAACACGCTCGCGTCCGACGTGCCGGGCGTGACCCACGTGGCCGCCGGCGGCAAGCTCGAGGCCGCGGACGACGCCGTGAAGGCGTACTACCTCAAGCGCTGCCCGAAGGCGGTCGCCGCGGCCGACATCAAGCACGCCGAGGAGGACGTCGTCGTCCACCAGGCGGCCTGCGCCTGGCTCTGGGGCGCCAAGGGCGCCGACCTCGCGGCCGCGGTGAGCAAGGCGTTGGTCGATCCGAAGGACCCCGACGCGAGCGCCATGGAGGTCAGCGGCCCGTGGTCCGAGCCCGACGCCAAGCCGCCCGTCGTCCTCCACTGAGGGCGCGGGCGCGGGGTCGGATCAGGCCGAGGGCTCGGCCTCGGCCAGGCCGAGGTCGATGCGGCCGAGCTCTTCGCTGGTGCCGACCACCACCACGAGCAGCGCGTCGCCGACGGCGAAGCGGCGCTTGGCGCCGACCAGGCAGTTCACGGTGTCGAGGCTGTACGGGCCGTCGGGCAGGAGATCGGTCTGGATGGTGCCGCTCACGCCCTGCCCGGCCAGCTGCACCACCAGGCCGAACGGCTTCACGGCGATGACGTTGCCGCCGAAGCGCTCGCCGACCTTCGAGGCGAAGAGGCGCGCGGCCAGCATGTACTGCCGCTCGTTCTCGGCCTTGGTGGCGCGCCAGGCGCAGTCGTTCAGGTGCTTGGCCAGCGCCTCGACGCGCTCGTCGTGGGCCTGCATGTCGCGCGCGCCGGCCAGGTAGCGCTTCACGACGCGGTGCACGACCAGGTCGGCGTAGCGGCGGATGGGCGAGGTGAAGTGCAGGTAGAGCGGCGCTGCCAGCCCGAAGTGGAGGCTCGGGTGCACGGTATAGCGCGCCGGTCCGAGCGCGCGCGACAAGACCGTCATCATGGCCGGCGCCACCGAGGTGCCCTCGATCTGCCCGTAGAGCGCGGCCAGGCTGCGCGGCGACAGGCGATCGTCGAGGCCGAGCTCGAAGCCGAAGTGGCGCGCCGACTCGACGAGCAGCTGCACCGCGTCGGCCGACGGCTCGTCGTGGACGCGGTACATGCCGGGCAGGCCACGCTCGTGGAGCCAGCGCGCGACCGCCTCGTTGGCCGCGACCATCAGGCGCTCGATGAGCACGTTGGCGCTGCCGTCGTGGCGCTGGCCGACCGCCGTGGGCTCGCCGGTGGCGTCGTCCATGGTGATGTAGGCGTCCTCGCGCAGGATCTCGACGCCGCCGCGCGCGGCGCGCATGGCGCCGAGGCGCGCGCCGGCCGTGCGCAGCCAGCGCAGCGTCGGCAGCACCGCCACCGGCAGCGTGCCGACGTCGCCGCGATCGAGGTAGCCCGCGACGTCCTCGTAGGTGAGGCGCGCGATGGTGCGCGTGATGCTCGGGTAGAGGTCGACGGCGGTGACGACGCCGTCCGGGTCGATGCGCATCTCGACGGTCAGCGTCGGCCGCTCGACGCCCTCGAGCAGGCTCAGGCGATCCTCGCTGAGCGCGGGCGGCAGCATGTTGAGCACCTGGCCGGCCAGGTAGACGCTCGTGCCGCGGGCGCGCGCCTCTTCGTCGATGGGCGAGCCGCGCTCGACCAGCGCGTCGACGTCGGCGATCGACACCAGCACGCGCAGCGCGCCGTCCTTGCCGGCGGGCAGCACCGCCACCGCGTCGTCGAGGTCGCGCGAGCTCGGGCCGTCGATGGTCACCGTCGGCACGTCGGTCAGGTCGCGCCGCACGGCGCGCGACGGGCGCCACTCGGCGGCCGCGCCGTCCGGCCCGACGGGGTCGATGGGCGGGTAGCTGCTGCGCAGGCCGTGGCGCACGCGCACGCGCTCGAGCCCGACGTCGGTCGCGGGGACGGCGCGCTCGAAGGTCGCGCTGGTGCCCTCGCCGATGCGCGCCAGCACGAAGGCGCCGTCGGCCAGCTCGGCGAGGGTCGCCGGCGGGGCCTCGAGGCGCCAGTCGGTGTTGGCGACGGTGCGATCGACCTTCAGCCAGGTGCGACCCGAGCGCCGCACCACCGTCCCGAAGAGCTCGCTCCGCCGGCGCTCGACCAGCGTCAGCGCGCTCGCGGTGAGGCGACCGTCGGCGGCCGCGGTGATCTTGCCGGCGCGCACGCGGTCGCCGGCCAGGAACAGGTTGAGCTCGGGCGGCGCGACGAAGGCCGTGCCGGCCGCGTCGTCGAGCTCGAGGAAGCCGAAGCCGCGCGTGTGCAGGCTGACGCTGCCGGTGGTCACGGCGGTGGCGCTCGCGCCGGTCGAGGTCGGGATGGCTTCAGCGCTCATGCGCGGCTCCGCGTCGGGATGCGCCGGCCTTCGGCCGCGGCCCGCTCGGACCACGAGCCGGTCATGGCTTCGGTGGTGCTGGGGCAGACATCGGCCAGCGGGCAGGCGCCGCAGTCGGGGCTCCGCGCCATGCAGAGGTAGCGGCCGTGCAGCACCATGCGATGGCCGGCGTCGATCCAGTCGGCCTTCGGGAAGAGGCGGCAGAGGTCGGCCTCGATCTTCTCGGGGTCGCTCTCGGCGCTCAGGCCGAGGCGCTCGCTCACGCGCGTGACGTGGGTGTCGACGACGATGCCGGTGGCGATGCGATAGGCCTGGCCGATGACCACGTTGGCGGTCTTCCGGCCGACGCCCGGCACGGTCACCAGGTCCTCGAGCGTCTCGGGCACGGCCCCGTCGAAGTCGGCCACGAGCTTCTGCGCCGCGGTCACGATGGCCTTCGCCTTCTGCCGGAAGAAGCCGCTCGACTTCACCACCACCTCGACCTCGTCGAGGTCGGCGACCGCCAGGTGGCGCGGCTCGGGCCAGCGCGCGAACAGCTCGGGGGTGATGGTGTTGATCATCTTGTCGGTGCTCTGCGCGGCGAGGATCGTCGCCACCAGGAGCTGCCACGCGGTCGCGAAGTCGAGCTCGACGATGGGCTCGGGGATCGCCACCGCCAGGCGCTCGTTCACGACCTGGGCCCGCGCTTTGGCGCCGCGCGGGAGACGCTGCTTGGTCACCGCCATGGCCCGCGTTCTCCCCCGAGCGCCGAGCAGACGCAAGCGTGTCGGGGCCTGCACACGGCATGGCGGCGTTTCGAAAGGCGGATGACGCAGGCCGAGTTCTTCGTCATCATCGCGACCGGAGGTGGCGTGTGGGGCTGGGCTGGAACGGCATGATGATGGCGATGGCGCTGGTGGCGGCGCCGCTCGCGGCTCGGGCGACCCCGCCGCGGCCCGACGACCCCATCGGGTCGGGCGAAGCCGGCGGCGACGCGAGCCCGCAGGTCCCGGCCAAGCCCATCGACGCGCGCTCGGCGACGGCGACCGCGCCCCCCTGTAAGAAGGATGGCAGCGCGCCGTTCGTGTACGCCATCGGCGGCTCGACCATGCAGATCGTCTTCGGCCCGATGCTGGGCAAGCGCCTGGCCAAGGACGGCTTCAAGGTCGAGAAGCTCGGCAAGTCGGCGAGCGGGCTCGCGCGCTTCGACTACTACGACTGGCCCGAGCAGGCGCGCACCATCCTGGCCGCCAGCGACCCGGACGTGTTCGTGGTCGCCATCGGCTCGAACGACGGCCAGTCGCTGCGCGAGGTCGGCGGCAAGTGGTTCCCGCTCGACCGCCCCGAGTGGCGCGTCGAGTACGCGCGCCGCATCGACGCCTTCCTCGACGAGCTGGCCGGCAAGGACCGCCACCGCGCCGTCATCTGGCTCGGCCCGGCCGCCCACAGCGTCGACGAGAAGCGCCGCCGCGGCAAGGTCGTGGGCGACGTCATCCGCGAGCGCGTGAAGGCCTTCGACGGCCGCGCCTGGTACGTCGACGTCTTCGCGCGCACCTCGACCGCCGACGGCGGCGCGCTGAACGAGCTGCGCGTGCCCGGCAGCGACGACCCGGTGGCGCTCAGGACCGCCGACGGCTTCCACCTGACCCGCCCGGGCGTCGAGTCGATCCAGCTCGCGCCGGTCATGGCCATCCTCGGCCGCTGCCAAGTGGGAGGTCACTGAGGCGAGGCGAGGCGAGCGCTTTCGGTTCGGAGGGGTTCGGGCGTCGAGGGATGGACTCGGCACGGCACGGCGGCGCGCGGCACGCACGTCGACGGGTCGCGCCCACCCTCGCCCCAGGAGCTCCATGTCATTCCAGCGCATCGCCCGCAGCACGCCCACGACGCCCCCCGTCCAACGCCGGGCCGCGACCGTGGAGACCGCCGACGTGCACTCCGCGGCGGCGGCGGGCACAGCGGGCGGCGGCGGAGCCATGCCGCATCAGGATCGAATCCAGCGCTCCTTCGGGCACCACGACCTGGCCGGCGTCATCGCGCACACCGACGGCGCGGCGCGCGACGCCAACGACGCGATGGGCTCATACGGCTTTGCGACCGGGAACCACGTCGCGTTCCGCGGCGCTCCGTCGCTCCACACCGCGGCCCACGAGGCGGCCCACATGATCCAGCAACGCGCCGGCGTCCAGCTGAAGGGCGGCGTGGGTCGGGTCGGCGACGCCTATGAACAGCATGCCGACGCCGTCGCCGACCGCGTCGTGCAGGGCAAGTCGGCGGCCGACCTGCTCGACCGCGGCCCGGGCGGCGGCTCGGGCTCGGCCGTCCAGCTGCAGCAGCGGACGGGCGGGCCGCAGGTGGCGGCCAGCGCTGCTCCGCCGGCGCGACGTCCCAGCGGGCAAGGCCCGCGCGCTCCTCAGGGAGCACCGGGCCCACAGGGGCCGCAGGGAGCGCCAGGTCCTCAAGGCGCGCAAGGCCCGCAAGGCGCCCCGGGACCGCAGGGCCCACAGGGCGCGCCGGGTCAATCGGCCGCCGAGGATCCCGGTCAGCTGGCCATGCAGCTCGAGGCCATGCGGCAGCAGGCCGAGACGCGCCTCGACCTGAACCTCGCCACCTGGGTGCCGATGCTGCTCGACCGCCTGAACAGCGCCGTCGCGAACCTCTTCACCTCCGCCGAGGAGGTGCAGTTCTGGGCCAACTGGGCCGTCAGCGTGGCCGACGGCGTGGCCTCGACCATCGCTCCAGAATACAAGCCGGTGAGCTTCGCCGTGAAAGCTCTGGCCGCCGCCGGCAACCGCGTGGTGGGCCAGAACATCACGGCGGCCCGCAGCTCGTTGGCCAGCCAGGCGCGGCTCCAGCTCGTGCGCGATCAGGACTCGGAGCGGGCCACGGGCCGCCGCTTCATCGTGAGCTACCTCCAGGACCACCCGCTCATCGGTGGATCGTCCGAGAACCTCGAGACGCAGACCGGCCTCTACAACGCCGTGAACGAGCACTTCCCGATGCTCACAGAGCAGTCGTATCCGCAGCTGCAGGGCGCGGTCGACCGGGTGATGGAGGGAGTGCTCGAGCGTCACCACGCGGAAGGTCGAGCGAACACGCGGCAACAACAAGTCGAGCGCGTGTCGGCCATCCTCGGGGTCAGCCACGGACAGCTGCACGATCGCGATGGCGGCATGCCGAGCGAAGCGGACGCGCAACGCGCCAACGCGCAGGCGCGCAACGACACCGGCTATGACGGGCCCGACATCCCGCTGAGCGAGGTGTTCGGCGGCGCGCCCGCACGGTGAGGCGGGACGGCGCGGCCGCTCGCGTCGCGAGCGGAGCGGCCGGACGATTTCAGATCGAAAGGCGAGGCTCGTGCGTAGGCGGCGCGATGCGCCGGGGACCGACACCCCGGCCGGGGAGACAGCATGTCGCGCTACGCCGGGTCCGCCGCGTTCACCACCGCGCTCGTCGCGTTCCTTCCAACGGCGCTCGCCGCCACCCCGCGCGAGGAGGAACGCCGGAAGGACCCGGCGCCGATGCGCTTCGAGTTCTCCGACCTCGAGCTCGGCGCGACGCCGGGCGGTGCGCAGGACATCGCCTTCTTCAGGGACCGCGTGACCGCCGGCGAGGTCCCCCACCCCAACGTGTTCACGCCCGAGGGCCTCTTCAGCGAGCACGACCTGCCCACCGCGGCCGCGCCCTGCAAGCAGCTCCTGTGCATCACCGGCCAGGCCAGCGCCGGGTCGCTCATCGTCCAGCCGGAGGTCCGCTACATCGTCGAGCTCGGCTTCGCCTCGGGCCTCGACAAGTCGTGGCGCCGCCCGCCCATCGACATCATCGCCGCCGTCGACAAGTCGGGCTCGATGAGCGGCCAGCCGCTGACGCTGGTGAAGGAGAGCCTGCGCCTCCTGGCGAGCCAGCTCGGGCCCGACGACCGCCTCGGCATCGTGCTCTACGGCGACCGCTCGCACGTGTGGCTCCAGCCTACGCCGGGCAGCCAGCAGGAGCGCCTGGCCCAGAGCATCGACGGCATCGAGAGCGCCGGCTCGACCGCCATGGAGGAGGGCCTGAAGGTCGCCTACGCGCTGGCCCACGAGGCGCGACGCCCGGGCGCCACGACGCGCGTCATGCTCTTCACCGACGAGCGCCCCAACGTCGGCGCCACCGACGCCGGCAGCTTCATGGGCATGGCCGAGGCCGCCTCGAAGGACGGCATCGGCCTCACCACCATCGGCGTCGGCGAGCAGTTCGGCGCCGAGCTCGCGACCAAGGTGAGCTCGGTGCGCGGCGGCAACCTCTTCTTCTTCCCCGACCTCGCGCGCATGACGACCGTCTTCAAGGACGAGCTCGACACCCTCGTGACCGAGCTCGCCTACGACCTCGAGATGACCATCATGCCGTCGCGCGGCCTGGCCATCGCCGGCGTCTACGGCATCCCGGGCCAGATGCTCGAGTGGACCGCCGACGGCGGCATCCACCTGAAGATCGCCACCATCTTCCTCTCGAAGCGCCACGGCGCCATCTTCGTCGCGCTGAAGGGCGCCGGCCCCGACAGCCTGCCCGGCCCCGGCCTGGCGGTCGGCGACCAGCTCGCCTGGGGTCGCATCGGCTATGCGCTGCGCGGCGGCAAGCAGGAGACCTCCGAGGTCGAGCTGGCGCTCGTCGCCCCCGCCGATCGACCGGTCGGCCTCGTGCGCGGCACGCTGCTCATCGACGAGGTCACGGCCTTGAAGTCGGCCACCGCGCTCCACCACGAGAAGAACGATCAGGAGGGCGCCTATCAGATCGTGCACGCGCTGGCGTCCATCCTGCGCCAGACCCACGACCCCGATCTGGCCAACGAGCGCACGCTCACCGCTGCGCTCGAGGCCACGCTGGCCAAGCTCTCCGGCCACGCCGGCGAGCCGCCGCCGCCGGTCGAGCGCGGCGGCCACGACCCCGTCAGCGGGCTCCCGCGCTGATCGCCCCGCGGAGCCCGCGCATGCACCGCCTCCTCATCGCCGTGGTCGTCGCGCTGGCGACGGCCGCTGACCCGAGCAGCCCGACCTTCGCGGCGCCGCCCGAGCCCGCGCCGAGCGCGACCGAAGCCGCCGTGGCCAAGGCCCTGCCGCTGGCCAACGCGGCGCTCGCGCGCTCCTACCGCGAGTTCGCCGCGACGCACGACTTCGCGCCGAAGCACCCCGAGCCATGGGTCGCCGCGGCCGAGGCGACGAGCGAGCCCGACGGCCACGGCGGCTGGGTCGTCACCTGGCGACACGCCGCGCCGGCCGGCTTCGAGCTGGAGGCCCGGGTGGCGGTGCCGGCGCGCCGGCCGGCCCGGGTGCTCGGCGCGTGGGCGGTGTTCTCCCCCGAGTGACCTCGCCGGCGGCGTCGGTCAGGAGGGCGACCCGTACGAACGACACGCCGATGCGGACGCGCTCTTCATGGTCGGCGTGCCGGTGGACAAGCGCGTCCACGTCACGCGCATGGTCCCGCCCAACACGCGCGACCACGTCTTCCTCGGCGACGTCAACGGCGCGGGCGCCGCGGTGGGCAACCACGGGTTCGACGGCGACGCGGCGACCATGAAGGCGCACCTCGTGCAGTTCAGGGCGACGTCATCGCGCTCCTGGTGGCAGCCCAGAACAAGGGCTGGAAATTCCGTCGGGCAGCCTCTCCGCCGACCTGCGAGCGCGCTGCGCGCGCCGTGGCAGGTCCGCTCCGAGGCCTTCTGACGGAATTGGCCTCACCGCGCGAGGCACCGCGATTTTGTCACATTGGCATATGCGACGACGCGGCCGCGTCACTCGACGCGGGCGGCGAAGATGGGCGCGGTGGCCGGGCGACGCCAGATGAGCGCCAGCCACAGGCTGAGCACGCCGCCGACCAGGCCGGCGATCTCCAGCGCGTGCTCGGGGACGAGCGGCGCGAGCGGCGTCGCCGGCGCGATGGCGATGGCCGGCAGGAGGCAGCGTCGATCGAAGAAGAAGGCCAGGCTCAGCGCGAAGGCGAGATAGAAGGGATGCGCCGCGGCGATGGCGCGCATGGGATCGAGGCCGACCTGGGCGGTGCCGATCCAGAAGAGCACCACCACCGCGAACATGGCGGCGAAGAGGCCGAGGATGCTGCGGTCGATGGCGGTCGTCGCCAGCGAGCGGCGGAAGAGCGAGAGGCCGATGGCGCACACGACGACGGTGCCGCCGGCACTGGCGAAGAGCGCGGCGTAGTCGAGGCGCCAGCCGAGCTGCTCCACCGCGAAGGCCGAGCCGAGGTTCCAGAGGAGCCACAGCGCGCCGGTGATCATGGCCAGGCGGCTCCGCGAGAGGCGGTTGGCGTTGACGTCGGTGTCGCGCCCGAGCCGGCGCAGCGCCGCCACCTCGGCGTCGCGCGCGGCCTGGTCGCGGCGCAGGTGCTCGAGCAGGCGCGCCTTGCCGGCCTGCGCCTCGGGGCTCTCGGGCCAGAGCGCCAGCGCCTGGTCGTAGGCCAGGCGGCACTCGCCGGCCAGGCGCTCGAGCTCGGCGTCGTCGGCGCTCGCGCGGACGCCGGCGCGGACGCTGGCGCGGGCGACGAGCGCGTCGAGGCGGCGGTCGGCGTCCTCGGTCAGGCGCGCCGCGCTGCGATGCGCGCGAAAGCCCTCGAGCGCCTGGCGGAAGGCGGCCGCGGACGGGTAGCGCTCGGCCGGGTCGCGGGCCATGGCGCGGTTGGCGATGGCGGCGAGCTCCTTCGGGACGCCCGGCCCGAACTCGATGGGCGGCGAGGCGAAGGCGGCCAGCAGGAGGTCGCGCAGCGTGTGACCGCGATGCGGCGGGCGGCCGGTGAGCACCTCGTGGAGCAGCGCGCCGAGGCCGTAGACATCGGTCGCGACGCCGACGGCGGGCCCGTCGCCCGAGGCCATCTCGGGCGCGAGGTAGCCGGGCGTGCCGCACACGGTCGCGAGGTCGGCGGCGCGCGTGAGCCACGGCGGCGCGGGTCGGCGCCGTAGCCGACGGCGATGCCCCAGTCGACGAGGTAGACCTCGCCGAAGGCGCCGAGCATGACGTTGGCCGGCTTCAGATCGAGGTGGAGCACGCCGCGCGAGCGCAAGTGGACCGCGTGGCACACGCGCTCGAGCACCTCCAGGTCGCGGTCGTGGATGGCGTCCGGCCGCCGGCGGCGTGCGGGTACCACGGCGTGCCCTCGACGCGCTTCATGACGAGCGCGGCCGGCGTCGCCGGGGACGAGCGCGGCACCGCACGATGTTCGGGTGCTCGAGGTTGCCGGCCACCCAGGCCTCGCGGAGCAGCGCGGCGATCGACGCCGGCGCGACGCGCTCGGGGTGGAGTTCTTCACCGCGACGGGCGCCGCAGCGCGGCCTGCACCGCGGCGCGCACGACGCCCATGCCGCCCTCGCCGATGACCACGCCGAGCTCGACCAGCGGCCGCGGCGGACCCGGGGCGGCCTGGCCGTCGGGTGCGAGACCGAGCGCCTGCCAGGCGTCGAGGGTGGCGCCGTCGACGGCGTCGCTGCGCGTGTGCAGCGTGCCGTCGGCGTCGGTCGCGAGCCGATCGGGGTCGATGCCGCGCGCGGTCCAGACCGCCATCGTGCTCGACCTCGACGGTGGCGGCGTCGGGCGCGACGCTCACAGGAAGCTCACCGCCGAGCGCGGCACGCGCAGGCTGTAGCCCTGCCCGCGATGGCTCGAGACGAGCGCGCGCAAGAGCGCGCGGCGGGCGCCTCGAGGCGCCCCGGCGAGCTCGCCGGCGAGGTCGGGCTCGCCGCGAGGATGCCGCTCGCAGGTCGTCTCGGCACGCGACCGTCGTCGAGGGCCTCGGCGAAGGCGTTCGTGATGTAGGTCACGAGCTGCGCCAGGCTGGCGCCGCCGGCGCGCGTGGCGTGCTCGGGTCGACCGCGTCCATCAGCTGGTCGCGGGTCACGACCTCGCCCGGTGCCTCGCGGCACAGGCGCGCCAGCACGCGGCCGGCCGATGGAACAGGCTGCGCTGACCGCCGAGCCAGAGGCGCGGCAGCTTGCCGGACGCGACGACCAACAGCGTGTCGACCGCGAGCGAGGGGCCGCCGGCCGGCAGCTCCATCGGCTCGTGCACCGGGATGGTCGGCGGCGCCAGCACCACGCGCAGGAGGATGCGGCCGAGCTGGAGCCACGCGCCCTGCTCGCTCACGCGGGCGCTCCTCGCCGCCCGGCAGCGGGCGCGAGTCGACGAAGGTCGAGCCGCCGGCCGACAGCGCGCGCGCACCGCGAAGCCAGCCGCCCTGCGCCGCGAGGTCGACGTGGCGGCGCGACACGCTGACGTCGTCGAGCACCACGTCGCAGTCGCTGGCGCGGCCGAGCACGATGCGCGAGGCGGGCGGCGCGAGCTTCAGCCCGCGCGGCACCGAGCATCCCGCCTGGACGCGCTCGACGTGCAGCATGAAGCTCGGCTCGGACACAGGGCGAATCTCCGGCGCGGGTGGCCCCCGAGTCAACCGCTGCCGGGGCGGGTCGCGACCGATTCTTCGAAGGCTGCCGCAGCATTCGAAGGAAGTTCGAAGGCTGGGCGAAGGCAGCGGCTCCGGGCCGGGTGTTAGCCTGCTCGAAGTCAACCGAGCCTTGCTCCACCCGAATCGACTCCCAGGAGATCGCCGATGGTCGCGTCGCGTCCGAACCTCTTTGCGTCCCCGAGCCGCTCGCTCTCGAACAGCGGCGCGGCGCCCGAGTCGTCGACCGCCGCGACCTCCGGCGCCAAGCTCAAGGGCAGCCTGCGCGGCCTCGGCTTCGCCGCCCAGGAGGCCGCGCTGAAGCCGGCCGCGCCGTCGCCCGCCGCGGCTCCGGCGCCGGCCCAAGCGCCGGCTCCGGCCGGGGGCTTCGGCTCGGCTGCGCTGGCCGGCGGCCAGGACGCGCCGGGCTCGATGGCGCCGCAGTCGCCTGTCGTCGCTCGAGCTCGCCGCGCCCGCGCCGCTCACCCGCGCCCGCGCCGGCGGCCGCGCCCGCGGCAGGTCACGCGGCGGCCCCACCGCGCCGGACCGGGCGCGGCCCGGCGCCGGCCCCACCGTCGAGCTCGGCGCCGACGCGTTGTTCACGGTCGGCGGCCACCGCTACGAGACCGGCAAGCGGCTGGGCGCCGGCGGCGCCTACGGCGACGTGCACGCGCTCGACGGCTGCGACGAGGGCGCCCGCACCGCTGGTCGCCAAGAGCCTGCGCCGGAAGGACGAGGCCGGCCGCGCCCTACGCGCCGGACCAGCTCTACACGCGCAGGAGGTCCTCTGCAACGAGGCCGAGATGCAGGAGCTCGTCCCCGACCACCCCAACATCGTGGCCGGCGCCGGCGCCGTGCGCGGCGCCGACGGTCACGTCACCGAGGCGCTGAGCGAGCGCGCCGCCGGCGGCGACGCGACCGGGGCGGCCGACACGCTCCAGCGCATGTGGCAGGAGAACCAGATCTCGCACGCCGAGTACCACGGCAAGCGCTGCAGTACGATGCGCGGCACGGCCAAGGGCCTGGCCCACCTCGAGCAGAACGACGTGAGCCACAACGACATCAAGGGCGACAACGTCCTGCTGGGCGGCAACGAGGCCGCGCTCACGCCCAAGATCGGCGACTTCGGGCTGGCCGGCCAGGGCGCCAACCGCCAGCCGTTCAATCGCGGCACGCGCGCCTACTGCGCCCCCGAGCGCCTGGCGCGCGGCGACGTGACGCGCTCCGATGCGTACGCCTTCGGCCAGATGGCGCACGCGCTGTCGACCGGCACGACCACGCAGGGCGGTCCGGTGAAGGATATGCCAAAATACCGGGACCCCGGACTGCGCGCGCACCAGGCCATGCACCCGGCCGCGCCCGTCGCGGCTCCGGGTCCCGGACCGGCCGCCGCGCCTCCCGCGCCCGGACCGGCCGCCGCGGCGCGCGCGCCCGGACCGGCGGGACCGAAGCCGCTCTCGACCGCGTTCAGCCGCTTCGTCGAGCGCACCACCGAGGCCGACCCCGACCGGCGCGCGACCGTGACCGAGGCCCAGGGGCTCGACTATCTCGCCAAGCCGATGATCGAGGACGACGAGGCGCAGGGCGTGCTGGCGCGCATGCAGGCCTACCGCCGCCCGGGCGGGTCAGTCGCCGCTGCGCAAGAACCGCCCGATCGCCGACCTCGAGCGACGGCGGCCGCCGGCCGACATGACCCCGCTCGCCACCCCGAGCACTGGGAGTGGCGCCGCGCCGTCACCGACGAGCTGAAGGCCACGCCGCGCGGGCGCAAGCCGGTGGGCGGCGAGTGACGCGACGACGCGCGCGTCGGCTAGGGTCGCGGCAGCGGGAACGGGTCGCCGTCGACGGCCCACAGGTGCATGAGCCCGAGGCAGCGACTCGCAGAACCGCCGGCGCGCCATAATTGCCCGACGGCGGCGGCGCGTGCATGTCGGCGTCCATGTCCGACTGCCACGCGGCCGGCGCGTCGGCGTAGTCGTACTGCGTGTAGCGCAGGCTCGCCGCCTGGCTCGGCGGGACCCACGGCCCGCGCGCCGGGTCCCAGGCGCCGAGCGACATCGGGAAGTCCCAGCGGTCGTCGCCATCGAGGTAGCGCACCGGGCAGCTGATGAGCCCCGAGTGCCACGCGGCCTTGTCGAGGCCGTGGTGGTGGACGCCGAAGGCGTGCCCGAACTCGTGCAGCACGGCGTAGATGAGCTGCGCCCGCTGGTAGTCGGCGAAGTGGGACTCGACGGCGGCGCCGTAGGTCGCGGCGCTGAGCCCGCGCGCGGCGAGGTAGGCCGCGCCATTCTTCGGGCCGACCGCGTAGATGGTCGAGCGGTAGCGCATGCACACGCCGCCGTTGTCGGGGTAGAGCGCCACCACCTCGACGTCGATCGGCGCCCGCTCCATCTGGTTCCCCTTGGCCGTGCCCTCGGCCTCGAGCGTGCTGGCGAAGACGCAGCTGGCGTTGGCGTCGCCGGCGTCGTTCTTGCCGAGCTCGTCCGGCCGCGGCGGCACGCTGCGATCGGAGAACGGCAGCGCCACCGCCACCGGGCGCCCGTCCTCGACGCTGGTGTGGTGGCGCGAGTCCATCTCCTCGGGCGTGTTGAAGTCGAGCCAGCTCGGGTGGTGGTGGTGGGTCAGCGTGCGCAGGTAGGCCTCGGGCACGACGGTCAGGTCGAGGCCGCTGGCGCGCGCGAAGAGCGCGACGCCGGTGTCGAAGGCGGCCTTGGCGCGCGCGTCGCCGGTCTGGTCGGAGATGAAGACCTTCTTCGCCTCGGGCGACAGGCGATGCCACCGCGCCGAGCTATCGGGCTCGCCGAGCTTGCGCGTGACGAGGCCGCGGTACTCCTCGAAGAGCGACAGGCCATCACCCTTCTGGCCGCTGAGCTTGGGCAGCGCCTCCTCGTCCCAGCCCGAGCGGCGGCCCTGCGGCACGCTGTTCACGTCCTGCCAGTGGTCGGCGATGTGGTTCTCGTCGGCGTCGAACGGCAGCTGCAGGTAGGCGTGCTGGGTGGTGGTCTCGAGCGCCAGCGAGCCGTCGTCGAGCGAGCTCGCCTCGACGTGCGCCTCGGCCGCGGTGTCGAGCGGCGCGATGTCGATGATGGCCACCGCGGTCGGCGTCGCGAGCTCGGCCGACTGCCCGTCGTCGCTCACCGCCCACTTGCCGCTCGGCGGGTTCAGGAGCTTCATGTCCGGCTTCTCGTCGGCGCCGGTGGTCGGGTAGTTGGTGGTGATGCCGCGGTACTTGCTGACGTCGGTGAGGCGCACCTTCAGGCGCGCGCGCTTGCCGCCCTTCACCTTGATCATGGCGTGCGCCAGCCGGTTCGGGTCGCGCGGCGAGCCGAACAGCTTCACGTCCTTCGCATCCTCCATCCACAGGTCGGGGACCCAGCGCTTCCAGGCCTCGACCGACTCCTTGCCCATGAGGTCGACGTAGACGATCTCGAGCTCGGTCTCGCCAGGCGGCGGGCCGAGCGGCGCGAAGGCGAAGCGCGTGGTGACGTCCTGACTGGCGCCGCCGCCCGGGTCCATGGCGTAGTGGTGCGTGCCCTCGAGGGGCCGGATGTCGCGCGCGGCGATCATCTTGCGCAGCGCCTCGCCGTCGAGCGTGAAGGTCGCGCCCCTGGCGGCCGCCACCATCTGGGGCACGGCGCCGAGCTGCCACGGGTTGCCCGGCAGGGACACGTCGGGCGACACGCCGAGCAGGAGCTGGTTCACCAGCGGCCGCCCCTTGCCGCCGAGGACGAAGGTCGTGGGAGGCAGCATGCCCGGGGTCGACGAGGTGCCGGCGACGGCATCGTCGCAGTCGAAGCCCGAGGTCGACGTGCTGATGGTGGCGACGTCGAAGCTCTCGAGCGTGAGCGTCCACGGACCGCTCGCCGGCACGTCGGCGGTGACCGACTCGGCGGCGCCCGGGACGCCGGTGCGGGCGCGCACCTTGAAGGTGCCGGCCATGGTCTGGCGCACGTTGCTCCGCCCCTTCTGCGGGTCCGAGCACGGCGCCGACACGATCGTCGTCTGCGTCACGGTGACCTGCAGGTCGAGGAACGGCGACACCACCTTGCCGTGCGGCTCGGGGTGATCGGGCGTCGCGGCCTCGAGGGTATCGAGGTGCTGCTCGACGTCGGGCACGGCGGCCTTGGCCTGCTTGGCCCACTGCTCGAGGCGCTTCCGCTCGGCCGGCGTCGGCGGGATGCCGCGCTGCGCCCGCGCCATGATGGCCTGCACGTCGGGCGGCATCGCCAGCGACGGGCCGCTGCCCGTGTCGCCGCTGGCGCCGGCGCTGGCCCACGCGCGCAGCCGCGCCTGCTCGGCGTCGGTCGGGTGGCCGCCGGCCTTCAGCTTGTCGAGGATGGCCTGCACGTCGGGCGGCGGCGGCCCGCCGGCCTGGGCGGCCGGGGCGAGCGTGGCGGCGAGGACGGCCGAGGCGAGGAGCGCGAGGAGGGGAGCGCGAGACGGTCTGCGCATGGAGGAGCGTTCTCCGTTGGATGCGCGCGCGGCGCGTGAGCGACCGCGCGGCGAGGCCCGGCGACGCGCCCGGACCCGCCCGGATTCACCGGGACGACGTCCTGCGCGCGCGGCTCGGCTCGCTTCTTGGCAGAAATAGTCCATCATCGCCATGGCACTTCGGCGGCACATTCTCGCAGGAGGGGATGATGGGGTTCACGCGCATCATGCAGGCCGTGTCGTCGGCCGACGGCAGCCCGCCCGGCGACCCGTGCGTCATGGTCATCTTCGGTGCCTCGGGCGACCTGACGCGGCGGCTCTTGATGCCGGCGCTCCACAACCTGGCCAGCGACGGCCTCCTGCCGGCGCGCTTCGCCGTCGTCGGCATGGCCATGGACGAGCTCTCCGACGACGCCTTCCGCGAGCGCATGAGCGCCGCGGTCCGCACCTTCGCGACGCGCCCGACCTTCGACGAGGCGGCGTGGCAGCGGCTCGCGCCCAAGCTGTGCTTCACGCCCGGGCGCTTCGACGATCCGGCCGCCTTCACGCGCCTCCTCGAGCGCGTGCGGCACCTCGACGCCGAGCACAAGACCGGCGGCAACGTGCTCTTCTACCTGGCGGTGCCGCCGTCGCTCTTCGGCCCGCTCTGCGACCACATCGACGCCGCCGGCTTCCGCGACCTCCACGGCTGGAAGCGCTTCATCGTCGAGAAGCCGTTCGGCACCGACCTCGCCTCGGCGCGCGCGCTCAACAAGCAGATCCTGGCGCACTGGTTCGAGAGCCAGATCTTCCGCATCGACCACTACCTCGGCAAGGAGACGGTCCAGAACATCCTCGCCTTCCGCTTCGCCAACGCCATCTTCGAGCCGCTCTGGAACCACCACCACATCGACCACATCCAGTTCACCGTGTCCGAGTCGGTCAGCGTCGAGGGCCGCGGCGGCTACTACGAGCGCGCCGGCGTGCTGCGCGACATGATGCAGAACCACATGTTCCAGGTGCTCTCGTACGTGTGCATGGAGCCGCCGCAGTCGTTCGCCGCCGACGACGTGCGCGACGCCAAGGCGGCCGTGCTGCAGGCGGTGCGCCGCTACTCGCGCGAGGAGGTGCTGGCCAGCACCGTGCGCGGGCAGTACGGCGCCGGCAAGAAGCCCGACGGCCACGACGTCCCGGCCTATCGCTCCGAGCCCGGCGTCGCGCCCGACTCCAACACCGAGACCTTCGCGGCGCTGCGCCTGCTCATCGACAACGAGCGCTGGCAGGGCGTGCCCATCTACCTGCGCTCGGGCAAGGCGCTGTGGAAGCGCGGCACCGAGGTGGTGGTGCAGTTCAAGCGTCCGCCCGGCGGCATGTTCGGCGACGCGCGCCCGTCGGCCAACCGCCTGGTCTTCCACGTGCAGCCCGACCAGGCCATCGAGACCCTGCTCCAGGCCAAGCTGCCAGGTCCGCGCATGAAGCTCCAGCCGGTGCACATGCGCTTCGGCTACGACGCCACCTTCAAGGCGGCGCGCGGCACCGGCTACGAGGTCATGCTCTACAGCTGCATGCTCGGCGACGCGACGCTCTTCTCGCGCACCGACTTCGTCGAGGCCGCCTGGCAGATAGCCCAGCCCATCCTCGACACCTGGGCCGAGACGCCGGCCGACGACTTCCCGAACTACATGGCCGGCACCTGGGGTCCCCGCGCGGCGCACGACCTCATGGCGCGCGACGGCCGCCGCTGGTTCGAGGTCGTCAACCGCGAGGTGCTCGACCGCGTGCCGCTCTTCCACGGCGCCGACCCGGTGCTCCTGAGCCAGGTCAGCACCATGCTCAAGCCGCGCGCGGCGTCGGCCGGCGCCGTCATCGTCGGCATCGGCGAGCCCGGCTCGGAGATGTTCCTCATCTCGCGCGGCGAGGTCGAGGTGCTCGACGCCGCCGGCGACGTCCTGGCCGTGCTGCGCGACGGCGACTACTTCGGCGAGATCGCCGTGCTGCTGGCGCTGCCGCGCACCGCCACGGTGAGAGCCCGCACCCACTGCGATCTGTTCGTGCTCGAGCGCTCGGCCTTCGCCCAGATCCTGCGCGACCACGACCCGTTCGCGCGCGCCATCGAGGCCGCCGCGCGCGAGCGCTACGGCAAGACCGTAGCGGCCGCGCTCGACGCACGGGCGTAGCCGATCGGCGCGGCGACGATCGATTCGGCGTGCGCGCGGATGCCCAGGCGGGGCCCCGATGGAAGCTGTTCGTTGACGGCGCCAGCCAAGCCGCGCAAAGTGGCGCGCCTCGTTCTGGGAGCGCACCATGCATGACAACCGACCGCCCTTCGCCCTCGATGGCCTGAGCACGATCGAGCGGGCGCAGCGGCGGGCGCTGGCGGTCATGTCGCTGATGCCCGAGCGGCGCTCGGACGACGGCGGCTTCTATGCCGCGGTGGCGCGGCCGCTCGGCACCGCGCGCGCGCTGCGGGCGCTGCGCGACGACCTGCTCGAGGACGAGAACGACCTGCGCCGCGCCATCCTCTTGCGCCGCACCGCCGCGCGCTCGGCCGACGTGGCCTGGAACCTGGTGCGCGCCGCCGTGCTCGGCGCGCGCGGCCACACCGCCTACTGGTTCTCCATCGCCGAGGCCTGGAACGAGGTCGTCACCTCGGCGCGCGAGCTGCAGCGCATGCACAAGGGCTGGTTCTCGATGGCCGAGGCCTGTCTCGTCGGCATCAAGAACCAGCTCGGCGAGGCCGCCGCCGAGGCCGCGCGCGCCGTCTACTTCGACCTCCACTCGCGCCCCGACTCGCCCTGGAACCTGGTGCCGTGGACGACCGAGATCCCGGCCGAGATCCCGCCGCCGCGCTTCGAGCTGCCGGTGGCCCACGTGAAGGACGGCGCCGAGCTGGCCGCGGCGCTGCGCGCGCCCGCCCCCGGCACCATCATCCGCCTGGCGCCCGGTCCTTATGTAGGAGCCTTCGTGGTCGACGTGCCGGGCGTGGCGCTCATCGCCGACGCGCCCGGCGTGCACTTCGTCGACGACGGCGGCGAGGCGCCGGCCATCCTCGGCCGCGCCCCGTGCGCCATCCACGGCATCACCTTCGAGCTCACGCGGCGCGTGCCCATCGTGGCCCAGGACTTCCTGCGCGCCGAGGAGTGCCGCTTCGTCGGCAACGCGCGCGCGGTGGTCATGGCGCCGCCGCCCGACGTCGCCGAGCCGCCGACGCTCCAGCTCGCGCGCTGCGACTTCACGCGTACGAGCGACACCGCCATCGTGCTGGGCGGCGGTCGCCTCGTGGCCGACGACGTCGACGTCGGGCCGCTGCCCGGCCGCGCGCTGTCGGCGCGCGCCGCCTCCATCCGCATGCGCGACGTGCGCGTGGTCGACGCCGGCATGGGCTTCGACCTCGGCGACACGCCGTCCGTCGATCTGCGGCGCGTGCGCCTCGAGCGCTCGGGCGGCATTTTGGCAATCTCGGGGACGCGCCTGGCCATGCACGAGTGCGAGGTGGTCGAGGGCGACGCCGTGGTCGTCGACGGCGAGTCGGAGATCATGGCCGAGCGCTGTCGCTTCCTGCGCGCGCGCGGCTCGCACGTGGAGCTCGTGGGCTCGAGCCGGGCCAGCTTCAAGGACTGCGACTTCCTCGACTCGGGCGCCACCGCGCTCACGCTGCGCCCGGGCGCCAAGACCGAGATCGTCGGCGGCCAGATCGTCGGCTCGGCCGACTGCGGCCTGAGCATCGAGGGCAGCGAGGACGTGCGCCTCGACCGCGTGGCGCTGGGGCCCAACATCGCGCGCTCCGCCATCGAGGTGAAGCACAGCGAGCGCGTCGCCATCCGCTCGTGCAACGCCAGCGGCATGGGCGAGAGCGGCCTCGACGTGCGCGCCTCGGACATCCAGATCGACGGCTTCCACATCCGCGGCGCGCGCCACGGCGTGCACGCGCTCGACGCGCGGCTGCACGCGCGGCGCCTCGACATCAGCGAGGTGCGCGTCGCCGCGATGGCGCTCGAGGGCACGACGCTCGTGGCCATCGGCGTCGGCTTCCGCCACGTCCACGAGGGGCTCGTGCTCTTGCGCTCGACGGCGCTGGTGCGCGACCTGGTGGTCGGCCACCACGACCTCGGCTCGCCCGACGCCGCCAGCATCATCGTGCTCGACGAGGGCGCGCGGCTGGCCTTGCACATCGTCGACGGCGTGCTCGGCGGCCGCGCCAAGGGCGGCTCGCTGCTCGGGCTGAGCCGCGTCGTCTTGAAGAGCGGCGCCTTGCTCGTCGAGGGCGGATCGCTCTTCTGCGATCGCTCGGCGCTGCGCGGCGTGGCGGCCATCGCGGCGCACAGCGGCGCGCGCCTGTCGATCCAGAAGTGCGAGCTCGAGGAGGGCGCGGTGAAGACCACGCCCGAGTGCGAGCTCGTGCGCGAGGCGACGCCGACCTGGACGACGGCCATCTCGCCGCTCTTGCTGGTGCCGAAGCCCGAGCCGTTCATCGCCTGGGGCGTGCGCGGTGACGTCGCCTGCCTGGCGCGCATCGCGCGGACGTTGGCCAAGCGGCTGGGCTACGCCGAGAAGCTCGGGCTGCGCGAGACGCCGCAGGGCCTGCGCGTCGACGGTCCGCTGCCGGTGGTGGCGCGCTTCGCCTCGGCGCTGCACGCGGTCCAGGCCGAGGCGGGCGCGCTCGGCGCGGCGCTGGCCGAGACGCTCGAGTGACGACCGGGGATCGATCGTGCGCGCCGATTCGGCGCAGTTCGATCCGAATCCGCACTAGCGTCCATCTCATGACCCGAGCGGGTGGTTCGATCGGTTGCGTGAGGGCGATCGACAAGGATCTTTGGTTCTGATCCAACGTCATGGCTGGACCTCACCGACGACCAGTCCGCGCTTTCAGGGTGGAACGTCGAGGGCGTCCGGGTGAAGATCCTGCGCTCGCTCGCTGAGGGCCTCCGCGAGCGAGGCGTCACGTCGATCGAGGCGTGATGTCGGCGCGTCGGGCTCGCCGAACGCGGTTCGGCGACCCGTCGCTCGACGCGCTCAACCGGCTCGCCGCCGTGCGCGCCGCTCGAGCGCCGCGCGGCGCCGCGCCAGCGCCAGCGCCAGCGCGGTCAGCGCCAGCCCCGAGGCCACGCCGCCGCCGGCCGCGCAGCCGGCGCCGCCCTCGGCCCGCACCCCGGTGAAGTCCGGGTCGCAGGCGTCGCCGACGCCGTCGAGGTCGCTGTCGACCTGCTCCGGATCGAAGACCGTGGGGCAGTCGTCGCGCGAGTCGGGCACGGTGTCCGCGTCCAGGTCGCCGTCGAAGTCGGCCGTGAGCGTGCACGGCCGGCGCGTGACGTTGCCGGCGCCGTCGGTGCCGACCGCGGTGAACGTCACCGTGCTCGTGCCCGAGGGCAGCGCGTCGACCACGACGTGCCCGCTCCGGACCGCGACGCGGCAGCCGTCGCCGCTGCACGCGAGGTCCTCGATGGTCAGGATGGCGCCGCACGCGTCGGAGGCGCTCGGCGCGATGACCATCGGCACCACCGAGGTGACGGCCGGGAGGCCGCACTCGACGAGCGGCGGCGTCTCGTCGCTGACGACGACCTTGGTCTCGCAGCTGGCCGTGAACGCGCCGAGCGTCGCCTCGAAGACCACCACGCTCTCGCCGAGCGGGAAGCCGTCGTAGGCGCTGGTCACCGTCAGCGTCGCCCCGCAGCTGCGCGCCGTGGCGCTCACCTCGTCGGGGTAGCCGCAGGTCGTCTCGGGCGCCACCAGGTGGAGCTCGGAGGCGCAGTCGATCACCAGCGGCTCGGCCTCGACCACCTCGACCGTGGTCGTGCAGGCGGCCTGGTTGCCGGACCGATCGACGGCCAGGAACGTGGCGACGCTCGTGCCCACCGGGTAGAGCTGGTCGACCGGCGGGCCGACGACGGCGATCTGGCCGGGGCCGTCGCAGTCGTCCTCGACGGTCGGCGTCACGTCCGCCTTGGCTCCGCAGAGGCCGGCCTCGGCCTGGACCGTCACCGCGTCGGCGCAGTGCACGCGCGGCGCCAGCGTGTCGACGACCACCACCGTCGTGGTGCAGCTCGCGCGGTTGCCGGCAAGGTCGACGGCGCTGAACGGAACCGTCGTCGTGCCGAGCGGGAAGGCCTCGGGCGCGACGCCTTCGATGGTCGGCGTGCCGCACGCGTCGGTCGCGGTCGGCGTGCCGATGCACGCCGCGGCACCGCCCGCCACGCACTCGATGGGGCCGGTGGTCGGGCAGGCGATGGCCGGCGCCACGTCGTCGCTGTCGCACACGACGCAGGCCGTGCTCGGGACGTCGGTCACGAAGGCGTGGCGCTCGCCGTCGCCGGTCAGCGCGCTGCCGGCCAGCGCGCCGAGCTGGTTCAGCGCCGCGGCGCTGGCGTCGCCCCCGCCGAGGTGGCCGACGTCCTGGATGCCGCGCTCGCCGTCCCAGAAGAAGGCGTAGCTGTGGCCGTCGCGCGTCGCGGTCCCGGCCACCTGGCCGGCGCCGTTCATGGCCACCGGCTCGGAGGCGTCGTAGACCAGCGTGCCCATCACGTGCTTCACGCCGCCCGCGTCCCAGAAGGTGGCGTGCATCGTGCCCCAGGCGCTGCGCGAGATGCCGACCGCCTCGCCCGCCGCGCTCAGCGCGAAGGCGCGGCTCTCGCCGCCGCCGAGGTCGTCGAGGCCGAGCATGCCGAAGGTCGCCGACCACAGGAACGCGTGCAGGTCGCCGCTCGCGTCCTCGGCCTCGCCCAGCACGACGCCGTCGTCGTTGACCGCCAGGGCCGTGCTGCGCGTGCCGCAGTCGACGCCGTCGCACAGGAAGCCGAGGCCGGTGACGGTGCCGCCGGCGCTGCGCCGGAAGGCCTCGCCGCCGCGCTCGCCGACGATGTCGCCGACCGCGTTCAGCGCCGTCGCGCGGCTCGGCGCGGCGATGCCGAGATCGACGCCGCCGCCCGCCGCCGTCCAGCGGAAGGCGCGCTCGCCGTCGGCCGCGGTGAAGCTGCCGACGACCGTGCCGTCGTCGCCCAGCGCCGCCACGGTGACGATGGGGCCGGGCGCCGCGACGGCCACGACCGCCGACCCGGGCGCGGCGAAGCTGAAGCCGGTGGCGCCGGGCCCGACGATGGCACCCGAGGGCGTCGGCCCGAGCAGGCGGACGTCGTCGAGGACGGCGGCCGCCGGCAGCGCGAAGAGGCGCTCGAGCAGGCCGGCGCGCCAACGGAAGACGGCGCTGCCGCCGCCGTCGCGCAGCACGCCGACGACGTGGCCCGACGCGGCGATGCCGAGCGCCAGCGCGTCGCCGGCCGCCGGCGTGAGGTCGGTGAGCGCCGGAGCTGCGCCCGACTGCCACAGGAAGGCGTGGCGCGCGCCGCCCGCGGTCGCGCTCCAGCCGACCACGCGGCCGTCGTCGTCGAGGGCCGTGGCCGCGCTGGACGCGCCGCCCAGCGTGCCGAGGTCGGTCGTGCGGATGGGCAGCGGCACGTCGCCGGGCAGCTCGCGGTACTCGCAGGCCCCGGTGGTGGCGTTGCAGCCCACGGTCGCGAAGCAGCTGCCGAGCGGCGGGCAGGCGACGCCGGTGCCGACGCAGCTGCCGCCGCCGCAGGCGTCGTCGTGGGTGCAGGCGTTGCGATCGTCGCAGGCCGAGCCGTCGTTGCCGGCCACGTTCAGGCAGCCGACCTTCGGATCGCAGGCGTCGACGGTGCAGGGATTGTCGTCCTGGCAGTTGCGGTAGGCCGTCGCCACGCACGCGCCCGAGAGCTCGCACACCGACGCGGTGCTGCACGCGTCGCCGTCGTCGCAGGCGACGCCGACCCGGCCCGTGTGCACGCAGCCGCCGAAGTCCTCGCAGCTGTCGTCGGTGCACGGGTCGTGATCGTCGCAGCCCACGGCGGTGCCGACGCACACGCCGGCGGCGCAGTGATCGCCGCCGGTGCAGGCGCGGCGGTCGTCGCAGCTCGTGCCGTCCTCGACCGGACGCGGCGTGCACAGGCCGGTCCCGGGCTCGCAGGTGCCGGCGCTCACGCACGGGCCGTCCTCCTCGGACGGCGCGGGGCAGACCTTGGGCGCGCCGACGCAGCCGCCGCTCCGGCACGCGTCGCCGACCGTGCACGGATCCAGATCGTTGCAGCTCGCGCCGTCCGACTTGGGCGGGAAGTAGCAGCCGAAGGTCGCATCGCAGAGGTCGTCGGTGCAGTCCGAGTTGTCCTTGCAGACGACCAGCGCCGTGCCGACGCACGCGCCGCCGGAGCAGGCGCTGAGCGCGGTGCAGTGGTCGCCGTCGTCGCAGGCGGTGCCGTCGTTGCCGGGCGCGCTCGTGCACGCGCCGTCGTCGTCGCAGACGTCGACCGTGCACGGGTTGCCGTCGTCGCAGTCGTCGCGCCCGGCGCAGACCTCGTTGACGCAGCGATCGTCGCCGGTGCACTGCACGCCGTCGTCGCACGGTGTGCCGTCGGGAGCCGCGTCGTAGTAGCAGGTGCCGTCGAGCGGATCGCAGGCGCCGTCGACCAGGCACTCGTCGGGCCCGACCGCGAGCGCGCAGTCGATGACCTCGGTGCCGGTGCACTCGCCTTCGATGCACACGTCGACCGCGCTGCACTCGTCGAAGTCGTCGCACTCGGTGCCGTCCTCGGCGGGCGGGTAGTCGAAGCAGTCGCCCGTCTCCGAGTTGCAGTCGGCGTCCTGCAGGCAGGGGTCGTCGCTCGGGCAGTAGTAGACGAACTCGTCGCCCTGCGAGTCGGCCGTCACGCACGCGCCGCGACCGTTGCAGAACTCGACCGAGCACGGGTCCTCGCCGTCCTCGCAGGTCTCGTCGGCGTCGACGAACGGCTGGTCGTCGGGGTAGACGCAGCTGAAGCCGCCCGGGCTCTCGTCGTCGGGCACGCAGGTGCCGGCGAAGTAGCACTGCGCGTCGAAGCGATCGGCGTCGGGGTCGTCCTCGGCGGGCTCGGGCAGGCACTCGCGCGGCACGCCGGCGCAGCCGCCGGCCACGCAGGTGTCGCCGCTGGTGCACGGGTCGCCGTCGTCGCACTCGCCGCCATCGACGAGCTGGTAGTTGCACGCGCCGGCCGAGCACTCGCCGATGGGCTCGTAGCACGGGCCGGGCGGCTCGTCGCAGGCCACGGGCGTGCCCGCGCACGCGCCGCCGGCGCAGGTGTCGTCGCTCGTGCACAGGTCGCCGTCGTCGCAGGCGCCGCCGTCGAGCGCGTCGGCCACGCAGCCGCCGACCTCCTCGTCGCAGCGCAGGCTCGTGCAGGCGTCGCCGACGCCGCAGTCGACCGCGACGCCGGCGCAGAAGCCCTTGCCGTCGCAGGCGTCGTCCACGGTGCAGGCGTCGAAGTCCTCGCAGGCGGTGCCGGGCGCGACGCTCGTGGCGTGGCAGCCGAGGCCGGGCGTGCACGCCGCCTGCTCGCACGGTCCGAGCTCGGGCGCCAGCACCTCGTCGCAGGCCACGGCCTGGCACTGGCCCGCTGCGCACGCGTGCGGTGGGCACGCGCTGTCGTCGCAGCCCTCGGCCGGGCCGTCCTCGAGCGGCAGCGGCGCCGGGCAGCTGCCGTTCACGCACGCCACCGGCTCGGTGCAGGGGTTGCCGTCGTCGGGGCAGTCGAGCGCCGCGCCGCGGCAATAGCCGTCGTCGTCGCAGGCGTCGGCGCGCGTGCAGGGGTCACCGTCGTCGCAGCCGAGGCCGCTCTGCGGCCCGAAGATGCACAGCGCGTCGCCGCTGTCGGGATCCGGCTCGCACGAGTCGAGCTGCCAGCACGGGATGTCGGCGGCGACATACGGCCCGTCCGGCCCCGGGTCCTGGGGGTCGTTCAGGAACGCCAGGTCGACCTCGAGGTCGCCGCACACCTCGCTCGCCTGCGCGCGGCAGAGGCCGCCCTCGCACGCGTAGTCAGCGCACGCGCTGGCACCGGTGCAGGCCTCGCCTTCGTGCGCCGGCGCGAACAGGCACTGGCCCGACGCCTTGTCGCAGCCGACCGCGCCCAGGCACTCGTCGCTGGTCGCGCACACCTTGGGCTGGCCGGGCACGCAGGCGCCGCCCAGGCACGCGTCGCCCTGGGTGCACTGGTCGCCGTCGCTGCACGGGCTGGCATCGGGCTCGGGCGCATAGGCGCAGAGGCCCGTCGCCGGCGCGCACACGCCCGGCTGGTGGCACGGGCTCGGCGCCGGGCACGTCACCGCGCTGCCGGCGCACACGCCGTTCCGGCACTGGTCGGCGCTCGTGCATGCGCTCCGGTCGTCGCAGCCGGTGCCGTTCGGCGCCGGCGGGTTCGAGCACAGGCCGGTGCCCGGGTTGCACGTGCCGGGGACGTGGCAGCCGTCGCTGGCCGCGCACACGACGGCCGTGCCGCCGCAGCGCCCGTCGGCGCCGCACGCGTCCGCCTGCGTGCAGCGGTCGCCGTCGTCGCAGCTGGCGCCGACCTTCACCGCGCCGAGCACGCAGAAGCCGCTCGTCGCGTCGCAAGCGCCGGCCTCGTGGCACTGGTCGCCCGGCGGGCACACGACGCCGACGCCGGCGCAGGTGCCGCCCGTGCACATGTCGTCGCGCGTGCAGGCCACGAGGTCGTTGCAGGCGGTGCCGTCGGGCTTGTCGGCGCCGCCGCCGCACACGCCGGTCGCCGGGTCGCAGGTCGAGCCGGTGCGGCACTGGGTCGCGCCGCCGCACACCTTGGCCGGGCCGCCGACGCAGGTGCCGGCCTGGCATTGATCGTCGAGGGTGCACGCGCTGCCGTCCTGGCAGCTCGTGCCGTTGGGCTTGATCGGCCCCTGCCCGCACTCGCCGCTGGCCGGGATGCAAGCGCCGGCCTCGCGGCAGGCGCTGGCCTGGCACACCTTGGTCTCGACGCCGGTGCACACGCCGGCGCGGCACACGTCCTTGGTGGTGCAGCGCGCGCCGTCGTCACACGGCGTGTCGTCGGGCTTGTTCGGGTAGGTGCAGGTGCCGCTCGCGGGGTCGCAGCTGCCGGCCTGCTGGCACTGGCCGGGCGGGGCGCAGGTGCGCGGCGAGCCGGCGATGCACGTGCCGTCGCCGTCGCAGTGATCGCCGATGGTGCAGGCGGAGCCGTCGCTGCAGGCGGCCGTCGCGCCGAGCGGGGTGTAGCCGCAGGCGCCGGTGGCGGGGTCGCACTGGCCGTTGCCGTAGCAGCTGGGCGGCGTCAGGCACGCCACCGCGCGCCCCTTGCAGATGCCCTGGTCGCAGAGGTCGTCGCTCGTGCACGGGTTCTGATCGTCGCACGACACCAGGCCCGGCTTCGGCGGGTTCACGCAGCCGAGCGTCGGGTCGCACACGTCGTCGGTGCAGGCGTTGCCGTCGGCGCACTGCGACGGTCCGCCGACGCACACGCCGTCGACGCAGGCGTCGTCGCGCGTGCAGGCCGAGCCGTCGTCGCAGCGGGTGCCGTTGGGCGCGTGCCCCGGGGTGCAGGTGCCGTTGGCCGGATCGCAGGTCCCGGCCGTGAGGCACGGGTCGGCCGGGGTCGGGCAGAGCTTCGGCGTCGTCCCCTTGCACTGGCCGTTCTCGCAGCCGTCGACCGTCGTGCAGGCGTTGCCGTCGCTGCACGCCGTGCCGCCGGGCGCGTTCGGGAACACGCAGCCGAGCACCGGGTCACACGCGTCGGTCGTGCACGCGAGGCCGTCGGAGCAGGCGCGCCGCTCACTGCCGGTGCAGTGGCCGGCCGCGCACACCGACTTGGTGGTGCAGCGGTCGCCGTCGTCGCAGCTGGCGCCGTCGTTGCCGGGCACGGACGCGCAGCTCCCGTCGGCGCCGCAGGCGTCGACCGTGCACGGGTCGTGGTCGTCGCAGTCGGGCGCGCCGATGCACGATCCGGCCAGGCACTGATCGCCGCTCGTGCACGGCTTGCCGTCGTCGCAGCCGGCGCCGTCGGCGGCGTGGTCGTAGTAGCAGACGCCGTCGCTCGGGTCGCACAGACCGTCGACCAGGCACTGGTCGGAGAGGTCGTCGCAGACCACCGCGGCCGAGCCGACGCACACCCCGTCGACGCACGCGTCGGTCTCGGTGCAGGCGTCGTCGTCGTCGCACTCGCCGCCGTTCTCGACCGGCGCGAAGTCGAAGCAGTCGCCGGTCGCCGAGTCGCACTCGGCGTCGGCCAGGCACGGGTCGTCGCTCGGGCAGTAGTAGACGTAGGGGCCGCCCGCGGAGTCGTGGTCCACGCAGGCGCCGCGGCCGTTGCAGAATTCCGGCGTGCACGGGTCGCCGTCGCGCTCGCAGAGCGTGTCGGCCGCGACGAACGGCTCGTCGCCGTCGTAGTCGCACGACCAGCCCTCGAGCGCGCTGTCGTCGGCCACGCAGAGGCCCGGCGTGTAGCACTGCGCGTCGGTCGCGCCGGCCTCGGGATCGGCCGGGTCGATGGGCGGACAGCTGCGCTCCGTGCCCGAGCAGCCGCCGGCCGAGCAGGTGTCGCCCTCGGTGCACGGGTCGCCGTCGTCGCAGCTGGCGCCGTCGATGAGCTGGTACGAGCACTGGCCGCCGCTGCAGGTGCCGTGCGCCGCGTAGCACGGCCCGGGCGGGGTGTCGCAGTCGATGCGGACGCCGGCGCAGGCGCCGCCGGGGTTGCAGACGTCGTCGGTCGTGCACGCGTCGCCGTCGTCGCAGTCGAGCCCGGTCGGGTCGCCGCTCACGCACTGCCCGGTGGTCGGGTCGCAGGTGCCGGCCGGCGAGCACTGGCCGCCGCCGCCGCAGACCTTGGGTGTGCCCGGCACGCAGCTGCCGGCGGCGCAGTGGTCGCCGCTGGTGCACAGGTTGTCGTCGCTGCAGGCGGTGCTCGGCGGCTTGGGCGGGCCGATCGAGCAGCTGCCGTCGCTCGGGTTGCAGCTGCCCGGCTCGCGGCAGTCGGTGCCCGAGCACGTCTTGAAGGTGGCGCCGGTGCACACGCCGCCCTGGCACGAGTCGGTGGTCGAGCACGCGTTGCCGTCGTTGCAGCCGGTGCCGTCGGGCTTGCTGCCGCCGCCGCCGCACTGGCCGGTGGCCGCGTTGCAGCTCTGCGCCAGCGTGCAGGCGGTGGCACCCGGGCAGGACCGGGGCGTCCCGCCCACGCAGGTCCCGGCCTGGCAGGCGTCGTCGAGCGAGCACAGGTCGCCGTCGCTGCAGCTCGTCCCGTTCGGCTTGATGGGGCCGGGGATGCACTCGCCCGTCTGGATGCTGCAGAGGCCGGGCTGGCGGCACTCGCTGCCGGGGCACGGCTTGGGCGTGCCGCCGGTGCAGACGCCGGCCAGGCACTCGTCGACCGTCGTACACGGGTTGCTGTCGTTGCAGCCGGTGTGGTCGGGCTTGTTGGCGTAGGCGCAGCCGCCGGTCGCGGGGTCGCACTGGCCGGCCTGATGGCACTCGTCGGGCGGCGCGCACTGCTTGGGGCCGCCGGCCACGCACGTGCCCGTGCCGCTGCAGTGGTCGCCGTTGGTGCACAGCAGGCCGTCGTCGCACGCCGCCGTCACCGGCAGCGGCGCGAACACGCACTGCCCGGTCGACGGGTTGCACTGGCCGTTGCCGAAGCAGGTCGGCGGCGCGCCGCACGCGACGGTCGAGCCGGTGCAGATGCCGGCCTGGCAATGATCGGCGCTGGTGCAGAGGTTGCCGTCGTTGCAGCTCGTGGTGTTCGGCGCCGGCGGATAGACGCAGCCCTGGCCGGGCACGCAGGCGTCGGAGGTGCAGGGGTCGCCGTCGGCGACGCAGCCCGTCGCCTCGTGGGCACACGTCTTGCCGTTGCAGAAGTCGCGCGTGCACGGGTCGTTGTCGTCGCACGGCCGCTGCTGCTGGCAGACGTCGGGCACGCCGTTGTCGTCGCAGTCGTCGGGCGCGCCGCAGGCGTCCTTCAGCAGCACGTCGAAGAGCTTGTCCGAGAGGATCGAGCCGCCGCCGGCCGGCGTCACGACCAGCTCGCCGTTGGTCTCGTCGGCCATGTCCTGCGCGAGCTGGATGAGCGAGGTCCACGGGCCGCCCGGACCGCTCGCCTCGACGCCGACGCTCTGGGAGCCGGAGCCCAGGATGGGCGACAGGATGACGCCCTTGGCGAGGGCGATCTCGATGGCGTTCTCGCTGATGAGCTGGTCGCCCGGGTAGTCGAGGGCCGGCGCGCCGCAGAACGGGCTCTCGTCGGAGATCGGGACGACCAGCCGCACGCGCGACGGAGCCCACGGGTAGGAGCTCGCGACCAGCGTGATGGCGCGGCCCCAGTCCTCGGGCGTGTCGCGCGTCGCGCTGTTGGGGTTGCAGGTGGTGAAGTTCTGGTACCCGGTGCCGTCGCGGCAGAGCCCGTTGCTGCGCTCGGCGGCGGGGCAGCCGCCGTCGGGCATGAGCGCGCCCGGCGTGAACTCCGGGGTGGTGTTGCCGAACAGGCCGCCGCTGGCGTTGTTGCGGTTCCGCAGCACGGTGTCGAACTGGTAGTCCGGGATGCCGCTGATCTTCTTCAGGCACTCGAAGTAGGGGGCGTCGCTGGTGTCGGGGATGTCGACGCCGTAGACCTTGGGGTGCAGGCCGATGCCGCGATAGCGTCCCTGCTCGACGATGTTGACGAGCGACTCGCACATGGCCAGCGCGTCGTCGGTCATGGTGGTCGAGGTGTCGAAGACGAAGACGGTGTCCATCTCGCAGCGCGGACAGCTGTCGAGCCGACCGTCGCCGTCGCAGTCGGCCTCGGGGTGCGCGGCGAGGTCGCAGCTGTCGGGCTTGCCGTTGCCGTCGCAGTCGGTCGCGCCGCCGCGGATCTCGCAGGCGTCGAGCGTGCCGTCGCCGTTGCAGTCGGCCGTCGTCTCCGAGTCGAAGGTCGAGCAGCGCGCGTAGACGGCGATGGTGTTGACGTTGAAGAAGGTCGGGTCGTCGGTGGCCTCGGCGATGGAGGTGACGACGGCGATCTGCGATCCGTCGGGGCTCACCGCCAGCGACTGATACGGATAGTCGTCGCAGGTCCCGAGGTCGGGCGAGCGCGTGAAGAACGGCCCAACGGCGACGACGGACAGATCGTAGCGGTTCGGGTCCGAGGTCGGCGACAGGCGCACGAGCCGGCTCGCACCGAAGACGTCGCCGACCGCCTGGAGCAGCACCAGCACGTCGTCGCTGGTGGTCGGGTCCCACTCGACGGCGACCGGTCGCTCGTCGGCCATGTCGAAGGCCGGGCTGGTCGCGATCGGCAGGAGCTTGCCTGCGCGATCGTTGGGCGCCGGGTCGACCACCACGCGCAGGAGCCCCTTGCCGGCGTCGGCGATGACGATGTTGCGGCGCGTGACCGCGACGTCGGTAGGGGCGGAGACGTCGCTACCGCCCGACTCGAACGCCGCGCCCGTGACGATCTTGCAGAGCTTGCCGCCCGTGCCGATGCCGGTCGCGTCCACGCAGTTGTTGCTCTTGGGCGTGGGCGGCGACGTCGTGAGCGCGTAGAGGCCCTCGGGCATGTTGCTGCCGCCGCAGTTCGAGCCGACGTCGGCCACGAGCACGTCGCCGGCGCGGACGAGCGGGCCGGTGTAGCCCGTCGGGACCTCGACGAGCGCGACCGGGTCGTCGTCGGGCGGGCTGGTGTTGAAGAGCTTGCCGACGACGGTCGTGCGCTTGAAGGTGCCGTCCGCCTGGCGCACGACGCGGTAGATCGAGCCGGGCGAGATGGCCGCGTACCAGACCTCGTCGTCGCCGCGCGCGAGGACGCCCGAGACCTCGGAGCCGGCGTCGCGCCAGAGGGTGAGGTAGCCGGCGTCGATCGAGCGCCGCACGACCTCTCCGGTGGCGGGACTGTCGTGGTAGGTGCCGAAGACGAGGCGCGCCTTGGCGTCGAACGTGACCGGCGCCACGTCGCGACTCACCTGCTTGTAGAGGAAGGACCAGCCGGCCTCGCTGAACACCGGCGGTGTGAACACCGGGTCCGCCTGGGCGAAGCTGGCAGGCGAGGCGGTCAGCGCGACGAAGAGCACAAGGCAAGCCACGACGAGGCGCATGGGTCCCCCTTAGCGTCACTGGTGCGGCGGCGCGACGCCTCGCACGACCGGGAAGCTCGAAGCCCGCGTGTGGACTTCGAGCGCATGTTACACCCGGCGATGCCTGCGCGCGTGCGTGGTCCGCACTAACCGAGCGGTGGAGCTCCGCGGCCCCACGATGATCTCGTGCAATGGCGCGGCCCGCGGCAAATTGTTTCCGATTGCCTGGACCGCCGACCGGCCGGCGAGCGCGCGCCGGGGGTCACTCGACGGCGGGCAGGAGCGGCGGCGGCAGGTCGAACGGCGCGAGCCCGGTCGCGAGCCCGAGCAAGGCCGGGCCGGTGACCTCGCCGCTGGCGGTGCGCAGCGAGTGGCCCTCGGCCACCAGCAGGATGAGCTCGGAGCCGCGGCTCGTCACCGTCACCAGCGCGCCGAGCTCGGCCGTCAGCACGCGCCGCGGCGTGACCTGCCCGCCGCGGTCGGGCGCGTACACCACCAGCTCCGAGTCGGCGCCCTCGAAGATGGTGTAGCGGTCGCCGAGCCCGTCGAAGGCCATGCCGCGCAGGGCCCGCGGCGCACCGTCGCCCTGCGCCAGCGGGTCGCCCAGCGGCCCGGGCGCGTTCATGAGCTGGATGGGCAGGTCGCCCTGGTAGCTCACGACCTCGGGCGCGCTCGCGGGCAGCGCGCCGTCGCAGGCCCGGCCGGAGACGGCGTAGACGGTGCCGTCGGGCGCGACGCCGACGTCGCCGGCGTCGGCCAGCGGCTTGCTCGTCGAGATGACGGCGTGCGCGCGCGGGTCGATCATGTAGACCGCGCCGCGGCAGGCATCGCTCACGTACATGGCCCACGGCCACTGGCCGCCGCCGTGGCGGCTCGGCATGGCGCCGGTGGCGATCTCCAGCGGGCGATCGAAGGGGCCCGCGTCGTCGTGGTCGACCGCGCGCGCCACGACGCCGTCGCTCACGGTCATGACGGCGTGCTGGCCGGGGTCGGCGACCCACAGCACGCCGTCGTGATCGAAGGCCAGCCCGCGCGGGTCGACCAGCGCCTCGCCGCGCGTGGGCATGGGCGTCACCACGCCGCGCGCGTCGATGAGCACGAGCCCGCCCGCCACGCTGCCGACGAAGCCGCCATCGTGCGGCGTCACGTCGCGCAGCGCGGGCAGCGCGACGGCGCGCGACACCAGCGGCGGCGCGGGGTCGGGCCCGCCGCGAGCCAGGTCGTAGCTGGCGCGATAGAAGCCGTCGTCGCTGACCAGGCTCAGCGCGTTGTCGGTGCCGGTGCTGCCGAGCTGCCAGTCGAAGCGCGCTCGCCGTACGCGTCGGTGACGACGCGCGTCGGCGACACGGTGCCGCCGCCGTTCGTGACGGTGAGCGTCAGCGCGACGCCCGCCACGCGCAGGCTCGACGGATCGGTGAAAGCGGTGCGCGACGATGACGTCGCGGTTGTCGGCCACCATGACCAGGTGGCGCGTGAGGGCGCCGACGCGCGGGGCCGCGACGTAGCTCTTGCACTCGACGATGTGCTGGAGCCCGTTGTCGATGGGATCGACGGGGACGGGCTGCAGCCGGCGAGGCCGCAGCCCGCGAACAGCAGGGCGAGGATGACGGGCTTCATCGACGCACGCTCCCTGACCGTCGCAGTGGTCGCTGAACTGAGCGTGGAGGGCGCCGCAGTCGGCCGCGCCGTCGCAGCGCGACCAGTCGAAGCAGGCGACGCCGGCGGCCTGGTTCTCGCACTGGCTGCAGCGCGACGCGAAGGCCTCGCCCGACGGCGCGTAGATGGTCGTGGCGCAGGTGACGGACGCGCTGCAGTTGTGCGGCACGCAGAAGCCCGACGCGTCGCAGGTGTCTCCGGTCGAGCACGGGTCGCCGTCGTCGCAGGTCTGCCCCGGGTCGGCCGGCCGCAGGTCGTGGCCGAGCTCGGGCTGGCACACGAGGCAGCGCCCGGCCACGGCGCCGGGCAATACACAACCGAGTTGTGCATCGGCGCAGACCGCGGCGCCTTCGTCGGCGATGGCCGCCTGAGTCTCGGCGTAGCCGCGCGGCGACCACGCGTCCGGGCTGTCGGCGCGGCACACCTGGCACGGGTTCGCCGGATTGGCGGCGCCCGCCGCGAGGCACTGGCCGTCGATGACGCAGACTCCGGGAGCGTGCTCGGGCGGGGTGCAGCCGCTGGCGGTGCAGGTCGACGACGAGCAGGCGTCGTCGGCGCAGGTCGACACCGAGACGCACGCGCCGGCGCCGTCGCAGGCGTCGTCGGTGCAGGGCAGGCCGTCGTCGCAGGGCGCGCCGGCGTCGGCCGGGTGGTGGCCGAGCTCGTCGCAGCGCATGCACGGCGGGCAGCCCTCCGGGTCGGCGGGCAGGCGCAGGTCGGGCGTGGTGAGGCTCGCCTCGAGGAGCAGCGCGCGGCCGACGCCGGGCACCGTGCCGCGCACGCGCGCCGGCAGGCCGCACGCGGCGCAGGCGAGGTAGATGCAGTCGGGCTCGCTGGCGGCGGTGGCGACCTCGGCCGGCTGGTCGTTCCAGGTCCAGCCGGTGAGCGTCGCGGCCTCGTCGCGCGGCGGCCAGCACACGCGCGCCACGCCCGAGCCGGTCTCGAGCGTCGCGCCCCAGCTGGCCGGGTCGTGCGTGCGCGGCCCCGGCGCGAGCCGCGCCGTCCAGGCGTAGGTGTCGCCGACCGTGGCGTCCACCGTGCCGACGAAGTCCATGCCGCTGTAGCCGCGGTTGGTGAGCAGCAGCAGCGCGCCGTCGTGGATGAGCGCGCCGGTGAGGACGTGCCCCTCCGGCAGCGCGGCGCGGCCGAGCGGCTCGATGGCCATCGAGCCGTCGTCGGCCGGGATCAGGCGGTCGACGCGGCCGTCGGGCCAGGTGCGGGAGGCGCGTGGTTGCCGTCGGCGACGGCGTCGTCGAGTGCACGGCGCCGGTGAGGGCGTCGACGCTCGGCGCCGGTCGACCTCGAGCGCGCCATCGACGAGGCGCAGGTGGACGATGCCGACGCGCTGGCCGGAGGTGGTGAGGGTCAGGCGGTCGCCGTCCTGGTAGCCGAAGTAGAAGGGCGGGAACTCGATGCCGAGGCGGCCGAGCGGCCCGGCCAGCGACACCTGCCCGAGCGCGCCCTCGGTCACGACGTAGCGCGCGCCGTCCTCACCGAAGAAGACGCCCTCGTCGCCGCAGTCGGCGACACAGGCCGAGGCCGCGGCGCCGTCGAGATCGGCACAGCTGCCGCAGTCGCGCGGCGTGCCGCTGTCGGTCACCCAGATGCCGGCCTCGTCGCCTCCCGGCCCGATGGCGATGCCCTCGCCGCGCTCGTCGCAGTCGGTCGGCGCGACCAGCGCGCCGCCCACGAGACGACTGCAGGCGACCGCGCCGACGTGCCCGCCGACGGGCAGCAGAGCCGCGCCGTAGGCGGTGAAGCGCAGCCCGGCCTCGGGCTCGGCCGGGTTGTCGACGGCGCTGACGTCGGTGACGAGCAGGCCCTCGAAGAGCGGTCGGCCGTCGCCGATCGGCGTCAGCGCGAGGCTCGGCGCGTCGGGCTCGGGCGCCTCGTCGTCGATGGGCACCGCGCCGCGCGCGATCTGGTCGCGGCCGTACATCGGCAGCGCCGACAGCGGACCGTAGCCCTCGGCGAAGCGCGTCACGTACTCGGGCGGCGGCTGGCTCGACGGGTCGTAGCTCGCGTGGCCCTCGCCATCGAGGGACAGGACCGAGCCCGGGCCCATGCCGGTGTCGCGGAACGCCAGCGTCCAGACGGTGGTGAGGCCATAGGGCGTCTCGACCTCGGGCTCGCGCCCGACCACCTCGAAGCGCAGCGTGCGCGCGCCGACCTTCGCCTCCCAGGCCATGCCGAAGCGCACCTCGTGCGGCAGGAACAGCACCGGCTCGGCCAGGAGGCCGGTGCGCGTGCGGCCGTGGAAGAGCACGTCGCCGTCGGCGGCCGTCGACAGGTAGATGAAGTCCCACGGGTCTTCGGGGATGGCGTCGGGGTGGTCGAGCGGCGGCGAGGCCGAGCCGTACGCGAGCACGCGCTGGCCGTCGAGCTCGCTGGCCGGGTGCAGGTAGTAGCTGCGGCCGTACGCGTCGGCCAAGCGCAGGCCGGCGACCAGCGGCCACAGCGGTCGCTGGTTGGCCGGGCCGACGCCGGACGAGGTGCTCGTCGTCGTGGCGTCGTCGCCGCAGGCCGCGCACAAGAGCAGGCCCACGAACAGGGTGGAGGAGGCGCGCATAGGCTGAGGAACGCTCCGCGCTCGGGAGATTGAACTCCATAGCATGTCCGCGCGCGCTCGGCGCCCGGCGCCCGAAGCGTCCGGGAGGCGCTAGAAGGCGCCGACCACGTCGGCCTCGGCCTCGGCGCGGAGCACCGCGACCGCGCGCTCGCGATCGGGCGCCGGCACCAGCACCTCGATGGGCAGCCACGGCCCCATGAAGCGCAGGAGCGCGCGCGTGCGGACACCGCGCAGGGCGGCCGGCACGCCGGCGGCCGCGAGCAGCTCGAGCAGGCGCCCGGCGCGATCGACGTCGGCCGTCGAGGTCACGCGCACCAGCGCGCCGAGCCGCGCGCGCGCCGCGAGCTCGCCGCCGCGGGCGGCCAGGAGCACCGGCAGGAAGGCCAGCGTGGCGACCGCGCCGGCGCCGCTGAGGTCGGCCTTCTTCGCGGCCGCAACCGCGGCGATGAGCGCCACGCTGAGCGCCGTCGCCGGCCCGAGCCCGGCCAGCGAGCGCGGCCGCTGCAGGAGCCAGGCGATGGCGAGCCCGAGCGCCGCCATGACCGCCACCTCGAGCGCCAGGCCCATCGAAGCGATGGCGTCGGCCAGCGCCGCCAGCGGCGGCAGGAGCGCGACGAGCGTGAGCAGCGCCGTGCCGAGATCGAGCGGCGTGAAGCCGGCCAGCGGCAGGCGGCGCACGACGTCGGGCGCGACGCGCACGCCGCGCGACGCGAGCAGCAGCGTCAGGAGGCCGAGCGCCGCGCCGAGGACGCAGACGCGCGCGTCGATCGGCGACTCGCCGCGCGCGAGCCCGACCGCGGTGAGCCCGGTGAGGAGCACCGCGAGACCGTGGCCGACGCCGTGCTGCGAGATGAGCGCGGCCGCGCCCCAGAGCGTGAGCAGCGCGAGCACGAGGCAGCCCATCAGCGCGAAGCCGCCGGCGAGCCCGGGGTCGACGCCGTAGCCGGCCGCCAGCTGGCGATAGAGCGTGGCGATGGGCAGGGCCTGGAGCGCCGCCAGCGCCAGCGTGGTCGCGAGCCAGGCCGGGGCCAGCGCGCGCCGCGCCAGGAAGGTCCCGCCGCGCAGGCGCCGGAGCCGCGGCACCAGCGCCACGACCAGCGCCACCAGGAGGCTGGCCGTGAGGATGGGCGCCAGCCCGAGCGCGCCGACGCCGAAGCTCGCGCGCGCCTCGGGCGGCACCAGGTCGCCGTCGACCATGGGCAAGGGCAGCCAGCCGAGCGCGGCCGCGGCCGCGACGAGCGCGAGCGTGACGCCCAGCGCGCGCGCCGCCGCGCCCATCCCCGCGACGCCCGAGCGACCGGACGTCGCGCTGGCCGGCGCCGGCTCGAAGCGCAGGAGGCGCCCGGCCAGGAGCCCGAGCGCCAGCACCAGCAGCGCCACGCCCAGCGCGGTGACGGCGCGCGCCGAGGACCGCGGCCGGCGCCGCCGCCGCGAAGGCCTGCCACGCGCGCGTCGTGCCCGGCGGCAGCGCCACGCGCGGCTGGAGGTAGGCGGCCAGCGCGCGCGCCTCGGCCATGATCGACGACGGCGACCCGCGCGAGCCCATGCTGATCATGACCGCGCCGCCGCTGATCGGGCTCATCACGCGCGGCGCGCTGCAGATGACGCCCTCCACCGCGATGGCCACGTAGTCGCCGACGTGCGCGGACGTGAGCGCCTCGAAGCGCTCGCCGCCCGCGCGCGGAGGTGCAACATGACGAACGGCGCGTTGCGCTCGTCGAGCCCGACCTCGGCGCCGACGATGTCGCGGTCGTCGATGGTCGGCGCGGCGCGCGAGACGAGCCGCGCGCGCCAGGTCGTGCGGCCGGTCTCGACGCCGTCCCGCCACTCCTGGCTCGGCTCGGGCAAGAGCGCCTCGTCGGCGCCGACCCTGCACGCGGCGCAGTCGGCCCCGCGCGCGCCACGAAGGCGTCGAGCTCGGCGCGCGTGTCGGCCTCGGCCAGCGCGTCCGGCCGGCCGCGCGCGCCGAGCTCGGCGTGGTCCTCGGCGAAGCGCGCCCACGGCTCGAGGCGGTCGGGGTCGGCGACGATCGGCGCGATGACGAGCTCGGCGCGCTCGCTGGCGAACACCTGCTCGACCAGGCGCTGACCGGCCTCGCTGCTGTCGTGCGGGTGCACGCGCACGCGCCGCGCGTCGGGCTCGGCGACCACGTCGGCGTCGGGCAGCGCGCGCGAGAGCTCGTCGCCGAGCACCGCCACCTCGGCCTCGCGCAAGGCGCCGGGCACGACGAGCTCGAGCACCATGCCGCCGTCCAGCGACAGCGTCGGCTCGCTGTCCGGGTCGAAGAGCCCGACCAGCGCCGCCGGCGGTCCGACCGCGCTCATCCAACCGATGGTGCAAGTCGCGCCGACCAGCGCGGCGACGAGAGATGTTCGACGGGCTCGCTGCATCGTCCAGGTCTAGCCATGAATTCTGCGCCCGTCGATGGTAGGCTCGGGCGACTTCGATCCGCGCGAGCACACCGCTACTTGCGTCGCCGGACGAAGACCCAGAATCGAGGAGACCGTCATGCTCCGTCGCGCAGGTCCTTCAGCGTCCGCCCTCTGCACGCTCGCCCTGACCCTCGCCGCGTGCGGCGGCAGCGACAAGGCCGGGCCGACGCCCGAGCCCGACCCGACCTGCGACGACCAGACGCAGAACCAGGGCGAGACCGGCCTCGACTGCGGCGGCCCCTGCGGCGGCTGCGCCATGGGCGGAGGCTGCGCCGCGGCCGACGACTGCGCGAGCGGCTTCTGCGACGGCGCCGGGCACTGCGGCTGTCCCGTCGGCAAGGTGGCCGACGGCGAGAGCTGCGTCGAGGTCGACGACTGCGCGCCGAACCCGTGCCTGAACGGCGGCACCTGCACCGACCAGCCGAACGGCTTCGCCTGCGACTGCGCCGACGGCTTCTCGGGCGCCGCCTGCGCCGTGAACGACGACGACTGCACGCCCGACCCGTGCCTGAACGGCGGCACCTGCCAGGACGGCGTCGCCAGCCACACCTGCGCGTGCGCGCCCGGCTTCTGGGGCGCGAGCTGCGAGTCGGCGTGCGACGTCGGCCACTGCAGCCCGGGCCACGTGACCTGCGCGCAGGCCGATGGCCAGAGCCGGAGCTGCGACGCCTGCGCCCACGGCTGGACCGGGCCGTCGTGCGACGGCGACGTCGACGAGTGCCTGGGCCAGAACGACTGCGACGACCACGCCTCGTGCAGCAACAGCGACGGCGGCTACACCTGCGCCTGCGACGTCGGCTACAGCGGCGACGGCAAGAGCTGCTCGCCGTGCGCGCCCGGCCACTGGGGCGTGGGCTGCGCCGAGCGCTGCGCCGTCGGCCACTGCCAGGGCCAGGTCACCTGCGACGCCGTCGACGGCACCCAGCGCGCGTGCAGCGCCTGCGCCGACGGCTACCGCGGCGCCGACTGCGAGGCCACCTGCGACGGCGGCAACTGCGAGGGCGGGCTCGCCAGCTGCGCGCAGGACGGCTCGCAGCGCGTGTGCGCCAGCGGCTGCGCGGCGGGCTTCTTCGGCGCCGACTGCACCAGCCAGTGCGACAGCGCGACCTGCTTCCGCGACGCCAGCCACGCCGTCGCGTGCGACGACCAGACCGGCGCCATCCTCGGCTGCGAGGCGTGCGTCGCGGGCTGGAGCGGCGACACCTGCGAGACCTCGTGCGAGCAGGGCCACTGCCTCGGCGCCGTCGCCTGCTCGCAAGACGACCCCAACGCCGACCGCGTGTGCCCGAACGGCTGCGCCGCCGGCTACTGGGGCGGCGACTGCACCTCGAGCTGCAACCCCGGCGGCTGCGCCAGCGGCGTCAGCTGCACTCAGGGCGCGGGCACCGTGACCGCGTGCGCCACGTGCAAGCCCGGCTTCTGGGGCGCGACCTGCGGCAACAGCTGCAGCGCGCCGCACTGCCAGGGCCTCGTCACCTGCGGCAAGAGCAACGGCGTCGCCGTGAGCTGCGCCGCGTGCGACCCGGGCTACTCGGGCGCGACCTGCACCATCGCCTGCAGCATCCCCCACTGTCAGAGCGGCGCGACGTGCAACGGCGCGGGCCAGGGCGTCGCGTGCGACATCTGCGAGGACGGCTACTGGGGCGACACCTGCGACAAGAGCTGCGCCGTCGACGGCTGCGCCTCGGGCGCGACGTGCGACCAGAGCACCGGCGTCGCCACCGCCTGCGGCGCGTGCGCGCCCGGCCGCTGGGGCCCGACCTGCGCCAACACCTGCAGCCACGCCGGCTGCAGCGGCACCGTCACCTGCGACCAGGTGACCGGCGCCGCGACCGCGTGCGCCGGCTGCAGCGCCGGGCGCTGGGGCGCGACCTGCGACGGCACCTGCGCGCAGGGCGAGTGCACCGGCGCCGTCACCTGCGACAAGGCGTCGGGCGCGGCCACCGCATGCAGCGGCTGCACCCCCGGCCACTGGGGCACGACCTGCGGCGCGAGCTGCGCGCAGGGCGAGTGCACCGGCACCGTGACCTGCGCCAAGGCGACGGGCGCGGCCACGAGCTGCACCGGCTGCACCGTCGGCCACTGGGGCGCGACCTGCAACACCACCTGCGTGCACACCGGCTGCGTCGGCACCGTCACCTGCCGGAAGGCCGACGGGGTCGCTACGAGCTGCCTCGCCTGCGACTACGATCTGTGGGGCCCGACCTGCGACGACGCCTGCTCGACGCCCGGCTGCGACGCCGGCCTCGTGTGCGATCAGGGCACCGGCGACCTCGAGAGCTGCAGCGACTGCGCCGCCGGCTACTGGGGCGCGGCCTGCACCGAGCCGTGCGACCAGGGCCACTGCCTGGGCACCGTCACCTGCGCGCAGGACGCGGGCGGGAGCCGCGCGTGCACGAGCTGCGTCGACGGCTACTGGGGCGGCGACTGCACCTCGAGCTGCCCGACCGGCCACTGCGCCGCCGTCATCGCCTGCGCGCAGGGCACCGGCGCGGTGGTCGAGTGCAACGGCTGCCAGACCGGCTACTGGGGCGACGGCTGCGCCCAGACCTGCACCATCGCGCACTGCCAGAGCGGCGCCAGCTGCGACGAGTCGAGCGGCGCGGCCGTGAGCTGCGGCGAGTGCGCGCCGGGCTACTACGGCCCGCTGTGCCAGAGCTACGTGCCGACGAGCTGCGTCGGCTGGCTCGCCGCGGGCAGCACCGCCAGCACCACCTACACCATCGACCCCGACGGCCCGGCCGGCGCCGCGCCGCCGTCGCAGGTGTGGTGCGACATGAGCACCGACGGCGGTGGCTACACCTTCTACAAGGTGCAGGTCCCCGCGGCCCAGGGCGCCGCCGCGGCCGAGGCGAGCTGTGCCGCGCGCGGCATGCACCTCTTCATCCCGCGCTCGAAGGCGCACCTGGCCAGCGCCTTCGCCGTCGCCACCGGCACCGCGCTCGGCCCCGACGGCAGCGCCGACTACCTCTACATCATGGGCATCTACCCGAGCGTGAAGGGCGCCACCTGCATGAACCAGCCGCTGCACTCGCAGAACGCGAGCTGCGGCTGGCGCGCGCGCGACGGCGGCCCCTTCTGGGTGTCGAACCGGACCGACGTCGCCGAGCCGAACAACGACAACGACCTCGACGCCTCGATGTTCTACACCTTCGACGCCAGCGGCAACGCGTTGGCGTGGAACGACATCCCGGCGCCGGGCTACACCTCGCAGCGCTACATGTGCGACGTCGGCGACAAGCTGCCGCGCTACCCGACCTGCGACGCGTGGTACACGGCCGGCTTCCAGACGGACGGCAGCTACCGCCTCGAGCCCGACGCGACGCACGGCGCGGCGTGCGCGAGCGCCGGCCCGATGCAGCTCACCTGCGACATGAGCGGCGGCCAATGGGCGCGCGTCATCAACTTCGTCGCCGGCCAGCCCGACGACGTGGCCCAGCTCGAGGCGCAGATGACCCGGCGCTTCAACAACATGCAGGCCTACTTCGACGGCGGCGCCTACATCGAGTGGGCCGACAGCACGACGCCCTACGGCGACGTCATGGCCTACGAGAAGGCGGTGTGCTTCGACAACGGCGGCAGCTACAAGCTCGACCTCGACTACCGCGCCTTCAGCATGGACGACTCGGGCACCTGGTTCTATGCACTCGCCGGCGCGACGCCGCTCAACACCGTCTGCTACGACACGACCCACTGGTCGCAGGCGACCTACGATCAGTCCTTCGACGCCACCGAGCAGAGCTACTACCCGTATGCCTGCGCGGCGGCGGCCATCAACGCCAACAACGGCTACGACGTGAACCTCACCTGGACCCAGGTGTTCGCGCCGACCGCGGCGGGCGAGCTCAACGCCTTCCGCATGACGTCGATGCACAACGACAGCTACGGCGACTGGTCGCGCCTCTACAAGCTGGTGCTCTGGGTGCGCTGACCGCGGACCTCGCGTCGGTCCGGCCCTGCGAGGCTCGGCGCGCCCCCGCGGGGGGCGCGACCGATCCGTCCCTCGTCAGGGGAGGTGGTCCTGCGTGCAGGCGATGCCGTGGTCGGCGGCCCACGCCTTCACGAGCGCGTTGCAGCCCTTGGCCTCGTCGAAGGTGATGTCGCGGAAGTCCTGCGGGTGCTCGTCGAAGCTGGTGGTCCCATCGAAGCCCTGGTGCTGGGTGTCGATGTTGCACTGCGAGCCGCTGGGATCGATGGCCGAGCCGAAGAAGTTGGCGGTGGCGAGCGACCGCAGACCGTTCGGGCCGGTGGAGTAGCTGAAGGACTGGACCTGGTAGATGTGCTGGACGGCGTTCGAATAGGTGACCGTCCGATCGAGGCACGTCTCCTGGTATTCGTCCGTTTCGCTGTAGAGCCCGCGGGCCGCCTGGACCGCGGCCCAAGCCGCATCGAGGCGCGCCGTGTCGAAGCACGGGCAGGTCGGCAGCGGCGAGGCCGCGGGCGCTTCGCCGCAGCGCATGGCGTAGTCGAAGGCCTCGCCGGCGGCCGCCGACACCAGCGTGTAGCGCGTCGCGACGCCGGCGCTGGCGCCGGTGCCGTTCCACGGATGGGGCGCCGCGTCGCAGATGATGCCGCTCGCGCCGGTGAGCGCGACGTCGATGTCGATGACCGGGTAGGCGTGCGCGGCCGGCGAGTGGAAGGCGCCGCCCTCGGCCGTGAAGGGGGCCTCGGCGGCGCTGGCGCGCGTCTTCAGGTGGCAGTTGCTGCCGAGGTCCGAGGCCATGCCGATGGCGGTGTTCCAGTAGCACTTGTCGTAGCCGTCGAGCTCCTCGGCGCCGTAGTAGACCGCCGACTGGAAGACGCCCGGGCTCTGCGCGCCGAGGTTCCCGCCGAGGCCGATGGGGCGGATGACGTGGTCGTGATCGGTGCCGTCGCAGTCGATCTCCAGCGCGTCCTGATAGAGCGTCGTGGGCGTGTCGCCCTGGCCCGAGGTGCAGGCGAAGGCCACGATCGCGGTCGGCCCGCGCGCGCCGGCGGCGTCGGCGAGGAGCGACGGCACGCAGTCGAGCTTGGCCGAGCAGAAGACGTCGGCGAAGTTCACGGCCACGTCGAAGAAGCCCTGGTTGGCGTCGCGCATGACGGTGATGTCGAAGACCACCGACGCGTCCGCGTTCTCGACGCAGTCGACCGACAGCGAGCAGCCCTCGAGCGCGCTCGTGCCCGGGTCGTCGATGCACGGGTTCTGCCACTCTGAGTCGCCCGGCTGGGCGGCGTCGCCGGTCCACGGGTGGGTCGTGGTGTAGAGGTTCTCGATGGCCAGCGTGACGGTGTTCATGGCGTGGCCGTCGGCGCCCACGCTGTCGCTGGCGTCGCAGGTCCCGACGTAGGCGAGGTCGCCGCCGGCGCCGTTGCCGTACTGTCCGGCGCACACGTCGCGCTCCGACCAGACCAGCTCGCCGGCCTCGTTCTGCACCGCCAGCGCGTAGCAGACGTTCTGCACCGCCGGCAGCTGGAGCGGCGCCACCTGGATCGAGAGGGCCGGAGCGGCGGGTCCCGCGTCAGCCGAGCAGGCCGCGGGTAGGAGAAGAGCCATGCCCACCACGGAGTGGAGCTGGACGCGCATGAGAACCTCGTGACGGAGGGACAGCGGCCCGATGGTCGTGGGGTGTGCAGGCGTGGCTGCCGCGACGTCGAGCGCTGCCGCAATTTCGCTCGGTGCTCGCAACATGACAGCTCGCGGCGCGGAAAGATACCAACGCGTCGGCGCGGCACGGCGCGCGCTGTCCACCGGGGTGCGCGCTCATCGCCATGGACCGGTCGAGGTCGCGCAGCGGGTAGCACCCGGGCGATCCGTGGGTTAGCCTGCGTCCCGGCGGCGCGCGCAGCGCGCCCCACGGCTCCGAGGAGGTCGCTTGGCCCGCGACGGTGCGCCGACGGTGCTCGTGGTCGAGGACGACGCTGCGGCGGCGACCAACCTCGGCATCATGCTGCGCGGTCTCGGCTACGCCGTCCCGGGCCACGCCGCGTCGGCCGACGAGGCGCTCGAGCGCGCCGCCGCGGGCGGCTACGATCTCGCGCTCGTCGACATCGGCGGCGTCGACGGCATCGCCACCGCCGGCCGGCTGCGCGAGCGCTTCGGCCTGCCGGTCATCTTCGTGACCGGCCACGTCGACGACCAGACCATCGCGAGCGCCAAGCTGGCCCAGCCGGTGGCCTACCTGCACAAGCCGCTGACGGTGGCGACGCTGCGCAGCGCCATCGAGGTGTCACTCCACAACCAGGTTGTGGATCGCGCCGAGCGCGCGCGCGCCGCCGCCATCCGCGAGACCGAGGAGGTGCTGCGCCTGACCTTCGAGCAGTCGCCGATCGGCAAGGCGCTCGTCGGGCTCGACGGGCGCTTCATGCGCGTGAACCGCGCGCTGTGCGAGGTCGTCGGCTACAGCGCCGAGGAGCTCCTCGGGCTGACCTTCGCCGACATCACGCACCCCGACGACCTGGCCGCCGACCTCGAGCTGTCGGCGCGCCTCGAGCGCGGCGAGCTCGCGCGCTATCGCCTGGCCAAGCGCTACCTGCGCAAGGACGGCCGCATCGCCCACGTCGTGGTGCACGCCAGCATGGTGCGCGACGGGGGCGGGCGCTCGCGCCACGTCATCGCCCAGATCGAGGACGTCACCGAGACGCATCGACTGCAGACCGAGCTCGCCCGCCGCGAGAAGCTCTACCAGAGCATCGTGGCCCACCTGCCCTCGACCGCGGTCTTCCTGCTCGACCAGGAGCTCGGCATCGTGTCGGCCGACGGCGTGGCGCTGGGCGACAACCTGCGCCAAGCCGGCTACGGCGACGTGCCGGTGGTCGGTCGGCGCATCACCGACTTCGTCACCGGCGCCGACGCCGACGAGACGGTGGCGTTCTACCGCACGGCGCTCGACGGCCGGCAGGCACGGCGCGAGGTGCGCCGCGGCAGCCGCATCTTCGACGTGCACGCGCTGCCGCTCACGGCCGAGCACGGCCAGCGCCCGATGGCGCTGGTGGTGAGCCACGACGTCACCGAGCGCGCGACCATGCTCGACACCGTCGCGCGCGACCGCGCCTTCCTCGAGGCGGCGCTGGCCAACATCGAGGACGGCGTCGCGCTGGTCGACGGCGCCGAGCGCATGGTGCTCGCCAACCCCGCCTTCCACACCATGTTCGGCCTCGAGCCCGAGCGCCTGGTCGGGCTCGGCGGCGCCGAGCTGGCGGCCCACCTGGCGCCGCTGGCCGAGGATCCGATAGGCCTCGCGGCGCTCCTGGCGGTGCCGCTGGCGCAGCTCGGCGCGAGCGCCATCGAGGTGGTGCTGGCGCGGCCGCGGCGGCGCGTCGTGCGCCGCACCGTGCGCACCATCGAGACGCTCACCGGCACGAGCCATCTCCTCCTGTGGCAGGACGTCACCGCCGAGCGCGACCAGGCGGCCGAGCGCGAGCGCCAGCTCGACACCGACGCGCTGACCGGCATCCCCAATCGCCGCGCGCTCGAGCGCGCCTTCGCGCGCGAGGCCGAGCTGGCGGCGCGGCGCGACTCGCCGCTGGCGCTGGCGGTGATCGACATCGACCACTTCAAGCGCGTCAACGACGTGCTCGGCCACCTGGCCGGCGACGACGTCCTGCGCCAGGTCGCCTGCGAGCTGGCGCGCAGCGCGCGGACCGCCGACACCGTGGCGCGCTGGGGCGGCGAGGAGTTCATCGCGCTCCTGGCGGTGCCGGTCGGCGGCGCGGTGGCCTTCTGCGAGCGCGCGCGCCGCAAGATCAGCGACGCGGTCCGCGTCGCGGGCATCGACCTCATCACCGTGTCGGCCGGCGTCGTCGCCATCGCCCCGGGCGAGCCGCTGGCGTCGGCCATCGCGCGCGCCGACGAGCGGCTCTACGCCGCCAAGCGCGCGGGTCGGAACCGCGTCGAGCAGTGACGGCGCGGGCACGCTAAGGCGCCGGCGTCTCGTCCTTGGCCGCCTTCTTGGCCTTCTTCGACGGCTTGGGCGGCACCTCGATCCTCGGCCACTTGTCGAGCGGGCACTTGAACGCGCGCCCGCGCGCCTTGAGCGACAGGTAGCAGCCGCAGACGTTGCAGGTGTTGTCGCGGCGCTGGTCGCAGTGGGTGCAGACGAGGAGGCGCGCGCGGTAGTCCTCGTGGCTCAGCGTCTTGCAGCCGTCGGCCACGAAATCGGCAAGGGACTTGACGAGATTCCAGGGGCGCGAGCGCTGGCTCGGGTCCTTGGTGCGGAACTCCTGACGCTCGACGACGACCGGCTCGCGGTCGCAGAACTTGCCCACCTCGGCGCAGCGCATGCACGACGCGAGGTCGACGCCGTCGGGCATGAACACCTGCGGGTGCACGCACATGTACGTGTCGGCGCTCAGCGACTGGCCGCGATGGCGACAGGTCGGGAAGGCGGCAGGGGACGATGCGCTCATGGCCGGGGAGGATGCACGAGCGGAGGCGACGCGTCGAGCCGTGGCCACTTCGAGCCGCGCCGGGGCCCGAGCGCGGCGCGGTGCCCGCGTGCGCGCGGCGGCCCGATCGCCTCGGCGGACCTCGCGTCGCGCGCGCTGTCGTGCTAGCTTGCCGGGCGCGCTTCCAGTGGGGGAAGTCGCGCGAGATCAAACATTTGGACGATATCAACAGCGTCGTGGAGGACGTCCGCGTACCCGGCACGTCGCTCGTCGGCCGGGACGCCGAGCTCACGCGGCTGAACGACTGGCTCGATGGCGGCGAGCGGCTGGTCACCCTCACCGGCAGCGGCGGCATCGGCAAGACGCGGCTCGCGCTCGCGCTGGTCGAGCAGCGCCGCACGCGCGGCCCGCTGCTGTTCGTCGAGCTCGGCGCCACCGGCAGCGCCATCGAGGCCATGACCAGCCTGGCGCGCGCCCTCGGCACCGGCGTCAGCGGCGCCAGCGCCGACGACATGGCCCGGGCGCTCGGCCGCGCGCTGCGCGCGCGCGGGCCCATCCTGGTGGTGCTCGACGAGCTCGACGCGGTGGTGGCCGAGCTCGGCCGCGTGCTCGACGGCTGGCTCGACGCGGCGCCCGGCGCGGCCTTCGTCGTCACCTCGCGCGAGCGCCTGGTGGTCGCCGGCGAGCGCGTGCTGGTCGTGCCGCCGCTGCCCACCGACGGCGGCCCGAGCTGCCCGGCGGTCGCGCTCTTCCTCGATCGCGCCGCGCGCGCCGGCGCCGACGTCGCCTACGCGCCGAGCGAGCGCCAGGCGCTGGGCGACCTCGTGCGCCGCCTGGACGGCCTGCCGCTGGCCATCGAGATCGCCGCCGCGCGCGCCGACGTGTGGCCGCCGTCGCGCCTCCTGGTCGAGCTCGGCCATCGCTTCGACGTGCTCGCCGGCGACCGCCCCGGCGTGCGCGACCAGCGCCACGCCAGCATGCGCGCCGCGGTCGACTTCTCCTGGGCGCTGCTCGCCGACGACGCCAAGCTCGCGCTGGCGCGCCTCGGCGTCCTGAGCGGCCCGTTCGACCTGGCCGCCGCGGCCGCGGTGATGGACCTCGGCGAGCTGGCCGCGCTGGCGCAGCTCGAGCTCCTCGGCCGCCGCTCGCTGGTGGTGGTGGGCCGCGGCGACGCTGGCCTGCACCTGCTCGAGACCATCCGCGACTTCGCGCGCGAACAGGCGGTCGCGCTCGGCGTCGAGGGCGAGGCGGTGGCGCGGCGCGACGCCTGGTTCGTCGCGCGCGCCGAGGCGTTGCTCGAGGCGCGGCGCACGACCGGCGGCGCGGTCGCGGCGCGGGCGCTGGGCCACCTCCACGAGCAGCTGCGCGCCATCGTGCGCGAGCACGGCGCCGGCGGCTCGACCCACATCGAGAGCGCGCTGCGCGCGGCCTTCGCGCGCACCGCCAGCATGCGCATGGCGGCCGTGTCCGAGCCCGACGGCGCCGGCGTCCCCGAGCTGGCCGAGCTCGCCGAGCGCGCGGCCGCGGCCGGCGTCGACCGCGCGCTGGTGGTGAAGGCGATGCTGCTCTCGGCGCGCCTCCTCTATGATCACGCCCGCCTCGACGAGGGCCTGGCGCTCGCGCGCCGCACGCTCGCCGTGGCCGGCCCCGACCCGCGCTGGCTGCCCGAGGTCACCTTGATGGAGGGGCGCCACGCCTTCATCGCCGGCCGCTTCGAGGAGGCGCAGGCGCGCTTCGGCGAAGGCCGCGCGCTGGCCGCCGCGGTCGGCGATCAGGAGATGGAGGGCATCGCGCTCGTCAACCTGGCCATGACGCGCATGCGCGTCGGCCGCCCGGCCGGCGCCCTCGAGGAGCTCGACCGCGCCCACGCGCTGCTGGTCGCCGCCGGCGCGCTGAACCAGCTGCCGCTCCAGCTCGGCGTCGTCTTCTTCGTGGCCAGCGGCCTCGGCGAGCGCGGGCGGGCGCGCGCGGCGCTGGTCGAGGGGCTGCGCGTGGCGCGCGACGTCGGCAGCGTGCGCGACGAGATCGGCCTCGGCGTCTACCTGGCGCTGGCCGAGCTCGACGACGGCCAGCTCGCCTCGGCGCGCGACGGCGCCGCCGCCGCCTTCGAGAAGGCCGTGGTGGCCCACGAGCGCCTGGCCGGCCAGTGCGCGACGCTGCTCGCGCAGATCGAGATCGAGCGCGGCGGCCTCGACGAGGCGGAGCGCTGGCACGCCGCCGGGCGCCGCCTGCTGTCGTCGTCCGAGAGCGAGTTCGAGCTCGTGCGCCTCGACGCCCTCGAGGCCGCGCGCCGTGCGCTGGCCGGCGACCTGCCCGGTGCGCTGGCGCTGACGGGCGCGCTCGACCCGCAGAAGCTCGCCGGCGACAACGGCATCAGCGTCACCGCCGACGGGCTCCGCGCCATCGTCTTCAGCGCCGACGCGCTGGCCTGCCACCGCCGTGGCGACCGCGCCGGCGCCGCCCAGCGCCTGGCCGAGGTCGCGCGACTCCGCGAGCGCCTCGCCGCCTATGCAGGGCGCGGCGACGACGCGCGCCGCGCCCTGGCGCTGGTCGATCGCGTGCTGGCCGCCGCGCGCGGCGGCGACGACGTGCTGTGCGTGGCACCCGACCTCATGGCCTACCGCATCGGCCGCCGCTGGGAGGAGCTCGGCCGGAAGCCGGTGCTGCAGCGCCTGTTCGCCGCGCTGGTGCGCGCCAAGGTCGACGAGGGCGGCCAGCCGCTCAGCATCGCGCGCGCCGCCGAGGCCGCCTGGCCCGGCGAGCGCATGCTCGACGAGGCGCGCGACAACCGCCTCTACGTGACGCTGTCGAAGCTGCGCCACGCCGGCCTCGACGCGGCGCTCGAGCACGACCGCGGCGGCTGGCGCCTGCGCCCGGAGCTCGGCGTCCTGTGGCTCGACCCCGCCGCTTGGGAGCTCGTCGATGGTGACTAACCCGGGGTTCCCGCTCGGGGACGGCATCCGCGCGCCGCGCACGCGCCTCTTCGGCCACGCCGCCGAGCTCGGCCAGCTCGAGGCCTGGGCCGCCAGCGGCGAGCGCCTCGTCACCCTCACCGGCGGCGGCGGCATCGGCAAGACGCGGCTCGCGACCGAGCTCGCGCTGCGCCTGCGCCAGCGCGGTCCGGTGCTGTTCATCGAGAGCGGCGCCGCCGCGACCGCCGCCGAGGCGCTGACCACGCTCGGCCGCTCGCTCGGCGCCGACCTCTCCGGCAAGCGCGACGACGCGGCCATCGCCGGCGCGCTCGGCTCGACGCTGGCGCTGCGCGGCAACCTGGTCGTGGTGCTCGACGAGATCGATCGCATCGTCGCCCCGCTCGGCCCGCTGCTCGATCGCATCCTCGACCTGGCGCCCGAGAGCCGCTTCGTCGTCACCTCGCGCGAGCGCCTCGGCGTGGCCGGCGAGCGCGTCGTCATCGTGCACCCGCTGCCCGGCGACGACCCGCAGGGCCCGGCCGTCGCGCTCTTCCTCGATCGCGCCGAGCGCGCCGGCGCAAGGCCGGACTACGATCGCCACGAGCGCGCCGCGCTCGACGCGCTCGTGCGCCGCCTCGACGGCCTGCCGCTGGCCATCGAGATCGCCGCCGCGCGCGCCGACGTGCTGGCGCCGTCGCGCCTGCTCGAGCTGCTGTCGCATCGCTTCGAGGTCCTGGCCACCACCACGCGCGGCCGCGAGGGGCGCCACACCAGCATGCACGCGGCGGTGGCCTTCTCGTGGGAGCTCCTGCCGCCCGAGGCGCGCGCCGCGCTGGCGCGCCTGTCGGTCCTCACCGGCGCCTTCGATCTGGCCGCCGCGCGCGCCGTCATGGGCACCACGCCGCGTGACGCGCTGGTGCTGGTCGAGACGCTGGCGCGCCGCTCGCTTCTGGTGATGCGCGGTGGCTCCGAGGGCCTGCTCCTCGAGACCGTGCGCGACTTCGCGCGCGACGCCGCGGCCTCCCTCGGCGTCCTCTCCGACGCCGTCAACCGCCGCGACGCCCACTACGTCGAGCGCGCCGAGCGCCTGGAGCGCGCCAGCCGAGGCTGGGGCGGCGCCACCGCCATGGCCGAGCTCGCCGCCATCCGCGAGCAGCTCCAGGCCATCGTCGGCGAGGCGCTCGACGGCCGCAGCGCCTCGCCCGAGGCGGCGCTGCGCGTGGCGCTGACGCTGGCCACCTTCATCCGCCGCGCCGGGCTCCCGCCCTGGGGCCTGCGCGAGCTGCCGGCGCTGTGCCGCATGGCGCGCGACGTCGACTTCGCCGTCACGGTGCGCGCGCTCATCTTCACGGCGCGCCTCGAGACCGACGGCGGCAAGGCCGAGGCGCTGACCACGCTGGCCCGCGCGCGCGCCGCCATCCCGCCCGACGCCCCCGACGCCGCGCGCTGGCTGGCCGACATCCTCGTCCACGAGGGGCGCGACGCCTTCGACCACAGCCGCTTCGACGCGGCCGCGCAGAAGGACGAGGAGGCCATGCGGCTCGCCGCCGCCTGCGGTCCGGCCGCGGCCGAGGTCGAGGCCATGGCGCTCACCAACCGCACCATGGCGCGCATCCGCTCGGCGACTCCGAGGAGCGCGCTCGACCATGGAGCGCGGTCGCGAGCTCTTCCTCGAGGCCGGCGCGCTCGACCGCCTGCCCATCCACATGGGCATCACCTTCTTCGTGGCGAGCCAGCTCGGCCAGGCCGAGCGCGGCCGCGCCGCCCTGCTCGAGGGCCTGCGCATCGCGCGCGACGTCGGCACGCCGCGCGACGAGACCGCGCTCGACGCCTACCTCGGCCTGTCCGAGCTCGACGCCGGCGCGCTGGCGTCGGCGCGCGAGCACCTGTCGGCCTCGTTCGCGCGCGGCAAGACCGGCTTCGAGCGCCTGGCCGGCCAGTGCGCGGCGATGATGACGCTGGTCGAGCTCGAGCGCGGCGACCACGCCGCCGCGGCCGAGTGGCACGGCGCCGCGCGCACCCAGCTCACGCCCTTCGGCGCGACCGTCGAGCTGGCCTTCGTCGAGTCGCTGGAGGCGCGCGCCGCGCCCTGGCCGGCGATCTGAGCGGCGCCCGCGCCCAGCTCGAACGCCTCGACCCGGCCATCCTGGCCGAGGAGAACGGCGTCAGCATCGCCGGCGACGGCCTCTGCGCCATCGTCCACATCGCCGACGCGCTCGCGCGCGCAGACCGGCGACACGGCCGGCGCCGAGCCTGCCGCGCCCGCGCCGAGCCGCTGCGCGCGCGCCTCGTGGCCGCCGCCTCGCGCGGCGACGACGTGCGGCGCGCCCTGTCGCTGGTCGATCGCGCCGTCGCCGCCGCCACCGGCCAGGGCACGGTGCTGTGCATGTCGCTCGACGGCCTCGCGCTGCGCACGGTCGGGCCCGACGGCGCGAGCCCGTGGGAGGACCTCTCGCGCAAGCCGACGCTGGCGCGCATCCTCCTGGCGCTCGTGCGCGCGCGCCTCGACCGGCCAGGCACGACGCTGTCGGCCGCGGCGCTGGGCGAGGCCGGCTGGCCGGGCGAGCGCATGCTCGAGGACGCGCGCGACAACCGCCTCTACGTGACGCTCACGAAGCTGCGCCAGGCCAGGCTCGAGACCGCGCTCGAGCACCTGCCCGGCGGCTGGCGCCTGCGCCCCGACCTCGGCGTGCTGTGGCTCGAGCCGCGCGTCTGGGTCGCGCCGCCGCCGCCGACCGCGCCTGCCCCGCCCGCCGCCGCCAAGAAGGCCGCGACGCGACCCGCGACGCGAGCGCCGACGACCCCGCCCGGCAGCGCCCCGACCGGCGGGACGCCGCGCCCGCCGTCGGGTCGCGCCAAGCGCCCGACGCCCCGGACGTGAGCCCGGGCGCGGGCCGCGGCCGCGTGAAAATGCCGTGAATCTCCGCCGCGCGTGACGCGTCCCGGGCCGCTGGAGGTTTCACATGCTCCCGACCGCTGCCGAAGGACCCAAGCCGATGTCGCGCACGCGGGTGGTCGCAGCCGCGCTGCTGGTGAGCCTGAGCCTGGGGGCGACCGGCTGCGGACGGACCGGCTGGGACTTCCTCGGCGCCATGGTCGAGGTCGCGGCCTACGTGGCCGTGAACGCCATCGCCGAGTCGTTCCACGACCACCACTATCACGACGCCTACTGCGGCCATGAGTGGGTCGAGTACGAGGACCACCCGGTCTACTATTACGAGGGCCGCTGGGAGTACTACGACTCCCACGCGCGCGCCTGGTACTACTACCCGGACGGCGTCCCGCAGTACTGACCGCGGCTCACCGGCTGGCCTTCTTCGTCAGCGCGCGCCCTCGGCCTTCATGCGGCGCGCCGGCTTGGCCAGCGTCGCGCGGCTCGCGCGCGGGTCCTCGAGCGCGGGGCCATCGCCGCGACCCGAGCACGACGGCGCGAGGCAGGCCTTCGCCGGCGTCAGGCTGGGGGCGCCCGACGGGCCGACCTGCTCGAAGCTGATGTGCATGTGGTGCAGGTGGAAGAGGTACCAGCCGCGCCCCTCGTCGGTGACCTCGTAGGCGAGCGGGCGGTCGCCGGTGCACGCCGCGCCCGTCACCCAGTCGTTGGCGCACAGGTAGTCGAGCGCCTGCTCCATGAGCGGGCCGACCTTGCCGTCGACGCCGATGACGCGCACGCGGCCGCTGGTCATCATGGTCCCGAGCATCATGGCCGAGCGCCACAGATCGAGCGTCGTCGGCTGGCCGGTGCAGTGATAGGCCTCGGCGCCGCCGGCATCGAGGTGCGGGCAGATGGGGCGGAGCTTGTTGTCGGGCGCGGCCGCCGTCTGGAAGTAGGCGAAGTCGGTGTCGTAGCCCATCTCGTGGGTGCCCTCGGGGTGGCCCGGCGAGCCCTCGCGCGTGCCCGGGATCGAGCCGTCGGCCTCGCTCATGTCGCCGAGGCCGTCGGGCTTGCCGTTGCCGCCGGCCCAGTCCTTGGCCTTGCACTCGACCACCGCGGCCGCCCACTTGATGAGCATCTGCAGGTCGCGGCGTGACCAGCTGCGATACTCGTCGCTGACGTCGGTCTCGCCGTTGATGGGGTAGTCCCAGTAGCCGGGGCCGAGGTTCGGGTCGAACTGGATGAGCTCGCCGCAGTAGGCGGCCGTGCCGCTGCAGTCGCGCTGCGGCAGGTCGGGGCAGGCGGGGCCGGGGCCGGCGCCCGGGCCGCCCGACACGTCGACCACGCACGCGCCGTTCTGGGCGCAGACGTAGCCCGGCTCGCAGCCGGTGTCCTGGCAGGGCGGGTCGCCGCAGGTGCCGTCGTCGTGGCAGACGGTGCCGTCCGGGCAGGTGTCGGCCGAGCACGCGGGCGTGCAGTAGTCCTGCTCGCTGTCGCAGGCGTAGTTGAGCGGGCAGGCCGAGGACACGCAGCCCGGGAAGCAGATGCCCGGGTCGAAGCAGCGATAGCCGGCGCCGCAGGTGTTGGCGCCGCCGACGGTGCAGCCCGCGACGCAGGCCTTGCTGCCGTCGGAGAAGATGGCGTCGCAGATGCTGCCGCTCGGGCAGTCGGCCTGGCTCGCGCAGTCGGCCATGCAGTAGCCGGCGAAGAAGCCGGTGGCGTCGCCGCTGATCGTCGCCGGGTAGCACCAGGCGCCGCCGTCCTTGCAGTCCGAGTCCTGGCTGCACGGGCCGCCGATGGGCGAGCCGGCCGGGCTGCTGTCGTAGTACCAGCAGGTCTCGTCCGAGTCGCAGACGTAGCCCTCGCCGGTGCGGCAGTCGCCGGCGCCGGCGCAGTCCTGCACGCACAGGCTCTCGTCGCCCACCGTGAAGCAGGTCGAGCCGTCGGGGCAGTCGGTCGTGTCGCAGCTCGAGCGCGAGCAGTAGCCGCCCGGGAAGCCGTCGATGCAGTAGGCGTTCGGCCCTTCGCAGTCGGCGGCGGTGGCGCACGGATCGCCCACCTTGCCGCCGCCCGGGGTCGACGTGTCGCCGCCGGCGGTGTCGCTCGGCGTCGTCGTAGCCTGGGCGTCGGCGGCGGCGTCGGGCGCGGTGACCGCGGCGCTGTCGCTGGTCGCGGTCGCGGTCGTGTCGGCGGCCAGCGTCGGCACGTCGGCCGGGGCCAGCGCATCGGCGGCGGCGCCGGGGCTCGACGCGCTGGAGCAGGCGCCGAGCAGCGCGGTGGCCGCGGCGACGGCACTCGAGACGAAGGAGCGCGAAATCGGGCGCATGGAGCCTCTCCTCCGGGGGGTGCGCGCGATTATCAGACCTCACCGACGACGGCAAGCCTCGGCTCGGCGATGCGTCGCGAACGAGCCCGGCGCACCGGGTGCTGCGGCGCACGCACGCGGCTGGTAACGTGGCGGCGTCGAGCCGACCGCGTGGCTATCCTCCTCCGAGCCGAGCCTGCGTCCTTTTCGCCGACGCTCCGTCATTGCATGTGGAGGTAGTGAACATGAACGAGACCCTGAAGAACGACGGTATCCGCGCCACCGTGCGCGAAGCTTACGGCAAGGTGGCCCGGGTCGAGGGCGGCTCCTGTTGCGCGCCCGGCTGCTGCGGTCCCAACGAGGGCAGCGCCAAGCTCGGCTACTCGGACGAGGAGCGGGCCGCCGTGCCCGAGGGCGCCGACCTCGGCCTCGGCTGCGGCAACCCGCAGGCCATCGCGGCGCTGCGCCCGGGCGAGACGGTGCTCGACCTCGGCGCCGGCGGCGGCTTCGACTGCCTGCTCGCGGCGCGCGCGGTGGGCCCGACCGGCAAGGTCATCGGCGTCGACATGACGCCCGACATGGTGAGCCGCGCGCGCGCGAACGCCGCCCGCGTCGAGGCCCGGAACGTCGAGTTCCGGCTGGGCGAGATCGAGCACCTGCCGGTCGCCGACCGGAGCGTCGACGTCATCCTCTCGAACTGCGTCATCAACCTCTCACCCGACAAGGCGGCGGTCTTCGCCGAGGCCTTCCGCGTGCTGCGCCCGGGCGGTCGCCTGGCCATCGCCGACGTGGTGGCGCTGAAGCCGCTGCCCGACGCGCTGGCCCACGACGTGGCGGCGCTGACCGGCTGCGTGGCGCAGTCGGTGAGCCCGGCGACCATCGAGGCGCTGCTGGCCGGCGCCGGCTTCAAGGACGTGCGCGTCACGGCCAAGCCGGGGAGCCGCGAGTACATCCGCGAGTGGTTCCCCGGCACCGGCGCCGAGGACTACGTGGCGTCGGCCGACATCCAGGCGCGGAAGCCGATGACGGGCGAGGCGGCGGCGTGATCACGTCGGACTACGGCGGCTCGTGGCGCGATCTCGAGGCGCGGCTCCGGCCGTTCGTGGCGCGCCGCGTGCCGGCCCCGGCCGACGTCGACGACGTCCTGCAGGAGGTCGCGCTGCGCATGCAGCGCGGGCTCGCGGGGCTGCGCGAGGACGAGCGCTTCGGGCCCTGGGTCTACCAGGTCGCCAGGAGCGCCATCGCCGACCAGCGCCGCGCCGCGGCGCGCCATCCGCTGGCCGAGCCGAGCGAGAGCGACGACGCCAGCGCGGGCCCGGCCGCCGAGCCCGCGACCGCGGCCGTCGAGCCCGGCGTCGAGCCCGAGGACGACGACGCCGTGGCGCACGAGTTCGCGCGCTACGTCGCGCCGTTCGTGGCGATGCTGCCCTCGCCCTACCGCGAGGCGCTGACGCTGACCGAGCTCGAGGGCCTCACCCAGAAGGAGGCCGCCGAGCTCCTCGGCATCTCGCTCTCGGGCATGAAGTCGCGCGTCCAGCGCGGCCGCGCCAAGCTGCGCGAAGCGCTCGAGGCCTGCTGCGAGATCGCGCTCGACGCGCGCGGGCGCATCGTCGGCTACAGCCCGAGGGTCCTCTCCGAGGTCCCCTCGTGCTGCGCCGGCACGCGCCCCTGCCGCTGACAGGCCGCGCGAGCACGAGCACGAGCACGAGCACGAGCACGAGCCCACGAGCACGAGCCCACGAGCACGAGCCCCGCGAAGGGCTCGCGCTCGCTCGAGACGCGCTACTCGCCCGAGCGCTGGGCGCTCGCGCCGCTCGCCTTCTGGCGCTCCTTGATGGCCGCGTGCGCCGCCGCCAGCCGCGCGATGGGCACGCGGAACGGCGAGCACGACACGTAGTCGAGGCCGAGCTCGTGGCAGAAGGCGATGGAGGCCGGGTCGCCGCCGTGCTCACCGCAGATGCCGCACTTCAGGTCGGGCCGCACCGCGCGTCCCTCCTGCACCGAGAAGCGCATGAGGCGTCCGACGCCGATCGGGTCGAGGGTCTCGAACGGGTTCGCCGGCAGGATGCCCTTCTGCACGTACGTCTTCAGGAACTTCTCCTCGGCGTCGTCGCGGCTGCAGCCGTACGTCGTCTGGGTGAGGTCGTTGGTGCCGAAGCTGAAGAAGGCGGCGTGCTCGGCGATCTCGCCCGAAGTGAGCGCCGCGCGCGGGATCTCGATCATGGTGCCGAAGGTGTAGGGCACGTCGACGCCCGCCTCCTCGAGCGTCTCGCGGGCCACCTTCTCGAGCTGCTGCTTCACCACCTTGAGCTCGTTCACGTGGCTGATGAGCGGGATCATGATCTCGGGGTGCACCGGCACGCCGTGTCGCTTGACGCGCACCGCCGCCAGCAGGATGGCGCGCGTCTGCATGGCCACGAGGCCGGGGAACACGATCGAGAGGCGCACGCCGCGGAGCCCGAGCATCGGGTTCTGCTCGTGCATCGACTCGACCGCCTTCAGCATGGCCTGGCGCTCCTCGAGCACCGTCGCCAGCGCGTGCCCCTGGAGGATGTTCGACGCCAGCTTGAGCTCGGTGACCTGCTTGGTCAGCTCCTCGTAGCTCGGCAGGAACTCGTGCAGCGGCGGGTCGATGAGCCGGATGGTCACCGGCTTCCCCTGCATGACCTCGAAGATGCGCTCGAAGTCGTGCTGCTGCACGGCCTGCAGCTTCTCGAGCGCCGCCTCGCGGTCGTGCTCGTCGCGCGCCAGGATCATCTCGCGCACGATGGGCAGCCGATCGCGCTCGAAGAACATGTGCTCCGTCCGGCACAGGCCGATGCCCTCGGCGCCGAGCTCGACGGCGCGGCGCGCGTCGTTGGGGTTGTCGGCGTTGGCGCGCACGCCCAGGCGACGGAGCTCGTCGCACCAGGTCATGAGCTCGCCGAAGTGGCCCGACACGCGCGCCTCGACCAGCTTCAGCCGCTCGCCGTAGACGTGGCCGGTGGTGCCATCGATGGTGATCCAGTCGCCCTCGCTCATCACCTTCTCGTGGATGCGGAGCGTGCGCTTCTCGTGGTTGATCTCCAGCGCCTCGGCGCCCGAGACGCAGGGGATGCCGAAGCCGCGCGCGACCACCGCCGCGTGCGAGGTCTTGCCGCCGTGCACGGTCAGCACGCCCTTGCTGGCCAGCATGCCGCCGACGTCGTCGGGGTTCGTCTCCTCGCGCACCAGGATGACCGGGTCGCCGGCCGCGGCGCGCGCGATGGCGGTGGCGGCGTCGAAGGCGATGCGGCCGACGCCGGCGCCGGGGGACGCCGCGAGCCCGCTGGCCAGCGCCTTCACCGTCTTCAGCTGGGCGTCGTCGATGCGCGGGTGCAGCAGCTGATCGATCTGCGCCGGCTTCACGCGCGCGACCGCCTCTTCCTTCGTGAGCAGCTTCTCGTTGGCCATCTCGACCGCGATGCGCACGGCGGCGGTGCCGGTGCGCTTGCCGGCGCGGCACTGCAGCATCCACAGCTTGCCGCGCTCGATGGTGAACTCGAGGTCCATCATGTCGCGGAAGTGGTTCTCGAGGCGCGTGCCCATGTCGACGAACGCCTGGTAGACGGCCGGGTCCTCGTCGCGCAGCGCGGCGATGGGGACCGGCGTGCGGATGCCCGCCACCACGTCCTCGCCCTGCGCGTTCATGAGGTACTCGCCGTACATCTTGTTCTCGCCGGTGGCCGGGTCGCGCGTGAACGCCACGCCGGTGCCGCAGTCCATGCCGAGGTTGCCGAACACCATGGCCTGCACGTTCACGGCCGTGCCCATGGCGTCGGGGATCTTCTCGGACTTCCGGTAGACGCGCGCGCGCTCGTTGTTCCAGCTGTCGAAGACCGCGCCGATGGCGGCCTCGAGCTGGGCCCACGGCTCGATGGGGAAGGGCTTGCCGGTCTTCTCCTGCACCAGCGCCAGGAAGTCCTTGCCGATCTGCTCGAGCGCCGCGGCGCTGAGCTGGGTGTCGAGCTTCACGCCGGCGGCATTCTTGGCGTCGCCGAAGATCTTCTCGAAGCTGGATTTTGGCACATTCAGGACCACGTCGCCGAACATCATCACGAAGCGGCGATGGGCGTCCCAGGCGAAGCGCAGGTCGCCGCTGTCGGCAGCCAGCGCGCGCACCGTCGTCGGGTTCAGGCCGAGGTTCAGCACCGTGTCCATCATGCCCGGCATCGAGATGGCGGCGCCGGAGCGCACCGACACCAGCAGCGGGCGCTGGCCGTCGCCGAAGCGGCGCTCCATCTTGCGCTCGAGGTCCGCCATGGCCTGGCGCACCTGGTCCATGAGCCCGTCGGGCATCCGGCCGTTGGCCGAGTAGTAGCGACACGCCTCGCTGGTGATCGTGAAGCCCGGCGGCACGGGCAGTCCGAGATGGGTCATCTCGCCGAGATTGGCACCCTTGCCACCGAGCAGGTCGCGCATCGAGGCGCGGCCCTCTTCGAACGCATAGACGTACTTGTCCACCATGATTCCGTCCTCCGGCCGTGCGTCTCAGCACCTCGCGTGCCAGCCCGCGTCCAAGCCGGCCGCGGCCGCTGTGAGCGCGGGTGCGAGCCCCCGGCACCAGCGCCGATCCGGCGGCGCGATCGGGCCGGAGCGACCGGCCGGCGGGCCACACTGGGCGGAAAGCCACCGCCGACGGGACGCGCTTGTCGGCAGGACGGGACCACCGTAAGGGACACGCCATGTCGACCTCGCCCGACCCGCGCGCCGCCGCGTTCCAGCCCGGGCGCATGACCGAGCTCCTCGGCGGCTACCTCTCGGAGGGCCGCCTCGAGCGCATGCGCGGCGTGCTGGCGCGCCGCACGCGCCACCTGACCGCGCTGCTCGAGCACTTCCACGACCCGCACAACATCGCAGCCTGCGCGCGCTCGGCCGACGCGGTCGGCCTCCAGGACCTGCACATCGTCCCCGAGCACGGCCGGATGCCCGACCTCGGTCGCGCCACCTCGATGCGCGCCGAGCGCTGGCTGACGCTCGCGTCCCACCCCACCCCGGGCGACGCGGTGACGGCGCTGCGCGCGGCCGGCTACCGCCTGGCGGTGACGGCGCTCGACGGCCCGACGCCGCCCGTGCCGGTGGCCGAGGTGCCGCTCGATCGGCCGCTGGTGGTCGCCTTCGGCAACGAGCGCAGCGGCGTGTCGGAGGCGCTCGCGGCCGCGGCCGACCTGCGCGTGGTGCTGCCGATGCGCGGCTTCGTGCAGTCGCTGAACGTGTCGGTGGCGTTCGCGCTGCTCATGTCGCAGCTGCGCGAGCGCCTCGAGGGCGAGCTCGAGCCGGCGCTGTGGACCTTGCCCGACGACGTGCGCGTGGCGCTGCTCGATCGCTGGGTCGAGGGCGACGTGGCGCACGCCAAGGCCATCCTCGCCGAGCTGGTCGCGCGCGGCGTGGTGGGCTGAATCGGCATCCCGAATTTGTCACATCGACGAGAGTGACAAATTCACTCGTCGCTTGCGCCGCCCTCGCCAGCGTCGCCGCCGCCGTCGCCACCACCGCCCTCGGCGGCCGCTGCGCTCGACTCGCCCCCGCCCTCGCCCGGCTTCTTGCCGCGGCGACGACGACGGCGCTTCTTCTTCTCGCCGTCGGCGCTCTCGGCGGCCTCGGCCTCGCGCCCTTCGAACGGGCTCGGCGGGCGCTGCGGTCGCGCCTGGGTCTTGCCCTTGGGCTTCCTGGGTCCGAGCTCGATGCCGGTGCCGAGGCCGCGCTGGAGCGCGCCCACGATGGTGGCGAGATCGCCGGCCTGGGCCGGCAGCACGGTGGCGTAGCGGCCGAGCTCGGCCAGCGTGCCGAACGGGCCGGTCGCGGCGAAGATGCGGCGCTCGGCGATGCCGGCGTCCTCGATGTCGAGGTCGCGACCGAGGCGGCTGCCGGCGGCGACCAGCGCCACCACGCCGACCGGGTCGGAGGGCAGCGGCGGGACCTTGCGCGCCACCTCGCCCGAGCTCGACTGGCGCGGGCTCACCGGGACGGCCACGCCGCCCAGCGCATGCGCCGCGGCCTGCACCACCTTGGGATCGCCCGAGGCCTCGATCGACTCGAGCGACAGGCCGTCGAAGCCGTTCGGCGTCAGCAGCACGAAGCGGAAGCCAGCGCCGGTGACGGCGCAGGCGGCGTACAGGCGGCAGCGACCGCGCTCGGCGAGCGCGGCCAGCGTCTCGGCGCTGGGCAGCTCCGAGAGGTGCTCGGCCACGAGCACGACGGCGTCGAGGCCCGCAGCATCGGCGGCGACGAGCACGTCCTCGGGCGGGGCCGCGTGCGCGGGAAAGTAGAGGTCGACGAGAGCGAACGAGCGCGCGGTTCCCATGGCGCGGCCGGGGTAGCACGTGGCCCGGCCCGCGACAAGCGCGCTTGTCCCCGTGTTCGCGCCATGGCAAGGTGCCCGGCATGTCGCGTGCGCTCGCCGCCGCCCTCGTCGCATCCGCCGTGGCACTCGCCGCGCGCGGTGACGCGCGCGCCGATGGCCCGCTCTACACCGCGCCGAAGTCGCCGCCGGCCGCGACCGGTTGGATCGAGGTCCACACCGGGCTGACCTTCGCCGACTCGCTCACGCTCGACCAGACGTCGGCGCTGCTCGAAGGCGCCGGCGCCCCGGGCATGGTGCTCGGCATCGGCGCCCACTGGCGCACGACGCGCATCGACCTCGGCCTGATGTTCGAGTCGACGTCGAGCTTCTACTTCAAGGTCATCGAGAAGGAGTTCGCGACCGGCGGCCAGTTCCGCGCCGCCGCCAACCTGCGCTGGCGCTACATCGAGGATGCCTGGGGCGCGCTCTTCATGCGCCTCACCCCCGGCCTGATGGCGTTCCGCCACGCCGACCCGGTGCGCCAGCAGGTCGCGGTGCTCGACGGCTCGCAGCTCGAGGACGTCGACCAACACTCGGTCGGCTTCTCGCTCGGCTTCGACTTCGGCGTCATCCTCTATCTGAGCGACAAGCTCGCCTTCACCGTCGACCTCGACATCGTCTCGGCCACGACCACGCTCGGCACGCAAGGCGGCGAGGTCGACTACGGCCTCGTCCGCGGCCTGTTCACGGCCGGCATCGAGTGGCGCATGTAGCACCGCCCGCGCCGGGCGGGAGCGACGCGCGTCGCCAACGGAGCCGCGGGGGCTCCGGTCGTTGATTGCCAAGAAGGCGGCACGAGCGGTAGGGTGCCCCGTCCCCGGCGGCTCGGCCCGCCGACCCGGCTGCCGTCATCGCAGCGGGTGAATCCGAGAGAGTCTCGATGCGCGCGCTCATGCATGGTGCCTACCCCAACGTCATCGCCGCCGTGGGGCACACGCCCATCGTGCGCCTCAACAAGGTCGCGTCCCACGTCGCGCCCGCGCAGGTCTACGCCAAGCTCGAGTACCTGAACCCGGGCGGCAGCGTGAAGGACCGGCCGGCGATCAAGATCGTCGACGACGCCGAGCGCGAGGGGCGGCTCAAGCCGGGCGGCACCATCGTCGAGGCGACGTCGGGCAACACCGGCATGGGCCTGGCCATGGTCGCGGCCGTGCGCGGCTACAAGACCATCTTCGTCATGCCCGACAAGATGTCCGAGGAGAAGATGGCGGCGCTCCGCGCCTTCGGCTCGAAGGTCGTCGTGTGCCCGACCAACGTCGAGCCCGAGGACCCGCGGAGCTACTACAGCGTCGCCAACCGCCTCGCGGTCGAGACGCCCAACGCCATCCTCGCCAACCAGTACCACAACCCGTCGAACCCGGTGGCCCACTACGAGTCGACCGGCCCGGAGATCTGGGAGCAGACCGGCGGCGAGATCGACGTGCTGGTGGTGCCGATGGGCACCGGCGGCACCATCTCCGGCACCGGCCGGTATCTGAAGGAGAAGAAGCCGTCGCTGCGCGTCATCGGCATCGATCCGATCGGCTCCGTCTATTACGACTACTTCCGCTCGGGGAAGATGCCGGCCGCGTCGACCTATCGCGTCGAGGGCTTCGGCGAGGACTTCCTGCCGTCGACCATGGACTTCAAGGTCGTCGACGACGTCATCCGCGTCTCCGACAAGGAGTGCTTCCAGTGGACGCGCCGCGTGGTGCGCGAGGAAGGCCTCTACACCGGCGGCTCGGCCGGCGGCACGGTGTGCGGCGCGGTGCGCTATGCCGAGCGCACCAAGAAGGACGAGCACATCGTGTGCATCCTGCCCGACTCGGCGGTGCGCTATCTGTCGAAGATCTTCAACGACACGTGGCTGCGCGAGGGCGGCTTCCTCGATCCCGACGAGACCACCGGCGACACCATCGGCGACCTCGTCGCGCGCCAGAACCGCGAGGTCGTCACGGCGCGCACCGCCGACACCTTCGAGTCGGTCATCCGGCGCATGAAGGAGTTCGGCATCTCGCAGCTGCCGGTGCTCGACGAGAAGGGCACCGTCGTCGGCCTCATCACCGAGGTCGACATGCTGTCGGCGCTCATCGAGCAGCGCGCCAACCTGAAGACGCCCATCGCCGGCTTCCTGAACGGCCAGTACGCGCTGGTCGCCTCGCACAACCGCACCACCATCCTGGCGCAGATGTTCAGCCAGAACCGCGTGGTCGTGGTCGAGGACGAGGGCCGCATCGTGGGCATCCTCACCAAGATCGACTTCATCGACTGGTTCTCGACCCGGCTGCGCGCATGACCGACGCCACGACCACGACGGAGCCCTCGAAGGTCCTCTACGTCCTGTCGGACGCGACGGCCGAGACCGCCGAGCGCGTGCTGCGCGCGGCGCTCATCCAGTTCCGCGAGGTGCGGCCGCAGATCCGCATCTTCAGCCTGCTCCGGAAGGACGAGCAGATCGAGGAGGCGCTGAAGGCGGCCGCGGTCGACCGCGCGCTGGTGGTCTACACCATCGTGAACCCCGACCAGCGCCACATGCTCGAGACGCGCGCCATCGCCTACGCGCTCGAGACCGTCGACCTCATCGGCCACCTCATGGGTCGCCTGTCGAGCTTCCTGGCGGCGACGCCCACCGGGCGGCCGGGTCTCGGCCAGCTCAACCAGGCCTACTTCGATCGCATCGAGGCGGTCGAGTTCGCGGTGAAGCACGACGACGGCCAGTCGGCCCAGGGCCTCCAGCTCGCCGACATCGTGCTGGTCGGACTGTCGCGCACGTCGAAGACGCCGCTCTCGACCTATCTGGCACAAAAAGGCCTGAAAGTGGCAAATGTGCCGGTGGTGCTGGGATTGCCACTTCCGCGCGAAATCGACTCGATCGAGCAGGGCAAGATCTTCGGGCTGACCATCAACGCCGGGGCGCTCATCCGCATCCGGCGCGCGCGCCTGAAGGCGCTCAACATGCCCGACGACACCGACTACGCGCGCCGCGATCACATCGTGCGCGAGCTGCAATATGCCCGGGAGATCTTCCAGCAGCACCCGCTGTGGCCGGTCATCGACGTGAGCGAGCGCGCCATCGAAGAGACGGCCGCCATCCTCTTGCGCATCCACGAGCGCCGCCAGCGCGGCATCATGGAGCCGCTGCCGCGCGAGGAGCTCATCGGTGGTTCGGGTGGCGGCTCGGGCGGAGGCTCGAGTGGTGGGTCCGGCACTGCCCCGGGCGGGACCGGGTCGGGCGGCGCGAACGGTACGGATATCTGACGGCGCGGCTCTGAGTCGACGACTGCAGGCCGGCGCTCGCCAGCGCCGGCGACCCGGGTTATTTTCCGATCGCCCCCAGCATCGGAGCTCCCGTGACCCGCCTAGCCGTCGTTGCCGCTCACGTCTCCTTGTCGTTGTCGTTCATGGCCGCGAGCGCGTCGGCCGCGCCGCCGGCGACGCCACCCGCCAAGCCGGTTGCGCCCGACGCGGCGCTGGAGGCGCTGGAGAAGGCCGAGCCCTTCACCGCGCCGGCCGACGTCTTGCGCCGCGCCGCGCCCGACGCGCCCGAGCATGTCTCGGCCGAGCTGCTGGTGGACGACGTCGCCATCAGCTACGACGCCGAGCAGCGCATCACGCGGCACGAGCACCGCATCTGGCGCGTGCTGAGCGCCGAGGGCGTCGACCAGCTCGGCACGCTGAGCTTCCCATGGGAGCCGTGGCACCAGGCGCGCCCGGTCGTGCGCGCGCGCGTCGTGACCGCCGACGGGCGCGAGCTCCAGCTCGACCCGAAGACGGTGTCCGACGCGGCCGGGCGGGTCCACGGCCAGGTCATCGACGATCGTAAGGAGCTGGTCGTGCCGCTGCCCGGGGTGGGCCGCGGCTCGACGCTCGAGGTCGACGTCGAGGTGCGCTCCGAGCGCGCCGTCTTCGACGCGCCGGCGGCGTCGTCGCGCTACTACTTCTGGACCGACTTCCCGGTGCGCTGGCTGCGGCTGCGCGTGAGCGCGCCGGGCACCGGGCTCCACTGGACGGCGAAGAACTTCGAGGCGCGCGGCCTGAAGGTGGTCGAGTCGCAGCCGTCGGGTCGCAAGCTCGTCGAGGTGGTGACGCACCTCGGCACGGACGATCAGCCGACCACGGTGGCCGAGATCCCGTGGCTGGCCTGGTCGACCGGCGGCACCTGGCAGGCCATGGCGCGCTCGTATCACGGCGCGGTCACGCAGGCGCTGGCGAGCCCGCCGCCCGACGGCGCGCTGCCGGCGCCGAAGGGCAGCCCGCGCGAGCAGGCCGACGCCATCCTGACCGCGCTGCGCGCGCGCGTGCGCTACACCGGGCTCGAGCTCGGCCAGTCCGCGGTCGTGCCCTACACGCCGGCCGAGGTCTGGCAACGCGAGTACGGCGACTGCAAGGACATGGCGGTGCTCATGGTGCACGGGCTGTCGAGGGCCGGCATCGACGCGCGCGTGGCGCTGCTGTCGGCCGGCTTCGCCGACGACGTCCCGAGCGACATGGTCGGGCTCGACGGCTTCGACCACGCCATCGTCTATGTGCCCGCGCAGCGCGGCGCCGACGCCTTCTGGATCGACCCGACCGCCACCGACTACCCGGCCGGCGCGCTGCCGGCGGGCGACCTCGAGCGCCGCGCGCTGGTCATCGACCCGGCCACGAGCGGGCTGGTGTCGACCGCGACGCGCGACGTGTGGCCGGCGCGCTTCCGCGCCGAGACCACCATCCAGCTGGCGCAGCTCGGCGGCGCCGAGGTCGACGACACGCTGCGCTACGAGGCGGCCTACGCCTCCCAGGTGCGGAGCTCCATGGTCGGCAAGCCGCAGCAGGACCTGAAGTTCACGCGCCGATGGCTGGAGGATCTGCACGGCACGAAGAGCTTCGACGACCTCAGCGTCGAGGGCGCCCCCGACGCGGTCATCGTGCGCGCCAAGGGCCACGAGGCGCTGCGCTACGTGACCGGCCTCAGCTCGGCCGACATCGATCTGCCCCGCAGCCACATCTTTGGCAGCATCCCGAGCGAGCTCGTCGACGACGACCGGAAGCCCCTGCCCTACCGCTTCGATCAGGCGCTGCAGCTGGCGTCGCGCGCGCGCATCGTGGCGCCGCTCGGCTTCGTGCTGGCGGCCGGCGCCGGCAGCGAGACCATCCAGCTCGGACCGGCGCGCTGGACCCAGACCATCGCCGCCGCGCCCGGCGAGGTGGGCGTCGCCACCGCCGAGGTGACGCTCGACTTCGGCAAGCTCGACTACACCAGCGACGACGTCACCGCCTTCCGCAAGGCCTTCGACGCGCTGACCGGCAACGTCCACAAGATCGTCTTCCGCCACGCCGCCGGCTCGCTCGTCGCCGAGGGCGACGTGAAGGGCGGCCTCGCGCGCTTCGCCGAGCACCTCGCGGCGCACCCCGACGACGCCGGCACGCGCGCCCGCCTGGCGCTGGCGCTGTGCGATCTGGGCGTGACGCCGGCCGCGCGCACGGAGGCCGAGAAGGCGGTGAAGCTCGACCCCAAGAGCCGCCTGGCGGCGTTCTCGCAGGCCTTCATCGCCTCGGGCGACCCGCTGTGCCGGAGCATGGTCCAGGGCTGGGATCGCGCCGCCGCGGTGAAGGCGTACGAGCGCCTGAGCGAGCGCTTCCCGACCTGGACGCGCGCGCGCCTGAAGCTGGCCCAGATCCTCGAGCGCGGCGCGCGGGCGCGGCTCGACTCGAGCGGGCCCGACGTCGATCGCGCCATCGACGTCTACCGCAAGCTGGTGAAGGACGAGTCGGTCGAGGACGCCAAGGAGCCCTACCTGAAGGCGCTGTGGCGCGCCGGCCGCGTGAAGGACCTCGTGGCCGACGGCCCGAGCCTGGCGATGAGCGTCGCGACCGGCGCCATGTGGCTCGCCGCCGTGTCGATCGATCAGTCGCCGGCCGCGGCGCTGCGGCAGGTGTCGCAGCTGAAGGGCGACGCCGGCGCCTACCTGAGCGCGGCCATCGCCTCGCTCATGCTGACGCGCCACTACCCCGAGGCCGCGGGCCTGGCCGCGGCGACGCTGGAGCGCATGCCCGAGTCGGCCTACGCGCGCACCATCGCCGAGCTCGCGCCGCGCGTGCACGTCGTCGTGGGTAGCGACGACTTCTCGACGCCCGAGAAGGCGCTGCGATCCGTCTACGTGCGGCTCGCCGGCGTGGGCCCGAACGACGACCCGGTGCCGGCGCTCATCTCGGCGATCCACCCCGATCACGCGCGCGGCGACGACGTCGGCAGCGGCGCGGCGGCGGCGGCCGACGACGGCACGAGCGGCATGGGCACGGCGGCCGCCGGCATCGACATGCTGCTGTCGATCGGCACGGTGAGCTCGGTCGGCGACGACCAGACCGGCTATCGCGTGCGACTCGAGGCCAACCTCGGCGGCAGCCCGATGCGCATCGACACCTTCTGGGCCAAGACGCCGGCGGGCCTGCGGCTGGTGTCGTTCCAGGACGCGGCAGAGCTCGGCGAGCGCGCGCATCCTGGCCACGAAGAACGAGCTCGCGGCCGCGCGCGTGTGGCTCGACTGGGCGCGCGAGCTGGCGTCGGCCGATCGGTCGCGCGTGCAGCCGGGCGAGCTCTGGCCCATCACCGGCCGCGAGGCGACGCGCGACGACCTCGTGTCGGCCGCCATCTGGTTCGCGCTGGGCGGCAGCACGCCGAGCCCGGAGACGGTGAAGCTGGCGCCCGGCGTCATCGCGCACTGGCCGAAGGAGCAGCGCGCCGTCGCCGTCTTCGGGCTCATGCGCCACGTGGCGCCAGCCGCGCTGGCCTCGCTCATCGCCGGCTTCAGCGACAAGACGCCCGACGAGGAGCGGCTCGAGCTGTCCGAGCTGGCGCGCGCCGGGCACGCCGCCGAGGCGCTCGTGCGCGTCGACGCGCGCCTGGCGGCCGACCCGCAGAGCCACGAGTGGCTGACGGTGGCGGCCAAGGCCGAGGCCGCGCGCGGCGACCTCGAGGCGGCGGCCAGGCGCTTCGCGACGGCCGTCGCCGCCGGCGAAGATCACGTCATGAACGAGTACGCCTGGAACGAGGCCGTGCGCGGCGTGGCCAGCGAGGCCACCGAGCGCAACGCCAAGCGCGCCGTCGAGCTGGCCGAGAAGACGCGCGGCGTGGGCCACGCGTCGGCCACGCTCAACACGCTGGCCTACGTGCAGCTGGAGATCGGCCACCTGAAGGACGCCGCCGACACCATGCGGCGCGCCATCGCCGACGGCGCGCACCTCCGCCCCGAGGACTATCTCCTGCTCGGGCGCATGGCCGAGGCGCTGGGCTACCCGGCCATCGCGCGCACGAGCTACAAGCAGATCGCGCGCGACGCGCGCGCGGACGTCGACGACGGTCCGACCGGCGTCTGGGCCATCGCCCAGGCGCGCCTCGCCAAGCTGCCGCGCTGAGGCGCGCGGCGCAGGAAGCGACGATGCTCTTGGCCTGCCCCGGTGACGACTGCCCCCTGCGCATGCGCTGCTACCGCTTCCGCATGGCCGTCTTCGGCCGCTACGACGCCTTCGGCCGGGCGCCCTACGACGCGGCGCGCGCGGGCTGCGAGCACTTCGAGGACCTCGAGTCGCGCCGCCCGACGCGCGCCGCCGTCGAGACCCGCGCCTACCATCGTTGGGTCGCGCGCGGCCGTCCCGACGGCGATGCCGATCGCGACTGGCACGAGGCCGAGGCCGAGGTCCAGGCGGCGTTCGACGCCGGGATGCGGCCGCTGGGCTGAGGACGGCCAGACCGGCCGGAGGATGCGCAGGTCTGGCGCAGCTCCGCGCAGGTCAAGCGCAGTGGGCGAGCCGGCGGCCATTGACGCTCGGACCGCGCGCGGCGCACCATCCGCGCCGTGGACACCCACGCGCGATGGCAGCTCGGAGCGATGCTCGGGGCCGGCGGGACCGGCCTCGTGCATGCCGCGTTCGACCCCGTGCGCGGCATCCCGGTGGCGGTGAAGACGCTGCGCGAGCGCGCCGCCAGCGGCCCGAGCGTGCTGCGGCTGAAGCGCGAGTTCCGCGCACTGAGCGAGCTCCGCCACCCGAACCTGGTCGGCCTCCACGACCTCGTGAACGACCCGCAGCTCGGCTGGGCCTTCAGCATGGAGCTCGTGCGCGGTCGGCCGTTCCTGTCGATCGCCGGTCGCGACGACGCGGCCGACGACGGCGCGCGCACGGCCACCGCGACGGCCGACGACGAGGGCCTCGCGGCCGCGCCGCTGGCGGCCCGGAGGCCCCACGTCCCGCACGCCGGCGCGCCGCGCGAGGAGCGGCCGCCGCTCGATCCGGCGGCGCTCGAGCGCGCCATCCGACCGGCGCTGGTGCAGCTCGCGTCGGCGCTGGCCTACATCCACGACGCCGGCTTCGTGCACCGCGACATCAAGCCGAGCAACGTGCTCGTCACCGCCAGGGGCCGCGTGGTCGTGCTCGACTTCGGGCTGGCGGTGCGGCCCGGCGCCGGCGACGGCGCGGGCGTCGGCACGCCCGGCTACATGGCGCCCGAGCAGCGCCGCGGCGAGCCGACCGGCCCGGCCGTCGACCTGTGGGCCGCGGGCATGATGCTGGCCGAGCTGCTGCTCGGCGCGCGCATCGACCAACCGCGCCAGCTGACGCCGCTCGGAGCGGGCCGCTGGCGGCGCTGGCGGCACTGGCGAGCGAGCTCCTGGCGACCGACCCGCGCCAGCGACCGAGCGCGCGCGCTGCTGGCGCGGCTCGGCGCGGCGCCGAGCGAGGCCGCCGAGGCCTGGTCCGACGGCGCGCTCGAGGCTCCGCTGGCGGCGCTCGAGGCCGCGCGCGCGAGCGCCGCCGAAGGTCGCGCGCTGCGCGTGGCGCTCGAGGGCCGCCCGAGGCGGCGCGCGCGGCGCTCTCGCGCTTCGAGCGCGCGCTCGACGCGGCCGGCTGGACCACGCTGCGGAGCCGCGCCGGCGACGGCGAGCTGGTCGCCTACAACGCCTTCGACGCGCTCTTCGACGTGCTCGGCGTCGAGCGCGGCGAGGACGATCGCCGCGGGCGCGACCAGGTGCTCGGGCGCGAGCGCCTGGCCGAGCGGCTGAGCGTCGCGCTGTCGGCGCTGCGGCCGCTGGCGGTCCTGGTCGAAGGGTGGGACCGGGCCGACGCCGACAGCGCGCGCCTGCTCCCGGCGCTGCGCGAGCTCGACGGCCCGTTCCTGCTGGTGCTGGCCCACGCCGGCGCGCCGAGCCCGGCGCTGCGCGCGCTCGACGAGCTCGGCGGCGGCGTCGACGCGCGCATCGCGCTGCCGAGGTCGCGCTGCGCGCGGCGGCGACCGCGCCGTCGCACGAGGTCGTGCGCTGGCTCGCGCGCGCGGCCGGGCCGGTGCCGAGCGCGGTGGTGTGCGCGCTGGCCGGCCTGGCTCCGGCGAGCGACGAGGCGCTGGCGCTGCTGGCCGAGCTGCGCGCGTCGGGCGCGGCGCGCGGCACGCGCGTGGGCCTGGCCTGGTCCGGCCCGCCCGTCGCCGCCACGCCGGCCGAGCACGCCCACCTCGCGGCCGCGCTGATGGCGCACCCGAGCAGCGACCCCGGCCTCGTCGGACACCACCTGGCGCGCGCCGGCGAGGCGGCGGCGGCGCTGCCCTGGCTCCTGCGCGCGGCCCAGGAGTCGGCCCGCGAGCTGGCCTTCGAGCGCGCCGCCGAGCTCTACGCCGAGGCCGCCGCGACCGGCGTCCCGCCCGCGCTGCGCGCCTCGGTCCACGCCGGTCGCGCCGAGGCGCTGGCCAGCATCGGCCGCGGCGCCGAAGCCGCCGACGCGTGCCTCGAGGCCGCGCGCGCGAGCCAGGGCGACGCCGCGCGCGACCTCCGCCGCCAGGCCATGGAGCACCTCCTGGCCGCGGGCCACCTCGAGCGCGGGCTCGATCTGCTGGACGAGCTGGCGGCCTCCATCGGCGCCTCGGTCGAGCGCGCCGACGCCGCCGTCGTGGTCGGCCTCGGGCTCCGCAAGGCGGCGCTGGCGCTGCGCGGCCTCGGTCGACGCGCGCGCCGCCTCGGCCTCGACGACGGCTTCGCGCTCGACCTCTTCGCCTCGGCCACGCTCGGCCTGGCGCTCATCGACGGCGTGCGCGGCACCGCCTTCCAGGCGCGCCACGTGCTGCTGGCGCTCGACTCGGGCGACGCCGCCAAGACCGTGCGCGCGCTGGCGCTCGAGGTCATGTTCGTCGCCGCGCGCGGCACGCGCGAGCGCGCCCGCACCGAGCGCCTGCTGGCGAGCCTCGACGCGAGCCTCGCCGAGCGCCAGGTCGACGACCCGGTCGCGCGCGGCTACGCCGAGCTGGCGCGCGCCTTCGCCGCCTTCTTCGAAGGCCGCTTCGCCGCCGCCGCGAGCCTCATCGATCGCGCCGAGGTCGGCCTCGCCGCGGTGGCCGGCGCCGCGCGCGCCGTCACGGTGGCGCGCCTCTTCCGGCTGTGGTCGATGATCCTCCAAGGGCGCCTGCTGGCGCTGGCCAAGGAGGCGCCGCGCCTCGCCCGCCACGGCGCCGATCGCGGCGACCTCTACGTCGCCACCGAGGCCGAGGTCGCCGGCCGCAGCCTCCTCGCCATCGCCGCCGGCCAGGCCGAGCAGGTGCCGGGCATGGTGGCGCGCGCGCTGGCGCGCTGGCCGGCCGGCTTCCACGCGCCGCAGCTCGACGCGCTCATCGCCGAGTGCCAGGCCGACCTCTATCGCGGCCGGGCCGACGCCGGGCTGGCGCGCCTCGAGGCGGCCTGGCCGCGGCTCGAGCGCGAGCACATGCTGGATGTGCAGGTCCTGCGCATCGAGGCGCACTTCCTGCTCGGGCGCGCCGGCGCGCTGGCCGGCGCCGCCCCGGCGTGGTGGCCGCGGCGCACGCGCGCTCGAGGACGAGGCGGCGCGCGGCGCGGCCTGGGCGCGCCCGCAGGCGCTGTGCCTGGCGGCGGCGGCGGCGCGCGCGAGGCGACGACGCGACGGCGGCGCGGCGCCACCTGGCGCAGGCCGCGGTCGAGGGCGACGCGCTCGGCCTCGAGCTGCTGGCGGCCGGCGCGCGCGTGGCGCTCGCCGGGCTCGGCGACGACGCCGCGGCGGCGCGCGGCCGCGCCTGGATGGATCGCCAGGGCGTCGCCGACGCCACGGCCATGGCGCGCATGATCACCGGAGCACCCGCATGAAGTCACGCACGGGCCAGACCCGCGACCGCCAGACCCGCGACCGCCAGACCCGCGACGGCCAGACCCGCGACGAGCGCGGCGGCGACGCGAGCCGCGTGGCGCTCGTCGTCATCGACGGCACCACCTCGACGCGCGTGCCGCTCGGCGAGGGCCGCTGCGTCATCATCGGCCGCGCCGCCGACGCCGACATCGTGCTGGCCGACGCGCGCGCCTCGCGCTACCACGCGCGCGTCGATCTGCAGGGCGGCGCGCTCAGCGTCACCGACCTCGGCAGCCACAACGGCACGCGCCTGAACGGCGAGCGCCTGGCGCGCGAGGCGACGCGGCCGCTGGCGCGCGGCGACGTGCTGACGCTCGGCAGCGCGGCGCTGGTGGTGCACGCCGAGGTGGCCGCCGGCGAGCCGGCGCCGACTGCGCAGGTCCTGCTCACCTGGCCCGAGCTCGAGCGGCGCGCCGCCGACGAGGTGCTGCGCGCCGCCGCCGTCGGCCGCAGCGTCAGCGCGCTGGTGGTGCGCGTCGACGCCGTCACGCCCGAGCTCGAGCGCGCCTGGGCGACGGCGGCGCGGCGGCTCGATCTGCTGGCCGGCGGCGACGGCCTGCTGGCGGCGCTCCTGCCCGAGCTCGACGGCAGCGCCGCGCTCATGCATGCGCGGGCGCTGCTCATGGCGGTGCAGGCGCTGGCGCGCGAGGCGCGCGGCGGGCTGGCGCGCGCGCCGGACGACACGCCCGACGGCGGCGGGCTCCTGCTGGCGGCCAGCGCGGCGAGCCGCGACGCGGCGGCCGGAACGCTGGCGCTGGCCGAGTCGACGGTGGTCGAGCACAAGGTCGGCGACCACGTGCTGGTGGTGGCCGAGCCGGTCATGACGGCGCTGCTCGGGCTGGTGCGGCGCCTGGCGCAGGGGCACCTGCCGGTCTTGGTTCTGGGCGAGAGCGGCGTCGGCAAGGAGGGCATCGCCGCCTGCCTTCATTATTGGTCCGAGCCGGCGCGCGCGGCGCGTCCGTTCGTGGCGCTGAACTGCGCTGCGCTGCCCGACGAGCTCATCGAGAGCGAGCTCTTCGGCCACGCCAAGGGCGCCTTCACGACCGCGCTCACGGCGCGTGCCGGGCTCCTCGAGACGGCCGACGGCGGCACCGTCTTCCTCGACGAGGTGGGCGACCTGTCGCTGCGCGCGCAGGCCAAGCTGCTCCGCGCCATCGAGTCGGGCGTGGTGCGGCGCGTGGGCGAGACCAAGGACCGGCGCGTCGAGTTCCGCATCGTGGCGGCCACCCACCGCGACATCGAGAGCGCGGTGCAGGCCGGCGCCTTCCGCGAGGATCTGTGGTTCCGCCTGGCCGGCGCCATCGTGCGCGTGCCGCCGCTGCGCGAGCGCCCGCGCGACCTGGTGGTGCTGGCGCGGCGCTTCCTCGGCGAGCTGCGCGACGACGGCCGCGGGCGGCTGACGCTGGCGCCCGACGCGCTGCTCGCGCTGGCGCGCCACACCTGGCCGGGCAACGTGCGCGAGCTGCGCCACGCCATCGAGTACGCCGCGACCTCGACGCCGACCGGCGTGGTCACCGCGGCCGACCTGCCCCAGCGCATCCGCGGCAGCGCGCCGCCGCCGCGCGCGCCCGAGCGGCCGCGCCTGCCGGCGACCGATCCCGTGCCGGCGACGGCGACCTCGGGCGCCGCGGCCGAGGGGCCGGCCGCGCCCGGGCGCACGCTGGCCGAGGAGGTGCGCGACCTCGAGGTTCGGCGTATACGCGAGGCGCTGGCCGAGACGCGCGGCAACCAGACGCGCGCGGCCGAGCTCCTGGGCGTGCCGCGTCGGACCTTCATCGAGAAGCTCAAGCGCTACGAGCTCGGGACCCCGACCCGCTGACATCGATCGGAGGACGCGATGGCGCCGATGACCCCGACCCGCTCCCCGCTGCGCGCGCTGTGCGCGACGGCCGCGCTGGCGCTCGCGTGCGGCGCGTGCGGCTCCACCTCGACCGGCGGCCGCGTCACCACCGACCGCGACCCCGACGACGGCGAGGGGCGCATCATGCTCGACGACCTCTCGGTCGGCGACCTCGAGCTCGGCGGCTTCGCCAACGCGGACCACGCCGGGACGCTGCTCGACATCCACGGCGACCACGAGGTGGTGAAGTGGATGTCGTGCAGCGCGCTGACCTTCGTCGCCGCGGGCGAGCGCCTCGACGTCGACGCCACCGAGCACAAGGTCGACCCCGAGAGCCTGCCCGGCATCATGATCATCCAGCACGAGCGCATCTCGGCCATCCTCGACGACGAGCAGCTGACGTGGCTGGTCGAGCGCGCCGGCACGCGCCTCGAGCTCCACGTCTGCGACACGCCGGCCGTCTTCACCGGCGGGCCGCTCAAGGTCTTCCTGACCTTCGCCGCGACCGCGCTGGAGGCGCACGGCGGGCGCGAGCAGCTGCCGCCACTCATCCCGCCGTCGGGCGGGCGCTGACGCCGCGGCGCGCCGGCCCGAGTCGGCGTCGGGGTCGGGGCCGGGCTTGCCAGGATCGGCGCGCGGCGTCATGAACGAGGTATGCGCGTGCATCACCTCAGCTGCGGAACCATGCGGCCGGCGGCGGTCGGCGGCCACCTCGTCTGCCACTGCCTCTTGATCGAGACGCCCAAGGACGGGCTCGTGCTGGTCGACGCCGGCCTCGGCACGCCCGACTTCGCCGACCCGGCGGCGCGCCTCGGCAAGGTCTTCGCCAAGGCGGTGCGCCCCGACAAGGACCCCGCCCAGGCCGCGGTGGCGCGCGTGAAGGCGCTCGGCTTCGACCCGCGCGACGTGCGCCACATCGTGCTCACCCACATGGACCTCGATCACACCGGCGGCCTCGTCGACTTCCCCGCGGCGCGCGTCCACGTGCACGCCAGCGAGCACGCCGTCGCCATGGCGCGGCCCGACCTCAAGAGCCGCGAGCGCTACCGGCCGCCGATGTGGGCGCACCAGCCGGAGTTCGCGACCTACAGCGACCTCGGCGAGCCGTGGTTCGGCTTCGACGCGGTGCGCGGGCTGCGCGGGCTGCCGCCGGAGATCCTGCTCATCCCGACCGTCGGGCACACGCGCGGCCACACCTGCGTCGCGGTGCAGAGCGGCGCCGGCTGGCTCGTGCACGCCGGCGACGCCTACTTCGATCACGGCGAGGTGCACGCGCGGGTCCGCCAGTGCTCGATCCCGCTGCGCATCTTCCAGACGCTGGTCGAGGTCGATCGCAAGGCGCGCCTCGACAACCAGGATCGCCTGCGCGAGCTCGTGCACGCGCACGGCGACGTCCACGTCTTCTGCGCCCACGACCCGAGCGAGCTCCCCGGCGCCCCGGCCGCATGAGCCCGGACGCAGGCCACGACGGCGCGCGCGGCTGGCGCGTGCGCATGCGGCCGCGCGAGCCGCACGAGCCGCATCGCGCGGCGACCGACCTCGAGCTGCTCTTCGATCTGAGCTTCGTCGTGGCCGTCGCCTTCGCCGGGGCGCGCCTGCATCACGCGCTCGGCGCCGGCGAGGTCGGCCACGGCCTGCTCGGCTACGTGCCCGTCTTCTTCGCCATCTGGTGGGCGTGGATGAACTTCACCTGGTTCGCGTCGGCCTACGACACCGACGACGTGCCCTACCGGCTGCTGGCGCTCCTGCAGATCGTCGGCGTGCTGGTGCTGGCGGCCGGCGTGCCGTCGGGCTTCGAGCAGCACGACTACCGCACGCTGACGCTGGGCTACGCCATCATGCGCGTGGCGCTCGTGCTGCAGTGGCTGCGCGCGGCCGGCGCCTCGCCCGAGGGTCGACGCACGGCGCAGCGCTACGCGCTCGGCGTCGGCGCGCTCATGCTGGCCTGGGGCGCGCTGCTGCTGCTGCCGCGCGAGACGCAGCTCTGGGGCTGGGCGGTGCTCGGCAGCTTCGAGCTCGGCGTGCCGATGTGGGCCGAGCGCGCGCATCCGACGCCGTGGCACGCGCACCACATCGCCGAGCGCTACGGCCTCTTCACGCTCATCGTGCTCGGCGAGTCGCTGCTGGCCGCGACCGTGGCGCTGCAGGAGGGCCTCGAGGGCGGCCACGCCGGGCCCGACATCGTCGGCGTCATCGTCGGCGGCCTGCTCACCGTGTTCGGCATGTGGTGGCTCTACTTCCAGCGCCCGGCCCACCGCTGGCTGGTCACGAGCCGCGCCGCGTTCATCTGGGGCTACGGCCACCTGGTCGTCTTCGGCTCGGCCGCCGCGGTCGGCGCGGGCCTCGCCGTCGCGGTCGACGAGCTCGTCGGCCACGCCGCCATCGGCGCCTCGGCGGCGGCCTGCGCGGTGGCCATCCCGGTCGCCCTGTTCCTCGCCAGCGTGTGGCTGCTCCACGTCCGGCCGCATCGCCCCGGGCGCCTCGTGCACGTGGCCTTCGTCGCCTGCTGCCTCGCCGTCCTCGCCGCGCCCACCGTGAGCCCGAGCGCCGGCTGGGCCGTCCTCGCCATCGGCCTCGTCGTGGCCGGCCTGGTGGCCGTGACCGTGGTCGCCGACCACCGCCGCGCCGGTGTCGGTCGTAGGCAACGCACGACGTCGGCACGCGGCGCCGCGGTTGTGGGCGCCGCGCTGGCACGCCTATCGCACAGCGTGGGTTCGTCGGCCGCGGGGCCGATGTCCACCAACACGCTGCATCACGGAGGCGTCATGAAGCCGCTCACCCACACGCTCGCCGCCCTCGCGGCCCTCGCTCCGCTCGGGGCCGCCGCGACGGCGCACGCCCAGGAGACGCTCTACGGTCCGAGCTATCGCGTCGGCCCGACCTTCGGCATCAACCTCGGCGGCGGCAACCTCAGCTGCTCGGCCGACGAGTGCGAGACGCTCGATGGCGCAGGCAGCCTCGACCTGCACGTCGGCGGCATGCTCAACCCGCGGCTCGCGCTGCTCTTCGACGCATGGTGGATGGTCCACGACGAAGACAGCGTGACGGTGAGCCAGGGCATCATGACCGGCGCGCTGCGCGTGTGGCCGCTCGAGCAGTTCTGGCTCCAGTTCGGCCTCGGCGTGGCGCGCACGGGCTACGTCTACGACTCGGCGTTCGTGACGGTCGAGGACTTCAGCGAGTGGGTGCCGGCCTTCGACGTCGGCATCGGCGTCGAGCCGATCGCCAGCGAGGACGTCGCCTTCGACGTCGCGCTGAAGTACGGCACCGGCTTCTACTCGGACGGCGATCACCGCATCCACAGCGCGGCGCTCACGCTGGGCGTGAGCTTCTATTGAACCCCTGCGGCTCCGTTCGTGAGACCCGCCGCTCGCGCGCGGCGCGGGCAACGTTCCCGCGCCGCGTCGCCCGCTGGGGCACGATGCCCGGGCGGGCGGCGGCGGTCAGCTCAGCGGCGCGCGCGCCGCTCGCGCAGCGTCTGCCACGCGTAGGCCGGCAGCGCGCTCGGCCCGGGCAGCCCGAGGCGTCCGGCGACGAACTGCGGGAAGCCGCGCAGCGCGGCGAGCGGGCTCTGGTCGCCGGCGAAGCGGAAGCGCCACTCGGCCCACAGCGCTTGCGGGTCGAGCGGCGAGCGCTCGCTGCGCATGGCGAAGGCGTCGCGCTCGCGCTCCGATTTTGGCAATCTCACGAGGCTGCGCAGCACCTCGGCCGGCACCGACACGCCCACCGACGAGAGCGTGCCGAGCGCCGCGCCGAGCGGCAGCGAGACGTGGTAGCGCTCGGCCAGCGCCAGCACGCGCTCCCAGTCGATGGGGAAGGCGCCCATCGTCAGCGCGATGTCGGGCACCCAGTCGACGAAGCCCTCGGCGGTCCACGACGCCGCTCACGGCCGCGTGCACCAGCGCCTCCTCGGGCGCCAGCAGGGTCCAGTTGGCGGTGGTGGTGGCGCGCGCGCGCACCTCGGCGTCGGCGCCCGGGGCGATGCGCGACTCGGGCAGGAAGTGGCGGCGCAGGACCAGCGTCAGCTCGTCGTCGGCGGCCAGCACCTGGTGCTCGGGCTGCGCCGGGCCGGTCGCGCGCCAGGTGCGATCGGCCGTGATCAGCGCCGTCGCGCGCGCGAGGTCGCCGCTCGGCACCCACAGCTGGGCCTCGGTCATGTAGCGCGCGCCGCGATCGGGATAGACGCGCAGCGCCATGGCGGCGGCGCCGACCAGCACCGCGTCGACGCCCTCGGCGGTGAGGCGCCCGAGCGCGGCCGCCGTCTTGTGGAGCAGCAGCACGTTGCGCGTGAGCGACTTGCGGTGCACGCCGCGCAGCTTCTGCGCCTCCCAGCCGTCGCCGTCGAGCTCGGCCAGGCGGCGCGCCACCAGCGGCACGAGGTGGCTCGAGGCCGGATCCATGAGCGTCAGCCCGCGCTCGCCGCGCACCTCGCGCCAGCGCTCCCAGGCGGACGTCGCGCGCATCGGCGCGGCCAGCGCGACCTCGAGCAGGAGCCGCTGCTCGAGCCCGGGGAACGCCCCGCCGGCCCGCGCCTCGCCCTTCCGATCCTCGTTGGTCCCCATCAGTCGTCTCCCCCGTCCGCCGCTCTCAGGCCCCGCCGCGTCGCTTCCGATCGAGCATCTGCTTGGCCAGCGCCACGTAGTCGGCGGCGCGGACCTCGCGCTGCGTCAGCGTATAGTTGGCACCATGGAGTCGGCGGCGCAGCACCAGCGCGTCGAGCACCACGGTCGGCGTCGCCCGTGCCCGCGCGGCGGCGAACCAGGCGATCGTCTCGCCCACCGCGAGGCCGGCGTCGAACGGGCCGACCGCCTCGAAGGTCGAGCGCGCGAGGAGCATCGCGCCGGCGAGCCATCCGGGCAAGCGGCCGGGCTTCGGCAGGAGGCGCGCCTTCTCGGCGTCGCCGAGCTCGGGGCTCGTGAACTCCTCGACCTGACCCAGGACGATGGAGTCGGGCGCGGCCGCGAGCGCGGTAACCTGGAGCGCAAGCTTGTCGGGCTCCCACAGGTCGTCGGCGTCGAGGAAGGCCAGCCAGTCGCCGTCGCTGGCGCGGACGCCGGCGTTCCGCGCGGCGCCGATGCCCGAGGCCGGCTGCGTCACCACGTGCACGAGCGGCGAGGCGGCGCGCGCGACGGCCGCGGTGGCGTCGCTCGAGCCGTCGTCGACGACGATGATCTCGGCCACGGCGGCGCCGTCCGACGGCGCCTGCGCGACGATGCTGGCGATGGCCGCGCCGAGGTAGCGCTCGGCGTCCTTGGCCGGGATGATCACCGAGATGCGGTGCGCGCCGCTCACGACGCGGCTCCGCCGCCGCTGGGCCCGCCCTCGGCGAGGCGCTTCTTCCGACGCTGGTGCGACATGTACACGGCGCGCACGAGCATGCGCTGGCTGTCGGCGACGCGGCCGGAGAGGTTGCGATCGTGGATGTGGCGCAGGACCATGATGTCGTCGACCTTGTGCAGGCGGAGCCCGAGGTCGTGCGCGCGCAGGAACCAGTCGGTGTCCTCGGCCCAGCGCATGGCCTCGTCGAGGACGCCTATCCGATCGAAGGCGCGCCGGCGTGCGAGCATCGCCTGGAAGACGAAGCCGGGCAACGCGTCGGGGCCCTCCTTGCGCACGGCCCAGGCGGCCAGCTCGAAGCCGTCGTCGGCCACGTTCTTGAAGGCGCAGATGGTGTAGTCGACGTCGGGCTCGGCGGCCATGATGGCGACCTGGGCCGCGAGCTTGCCGGGCAGCCACACGTCGTCGGCGTCGTTGAACGCGAGCAGGTCGCCCTTGGCCTCGGCGATGCCGCGGTTGCGCGCGCGCGCCGGGCCGGCGTTGTCCTGGCGCAGCACGCGCACGAGGTCGGGGTGGCGCTGGGCGTAGTCCGCGGCGATGGCCGGGCTGGCGTCGCTCGAGCCGTCGTCGACGATGACGATCTCGAGCGGCCGGTGCTCCTGCGCGAGCACGCTGTCGAGCGCGCGAGCGAGCGTGCGCTCCGCGTCGAACACCGGGATGATGACGCTGACCTGGGTCATGGAGCGGCCTCCGCGAGAGTCTCCCCGAGCACGGCCAGAGCCTCGCCGAGGTCGGGCCCGAGCGCCAGCCCCCACACCGGCAGCGCGCGCACCAGCGCCGCCAGCGGCGCGAGGTCGGCCCGGCCCGCGCCCGGCAGCTGGAAGAGCGTGCTCGGCGCCAGCGCCGTCAGCGCGCGCCCCGGCGACATGGGCAGGCGGCGCGTGACGCCGTCGGGCGCGATGTGGGGCACGACCAGCGCAGCCAGCGCGAGGCCGTCGGGCAAGGGCGTGAGCGGCACCGCGAGCAGCGCCTTCACGCCGTCGGACACGGCCAGGCGCGCGGCGGCGATGGCCGGCAGGCGCGCCATCATGTGATCGGGCACGAGCTTGGCGACGGCGTAGGTCCCGTGCACGCGCGGGCGGCGTGGAGCCGCGTCGGGGCCATCGCCCGCGCCGGCCTGCGCCGGCTCGAGCGCGACGTAGTCGTCGCCGACGTAGTCCCAGCCGGCGAGCTGGGCGGCCAGCGCCAGCGTCGACTTGCCCGAGCCGCCCGGCGCCGTGAGCAAGATGCCGCGGCCGTGCCGGCCGACGGCGGCGCCGTGCAGCACGCGCAGCCCGAGCGCCTGGGTCCATTCGTGCAGCATGCGCAGGAACGGCTGCCCGCGCGAGAGCGTGGCCAGCGCGGCCGGGTCGTCGCAGTACCAGTGGCCGTGCCCGGTAGCGGTGTCGAAGCCCCAGACGAAGGGCGGCTCCCAGGTCACGCGCGCGCTGCCGGCGGTGGCGCTGTTGCGGCCGACGACGAGCTGCGCGGTGCGGCCCGGCTCGGGCGCCTCGAGGCGCGCGCTGCGCGCGTCCCAGAGGTCGATCGTCAGCGCGACGGCCGACGCCGCGGCGCCCGTCGCGGGGTCGATCGGCGGGCGCGCGAAGGCATCGAGGTGGATCGCGGCGGCGAGGTCGGGCGTGAGGCGCAGGCGCAGCACGCGGCCGGCGAAGGCCACGTCGCGGACCAGCGGCGCGCGGTCGCGCGTCGCGGCGGCGAAGGCGACCGCCGCAAGCCGAGCCGCCCGAACGGGATCGGCGACGAGGGGGATCAGGTCTTCTTCGCGGGCCAGCCCGCCTCGGCGACCTGGTGGACCGGATCGATGACGAGCAGCTCGTGGATGTCCTGGTGCTTCTGCACCGAGAAGCCCTCGAGCGGCCGGCGCGCGGCCGGCGGCGGCAGCGGCGCGGCCGGGGCCAGCAGGGTCGGCGCGTCGACGACGACGAGCAGGCCCTCGGCGCGCAGCTCGTCGACGAGCGTCCGGACCGCGGCCGCCAGCGCCGCCCGCGGCGCGTCGAAGCGCGGCGCGAGGCGCTCGATGGCCTCGTCGACGGTCGTCGCGGTGGCGAAGGCCTGGAACGTCTCGGCCCCTCCGGCGGCGAGGTTGAAGTAGACGCCGCGCTCGAGATCGATCGCGACGATCTCGTCCGGGAACTGATCCCAGGCGAGCGTCGGGAGGATTTGCAGATGGGGTGAGTCAGCCATGGCCTCGGCGGATCTGGCACAACGCGCCCGCGGTGGCAACGCGCGCTCGCCGTCGGACGACGACGGGCTTGCGCCCCGGGGTCCGCCCTTGTACCCCACGGGCGTGACCGAGGCCGCCCAGCCGTCCTGGCGCCCGAGCCCCGACCAGGCCCTGCTCCTCCGCGCCGCGCTGCTCCCCGACGAGCGCGCGCGCGAGGCGTGGCAGGCGTGGCGCCGCGCGACCGCGGCCCCGTCGCCGGTCGACGACCGCCTGTTGCCGCTGGCGGTCCACCGCCTCGGCGCCGCGGTCGACCCGCGCGACGAGATGGTGCGGCGCGGGCTCATGCTGCGCCAGCGCGCGCGCCTCGGCTCGCTCCTCCTCGTGCACCACGCCGCGCGCATCGTGCGCGCCCTCGAGGCCGCCGGCGTGGCCACGCTGGTCCTGAAGGGCGCGGCGCTGGCGCTGCGCTACTACAAGGATCTCGGGCTGCGCCCGATGGACGACCTCGACGTGCTGGTGCACCCCGACGACGTGCCGCGGGCGCTGGCCTTGCTGCACGCCGAGGGCTTCGCGCCGACCGAGGACATCCCGCCCGCAGCCTGGCCGCCGCGCGCCGGGCCGGCCGTCAACAGCGCGAACAACCTCGCGCGCATGGCGGTCACCCACGCCTGCGGCTTCGCGGCCGGCGACCACCAGCTCGACCTGCACTGGGCAGCGCTGGCGACCAACTGCGCGCCCGACGCCGATCAGCGCTTCTGGGCCTCCGCGGTGCAGCTGACGCTGGGCGCCGGCGCCGACCAGGCCGCGACGCGCGCGCTGGCTCGGAGCACGAGCTGGTCCACGCGCTCGTCCACGGGCTGCGCTGGAACGGGCACGCGTCGATCCGCTGGATCGCCGACGCCGTCACCATCATGCGCGCCGCGCCGCTCGACTGGGCGCGCGTCGAGGACGAGGTCGCGCGCCGTGGCGTGGCGGCCGACGCGGCGACGGCGCTCGAGCTGCTCGGCGACTACGCCGCGCCCATCCCGGCCGACGTGGCGCCGCGCCTCCGGCGCCTGCCCGAGCGCCGCGTCGATCGCTGGCGCCAGGCCCACACCCACGGGCCGTGGGATCGCCCGAAGCCGCCCGCGGTCATCGCCTTCGACGCCTGGCGCTTCGTCGAGGGGCAGCCGCTCGCGCGCGCGCTGCCGGTGCTCGGGCGCTACGCCTGGCTGCGCATGGCGCCCGACGGCAAGCTCGCCAGCGTGCCGCGCCAGCTGTTCGAGAAGATCATCCGCCCGCGGCTCTAGCCGAGCTATCCGCCGGCCGAGGTGTAGCGCGCCAGCGATCGCACCCAGACGACGCGGGCCACGGCCGCGAAGGCCAGGCTGCCGGCGAGCGCCACGACCACGCGCAGCGGATCGATGCGACCGAGCAGGGCCTCGGCCGGGTAGGTCGTCATGAGCGCCAGCGGGATGACGAAGGTGAAGACCACCGACAGCGCGCCGCGGAAGACGCTCGACGGCCAGCGCGCGGCGTCGAAGATGCTCGCGAAGAGCACCGTCAGGTTGTCGACGCGGACCACGTAGAAGGCGGCGCTGACGACCAGGATCCACAGCGAGTAGAGCACCAGCACCGCCGACGTGAGCAGCGTCAGCGCCACGGCGATCTGGCCGATCGACGGCGCCGTCCCGAGCTCGCCGAAGGCGTAGACGAAGATGGCGACGGCGACCGGCAGGGCCGTCGCGCGCCAGGGCAGGAAGCGCTGCGTGCTCATCAGGAACTGCGCGTCGACCGGCTTCAGCAGCACGAGGTCGAGCGTACCCTTGCGGATGTGGTCGACCACGATGGCCAGGCTCGGGTTGATGGCGCCCTCGAGCACGCCGCCGAGCAGCGTGAAGAAGCCGGTCACGATGAGCGCCTCGCCGAAGGACCAGCCCGCCACCGACGGCCGATCGCCGAAGATGATGAACAACGGCACCAGCGCCGTGGCCGTGAAGAAGAGCGAGATCAGCGACTCGATGATGAAGTCGGCGCGGTACTGCATGGCCAGCAGGAGCGACATGCGCAGCTGCACGCCGAGCAGGCGGGCGTAGCGCCGGACGGTCCCGGTGCGGGCGGGCGCGGGCGCGGATCGGTCGGGCTCGGAGGCCGCCACGGCTCAGCCCCCGACCGCGGCGAAGCGGTGCAGGCCGCGCTTCCAGAGGAAGGCCGCGAGCAGCCCGAGGCCGAGCACCCAGCCCCACTGCACGCCCAGCCACTGCAGCGCCTCGGCGCGCGGGTGGGTGCCGAGCAGGAGCTCGATGGGCACGCCGATCTGGGCGTGGAAAGGCAACCAATTGGTTGCATCACGCAGGCCCGGCGGGAAGAGCGCGATGGGGATGAGGTAGCCCGAGAAGACGAGGTAGCCGGCGAACCAGACGTCCATGATCTTCATGCTCTGCTCGAGCCACAGGCTGAGCGTCCCGATGATGACGTGGACGGTGAAGTTGAGCAGCCAACCGCCGAGCCAGGCCGCGAAGAACATGGCCCAGCCGAGGACGTCGTGGGGCAGCCGATCGGTGCCGACCGCGAGCAGCATGACCACCGCCACCGGGATGGCCACCACCAGGCGGAGCGGCATGGCCGACAGGTTCTCGACGGCGTAGCTGACGATGGGGCTCACCGGCCGCAGCAGCCGCAGCGCCAGCGTGCCGGAGCGGACCTCCTCGTTGATCTCCCAGGCCGCCCACGAGGCGGTGAACTGGCGGATGACGAAGGTCGCGAGGAAGTAGGCGGTGAAGTCGGCCGAGCCGAAGTTGCCGATGGGACCCGACTCGGCGACCGCGGCGAAGAGCGCCAGCATGACCAGCGGCATGGTCGAGGTGAGGATCCAGACGAAGAGCTCGGCGCGATAGGCGAGCGCCGACACGAGGCCGACGCGGACCAGCGTCGGCAGCGCGCGCGCGGTGGTGGCGAGGCTCATGCGCCGGACTTCCCGGAGTCCCGGGCGTCGACCTTGGCGGCGTCGGCCTCGGCGGCGGCGGCCGAGCGCGTGCGCGCGAAGAGCTCGCTCATGACCTCCTCGAGCGGCGCGTTCTCGAGCGTCAGGTCGGCCACCGGCAGCGTCGCCAGCGCGCGCGTGACGATGGCCGCCACCTCGCCCTGCGGCACCTGCAGCTCCACGTGCGCGTCGTCGTGGACGATGATCTGGCCGAGCGCCTCGAGGTCGGCGCGTGCGACCGGCGCGGCCAGGCGCAGCACCAGCCGCTTCTCGGGGCGCACGCGCTGCACCAGCGCGGCGAGCGTGCCGTCGTAGGAGATGTGGCCCTTGTCGATGACGACCACGCGCGGGCACAGCGCGGCGACGTCGTCCATGTAGTGCGAGGTCAGCAGGATGGTGGCGTCGAAGCGCTCGTTGTAGGATTTGACAAATTGCCGGATGGTGACTTGCATTGTCACATCCAGGCCGATGGTCGGCTCGTCGAGGAACAGCACGCGCGGTCGATGCACCAGCGCGGCGGCCAGCTCGCACTTCATGCGCTCGCCGAGCGACAGCTGGCGCACCGGCTTCTGGAGCAGCGGGCCGAGCTCGAGCAGCTCGGTGAGCTCGGCCACGGTGGCCTTGAACTGCGCCTTCGGGACGTCGTAGACGGCGCGGTTCAGCTCGAGCGTCTCGGCCGGCGGCAGGTCCCAGAGGAGCTGCTGCTTCTGCCCCATGACCAGCATGATCTTCTTCAGGAAGGCATCCTCGCGCCGGCGCGGCTCGTGGCCGTCGACCGTCACCTGGCCCTCGGTCGGGTGCAGCAGGCCGGCCAGCACCTTGAGCGTCGTGGTCTTGCCGGCGCCGTTCGGGCCGAGGAAGCCGACGCGCTCGCCGCGCGCGACCTCGAAGCTCACGCCGTCGACGGCGCGCACCGTCTTGTAGGTGCGCTTGAAGACCGAGCGCAGCGCGGCGGCGACGCCGGTCCCGCGCTCGTGCACCTTGTAGTGCTTGTGCAGCCCGCGGACCGAGATCATCGCGCGACCTCGGGGGCGCGGCGCGGGCCGTGCATCGCGGCGAAGTGGTCGCTGCACACGGCGATGGCCAGGTGGGCCACGATGGGGCCGAGGACCGAGCCGGTGTGCAGCGCGACGAGGCCGAACCAGGTGCCCGACACGAGCGTGCCGACGGCCTCGCCGGGGTGCTTGCCGAGGTGGACCCAGACGTAGCCCATGAGCGAGATGGCCACGGCCGGCAGCGGGCCGACCACCGGGGCCAGGCCCAGCACGAGGTAGCCGCGGAAGAAGAGCTCGTAGGCGACGAGGTAGGCGGCCCAGGACGCGACGTTCCAGGCGGCGGTGCGGCCGGTGAGCGGCGCGCGCACCTCCGGGTAGTGCTCGCGGAAGGACGGCTTCCGCGACTGGAGATACGACAGCGGCAGGGTCAGCGCGGTGAACGCCAGCGAGAGATAGAGCCCACGGAACGGGTCGTGGAGGTTCAGGCCGCAGGCGTCGAGGCCGCCCGGGATGAAGAGCGCCGCCGGCAGGGCGGGCACCAGGCCGAAGAGCGCGGCCCCGACCCAGCGGCGCCAGAAGGCGGCGCGCGTGCGCAGGCGGTCGTCGTCGGCGGCCTCGGCGGGGAAGAAGCGGGCCGTCGCGGCGCGCGACGAGAGCAGGTGGTAGGCCAGGTAGAGGACGGTCGCGACGCCCACGATGACGACGACGCGCAGCTCTTCGGAGGTCGTCGCGTGGACGGGATGGTACTGCATCGGAGCGCGACCGTAGCACGATCGCGGCCCAGCTCAAGGCGCCGAAGACCTCGCTTGCGTGAGCCCCAGCTGGCGACGAGCGCCGCGTTGGGCTAAGACTGCGCGCATGGATCCGCGCCGTCTCGCCGTGCTGGTGGCTGTCCTCGTGTGCGCCGGGTCGTGCGGCGAGGCCGAGCACGGCCAGCGCGACAGCGCAGCGCTCGGCGACGACGCCACGGCGACGGACGCTGGCGACACTGCGACGGTCGCGTCCGAGGTCGACGTCGTCGTGGCGCGGGCCGACGCCGACTGCGACGGCGTGGCCGACGACGAGGAGGCCGCGCACGGGACGCGCGCCGACGACGCCGACAGCGATGGCGACGGCCTGCCCGACGGGCTCGAGCTCGGGCGCACCGAGCCGGTCGCCGGCACCGACTGCCCGGGCTTCGTGCCCGACGCCGACCCGCACACGAAGACCGACCCGACCAAGGTCGACAGCGACGGCGACGGCATCCCCGACGGCGTCGAGGACCTCGACCACGACGGCCAGCGCGACGCGGGCGAGACCGCCGCCAACGCCAGCGACAGCGACTGCGACGGGCTCGACGACGCGGTCGAGCTCGCCACGCGCTACCCGGGCGACCGCCGCACCGACCCGAACGACGCCGACAGCGACGACGACGGCATCGCCGACGGCGTCGAGCGCGGCGTGCTCACCCCGGCGGTCACCACCACCTGCGCGCTGGTGCCGCGCGACGGCGACACGGCGTCGACCACCGATCCGACCTCGGCCGACTCCGACCACGACGGCCTGCCCGACGGCTGCGAGGACGCGAACCACAACGGGGTTGTGGATTTCGGCGAGACCGATCCGCAGGCCTTCGACACCGATGGCGACCAGCGCGGCGACGGCGTCGAGGACGCGGACCACGACTGCGTGCGCGACCCGGGCGAGACGGACCCCACGCTGGCCGACAGCGACGGCGACGGCATCTCCGACGGCGTCGAGCGCGCGCTGGGGACGACCGATCCCAACGCGCGCGACAGCGATCAGGACGGCCTGCCCGACGGCGTCGAAGACCGCGACCAGGACGGCGTGGTCGACGCCGACGAGACCGATCCGCGGTTGTCCGACAGCGACGGCGACGGCCTCGGCGACGGCGAGGAGGACCTCGACCACGACGGGCTCGTGGGCGAGGAGGAGTCCGATCCGCGCGCGGCCGACAGCGACGGCGACGGGCTGGACGACGGCATCGACCCGCTGCCGTTCAGCGCCGATGGCGATCAGGACGGCATCCGCGACCGCCTGGAGGACGTCGACGGCGACGGCCTGGTCGACGACGACGAGACCGACCCGACGCTCGGCGACAGCGATGGTGACGGCGTGCTGGACGGCGTCGAGCTGATGGCGGGGACGGACCCGCTGGCCGGCGATGAACCGGTGGCCGACGCGGCCGCGGGCATCGCCGAGACGTGTCGCCTCGACGCCGACGGGGGCATCACGCTGCACGTGGATGGCGCCGGCGACTGGACGCTGGCGCTGCCGGAGGACCTGGCCTACGCGCCGGCGGCGGTGACGGGCGGGCATGCGGCGACCTTCGATGACGATGAGCTGGCGGGCTTCGTGCTCGAGCGCGCGCCGGTGGTCGGCGGCGTGACGGCGCAGGCCGAGGCGCTGATCGCCGCGCTCGGGGCGCTCGGCGGCGCGGTCACGACGACGTTCGGGGGGCGGGAGACGACGAGCGACGACGGCTTCGCGACCCTGGTCGAGGTGCAGCTGGCGGTGACGCTGACGAGCGCGGCCGATCCGAGCAGCCTCAGGAATCGCGTGCTGGCGCTCGTCGCGGACCAGGCGGAGGCGAGCATCGGCGGTCTGCCGGGGCCCGACGGTGCGCAGGCGACGAGCTATGTCGTGCGCCTGGCGGCGCAGCTCCGCGAGGGTCCGCGGCTGGTCGTGCTGGGCGGGGTCACGAGCCGCGACGCGTACGTCGACGGCGTGCGTATCGCGCTCGACGACCTGGCGACCGCGAGCGGGCTTGCGCGCGCGCACGCCGACACGGTCGGCGCGTGCACGTCGCTGACGGTGACCGGCGAGGCCAAGGTCGACTTCATCTGGATGGCCGACGTGTCGGGCTCGACCGACAACGACCGCGGTCGCATCGTGAGCGCGGCGGGCTCGATCTTCTCGCGTCTGGCCGAGAGCGGCGTCGACTTCCGCATGGGCGTGGTGCCGTCCAGCGAGAACCGGCTGGTCGACTCGACGCCGGGGCAGCTGCGCAGCGGGTTCGTGCGCGATCAGGCGCAGTTCGAGGCCGACCTCGAGGACACCTCGGCGCCGTTCAGCGCCGACGTGGGCTGCGAGTACGGCCTCACCGCCATGGACGACGCCATCGTGCGCGCGCTGCCGCGCACGGCGGTCGAGAGCCCTACGCGGCTACGCGAGGACGCGCGGCTCGTGGCGTTCTACATCTCCGACGAGACGGCTCAGGAGATCGAGAGCGCGTTCTCGTGCGAGGCGCCGCGCTTCGCCACCGGGCAGAACGACAACGCCCGCAACCTGCCGCCCAACGGGCTGCAGCAGCACTACATCCAGGGCATCGTGGCGCCGTTCGTGGCGCGCATCCGCGGCCAGGGCGGCGTCGCGTTCGGCCAGGTGCTGCCGGTGAAGGCACCGTTCTGCAACGAGCCGGAGTCGGGGCTCGGCTACGTGGACGTCATCCAGGCGCTCGGGGGATCGTTCTATCGGACCTGCGACGCCGACCCGGGCTTCGTGCTCGACGACATGCTCGACACCATCGCGGCCGAGGCCTCCGACCTCGTGCTCGGCCAGCGCGGCATCAGCGCCACGCTGACGGTCGGCGTCACGCGCAGCGGCACGACCTCGACCACGATCGTGCCGCGCAGCGCGAGCGACGGCTTCGTCTACCAGGCACGCACGAACGCCATCTTCTTCCGCGGCGACAGCTACCGGCCGCGCCTCGGCGACAAGGTCACCGTGTCGTTCCGGCGCTTCACGGCGCCGCGCGCCGCGACGGTCTGCGAGGCGCCGCTCGTGCCCGACGCGCGCGGCGAGCGCTGCGTGTGCGCGGCGACGCCGGGGAGCGGCGCGTGCGGCGGCGACACGTGCGGCGCTCACGAGGTCTGCGACGGCGACGGAGAGAGCTGCGGCTGCCGCTGCGCGGCCGACTGCGGGGGCGGCGTGGGGCGCAACTTCGTGTGCGCGAGCGAGCCGGTGTGCGGTCCGGTGTGCGGCGACGCGGACGACGACGGGGTGCGCGACTGCAACATGCGCTGCGCGACGAACCTGAGCTGCGACGCGGCGTGCACGTGCGCGTGCGTGGACCGCGAGCCCGGTGGGGAGCACGACTGCAACGGCCTCGTGACCACCGGCAGTCACCTCGTCTGCGATGTCGCGAGCTGCCTCGCGCGTTGCCCGCTCGACTGCGGTGGGTGCCGTGAGGGCGAGCGCTGCGACCTCGCGACCTGCGGCTGCGTGCGCTGAGCGTTCGGCCGTCGCGGTCGGGTCTCGCGACCGAGCACGTCGACTGGGGTCCCCCGACCGAGCACATCGGCCGACCGACCGGCCGACCGACCGACCGGCCGACCGACCGACCCGCATCGGCCGACCGACCGACCGGCCGACCGACCGACCGACCGGGGGTCCTTCGGAGTTCCCGATCCGACCGGGGGTCCTTCGGAGTTCCCGATCCGCCGACCAGGGTCATTGGGGAGGGGTCGGGTCGACCGAATCGGCCGACCGGGAGTGGTTCAGGGGGGTCGCTCTGAGAGGAGAGCGGATCGATCAGCCGGATCCCCCGATTGTCGCCCGCAGGATCGCCCCGGGGCCGGTCGGAGAGCGGCCGGCCGTCATGGGTTGGGTCGCCGACACGAGAAATCCGGATCAAAAAAGGTGCTCGCGGGAACTTGAGAGGACGGAGGTCGAATATGTCGAAGCCCCGTCCGATTGTGCCAGGTGTGGTGGTGTCCGTGACGCGACGCACGGTCGCGCGCAAGTTCCTGCTCCGGCCGGACCGGTGGGTCGCCGAGGCGTTCGGGTACCTGCTGGCCTACTACGCCGCGCTGAATGATATCGGTGTCATCGCAGCGATCGCGATGTCGAATCACTACCATCTGGTGTTGGTGGATCGTTCGGGGAGGCTGCCGAAGCTGATGAACGAGCTCAACGCAGCGATGGCGCGGGTGGTCAACGCGGGGCGTGAGCGTGAGGGTTCAGTGTGGGACGGACGACAGCCGCACTACCAGGTCCTCTTGGACCCTGCAGTGACGCTGTCGATGGCGGCCTACGACTTGGCCAATCCGGTCGCTGCAGGGTTGGTGGAGCACGGGCGCGATTGGCCCGGCTTCCGGACCACGCCGAACGAGATTGGCAAATCGAGGACGTTTGCGCGCCCGGCGTTGCTGGAGAGCGAGGCGGGAACATACCCGGAGTCGGCAACGCTCGAGCTCGTCGCGCCGCCGTGGCCGTCGGCGGGAGGTCCCGAGAAGTTCGGGCGGGAACTGGCGGTGCAGGTCGGGCAGCGCGAGGAGGACGCGCGGAAGCGGATGCAGGCGGCACGTCGGTCATTCGCGGGACTCCATCGGGTGCGCGTGACGGACTGGAACGCGGAGCCCACGTCTGAAGAGGAGCGTGGCGAACGGCGCCCCACCGTCGCGGCGTCGGACATCGAGCGGCGCAACGCGTATCTGACCGCCGGGCGGCGGTTCCTCGAGATGTACGACATCGCCAAGCGGCGCTTCGTTGCGGGAGCGCGCGAAGTCGTCTTTCCATTTGGCACTTGGCTGATGCGCGTCATATTCGGCGCCGAGGTGTCGACCGCACCCTCATGACGCCAACTGACGCCCGTCCCTGCCGCCTCCGTTACTCCTACTTCGCTTGCGTCGCACCAACGTCGCTCGCCCCCGTCCGTCCAGCACGAGGCGGCGAACGCTCGGCGAATCGCCCCATCACCTGCGCACCCCGGCACCCCCGGTCGCAACTCGGTATGAAGTCCATCGCGCCCAACACCCTCGGTCGGGTGGTGGGCAGGCGGGACGCGCTCCGCGAATCGCCCGCGCGTCCGGCACAACCTTCAGCTGCCGCCTCACCCGTCGTTCTCGCCCTTCTTCTGGGACGCTTCACCGCTGGACTCGCTCGCCGCGCTGCTCGGCGCGTCGGAGGGCTGCTGCGACGCGGCGCGCAGCTGCTCGCCCTTCTTCAGCACGCCCTGCGCGAGCGCGACGTAGCTGGCCTTGCCGTCCTCATAGGCCGGCAGCTCCCGCGCGCGCTGGTCGTGACCGGGGTCGGCCTTGCCTCCGAAGTAGTAGGTCTGGATGCCGTCGCTCATCTCCCGCGCAGCCGTCTTCACCTTGCCGGTGGCGGCTTCCGCGTCGGCCACCTTCACGTCCTCGATCGCCTCGGCCGCGCCCTACACGCCAGCCCCGGCCACGTGCCCGGCGAAGTCCGTCGCGTGGTACTTCTCGTGCCGCTCGACCAGGCCCTTGTTCCAGTAGACGCGGCGCGGCGACGTGGGCGGCTGCGCGTCCCGCGGCATGAGGTCGTCGTGGATCGCCTTGGCGTTGTCGGCGGTGATGACGCCCGACGCGGCGTCGGGCACGTCGATGGCTCCCTCGCCTCCGACCTGCCACGTCAGCTTCGTGTGCAGGTTGGCCTTCACCTTCATACGCCCGTCTTTCTGCTCGGCGGTCACCTGCCCGACCGTCACGTCGTAGTTGGTGTTGCCCCACAGACCCGCCTCGACGCCCCCGCCCTGCACGATCTCCGACGAGGTCGTGAGCTCGGGCGTGATCGGATAGGTCGGCGCCTCGTTCGGGCCTTCGCCGAACAGATCCAGGTCGACGGTCATCGTGTCGTCGTCGTCCCCACCCTTGCTGTCGACGGTCGACGGCGCGGACGCATCCTTCTTCGTGTCGTCGCCCATCGACAGCGTCCGGCCGGATACGACGAACCCCGGCGCGGTCGCCTTCTTGGCGGCGCCGTCGCGTGGCCCGGACGTGCTGGGCGCCAACATGCCAGCCTGGTCGGCGTAAGCCTTGCCGCGCAGCGCCTGCTTGAGCTGGACCGCCGAGGCGGGTGCGCCGGTAGACGCGCCCGACGACGCGCCCTGCGATGGCGTCGACATGGCGGACGAAGGCTCTTGGGGCGTGCGTGTGACGGACATGGCGGCGCTCCGGTGACTTCGACCATCGAGGTCTCCTCGGCGCGCCGTCAAGTCCGGCGCGCTGTCCGTCGGTTCAACAACCTCGATTGTACAACCTTGCTGTCGATCATGCCCGGCCGGGACCACCACCAGCCGCGTCAGCCGCTGGGCCACGGCGAGCGCGTCGAAGCTGCGGATGCCGTAGCTGACCACGAGGTCGCCGGCGTCGCCGACCAGCGCCGGCTGCAGCGCGAGCGGACCGCAGAAGCTGCCGTCGACCGCGAAGGCGCAGCGCGTCACGGCGACCGCCGGCGACCAGGGACCGGTCGGGCCGAGGCCGGTGCGCACCTGGACCGCGCCACCGAGCGGGGTCACGTAGGCCGCCACGACGCGCTCGCCCCGGCGGCCGACCGCGAGGCCGCTGCCACCGCCGAAGATGGCCCAGGCGTCGTCGGGGTCCGCACCGAAGGCATTGCCGTCCTGGTAGTAGGCCCACGCCGTCGGGTCGGCCACGCGCTCCTCGGGCGCGCGCGCGACGAAGCAGTCCTCGGCGAGGAACCCCGACGAGGCACAGCCGTACGCATAGACGAAGCCGCCATCGACCAGCGCCGCGTCGCCGTAGCTCGGGCGGCCGGCCGCGAACAGGTAGTCGGCCCCGGCCACGAAGCGCCCGAGCTCGCGGTCGTAGCGCGAGCCCGATGCCGAGCGCGTCGAAGCCGTGCTCGGTGTGGACGAAGGCCTCGACCTCGTCGCCGAGCGCGAAGACGGCGAGGAACTCCGGCGCTCGCGCTGGCGTCGAGCGCGCTCGCGTCGAGCCCGCTCGCAGCCCCCTGCGATGCGGCCGCGAGCCCCTCGAGGCAGGCGCCGACCGGCGTCGCCGCGGGCACCTCCCAGACGGCGTTCGGGACGCTCGCGTCGCGACCCTCGAGGGAGTCGACGACGACCAGGTTGTCGCCGCCGGCGAGCGTCACGACCTGCACGCGGCCGGTCGCGCCGACGCGCTCGGGCGGCGCGGCGAGGACCGGACAGCTCGCGAGCAAGGGCACGTCCGCGTCCGGCGATGCCTTCGTCGGCGCCTCGTCGAGGTCGATGGCACATCCCCCGATATGGCCCAGAGCCGCCAGCAGCGCGGCCGCGACGAGCGCGTCAGCGGAACGCATGGCGCACCCCGATGGACAAGCGCAGCTCGTGGCGATTCACCAACAGGCCCTTGCCTGCGCCGACGTCGAGCGACACGAACGGCAGCAGCTCGCCCGCCCGACCGGGAACGCGCTGCCCACCATCAGCCGCGCGAAGTACGACGAGTCGGCGTTGTCGTCGCGCGCGAATACTCGACGAAGACGCGCGCCACCGGCTGCACGCTCGGCGTCGCCGCCCAGCGCAGCCCGAGCGCCAGGCTCGGCGCGTGGCTCAAGCCCTCACCCATGAAGCTCGCGGCGACGTTCGACTCGGCGCGGAGCCCGAACAAGAGCGGGAAGGCGTTCGTGAACATGCGGTCGGCGAGCCGCGCCTCGAGCGTCCACGCTCCGCCGAGCGGCGCGCGCAGCGACAGGTCGAGGCCGACCCAGACGCCGCCGCCGCCGAACGGGATGTCGTCCCCCTCGATGCGGGAGGTCGACCCGATCCGACTCGGCCGCGACCAGCTCGCGGCTCCGCTCCAGGCCGAGCTCGAGGCCGAGCTCGAGCGTCGCGCCCGGCCCCAGCGCGCGCGCCATGGCCCGATCCCACGACCAGGCGATGCTCGTCGTCGCCCGGACGCGCGCCAGCTCGTCGGGGAAGAGCGCCGCGCCGGAGGCGTCCTCGAGCGCCACCAGGCCGGTCAGCAGGAGGTGCGTCCCGACCGCGCCGCCGGTCCGGCTGACCAGCCCGAGCGCGTGCCCCAACGAGACCTGGCCGGTCGGCCCGAAGGCATACTCGAGGACCGGCGCGTCGCGCGACGCGGTGTCGGCGAGCGGCACCGCGCGCGTCTCGCCCGGCAACCAGCGCCAGCACGGCGGCTCGGCGCGCGCCTCGACCCGCAGCGCGACGAACGCCAGCGCGACGGCCATCCATGCGGTCGCGAGCCCGGTCGTTCGGCGCCTCATTCGAGCCACACGCGCGCGAAGAACGGATTGTAGTAGACGCCGTCGAGCGCGTCGGGGAAGTCGCCGAAGCCCGCCGGCACGTACGTCACGACCAGCGACCCGTCGCCGCCGTCGAGCTCGGAGTGGGCCTTGGCCGCATACACGAAGGCGCCGTCGCGGAACGACTCGGGCGGGCGCGCACGTCGGTCGGGTCGCTCCACGGGCCCTCGGGCGCGGGCGCCACGCGCCACACGATGTTGGTCGAGCCGTAGCCGCCGCCGCCCACCCACACCCAGCGACCGCGCGCGTCGACGTGCACCGAGAACTCGGGCGCGCCGATGCGGAAGAGGTCGACCGCCTTGCAGCCCTCGCCCCAGCCGCCGCGGCAGAAGCGCTCGGGCGCCGACAGGTCGCCGTCGGCCATGGCGTCGGCCCGAAGCGCGCGACCGCGGCGTGCGTCGCGCCGCGCGAGCCGAACACCAGCACGCGGTCGTCCACGCGGTGGCCGCGTCGCCCAGGCGCTCGTCGACCCCTGGTCGTCGGGCAGGAGCGCCGGCTCGAGCGTCCACGCGTCGGGCTCGTCGTCGGGTCCTGCACCACGCGCGCGTCCCAGCTCGCCGACGAAGCTGGTCAGCTCGCGTGCCCTCGTCGTGCACGCGCCCATAGAAGAGGATGAGCGCGTCGCCGAGCCGGATGCCCGAGCCCGGCCAGTACCAGACCCCGTCCTCGGGCTCGGCAGGTACGAACCGAGGTCGTCGCCGGCGTGGCGCCAGTAGAAGCGCAGGTAGGCCGTCAGCGGGTCGCGCCCGGTCTGCAGCGCGACGCTGTTCCGGAGGAACGCCGAGCCCTCGTGCGGGTGCGCGTGGTCGCGCGCCACGACGGTGTCGCCGAAGAGCCAGAGGATGCGGTCGTGGCCGAGGTCGACCGAGTACGCGCCGTCGGCCCCGAGGAAGCGCGCGTCGCGATGGAAGAGCTGGTTCGCCTGCGGCCAGGCCTCGCCGTGGCCCGGCGGCGCCGGCTCGCTGCAGGCCGCCGTCCCCGCCAGGAGCGCGCCCGGCATGCCGTCGCTCGCGTCGCCCGACGAGCGGCGGTGGCGAGCAGGGAGAGCGGGCGGGGCGATCGCATGGGGAGCGGCGCCGAAGCTACCAATTCCGCGCTCGCCGTGCCAGCGGCGTTCTCGCGCGCCGCCCGGCCATGCTATGCCGCCGACATGCTGGCCTTCCGCACTGCGCTCGCCGCCTCGCTCGCCGTCCTCCTCACGGTCTCGGTCGCGAGCGCGGCCGCGCCGCACCCGAAGCCGAAGCCCGACGCCAAGCCCGAGCCGGGCACGACCGCCGTCGACGAGCACGCCGTCTTCGTGGCCATGGTGCTGCTCCCGAAGCCGCTCGAGCCGTCGTCGGACGACGTGCTCGCGGCCTACCAGCGCGTTGCCCCCAAGGGCCCCGAGCTGGCGGTGGCGCCCTCGCCCGATGCGAACGGACCGGCCATGTACGCGCTCGGGCGCGCCACCGTCACGGTCGAGCTCGTGCCCGCGCCGGTCGCCGACGACAAGGCCGACGCGGCCGCCGCGGCGAGCCTCCACGGCTTCCTCAAGGACTGGCGCCCCGAGACGCACCGCGCCCACCTGGTCGTGTCGCTGGCGCCCGACCCCAAGCGCCCGCGCCGCATGGCCTACATCGACTTCCTCCACGCCACGGCCGCGGTCGCCTCGGCCGCGCACGCCGGCGGCGTCTACCTGGTCGGCGGCGGGCTCACCAACCCGAGCGGCTTCTTCATCGACGCCGTGAGCCAGGACCCGCCGCTGGTCGTCGGCTACACCGGCATCCAGCGCGTCTACGAGCGCGACCCGGCCGCCGACCCCAAGACCCCGCCCACGCGCTTCGGCCTCTTGAGCCGCGGCATGACCGAGCTCGGCCTGCCCGACCTCTACTTCACGGCCCCGCTCGAGAAGGCCTCCGACGGCCTCGAGTACTTCCTCGATCTGCTGAGCTACATGGTGAGCCTCGGCAAGGCCCCGCCCGACGGCGACACCGTCGGACGCAGCGACGACGAGAAGCTGCCGGTGCGCTACGAGGCCTCGCCGGCCGACACGAGCGTCAAGGTCTGGCGCGTCGACCTGCCCTGAGGCCCGCCCGCCGCGCGCTCGCCGGTCGGCGTCGAAGGCTGCCCGGCGGCCGAGGACGCAGTTCCTAGTCGCGGCGCGAGCTGCTATAGAGGATGCGCCATGCCGCCGAACCCGCCGCCATCCCCCAAAGGACCCATGACCTGGGAGGCGTTCTACGAGCGCCTGAAGACCATCTACTGGCCGTCGTTCGCGCCCGAGGCCCGCCTCGAGTCGCGCCCGAACGCGCCGGCCAACGAGCCGCCCGTGCCCGACGACATCTGGCAGTGCGCGCTGGTGATGTTCCCCGATCCCGAGGCCTGGCTCCATAACCCCATCCCGCAGCTCGGCGGCCGCACGCCGCTCCAGGCGCTCGAGAAGAACAAGCCCGACCAGGTGAAGCAGATCATCATGGGCGTGGCCGACTTCTTCCTGCCCGACCCGTCCGAGGTCGTGCCCTGGGAGCAGGCCGTCGCCAGCGCCGAGGCCGAGGCCAAGGACATGGGCTACGCCAGCCTCGAGGAGGCCGCCGCGGCCGAGGCCGTATCGGCTTCGCCTGCCGTCGCGACGGCCGCCGGCACGCTGAAGCGCGACCCGCCGGCCGGGGAGTGAGGTGGCGCGCGTCCTCATCGCCGAGCCGTCGAAGACGCTCGCCGCCCTCGTGAAGCTGTCGCTCGCCGATCTCGGCGCCGAGCTCGAGGTCGTCCACGACGGCGCCAGCGCGCTGGCGTCGGCCAAGAACCGCCTGCCCGATGCGCTGGTCGCCGACCAGGCGCTGTCGGGGCTCGACGGTTACGCGCTGGCCCACGGCGTGAAGCAGCTCGGCGCCGAGCGCCGGAAGACCGTGCCCATCCTGTTGCTCGTGTCGGACCATGCCCCGCCGGATGCCGAGCGCCTGGCTTACGTCGGCATCACCGACGTCTTGCCGAAGCCGTTCGAGCGCGCCGTGCTGCTCGAGCGCGTGCGCGCGCTGCTCGACCTGGCGCCGGCCGCGAGCCCGAGCCTGCCGCCCACGGCGCCGTCGCCGCGCCCCTCGGCCATGCCGCTGGCGTCGGGGCTCCCGCCGACGCAGACCCCGTCGCAGGCCGCCCACGAGCTCGATCTGCGGCCGCTCGTCGAAAGTCAGGTCGAGGCCATGCTGGCGCCGGTCCTGGCGGCCAAGCTGCCGGCGCTGCTCGACGCCGCGCTGCAGCGCATGCTGCCGCCGCTGGTGGCCACCGCCGCCGAGCGCGCGCTGGTCGAGGGCGGCCGCGTGCCGTCCCTGGTCGAGGCCATCGTGCGCCGCTCGCTCGGCGAGATCGCCACCCCGACCAGCATCCAGCGCATCGTCTCCGACGACGCCAAGCTCGCGCTCGGCGACGCCGTCGGCCGCGCCGTCCAACACATCGAGGGCCGCCTCGAGAGCGAGCTCCTCGAGCGCCTCGACCGCTTCGCCCGCGACGTCCTGCCGGCCCGATTGCAGGCGCACGCCGAGCAGGTCATCTGGAAGATCGTCCCGACCTTGGCCGAAGACATCATCAAGGACGAGATCAAGCGCCTCACTCAGGAGAATCCGTGACGACCGCGACCTCCGCCCCCACGGCGACCACGACCCCGACCGATGCCCCGTCCGGGCAGCCCGCCATCCCCCCCGAGCTCGATATGCCCAAGGCCTACGAGCACGCCGCGGTCGAGTCGAAGTGGTACCCGATCTGGCTCGACAAGAAGTACTTCGCGGCCGCCGACACCTCGGACAAGCCCCCGTACTGCATCGTGATTCCGCCGCCCAACGTGACCGGCTCGCTGCACATCGGCCACGCCCTGACGGTCACCATCGAGGACATCCTCACGCGCTGGCGCCGCATGCAGGGCTACAACACGCTGTGGATGCCCGGCACCGATCATGCCGGCATCGCGACCCAGATGGTCGTCGAGCGCGAGCTCCAGAAGCAGGGCGTGTCGCGCTTCGACCTCGGGCGCCCGGCCTTCATCGAGAAGGTGTGGGAGTGGAAGGCCAAGTACCACGCCCGCATCACCACGCAGCTCCAGGTGATGGGCGTGTCGGTCGACTGGGACCGCGAGCGCTTCACCATGGACGAGGGCCTGTCGCGCGCCGTGCGCGTCGTCTTCGCGCGCCTCTACGGCGACGGCCTCATCTATCGCGCCAACCGCCTCGTGAACTGGTCGCCCGGCATCCACACGGTGCTGTCCGACCTCGAGGTCGAGTACAAGCAGCTGCAGGGCTCGCTCTGGCACCTGGCCTACCCGGTGACCGGCAGCGACGAGAAGCTGGTCGTCGCGACCACGCGCCCCGAGACCATGCTCGGCGACACCGCCGTGGCCGTGCACCCCGACGACCCGCGCTACCAGCACCTCATCGGCAAGACGGCGGACCTGCCGCTCACGGGCCGCAAGATCCCCATCATCGCCGACGCGATCCTCGTCGACATGGCCTTCGGCTCGGGCGCCGTGAAGGTGACGCCGGCCCACGACTTCAACGACTTCGAGACCGGGCTCCGCCACGGCCTCGAGCAGATCTCGGTGCTCGACAAAGACGCCAAGCTGAACGCCAACGCGCCCGAGGCCTACCGCGGCCTCGACCGCTTCGAGGCCAGGAAGCGCATCGTCAAGGACCTTGACGAGGCCGGCCTGCTGGTCAAGGTCGAGCCGCACACGCTGAACCTCGGCCACTGCCAGCGCACCGGCGTCGTGGTCGAGCCGATGCTGTCGACGCAGTGGTACGTGCGCGCCAAGCCGCTGGCCGACAAGGCGCTCGAAGCCGTGCAGCAGGGGCGCACGCGCTTCACCTCCGAGGAGTGGCAGAACACGTTCTACCACTGGATGAACACCATCAAGGACTGGTGCATCTCGCGCCAGCTCTGGTGGGGCCACCAGGTGCCGGCCTGGTTCTGCGAGCACGAGCACATCACCGTGGCGGCCGAGACGCCGACCGTGTGCGCGACCTGCGGCTCGGCGCAGCTGCGTCAGGACGAGGACGTGCTCGACACCTGGTTCTCGTCGGGCCTCTGGCCGTTCTCGACGCTGGGCTGGCCCGACCAGACGCCGGCCTTGAAGACGTTCTACCCGAACGCGGTCATGGAGACCGGCTTCGACATCCTGTTCTTCTGGGTCGCCCGCATGATGATGATGGGCATCTACTGCATGGGCGACGTGCCGTTCCGCGTCGTCTACATGCACCCGATGGTCCGCGACGAGCAGGGCCAGAAGATGTCGAAGACGCGGAACAACGTCATCGACCCGCTCGACGTCACCGCCCAGCACGGCGCCGACGCGCTGCGCTTCACGCTGGCCGCGCTGACCACGCAGGGCCACGACCTCAACTTCTCGATCGACCGGCTGGCCGGCTACCGCGCCTTCGCCAACAAGATCTGGAACGCCACGCGCTTCGTCTTCATGAACCTCGAGGCGGGCCAGCGCTACGCCGCCCCCGACGCCGCCGACTGGGCCGCCGCCAGCGTGGCCGACCGCTGGATCCTGGGCTCGCTGCAGGCGAGCATCGCCGAGGTCGACCAGAAGCTCGAGGCCTACGACTTCGCCGGCGCGGCGCAGGCCGTCTACCAGTTCTTCTGGTCGAAGCTCTGCGACTGGTACATCGAGCTCGCGAAGCCTCAGCTGAGAGCAAACGACGAGGGCACGAGTCGGACGCGAAAGATCCTTGTCCACTGCCTGGACCAGGGTCTCCGCCTCCTGCACCCGTTCATGCCCTACCTCAGCGAGGAGCTGTGGCAGAGGCTGCCGCTGGCCGAGCGCGACGCCGAGAGCATCGTCATCGCCAGGTGGCCGAAGGCCGATCCCGGCCGCGTCGACGCCGAGGCCAGCGCCGCGGCGCAGACGCTGATGGCGCTCATCTCGGCGGTGCGCGGCGTGCGCGCCGGGCTGCAGATCCCGCCGCGCACCGATCTGCGCGTGGTGGTGTCGGCGCCCGACGCCGCGACGGCCGCCCTGGCCGAGCGCGTGCGCCCGGGTTTGGCGTTGCTCGCCAACGTCGGTACGCTGGACGTGGCGGTGGCCGCGCCGCGCCCGGACAAGAGCGCGGTGGCCGTGGCCGAGAGCTGCACGGTGTACGTGCCGCTCGACGGCGTCATCGATCTGGGCGCCGAGGTGGCGCGGCTCGAGAAGGCCATCGCCAAGATCGACAAGGACATCGAGAAAGTGCAGGAGAAGCTCCAGAACGAGCGCTTCGTGGCCAACGCCAAGCCGGAGGTCGTCGCCGAGCAGCGGCAGCGCCTGGCCGAGGCGCAGGCCGCGCGCGCGACGTACGCGGAGACCATGGCGCAGCTCAGGGGGTGATATGCGTGGCGTGTGCTTCGGGTTCGCGCTGGCGCTGGGCGCCTGTACGACGGATGTGAAAGAGGCTTTCCTGGCCGACCTCGACATCCATGACAGCGGCGAGGTCAGCGACGGCGCGGTCGACGACGCCACCGCGGCGGACGCCACCGCGGCGACCGACGCCACGGCGGCCGACGCCGCCGACAGCAGCGGCGCGACCGACGCCGCCACCACCACCACGGTGAGCGACGCCACCACGGCGACCGACAGCAGCGTCGACGACTCCACAACCACGGTTGTGGATTCGACGAGCGGCGACACGCAGACGGGCGAGGACATCGTCCTGAACGACGTCACCAGCGGCAGCGACGTGACGCTGCCCGACGACCAGCTCGAGGGCCTCGGCTGGCGCGCCGCGCTGCCGGGCCTGCCCATCGCCGACCCGGTGGTGTTCACCGGCGCCTCGGGCGCCGCCGTGGCGCTGCCGGTCGTCAACGGCTCGGCCGTCGAGCTGCGCACCTGGAGCGCCGCCGGCGTCGGCCAGTGGTCGGCCACGGTCCAGACCGGCACCCAGCTCGACCTGTCGGGCGGCGCCTTCTGCGGCGACGAGCTCTACGTGTCGGCGGTCGAGCACGACCACTCGAAGGCCTACGTGGCCCAGCTCGACCCGAGCGGCACCACGCTCCACAGCGTCAGCTTCTACCCGAAGCCCGGCTCGACCGGCGGCAGCGTGGCGCTCGGCGGCCCGCGCTGCGGCGGCCCGGGCACCTACGTGCTGCTCGACCCGGTCGGCGACACCACCTACAAGGCGCCGGGCGGCGGCACGGTCCAGCTCACCGCGGCGCAGACGCTGAACCGCTCGTTCATCGTCGACCTCGACGACGCCTTCGGCGCCACCGGCACGCTCGGCACGGTCTCGGCCGACAAGATCGGCGTCGTGCTCACGGCCGCCGCCGACGCCGACGCCAAGACCCTCTTCTACGTCGGCGAGGCGCGCGCGGTGAAGCAGCTCGGCGCGACCACGCTGCAGCCGGGCGACCAGCTCATCTACTCGCACGACTACGTGGCCGAGACCGGCGGCACCGCCAGCAGCACCGGCTTCTTCGGCGACAACGACATCCGCGGCATCGCCGCCGCGGCCGACGGCCGCTTCGCCGTCTACTGGCGCGCCGTCACCACCAGCGAGGAGCAGCGCGTCACCGCCTTCGACAAGGACGGGAAGTCGCTCGGCGTGGCCGTCGTCAGCAAGGACGCGCCCATCGGCGACATGCGCTGGGAGGGCGAGACGCTGGTCCTGGCTGGCACCTTCACCGGCGCGCCGCCCTACCCCGGCGGCTCGATCACCTCGGGCACCTGGCTCGCCGTCATGCAGGTCGGCGCCTCGATGACGGTCGTGCGCAGCGCGGCCTTCTCGGGTGGGCTCGGCCCGCTGCGGCTGCACCGCGTGACGCTGAGCGGCGACTGCGCCGGCTCGGCCTGGGCGGTGCTGCTCGACAAGGGCCAGGACGGCGTGGCCGCGGGCGCGCTGGCCGACGCCGGCGCCGCCTGCCACAGCGATCCGCTGGTCGTGGGCGACGTCGGCGACAGCCCGCGCGCGGCGCTCCTCGACGCCAGCGGCAACTACGTCTTCGCCACCGGCGACTTCATCCAGCTGGTGCGCCTGCGCGCCGGTCGCAGCGGAGCCGGGCCATGACCGTCCCCGAGGGCACGCCGACCGTCACCATGAAGTACATGAATCGCTTCGGGTGCATCGGCCCCGCCTGCGAGGACACGTGCTGCGCCGGCTGGCGCATCGACGTCGACCCGAAGCGCTACGAGGGCCTCCTGGCCATGGCGCAGTTCTCGTCGCGGCCCATCGCCAGCCGCATGCGCGCGGCCATCCGCGTCGTGCCGCCGAAGAAGAAGAAAGAGAAAGAGCGCTACATGCTCAAGCTCACCGAGACGGGCGACTGCGTCTTTCTCGACGAGATCGGGCTGTGCGAGATCCACAAGAACTTCGGCATCAAGGCGCTGTGGGACGTGTGCGCCTTCTATCCGCGCAAGCTGAAGTGGGTCGGCCCGGTGCTCGAGCTGTCGGCCACGGCGTCGTGCCCCGAGGTGGCGCGCATGCTGCTCCTCGCCCAGGACGGCGCCGACCCCGAGCCCATCGACATGTCGCGGCTCGAGCGCCACGTGCTGCAGGACGGCATGGACCCGCGCGACCGGCGGCCGTTCTACCGCGCGTATCTCAGCCTGCGCGAGTTCATGGACCAGCTGTTCCGCGACACCACGCTGTCGCTCGAGCAGAAGTACTTCCTCATGGCCTGGTTCTCGAAGCGCACCAATGAGGTCCTGAAGAAGCACAAGGACTCGGGCGACCTCGAGGTGGTCGAGCGCGAGATGACGCTGCTCCGGAAGCCCGAGGTGCGCGCCGCCATCCTGTCGCGCTACGAGCAGCTCGAGACGCCGGCCGCGCTCATCATCTGGATCATCCGCGCCATCGTGAAGCCCTGGCGGAAGGACAAGATCCGCAGCCACTGGGGCGAGCTCGTCGACCAGGTCATCGGCTCGTACCAGCCGGCGCTGCGCGAGATGCTGCCCGGCCCCGACGCCGACGAAGCCGAGCACGAGCGGCGCGCCAAGGAGGACAGCACCAGCCACAAGGCGACGACCGGCGAGGTGTGGAACGACTACTGCGTGCGCCGCGACCGCATGCGCGCCATCGCGCCGCTGGCCGCGCGCATGGAGCACTGGTTCCGGAACTACACGCTGCACACGTGGTTCCACAAGTTCCCGACCGAGGAGGAGGACATCCTCCATTACGCGCTGCGCACGCTGGTGCAGCACGCTTGCATCCGCTTCATCATCATCTCGCACCCGCTCACGACCCTGGCGCTCGACGCCTACGATGCGTCGCCCAAGGACGAAGCCGCGACCCAGACGATGTTGGCCGAGATTGACAAAGTCGCCATCATCGCCTTCCAGAAGATCGCGCGCCACACCGAGCACGGCGTGCTGCTCAAGCACTTCAACAAGATGCTGAAGGAGACGCAGCTCTTCTCGATCGCGGGCGCCGTCTACCTCATCCGCTTCTGACCCCAGCGGCCCGCGGCACGCGTCGCGCCGGCGACGCTCACACCAGCGCCATGAAGTCGCCGTGCAGCGCCAGCATCTCGGCGTCGTGGGCGCGCTCGAGGGCCAGTGCCTCCTCGACCAGCGGCGCCACGGCGCGCGCGAGCTCGCCCTCGGCCTCGTCCCACAGCATCTCGTCGGCGATGGTGCCGGCCACCGAGGCCGTCTCGCGCAGCTGGCGCAGCGCCTCGTGGCGGCCCCAGTAGTAGTCGCAGCGGTCGGCGAGATCGCGCGCGGCCTGCGCGTCGCGCGCCGACTCGGCGAGCTTGCCGGCCTCGCGGCGGAGACGCGCGCGGAAGGTGAGCGCGTCGCACTGGGCCAGCGCGAGCCCGCTGCGCGCGGCGAAGCGCAGGGCCTCGCCGCAGGCCTCGATGGCCGACTCGCGCGCGCCGCCGTCGGAGGCCGGCGTGGCCGCGCCGCGGCGACCGGGGTCCTGCACCGTGCGCAGGCGGGCGACGGCCAGCAGCGCGTCGGGGAGGTCGCGCGCGTGGCGCCCCTCGCGCAGCACCTTGAGCGCCTCGCCGAGCCGCGGCGCCGCGGCGGCGACGTCCTTGGCGTGCAGATCGAGCTCGCCCAGGAGCAGCTTGCAGCGCGCCACGTCGGCGTTCCAGCCGTGGCGGATGCAGATGGCCAGGTTGGCGTCGGTGATGCGGCGCGCGCCGACGACGTCGCCCAGGCGGAAGCGATGGCGCGCCCACGCCAGGCCGCCCGAGGCATACAGCGCGTAGGGCTTCGAGCCGATGACGCGGCCGATGGTGTCGGCGGCGGCGAAGTCGCGGCTGGCGGTGCGCAGCGCGCCGACCAGCGAGCGCGCGTGCGCCCGCGCGGCGCGCGAGTTGCGCTCCTGCAGCGCGTCGTGGGCCGGCGCCACGATGGGGCGCGGCATGAGCTCGAGCAGCGGCGAGGGCGCCGCGCCGTGGTCGGCGACGGCGCTGACGGCGCCCCTGCTGCGGTGATCGAGGCCGGCGTAGAACAGCGCCTCGGTGGCGCTGGCGGCCGCCTTCGACAGCGCGCCGCGCAGCGCCTGGCTCTCCGACAGGCTCTGCAGGACGCTCGACACGTTGACCCACGAGCCGACCTCGAAGGCGATGCCGAGCGCCTCCTGCAGCGAGCGCTCGGCCGACGACATCTCGGCCAGCGTGGTGGCAAAGAGCGCGTGGTTCGCGAGGTACATGCCGACGCGCTCGCGCCCCAGCGCGTGCTCGATGGCGCGCCGGCGCTCGGGCGGCTCGATGAAGGCGATGGCGGCGCGCATGCCCTCGCGCGGCGCGAGGATCCACTTGAAGAGACGCCCCTGCGCCAGGCGCTCGGCTACGAGCTCGTCGGCGGCGGCGAAGTCGCCGGCCGCCAGCAGCACGTCGAGCGCCTCGAGCAGCGGCATCACCTCGGCGACGGTGACCTCGTCCTCGTCGCCGTCGTCGTCAATTGACAAATTGCGCGTGAGGATATCGCTGAATTGCCGCGCCAACATCGGCCCGCCGACCAGCGCCGCCTCGCGCAGCTGGTCGCGCACCGCCGGGTGGGCGCCCCAGCGGATCTCGGGGCGATCGGGCGACACGTCGCGCACCACCACCTGGCGCTCGGCGAGCGCGTCGAGCGCGGTGGCGATGCGCACGGCGTTGCAGCGCCGGAGCTCGCCGTCGAAGGCGTCGAGCCCCTGCGCCAGCGCGACCACCGTCGAGCTCGGCACCGGCTCGCGGAAGAGCGCCAGGATCTGCAGGAGCCCGCGCTCCACCACCGGCAGCCGCGCCTGATACCAGTCGAGCAGGCCGGCCATGGCGCGCGGCGGCTCGCGCAGGCGATTGGCGAGCACGCCGGGCCAGCGCCCGGCCTGCCGCGGCGCGACGTCGTACTCGAGCGCGATGAGCTCGTCCTCGGGATCGGGGTGCGGCTCGAGCGGCGGCAGCGTCGCCAGGTCGGGCTCGGCGCGCGCGCCCTCGGCCAGGAGGCGCAGCGCCAGCGGATGGCCGTCGAGGCGCGCGCTGTGGCGCTCGAGCTCGGCCGCCTCGGCGGCGAGCCCCGCGCGCGCCAGCAGCGCGCCGCCCTCCTTGTCGTCGAGCGGCGGCAGGTCGAGCACGCGCGTCGTGTCGAGGTGCTCGGCGGTGATCTGCGGGAACGGGATGCGGCTCGTCAGGATGAGCAGCGAGGGCCCGCCCGCGCCGACGCGCGCGATGAGCTCGGTGAGCTCGCCGTCCTCGATGCGGCCATAGTGGCGCCCCTCCTCCTCCGACTGCAGCACCTCGAGGCCGTCGAGCACGACCAGGTAGCTCCACTTGCGCGCGGCCGCGGCGGCCAGGTGGTGGAGCGGCCGATCGGCCGGCAGCCGATCGATGCGCTCGGTCGAGCACACGAAGGCCAGGAAGGCCTCGAAGAACGCCTTGGGATCGCGGTTCCAGTAGAAGCTGTAGAAGAAGATGCCGTGGAACGGACGCTGGTCCCAGGGCCGCGTCGCCTGGATCCAGTGGCCCACCAGCGAGGTCTTGCCGAGGCCGCTGCCGCCCGTCACGGCCGCGATGCGGATGGCCGGGTTGTGGGCGCACTCGTCGAGCCACGCCAGCTCGAGGTCGCGGCCGCCGTAGATGCCGTCGTTGGTCGGCGCGTGCACGAACACGGTCGGCGGCGCGGGCGTCGGGGCCGCGGGGGCCGGGGCCACGGGCTCGGGCTCGGGCGTCGGGGCGGGGACGGGCTCGGGCTCGGGCTCGGGCTCGGGCGCGGGCTCGGGTTGTGGCTCGGGTTGTGGCTCGGGCTCGGGGGCGACGTCGTGCTCGTGCTCGGGCTCGTGCTCGTGCTCGTGCTCGGGCTCGGGCTCGGGCTCGGGCGCGACTTCAGGAGGGCTCTCGGGCTCGGGCTCGGGGATGGGCTCGGGCTCGGGCGCCGGCTCCGGTTCGGGCTCGGGCTCGGGAACCGGCTCGGGCTCGGGGGCCGGCGCAGGCTCGGGGGCCGGCGCGACCGGAACGGGCGGCGGCACGACCGCCGGGGCGGCCGCGCTCTCGAGCTGCTCGCGCACGTCGGCCACCCGCAGCAACACGCGCTCGACGCACTCGTCGACGTCGAGCGCGCCGAGGTCGAGGTCGAGGAGGCGCAGCTTGTTGGCCGCGTCGCGCTTCGGCGTCAGCTCCACCCGCAGGACGCGCACCGCCCACGCCTGGGCCTTCGACCAGTCGCTGTCGTCCGGCTCGTCGACGGTGTCGGCGACGACCACCATGCTGTCCTCGTGGAAGAAGCCGATGAGCGCTTCCTCGAGGGCGTCGTCCATGGTCTCGGGCTCGTACCACTCGTCGAAGAAGACGCGGTCGTCGCCCAGCGCATCGCGCACGCGCTCGGCGACCAGCCGCGCCTTGGGCCGATGGGAGGTTGCATATGTGAAGGCAACGTCGAAGCGAAAGGAGTCCGACACCGCGCCATCATCGACGCAGGAGCGCTCGCTTGGCAACCCGTCCCGGGCCGCTCGTCGAGTCGGGACAGCCTCCTCCGTCGCGGGGGCAGCGCGCCGCGCCCGCTCTGGCCCGCCGCCTCCCAAGGCCCGCCGACTGGGTCACCCCTCGGGGAAGCAGGCCGCTTCCGGCGGGAACCGGTAGCGCTCGGTGACGACGTCGACGTCGATGCGCAGCGTGGCCGTGCCGTCCTGCCCGCGCGCCGTCACCGTGAAGCTGCCGACGATGCGCCCGCCCGCCACCGCGATGACGCTCGACGCGCTCGCCCCGCCATCGACCGGCTCGAGCCACGACCAGCTCGCGGCCGCGTCCCCGGTGTCGAGGAGCGACACCTCGAGCGGCGTGAAGGAGTGGTCCGCCTCCTCGACCAGCGTCACCGACAGCTGCTGCAGCGACCCGCCGTCGGGCGTGCGCCGCCCGGCGATCTGCACCGAGCGAAGCCCGCTCGCGCCGAGGTCGTGGATGGCCCAGCCGTCGTCGGTGCTCCAGGTGATGTCGGTGCCGTCGAGGTGGCTCGTGAGCGTCCCCGAGCCGAGCCCTTCCTTGTGATCGGGGTAGACGTTGACGTCGCGGAGCAGCGCGAAGTCGCCGCCGAACGACACCGGGTACTCCAGGCCGCCCTCGGCCGGGCACGCCTCGAAGCCCTGCCACTGGCTCGACGCCGGCTCCCAGCGCGCGCCGGTGCGATAGCCGCCGGCCGCGCTCACGTCGGGCATGAACAGCGTCGCCGGCACCACGAAGTCGCGGTCGACCGTGACCTCGATGACCTCGCCGTCGAACGCCTGCTCGAAGGGCGGCCCGGCCGGCGGCGTGACCGCGGCCAGCCCGACATCGACCCCGTCGGGCAGCGCCCCGGCCGGCACCGTCAAGGTCGCGCCGCACACCGTCAGCGTCAGGCCCGCGGCCACCCTCGGCTCGACCACGGCCGGATCGGTGCACGGCGGCGGCTCGACCGCGTCGGCCCCGTCCGCGTCGGCGACGGTCGTCGCGTCCGCCGTCGCGACGTCGGCCGCCACGTCGCCCGTCGCGTCGGCGACGTCGCTCGCGACCTTGCCGCCGCTGTCGCCGCACGCTGCCATCCACACTGCCCCGATGACGCTCAACCCTCTGCGCATGGCGCCCTCCATCGATCAGACCGCTCTCGCTCGTTGCATAGCACAGCCGCGGCCGCCGTCCCCGGTTCACAGCTCCGAACCTGGATGAAGCCCACACCGCACTGGCCAGTCGCTGACCAGGTCGCACCGGCCGGGCGGCACCCGTACGCCCAGAGGACCGGCCCGCGGACAAACTCGACAGGCGGCACGCCATTTGCCAATAAGCCGACGCCGCGCCGCGGCGCCGTGATCACGACCGCAAACCGAGAACGCCATGAACAAGCTCTGCCTCCTCGTCGCCTGCCTCGCCTGTCCCATCGTCGCCTGCGGCGACGACGCCACGAGCTCGGGGCCCATCCCCGCGAGCCAGCTCTACGAGACGCTGGCGCAGACGTACTGCGACGTCCTCCGCGGCTGCAGCTTCGACAGCGAGGACGCCGCCCTCATCTCGCTCTTCGCCAAGGCCACCAGCGCCTCGACGTGCGCGTCGTACATCTCGCGCACCTTCACCGGCCTCGACTTCGACGTCGAGGCCGAGGTCGCCGCCGGCCACATCATCTATGACGCCGACAAGTTCAGCGCCTGCATGAAGGCGGCGCGCACGCGCTGCACGCTCGACTCGCTGGTCGAGTGCCGCGACGTCTTCCACGGCACCGTCGCCATCGACGGCGCCTGCCAGCACACCGAGCAGTGCGTCGAAGGCGCCTGGTGCGATGCGACCTCGTCCTGCGGCGGCACGTGCAAGGCGCGCGTCGCGGTCGGCGAGTCGTGCACGTCCTCGAACGCGTGCCTCACCACCAGCGGTCCGACCGAGTGCGCCTTCGAGACCGGCAAGTGCGTGGCCATCGTCTTCGACTCGAACGTCGCGGTCGGCGCCCAGTGCGGCGAGTTCCTCGACGGCACGACCGAGCACAAGGCCAGCTGCGGGAAGGGCCTCATCTGCACCTTCGACGACGCCTCGCAGAAGGACGTCTGCGTCGCGCCGATCGCCGTCGGCGCCAGCTGCGCCGCCGACGACGCCGGCCCGTGCGCACCCGGCACGCTGTGCGTCCCGACCAGCGAGACCGAGGCCGCCTGCACCGCCATCCCGGTGAAGACCACCGAGGGCGTCGACTGCAACACCGAGACCCAGACCGGGCCGCCGGTGGCGTGCAGCATCTTCGACCGGCTGACCTGCTTCGAGGGCAAGTGCAAGCGCCTGGGCGACGGCACCGCCGGCTCGTTCTGCCAGCGCGACCTCGAGCTCGCGCCGACCTGCAACCCCGGCCTCTTCTGCGCCGACGACGACAAGTGCACGGCGCTGAAGGACGAGGGCGCCGACTGCCAGGACGGCAGCGAGTGCAAGTCGGACAGCTGCGACGCCCAGAACAAGTGCGCGCCCGAGACCGTGTGCCAGTGAGCGCCTCGCGACGGATCGCCCGTCGAGGTCGGCGGCGTTCGTAGCGCGAGACCCCGTTGCGTCGGGCGCGCCTGCCGTGGGATACCCGCGGCATGCGCGCCTTCGCACCCAACGCCCTCCTCGCGTCACTCGCCGTCCTGCTCGCGTCCGGCCTCGCCGGTGCCGCCCGCGCCGACGGCGAGCTGACCATCCCCTTCGAGAAGCTGACCCTCGACAACGGGCTCGAGGTCATCCTGCATCGCGACACCACGGCGCCGCAGATCACCGTCAACGTCTGGTACCACGTCGGCAGCGGCGACGAGGTGCCAGGCAAGAGCGGCTTCGCGCACCTGTTCGAGCACATGATGTTCCAGGGCTCGAAGCACACCGCCGAGGACGTGCACTTCCCGACGCTGCAGAAGGTCGGCGGCAGCGACATGAACGGCACGACCAACAGCGACCGCACCAACTACTACGAGACGGTGCCGAAGAACGCGGTCGAGACGGCGCTCTGGCTCGAGAGCGACCGCATGGGCTTCCTGCTCGACGAGGTCACTGAGAAGAGCTTCCGGAACCAGGTCGACGTGGTGCGGAACGAGCGCCGCCTGCGCTACGACAACGTCCCCTACGGCAAGGCGCGCTTCGCCATGGCGGCCGCGCTCTACCCCGAGGGCCACCCCTACCGCTACATGACCATCGGCCTGCACGAGGACATCGACAAGGCCTCGCTCGACGACGTGCGCGCCTTCTTCTCCAACTGGTATGTGCCGTCGAACGCGACGCTGGTGGTGGCCGGCGATTTCGACATCGATCAGATGAAGGCGCTGGTCGTGAAGTGGTTCGGCGATTTCCCGAAGATGGCGAAGCCCGAGCGACGCAGCGTGCCGATGCCGACCATCGCGGCGACGCAGAAGATCGAGGTGAAGGACGGCTTCGCCAAGCTGGTGCAGATCCAGCGGACGTGGCTCGCACCCGAGGCGCTCACCGACGACGCGCTGGCGCTCGAGGCGTTCGGCGAGCTGGTCGGCGCCGAGGGCTGGGGACGGCTCGACAAGCGCCTCGTGACCAAGGACGCGCTGGCCACCGCCGTGTCGGTCTCCTACGACGGCCGCATGCGCAACGGCGAGGTGAGCGTCATCGTGCAGCTCAAGCCGGGCGTCGACCGCAAGAAGGTCGAGAAGATCATCGACGAGGAGATGGCCCAGGCCCTGGCCGCTCCGCCCACCGACGCCGAGCTGCACCGCGTCATCCTCGGCACCGAGTCCGACTTCGTGTGGGGCCTCGAGGAGGTCGCGCGCCGCGCCGACCAGCTGCAGCGCTTCAACCACTACACGGGCGACCCGGGCTACGCCAAGACCTACCTCGCGCGTCTGCGCGCGCTGACGCCGGCCGCGGTGCAGGCGGCGGCCCAGAAGTGGCTGAGCCAGCCCTACGTGCAGGTGACGACGATTCCGAGCCAGGGAGGCAAGTGACATGCGCGCCGTGAAATTGGCACTCGGATGTGCCGCGATTTTGTCATTCTCGGCGTGCAAGGGCAACGCGCCGGCGGCCCCCGACGCCTCGCGCGTCGAGGCGGCCACGACGGCGCCGAGCGCGAGCGACGTAGGGACCCCGGCGACGACGCCCGCGGACGCCGCCGCGACGCCGAGCGACGACGCCGGCCCGGCGCCCGCCGACGCGGCCGCCAGCGCGCCCGCGCCCGACGCGGCCCCGGCCGCCGAGGTGCCGAAGGACGAGCGCGGCTTCCCCGAGGATCCCTACCGCGCCGAGCAGCCCGCGCCCGGCCCGCGCCCCGAGCTCACGCCGCCGGTGGTCGAGAGCTTCACGCTGCCGTCCGGGCTCGAGGTGCGGCGCGTGGCGCAGACGCTGCCGACGGTGTTCATGAGCTTCGACTTCGACACCGGCGCGGCCGACGATCCGCCCGACCAGCTCGGCCTGGCTTCGGTGTGCCTCGACCTCTTCACCGAGTCGACGGCCGCCAAGGACAAGGTCGCCTTCTCCGAGGCCCAGGCCGACCACGCCGTCAGCATCTTCTCGGCGGCCGGCGTCGAGAGCTCGTCGCTGGTCGTGCGCGCGCTCGAGTCGGAGCTCGGCCCGGCGCTCGATCTCTTCGCCGAGCTGGTGACCTCGCCGGGCATGCGCCAGGACGACTTCGAGCGCATCATCGCCAACCGCAAGGCCGACCTGAAGCAAGCCCGCGGCGCGCCGCGCAGCATCGCCGGGCGCGTGTGGGGCTCGCTCGTGTGGGGCCCCGACCATCCCTACGGTCGCATCCAGGACGAGGCCGACCTCGACCACATCACGCTCGACGCCTGCAAGGCGTGGGTGAAGCGCCTCGGCCCGAGCGGCGCGACGCTGTGGGTCGGCACGCGCCTCGAGCGCGAGAAGCTCGTCGCGGCGCTGGGCGATCGCCTGGCGCGCTGGACCGGCGCGGCCCCGAAGGCCCCCGAGATCCCCGCGGCGCGCACCCCGACCGGCGCCATCTACCTCGTCCACGTCCCCGGCGCGGTGCAGTCGCAGGTGTGGGTCGGACACCCCGGGCCGCGGCGCGACGCGCCCGACTTCGAGCCGACCAGCCTCATGATGAAGATCCTGGCCGGCGGCTTCTCGAGCCGCGTCAACATGAACCTGCGCGAGGCCAAGGGCTACGCCTACGGCGGCAGCGGCGCCTACGACTACCGCCGCCACGGCAGCGCGCTCGCCATCCAGAGCTCGGTCGAGACCTCGACCACGGCGCTCGCGCTGCGCGAGATGGCCAACGAGGTGAAGGCCATGCGCGAGGCCCCGCCGAAGCCCGAGGAGCTCGACCGCGAGCGCGACGGGGCGCTGGCGTCCCTGCCCGCGCGCTTCGCGACGCCGACCAAGACGCTGGCCGAGCTCGAGCGCCTGGCCTTCTTCGGCCTGCCGCTCGACTGGTTCGCCGGCCACCCGGCGCGCCTCGCCGCGGTCGACGCCGCGGCCATCCTGGCGGCCGCCAAGGCTCACCTGGACAGCGGCGACGTGGTGGTGATGGTGGTCGGCGACGCGCTGGCCGAGACCAAGGACAAGACCGGCACCGTGCTCGACGCGCTGAAGGCGCTGGCCGACGAGAAGGTGTTCGGCGGCGGCGGCCTCGTCGTCATCGACGCCGACGGCAAGCCGACCGACCCGCCCAAGCCGGCCGCGACGCCGAAGTAGTCGGAGGAGGATCGATGCGGTTCCCGATGGTGGCGGCGGCCTTGGCCCTGGCGGCCTGTGGCGGTTCGGATGGAAGCGGCCGGGTCGCGGGCGACGCCTCCGACACGAGCGTGTCCACGGGCGACGTCGGCCCAGTGACCGGCGATCCCTTCGACCTGGACCGGCGCGCCGGCGAGCTCGCGGCCGCCAACTGCGCCTACCGCGAGCGCTGCGAGCCGGTGCTGTTCCCGTACCTCGGGCAGACGCGCGTCACCTGCGAGAGCGAGCAGAAGGCCGCGATCGCCAGCGGGTGGGCGGCGCTGACTCCGTTCCTCGAGGCCGCCCGCGTCGCCTTCGACGCCGACGCGCTCGACCGCTGCATCCGCGCCGAGACGACCGATCTCGTCGACTGCGACGTCGGGCCCGACCCGCGCGCCTGCGACGGCATCTTCTTCGGCGCGCGCGGGGTCGGCGCCGCCTGCGGCATCAGCTCGAGTGCGCCTCCGGCTACTGCGACTCGGCCGCGCTCGGCGGCTGCGGGAGGTGCCAGGCGCGGGCCGCGGTCGGCGCCGACTGCGCCCTGGCGCCGTGCGTGGATGGCGCCAGCTGCTTCACCGTCGACGCCCAGGGCACGCGGCGCTGCGCGCCGACCGAAGGCGAGATCGGCGCGACCTGCGGCACGCTGGACACCGGCATCTGCCGCGGCCACCTGCAGTGCGTCGGCCCGCTCGAAGGCCCGTTCACGTGCGCGCGGCCGGCCGCGGCGGGCGCCACCTGCGACAAGAGCGGCGTGGCGCCCGACTGCGACCTCTCTGCGATCGCGGTCTGCGGCGAGGCCAAGACCTGCGTCGCGCTGGCGGTCGTCGGCCCGCCGTCCGCGTGCGGCGAGGCCGGCCCCGGCAACCTGTGCAACGCCGCCTCGCGCTGCGACACCGCCAGCGGCAAGTGCGTCGCGCTCGGCGTGGCGGGCAGCGCCTGCGACGAGGATTTCCGCCGGTGCGGCGCCGGCTTCTACTGCCCGGCCGCGGGCACGTGCGCGGAGCAGAAGGCCGACGGCGCCACCTGCCAGGCCGACGGCGAATGCCGAAGCGGCTTCTGCATCGACGCGACCTGCGGCCCGTTCCGCGCCGACGCGACCTGCCGCTGAAGCGCTCTCGGCCGAGCGGCCCCGACAGCTCCGCACGTCTCCAGGGTTGCGGTGCGGTCAGACGACGATCTTCACCGTCGGCCCCGTCTCGACGACGAGCGGGCCCTTGCAGGTGTAGAGGTCGCCGTCGACCATGTAGTCGACCGACTGCGTCGGCGTGGTGATGACGACGCGCTTGGCGGCGACGCTCCGGCCGTTCTTCTGGCGCAGGCCGAGGCCGAGCCACACCAGCGCCAGGTCGCGCACCACCGAGGCCGGCTGGCCGGTGATGGCGAGCAGGTGGAAGGCGCCGCGGAAGCGGTCGGCCAGGTGGAACGGCTTGAAGCCGAGGCCGACCTCGGCGACGGTGCCGGCGGTGACGGCCATGTACTCGCGCTCGGGCCAGACGTCGCCGTCGACCTCGAGCGTGCAGAGGATGGGCGCCGCGATGCCGCGCACGAACGGGCCCTGCACGACCGCGCTGGCGGCCGCGTGCGCGATGGTGCGCGCGGCGGTGACGGCCGAGGGATCGTTCTTGCCCTTGGAGTAGTAGGCGTCGAGGAAGCCGTGGAAGACGCCGGTGCCGAAGAGGAAGCCGATGCGCCCGTCGGCCACCAGCGTCGGGCGCGACACCGTGGTCGGCGCGGTGCCGTTGGCGGTCTTGGCGAGCAGGCGCTCGAGGTTCACGAGCGGCGAGCCGCGCGGCAGCCCGAGCGCGTTCGACACGGTGTTCATGGTGCCGCCGCGGAGCAGCGCGAACGGCGGCATGTGCTCGTCGCCGTAGACCTCGCGGAAGGCGGCGATGGTGATGCCGGCCGTGCCGTCGCCGCCGGCCACCGCCACGACGTCGACGCCGGCCGCCTTGAAGTCGTTGGCGAGCGCGTGCACGGCGTCGAGGCTCTTGCTCTCGGCCATCATGCCGCGCGGGCCGAGGCGCGCCTGCATCGCGGCGATGGCCTCGGGGTGCCGCCGGAGGTAGCGCGAGCGCGGGTTCATGACGATGCCGATGGTCGCCGCCATGCGCGGCGTTGGACCACACGCGGCCGGGACGGTCAACCGCGGCCGTCCCACGAGGCCTCGCGGGCACGACGGCTACGACGTCACTCGCACTCGAGCCGCAGCTGGGCAGCCGACACGCTGCCCGACGAGCCGAACACAGTGACCTGCCAGACGCCGTTGCCGTTGCTGCCGAGGATGGGGGCGAGGGCGGCCATCGGGTACGAGTACGCGCCGTCGGGGGAGCCGGGATAGAACCAGCCGCCGAACGTGGGCGGGAGCTGCCAGGCGTCGCCGACGAGCTCGAGCGAGGCCTCGGGCGCGCTGAAGGTGAGCTCGTCGACGCTCGTCGCGGTGCCGGCGAGGTAGAACGCGGCGCGCCGGACGGTCGGGCAGCCGTTGACGATGAAGTCGTAGCGGACGAGGTCGAAGGCCTGGTCGAGGATGGCATCGTCGCTGTCGAGCACGCCGGCGAGCGTCTTGTCGGCGCGCGGCAGCGGCAGCCAGCCGCTGGCCGAAGTGACGAAGAACGAGCCCTGGTAGTGCGCGGCGTAGGCGAGGTCGACCACGCGCGGTCGGCCGCCCGGATCGTCGCCGTCGGGTGCGATGACCAGCGCGTGGCGCCCCGCAGCGAGGCTGAGCCCGAAGTCGAGGAGCGGCGAGGTGCCGTCGAGCGCCTCGAAGACGTAGTCTCGGGCCGCGAGGTCGTGGGCGCCGGAGAGCGCGCCGAGGGCGACGGACAGGAAGAGCGTCGCGCCGCCGAGCTCGGTGAGGTCGAACGACGGCGCGGTGGACAGCGCGTCGAACAGCTGCACGCGCGCGTCGCCGGCCTGGGCCGGGCTCGCGGCGTCGAGCAGCTTCACCGCCAGCGCGAGGTGGCCGCTGGCGTCGTCGTAGGCGACCGCGAGGTAGTCGCGGTCGGGCAGCAGCGTCAGCGACGCCGACAGCATCTCGACGCCGTCTTCGTAGAGGACGGTGTCGGCCGGCGAGACCGGCACGAGCACGCTCTGGGTGAAGGGGTACGGCGCGTAGGCCGCGAAGCCGGTGCCGATCAGCATCTTCTCCGTGCGGCTATACGACGCCGTGGCGTCGACGAAGTGCAGCGAGGCCACGCCGACGGGGATCGTGCGGCTGGCGATGACGGCGTCCTCGCGGTTCAGGTAGAGACCGGCGAGGCCGGTCGCCACGTCTCCATAGAAGAGGATGGCGGAGTGATCGGTGACGGCGCCGAGCGGCTCGATCTCGGCGCGCTGCTCGACGCTGCCGTCGCCGCCGAGGTCGAGGCGCACGCGCAGCGCGCCGGCGAAGCTCGCGGCCGCCGCGCCGGGTGGCCGGCCGTGAGGTTGCCGAACAAGGTCCCGCTCGGCACGCCGAGGACGTCGAGGCGCGGCGTGCCGGTCACGAAGCTCGCGGCGCGGAGCTGGTTCGCCCCGGTCGCCCAGTCGGCGTCGGCGAGGACGCTGGCCGCGTCGCCGCCGTTGTTCGTCCAGGCGACGACGAGCGGCAGGCCGCTGGGCGTCACGCCGGCGAGCGGCGCGCTCGCCAGCGTGGTGCCGTCGTCGACCGCGCGCAGCGCGACGGTGCCGCTCTTCGACTGCAGCAGCGCGAGGCGCGGATCGGGCAGGCCGGCGGCGTCGATCACATGCCCGTCGCCGTCGACCAGCGTGGTCGCGCCGAGGTGCCAGCGGCCCCAGCGCGGCGCGCTGGCCGGGTCGGTGCCGAAGCGCAGGTCGACCGGCACCGCGCGCCCGACGGTGGGCACGCTGCGCGGCATGATGAAGTACGGGCCCTGCGGGAAGAGCTGGCGTCGAAGGCGCGCATGACCTCACCGCGCACATAGCCCCAGCGGTCGCGCGCCAGCACCAGGGTCTGGCTCGCGCCGCCCGGGTTGTTGCCGAAGCCGAAGGCCAGCGGCTCGCTCGGCGCGCTGGCGAGCGTCACGGCGACCTGGCTCCAGTCGGTGAGGCCGGGGCCGGCCGCGCTGACCGCGCCGGGCGCGACGGCCGCGTGCAGCGTGGTCGCGCCGCTGGTGACGGTGGCGGCGCTCTCCAGGCCGTTGGCGACCCAGGTGGCGCCGGCCGCGAACGTCGGCGCCTGGAACAGCGACATGGTCGGCTTGCCGTCGACGTCGGCGTGCGCGACGAGGTAGGCCACGCCGTTCTCCTTCAGCGCGAAGGTCGGCGAGCGCGTGACCGGCAGGCTCGGCGCGATGATGTCGAAGGCGATGCTGGCCGTGCCGAGGTCGGTGCTGGTCGAGTAGGCGAAGGTCGGCAAGGTCGTGGTGGGGCCGGTGCCGGGCACGAGCAGCGACAGGGTGGTGCCGTCGTCGCCGCGCCTGAAGCTCACCGACTCCTCGCTGGCGGCGGTGAGCAGGTTCATGAAGTAGACGCGCGTCGCGAACGGCACGACGTTCAGCGTCACGCGGAAGATGTCGACGCTGCAGCCGTCGCTGGCGATGCCGACGACGTCCTGCACGCCCAGGAGCGACGCGCGCACGAGCACCTCGCCCGCCGTCGCGCCCGGCGTCGAGGTGATGCTGGCCGAGACCAGCTCGACCTGGAACGGACCGGCCGCGGGCTCTCCGGCGTCGGTCTCGAAGCTGAAGCCGACCGGCGTCTCGAGGCCGCGCTTCAGCGTCGCGTCGGTGAGCCCGGTGATGCCGGCGAAGTGGAAGCGCGGCACGCCGTAGCAGGCCGCGTCGTGTCCGTCGGCCCCGGGCTCGCCCTGCGGACCGACGTCGCCCGGCTCGCCCTGCGGACCGACGTCGCCCGGCTCGCCCTGCGGACCGACGTCGCCCGGCTCGCCCTGGGGTCCGGTCGGGCCGACGTCACCCGCCGGGCCTGGAGCGCCCGTCACTCCGGCGTCGCCCGCGGGCCCGGCCGGCCCTGCCGGGCCGGGGTCGCCGGCGCAGGCGGTGGCGGTGATGAACAGGGCGGCGATGAAGCCCGACGGGAACACACGGTCTCGGCGCATGGTGACCTCGCATGACACGCGCGCCGAGCTTCATGCCGATCGGCGCTGGGTGCAATGCCACCCGCCGCTGGCCGCCGCGGACTGGCGGGTCAGCGTGCGCCGCCGAGGTCCGGCGCGCGCGTGAGGCTGGGCAGCGTGCGCGCGAAGGCGCGCGAACGCTCGCCGACCGCGGCCAGCACGCGGCTGGCCTCGGCGCCCTCGAGGGCGACCGGCTGGAACGGCGCCGCGTCGCTGGTCGTGCGCACCGGCAGGAGGTCGGCCGCGAGCACGCGCCCGTCGGCCGACACGGTGACGCTGGCCATGCCGCCGATGGGATCGAACGGCGCGTCGTTGCCGCCGAAGAGGTAGTTGCCGAGCGAGTAGTAGATGACCGCGTCGCCGTAGAGCTCGACGCCCTGCAGCACGTGCGGGTGCGAGCCGAAGACCACGCGCGCGCCGTGGTCGACCGCGGCGTGCGCCAGCGCCACCTGGTATGGGTCGGGGTGGTAGTGCTTCTCCTGGCCCCAGTGGAACGACACCACGACCACGTCGACCGTCGGCGCGAGGCGATCGATGTCGGAGGTCACGAGGTCGAGGATGCAGTGCCAATCGAAGTGGCACCACGCGACGGTCGCGCCGTCGGCGTGGAAGACGGTGCCGGTCGGCGGCTGGTCGACGTCGTGGCGGCCGGTGACCTTGTACGACAGGAAGCCGAGCCGCACGCCGCGCACCTCGGTGAGCCACGGGCGGTGCGCCTCGGCGACGTCGCGGCCGGCGCCCGACCAGCCGACGCCGACGGCGTCGAGCGCGGCCAGCGTCTCGACCACGCCGCCCGGTCCGTAGTCCATCATATGGTTGTTGCCGAGCGCGACGACGTCGATGCCGCCGTCGACGAGGATGCCGGCCAGCGCCGGGCGCGCCTTGAAGGCGAAGCCGCCGGTCGCGAGCGGGCTCTTCACGGCGAACGTGCCCTCGAGGTTGGCGACCGTGACGTCGGCGGCGGCCAGCGCGGCGCGCATCTTGTCCATGCCGTAGGCCAGCGCCTGGGTTGCGTCGAAGCGGCCGCGCGCGAGCTGCTGGTCGAGCCACGGCTCGAAGTCGCCGCCGAGGGTGATGTCGCCGACCGCGTGCAGCGTGACGACGTGCGGCGTCGCCTCGGGCGCGGCGATGGCCGGGGTCGCGTCCGGCGCGGCCACGCGCGGGGTGGCGTCGGGCGCCGCGGTGGCGGGCGCGGGCGCGGGCTCGACGGCCGGCCGGGGGCGGCTCGAGCCGCAGGCCGCGGCGAGCCCGATCGCGAGGACGGCGAGGACGCGCATGGCGGAGAGCCTACCGGGACGGGCCCCCGAGCGACAGATGCTTGACGACGATCGGCGATCGTTCGAAGCTCCGCGGCCACTCCCGAGCCCACACGGAGCCTCGCATGTACGAACGCCAGAACCGCGATCCCTTCCAGCAGCGCTCGCTCTTCGGCGACAGCTCGAGCCTCGACGGGGCCCCGCCCATCGTCATCGAGAACGCCAACGCGCGCCTCGCCTTCCTCCGCCGCGTCTACGGCTGGATGTTCGCCGGCGTGCTGGCCACGGTCTTCGGCGCCGGCATCGCGGTGAAGTCGGGCATCGCCGAGTCGATGCTCACCTGGGGCTTCCTGCCGCGCATCCTCCTCGTGGTGGCGTGGATGTTCTCGGCCGGCGCGGTCGCCAAGGTGCGCAAGACGCCGACCTGGAACGTGGTCGCCTTCGCGAGCTACGCCGCCTTCACCGGCTTCGTGCTCTCGACCATCATCTATCTGGCCATCTGGCTCGCCGAGCGGAACGGCGCCAACGGCGCGACCTACCTCCTCCAGGCCGGCGGCCTCACGCTCGGTGCCTTCGCCGCCATCTCGGCCTACGCCTTCATCTCGAAGCGCGACTTCAGCTTCATGCGCGGCTTCCTCACGGTCGGCTCGGTGGTGCTCTTGGGCGCGCTCCTCATCGGCTTCTTCGTGGAGTCGACCGGCTACCAGATCGCCATCTCGGCCGCGGGCGTCCTGCTCTTCTCGGGCTTCGTCCTCTACGACACGAGCCGCGTCCTGAAGACCGTCCCCGACGGCGAGCACGTCGCGGGCGCGATGATGCTCTACCTCGACTTCGTCATGCTGTTCATCTACGTCCTGCGCCTCGTCCTCATCATCGCGGGCGGCGGTCGCCGGAGCTGACGTCTCCAGCATGGAGACGGCAGACTCTCTCCCCGTGCGCCCGCGAGCTCGGGCGTAGCGGGCGCCCGTGACCTCGGGACCTCGCCGCTTCGACGGTCCTGACGCCTCACCGGAGCTACGTAGGACGACACGCACCTACGTAAGGGTCTGCGTAGGGCGCGCGCACTTCGCTTCAGGCGATTTCGGTCAGGCTCATGCTGTCGCACGCGCCCATGGCCTGCGGCCGGCCTGCTGAGCCGAGCTTCGCGGTCGGCACGCCGGTTGCTCTAGTCCTTCTCATCGCCAATCACGGCGACTCAGAAGGGCGATTGCCATGTTCACGCGCACCGATTCGACTCCCAAGCTCACGAAGCCCACCGCGACGGTCTCCGGCCTGAAGGTCCAGACCGCCATCCGCTGCGGTGGCATCGTCATCAACCTCCAGTACCCCACGCCTCCGATCCGCGCCTCCGACCCCGGGCCGCGCGGTTGGGCCTGACCTTCTTGCTCGTCGTCGCGCGGCCACCGGCCGGCTCGTCGCCTCGATCGCGCCGCCTCGACGACCCGCGCTGCGCGGGTGTAGGCTCATCGCTATTCCCACACGGAGCCCACAATGAGCCACCGCATCCGCCGCGCATCCCGCTCGATCCCCTGCGCCCATGCTCTGACTGCGGCCCTGACGCTCGCCGCCTGCGGCGACGGCGGCGGCTCGTCCGACGCGCGCGACGGCGACGCCTCGGTCGACACCGCGCCCGACGTGTCGCTCGAGGGCGCGCCGCCGTTCCCGGCCTGGGTCTCGATCGAGCCCGCCGCCGACGCCGTCGACGTGCCGCGCACGGCCTGGCTGCGCCTGGCGTTCGCCAGCGACCCGAGCGCGGATGCGCTGGCCCACATGCGCCTCGACTGCGGCACCGGCACGCCCGCCATCGGCGTCGAGTCCCTCGGCGAGGGCGCCATCGTCGTGAACCCCGACGGCGAGCTGCCCGCGGCCGCGGCCTGCACGCTGTCGTGGCGCGGCCCGAGCGTGGTCGAGTCGAAGACCTTCACCACCGCCGCCGCCGGCGACGCGGCCGTCGTGCCCTACGACCGCGAGGATCACGCGCGCCTGGCGCCGTTCCCCGACGACACCTGGCTCGTGGCCGACGCGTCGAAGCCGACCGGACGTCGCTTCCAGCTGCCGACGCTCACGCGCGAGGACGACGTGAAGAGCCTGCTCGTGGCGCTCAGCGAGGTGCCCCAGACGCTCGACGGCTTCAGCCCGCTGGCGCCGATCGTGGTCGAGCTGCCCGCGACCGCGGCGCCTGCGTCGCTGCCGATGAACGAGCGCGCGAGCCTCGACGCGCTGGGCACGCTCGGCCTCTTCGACGTCGACCCGGCGAGCCCGACCTACCTCCAGCGCGTGGCCTTCGACGTCGTCGTGAAGGAGGACTCGAACAAGGACCAGAGCGCCGCCCACGTGCTGGTCATCTTCCCCATCGCGCCGCTCGCGCCGCGCGGGCAGTACGCCTTCGTCGTCACGCGCCGCGCCTTCGTCGACCCGACGCGCCCGCTCGCGCCGTCGGCCTACACGACGCGCGTGCTGGCCGACGCCACGACGCCGTCGGGCGCCGCGCTGGCCGCCCTCGCCCACGCGAGCCCGGCGCTCCACGCCGACGACGTGGCGCTCGTATTGCGCTTGTCGATTCGCTCGCTCGACCACGCCGGCGACGACCTCATGGCCATCCGCGCCGCGGTCCTCGCCGCTCCGGCGCCGACCTACACCATCACCAAGGTCACCAAGGAGGCGAGCCTCACGAGCCCGGTCGCGGCCGTCGTCGAGGGCACCTGGAACGCGCCCGACTGGCGCGACGGCGACTTCCTCGCGCGCGACGACGCCGGCCATCCCAAGGCCACCGGCACGCGCGCCATCAAGTTCATCCTGGCGCTACCCGACAGCGCCGCGAGCGCGCCCGCGCCCATGGTCATGTACCAGCACGGCAACCCGGGCAGCGCCGAGGTCGAGGTCCCCGGCGCCGCGCGCGGCTCGCTGGCCGCGGCCGGCTTCGCCGTCATCGGCTTCACCGACATCATCAACCGCGAGATCATCAAGGGCGGCGACGTCTCGGCGTACACCAACGCCATCTTCCAGACGCTGCTCGTGAAGCACCGCTTCCCCGAGACGGTGGCGCTGCTCGACACCGCCGACCAGCTGTCGTTCATCCGGCTCCTGCAGAGCCTCGACGACCTCGACCTCCTGCCGCTCGACGCGCCCGACGGCCTGCCCGACCTCGACGTCGCGGCCCCGCTGGCCTACCTCGGCATCAGCAACGGCTCCTTCCGCGGCACCGGCCTCATGCCCTTCGCGCCCGACATCCACGCGGCCGCGCTGGTGGTCGGCGGCGGCCGCTTCTCGTGCTCGATCGTCCACCAGGAGAACGCCGGGCCGAACCCGTCGCACCTCTACGCCGTCGTGACCTCGCTCTTCCCGCACATCTCGCGCGCCGACTTCTGGGTCGGCATCGCGCTGGCGCAGATGGCCATCGACGACCAGGACCAGCTCACCCACGCGCCGCGCATGTACACCGATCGCTATCCGCTCGAGAGCGCCGCGCGCGCCAGCGTGCTCGCGGTCGAGGGCCTCGGCGACAACTTCGTGCCGACCTACTCGACGCGCGCCGCCGCGACCGCCATGGGCCTCACCCAGATCGACCCCTCGCCCGACGACGCCCCGACGCTCACCTACGGCGGAGCCGGCCCGCTGAGCGCCAACATCGACGCCTCCACCACCGGCGGCTTCGTGCAGTACGTGCCCGCCGGCCTCGCCGGCTTCACCGTCACGCCCGCCTGCGACCACCAGACCGAGGGCCACTTCTGCGCCCAGATCGCGGCCGCCGGCATCATCGATCGCTTCTTCCTGAGCGCGCTCGACGGCGTACCGACCATCACGCCCTGAGCCTTCGACGTCGCGGGCGGTCGCACGGCCCGCGTCCGGCGCGCGACGAATCGGAAAGCTACTTGATGATCGCCACGAGCTGCCGGTTGAGGCACACGAGGCGCCCGTCGGGCGTCCACAGCTCGCGCGTCTCCGAGGCGTAGCCGTCGCTCAGCGCCAGGAGCTCGCCGCGGTGGGCCAGCGGCTCGTCCCACACCAGCGTCTCCGGCGCCGCGTGCAGCTCCAGCTCGAAGCCGAGCGTCGCCGCCGGGCGCGGCCGCGGCAGGACCACCATGGCGGCGATCCACCAGGCGTCGGCCAGCGCCACCAGGAGCGCGTCGTCGTGGATGGCCGTCGCCGCGCGCGGCCGGACGTAGCCCGTCGTCAGCGCCTCGCTCGCGCCGCTGAAGGGCAGCGTCGCATGCACGCGGTACTCGAAGTGGCGCGTGAAGGCGGGAGCGATCGGCACCGGCGGCATGGGCGCGAGCTCGCGCCAGGGCGGCAGCACCGGCGGCGCGAGGCGCCGCGCCGAGACCGCGGCCGGCAGATCGGGCAGGCTCCGCGGCGCGCCGAAGATCCCGCTGGCGTGCGCGGCGACGCCGTCGCCCTGGCGCAGCTCGGCGCGCCAGGTCGAGACCGCGCCACCGCGGCGCACGAGCGCCACGTCGATGGTCGCCGGCCCGACGCCGACGTTGCCGACGAGCTCGCCCGCGAGCCAGCGCAGCCGCCGCTCGGCATCGGGCTCGGCCATGCGCATGGCCCGCGTGAGCGCGCCGAGCACCAGCCCGCCGAAGGTCGCGCGGCCCTGCTCCATGCCCGGCGGGACGTGCCACGCGAAGCGGCCCTCGTCGACGCGCGTCGGGGTCAGCCAGGCATCGAAGCTCGCGGCGTCGGTCATGATCGATCCTCGGCGAGGAACGCGAGCAGCAGGCTCGTCACGCGCTCGGGCGCCTCGCTCTGCGGGAAGTGGCCGACGCCGTCCAGGCGCTCGACGCGGAGCCGCGGCACCCAGCGCTCGCTGCCCGGCACCAGCTCGTCGAAGCCGAGCGCCGGATCGTCGGCGCCCCACACCAGGAGCGCCGGCTGCTCGACGCGCACCTCGCGGCCGGCGTCGCTCGCGCCGCGCCTCAGCAGCAGGTCGCGGAACGCCGCGCGATACGGGCCGAGCATGCCGGCGATGGCGCCGGGCTCGAGCGCCGCAGCGCAGAACGGCTCGAGCTCGTCGCGCCCCATGTGCGTCTTCACGACGGCGGCGTTCCGGATGGAGCCGGCCACGCCGCGCGCGCCCTGGCGCAGGAGCAGCCACGACGGCAGCCACGGCAGCTGGAAGAAGAACATGTACCAGCTGCGCTTGAGCTGCGACCAGCGCGGCCGCCGGACCAGCGCGCGCTGCAGCACGTGCGGCAGCGGGCAGTTCAGGACGGCCACCCGGCTCACCGCCTCCGGGTGCCGCGCGGCCGCGATCCAGGCGGCCCCGCCGCCCCAGTCGTGGCCGACGATCGGCACCGGCCCGCGCCCCAGCGAGGCCACCACCGCGGCGACGTCGCCGGCCAGCGTCGAGAGATCGAACGGCCCGGACTTCGAGCTCGCGCCGAAGCCGCGCAGGTCGATGGCCACGACGCGATGCCCGGCCGCGGCCAGCGGCGCGAGCTGGTGGCGCCACGACCACCACGTCTCGGGGAAGCCGTGCAGCAGCACGACCGGCGGACCGTCGGGCGGCCCGCTCTCGACCGCGTGGAGCGTCGCGCCCGGCACCGCGATGAGGCGATGCCGGACCTCGGCCTCCGACTCCCTCACCGGCTCACCACACCGGCGTCAGCGCGCGGCAGGCCTTCTCGAAGGCCGGCGCGAAGGCGGCGTCGTCCCGCTCGAGGCTCGCGCGGCAGCTGTAGTAGCGGCTGGCGCCGTCCTTCCAGAAGGCGGCCGCGACGTACTTCTGGCCGTCGTCGCCGCTGGCCACCAGCACGCGCATGCCGGCGCCCTTCTCGTCCTTGTCGACCTTGAAGCCCGCGCCCGCGAACTGCGCGAACTCGACCTTGTCGGCGGTCGCGGCCCAGTCCTTGGCCTCGCACGAGCCATCGCAGTTCGAGCCGACCGAGAACTTGGTCATGAAGCCCATGTTGGCGCCGTCGGGCGGCTTGAACATGCCGGGGATGACGTCGGACTTGGTCCAGCCCTTGGGCACCACCGCGAGCGCCTTGGCGTTGCGCTCGTCGTAGCTGCCCTCGACGAACTCGAGCTTGGCCTGGAGCTCCTTCGGCACGGCCGCGTTCGCGTCCGCCACCGCATTGGCCGGCAGCTTCGCCGCCGGGGCGTCGCCACCGCCGCCGCCACCACCGCCTTCCTTCTTGCCGCACGCCGAAGCGGCGAGCGCCATCGCCGCGATCCATCCGAGCTTCATACGCGTCCTCCCAGAGTGCCGAGCCGCGCCCGCCGGGGCGCGAACGCGTCGTCTCTAGCCGACGAGCAGCACCAGCGCCAGAGCCACGATGGCCGGGACGCCCTGGATGAGGAAGATGCGCGGGTTCGAGGTGAGGCCGCCGACGATGCCGGCCACGATGACGCAGGCCAGGAAGAAGACGATGACCGGATTGCCGACCATGACGCCGTGCCCGGCGATGACGCCCCAGACGAGCCCGGCCGTGAGGAACAGGTTGTAGAGGCCCTGGTTCATGGCCAGCACCGCCGACTCCTTGGCGAAGGCCTCGGTGGTGCGGAAGACCTTGCGCCCGTAGGGCTTGGTCCAGAGGATCGCCTCCAGCACGAAGAAGAACGCATGCAGCGCGGCGACGACCAGCACGAGCACCAGGACCAGCGTGTTCATGCCCGACGGATGCCGGCATTGGCCGATGCCGTCAAAGTTTCCGCCGGACGGCGGGCGCACTGGCGTCCGCCATGGCCGTCCGCTCCGAAGGCCCTCGGGCTGGGTTTCCGACCTTGACCCGCGTGCGGGCGAGGGCTAGGTGGGCCCGGTACAGAGCGAGTGGACCGGATGGTCGCTCGCGCAAGCGGGAGGAAAGTCCGGGCTCCGCAGGGCAAGGGTGCCGGATAACGTCCGGCGAGGGCGACCTCAGGGAAAGTGCCACAGAAAGCAGTCCACCGCCCACCGACCGCGAGGTCGGTCCGGCGGCGATGGTGAAAGCGTGGGGTAAGAGCCCACGGGCCGCCCGCGGAGACGCGGGGGGCCGGTAAACCCCACCCGGAGCAAGATCGAACGAGGGCTGACGGCCGGCGCGAGCCGGTCGTCACGGACTGCCCGTCCGCTGCCCTTGGGTGTATCGCTCGAGCGGCGTAGTAATGCGTCCGCCAGATGAATGACCATCACCGGCCACGCGGCGACGCTCGGTCGGGCCAGAACCCGGCTTAGAGGCCGCTCGCTCTGTACTCCTATCCGTCTCGTGCCCGCGGTCGCCCCCATGCCTGTCGCTCGCAAGAAGAAACGCTCCCAAGGTGGCTCGAAGCGCGGTCCGAAGGGCCCGCCCAAGCCGGGCGAGCCCAAGCGTCCCGGGCGCGCGCCGCGCATCCCGCGCGCGCCCAAGCCGGGCGCCAGCGTGCGACCGCCGCCGGGTGGCGCGGCCGGCGCTCCCGGCGCCGTCGAAGCGCCCGAGCCCAAGCGCTCGAAGCCGACGCGCCCCGCCAACCGCCCGACCGGCAAGGCCGCCGGCCGCCCGCGCGGCGTGACCATCCGTGCCGAGGCGGGCATGGCGCTGTCGCGCTACGTGGCGTCGCAGTCGGGCGACGCGTTCTCGGTGCGCGAGGCCAAGCGCCTGCTCGAGTCGGGCTTCTGCCGCGTCAACGGCCGCGTCGAGACCTTCGGCAGCCGCGTCCTGATCGAGGGTGACGTGGTCGAGCTGGTGCTGCCCGAGCAGGCCCCCGAGCGCACGCGTCAGGCCTTCGAGCCCGACCGCGTCATCTACGTCGACGACGACCTGCTCGTGTACGACAAGCCGGCCGGCCTGGCCGTCACGCCGCCCGACAAGAAGGAGATCAACGACGGCGGCAAGAGCTCCGAGAAGGCCCACGCCAAGCTGAGCCTCATCGGCCTGGTCCACGAGCGCTACCCCGAGGCGCGCGCCGTGCACCGCATCGACGCCGACACCACCGGCATCGTGATCTTCGCGCGCACCGACGACGCCAAGGCCGGGCTCGAGCAGTCGTTCAAGGACCAGGAGGTCGAGAAGCTCTACCTGGCGCTGGTGCGCGGCGTGCCGCGCGCCGAGGGCACGCACAAGAGCTTCATGGTGAAGGTCGAGGCCGGCCTCGGCTTCGAGAAGTGGGCGAGCGGCCATGGCGAGGGCTCGCGCGAGGCGGTGACCAGCTGGAAGGTGCTCGAGCGCCTCGGCGCCTGGGCGAGCCTGGTCGAGGTGCGCCCCGAGACCGGCCGCCACCACCAGATCCGCATCCACATGAAGGAGCTCGGCCACCCGCTCATCGGCGACACGCGCTACGGCGATCGCCGCGACCCGGTGCCGGCCGGCGTCATCCCGCGCCACATGCTGCACGCGGCGCAGGTGACCTTCGACCACCCGACCAGCAAGAAGCGCATGGTGCTGAAGGCGCGCCCGCCCATCGACTTCATCGCCGCCGAGCAGGTGCTGAAGAGCTCGAAGAACCCCGACGCCGGCAAGCCCACGCGGCGCCCGCCCGGCCACGCCGAGCCCAAGGGCGGCCCGAAGCGCCGCGGCATCGTCGGCGCCCGCGCCGCGCGCGGCCCGGCCAACCCGAAGTCGAAGCCGAAGTAGTCGCGCGCGGGGACCTCGGCTGGGCCGTCAGTAGATGACCGCGTCGTCGCCGTCGGTCACGGTGACGATGACGATGGTGTCGGCGCGGATGTCGTCCGCGAGCGCGTTCCAGGCGGTCTCGAGCGAGGCCACGTGGGCGCCGTCGTAGGCCAGCACGTGGAGGATCTGCTTCACCCACTTGTCGGCCGGCACGACGTTGGCGCTGCTCACGAGGATGTCGGAGAGCTTCTTCGTCAGGATGGTCTTCGCGTCGTCGACCGTGTACGGCGCGTCGAACGGGAACTTCACCGCGCGCGTGACGCTGACGCCGACCTTCAGGCCGTCGATCGACACCAGGATGTCGGTCTTCTTGCTCGACGGGGGATCGTAGACGACCTCGGTCTCGCTCTTCACCAGCGTCGCGAGCTCGCAGCGGTCGAGCACCTCGAAGGCGAAGATCTCGCTCTCGACCGAGCTGCCGCCGGCGTTGCCGTCGGCCCACATCTCCTGGCCGCCGGCCGTGAGCTGATCGAGCTCGGTGGCCGCGTCCCAGCCGTTGTCGGCGAAGTCGAGGTGGTTCACGAAGAAGCTCGGCCCCGGGTCGGTGAGCTCGCTGTCGAGGACGCCGCACTCGCCGCTGATGGTGCCGAAGCCGGGCAGCGGCACGACCACCTCGTCGGGCACGTCGGCCGCGGTGTCGTCGGCGACCGCGGTGTCGGCGATCACGGTGTCGTCGGCAACCGCGGTGTCGGGGACCATGGTGTCGGCGACCGCGGTGTCCGCGACCGCGGTGTCGGCCGCGACCGTCGCGTCGCCGGCCCCGCCGTCGCCGGGCGCATCGATCGCATCGAGCGCATCGTCGCCCGCGACGCCGTCCGCGAGCTGCGTGTCCGCCCCGACGTCCGCGCTCGCGTCCTCGGTCGCGGCGCTGTCGGCCGCGTCGAGCGCGGCCGTGGCGTCATGGGTCGACGCCTCGTCCGAGCAGCCCGCGATCGCCGCCGCGACCGCCACCACCATCATCATCCCCGCTCGCCGCATCGACCCGACCTCCGCCGCCAACCTACCACGCTGCGCGCGCCGCTTCACACCGGCTGAAACCCCCGTTGCCGAGTGGAGCACGGCTACGCCGTCGCGCCCGGCGCATCCCAACGCGGCGAGCCAACGCCGACGTGACCCGGCCGTCGCGACTCGCGGCATGCCGATTGCTCTTGGCTCCGACGCACGAGCGGACGACCGCTCGCCGACCACGGAGCCGACCATGACCGCCTTCCGACCGCTTGCCTTTGGCGCCGCGCTGGCCTTTGCAGCCTGCGGCGATCCCTTCGTCGACGACACGTCGCTCGGCGGCGCGAACGTCGCCATCAGCTGGGCTGACGCGCCGACCGACGGCCTCATCGCCATGCTCGTCACCACGCCGCCCTCGCTCGATCGCCTGCTCGCGACGCCGCTCGTGTGCGTCACCAGCTCGTCGCTCTCGGGCTTCGCGTCGACACCCGACATCGAGGTCCAGCGCGCCGGCCGCACCCTCGCCGCGATGCCCGAGCCGGGCCGCGAGGGCTGCGTCCGCCTCGCGCTCGCGAGCGCCAGCGTCGCTCCGGTCGCGCCCGGCGACCGGCTCACCATCGCGCTCTCGAACGCCCTCGGCGAGCACCGCAAGCTCACCATCGCGGTGCCCGCTCTCGACCAGCCGAGGAGCCACCACTCCCTCGCCGCCATCGGCACCGCCGACGGCACCACATGGTCGGCGACGGCGCAGCACGGCCTCATCGGCCTCACCGCCGACGGCCGCGTCGCGCAGTACCTCGGCGTGTCGTCCACCGCGCCGTGGGACGCCGCGGCCCACCAGCCGCAGTCGGCCATGGTCCTCGCCATCGCGCCGTCCGGCGCGCGCGCCATGTGGCTCGCGACCGCCACGACCGGCGTCTCGTGGTTCGACCCCGGGCCGGATCCGATCGCCACCACCGACGACACCTGGATCCACGGCCAGCCCATCGTCGGCGACACGGGCAGACCGACGCTCAGCGACGAGCTGGCCCAGACGCCGCTCGCCATCGCCGCCTCGCCCGACGACCCGAGCGGCCTCTGGGTCGCCACGCTGAACGGCGTCTACCACGCGCGCCGAGGCCCGACCGCGATCGACTTCGTGCGCGTCGCCGACGGCCCGGCGCTGGCCATCGCCGTCGACGACGAGGCGCGCGTCTGGGTCGGCCTCTCGACCCAGGTCGAGTTCACCGAGCCCGACGATCCGTCGGGCCCGGTCGGCGGCGCCACCCACGTCGTCGCGCCCCCGGCCGAGGGCGCCCAGCTCGTCATCGATCCCCGCGCCGACCCCCCCCCCGCCGGCGACGATCACCAGGTCTGGTCCATGCCCGACGAGGACGCGGTGACGGCGCTCCTGCCGCAGCTCGGCCGCGTCTGGATCGGCACGCCCTACGGCCTCCAGCGCGGCGCCTTCCGCGGCGACCGCGTCTCGTTCGAGCCGGCGCCGGCCGCGCTCCCGCTCGGCGACGTGGCGGTCGTCAGCCTGGCCGCGTCGAAGGACGGCCTGTGGATCGCCGCGCGCGCCGAGTGCGCGCTCGACGGCGGCAAGCTCTTGCGTGCCCACGTCGACGTGCTCGGCGACATCGTCGCGGTCGACGATCTCACCGACAACGGCTTCGGCGAGAAGAACTTCGCCTGGGTCGGCGAGCTCGCCTCGGGCGAGGTGCTGGTGTCGACGCTGGTGCCGCGCCTGCCCGGAGCTGGTTCCCGACGGCAGCATGACCGCGCGCGGCTGCGCGCCGATCGTCGACGAGAGCGCCGACCTCTACCTGCTCGCACCCGAGGGTGGCCCGCCGACGCGATTCGGTGCACGCTAGCCCGATGCCGCGCCGACGACCGCCGCTCCTCACCACGCTCGCGCTGGCCGCGATGCTGGGAGCGCCGGTCGCCGCGGCGGCCCCGCCCGCGCCCGCCCCCGCTCCGCCCGATTCGGCAAGGTCCTTGACCATCGCGCTGGGCGGCGACGTGGCGCTCCCGACCGGCCCGAATGACGTCGCCCTCGACGCGCTCGGGCCGGCGGTCTTCGCGCACCTCGAGCCGCTGCTGGCGCCGGCCGATCTGGCCTTCGCCAACCTCGAGGCGCCGCTCACGGCGCGCGCGCCGGTGGTGGTGAAGACCTTCCCGCTGGCGTCCCCGCCGGCGCGCCTCGCCTGGATCGTGGCCGCCGGCCTCGACCTCTTCTCGCTGGCCAACAACCACATGGGCGATGCCGGCCGCGCCGGCGTCGCTGACACGCTGGCCGCGCTCGAGGCCGCGCGCGCCGCCCAGCGCGACGAGGCGCTGTGGTGGGCCGGCGCCGCCACCGACCCGGCGCACGCCGCCGACGGCGTCGTCTTCACGCCGCCGGGGAAGTCGCTGCGCGTGGCGCTCCTGGCGCTCGGCAACGGCCAGGCCCGCGAGGTCGCCCACTACGACGACCGCGCCGCGACGCTGGCCCGCGTGCGCGCCCTTGCCGCGCGGAGCGACATCCTCATCGTCTCGATCCACGGCGGCACCGAGTACCGGCACGAGCCCGACCTCGCGCTCACGAGCCTCGCCCACGCCGTCGTCGACGCCGGCGCGAGCCTCGTCGTCATGACCCACCCGCACGTCGTGCGCGGCCTCGAGCGCCGCGGCCAGGCCCTCATCTTCCACGGCCTCGGCAACCTCGCCTTCGCGACGCTCACTGATCGTCACAGAGATCACGGCGCCACGCTGTGGGGCATGTTGCCGGTCGTGACATTCAGCGATGGGCATATTGCCGGCGTCCGCATCACGCCACTCTGGGTCGACAACGGCTACCCGCTCGAGCTCGGCCCGGATGGCCTCGCACCCGCTCCAGCGGCCGCGTTCGCGCCCTACCCGCTGACCGGCGAGCACGCCGCCCAGGCGCTCGATTTCTTCGAGCGACTCTCGCAGGCAATCAGCGCCAATTCCCTGACGCCGCTGCAATGGATCCGAAAAGGGGACGTCGCCGAGATCGTCTTCTAGGGTCCGCGCCATGACTCCCACGCTCGCCGGACTCCTCCTTGCTGCCATGCTCGGCCGCGGCCCCTCGAACCCTCCGAAGGAGTCGCTCCCCAAGGATTCGCCGCCCAAGGACGCCACGTCGCACCGCGCGCGCGCGCCGAAGAAGGACCCGCGCAGCGGCGACATCACCATCGTGGCCGCTGGCCACCTCGTGCTCGGCACCGACTTCCCGAGCGAGCATCCGATGATGCCGCGCTGCGACGGCGAGCCGATGGCCGCGTCGCTGTCGCCGCTCTTCGCCGACGCCGACATCGCGCTGGCCAACCTCGCCGCGCCGATCACGACGCGCGCCAACCCGACGCCCTACCCCGACTTCGTCAACACCTTCGCCTTCCGCATGCCGCCGCGCATGGGCCCGGCGCTGAAGACACTCGGCCTCGACGTGGTGCTGTCGGCCAACAACCACGCGCTCGACTTCGGCGTGGCCGGCCACCACGAGACGCTGGCCGAGCTCGACGCGCTCGGCATCGGCCACGTCGGACACGTCGGCGAGGTCTGGACCACCACCATCCGCGGCAAGAAGGTCGCGGTCGTCGGCTTCACCCAGCCCTACATCCGCACCTTCCAGTCGATGCGCGACGTCGCCGCAGCGGCCGAGGTCGTGAAGGCCGCGCGCGCCGACACCGGCGCCGACCTCGTCATCGCGCTGGTGCACGGCGGCGGCGAGGGCCGCGAGGCGCTGCACGTCCCGCGCAAGAAGGAGTACGTCGGCCACGAGGCGCGCGGTCGCATGATCGACGTGTCCCATGCGCTGGTCGACGCCGGCGCCGATCTGGTCCTCGGCTTCGGCGCGCACGCACCGCGCGCGATGGAGATCTACAAGGACCGCCTCATCGACTACGCGCTCGGCAACTTCGTCACCTACGGCCCGTTCGACATCCAGTCGCCGAACCACCTGACGCTGGTGCTGCGCGTCACGCTCGAGGCCTCGGGCAAGCTCCGCGAGGCGCAGATCGTGCCGCTCCGGCTCCGCCACCCGGGCTTCCCCGAGTCCGACCCCGAGGCGCGCGTGGTGAGCTGGCTCCAGCGCTACTCGCGCGCCGACTTCCCCGACAGCGCCCCGGTCATCAGCGACGATGGCCTCGTCACCGCTCCGGTGCGCGACGCCGCGGTCGACGCGCCCGCCCCGAAGGCCAAGCGCCGCCATCGTTGAGGTGCGCGCCCCGCGCGCGCGATGCGCGGTGACTCACGAGGTCGTCCGACGTTCGCGCGAGCTCCGTCCGGAGCTCGGCGAGCGTCACTGCATCTGCGCCTGCGACGCCTGCACCGTGTAGTACAGGTAGCGCTGGCAGCTGGCGCACTGGAAGATCTCCTTCCCGATCTGGACCTTGACCCAGGTCTGGGGCGGCAGCGCCATGCGGCAGCCGGTGCAGCGACCCTGCACCACGGCCACGACCGCGACGCCGTCGCGACGCTCGAGGACGCGCTCGTACTTGGCGAGGATGTCCTTCGGCAGGACCTGCTTCAGGCCCGACTTCTTCTCGGCGACGACCGCGATGGCCTTCTCGAGCTCGGCCAGCCGCGACGCCGACGTGGCCTGCTCGCGCTCGACCTCGGCCTGGATGTCGGCGAGCTCGACCTCTTGCGCCTGCACGCTCGTCCGGTACTCCTGGATGGCGGCGGCCAGGCGCTCGAGCTCGGCCTCGTCCTCGCCGTGCTTCTTGCGCAGGTTGTCGAGCTCCTTCGTCATCGCCTGGTATTCTTTGGTGCGATTGACGCCGAGGAGCTTCTGCTTGGCGACCTGGATGCGGTCGTTGTCGAGCGTGAGCTCGAGCTTCTTCTCGTCGTGGAACTTCGTGACCTCGGCCAGCTTCTCCCGCTTCTCGGTGAGCTCGACCCCCATCTTGGCGACGATCTTCTGGAGGCGATCGAGGTTCTGCGCGAGCTCGTCCCGCTCTTTGCGGACGGTGCGGATCTCGTCGTCGATGCGCTGCAGGTCGATGAGGCCTTCGATGGTCTTGTTCACGGCTACCTCGCGGGAAGCTGACGTCGCGCTCGAACGGCCCCGACGACGCACGCACGACGACCCTCCGACCTCCACGCGAGCCCCGGCGCCGGGGTTGTCATCGCTTGGGAGGAGGTCGGCCGTCTTTTCATGCGCGGAGGGAACCTTCGAGCGCCGATGTCGCCAGAGCGCCGATGCGGCACCCCGGGTTTTGGGTTGGGCCCACCTGGATTCGAACCAGGGACCAACCGGTTATGAGCCGGCGGCTCTCACCGCTGAGCTATGGGCCCAGGGGTCAGGCGCGGCTAGCTACTCCCCGCCATCCGACAAGTCAAGGATAGGCTGCTCAGCGGCAGCGACGCGATCGACGCCCGCCCCGACCCCGCCAGACCTGGCCAGCGAGGCCGAAACGCGCGATGCTGCGGGCATGGCCACGACCGAGCTCGCCGACTCCGACAAAGGCTTCCTCGAAGAGGCGGCCGCCGACCGCTTCTCGGGCCTCGATCTCCGCTTCGAAGGCGGCCCGTACATCGACGAGCTCGAGCGCCTCGTCGACCAGGGTTACCTGCGCAAGGTGACGCACGAGTACGACTACATGGTGAGCTACTTCCTCACCGATGTCGGGCGCGAGGCGATCGGTCGTTGATCGCGGCGCGCGCTCCGACCTGCGCACGCCTCACGCACGCGCCGCCGACGGCGCGCGCACCTCGCCCGGCGTCGTGCCGGTCCAGCGCTTGAACGCGCGATGGAAGGCGCTCGGCTCGGAGTAGCCGAGCAGGTAGGCGACCTCGGAGATCGCCACCTTGGGATCGGCCAGGTAGCTGAGCGCCAGCTCGCGGCGCAGCCCCTCGACGAGCCCGTCGAAGCTCACGCCCTCGTCCTTCAGGCGTCGCTGCAGGCTGCGCTCGGACATGCGCATGCGCTGCGCGATGGCTGCCAGCGTGGGCGCGCCCTCGCCGAGCGCCGCGGTGACCTCGCGCGCCACGCGCGCCGCCATGCTCTGCGCCGGCGCCGGGCGCGCGGCGAGGAGCGCCTCGGCGTGGCGCTCGATGACGCGCCACAGGCGCGGGTCGGCGGCCGGCACCGGCGCGGCCAGGTCGGCGGCGGCGAGCTCGAGCGCGTTCTCGGGCGCGGCGAAGCGCGGCTTGCAGCCGAAGACGCGCTCGTGCTCGGCCGAGGACGGCGGTCGCGGGTGATGCAGCTCGACCGCCAGCGGCACGAGCCGGCGGCCCGCGAGCTGGGTGCCGATGACGACCAGCGAGGCCAGCGTGAACTCGATCGAGTGGCGGTGCTGGCCGATGGCCTGGCCCGGTCGGCCGGCGCCGAATCCGTGCACCACGCGCGTGCGCGGCGGGTCGGCGAGGTCGACCATGGCGAACTCGGCGACGTCGTGCTCGAGGCGGTTGTAGCGGGCCAGGCGCTCGAGCGCGGCGGCGAGCGTCGGCGCGGTGCGCACGGCGTAGTCGAGGACGTCGAAGGCGCCGGGCTGGATGCGCTCGGCGGTGTGGAGACCGAAGTCGACGTCGCCGGTCAGGCGCTCCGCCTCGCTCCAGAGCGCCGACTCGAGCGCGATGCCGATGCGCAGGTCGGGGTCCTCGGCCGACGCCGCGCGAAAGCCGGTGGCCGCCTCGAGCGCGCGCGGGTCGGCGCCGGACGCGGCCGCCGAGTGGACGATCATGGCGCCGATGCGGGCTGACATCTCGATCGACATGGCCGGTCGAGCATAGCCAGGCCGCCCGCGGCTGACCACTGGCGTCAACGGTCAGCGCATTCGGCGCCCGCGGTCACGGTCAGCGCGCGCCGGCGCGGGCATGGTGCGAGGGCGTCGCGACACCGACCGTCGCCGCCACCAAGGAGTCTCCCATGCACCTCGCTCGCCTCGCCCTCGTCGCCCCGCTCTGCTCGACCCTCGCCCTCCTCGCCGGCCCCGCCGCCGCCGCCCCGGCACCCGACGTGCCCGCCGGCTCCGTCCGCGCCGAGCGCGCGAGCGACCTGCGCGTCGACGTCGAGCTCGATCCGCTGGCCTACGCGCTCAGCGGCCACTCGGTCCACGTCGGCCTCGGCACCGGCCGCTTCCGCTTCGACCTCGGCGCCTTCGCGCTCGAGCTGCCGACCTGGGCCCATGGCAACGACGGCTTCACCTCGAGCTTCGACGGCTTCGGCGCCAAGGCCCACGCCTTCTTCGGCGCGGACCGCAGCGGCCCGTTCGCCGGCATCGCGCTCGGCGTCGCCCACACGCTGGTGCAGCGCGACGGCACCCAGCTCGCGGCGCGCGACACCGCGTTGAGCGCCGGCGTCGAGGTCGGCTGGCTCGTGCCCATCGTGGCCGGCCTCTACGTGAAGCCGTGGGTCGGCCTGGGCTACACCTTCGGCGCCGACGACGTGGTGCTCGACGGGCAGCGCTACAGCGCCAACCCGATCCAGATCTTCCCGACCGTGCACCTCGGCTACGTCTTCTGAGGATCCGCTCCGAGCGCGCTGGCCCAGCCGCGCCACACCTGCTAGACGGTCGCTGATGTCCGGGACGCTCTACGTCGTCGCCACGCCCATCGGGAACCTCGAAGACCTCACCCGACGGGCCGTGCGCATCCTCGGGTCGGTCGATCGCATCCTCTGCGAGGACACCCGGCGCACGCGCGCGTTGCTCGAGGCGCTCGACCTGCGGAGCCCGCCGCGCGGCCTGGTGCGCTGTGACGCGCACATGGAGGGCGAGCGCCTGCACGAGGTCGTGGGCTGGCTCGTCGCCGGCGAGACGCTGGCGCTCGTGTCCGACGCCGGCACCCCGGGCCTGTCGGATCCGGGCGAGCGCCTCGTGCGCGCGGTGTGGGACGCCGGCCAGGTGGTGGTGCCCATCCCCGGCCCGTCGGCGCTCACCGCCGCGCTCTCGGCCGCCGGCCTCGGCGCCGCCGGCTTCACCTTCGGCGGCTTCGTCGAGAAGGGTGGTGACGCGCTCCGGAAGCAGCTCGCCGGCCTCACCCCGGGCGTGCACGCCTTCTTCGCGCCGTCGCGCGACCTGGCGCTGGTCGCCACCGAGGCGAGCCTGGTCCCGACCATCGTCGAGATGGTCGTCGGCCGCGAGCTGACCAAGCTCTACGAGCGCTTCTACCGCGGCACGCCGCACGAGGTCGTCGATCGCCTCGCCGCCGATCCCGACTCGGGCCTCGGCGAGTCGGTCGTCATCTTCGACGTGCGCGAGGCCGTCATCGACGACGAGGCCATCGTCATGGCGCTCCAGCACGCGCTGCGCGGCGGCGTCAGCGCCAAGGACGCCGCCACCGCGGTCGCGGGCGCGCTCGGCGTGCCGCGCCGCCGCGTCTACCAGCTGGCGCTCGGCCTGCCGCGCTAGCTCGAGGAGTCCCCGCATGAACGACGACGCCCGCTTCCTCGACCTGCCCGTCGCGGTCATCGACTGCGAGACCACCGGCCTCGACCCCAAGGTCGATCGCGTCATCGAGGTCGCCATCATCCATGCAGGGTGGCCAGGTCGTCGATCGCTACAGCTCGCTCGTGAACCCCGAGCAGGCGGTGCCCGACGAGACCATCAAGATCACCGGCATCGACCCGACCCTCATCCCGCTGGCGCCGCGCTTCGCCGACATCGCCGACGAGGTCCATCGCCGCCTCGGCGAGCGCGTCTTCGTGGCCTACAACCTGGCCTTCGACCGCGCCTTCCTCACCGAGGAGCTCGGCCGCACCGGCCGCGAGCTGCCGACCCGGACCTTCGTCGACCCGCTCGTCTTCGTGCGCGAGATCCACAAGAACGAGGGCTCGAAGCGCCTCACCGCCGTCGCCGAGCGCCTCGGCATCACGCTGTCGAACGCCCACCGCGCGGCCGACGACGCCGAAGCCGCCGGTCTCGTCCTCTACGCGCTGCTGCAGCGCCTGCCCGAGCGCCTAGGGGATCTCCTGTTGCTGCAGCAACAATGGGAGGCCCAACAGCGCAACGACATGGCCATGTGGAAGGGTGACCGCGGCACCTTCGAAGGCGTCGGCGGCTATGTCGACCGCGGCAATGCGCTGGGTCCGGCCTACGTCTACGGCGACGACACCGACCCGGTGCGCGCCATGTTCGTGCACCTCCCCGACGCCGGCTCGGCGCGACGAGCTGGTTGACCATTCGCGACCCGCGCTCTATGGTCCGGCCCATATCTGACCCGGCGGCTCCGGTCGTCGAGGCAAGCTTGGAGGAACACTGATGATTCGTTGGGTTGGAGCAGCCGTTGTGTCGATGGGTCTGGCGTTCGGGGCCTGCAGCCACGAGACCAAGAAGGACAACACCCCCGCGTTCGTCGCCGCGCCGGACGGTGAGGCCATCGTCGGCTCGTGGAGCGACGGGGCCAACACCTTCACCTTCGACGGGAACCTGAACTACCGCATGGAGAAGGAAATCCCCTGCGGCAAGCCGCCGTGCCCGACGACCGCGACCACCGGCACCTACAAGGTCGCCGCCGGCCGCCTCGTGCTCGACCCGCCCGAGGGCAACGACATCCTCCTCAACTTCGGCTGGGCCGACAACCAGAAGACCGTCAACCTCACCGGTGAGGGCGGCGCCTGGACGCTCCACAAGCGCTGATCTCGCGCGACCGACCGCGGTCGCGATGAGCTCCACGACGGCACCCTGCGGGGTGCCGTTCGTGTTTGGGGCTACGGCGCGGGCTTCGGCTTCGGCAGCGGCGTCGTGTGGATGAAGACGACGCCCGGCCGGTCCTTGGGCGACGTCGCGGGCGCGCCCGGGCTCTTGGCGATGTCGATGCCCGACGCCGACATCGCCGCCATCAGGCCGAGGCCGACAAGCGTGGCGATGAGGATGATGCGCGCGAGGTAGCGCTTGCCGCGCTTGGGCTTCTTCGGCGGCGGCGGGAACGCCAGCCGCTGGATCGAGCGCACCTGCCGCCCGGGCGCGATGGGGATGGCGGCGCGCAGCGCGTTGATGGCGCCCGGCAGCGCCGCGGCCGGCGGCGGCTCGGCCGCGATGCGCGCGAGGCCGCTGCGGATGTTGGCCGGCGCCGAGGCCGAGAGCAGCTGCGCCATGAGCTCGGCCAGCGCGCGCACGTCGTCGGCGCTGGTGGCCGGCGAGCCGTCGGGGCGGAGCCCGGTGACGCCGACCAGCACGAAGCCGTCGTCGGTCCAGAGCACCGCGTCGCGGCCGAGGTCGCCGTGGGCGAGGCCGGCCTGGTCGAGCGCGTGCAGGATGGGCGCGAGGTCGGCGCCGATGGCCAGCGCCTTGTCGGTGAAGCCCACCGCGCCCGGCGGAGGCAGCGGCTCGCCGGCGATGCGCGGCTCCACCGTCGCGAGCGCGCCGTCGACGACCGCGGCCTCGACGATGGGCGCGACGCGCGGGTGCGCGAACGCCTTCAGCCGCGCCGCCAGCGTGGCGTCGAGCGCGGCCGCATCGGCGAGGCGGCGCGACCGGCGCACGGCCTCGGCCGGAGCCGTCATCGTCCGCGGCGGGACGCTCTGCGCCGGGGCTTCCATCGGCCGGCACGGTAGCCGCGCGCCTCGGCGCGAGCAAGCCTCTCGGCACGCGCGCCGCGCGTCTGGATGCATCGCGCGCGCTCGGGTAGCTTCGGCCGATGCAGCGCTCCGACCTCCTCGCCTTCGTCGCCGCCGACCCCGAGCTCGCCCGCCTGAACGCCTTCGCCGCCGAGCGCATGGACGACGATCCCGGCCACGACCTCGCCCACTGCCTGCGCGTCGCGCTGTGGACCATCGAGCTCGGCCGCCCGCTCGGCGTCGATCCGCGCGAGGCCGTGGCCGCGGCGCTGCTCCACGACATCGTCAATGTGCCGAAGGACCACCCCGATCGCCATCGCGCCTCGGAGCGCTGCGCCGAGGTCGCGCAGGCCGAGCTGCCCGCCTTCGGCTTCGACGCGGCCGCGGTGGAGCGCATCGCCGACGCCATCCGCGATCACTCCTTCTCGCGCGGCGCGGTCCCGACCGGCGCGCTCGGCCAGGCGCTGCAGGACGCCGATCGCCTCGAGGCCCTCGGCGCGCTCGGCCTCTTCCGCTGCATCTCGACCGGCGCGCGCATGGGCGCCCGCTACTACCACGACGCCGACCCGTGGGCCCGCGAGCGCGCGCTCGACGACCGCGCCTACTCGATCGACCACTTCTTCAAGAAGCTGCTCGGCCTGCCGGCGACGATGCTCACCGCCGCCGGTCGCGCCGAGGGCGAGCGCCGCGCCGCCTTCCTGCGCACGACGCTCGACGCCCTCGCCAGCGAGCTCGGCGAGCCGCGCTGAGGTACCGCACGCGCTCTCGCGGCGCGACGTGCGGTCGGTGAGTCACTCGCCTTCGTACGGCTCGTACACGTCGGGCGGCGGCACGCGCTCGGGCCGCGGTGCCGGCGCCTCGGCCTGGGCCGACTTGCCACCGAAGCGCCCGCCGATCTTGAACGCGAACGACGGCCCGAAGTCGATGCGCTCCTCGCCCTCGAACGGCAGGTAGAACGAGCCGCCCATGACGAAGCCCTCGATGTCGAGGTCGATGCCGACGCCGACGTAGCCGACGAACATCGACTCGAGCGTGTCGTCGGGGAGCGTGCTCGGGTCGGACTCGAAGCCGGTGTTCTTCACGCTCGCCTCGGCCCCGAGCATGAGATACGGCATGACGTTGGGAGCCGGCCGCCAGCCGAGCTGGAGCGCCACGTTCGGCAGGATGAAGAGCTCCTGGTCGACGCGCTCGAAGCGGTAGATGTCGCTCGCCTCGAAAGGCCCGCTGAACTGGTCGGGCGTGCAGCGCTCCTCGTCGACGCACACGAAGATGGCCTCGGGGATGGTGGCCAGGTCGAGCTGCCCGATGAGCGCCAGCGACATCATCGGGTTGTCGAGGTCGAACGTCAGGCGCCCGCCGACCCCGCCCATGAACAGGTCGCGCTGCTCGCCGGGCGGGAACGACAGCACGCCGGCGGCATTGCGGTGCGACCACTCCATCGAGGCGTAGCCGACCTCGAAGCCGAGCTCGAGGCCCTTGGGCAGACCGAAATAGACGCTAGCGCCGAGCTGCACATCAGGGATGAGAACGCCCGGATCGCCGACGTTGGGGAAGGCGTTGTCGATCCAGTTGCCGTCGGTGATCGGGTCGCCGACGTTCATGCCGTTGGCGTGCCCCTCGACGCGGATGGCGCCCTTCTCGAGCGGCAGCCCGGTCCGCACCGGCGCGGTGGCGGCGGGGATGAGGGCGGTCCGCCGGATGATGGTGTTCGGCGCGCACGCCCCGAGCAGCGATACGGTTGCGAGCGCCAGGGTCGTCACAAGCTGGGTCTTCATCGTCGGCTCCTCGACTCGAGCGGCGGGGCTCGCCCGCCACCCCCGGGCCAAGAGCAACTTCTCTGCCAGCGGCGGGACGGCCCGCCCAGCCGACCGCTGGCACGCGCGGCGGCCACCGCCGGCGCCCGCAACGAAGTCCGACGCGACCCGACGCCACGACGGCTGGAGTAACGCGGCTCCGCCCTGACCACCGCCTGGCCGCCCGCCGCCGCCGATGCGCTCAGAGCCGCCGATAGCGCTCGAAGAGCTCCGTCTGCCGGCTGCGCAGCGGCACGTCGGCGCCGTGGATCCACAGGCGCGTGACCCGCGTCGCGAGCTCGAAGGGATCGCCCGACCACAGGACGACGTCGGCCATGGCGCCGGGCTCGATGCGCCCGTAGCCGGTCATGCCGAAGGCCTTGGCCGGCGCCTCGGTGACCGCCTCGAGCGCGGCCTCCCACGGCATGCCGGCGCGCACCGCGTTGCCCGCGACCTGGCGCAGCTTGCGCGTCTGGTGGGTGTTGAAGGTGCTCATGAGCACCGGCACGCCGGCCGCGCGCAGGAGCGCCGCGTTGTCGGCGCGCGCGCGCAGCTGGTCGAACGCATACGGCGCGTTCAGCAGCGGGTCGACCACGACCGGCACCGCGCGCTCGGCCAGCGCCGCCGCCACGACCCACGCCTCGGCGCCGCCGACGATGACCAGCTTCACCTTCGTACCCGCCGTCGACGCCAGCAGCGCCTCGATGTCGGCGGCGCGATCGACCTGGATGACGAGCGGCACCTCGCCGCGCACGACCGGCCCGAGCGCCTCGAGGTCGAGCGCCGCCGTGGTGAAGTCATGGCGCCGGTTCTTCTCCCACTCGGGCCGCGCCTTCTCCCAGAGCACCGCCTCGCGCAGCGCGAGGTCGAGCACGAACGCCGCCGACGCTCGCGACGGCCGGAGCGACCACGCCGCGACCATGCCGGCCGGGTCCTTCCGGATCGACGCGGCGCGCGTCTCGCCGGCCAGGTCGACCCAGAACCCCTGCCCGCTCACGACGCCGCCCTCGGGCGCCACGAACACCGACGTGACGCCGCCGAGCCGCGCCACGCCGATGGGGATCGAGCGCTCGTCGTAGGCCAGCGACCCGCGCACGGCGGCGCGCACGAGGTGCCCCGAGTCCTGGTACGGCGTCTGCTGATCGAGGTCGACGGTGCTGCCCTCGAGCTCGATGCCCATGAGCCCGAGCTGGCTCCACGCATCGACGAGCCCGGCGGTGAGCTGCATGCCCTTGCCGTCGACGCTGCTGCACCCGGCTGGCGCCACCGCGCCCGCCCCGACCGACGCGATGCGCTCGCCGTCGATGACCACGTCGGTGACCTCGGCCTTGCCGCCGGGCAGGTGGACGTTGGCGCCGACGATGCGGAAGCAGGCCGCCCCGGCCGCGCCGCCCTCGACCAGCGCCGCCCACGCGATGACCACCGCCAGCGCCGCGCTGCTGACCTTCGATCGCATCGATCGCATCGATCGCATCATGGCGCGTGCACTCCGAGCTCGAAGTCGCTCCACGGCCGGGCCGGCGTCGCCTCAGGCCCGACGACCTCGACGCCGTCGATGAGCACGACCTCGGCCTGCGCATAGACGCTGAACGGCTGCTTGTCCCACACCACCACGTCGGCGCGCTTGCCGACCTCGAGCGTCCCGACCTCGTCCTGAATGCCGAGGATCCACGCGGGATTGGCCGTCACCCAGCGCAGCGCGTCGCCGGCGTCGACGTGCACGCCGGCGGCCTGCCCCGACGCCAGCGCCTTGGCGGCCTCCTGGTTCAGCCGCTGGATGCCCTCGGGCGAGTCGGAGTGGATGGCGACCTTCACGCCGCTCTCGCTGTCGAGCGCCGCGTTCTCGGGGATGCCGTCCCAGCCCTCGAGCTTGAAGCCCCACCAGTCGGCCCAGGTCGCGACGCCGATGCCCTTCGTCGCGAGGATGTCGCGGATCTTGTAGGACTCGAGCGCGTGATGGAAGGCGCGCACCTCGAAGCCCGCCTCGTCCGCCACCTGCATGAAGTTCAGCATGTCCTGCGCGGTGTAGCAGTGGACCTCGGCCAGGATGCGCCCCTCGAGCACGCCGGCCAGCGTCTCCATCGTCAGATCGCGCGCCACTTCGTCAAGCGCCTTGTCTTTATTGTCGCGCAGCCACTTCTTCGCCGCGATGAACGCCTCGCGATCGCCGCGCACCTCGCCCATGCGCGTCGACGGCCCGCCCTTCGGTCCGTACACCCGCTTCGGGTTCTCGCCGCACGCCATCTTCACCGAGTCGGGCGCCCCCGGGAAGCGCATGGCGCGCGCCCCCCGCATGGGTCGCAGGTGCATGGTCACGCCGCGCCCGCCGACGAGGTTGGCCGAACCGGGCAGCACGTGGATGGTCGTGACGCCGCCGCGCACCGCGCGCTCGATGCCCGGGTCCTCGGCGTGGAAGGAGTGCTCGGCCCACACGCCAGCGGTGTTCGGGCTCGTGGCCTCGTTGCCGTCCGAGGTCGCCGCGATGTCGGGGCTCGAGTAGACGCCGAGGTGCGAGTGCACGTCGATGAGCCCGGGCGTCACGAACTTCCCGTGCGCGTCGATCACACGCGCGCCGCCCGCGTACTCGGCGGGCGCCTCGCCTCCGCCCAGCGCGACGATGCGCCCCTTCTCGATGGCCACCCAGCCCGGGCTCATGACGTCGCCGGTCGCGGTCATGACGGTGCCGCCGACGACCACCGACCGTCCTTCAGGGATCGGCGGCGGCTCCTCGATCGGCGCGTGCCCGCGCTCCTCGATCGCCAGGATCCCGCGCGTCGCCGGCGCGGTCGCCATCGGCCGCGTCGACGCGCAACCCGCCATCAGGATGGCTCCGGCGAGCCATCCCGTCCGCCCCGCGTGCCCTCTCAACGGAAGAGCGGCGGACGGAAGAACGGGTTGATGTAGTTCGGCGTGACCTTCTCGGGGTCGCCGTCGGCCGCGCAGCGCGTGACACCGACGGTCGGCCAGTGGATCTCGCCGACGCACCACATGTCGAGCTCGTGCATGTCGAGGTAGGTCGCCGTGTAGACCAGGTCGGCGTAGTGGTAGACCTTGACGGTCGCGTCCGAAGGCCCGAAGCCCCAGTCGTTCCAGTAGTGCGCGCCGATCTTGTAGGTGACGCCGTCCTCGGGCACCGACAGGTTCAGGTTCTCCGGCCCGACACCGTCGGTGTCGTCGCGATCGAGCGTCGGATCGTCGCCCGCGTTGGGATCGAAGTTCCCCCACGTCGGCGCGCGGTTGTACCAGAAGACGTCCCAGTCCTTGTCGAACCACGGGTCCTTGATGCCGTCACCGTCGAGGTCCGGCCCGAGCGCGTCCTGATGCGCGAAGTGGAGGTCGAGGTCGGCGCCGTTGCCGTCGCCGGTGTCGGTCTCGTCGACGTCGCCGGGCGTGTGCCACGTGAGCTCGATGTGGATCGCCTGGTCGGGCTGCACGAGCACCGTGTAGCAGTCGTCCGGGCACTGCGCCGTGCCGGAGCGGTTGCTGTTCTCGTCGCGCACGCTCAGGCAGAACTCGTACGAGCCGACGATGTTGAGCTCGACCACCGGCTGCGGGTCGGTGAAGTTCGGGATCATCGTGGGCTTGGGCGTACCCTCGGGCCACGACTTCACGGTCCACTCCCAGGCCTCGATGGCCCCGAACGGCGCATACGACTGCCGACCGTCGAGGTGGATGACCGTCTGCGGGATGACCTCCTCGCCCTCCTGCACCACGATCACCGGGGTCGGGCACTCGGACTCCGCGCCGGCGCCGCGCACCGGCACGTCGACCTTCGAGAGGTACGCGTTCGAGGTGATGGCGATGGTCCCTTCGTCGGGGATGGGGACGTTGTCGGCGTCGCGCGGGTTCACCGTGTCGGGCACGAAGATCACGTCGACCGTGGCCTTGCCGCCGACCTCGATGACGAGCGGCAGCGAGCCGCTCGGCCCATTCTCGAAGCCCGCCCCGAGCCTCGTGAAGTCGAGGCTGAAGTCGGGCGAGCTCGGCGCGACGAACGCGATGTCACGCACCTCGAGCGGCTCGGTGCCGCAGCTCTGGATGTCGAAGCTGATGGTCGCGATGGAGCCGACGCTCTTGCCGCCGAACTCGATCTTCTTCGGGTTCACGTTGATGCACGGCCCGTCCTTGTTCGCCTCGAGGTTGATGACGTAGCCGTTGGCGCCGCTGACCGGGTCGTCCGAGTACACGATGAGCTGGCCGTTGGCCGGGCTCGGCGAGTCCGACGTGAACGTCACGGTGACCGTCTTCGACTCTCCGGCCGGGACCTCGATGGCCTGGGTCAGGTTCACGCCGAGCAGCCCGTCGGGCCCATGGATGTCGAAGCCGTCGCCCTTCACGCCGAAGCGCGCGTCGTTGGCGATCTTGAAGCCGCCGACATGCAGCGTGCGCGTGCCCTGGTTCAAGAGGGTCACGGTGGCCTCGTCGGTCGTGCCCGCCGGGACGATCTTGAAGCGGAGCGGGTTCGGCGTCGCGCTGAGCGCGGGGGCGCCAACGCTAGTCGTGAGCGCGATCGTCACCTCTTTCGAGAGCGGGTCGTTCGAGTTGACGACGAGATTCGCGGTGCGCGGCAGAGCGTCGTCCTGCTTCGTGTAGATGACGTCGAACTGCAGTCCCTGCGGGAAGGTCGTGCCGCCGAAAACCTCGACGTTGGTGGGCAGCTCGACCGGGAGCGGCCCGATCTGGAACGGCGGCGTTGCTCCGTCATGCGCCCCGTCAGGGGCCGTGTAGTCGATGCGAATGTTGCTGACCGTCAGCGTCGCAAACCCGGTGTTGATGATGCGGATCGTCGTCGGCTTGTGGTCGCCGGCCGAGAGGCCCGCGTCGCTCAGCTCGATCTTGTTGGCCACGGGCGCAGGCTGGAAGTCGATGCGCGGAATCGGGCAGTTCGAGATGCCGCTCGTGCCGCAGACCGGGGGGCCCCCGCCATCGGAGCAGGCCGTCGCGGCGAGCGCGAGCATGGCCGTTCCGGCGAGCGCGAACAGCACACGGAGCCCACGGGTGGGTGCTGGCCTGGTCATCATCGTCGACTCCCTCGATTCCGTCGGTGCAGCTGAAGCCGCGGTCGCCCGCGCTCCACCCGGGTCTCAGGTATGAGGAAGGCGGCCTATCGAATCCAGAAGAAAAAGGAAAGAGGGGGTTCTGAATCGAGGCCTATCCCCACTCGCGGCTCCGGCCCGCACCCGAGGCCGCGCCGCGACACATCGCGCTCCCCCCTTGCTTTGCCCACCGAGCTACCCCATACTAGGGACGATTCGGGGGTCATCCTGCGGCCGCAGTCGTCGTGCGCCTTGCTCGGGCAAGGACCAGACTGGCTGGCATTCTCGGCCTCCGCGCGCCCGGCGTTGCTCGTGCGCATCGAAGCTGTTAGCTTCGGTTGGGGACCGGCGACATACACACACGAGACGTCAGGGAGTTCGCGATGTCCTACTTTGATCAAGCCTTCGAAAAGTCCTTCCCGAAGCCCGCTCCTTGGCAGGCCTACAGCTGGGAAAAGCTGGTCAAGGACGTGAAGGTCACCAAGCTCGAGACGAGCGTCGGCCAGACTGGCGGCGGTTCGCGCGTGCCGATGGCCGTGAAGCGCGTCACGAAGATGAAGCTCGTGACCTCGTATCGCTTCGTGAAGTCCATCTGGCACCGGGTCGCCATCGTCAAGAAGATGCCGCCCCCGATGTCGCTCCTCCACCACATGTCGGTGCACGCCCCCGGCAAGGCCGCCAAGGGCGCCTCGTCCGGCCGCCGCACCTTCGACCCGTACGGCGACTTCGCCTTCCACGTGGAGATCGAGGGCATCGGCGCGGGCGCGTTCCGCAAGTTCGATGGCATCGACGTGGAGATCGATCAGATCGAGTACAAGGACTCGATGGATCCGTATCCCCACAAGCGGCCGGGCATCTACCGCTTCGGCAACATCAAGCTCACCAAGGGCGTCATCGCCAACAAGGCGCTCTGGGACTGGTGCAACGAGATCATGCAGGGCAATCTCGCCCGCAAGAACGGCTCGATCCACGTCCTGTCGGACAACCACGACAAGAACAAGGCCGAGATCACCTACAACTTCTACCAGGCGTGGCCCTGCAAGTGGTCGGGGCTCCGCCTCGACGGCAAGGGCAACGAGACCCTGGTCGAGGAGATCGAGCTCTGCGTCGACTACGTCACGCGCTCGAAGTGACGCGCGACTGAGAAGGCGCGGGCCTCGCCCGCAAGGTCGCCGGGGACTTCCGGCGACGCGTTCATCAGGTTCTTCTGCACGTCTCGGGGACCGCCGCGCTCAGCCCAGCTGACCGCGGCGGTTTTTTTTTGTCCTGGGGAGAACGCGCCGGGTTTCGGCCCCTTGACGAGAGGCTGGCATTGCACGATGCAAGTCGGAGCCGTTCGGGCGCTCCAACACACCCCCGGGTGTGCGACAGTGCCCTACCACACACGGGGTGAAAGGCTCGAACCCATATTTCATGCGGGTGCGCTGGGTGGCACGGATGGTGCTGAGGCATCGGGTCCCAACGCGGAGAGCCTCGCCATGACGGAATTCCACGACAGTACTCGGCCCAACTCCGGTAGCGGACAGCGCCCTCAACCTCAGCGCCCGTCGCTGCCCCTCGAGGTGACCTCCATGATGAACGCCGCCGTTCGCCCGCCGGACCGCGTCCTCGTCTGCGATGACGAGGAGCTCATCAGGTGGTCCCTGAGCGAGCACCTCCGCAGCGAGGGCTTCGAAGTCACGACCGTGAAGAACGGAGAGGAGTGCCTGAAGGAGGCGAGCACGCACGCCCCTGACGCCATCCTGCTCGACCTGAAGATGCCGGTGATGGACGGCCTCACCTGCCTGCGCCGCCTGCGTGAGCAGGGCCTGCGGGTGCCGGTGGTGGTGCTCACCGCGCACGGTGCGGTCGAGTCGGCGATCGAGGCCACGCGCCTCGGAGCGTCGGCCTACCTCGCGAAGCCGTTCGACCTGCGCGAGATCACGCTCAAGCTGAAGGGGGCCATCGACGCCGATCGGCTCACCGAAGAGATCCGCTACCTCCGCGACCAGCGGCGCGCTCGCTACAGCAACCTCGTCGGCCAGTCGCCGGCGATGCGCTCGGTCTTCGACACGATGCAGAAGCTCGAGGGCATCGACGCCCCGACCGTGCTCGTGACCGGCGAGTCGGGCACCGGCAAGGAGCTCGTGGCGCAGGCCATCCACGAGATGGGGCCGCGCAAGGACGCTCCGTTCGTCGAGATCGACTGCGCCTCGATCCCCGAGAGCCTGATGGAGTCGCAGATCTTCGGCCATGAGCGCGGTGCCTTCACCGACGCCAAGACCCTGAAGCGCGGCCTCTTCGAGATCGCCCGCGGCGGCACCATCTTCCTCGACGAGATCGGCGAGATGTCGCTGACCACGCAGGCCAAGCTCCTGCGCGCCATCGAGACGCGTCGCTTCAAGCGCGTCGGCGGCCTCGTCGACCTGCCGGTGGACGCTGGCGTCATCGCCGCCACCAACCGCGACCTCGCCAAGGAGGTCGACAAGGGTCGCTTCCGCCGCGACCTCTACTACCGCCTCGCGGTCATCCCCATCGCGCTGCCGGCGCTGCGCGAGCGCACGGGCGATGTGCCCATCCTCGTGTCGCACTTCCTCGAGATCCTGAAGAAGCGGATCCCGGGCCGCATCGAGGGCGTGGACCCCGCGGCCCTCGCGGCGCTCCAGCGCTACGCGTGGCCGGGCAACGTGCGCGAGCTCAAGAACGTGCTCGAGCGCATCGTGACTCTCTACCGCGATGCCCCGCGCATCGAGCTGAACCACCTGCCGGCCGAGGTTCGCCATGCGGGCGATCGGCCCGAGGGTGCCACCGGCGGCGGTCCGAGCGGCGGCTACATCCTGCCGCCCGAGGGCGTCGACCTCGAGGCCGTAGAGCGGAACCTGGTCGTCCAGGCGCTCGAGCGGACGCACCGCAATCAGACCGCGGCCGCCAAGCTGCTCGGCATCAGCCGCTACGCGCTGCGCCATCGCCTGGCGAAGTTCGGCCTGCGCGAGGAGAAGTAGCGATCCGCGCGGAGCCCGCCCTGCTCGAAGGCTAGGCGGGCTCCGAGGCCAACTGCTCGGCGGCGACGACCGGCAGGACGATGCGGAAGGTCGTCCTGCCCGGCTCGCTCGAGGCCTCGATGTGTCCGCCGTGGGCATCGACGGTCTGTTTGACGATGGCCAGGCCGAGGCCCGTGCCAGCGATCTTCGTCGTGAAGAACGGCCGGAAGAGGTCGGCCATGTGCTCGGGCGAGAAGCCCGGGCCGTTGTCGCTCACGCTGATGACGACCTCGCCGGGCCCCTCGGCGAGCTCGACGCGGATGGTCGGGTTCGCCGTCGGACGTTCGACGTCGTCGAGCGCCTGGGCCGCGTTGATCAACAGGTTCAGGAGCGCGCGACCGAGCAGCGGCGGGTCGACGGTGACGTGCGGATCGGGCCCGTCGATGCGGAAGGCGATGCGCTTGTAGCTCGGGTGATCGCGCAAGAAGGCCGCGGGCTGCTCGAGGACTTCGCGCACCGGGATCTCGCGGAGCCGCGGAGCCCGGGGACGCGCGAACTCGAGGAGGCCGCCCAGCACGTCGTCGAGCGCGCTGATGCGCGCGATGACGTCCTTCAGGACCTGCGCCTCGCGGCTTGTCGCCGGGAGTCTCGAGGAGATGACCTGGATGGCGCCCGAGATGCCCGCCAGCGGGTTCTTCACCTCGTGCGCGATGACGGCCGACATCTGCCCGAGCTGGGCCATCGTCTCGCGCGCGCGGAGCTGCGCCTCGACTTGCTTTTGCTCGGTGATGTCGGTGCGGATCGCCAGGTACTGCTCGGGATGTCCGCGCTGGTCGACGAACGGCACGATGGTCGTGTCGACCCAATAGAAGCTGCCGTCCTTGGCGCGATTGCGCAGCTCGCCGCGCCACACCTTGCCGTGCGCGATGGTGCGCCAGAGCTCGCGGATGAAGCTCTTCGGATGGTAGCCGGAGTTGAGCAGGCGGTGGTCCTGCCCGATGAGCTCCTCGCGAGTGTACTGCGAAATCTCGCAGAACTTGTCGTTCACGTAGGTGATGCGACCGGTGACGTCGGTGATGGCGACGATGCTGGCCTGGTCGAGCGCGTAGCGATAGCGCTCGAGGCGCTCGCGCGTTCGCTCGTGGTCATCGTCGTCTCGCACCGGGTGACCGTCGTTCGGAGCCACGTCAAAGGAACTGGAACGGATCGACGTCGAGTGCAAGCTGGACGTGACCGGGCCGCGTCGATTCCCCCCACACGTGCTTCGTCGCTTCGAGCACCGCGCGCAGGTCCTTGCGGTCCCCGGGCGCAGACAGCAAGACCTGGAAACGATAGCGGTCTTTGATGCGCTCGATGGGCGCGGGCTGAGCCGGATGCACGACGACACTGCCGCGCGGAAGGCGCTCGGCGGCCTCGCGGAGGCTGCGGCCGAGCGCGTCGGCGGCTGACGACGCGGCCATCGCGTCGGGCCCGGACACGCGGAACAACGCGAGGTGGGTCCACGGCGGAAAGCCGCGGGCCTTCCGCAGCGCGAGCTCGGTGTCGAGGAAGCCGACGGCGTCGTGCGCCAGCGCGTGCTGGATGGCGTAGTGCTCGGGCGCGTAAGTCTGGACGAGCACGCGGCCGGGGCGCTCGCCGCGGCCTGCGCGGCCGGCGATCTGCGTCAGCAGCTGGACGGTGCGCTCGGCCGAGCGCGGGTCGGGGAAGCTCAGGCCCTGGTCGGCGGCCAGCACGCCGACCAGCGTGACGCCCGGGAAGTCGTGGCCCTTGGCCACCATCTGCGTGCCGATGAGGACGTCGATCTCGCGCTTGCGATAGCGCGTGAGCAGGCGGAAGAGCGCCTTGCCGCGCGTCGTGTCGCGGTCCATGCGGGCGATGCGCGCGCCGGGCACGAGCAGCGCCAGCGCGGCCTCGACCTGCTCGGTGCCGAAGCCGAGCTCGGTGAGGTCGCGCGAGCCGCAGCTCGGGCACGTGACCGGGAAGGCGCGCGTGCGATCGCAGTAGTGGCAGACCATGCGACCGCGGCCGCGATGCCAGGTGTAGCTGACGCTGCACGACTCGCAGGCCACCGCCTTGCCGCACGCGACGCACTGGATGAAGCTCGCGAAGCCGCGCCGGTTGAGGAACAGGATGGCCTGCTCCTCGGCCGCCAGCGTGTCCTTCAGCGCCGCGAAAAGGCGCTGCGAGATGATGCGGTCCTTGTCGGCGAAGGGCTCCTCGCGGAGGTCGACGACGTCGACGGTCGGCAGCGGACGCGGCTCGCCGGCGCGGTCGGTGAGGTCGAGTCGCGTGAGCTTGTGGCGCTGCACGTTGGCCCACGACTCGACCGACGGCGTCGCCGAGCCGAGCACGACCGGCACGCCGGCCAGGCTGCCGCGCACGAGCGCGAGGTCGCGCGCGGTAGCGCGGCGACGACTCCTGCTTGAACGACGGCTCGTGCTCCTCGTCGACGACGATGGCGCCGAGGTGGCGAACCGGCGCGAAGAGCGCCGAGCGCGCGCCCACGACGACCGGCAGCTCGCCGGCGCGGATGCGCAGCCACTGCTCGTGGCGCGCGTTGGGATCGAGGCCCGAGTGCTGGATGGCGACGCGCTCGCCGAGGCGCGCGCGGAAGCGAGCGACGAGCTGGGGCGTGAGCGCGATCTCGGGCACCAGGATGATGACGCCCTCGCCGCGCAGGAGGACGGCCTCGATGAGCGCCAGGTAGACCTCGGTCTTGCCGCTGCCGGTGACGCCCCGGAGGAGGAAGCCGCGATAGCTGCCGAGCGCCGCCTCGAGGGTCTTGGCGACCGCCTCCTGGGCGGGATTGAGCGCGAAGCCCAGCGCCTGGCGCTCGGTGCGCAGGTTGGCCAGGTTGACGCCGTGCAGCGGGTCCCTGAAGCGGCGCTCGCTGTCGAGCACGATGAGGCCCTTGTCGGCGAGCCGGCGCAGCGTCTCGAGGCCGACGCCGGTGGCGCCGCGGACGGTGTCGGCGGTGGCCTCGCCGTGCGCCTGGATCCACTGCAGCGCCGCCTGCATCTTGGGTCCGACGCGCGGCGGCGGGGCGGCCGCATCGGCCTCGACCGGGCGCACCAGCAGCGTCTGGCGATCGGGCGGCGCGGCCTCGCCATCGGCCATGCGCGGCGGCAAGAGCATGGCCACGCACTCGCCCGGCGGCGCGAAGTAGTAGTCGGCGAGCCAGCGCGCGAAGGCCAGCTCCTGGGTCGTGAGGATGGGCTCGGGGTCGAGCACCTCGCTCACGACGCGCAGGCCCTTCACGGCCGTGCCCGGCCCGAGCACCACGCCGACGAGGCTCCGGCCGCGGCCGAACGGCACGCGCACGCGCACGCCCGGGGCGGCGTCGAGGCCGTCGGGCAGGCGGTAGGTGAAGGTCCGGAGCAGCGGCACCGGCAGGGCGACGTCGACGAGCGACACGCGCGGACCTTCCGCGATTACGGGCGAGGGGTCCAGCGCAAGGCGAGCCCCGAGCGCGCCAGCGTGTCGAGGACGCGCCCGCCGATGATCACCGCGCCCTCGTCGTTCAGGTGGATGGTGTCGCCGCGACGGATGACGACCTTCTTCCCGTGCGCGTCGGGGGCGGCCCAGAGCCAGCGCCCGCGCTCGTCGGAGGTGAGCGGGAACATGTCGACGAAGGTCACGCGCGGGACGCCCTGGGCGCCGTTCCGCTGCTCCTCGCGCACGCGCGCCACTCGATCCGCGCCGACGCCGCGGTTGGTCGGCGACAGGAGGAAGACCTTCCTAGAATCGCCGGCGAGCAGCGTGAGGAAGCCGCGCACGCGCTCGCGATAGGCCGCGCGCCAGTCGGCCTCGCGCTTGAACGGCACCGGCCGCCGCGGCTCGGTGCGCCAGTTCACCTGGAGGACGTCGTTGCCGCCGAACTCGGCCACGACCACGTCGGGATGGAACTCGTCGATCATGGCGCGGGCGTTGGCCATCCAATCGAAGCGGTCCTGCCGCGACAGCCCGGTCGACGGGATGCCGCGCCGCCACACGACGTAGCCGCTGTCGACCATGGCCTGCTGGAGCACGTCGCCCATCGGCCCGTAGATGTTCGAGTCGCCGATGACGAGCACGCGTGGCCGGCCGGCCGGCCACGGGTCGGGCGCGCGCCAATCGCGAGCCGCGGCCTCCTCGCAGAGGAACGACAAGCCGAGGAAGAGGGGCGCGGCCAGCAGGATCGGAGCGCGACGGACGTCCATCGGCCCCCATCATAGCCATGCAGGCGGCCGTCGTCGACTCGGCGGCCTCGGCCGACGCGCCTTGACGACGCCGGCCCGATATCGCATGACCAGGCCCACATCTCGCGTGAGGCCCTGCTCCATGACGACCGACCTTCAACAACCTCCCCGCCGACATCACCCCGGGCGCCTTCTTCCAGGCCGTGCAGGAGGCGCTCGCCAACGAGCCCGCCCCGGCCGGGGCCGCGCCCGACAAGCTCGTCATCCACGTCGAGGGCGACGCGGGCGGCTCGTGGTCGATGGGCTTCACGGGGGGCAAGCTGGCCATCGACCAGGGCGCGACGGCCGGAGCGCCGCTGCAGGTGTCCATGTCGACCGCGGATCTGCGGTCCTTCATCGCCGGCGAAGTGCGCGACGCCATCAAGGCCAAGGCCGGCGGCCGCGGGACCATCGACGCCAAGCAGATGGCCAAGCTCTTCCGCGTGACCAACAAGACCGAGCAGGTGAAGGCCTTCTCGGGCGACCTCCAGTTCCGCATGGAGGACGCCGGCAAGGGCAAGACCTACAAGATCACGCTGACCTTCGGCGGCGGCGCCCCGAACGTCGCGGCCCCGAAGACCACCATCTCGATGGCGCTCTCGGACTTCCTGGCCCTCATCGGCGGCGAGCTCAACCCGCAGGCCGCGTTCTTCGCCGGCCAGATCCGCCTCGACGGCGACATGAACCTGGCGATGGGCCTGATGGCCTTGGCGATGTGAGCTGGCGGCGGCCGTTCAGGCGGCCGCGCGGAACATGTCGCGGTGCGGACCTCCAAGCTTGACATAGGCTTCGAGATCCGTACCCTCTCCGCTCTCTCGACGCCGGCCGCCCGTAGACTGCGGGTGACGGCGGCGATCCTCCGCCCGGAGTGCAAAGCAGAACGTGTCGGGTTCCTTCGACGAAACGTTCCTCGCCGAGGTGCGGGACAAGAACGACATCCTGTCGGTCGTCGGAGACTACGTGACGCTGCGCAAGGCGGGCACGAGCTACAAGGGCCTCTGCCCGTTCCACGGGGAGAAGACGGCCAGCTTCCACGTTCATCCTGACCGCGGCTTTTTCTACTGCTTCGGGTGCCAGACCGGAGGCGACGTCATCACCTTCGTCCGCGAGATCAACGGCTACTCGTTTCCCGAGGCAGTTCGGCACCTTGCCGAGCGCGTCGGGATACAGGTGCCGGAGCGCGCCTTCACCCCCGGCGGGGGCGGAGCCGCGGGTCTCGGCAGCGCGCCGCGCGCCGGCACCGCCTCGCGGGCCGCGCGCGACAGCTTCTACGCCATCAACAAGGCGGCCTGGCGCTTCTACGTCGAGACGCTCGACACGATGGAGGGCTCGCGCTGCCGCGAGTATCTCGCGTCGCGCGGCATCGAGCGGGCGGCCATCGAGCGCTTCGGGCTGGGCTACGCGCCCGATCGCTGGGACGGCGTCACGCAGCGGCTGATGCGCGAGGGCTTCGATCAGAAGGCCTCGGAGACGCTCGGGCTCATCGTGCGGAGGCAGGCGGGAGGCGGCTTCTACGACCGCTTCCGGCATCGGCTGATGTTCCCGATCCGGAACCTGGCCGGCGAGGTCATCGGCTTCTCGGGCCGCACGGTGCCCGGAGAGGCGCAGACGGAGCGGGCCATCGAGGGCGAGGTCGCCAAGTACGTCAACTCGCCCGAGTCGCCCGTCTACCAGAAGGGCGAGAGCATCTACGGCCTGCACGAGGCCCGCGCGGCCATGCGCAAGGCGGGTCAGGCCATCATCGTCGAGGGCAACGTCGACCTCGTGCGCCTGTCGCAAGCCGGGCTCGAGGAGGTCGTGGCGCCGCTCGGGACCGCGCTCACGTCGGCCCAGTGCCGGCTCCTGAAGCGCTTCGTCGACCGCGTCGTG
>JAXLYZ010000010.1:0-269979 GCA_046351155.1 Myxococcota bacterium
ACCTCGCCTCCGACCCGGGCTTCGTCCAGCGCTTCATCGAAGAGGGCAAGCTGGTCGTGAAGCTGCGCCACGCCGGGATAGCCCAGGTCCTCGACATGGGCGAAGAGGACGGCGTCTTCTTCATCGCCATGGAGCACGTCGACGGCAAGGACCTGGGCGAGCTCCTGCGCCTGGCCCGCGCCGTCGAGAAGCCGCTGTCGGTGCGGCTCGCGGTCTACCTCCTGGCCGAGCTGCTCGAGGCCCTCGACTACGCCCACCACGCCACCGAGGACGGCCGCCCGCTGGGCATCATCCATCGCGACGTGTCGCCGTCGAACATCCTCGTGTCGCAGACCGGCGAGGTGAAGCTCACCGACTTCGGCATCGCGCGCGCCACCGAGCGCCTGCAGGCCTCGACCACCGGCGCCATCCGCGGCAAGTACGGCTACATGTCGCCGCAGCAGGCGGCCGGCGCCGAGCTCGACGCGCGCTCCGACCTGTTCTCGGTGGGCGTCGTGGCCTGGGAGCTCCTGTCGGGGCAGCGGCCGTTCGACGGCGCGTCCGATCTGCTGACGCTCGACCGCGTGCGCTTCCACGACCCGGGCCCGCTGTCGGCGGTGGCGCCGCACGTGCCCGAGGACCTCTCCGCCTGGGTCGTCAAGCTCCTTTCCAAAACCCCCGAGGCCCGCTTCGCCTCGGCCGACGAGGCCATGAAGGCGCTGCGGTCCTACATGCTGCGGAGCGGCGAGATGGCCGGCGCGCGCGAGCTCGGCGAGTGGGTGGCGGCCGTCGAGGCCGCGCTGCCGCCCGGGCTCCGCGGCGCGCCCACCGGCGGCATGTCGCTCGACGACGTCCTGCGCCTGGGGCTCGGTGGGGTGGGGCAGGGGCCGCACACCGTCGACGTCAGCGCCGTGGTCCGCACGCCGTCGGCGCCGCTGCCGCCGCTCCGGCCGCTGACACCATCCGAGCTCGCGCCAGCCGCGCCCGCGCCGGCGCTGGTCACGCCCGCCGCCACGCCGGCCATGGGGCTCCCGCCCAAGCGCACGCGCGTCACCCTCATCGCGCTCCTGGTGGTGCTGAACCTGGCGCTCATCGCCGTCGTGCTGCTGCTCGTCCTGCGCGAGGACAACCCGCCGCCGGCCGAGCCCGACGCGCGCGTGGCGGCGCTCGACGCGGCGCCCTCAGCCGACGTCGAGGCGCCCGCCGACACGGCCGTCGCGGCCGCCCCCGACGCGCTCCCGCCGCCCGACGCCGCGATCGCCACGCCGCCGCCCATGACCGCCGGTGCGACGCTCGGCGAGGGGCTGGCGGAGCTCGGCGACGAGCTCCTCGGCGAGGACGTCGAGCTCACCGTGCGCACCTCGCCGCCCAACGCGTCGGTGGTCGCGGCCGGGCTCGGGCCGCTCGGACCGGGGCGGAAGCTGGTCGTGCGGCGCGGGACCATCGTGCGCTTCAAGGTGAGCGCGCCCGACTTCCAGCCGGGCGGCGCGACGGTCGTGGCCGGCGACGACGACCCGATCGTGTCGGTGGCGCTCAAGGCCATCGCGCGCGGCAGCGTGACCTTCCGCTTCCTGCCGGCCAACGCGCTGGTCAGCGTCGACGGTCACGCCGTCGCGGCCGGGCGCTCGAACCTCTTGACGCTGCCGCTGCCGATAGGCCCGCACACGCTCGTCATCGCCGCCGGCGAGGCGCGCCTGTCGCGCCCCTTCGAGGTGCGCGAGGACGAGACGACGAACCTCGGCACGCTCGACGCGACCAAGCCCTGAGCCGCGCCGCGGGCCCCGTCAGCCGGGCGCGCGCGTGAGCTGCACGGTGACTACGCCGTCGGCTTCGCTCACCGGGTAGCGCGTGAGCGGTGCGTCGGCCGGGCCCTCGAGGACCTTGCCGTCGGTGTCGAAGCGCGAGCCGTGGCAGGGGCACTCGAGCTCGTTCTTCTGCGCCTTCCAGTCGATGTCGCAGCCCCAGTGGGTGCACTCGAGCGACAGCGCCACCAGCGAGCCGTCGGCCTTTCGCAGCACGCGCACGCGCACGTCGCCGTCCTTGCCCTCGACCAGCACCGCGCCGCCCGGGCTCGCCAGCTTCGGGTACTGGGTCAGCGACAGCGCGACCGAGTCGGCCTTCGGCGGCGCCTCGACCTGCATGTCCTGCTTGTGGAACCAGGCGCAGCCGCCGCACAGCGACACCAGCCCGACCGCACCCACGGTGCCGGCCGAGCGCCTGAGGAACTGACGCCGCGTCGGATCGTCGCTCATGCGGACCTCCGCGCCGAAGGTAGCACAGCTCGGTTCCCGGCCGCGCCTTCAGGGGGCGGTCGGCTTCGGGTGCAGCACCTCGTCGATGACGGCGAGCGGCGGCACCTGCTCCCAGGCGCACCAGAGCGGCGCCTGCTCGGCCGGCGGCCAGGTCTCGCGCAGGATGGCCGGGCGGTCGCCGCCGTCCCGGTCGAGGCGCTCGATCCAGTTCGCGGGATAGCCCTCGCGCGCCAGCTCGAGGCTGCCGTCGCGGCCCACGTCGAGGAGGATCTGCGGCGCCGTCCCGACGCCATAGGCGAGCGTCTCGCCGAGGTCCGGGCTCAGCAGGAACCACGCCTCGGGCGCGGCGCACGACAGGTCGTTGCCGATCCGGACCATATGGTAGGCGGGCCCGCCGCTCGGGCTCGTCCAGTCCTCGACGTCGATCGCCGAGTAGTCCTGGCCGGCGATCGGCGAGTCCCAGTGCGCCGGCGCGCCCTTGGGCAGCTCGACGTCGTAGCCCGCCGCGACGAGCTTCTTGCGGTGGGCGCGCGCCAGCTTCAAGGACTGCTGGTAGGCCTCCTCCTGGGTCGCCCAGAAGGCGTGCGCACGCACCACCTGGGCGGCCCGCGCGCTGGTCGCCGCGTCGGCCGCGGCGTTGGCGAAGACCAGCGGCAGCTCGGCGGCCGGCGCCGCCAGGAACGGTCGGTCGCACTCCTTGCCGTCGGCGTCGAGCATCTCGACCTGCGCCACCAGCACGCGGCGACCGAGCGCCCACAGCCGCGCCGCGAACTCGGCGGCCGAAAGCTCGGGCCCGTCCGAGGGCCAGAGCGTCCCGACCTCGTCGATCTCGGAGTCGATCCACGCACGCGCCTCGAGCCCGGTGATGCGCGCGCGGCAGGTCGGCGTGTCGCCCAGGGCGACGACCTCGAGCTCGCGCCCGACCTGGGCCTTCACGGCCTTCGGCAGCGCGTCGAGGTTCAGCGGGCGCGTCACCTGCTCGCCGGTCGTCTGGCCCTCCTCGAGCGCGGGCGGACCGGCGAGCCAGGCCTCGGGCACGGCGTCGCTGATGACCAGCGCGTCGCCCTGATCGAGGAAGAGCCAGGGGTAGGGGAACGCGGGCTCGGCCGCCACCGGCGCGGGCTCGGGCGTGGGCGCGGCGGCCGCCACGGCGGGCGCGACCGGGGTCGGCGCCGACGCGCAGGCCGGGGCGGCGAGTGCCAGCGCGAGCGGCAGGGCGCGTGACCAGGACAGCGGGCGAGCGGGCTTCATCGGGGTGGGCTTCATCGGGACCTCCGGGCGCGGACGACGCTCAACGTACGAGCGCCGATGCCATTGCGTCCCGATGCGCGCTCACATTCGTCAAGGCGCTTTCGTCTTCGGCCCGGGCGTCGCCGGCGGCACGAACGGCGCGGCGATCTTCTCGAGCTTCGGCGTCACGGCCATCGTCTCGTTCTTGCCGAGCTCGACGTAGCGGACCCACGGCTCGAAGCCGAGCTTCTCGAAGCGCAAGAGGATCTTCTTCCCCGACTCGAGCTCGAGCGGCCCGGGCAGCGGCGTCTCGCCGATGCGCGTGCCGTCGACGAACACCTGCACGCCGGCCGGCGGGTCGCTGGTGATCGTCACCTTGCCGTGGTGGATGATGCGCTCGAGCTTGGCCTCGACCGTCTTCACCGGGCCGTCGGCGGCCGCGACCACCAGCGGGACGGCGAACGGGTGGTGGTCCTCCTTCTCGACGCGCAGCGCGTAGCTCCCGACCGCGAGGCGCACCACCGGGTGGTCGTGGTCGGCCACCGGCGCCTCGTCGACGAAGGCGCGCGCGCCCTCGGGCACGACGATGCGGATGTCGACGGCCGGCCGCTCGCGCTTGGCCAGCGTCTCCAGCGCGCGATCGACGTCGCGGGCGATGCCGGAGGCGTCCTTGGTCTCGCGCTCGAGCATGAGGAACGCCTGGCCGTAGAGCGCGACCTTGTCCCAGGCCCGCTCGAGGCGCGTCACCTGCACGAGGTTGTAGAAGATGTCGGCGCTGTCGTGCTTCTTCGGCAGCGCGCGCTCGAAGAAGGCGATGGCCTCGCTGTTCTTGCCGAGCTTGGTCGCGTGCACGCCGTTGCGGTAGTCGGCGTCGGCCTTCCGCGTGGCCTCGTCGACCACCTCCTCGGTGAGGCCGCTCGGCTCATCGGCGCGCGCCGGCGAGGCCGCCCCGAGCGCCGACCCCAACGCCAGCGCACCCACCGTCAGCATGCGCGGGATGGCCGCGCTCCACGCCGATCGCCGGCCTGCCGGCCCGTTCCGCCCATGCTTTGTCACGGCGCCTTCCTGTAGACGATGAACAAGGTCCTGGTCGCCCTCGCGTCGCCCTCGCGCGCGTACACGGCGATCTCGTTCTTGCCCGGCTCGAGCGCCACCGGCACCTTGAACGGCACCACGTCCTGCGCCTGGCCCTTCATCTCGCCCGAGCCGAAGTAGACCTTCTGCCGCCCGCGGAAGATGTAGACCATGCGCCGAGCCGCGCCGTTACTGCCGAAGGTGGCCTTGCCGTCGAGCGTGATCTCGCTGTCGGCGGTCACCGACGGCACCTCGCTCAGCGTGACGACCGGCGGCCGCACCTGCACGACCGGCGCGATGGCGTCGGCGGTGGCCCCGCCCTCGGTGGCGATGCGGCCGCGCTCGGCGGCGATCCAGCCGTGCCGGAGCGCGCCCTTGGCGCCACCGCCGGCAGCGGCCGGCGCCGCCGGATCGGCCCAGGCGACCTCGTACCAATCGCCGGCCTTGGCCTCGATGTTGACCACCGAGCTCGGCGCCGCGATGGCCACCGTCGGCGTGTCGCGATGCGCGCCGGCGTGCACGTCGGTGTCGACCGCGCTCAGCGCCAGGAGCCCCTTCATCGGCTCGGGCTTGGCCATGCCGTCGGGGTACACCGGGATGGCCAGCGGCGCGGTCGTGGCCTCGCTGCCGCCCGGCGACTTCAGGTCGGACAGCGACAGCTCGAGGTCGACCACGCGCGCCTCGAGCGTCGCGAGCACCTCGAGCTCGAAGGTCACGAGCGTGCTCTGGCCTGGGTCCAGCCGACCGAGCTCGCGCCGCCCGAGCGACAGGTACACGTCGGGGCCGGTCTGGTTCTTCACCGTCGCGAGCAGGCTCTCGGCCGGGCCCGAGCCGAGGTTCGTCACCCACACGTCGAGCTCGACCTTCTCGCCGCGCTGGAGGAGCCCGTCGCCGTTGCCGGCGGCGTCCACGATCTGCAGCGTGTGGCCGAACATCGGCGCGGCGCGCGGCGCCACCGTGACCATGGTCTCGGGCGCCGTGTCGAGCGTCACCTGATCGGAGTGCAGCCGCGCCACCACGCGGTCGCCGGCCGACGGCGCGCTGCCCGGCAGGACGAAGGTGAGCTTCTTCGTGACGGTCTGATCGGGCATCAGCATGCCCACCGCCAGCTCGCGCCCGGCGAAGGCGCCGAGGCCCGACTCGAGCTCGGCGAAGAGCCGGAACAGCGGCCGCTTGCCGGTGTTCTTCACGCGCAGCTCGACCTCGACCTTGTGCCCGGCCCGGAGCGGCGGCGGCCCCTTGCTCGGGCCCGGCGCGACCGCCTCGCCGTTGGTCACGGTGAGGCTCGCGTCGAGCGGCGCGCGCGCCGACGCGTCGGGCCCGGCCTTCCAATCGATGCCGAGCGGCGCCAGCGCGGCGATGATCTTCTGGTCCTCGGACGCCTGGCGCTCGGCGATGAAGCCCGACAGCTGCACCAGCGCCTGCTTGCGGTTGGGCGCCGGCGCCGCGCGGAGCACATCCATCGCCAAGAGCACGCTGGCGTCGGCCGTCTTCTCGGCGCCGCGCGGCTGGCGGTTGGTCGGCGTCTTGGCGTCGTCGAGGAGGTGCAGCACCGCGGCGGGCACCTCCTCGCGCGTCTTGTCCGACGAGAGGTGCGCGGCCAGCGCCGCCTCGCCGCCCTGGTCCTCGGGCGCGGGCAGCAGATCGAGCTGGGCCGCGGTCGCCCCGACCGCACCGCCGGCGGCCGGGCCGGGGATGTGCACGGTCTGCAGATCGATGTCGGGCACGATGCCGACGCCCTGGATCGAGACGTCGCCCGGCGTCAGGTACTGCGCGATGGTGAGCTTCAGCGCCGCCTCGTCGATGCGGTAGACGACCTGCACCGAGCCCTTGCCGAAGGTGCGCTGGCCGATGACCAGCGCGCGGTCGTTGCGCTTGAGCGCACCCGATACGATCTCCGAGGCGGACGCCGAGCCCTTGTTGACGAGCACCACCAGCGGCAGATCGGCGCGCGTGTCGGCCAGCGTGGCGTGGCTCTCCTCGCGCTCCTTGCCGCCGTCGCGGACGGTCGTGACGACCGTGCCCGAGGCGAGGACCATGTCGGAGATGGCGATGGCCTTGTCGAGGAGGCCGCCCGGGTTGTCGCGCAGATCGAGGATGAGGCCCTTCATGCCCCCGGGCATCTTGTCGAGCTGGTCGAGCGCCGCCAGCATGTCGGTGTCGGTCGACTCCTGGAAGCCGCGCACGACCACGTAGCCGATGCCGTGGGCCAGCGCCTGGCCCTCGACGGACGGGATCTGAATCTCGCGGCGCGTCAGCGTGAAGGGCTTCGACGTCGGCCAGCCGTCGCGCCGGAGCCACAGCGTCACCTGCGATCCGGGCTCGCCGCGCAGGAGGTTCACGGCCTCGTCGAGGTCCATGTTGATGGCCGACTCGCCGCCGATCTGGGCGATGCTGTCGCCCTCCATGACGCCCGCCTCGGAGGCCGGCGTGTCGCGCATGACGCCCTGGATGACGAGCGTGCCGTCGACCTCGCCGACGGTGATACCGAGGCCGCCGAAGCGCCCCTTCTGCGACAGCTGCAGCTCGCGATAGACGCGCGGCGGCAAGAGGATCGTGTGCGGGTCGAGGGTCGAGAGGAGGCCATTGATGGCGGCATACTCGAGCGCCTCGAGGTCGACCTGGGGCGGCAGGTGGCGCTCGAGGAAGTCGAAGATGTCCATGAGCTTCCAGTTGAGCTCGTAGAGGTCGGAGACCTTCTCCAGGTTGAAGTCGCGCGTCACCTCGCCGACCGTCACCTCGAGCGACTTCGGCGCCTTGGCCTGCGCACCGCCGCCGCCGGCGCGGGTGACCTCGATGCGCACCTCGGGCACCTCGACCTGCACGCGCTCCATCGCGGCGACGACCATGGCCTTCGGGTCGACGCGCTCGGGCGCCACGTAGTGGGCGCGGATGTGCCCGACCACGCGCGCCAGCATGCGCGCCTTGGCGAGATCGTAGGTCCCGGAGCGGTCGGTCTTGGCGTAGGCCGACTCGCCGAACTGCCAGCCGCGATCGCCCTCGATGGACGCGAACGCGAGCGCGAACACGAGCCCGAAGCAGGCGATGGCAAAGACAGATCGGCGGGAGGGGCGGGTGCGCATCGGGACGGGCAGGGTAGCATAACCCCCTCGCCCTCGGGACGCATTTCATGGGTCACCGCGCGCTCGCGTCGAACGCCGGTTCCGGGCTAGGCTCGCCGGCTGTGACCGCTCCTTCGGATAGCCCCGCCTACACCAACGACCTCGCCTTCCTCGGCGCGGCCCTCGACCTCCTCCGGCTGCGCGCGCGCCTGCGCATCTACGAGCGCGAGAAGGCCGGCCTCGCCACGCGCGACCCGGTCCTCACCATGAGCGAGGGCGAGACCGATCCAACCGGCCTCATGACCGAGCTCGCCGAGAAGAGCGCGCGGCACGCCGCCGCCCTCGAGCACTCGACCTTCGTGCCGGCGCTCATCGACCTGCAGCGCCGCTTCGAGCTCGACGACTTCGAGCGCGACGTGCTGCTCCTCTCGCTGGCGCCCGCCATCGACGGCTCGTTCAACGCCCTCTTCGGCCGCGCCAAGGGCTCGTCCTACCGCGGCCCGCTCGACATCGACGCCACGCTGACCATCCTCTGCGACGGCTTCGAGGAGCGCATCGCGCGGCGCCAGACCTTCTCCCTGTCGGGGCGGCTCCTGCGCCACAACCTGCTCCTCGTCGGCCGCGGCACGGCCGTCGACGGCGCCGACGCCTTCCTGGCGCTCGAGCTGCGCCTGCCCGGCCGCCTCGTCACCATGCTGCTCGGCCAGACCGGCGAGGACGAGGCGCTGCGCGCCTTCTCGCAGCTGCTCGAGCCGACCGAGACGCTCGACCGCGTCATCATGCCGACCGAGGACAAGCGCCGCCTGCTCGAGCTGTGCGCGCTCCACGACGCCTACCTGAAGGCGCTCGCCGACTGGGGCCTGAAGGAGGCCATCACCTACGGCCGCGGCGTGACGCTGCTCTTCACCGGGCTCCCCGGCACCGGCAAGACGCTCACCGCGCGCGCGCTCGCCCACCACCTCGGCCACCGCTTGTTGTTGGTCGACGCCTCACGCCTGGCCGGCCAGCCACAGCACTTCGAGCAGAACCTCGAGAACCTCTTGCGCGAGGCGCGGCTCCAGCGCGCGGTCCTCTTCTTCGACGAGTGCGAGGGCCTCTTCGCCGCCCACAACCGCTTCGGCGGCCACGTCCCGGCTTTGCTCCAGGCGCTCGAGCGCTTCGACGGCATCTGCATCCTCGCGACCAATATGCCGAAGGCGCTCGACCCCGCCCTCGACCGCCGCATCCTCTATCGCGTCGCCTTCGAGACGCCGTCGCCGTCCCAGCGCGAGGCCATCTGGGACGTGCACCTGCCCGACAAGCTGCCGCGCGCCGACGACGTCGACGTGCCCTACCTGGCGCGCCGCTTCGAGTTCCCGGGCGGCTATATAAAGAACGCCGTCCTGCTCGCGGCCGGCGCCGCCGCCGCCCGCGCGGCCATCGGCGAGTCCGAGGCCCAGGTCACCCAGCGCGATCTGCTCGAGGCCTGCTACACCCAGATCCGCCACCGCCTGGGCGAGTACGCCGACCGCGACGTGGCCGACCTGCGCCTCACCGACGTCGTCCTGCCCGAGGACGTGAAGAAGCAGGTGCTCGAGGTCATCGAGGCCGTGAGCGCGCAGGCCATCGTCTTCCGCGAGTGGGGCTTCGGCCGGAAGTTCAACAAGGGCCGTGGCCTCTCGGCCCTCTTCGACGGCGAGCCGGGCACCGGCAAGACGCTGTCGGCCGAGGTCATCGCCGCCGAGCTCGGCCTGTCGCTCATGCGCGTCAACGTCGCCAACGTCGTCTCGAAGTACATCGGCGAGACCGAGAAGAACCTGACCCGCATCTTCGCCGAGGCGCGCGGCGCGCAGTCGGTGCTCCTCTTCGACGAGGCCGACTCGCTCTTCGCCAAGCGCGTCGAGGTCAAGCACAGCAACGACCGCTTCGCCAACATGGAGACCAACGTCCTGCTCCAGCTCATCGAGCGCTACGACGGTCTCGTCATCCTCACGACGAACCTCAAGACCGCCATCGACACCGCCTTCGAGCGCCGGCTGTCCTTCAAGATCAACTTCCCCTTCCCCGACCCGAAGATGCGCGCGCTCATCTGGCGCCAGATGCTGCCGGAGACGGCGCCGATCGCCCCCGACGTCACCTTCGAAGAGCTCGGCGAGTGCTTCGAGCTGTCGGGCGGCTCCATCAAGAACGCCGTGCTGCGGACCGCCTACCGCGCCGCCGCGCAGGGCGTGCTCATGTCGATGGACCTCTTCGAGGACGCCGCCAAGCGCGAGTGCCAGGCCGCGGGCAAGCTCTTCCGCGTGACGCGTCGCGAAGACTCGTGGTAAGCCTTTCGGGTCCGAGGGCCTCCGGGCTCGAGGACACGGGTTGACGCCCTGGTCGGACCGATCCGACGCGCGGTAAGTCCATCCGGCACATCCTCGTGATGCAGCGCCCAGAGCAACGGGAACGGCTGCTGTCCACTGGCATCCGCCAGCTCCGGGCGAGCTCGCCGGCTCCCCACGCAAGACGTGGGGGGCCAAAGTCGGGTGAGCCCCATGGCGGATCGAGGCTGGACCAGCCCCCGACGCTTCGAGCACCGTCGGAGGATGAGCGCCGGATGCTTCACGCGATCCCGCCGGAAGCCGCCGTGTCGGGGCGTCTGCCTTCTTCATCCGAGCGAAGCCGGGTCGCCGGTCGGCCTCTGCACGAAGCTCCGCCGCAGGCCGGCGAAGGAAGAGGCCGACGCGGCGGCGACCCGCGCGGAGCGAGGCCATCCAACTCATCCGAGCGAAGCCGGGTCGCCGGTCGGCCTCTGCACGAAGCTCCGCCGCAGGCGGGCGAAGGAAGAGGCCGACGGCGGCGACCCGCGCGGAGCGAGGCCATCCAAAGGGAACCGCACCGCCGTGGCCGAGCGCGCCAAAGACCTCGAGATCTTCCGGCAGAACTTCCTGCACCAGCTGAAGGAGTCGACGCCTCAGCTGCAGGGCCACCAGGACTTCGTCCGCTACTGGAAGGCGGTCGAGGGCGAGGCGTCGCACACCGAGGACCTCTCGAAGCTCGACGGCTGGGTCCGCGATCTCGCCCGCGACAAGGACGAGGTCCAGGCCATGAAGCTGAAGATCGAGTCGATGGACGAGCGCGACCCGATGGCCGAGCAGCTGCTCAACATCCTGCGCATGCTGCTCGAGTTCCTGGGCGACATCGAGAGGAAGATCCGCCGCTTGCGCGACGACCGCCGCAACTACCTGGCCGCCCTCCTGTGGAAGGCCGGCCCGGGCACGAAGCCGCGCGAAGAGGGCGACGACGAGAAGAAGGACGAGAAGAAGGGCGACCAGGCCGTGACCGCCGCGCTCGACAAGACGCAGAAGGACGGGGCCGCCAAGGCGCCCGAGATCAAGGAACAGACGAAGAAGATGCAGCGCTGAGCTGCATCGGCAGGTCGCGTCGCAACGGCGCGATCGTCGATCCATCGACGGCCAGTCGCGGTGCCCGGCACACGAGGGCACCGATGTCGCCGCCGGTTCTGCGACCCCGCTCGCGCGAGGACGTCGGCGACATCGGGCTGGAGCGAATGAGCTAGCGCGCGCTGGCGCTCAGACGGTGCCGCGGTCGAGCCAGGTCGCGAGCACGTCGCGCGCCTCGCGGATGCGGATCGTCAGGTCGTGGGCCAGCGCCTGCCGCCGCGCGTCCCCGGCGTGCTTGTCGGGGTGGTAGCGATGCAGCATCTCGCGGAACGCGCGCTCGACGTCGGCGCGGGTGCCGCCGAGCGGCAGCTCGAGCGCGGCGTAGGCGTCGCGCACCTCGCGGGGGAAGGCGTGGTTCCTCGCGTCGTAGCGGCCCGAGGTGCGCGGCGGCTCGACCTCGGCCGCGCCGCCGTCGCCCCAGAGCGACGCGCCCCGATCCAGGTCGGGGCGCGCGCCCGGAGCGTCGTCGTCGGCCGAGCGCCAGAGCGCCGCGCCCGCCTCGATCTCGTCGGCCAGGCTGTCGTGCTCGTCTCGGGCCAGCTCCGCTTCGGCCTCGCGGATGGCGCGGCGACGGGCATCTTCTTCGCGCTCGGCTTCCGCGCGCGGGGACGTCGGATCGTCGCGCTCGGAGAGCACCCGCTTCATCTCGGTGATCTCGGAACGCGCCAGCCGCTTGAGTCGATCGAAGATACCCATCACCCGCTCTCCGTGCCTCCGGGAGGGGTCGAGCCTAGCACGAAGCCCCAGGCTGCGAGATCAAGTCGAGCCCGATCACATCTTGCGGCGTTCGTTGAAGCTCTTCTCGTCCGTCGCGGCCGCCTCGCACTCGAGCATCTTGCCCATCTCGGGGCTCTGCTTGAGGCCCATCTCGCAGGCCTTGATGAAGTTGTCCTTCATGTCGACGGCCATCTTCTTCTCTTCGCCGGTGCCGTACTTCGCGGTCGCCTCGACCGACTTCGCGCACGGCCCACCGCCACCACACGCGGTCAGCGCCGAGAACCCGAGCACCGAAGCCACGATCCAACCCGAAGCCATCATCATCTTTCGCATGTGTCGTCCCTCCTCGGCACATCCGCGTGCCGGACCGGGGCACCTTACGTGGACGGCGATATCGCACAAGTCGTGATGGGTCGGTTGTCGGACCAAGGCAACGCTTTGTCGGCGGACGGCCATAAAACTCGCGGCGCCGCGCCCGCGGGCTACCATGCCGGCCCATGTCGCACGCCGACCGCTACCTCGCCGAGCTCCGCACGCTCGAGAACGCCTCGCCTCACACGCTGCGCGCCACGGCCGGCGATCTGCGCGACCTCGAAGACTTCCTAGCCGAGCAGGACAAGGACCTGGCCGCGATTGACCGCGCGGACGTACGTGCCTATCTCGCGAGCCTCGCGAGCCGGGTTTCGGCCCGCACCATCGCCCGGAAGCTCGCCACGCTGCGCGGCTTCTACCGATGGCTCACGCGCCAGGGGACGCTCGCCCGCTCGCCGATGGATGGCCTCCAGAACCCGCGCCAGGGACGCCCGCTCCCCGAAGTGCTCGACGTCGATCAGGTGGTGGCCCTCCTCGACGCCCCGGCCGGCGAGAGCCTCCTCGAGCGCCGCGATCGCGCCGTGCTCGAGCTGCTCTACGCGGCCGGGCTGCGCGTCTCCGAGGTCGCCTCGCTGACGCTCGAGCAGCTCTCGCTCGAGCGGCGCTCGGTGCGCGTCGTCGGCAAGGGCCGGAAGGTGCGCGACGTGCCCATCCACCCGCGCTGCGTCGCCGCGCTCGAGGACTGGCTGGCCGTGCGCGCCGAGCTCATGCGCGACCCGGCCGACCGCCACGTCTTCATCGGCGCCCGCGGCGAGCCGCTCTCGGACCGCGGCATCCGCCGCCTGGTCGACCTCGCGGCCGCGCGCTCGGGCACCGGCCGCTCCGTGCACCCGCACGAGCTCCGCCACTCGTTCGCCACGCATCTCCTCGACCAGGGCACCGATCTCAGGCACATCCAGGAGCTGCTCGGGCATGCCTCGGTGGGCACGACGCAGATCTACACCCACGTGTCGGTCGAGCAGCTCTCGCGGGTCTACGACCGCGCGCATCCCCGCGCACACGGGCCGAAGAGCCGGGCGCCGAGCCCGGCCAGGAAGTCAGAACATGAGTAAATCCATCACTATGCACGGCACGACCATCGTCGGCGTGAGGAAGGGCGGCAAGGTCGTCGTGGCCGGCGACGGCCAGGTGACGCTCGGCCAGACCATCATGAAGTCGGGCGCCAAGAAGGTCCGCCGCCTCTACAACGGAAAGGTCCTTTGCGGTTTCGCCGGCTCGACCGCCGACGCCTTCACGCTGTTCGAGCGCTTCGAGGGCAAGCTCAAGGAGTACTCGGGCCAGCTCCGGCGCTCGGCCGTCGAGCTCGCCAAGGACTGGCGCACCGACCGCGCGCTGCGCCGCCTCGAGGCCATGCTCATCGTGGCCGACGCCACCGAGACGCTGGTCATCTCCGGCTCGGGCGACGTGGTCGAGCCCGACCCGCAGGAGAAGGGCGGCATCATCGCCATCGGCTCGGGCGGGATGTTCGCCGAGTCCGCCGGCCTGGCGCTCCTCCGGCACTCCGACCTCGACGCGCGCCAGATCGCCGTCGAGGCGCTGAGCATCGCCGCCGACATCTGCATCTACACGAACCGGAACCTCACCATCGAGGAGCTCAGCGAGAGCTGAGCAGGCGGCATCACATGAACCTCGAGAGCTACACCCCGAAGGAGCTCGTCCTCGAGCTCGACCGCTACATCGTCGGCCAGAAGGCGGCCAAGCGCGCCGTGGCCGTCGCGCTCCGGAACCGCTGGCGTCGCCAGCACGTGCGCGGCCCGCTGAAGGACGAGATCACGCCGAAGAACATCCTGATGATCGGGCCGACCGGCTGCGGCAAGACCGAGATCGCGCGGCGCCTGGCCAAGCTCGTGAAAGCTCCTTTCGTGAAGGTGGAGGCCTCGAAGTACACCGAGGTCGGCTACGTCGGCCGCGACGTCGAGTCGATGATCCGCGATCTGGTCGAGGTCGCGGTGAAGCTGGTCGAGGGCGAGGCGCTGGTGCGCGTGCAGGAGGCCGCGCGGCAGGCGGCCGAGGAGCGCATCCTCGATCGGCTGCTGCCGACGCCGTCGAAGCCCGCCTACGAGGAGAAGTCGCCGGCCGCCGACGAGAGCAAGAGCACGCGCGAGAAGCTGCGCCGCCTCCTGAAGGAAGGCCACCTCGACGAGAAGGAGGTCGAGGTCGAGACGCAGGAGCAGCGCGGCGCGCCCATGCTCGACATGCTGGGCGGCGCGGGCTTCGACCAGATGGGCCTCAACATGAAGGACGCGCTGGGCGGGCTCTTCCCGAAGAAGACCAAGAAGCGGCGCGTGAAGGTGAAGGAGGCGCTGGAGATCCTGGCGCGCGACGAGGGCGAGCGCCTCATCGACCGCGACGCGGTGCAGTCCGAGGCCATGACCCGCGCCCAGGAGAGCGGCATCATCTTCCTCGACGAGATCGACAAGATCGCCGGCGGCCGCGAAGGCAAGGGCGGCCCCGACGTGTCGCGCGAGGGCGTCATGCGCGACCTCCTGCCCATCGTCGAGGGCAGCACGGTCAACACCAAGTACGGCATGGTGAAGACCGACCACATCCTCTTCATCGCGGCCGGCGCCTTCCACATGACCAAGGTCTCGGACCTCATCCCCGAGCTGCAGGGACGCTTCCCAATCCGCGTCGAGCTCGAGGCGCTGCGCGAGGACGATTTCGTCAGGATCCTTTCCGAACCGGAGAACTCGCTGACGCGCCAGTACCAGGCGCTCATGGAGACCGAGGCCATCCACCTCGAGTTCGCCCAAGACGGCATCGCGGCGCTGGCGGCCTTCGCCTTCCAGGTGAACGAGCGCCAGGAGAACATCGGCGCGCGCCGCCTGCACACGGTCATGGAGCGCCTGCTCGACGACCTGTCGTTCGACGCGCCCGACCGCGAGGACCGCGTCGTCATCGTCGACAAGGCCTACGTCGAGCGCGCGCTCCAAGGCATCGTCGAGGACCCGCGGCTCGAGAACTATATATTGTGAGGCGACCGCCGCGGGCCGACCGGAGCTGCGGCGCGCGGCCGGGGCGGTCGGTCAGCGCTTCATGCCGGTGGAGTCCGCGGCGATCTGCTTGAAGCCCTCGGGCAGGATGGCGCCCTCGACCTGGCAGTTCTGGAACACGGCGCCGGTGAGCCGCGCGTCGGTGAAGTTGGCGCCGCGCATGTCGGCCCCCATCACGCGGGCCTGCCGCATGTAGGCGCCGGTGAGGTTCGCGTCCTTCAGGATCGCGCCGCCCAGGAACGCCGAGTTGAGGTTGGCGCCGGTCAGGTTCGCGCCCTCGAGGTTGGTCGCCCCGAGGTCGGCCGACGACAGGTTGAGGTAGCTCAGGTCGAGCCCGCTCAGATCCACGCCCGACAGCCGCGGGCGGTGGTCCTCGTGGATCCCGATGAGCGCCAGGATGAGCTCTTTGCGGGTGATTTCTGCCATGCCACCCCATACCACGGGTCGCGGGGGTTGGCACACGCGCGTCTGGCCGTTAGGTTGGCCATGTGATCGCGCTGATCTACGCCCACCCGTATCCGGATCGGTCGCGCGCCAACCACGTCCTGCTGGACGCGGTGCGGGCGTTGCCTGGCCTCGTCGTGCGTCCGCTCTACGACCTCTACCCGGACTTCGGCATCGACGTGCCGGCCGAGCAGGCGGTGCTCAGCGAAGCCCATACGATCGTCTGGCAGCACCCGATCTTCTGGTACTCGGTGCCGGCGCTGCTCAAGCTCTGGTTCGAGCAGGTGCTGGCGCTGGGCTGGGCCTACGGCGACGGCGGCACCGCCCTCCACGGCAAGCGCTGCCTGTGGGTCACGACCACCGGCGGCGACGACCGCGCCTACGCCGAGGGCGGCATCCACGCCCAGCCCTTCGAGACCTACATGCCGCCCATTCGCCAGACCGCGCGCTTCTGCGGCATGGAGTGGCTCGAGCCGATGACCCTGCACGCGGCGCACAAGGTCGACGAGCGCGACCTCGAGGTCATGGCCATCCGCTATCGCGAGCGCCTCGTGGCGCTGAGCGCAAGACCATGAGCCGCGACCTCCTCGTCTACCTCGCCGCCGCGGTGGTGTGCGTGCCGCTGGCCAAGCGCTTCGGGCTCGGCGCCATCCTCGGCTATCTCGTGGCCGGCGCGCTCATCGGGCCCTCGCTCCTCGGCCTCGTGAGCAACCCCGAGGCGGCCCACTCGCTGTCCGAGCTGGGCGTCGTGCTCATGCTCTTCGCCATCGGCCTCGAGCTCGAGGTGAAGCACCTCTGGGGCATGCGCCGCGCGGTCTTCGGCGGTGGCGCGCTGCAGCTCGCGGCCTGCGCCCTGGCGCTCGGGCTGGCGCTGCTCGCGCTCGGGCTGCCCTGGCAGGGCGCGCTCATCGGCGGCCTCGCGCTCGGCCTGTCGTCGACCGCCATCGCGGTCCAGACCATGGCCGACCGCGCGCTCGAGAAGACGACCATGGGCCGCACCAGCTTCGCGGTGCTGCTCTTCCAGGACATGGCGGCCATCCCGGTGCTGGCGCTCGTGCCCATGCTGGGCGCGGTCGATCCCGACGCCGCGGCGGTGAAGCCCACCTGGATGAACGCGCTCGAGGCGCTCGGCGCGCTGGCCATCGTCATCGTCGCCGGCCGCTTCCTCGTGCGCTACATCCTCCGCCCCATCGCCGCCACCGGCGTGCGCGAGATCTTCACCGCCTTCGCGCTGCTGCTGGTGCTGGGCGTCGGCGAGCTCATGCACCTGGCCGGCCTGTCGATGGCGCTCGGCGCCTTCCTGGCCGGTGTGATGCTGGCCTCGTCGGAGTACCGCCACGCCCTCGAGTCCGACCTCGAGCCGTTCAAGGGGCTCCTGCTCGGCCTGTTCTTCATCGCCGTCGGCATGTCGATCGACTTCTCGCTCCTCCTCACGCGGCCGCTCGAGGTGCTGCTGCTCCTCGGCGGCTTCGTCGCCATCAAGCTCACCGCGCTCCGCCTCATCGCGCCGATGATCGGCGTCGACTCGCGCCAGACCTGGCTCTTCGCCGCCATCATCGGCCAGGGCGGCGAGTTCGCGTTCGTCGTCTTCGGCGTGGCGCGCACGGCCCACCTCCTGCCCGGCGACTGGGACGCGCTGCTCACCCTGACCGTCGCGCTGTCGATGGCCACGACGCCCATCCTGCTCATCGTCCACGACGTCGTCACCAAGCGCCGCGCGTCGGCCACCCAGGCCGACTACGACACCATCCAGGACGAGGGTGCCCAGGTGCTCATCGCCGGCTTCGGCCGCTTCGGGCAGATCGTTGGCCGCTTCCTCTTCGCCAGCGGCATCAAGGCCACCGTGCTCGACGGCGACCCCGAGCAGATCGAGTTCCTGCGCCGCTTCGGCTTCCGCATCTTCTACGGCGACGCCACGCGCCTCGACCTGCTCGAGCACGCCGGCATCGCCCGCGCCAAGGTGCTGGTCTTGGCCATCGGCGAGGTCGAGGCCTCCATCACGCTGGCCAAGCGCATCCGCGAGGCCTACCCCGACCTCACCATCGTCGCCCGCGCCCGCGACGTCGGGCACTACACGGCGCTCCGGCGCGCGGGCGTGACCATCGTCGAGCGCGAGACCTTCGAGTCGTCGCTCCTCACCGGGCGGCGCGTCATCGAGGTCCTCGGCTGCCCGCCCTACGAGGCCAAGGAGCGCGCCGACAAGTTCCGGCGCCACAACCGGCGCACGCTGGAGCAGCTCTTGCCGGCCTGGGACGACGAGCAGCGCCGCATCCAGCTCAGCAAGGACGCGCGCGACGAGCTCGAGGAGCAGTTCGAGCGCGAGCGCCAGGACCTGGCCACGCAGCGCATCTTCGGCTGGCACGCCGAGCCGGTCCCGGACAATGACCCGAAGGACGCATGATGCGCTCGCGGCGGCGCGCTCCGTGAATCGTATGGGCGCCTGATTCGCCGCCGATCGTCCTTGCAAAGAGGGGGGCCTTCCGGTTTTCTACGCCGGTTTCTCGCTGGCCCTGGAGGCTTGGACGATGCGCCGTCTCGCCGTCTCGCTGCTCCTCATCCTGGTTCCCTTCGTCTCGACGTCCGCCCTCGCGGCCTGGCCCAACGGCAAGGACGAGGACCCGCGCCTGTCCCCGCCGAACGACCCCGGCTACGGCGGCCAGTGGAACCTCTGGAGCCACTACCCCGACGCCTGGGCGGCCAAGATCAAGGACCCGACCGAGCGCGCCATGGGCCCCGGCATCTCGGCCGACCGCGCCTGGCAGGTCACGACGGGCGATCGCAAGGTCATCATCGCCGTCCACGACTCGGGCGCCGACTGGGGCAACCGCGACCTCGTCAACAAGTGGTTCCTGAACGCCGGCGAGCTCGCCAACTGCAAGCCGACGCCGTTCGTGACGCCGCCCGCCGACGCCACCGAGTTCGACGTCGACGGCTCGGGCTGGTTCGACATCCGCGACTACTACGCGACGAGCAACGAGGCCGCGCTGCTCGCCGACTGGGACATGAACCACAACGGCATGCTCGATCCCGAAGACCTCATCATGAAGTGCTCGAACGGCACCGACGATGACCACAACGGCTACATCGACGACATCTCGGGCTGGGACTTCTTCCTCGACGACAACGACGCCAAGGACGACACCGAGTTCGGCCACGGCAACGGCGAGGCGCGCGACTCGTCGGCCGAGGGCAACAACGGCATCGGCGACATCGGCGTGTGCCCGAACTGCACCGTCGTGATGATGCGCGTCGGCGACTCGTTCGTGGCCGACGTCAACAACTTCGCCCAGGGCGTCGTGTACTCGGTCGACAACGGCGTCTCGGTCGTGCAGTCGGCGCTCGGCGCCGTGAACTACACGCAGTTCGCGCGCCAGGCCATCGACTACGCCTACGCCAACAACGTGGCCGTCGTGACCTCGGCCGCCGACGAGCTGTCGTACCACCACAACTTCCCGGGGTCGGGCGAGCACTCGCTGTACGTGCACGCGGTGCAGTACGACGGCAACTCGCCCGAGCTCTCGACGACGTTCATGAACTTCAACAACTGCACGAACTTCGGCATGCAGCTCCTGCTCTCGACGCCGGGCACCGGCTGCAGCTCCGAGGCGACCGGCATCACGTCGGGCCACGTCGGCCTCATCTACTCGGCCGCGCTCAAGGTGGGTCTCAACCCGCCGCTCTCGGCCGACGAGGTGAAGCAGCTCCTGACCATGGAGTCCGACGACATCGCCATCAACCCGCTCGACAACGACTCGGAGAAGTACGTCTCGAAGCCCGGCTGGGACTGGCACTTCGGCTACGGCCGGAACAACGCGCGCCGCACCGTGGACGCGGTGGTCGAGGGCCGGCTCCCGCCCGAGGCCTACATCGACTCGCCGTCGTGGTTCGAGGTGCTCGACCCGTCGCGCACGCCCAATGTCGACATCGCCTGCCGCGTGAACCAGCGCGTCGACGGCAAGGCGGCGCGCTACGCCACCGCCGACTGGGTCATGGAGTACGCCACCGGCGTCGCCCCCGAGGACAGCGAGTTCCACGAGATCGACCACGGGACCACCGCGGGTATGAACGGCAAGTGCGCGACCTGGGACCTCACCAAGGTGGCGCTCGACTTGGACAAGAAGCTTGACGACCCGCACCAGAACGCGGTGACGCTGCGCCTGCGCGTGACCGCCAAGACGTCGGGCGGCGTGACCGTGCACGCCGACCATCGCAAGGGCGTGCTCTTGCAGAAGGACCCGGACCTCTACGCCGGCTTCCCCATCGACCTCGGCACCTCGGCCGAGAGCTCGCCCATCTTCGCCGACATCGACGGCAAGGATCACGACGAGGAGCTCGTGCTCTTCTCGTCGGACGGCAAGGTCCACGTCTATCAGGCCGACGGCTCGGAGCTGGCCGGCTTCCCGGTGAAGGTCGGCTTCCGCCCGGCGATGGACGCCGCCAAGCCCGGCAACGTCCGCGGCTCGTGCGCCTTCCGCGCCGACAAGGCCGGCTGCCCGCGGCAGAACGGCGGCGTCGATCCCGACGTCGGGCGCCAGACCGCGATGATGCCGCTGGCCATCGGCGACCTCGACAAGGACGGCAAGCTGGAGATCGTCGTGTCGACCTGGGACGGCCAGGTCTTCGTCTACGAGAACGACGGCTCGCTCCGCCCCGGCTGGCCGCAGGGCCTCGACTACGCCCACGTGGTCGGCCAGACGAGCCCGGATCGCATCCTCGAGGCCGGCTTCTTCGCCTCGCCGGTGCTCTACGACCTCGACCAGCAGGGCGGGCTCGAGATCGTCATGGCCGGCATGGATCAGTACATCTACGTCTGGCACGCCGACGGCACGACCATGGCGCCGTACCCGGTGCGGCTCTACAACCCCGACGACCCCGAGTCGGTCGCCGGCGCGGACCGCATCGTGGCGACGCCGGCCATCGGCGACATCGACGGCGACGGCAAGCCCGAGATCGCCTGCGGCTCGTCCGAGGTCTACGGCGCCCAGGGCGTCGAGAACGAGGCGACCGCGTACGTGCTCGAGGCGGAGACCGGCACCATCGCCCCAGGCTGGCCGCAGTCGCTCTTCGGCTTGACGGTGGCGGTGCTGCCGACGGTCGGGCGCGGCGTGGTGGCGAACCCGATGCTGGCCGACCTCGACTTCGACGGGAAGCTCGAGGTGAGCTTCGACACCATCTCCACCCAGGGCTGGATCTTCCGCTACGACGGCAAGATCTACCGCAAGATGAACAACCAGGTGTTCGGCGCGCAGTCGAACTCGCAGGACAGCCCGGCCTACATCCTCATGAACAACGGCGGCTTCGGCAACATCGACGGCCAGGGCGGCATCGACATGGTGAAGGGCACGGCCGGCTTCGACTTCGCGCTGGCCTTCGCCGGCGGCGGCAAGAAGGGGCTCTTCGATCACCACATGTCGGGCTGGGACACCGACACCGGCAAGATGATGCTCGGCTTCCCGCGCGTGCACGACGACTGGCAGTTCTTCAACGCGCCGAGCATCGTCGACCTCACCGGCGACGCGCTGCCCGAGGTCATCATCGGCTCGGGCGGCTACCTCGTGCACGCCTGGGACTACCTCGGTCGTGAGCCGGCCGGCTGGCCCAAGCAGACCGGCGGCTGGGTCATCGCCAGCGCCGCTGTCGGCGACTTCGACGGCGACGAGAAGCTCGACGTCGGCATCTCGACCCGCGACGGCTGGCTCTTCGTGTGGAAGACGCAGGGCTCGGTCCACAACCTCTTCGAGTGGAACGGCTTCAGCCACGACCCGATGCACACCGGCAACTACGAGAACGACCCGACGCCCTACCAGACGTGGAGCGACTCGCCGGTCGTCGAGCCCGACCCCGGGCCCGAGCCGGTCGCCGAGGCGCCGGTCGAGGTCGACAGCGACACCGGCTCCGCGGCTGAGGCGGAGGCCCAGGTCGAGACCACGCCAGCCAAGAAGGACAGCGGCTGCTCGACCGGCGACGCCTCGGGCCTCGCCCTCGCGCTCGTCGGCCTCGCGCTCGTCGCGCGACGCCGCTACGCGACGTCGCTCAATCCCTGAACCAACGGCCTGGATCGAGCTCGATCGCCTCGAAGGGCGGGAGCCTCACGAGGCCCGCCCCGGCGGCTTGCGCCGCGAGGGTCCAACCGCGGCCGTCGCCGCGGAATACTTCGATGAGGTGCGCCTCGGGGTCGACCAGCCAAAGCCACTCGACGCCGGCCTCACGGTAGATCGGCATCTTGAGCATGCGGTCGATGCATGGCCTCGGTCGCCCTTCCGTTCCGCCCTGCGCCTGCGCTGCGAGCAGCGCAGCTTCGGCCGGACCGGGGCAAGCCGGATCCCTCGGGCTCTGCGTGCTCGGCGATGCGACCTCGCATACCCAGTCGGGTGCGAGCGTGAAGAATGGCGCGCGCGGCATCTCCGGCATGCGCTCACGCCTCCACCCTCCGAGGTCGGGTACGAGCACGTGCGCCGCTAAATGGAGCTCAGGCTCGTCGAGAATGATCCAGCCGCCTGGCTCATCATCTTCGGGGTCGTCGAACGGCCCGAGATAGTGGCCGAGCCGCGATGAAGCTCGCGCGTGCGGGCTCGCCGGTCGCGGCGAGAGGTGGAGCTCGCCGTTCAAGATCTCGGCGACCATGTGCTCCGGCGCGTCGAGGACGTCCTGGTAGGTCGCGGGCTGCTTGGTTCGAGCGCGGGTCATCACCGGCCTCCGGCCGGCACTACACCATGGGCCGCGGGCCGGCCGAGAAGGCAGGTCAGCGCTTGCGCTCGGCCATCCGACGCCGGACGCTGATGGCGACCGTCAACGCCACGGCGTGCCCCAGCGCGGCCACTCCCATCATCAACAACGCGTTGCCGACCATACTCGCTCGTGCTCCGATTACCGTGGCCTCGCTCGAGGCCGTTCGCCCTCTGGGGCGCTCATCAAGGGATACGTGACAAATCCGCGGGAGCCGCCATCGGCTCGCGCATCCGTGTGACTCAGGCCGCCGCCGCGGCCATCGAGTCCTGGCTCAGGGTAGGCACCACGCCGAAGGCGCGCGCATGATCCTCGAGCTTGGCGCGCAGCGTCTGGCGCGCGCGGAAGAGGCGCGACATGACGGTGCCGATGGGGATCTCGAGCATGTCGGCGATCTCGCGGTAGCTGAAGCCCTGGAGGTCCGACAACTCGACCACCATGCGGAAGTCGGGCTTCAGGCTCTCGAGCGCGCGCACGACGGTGGGCGACAGGTTGCGCTCGAAGAAGGCGGTCTCGGGGTGGGCCCAGGTGTGCGTGCAGTCGCGCGAGAAGAAGCGCTCGCCGTGCGAGCCGAGCTGCTCGCCGTCGAGCACCTCGCGCTCCTTGGTGCGGCGGCGGTAGCCGTTGATGAACGAGTTCGACAGGATCCGGAATAGCCAGGCCCGGCAGTTGGTCGTCTCATCGAACTGATGCCACGCGGCGAAGGCGCGCAGCATCGTCTCCTGCACGAGGTCCTCGGCCGCGGCCGGGTTCTTCGTGAAGCGCAGCGCCGCGCCGTAGAGCGCGTCGAGGTGGGGGAGGGCGAGGGTCTTGAAGGCCTGGTGCTTCTTCGTGTCGAGGTTCGCGTGCATCGAGGTCGGCTCCGGTTCTGCGTGTCCCGCGGAAGCACGTTCCAAGAGCCGTGCCAGGAGGCTCGGGCCCGCTCCAGGCGGGGCTGAGCCCGGCGTCGACACGGCCGTCGTGGCACTCCGGCCACGACCCGGCGCGGGCGCGTGTCTCTCGTGCCACAACGCCGGTCCGGCGCCCGTGCGGCGCGCCCGCCGGGCCCGGGCGTCGAGTTGCCAGCCTTCCATGAACCTGCTAAGCCAGCGGAGCCTGTCGGATTCATGGATGGCCCTGACCGGGCCGCGCACGGGGAACGAGCGGTGAAGCTGCAAATCAAGGATGACTCGGGCAAGACCCACAGCGTGCCGCTGACGCGCGACGAGATCACGATCGGACGGAAGGAGGGCAACACCATCCGTCTGACCGAGCGCAACGTGTCGCGCACGCACGCCCGCTTCCTCAAGAAGGGCGAGGAGATCCACGTCGAGGACCTGTCGCGCTACGGCACGCGGGTCAACGGCGAGCGCATCACCGAGACGCGTCGCGTCGGCTCGGGCGACGTGATCCAGATCGGCGACTACATGATCTCGCTCGAGGGCGTGAAGCCGGTCGACGACGCGGCCGCCACCGACGCCAAGCTGGCCGCCGCCGGAGCCGCGGCCCAGGCCGCCCAGTCGAGCGCCCCGGCGCCCGCGCCGGCCGCCGAGAAGAAGAGCCAGAAGGCCGAGGCCAAGGACGGCAAGGACAAGGGCAAGGGCGACGACAAGGCCAAGAAGGAGCCGACCATCCCGCCCGGCTACGCCATGAAGACGATGCCCGACGGCGCCATCAGCGCCGAGGACATCCGCAAGAGCCTGGGCGCGGGCAAGAAGCGCATCGCCGGCGCCAACCACCCGACGCTGGTGGCGGTGACGACGAACCTGGCCGGCACCGAGTATCCGCTCACCGGCACGACCATGATCCTCGGCCGCACCGGCGAGAACGACCTCAAGGTCGAGCACCAGTCGATCAGCTCGAACCACGCCAAGATCGTCATCGCCGACGGCCGCGTGAAGATGGTCGACCTGAAGTCGAAGAACGGCATCCGGGTCAACGGCGAGTACTGGGAGGAGTCGACCCTCAAGTCGGGCGACATCATCGAGCTCGGCAAGGTCCAGTTCCGCTACGTCGAGAAGGGCGAGGAGTTCATCTACCGCCCCGAGGACTACGTCGGCGGCGCCAAGATCGGCGGCTCCTCGGCCGCGGCCGCGGCTGGCGAGAAGAAGGGCGGCAAGGGCTGGCTCGTCATCCTGCTGCTCGTCGTGGCGGGCGCCGGCGTGGCCGTGTTCCTCGCGACACGCCCGCCGTCCGAGCCCAAGGGCGGAGGCACGGCCGACGCGACCATGGTGGCGCCGACGACGGCTCCGCCGACGACGGCCCCGACCACCGCGCCGACCACGACCGTCGCCGAGAAGGACGTGGTCCAGGCGCCGGCCGACACCGCGGTCGAGCCGACCAAGCCGACCGAGGCCGACACCGCCGGCACCGTCGACCAGAACGCGGCCGCCAAGGCCGACATGCTGAAGAAGGCCAACGAGGCCATCGCCGCCCAGAAGTGGGACGACGCCAAGGCGCAGCTGATGGCGCTGCTCGCGCTCGACGCCGGCAACGCCGACGGCAAGGCGCTGCTCACCAAGGTGGACGCCGAGAAGACGGCCGGCGCGGCCTTCGACGAGGTACAGGCGGCGCAGGCGAAGAACGACCTCCCGGCCGCCTGGGCGGCGCTCCAGAAGCTCGCGACGCTGCCGCAGGACAGCGTCTACTTCGCGCGCGTGCAGGAAGTGAAGAACGCGCTCGGACCGGCGCTCGCCAACTCGCTCGTCGACCAGGGCAAGGCCGCCTACAACCGCAAGGCGTGGGCCGAGGCCATCGCCAAGTGCGAGGAGGCGAAGAAGATCGTCTTCAACCACGCCGAGGCCGACGAGATCATCGCGAAGGCCCGCAAGAAGCAGCGCGAAGAGAAAGAGAACAACCCGAATCCGAACCCGAACCCGAACCCCAATCCGAACCCGAATCCGCCGGAGACGGGCAAGACCGGCGCCGACCTCTACAAAGAGGCGCGCGCGCTCCACAACTCGGACCCCAACGGCGCGCTGGCCCTCTACCAGCAAGCGGCCGGCAAGGGCTACGCGGTGGCGTGGAAGCAGATCGGGTCGATCAAGGTGAAGCTCGGCGACACGGCCGGCGCCATCAACGCCTACAAGCGCTACCTGAGCCTGGTCCCGTCGGCCAACGACGCGGACATGGTGAAGGACATCATCGTTCGGTTGGGCGGCACGCCCTGACGACCCGCCTCGGGTCGTCAGCGGCGACCTCGCGAGGTCGATGCCTTCGCCATGCGAAGGCGGCGGACCCCGCGAACGGAGCCGCGGGGGGATCCGAATGACGAAGCTGATCGTCGGCTTCGACGGCAAGCATCCTCCGCGCGAGGTCGCGGCGCTGGCGAGCCGCGGGTTGCTCGCCGGCGTCTGCCTCTTCGCGCGCAACTTCGAGAGCTCGGACGAGCTGCGCGCGCTGGTGCGCGAGGTCGTGGCGCTGTTCCCCGACGGGCCGCCGCCGCTCATCGCCGTCGACCAGGAGGGCGGACCGGTGCAGCGGCTGAAGGCGCCGCGCACCCCCGAGGTGGCGACCGTCGCGGCCATGGGCGAGCTGGCGGCGACCACCGATCCGGCCGGCTTCGAGCGGCTCGGAGCCGCCATGGGAGCGGACCTCCGGGCCTTCGGCATCAACGTCGACTTCGCGCCGGTGCTCGACGTCGACACCAACCCGGCGAACCCCGTCATCGGCAAGCGCGCCTTCGGCAAGACCCCCGAAGACGTCATCGCGCGCGCGCTGCCGTTCGCGCGCGGCTTGCGATCGGCCGGGGTCATGCCGTGCGGCAAGCACTTCCCCGGCCACGGCGACACCGTGAGCGACAGCCACGTGAGCCTGCCGCGCCTCGCCCATCGGCCCGAGCGCCTGGCCGCCATCGAGCTGCCGCCGTTCGCGGCCGCGGTGCGGGCGGGCTTCCCGCTCATCATGACGGCGCACGTGGTGTTCGAGGCGCTGGATGCCGAGCGGCCGGCCACGCTCTCGCCGCGCGTCGTGCCGACCATCCTGCGGCGCGCCTGGGGCTATGACGGCGTGGTCGTGAGCGACGACCTCGACATGGCCGCGGTGAAGGGCGCCTTCGACCTGAACGCCATCGCGCGCGGGCTCGGCGCGGCCGAGGTCGACCTCGCGCTGGTGTGCCTCGACCTGGCCTTCGCCGAAGAGCTGGCCCAGCGCCTGGCGCCGAGCGCGCGCGCCGCCGAGCGCGTGGCGCGCCTGCGCCAGGCTCTTTCGTTCCCGACGCGAACGGCGTAAGGCTCCCGGTCATGCGCGGGAACCGTCTCTGGTGCGTGGGTGTGTGCGTCGTATGGGGTGCGTGCGGCGATGGCGGCGACGGCGCCGACGCGACGAGCGCCGACACGTCCGTCGTCGACAGTAGCGTCGCCGGCGATGGCGATGTCGCGACGGCCGACGACGCCGCGGCCGACGCCGATGCGACCGGCGAGACGCCGCCGGCGACCTGGGCCGAGCGCGGCCTCGGCGAGGTGCGGACGATCCTCCACCTGCACTCGGCCTTCAGCCACGACGGCTGCGACAACGGCGACGGCGTCTACAACCTCACCTGCATCCACCGCATGAAGGCCGCCCTGTGCGCCGAGCACATCGGCATGACCTTCATGACCGACCACCCGGCGCACATGCGCGAGCACGCCTTCGGCGAGCTCCTCTACGCCGAGCCCGAGCTCGGCGACGTGGTCCTGAAGGGCGAGGGCGACGCGCCCATCGGCGTGCGCTTCGCGTGCCCGGCGGGGCAGGGCGGACCGGACGGAAAGGTCAACTTCTTCGTGGGCTTCGAGGGCACGCACCTGATGGGGGTCGGGCTCGCGAAGCACGTCTCTCCGCTCGAGAGCTACTCCATCGACTTCACCGACGCGACCTCGTCGGAGGACCTCGACAAGGCCACAGCGGCCGTGCGCGCCGCCGGCGGCTTCGTGACCATCGCGCACTCGGAGGAGACCGAGCTCTCGGCCGAGACCATCATCGCCCACGACGTGCCGGCCATGGAGCTCTACAACTTCCACGCGAACTTCAAGGCGGTGCTGGGCGGCGGGCTCGGCGACAAGCTCTTCGAGCTCGACGCCTTCCTCGACCCGACGGCCGAGGTGCCCGACCCCGACCTCACCGCGCTGGTGATGTTCGACACCTACCCCGAGCCGGCGCTCACCAAGTGGCGGACGGTCAGCCTGGCGCGCCCGGTCACGGCGTTCGCCGGCAGCGACATCCACGAGAACGCGAGCCTCCCCGCCTTCTGCGCGAACGAGGGCGTGTGCGACGGGCTCGCCACCGACTACCCGAACCTGGTCGCGGCGCTGTCCCACGAGGGCCCGGTCATGCAGAGCGACGGCGAGCGCCTCGACGCCTACGCGCGCATCCTCGGCTGGGTGCAGAACCGCGTGCTGGTGCCGACCGCGGCGAGCGACGTGGCCGCCGGCACGCGCGAGGCCTTCCTGGCCGGGAAGAACGTGGTCGTCTTCGAGGTGCTGGGCGAGGCCACCGGCGAGACGCTGGTGGCGCGCGGACCGACCGGGACGCTGGCCGACATGGGCTCGACGGTGACCGTCGAGGACCACATGACGCTGTGGGCGCGCGCGCCGGAGCTGCCGCTGCCGGGCCTCCGCGCGAGCTGGACCGATGGCTCCGCGGCCGCGCTGGAGGCGGTCGTGTGGAGGACCGACGCGAGCGGCACCCACGAGGTCGCGCGCTGGTCCGACCCCGGCACGTGGAAGTCGGTGCCGCTCGATCAGACCGGCAGCTACCACATGGAGGTGTGGCTCACCCCGCACCACCTGGCCGACGCGCTCGGCCCGGCCGAGTCGCTGGCCGACGAAACCTATCGGTGGGTCGAGACCAACGCCATCCGCGTCGAGCCCTGACGCGGCGAGGCGCTCAGGGCGCCCCGCCGATGGCCAGGCAGGTGCCGAGGACCTCGGCGTCGCCCGGCGCGATCACCCACCGCTCGAAGAGCGCGTCGACGAAGTCGGCGTCGCCGAGCGCGCGGAAGGCGCGGCGCAGGTCGTGGTGGGTGAGGTGGCGGCCGGAGCAGTCGCGGATGAGGTCGCGCCAGACGCCGTCGAAGGCGTCCTTGCCGAAGCGCTCGAAGAGCGTCTCGACGATGCGCGGGCCCAGGCGGTAGGCGGTGATGAAGGTCTGGCGCGTCCACGGATCGGCGTGCGCGACCGGTGTGGCCTCGGACGACCAGGGATCGACCGGCAGGTACCCGTCGAAGCCGTAGGCCGGGGTGGTCGTGAGCCACATCGCCATCGCCTCGTCGAACCAGGCGTCGATGTGGCGCGCCGGCACCAGCGTGCGGCCGAACCAGGCGTGGGCCACCTCGTGCGCCAGGATGTCGCCGCGCAGGTCGACGATCGTCGCGGCGTTCGGGTACTCCATGCCGGCCGCGGTCTGGAGCGGTTGGAGGACGAGCTGGTACGGCGCGTCGCCCCAGCGGCGCGGCCCGAAGCGCGCGGTGAAGCCGGTGACGAGGTCATCGGTCGAGGCGAGCCACGCCTCGGGTCCGCCCTCGCGGAACCCTGCCATGAGGCCGATCATGCGATCCTCGTAGTGCAGGTCGACCCCGCCGATGCCGTCGGACAGCGACCACAGCTTGGAGCGCGCGACGAGGTCGACGAGCGGGCTCATGACGTCGCTGTCGCTCGGCCACGTGACGTGCCAGCGGGCCTCGCCGGTCGCCGCCACGCGGCCGTTCGACACCAGCGCATACGCGACCGCGCTATCGACGACCGCCACGTCGAGGGCGATGCCGAAGGTGTCGTGGAGACCGACTGGGGCCGGCAGCCAGCGCTCGAGGAGATAGCCCGCCCGCGCGTCGCTGAGGTCCGTCTGCCACAGGACATCAGGCCCCAACGCGGGTAGCGAATCCCGTATTCGAGGTCGGCGGTCGTCAGATCGTAGTCGAGCGTCAGCCTGTGGTCCGAGCAGGCGTCGAGCGCGCGGCGCAGGACGAGCACCGTGTTCGCGGGGTCGTCGACCGCGGGCGAGCGCACGACGAGCTCGCGGGCGACGTCGAGCGGCACGCCGTCGAGCAACGCCGCCGCGATGGCCTGGCGCAGGTCGAGCACCGGGAAGCCCGCGGCCGGGCCCATGCGGAAGCGCATCACCGCGTGCGCCGAGGCGCGCTCGACCGCGGCGTCGAAGGTGAAGCTCGCGTCGATGCGCAGGACGTCGATGGCGACCGCCGGCCCGCTGCCCTCGTCGAACGCGGGCGGCGCGAGGCGCGTGTGACCGCAGGTCCACTCGGCCGGCGCCTCGCCCAGGGTCGGAGGCGCCTCGGCATCGACGGCATCGACGGCGTCCACGGCGTCGGACTCGTCGACGCCGCTGTCGCAGGCCGCGCCGACGGCGGCCAGAGCAACGAAGAGCCAGCGCTGCATGCCGGCATCATTGCCAGCCACGAGCCGCTCGTCTAGCTTCCGCGCCCGATGACCCAGCCCACGACCGTCCCCCTCCGCAAGCTCGAGAAGGTCGCCATCTACTGCGGCAGCAGCTCGCGCGTGCACCCCGAGTACCTCGCCGCCGCGCGCGCGGTCGGCGTCGGCCTGGCCCAGCGCGGCATCGGCGTCGTCTACGGCGGCGGCCGCTCCGGCCTGATGGGCGAGGTCGCCGACGGTGCGCTGTCGGCCGGCGGCCAGGTCACCGGCGTCATCACCGAGAAGCTCGTCGGCTTCGAGGTCGCCCACGGCGGCCTCTCGATGCAGCACATCGTGCGCACCATGCACGAGCGCAAGGCCCAGATGGCCGAGCTCGCCGACGGCTTCATCGCGCTGCCGGGCGGCCTCGGCACGCTCGAGGAGGTGTTCGAGGCGGCCACCTGGACGCAGCTCAACGACCACCTGAAGCCGGTCGGCCTGCTCGAGGTGCGCGGCTACTGGTCGCACCTCTGGACCTTCCTCGAGCACGCCGGCGACGAGGGCTTCATCCGCCCGGCCCACCGCTCGATCATCCAGATCGCCGACACGCTCGATGCGCTGCTCGAGAAGATGTCCCACGTCGAGCTGCCCGTCATCGGCACCTGGACGCCCTGAGCGCGAGAACATCGGCATGCGAAGCGAGAGGTACCGACATGTGACGCGGGAGGTACCGACATGCGACGCGGGACGTACCGACATGTGACGCGAGGAAAGTGACATGTGAAGCGAGGAGGGCCCGCATGGGAAGCGAGGAGGGCCCGCACGGGATGCGAGGAGAGGCCGCTCTCGCCGCGGCCGGAGGAGGCTTCCAGTTGCCCCGAGGCCGCGTTCGTGCTGACTAGCGGCATGACCGGGACGCCCTCCGAAGCCCTTGACCTCCTCGCCTACATCGACGCGAGCCCGACGCCCTGGCACTGCGCCGCGACGACCGCTCGCCGCCTCGACGACGCCGGCTTCACCCGGCTCCACGAGCACGACACCTGGACGCTCGGCCCGAACGCGCGCCACTACCTCGTCCGGGACGGCCTGGTCCTCGCCTTCCAGGTAGGCACCGCACCCGCCTCCGAGGCCGGCTTCCGCCTCATCGGCGCGCACACCGACTCGCCCAACCTGCGCATCAAGCCGTCGCCCGACGTGGTGAAGGCCGGCTATCGGCAGCTCGGCGTCGAGGTCTACGGCGGGGCCCTCTACTACACCTGGCTCGACCGCGACCTCGGCCTCGCCGGCCGCGTCTTCGTGCGCTCGGCGGCGGGCCCGGTCCCCGACGTGCGCCTGGTCGACCTGCGGAAGCCGCTCTGCCGCATCCCGTCGCTCGCCATCCACCTCCAGCGCGACGTCAACACGGACGGCCTGAAGCTCAACGCGCAGCAGCACCTTCCGCCCGTCCTCGGGCTCGAGAGCTCGCGCCCGGGCGACAAGCAGGGCCTCACGCGCCTCCTCGGCGACGCGCTGCAGATCGAGCCCGGCGACGTCCTCGGCTGGGATCTCGCGCTGGTCGACATCGCGCCGGCGGCCATCGGCGGCTGGTCCGACGAGTTCGTCTTCGCGGCGCGCCTCGACAACCAGGCGAGCTGCCACGCGGCGCTCTCGGCCCTGGCCGCCACCACCGCCAGCGAGCACGCCGCCACGCGCGTCATCTGCCTCTACGACCACGAGGAGGTCGGCAGCCTGACCACCGCGGGCGCCGACGGGCCCATCGTCGAGGCCACGCTCGGCCGCATCGCCGGCTCGCCCGAGGCCCTCACGCGCGCCCTCGCCCGGAGCTGGCACGTGTCGTCGGACATGGCCCACGCCGTCCACCCCAACTTCGAGGACAAGCACGAGCCGCAGCACAAGCCGCAGCTCAACGGCGGGCCGGTCATCAAGCTCAACTCGAACCAGCGCTACGCCACCTCGGGCGAGGGCCTGGCCCTCTTCGCGGGCTTGTGCGAGGCGGCCGCGGTGCCGGTCCAGCGCTTCGTGACGCGCACCGATCTGGCCTGCGGCACGACCATCGGGCCCATCGCCGCCGGCCGCCTCGGCGTCCGCACCGTCGACGTCGGCAACCCCATGCTGTCGATGCACGCCGCCCGCGAGCAGGCCGGCGTCCACGACGTGCCGCGCATGATCGCCGTGCTCGGCCGCTTCCTCACGTTCTAGCTAGAAGGCCTTGGCGAGGTGGGCCACCAGGCGGTCGAGGAGCTCGACCTGGGCCGGGTTGAGCTTCGCCCGCGCTAGGCCGAGCGCGACCCAGCGCACCTGATCGACCTCGTCGAAGGCGAGCTCCTTGCCCGAGCGCGGCGGCCACTCGACGCGCACCTGCGGCGGCCGGTGCCCGGTCGGCACGACCAGGTCGGCGCCATCGACGGCGAAGGCGTGCACGACCTTGCCCGACTTCTGCTTCACCGCGCCGAGCGGCTCGAAGGCCGTCTCGGGCGCGAGGCCGCACTCCTCCTGGAGCTCGCGGATGGCGGTCTCGAGCGGCTCGTGGCCGTCTTCGACCTCGCCCTTGGGGATCGACCAGGCGCCGAGGTCCTTCTTCGCGAAGAACGGGCCGCCCGGGTGCACGATGAGCACCTCGAGGTCGTCGTCGCCCGGCGGCCCGGCCAGGAGCCCGCCGCCGGCCACGCGCCACACCACGGCGCCCGACGAGACCTTCATGGCGTCTCGTCGGTCGGCGGCGTCGACGCGGGCCCGGGCCAGGGCACGACGCCGGGATCGACGCCGTGCTTCAGCAGCACCTCGGCCACGCACGTCGCGACCTCGGTCGCGAGGTCGGTGCAGAAGGCGTGGCGCTCGGGCGACGTGAACGACGCGAACTGGCCCGTCAGCGTGTTGCACACGATGCCGTCGCCCGGGGCCCGGCCGCGGTCCACGCGCTGGTGCCACAGCGCCTCGAAGTCCTGCATCGCCGCGCGCAGGGCGGGCGTGACGGCCCCGGTCGGATCGGGGTTCCCGAGCATCTCGCCCAGCACCAGCCGCCCGGCGACGATGGCGCCGCACTCGCCGAGGCCGAGGATGCCGCCGCGGCGCAGGCTCTGGTAGGGCGCGGTGGCGCGGCCGAAGGTCTCGGCCAGCGCGATGCCGCACGAGCGATGCGGCGTCAGCACGCCGGCATAGAGGACGCGCGCCTTCTCGCGGGCGACGCGCACGAGCTCGGCCCGGCGCGCGTCGTCCGGGCCGTCGGCGCCGAGGCTGCCCGCGTCGCTCACTGACCGCCGAAGCCGCTGCCGCCCGGCGCGGGCGTCGGCGTGGTCGGAGCCGGGGCCGGGGCCGGGGCGGGAGCCGGGGCCGGGGCCGCGCCCGAGCCGAAGCCGCTGCCGCCCGGGGCCGGAGCCGGAGCCGGGGCGGGGTCGGCGGCGGCGTGGCGCCCGAGCCGAAGCCGCTGCCGCCGGAGGCCGGAGCCGCGCCGGGCGCGGCCGGCTCGCCGAGCTTGCCGCCCGGCGCCGCCGCCGAGCCGCCCGGGGCCGGAGCCCCGCCCGGTCCGCCGGCGCCGGGGCCGTTGAGCTTCGAGCCGGGCGCCGCGGCGGGCTGCGCCGGCGCCGCCGCTTGCGGGTTCAGGTCCTTCTCGAACGTCTCCATGCGCGCGCCGAGCACCATCAGGAGCTTCGCGCCCTCCTCGCCGCCCTTCAGCTTGGCGGCCTCGAACTCGGAGGCGAACTCCATCTTCTTCTTCTCGACGTCCATCCTGAGCGCCGGCTGCTTGGCCACCAGCGTGTCGAGCTTGTCGATGTTCCGCTTGTAGCGGTCGACCTGGGACTCGAAGGACGGCGTGCCGCACGCGAGCACCAGCGCGGCGGCCCAGAACAGCATCACGAATCGCTTGAGCATCTCGTTCTCCGGGGTCTTCGGGGCCGCGCGCCGCGCGCGCGAGCCGGGTGGATTCACAGCACGTCGGCGTAGCCGCCCGAGGTCTGCTGCTCGAGGTCGTCGGCCGCCTTGGCGACCCAGTAGAGGGTCTTGCCGACCTCGGAGAGGTCCGAGCTCCGGTCGAGCAGCGCGTGCATCACGATGATGTCGTTGCCCTTCAAGGCCACGCGCCCGTACGTGAGCTGCATGTTCATGCGCAGGAGCGCCCACGGGTCGAGCGCGCGCGACGTGTCGGAGGCCTTCGACCAGATGAACGCCGCCGCCTCGCGGTCGCCGTCGCTGGCCATGGTGACCGTGACCACCTGGGTGCGGCCGGCCTGCGTCGCGACCTCGATGCGCAGCTCGCCCGACGGCTCGCGCCGGTTGGGCCAACCCTTCATGGCGGCCGCTTGCGCCGCGAGGTTCAGGATGTTCATCAGCGTCTCCAGCCCTTTGGAATGTGACGCCGCGAGATTAGCCGAGCCGCAGCCGGTGTAAAGACTGGTCGGCTCACTCGAGGATGGTGACGTCGCCGCCCTGCACGACCTCGAGCCGCAGGTCGGCCTTCACGTCGCCCAGCACCTGCACCTCGCCGTCGGGCCAGCGGATGGTCACGGCGTGCGCGCCGGAGTCGCCGCCCAGGCCGAAGTGCAGCTCGCGGGTGTTCTGGTTGTTGTAGTGGCCGTTGCCCGAGTGGAGCTCGCGCACCTGCTTGCCGACGCTGGTCTCGAGCATGACGCGCGCGCCGGTGGCGTCGCGCGGCGACTTGCCGAGCGCGCCGACGAGCCGGATCGTCAGCGCGTGGCCGGTGGCCGAGACGTTCTCGAAGAGCTTGCCGGCGGCCTTCGGGAAGAACACGTCGAGGTCGCCGTCGTGGTCGGCGTCGATGAGCAGCGCCGGGCCGGGGCGGTCGACGTCGACGCCGACGTCGGCGATGGCCTGCGCCGCAAACTTCTGCTCGGCCGTCTGGTGGTAGAAGAGCCACTTGCCGTCCCACGGATCGCGCGGCCCGCCGTCGGCATCCGAGGGCCTCCGGAGGCGCGACACCGCGAGGTCGAGGCGGCCGTCCTGATCGAGGTCGACCCACACCGGGAAGAGCTCGTCCTCGTTGTAGAGGAGTCCGCGCGCGAAGCTCTCCTCGCCGAAGATGCGCTCGCTGCCAGGCGCCCCGCCCGGGTTCACGTGCAGCATGAGCCGGTCGCTTTGCACGTAGTCGGGGTGGGCAATCTGGCCGACCGCGAGGTCGAGGTCGCCGTCGTTGTCGAAGTCGCCCCAATCGCACGAGAAGCCGTTGCCGCCGATGGGCGAGGGCCAGTCCTTGTCCTCGTAGTCGAGCGGCTTCTCGTTCTCGACGCCGCCGATGCCGCGCATCGACGCCGCCACCTGCGCCGGGACGCCGACGTCGACGAAGGTCATCTGCCCGTCGTTGCGCCAGAGGAAGTTCCACTCCCAGTAGTGCGGCTGCTCGCCCAGCGCGGGGCGCCCGGCCCCGTAGTTGTTGACGAAGACGTCGATGTCGCCGTCGTCGTCGAAGTCGGCCGGGCACACGCCGTAGGCCGCGCGCTTCTTGCCAGTCGCGGCCGCGTCGACCTGGCCGGTGAGCGGGTTCGACTGCTCGGGCAGGTCGAAGCCGGCCCAGTTGCCGGTGCCGTCGCCCTTGTAGAGCTCGTTGCCGGCCGGGTAGTAGAGGTCGCCGTTGGCGGCGCCCGAGTTCCAGGTGCCGAGGTAGAGATCGAGCACGCCGTCGCGATCGAAGTCGGCCAGCGTGGCCGACGACATCTCCTTGTAGACGGTGCCGCTGATCTTGGCCGGCGCGAGGCCCTCGTGGCCGAGGTAGCTGAAGTGCCCGGCGCCGTCGTTGAGCCACACGCCGGCCTCGCCGCTCGGCGAGCGGAACGAGGTGCCGACGAAGGCGTCCTGATCGCCGTCGTTGTCGATGTCGCCGAAGACGAGCAGCACCATCTCGCTCGCGCCCATGCCCGACTCGGAGGTCCAGTCGGAGAAGGTCCAGTCGTGGTTGTTGCGCAGGAAGACGGGCGTGTTCTTGGCCGGCGCGGTCGACGCGGTCGCGACCGCGACGATGTCGTCCCAGCCGTCGTTGTCGAAGTCGACGATGGCGCCGCGGCCCTCGGGCAGCGTCACGCCGGCCGGGAGCCCGCTCTTGCGATCGGCGAAGAGCGGCGTCGGCGTGGCCGGCATGGCCTGGGTGGTGATGGCGCCCACCACCTGCCAGGCCGGCGTCACCGGGGCCGCGTCGGCATCCGCGGAGCTGTCGCCGACGGCGCTGTCGCCGACGGCGCTGTCGCTCACGCTCGTGTCGGCCGGAGCCACGTCGCCGGTCGACTTGCCGTCGCCGCCGCAGGCGCCGATCGCGAGCGCCGAGAGGGCCGGGGAGAGACGAGCGAGGAGGGCGACGATCGAGCGCGTGACGGCCATGGCGCGGGACCGTATGCGAATTCCGAGGGAGCCGCCAGTGGCTGGTTCCGTGCGTAGATCGAGGCTCGGGACGCCGCCTGGCTAGCGCGGACCCGGCGTGAGCTCGAGGCGCAGCGGCGCGTCGATCGGGTCGAGGCCGTCGTTGCTCCTGGCGCGGCCGACGAAGCCGGTGGCCGAGGGGAAGACCAGGACGTCGAAGGTGCGGAAGACGCCGATCGAGGACACGACGGCGAGCGAGAGGCGACGCCCGAGACCCTCGACGACCTGCATGACCGAGTCGTTGAGGAAGATGTCGAGTGGGCGGTTCGGGTCGTCGAAGGTCGTGACGAGGTTCATCAGCTCGGGCGAGGCGTCGGTGACGCGCGTCAGGTGGAGCACGGCGCGGCCGAGGTCGCCGAGGTCGAGCGCGCCGCTCAGCTCGCCCTGCGGCATCGGCGCGTCGGGCGCCAGGCACCAGCCGTCGGGGCTCAGCGTGTGGCCGTCGAGCGTGCCCCACACGGCCCAACGCTCGCGCGCCGCGAGCGGCCGGCAGTCGGCCAGCGCGCCGCCGTCCGGATCGCAGGTGAGGTCGCAGGTCGCGCCGGCGTCGATGTCGATGGCGGTGGTCACGCCGCCGTCGCCGAGCAGCGTCAGCGCCGTGCTGCACGGGCACGCGCAGGCGCTGGTGAGCGGCGTGCCGAAGATGCGGGCGACGCCGTCGGGCATGTCGAAGCTCTCGCCGCAGCGCGGCTCGCAGTCGCTCGTCAGGTCGTGCGCGCAGAAGCCCTGGGTGCAGGCGTCGAGGGAGCACGGGTCGCCGTCGCTGCACTCGGACGCGTCGGAGCAGCCCTGGCAGCCGGGCGCCGGATCGTGGGCGCAGCGCTGGAAGCCGCACGCCGGGTCGGCGCGGCAGGAATCCACGGTGCAGTCGATGTGGTCGTCGCAGTGCCAGTCGTAGAGGCAGGCGTGGGCCGCATCCAGCGGGATGAAGATGCACTTCAGCGTGGCCGGATCGCAGCGGTCCTCGGTGCACGGGTCGCCGTCGTCGCAGAAGTCGGGGCAGCCGGACGCCGGCGGATCCGACTCGCAGGCCGGCGCGAGGGCCATGCCGGCGGTGGCGATGAGGGCCGCGCCGAGCGCCCTCGGGCTCATCGCGCGAGGTCCCGATGCGACACGATGGGCGCCCGGCCGCGCGCCTCGAGGTCGCCCTTCAGCGCCTCGACCATGGCCACGCTGCGGTGGCGGCCGCCGGTGCAGCCGATGGCGACGGTCAGCGCCGCGCGCCCCTCGACCTCGATCTGGGGCAGGACATCGTCGAGCAGCGCCAGGATGTGCTGGCGCATGCGCGTCGCCGCCGGCTGATCGATGACGAAGCGCACGACCGGCTCGTCGAGCCCGGTCTGATCGCGCAGGCTCGCCACGAAGTAGGGGTTCTCGAGGAAGCGCACGTCGAAGACGTAGTCGGCCTCGGGCGGAAGGCCGTGATGGTAGCCGAACGAGCGCAGCTGGAGCGCCATCTTGGCCGGCTCGGCGCCCTCGAAGTGGGCGCGCACCTGGCGGCGCAGGTCGTGCACCGTGACCGAGGTCGTGTCGATGGTGAGCTGCGCGTGCTCGCGGAACGGCAGCAGCCACTCGCGCTCGAGCGCGAAGGCCTCCTCGAGCGTGGCCGCCTGCCCGCGCGCGACCAGCGGGTGCGGCCGGCGCGTGGTCTTGAAGCGGTTCGTGAGCGCCACGTCGTCGCACTCGAGGTAGAGCACCGAGCCGCGGCGGCGCGGGCCGTCGAGGTTGGCCAACACCGGCGCGATGTCGCCGGTGAAGAGGCGCTCACGGACGTCGAGGACGAGGGCGACGCGCCGGGTGCCGGGGTTCTCTTCGGCCAGGGCCAGGAACTGGGGCACGAGCGGGGTCGGGAGGTTGTCGACGCAGTAGAAGCCTGCGTCTTCCAGGGCATGGAGCGCGGCCGTCTTGCCCGAGCCCGAGAGCCCGGACAAGACGACGACCTGAAGGATCTCGGGCGAGGTCACATCTCGTGCGGGGTGGTCGACGAGTTGCCCTTGTGGTGCTTGCGCTTGGCCTTGTCGCGCGAGAGGACCTGGTCGAGCTTGTCGACGCCGACGTCGATGGCCGCGTACATGTCGTCGCTCGTCTCGGAGAGGACGAAGGAGCCGTGGGCCCCCGAGACCTTGAACTCGACCGACTTCTGGAACTTGTCGGTCGAGAAGACGGTATCGATGGCCATCTCTCGATCCTCGAAGCGCTCGAGACGGACGAGCTTCTCCGCCGCGTGCGCCTTGACGGCGTCGCTCGCGTCCATGTGCCGGAACGAATACGTAATCTTCATGACGCCTCCGGTGGGTCGCCGATGTCCGTGACGTCCCCTATGAACGTCGCCGAGTCATGGCGGCCTTTGGGTTGGGTGATGGGCAGGCTTCCCATCGTCAGAACACCTGCTTGCGCTGCGCTGACGGCGCGATGTTCATCATCTCGCGGTACTTGGCGACGGTGCGGCGCGCGATGGTCATACCCTCGGCCTCCAGCATCTCGCACAGCTTCTGATCCGACAGCGGCTTCTTAGGGTCCTCGTCGCCGATGTACTTCTTGATCTTCATCTTCACCGACTCGCTGGCGAGGTCGGCGCCCTGCGACGACTGGATGCGCGAGTTGAAGAAGTACTTGAGCTCGAAGATGCCCTGCGGGGTGTGGACGTACTTGTTGGTCGTGACGCGGCTGATGGTCGACTCGTGCATGCCGATGTCGTCGGCCACGTCGCGCAGGATGAGCGGCCGCAGGTGCTCCGAGCCGAGCTCGAGGAACTCGCGCTGGAACCGCACGATCGACTCGGTGACCTTGCGAATCGTGTTCTGGCGCTGGTGGATCGAGCGGATGAGCCACACCGCGCTCTTGAACTTGTCCTGAATGAACTCCTTCTCCTTCTTCTTGCCGGCGCCGGTCGAGCCCTTGAGCGCGGTCTGATAGAAGTTGGAGATCTTGAGCTTCGGCAGCCCGTCCTCGTTCAGCTGCACGACGTACTCGTCGCCGAGCTTCACCACGTAGACGTCGGGCGTGACGTACTGCGGCTCCTCGCCCGAGCCCGAGAAGTTCCGGCCCGGCTTCGGCTCGAGCTCGCGGATGAGCCGCATGGCCGAGCTGAGGTCCTCCATGTCGCAGTCGAGATCCTTCAGGATCGGCGCGGCGTTCTTCTTCTCGAGGTGCTCGAGGTGCTTCTCGATGATGGCGTGGACGAAGTCGTCCTTCGGGTAGTAGTGCTTGGCCTGGAGGAGCAGGCACTCCTTCAGGTCGCGCGCCGCCACGCCGATCGGATCGAGCTGCTGCACGACGTCGGTCAGGATGAGCTCGACGTCGGCGACGTCGACCTTGTGCTCCTCGGCGATGACGGGCAGCAGGTCGGCCGGGAAATAGCCGTCGGAGTTGATGTTGAAGATGATCGAGAGGGCGATCTGGTGCTCGTCCTCGGTCATCTGCATGAGGCCGAGCTGCCACTCGAGGTGGTCGGGCAAGGTCGGCTTCGACGCGAGCGTCTGCTCGAGCGTCGGCATCTCGTCGTCGTTCAGGCGGATCTCGGCGCCGCCCGGGTTCGAGCTGTACTCGGCGTAGTCGTCGACGAAGCGCTCCCAGTCGAAGTCCTCGCTCGACTTCGGACCCTCGGTCGCGACCTCGCCGGTCATGCCCGGCTCGCCGCCCTCGAAGCTCTCGGCGCGCGGGCCGTCGGCCTCGCCCTCGTAGCTCCCGCCCTCGTAGTCGCCGCCGCCCTCGTAGTCGCCGCTCTCGCGGCTGTCGCCGCCGTCGCCGCCGTCGGACACCTCGGCGCGCGGCTCGCTGTCCCAGCCGTCGCTCTCGGAGCGCCGCTCGGCGTCGGCCGCGTCGGCCTCGCCGGCTGCCGGCGGACCCTCGGCCTCCATCTCGAGCATCGGGTTCTCGAGGAGCTCCTGGTTGACGGTCTCCTCGAGCTCCATGCGCGAGAGCTGGAGGAGCTTGATCGCCTGCTGCAGCTGGGGTGTCATCACCAGCTGCTGCGACATCTTCAGGTACTGCTTGAGCTCCATAAGCCGCGATGCCACTCCCCTGCGCCTGAAAGTAGCATCGGCGGCGGCCATCCACAAGGGCCCCGAGCATGTTCGGCATGGAACTTGAACAGGCTGGCGACCCCGCCTCCCGTCTGCTACCTTGCTGCGCCATGCCCCGCGCTACCTCTGCCATCGCCGCTCTCTTCGGGCTCGTCGCGTCGGGCCTCGTCGCCGCTCAGGGCGCGTGCGGGGGCGACGACGGCAAGACCTGCAAGGCGACCCTGTGCGATCCGGGCGAGGCCGCCGTGTGCTCGGGCAACGACGTCCGCAGCTGCGCCGGCGACGGCAAGCGCTACGTCTACACGAGCTGCGGCGCCCAGCAGCGCTGCGACGCCGCCAGCGGCCCGGCCGCCTGCGTACCGCGCCAGTGCACGAACCTCGGCGTCGCGAGCTGCGCCTCGCCCACCTCGGTCGTCAAGTGCCTTGACGATGGCTCGGCCACCGAGACCACCGAGTGCTCGGGCGGCGAGCGCTGCAACGACGGCGTGTGCGCGCCGACGACGTGCTCGGGCAACGACGCCATCTGCACCGCCCACGGCTTCTTGAGCTGCCAGGGCGGCGTGTGGACGAGCGGCGCCTGCGGCGCGGGTCAGGTGTGCTCGCGCGTGAACGGCGGCGCCACCTGCGGCGCGCCGGTGTGCACGCCGGGCACCTTCCGCTGCGAGGGCGAGAGCTCGCGGGCCTGCGACGCGCGCGGCACGGTCGAGACCGGCACGAGCTGCGGCAAGACCGAGGTGTGCGTCGACGGGCGCTGCCAGGCCGAGGTGTGCGGCGTCGACGTGCCCGACGCCACCACCACCGACACGAGCGGCGACACCAGCGAGCCGCAGTCGGAGATCAGCTTCAAGATCGGGACGGCCACCAGCATCTTCGATCAGACCGCCATCGCCGAGTTCGACAGCGGCACGAAGACCCTGACCTTGCGCGCCGATCGCGCGCCGCGCGCCATCCGCATCATCCTCGAGAACGCGCGCGCCACGGCCACCGGGACCTTCTCCGACACCGTCTTCAGCACGACCAAGGTCACCATCTGCTACGACGACGGCGGCGCGCCCCAGACGTTCGATCGCTGCCCCGACGGCTACACCCACCAGTCGTCGACCTACAGCCTGGACATCACGTCGAACGCCGGGGTCGGGAGCCGCGTGGTCGGCACCTTCGCGACCACCGTCAACGACGAGAACGGCGACCCGACGGCGCTCGTCGACGGCACGTTCACCCTCAACTATCGCTGACGAGGACGTCATGGCCCGCCTGCTGCTCATCAATCGCCGGCCCGAGCAGCGCCGGGTGGCGCTCATCGAGAACGGCATCACCAGCGAGCTCTTCTTCGAGCGCCTCACCGGCGGGAGCATCGTCGGCAACATCTACAAGGGTCGCGTCGTGCGCGTGCTGCCCGGCATGCAGGCGGCCTTCGTGGAGATCGGCCTCCAGCGCACGGGCTTCCTGTTCGTGGGCGACATCGCCGGCGCCAGCCCGGCCACGGACGACGACGAGCCCGAGGAGGTCATCCTCCCGAGCAGCACCGCGTCGGGCCAGGCGCCGCCGGCCAGCGGCGGGCGCGGCGACAAGTACCCGCCGATCGACACGCTGCTCCAGGCCGGCCAGCCCTTGTTGGTGCAGATCGCCAAGCTGCCCATCGGCAGCAAGGGCGCGCGCCTCACGACCCACATCTCGCTGCCCGGGCGCCACCTCGTCTACATGCCGACGGCCGAGCCCGACGGCTACATCGGCATCTCGCGCCGCATCCAGGACCCCGAGGAGCGCGCGCGCCTGAAGTCGATGGCGTCGACGGTGAAGCCGACCCACGGCGGGCTCATCGTGCGCACGGCCAGCGAGGGCCTCGACACCAACGCCATGGCCGAGGACGTCGCCTTCCTCACCGAGATGTGGGCCGACATCCAGAAGCGCGGCCTCGACGCGCGCCCGCCGGCGCTCATCCACGAGGACATCGACCTCACGCTGCGCTCGGTGCGCGACCTCCTGCAGGGCCCCGACGATCGCGTGGTGGTCGACGACGCCGGCGAGCTCGAGCGCGTGCTCGACTTCGTGCGCCGCTTCATGCCGGGCTTCGAGGGCAACATCCAGCGCTGGGACTCGGCCGAGCCGATGTTCGAGCGCTACGGCGTCGAGTGGGAGATCACGCGCGCGTCGCGCCGCAAGGTGTGGCTGAAGTCGGGCGGCTATATCCTGATCGACCGGACCGAGGCGCTCACGGCCATCGACGTGAACACCGGCCGCTACGTCGGCAAGGCCAACTTCGAGGAGACCATCGTCGACATCAACCTCGAGGCCACGAAGGAGATCGCCTACCAGCTGCGCCTCCGCGACATCGGCGGCATCATCGTCCTCGACTTCATCGACATGGAGGCGGTGCCGAACCGCGAGAAGGTGGTGGCCGCGCTGATGGCCGAGCTGGCGAAGGATCGCGCGCAGACGAAGGTGCTGCCGATGTCGGGCCTCGGCCTGGTCGAGATGACGCGGAAGCGCGTGCGGAACTCGATCGTGCAGTCGCTGACCGAGCCCTGCTTCTACTGCGAGGGCAAGGGCTACCTCCGGAGCCTGCAGGTCATCCGCGACTCGATCATCCTGGCCCTCCACCAGCAGCTCCGCGGCGAGCCGTCGAAGGCGGTCGAGGTGCGCGCCCATCCGCGCGTGACCGAGGGGCTGGCCGACGACTGGCAGGAGCTCGAGCGCGTCGAGGTGCTCTACGACGCGCAGATCGAGCTCGTCGACGCCGCCGAGCTGCACGTCGAGTGGTTCGAGCTCAGGATCGGCGAGCGCGGATCGCCGCCCGAGTCGCGCCGCCGCGTCGAGGCGGTCGGCGGCTCGGGCAGCCGCAGCGGCAACGAAGACGGCTGAGATCGGGTCGGCTGCCCGACCGATCCATCACGTCACGTCGGGGCCGACGTCCTCGATGAGGCAGTCGTCGGGCGCGTCCATCACCAGCGGATAGACGAAGCCGCTCGGGGTCCAGCCGTTGGGGATCGGGTCGCCGTCGAGGTCGATGTCCATGCCCTCGTCGTCCCAGTTGGCGAAGGCCTGCTGGTTCTTGGCGGCCACCTCGTCGAAGGCCTGGATCATCTCGCTCGGCAGCATGTCGCCGTCGTAGCCGGGGCCTAGCAGGTTCTTGAAGATGCGCTGGCGCGCGGCGCTGACGAAGGCCGGGTCGTGGACGGCGATGGCCATCTCGCCCTCGTAGAGGAGGCCGCGGTTGTTGGAGTTGCAGCTCCCGACCTCGAGGTACTCGTCGTCGATCAGCACCAGCTTCGAGTGCAGGTCGATCGGCACGAAGTGGGCCTCGGTCTCGTCGACGCAGAAGGTGCAGTCGGTGCGTACCACGTCGTAGCTCTGCGTGTAGTAGATGCGGAAGCGGCTCGGGTAGAGCTGCTTGAAGCGCTCGTAGGCGATGGCCGTCTGCCAGCAGCCGGGGTCGGTCCACTCCGACACGACGTTGGTCGCGACGATGAGGACGAGCTCGGGCGAGGCGGCCATGCGCTGCACGATGGCGTCGTAGAGGATGGGCGCCCGGAAGTACTGGTCCTCGATGTAGATGTAGGCCTGCGCGTTCTCGATCGAGCGGAGCAGCGTCTCGAGGATGGCGTGCTCGTCGTAGGGCGGCGGCATGGTCGCCACGACCTGGGCCTGGATGCCGTCGGCGTAGCCCTGCGGCACGTCCGCGCGCGTGAACGAGGTCGCGTTCTCGGCGTAGTCGACGCCGTCGGCCAGCAGGTGGTCCCAGCGCTCCTTGAAGACGCCGACCGCGTCGTAGGCGAGCGGGCCGTCGATCTTCATCATGTAGTCCTTGCGCGGGCCGTGGTCGGGCTCGGCCTCCTTGTTGGCGACCGCCTCGCGCGCCGCGCGGTCGGCCGAGAAGTCCTCGCGCAGCGGCTCGAACACGCGGTGCTCGCTCGTGTCCCAGTCGGTGGTCTTGGCGTTCATGCCGCCGATGAAGGCGACCTTCTGATCGATGGTCCAGAACTTCTGGTGCCAGCTCGCGAGCGGCAGATCGACCAGCGACAGGCCGAGCGGCAGCTCCGTCATGTCGACGTCGATCGGACCGCGGTACGCCTCGGCCTCGGCGCTGTCGACGAGGTCTCCGAGCGGCCACTCGGCCATGGCGCGCGCGGCGTAGTCGATGCTCGGCAGCACCACCTGGAACTCGCCCTTCGAGGTGTTGGCCTGGCCCATGTAGTCGAAGCCGTCGCTCTTGCTCTCGCCGTGGGCGAGCAGCTCGTCGTCGACGGTCTCGCCCGAGAGGAAGCCGTCCTGGCTCAGGAACTGGTTCACCATGATCTTCCGCGGCACGCCGACCTGCTGCTCGAGCGTGCCGAGGATGGTGTTGAGCCAGCGCTCGCCCTCGCTGAGGAACGGGTCGCTCGCCCGATCGCGCACCACCTCGACCTCGCTCGTCCACCACCACGACGTGCCGGTGACGAGGTCCTTGGCGCCCATGATGGCGTCGTGGACGGTGCGCCAGGCGGTCTCGCCGTCCTGCATGAGGGTCAGGTGGTTGCCGTGGCGCGCCGGCCGACCCGACGACGCGAACCACTCGTGGGCCAGGCCGACCGACAGGATGTAGCCCTGCGCGTCCTGGGTGAGCGCCCAGGCGTGGTCCTTGCCGGTCGGGACCTGGTCGAGCTCGAAGGTCGTGCCCGACCAGCGGATGGAGCCGCTGAAGCCGTGGTGGAGGCGCGCGTCGACGGTGACCTTGCCGAAGAAGGCGAGGCACAGCGGGATCGAGGCCTCGCCCTCGAACGAGTAGCCGATGAGGTCGCCGAGCTCGTTCTCGACCAGCACCGTGGCGTCGTCGATGGGCTGGCCCCAGAGGTCGGTGACGCGCACGGTGAGCGAGCTCACCTCGGCGCCGCAGGCCGACGCTGGCTCCCAGGCGCAGTCGCACGACGACGCCGTGCAGTCGGGGCCGGCCGTGCCGGGCGGGCAGCTGCACTGGTAGGTGCCGGGGAAGTTCAGGCAGGTGGCCGGCGCCGTGCACGGGTCGCCCTCACACTCGTCGACGTCCTCGCAGACCTGGCCATCGCCACCGAAGCCGGGGTCGCACTCGCAGCCGCTGGCACCGCACGAGGCGTGCGCGCCGCAGGTGTCGGGGAAGATGCACTGGCCGGTCTGCGGCACGCACACGCCGGCCGCGGCGCACGGCCCGGGCGGCTCGCCGCACACGACCGCCGTGCCGACGCAGGCGCCGGCCGCGCAGTGGTCGTCGCTCGTGCACAGGCTCTCGTCCTCACACGGCGTGTCGTCGGGCTTCGGCGCGAGCTGGCAGTCGCCGTCGACGCAGGTGCCGGTGCGGCACTGGCCGGCGGCCTTGGCGCAGTCGACGCGGCACTCGCAGTCGTTGGCGACGCGCGGCGTGGCGCTGCGGTCGGCGAGCCAGCTGGCGCCGCACAGCGACACGCTGCCCGCCGCGGTGTCGGCCGGCAGGCAGGCCAGCGGCTCGCTCGAGAAGCTGACGCAGCCCTGGTCGGGCGAGCAGCTGCCGACGGTCCAGGTCTTCCAGGCGACGCCGTTGGGCTGGCGGAAGATGATGACCGCGGCCGCCGGCACGGCGATGTCGGCGGTCGTCCGACCCGCCTGGATGGCGGCGCTGCCGGCCATCGTGCACTCGAAGACCGAGGCGTCGCGGACCTCGACGGTGTAGCCGTCGCAAGCCCCGCTGGCGAGGATCTCGACGAAGCCCTGGTCGACCTCGGTGAGGTCGGCGGCGCACGGCGTCGGCGCGCCGTCGGACGCGTCCTCGACCGCGTCGGTGGCCACCGCGGTGTCGGTGGCGACGGCGGTGTCGGCGGAGACGGCGGTGTCGGTCGTCGTCTTGTCGTCGCCGCAGGCGGACAGGACGCACACGATGAGGACGGATCGGCGCATGCCCGGAGCCTGCCACCGACCGCGGCGGCGGACAACCCGCCGAGGCGATCAGGGTTTCGGCAGCGGCGGCGGCCCGAGCGGCGGCGGCTCGGGCGGGAGCGGCGGCGGCAGCGCGTCGAGCTGGAGCGGGGGCAGCGCGTTCAGGCCGTCGAGCACGTCGACGATCTCGGGCGCCTCGGCCTCCGACCACTGCTCGCCGGGGTCCTCGGAGAGCGGCTCGGCCAGCACGCTGCCCGGGGTGGTCGGCAGGATCATGCGCGAGGCCACGCGCGACTTGGCCCGCGGCCGCGAGATGCCGGCCACGTCGAGCTCGATGGGCGCGTCGGGCGGGATGGGGGCGATCTCCTCGACCAGGCGCGCGAGCTCGACCTCGATGCCGAAGAAGCCCTGCGGATGGCACTGGATGAGCGCCTCCTGGAACTCGCGCGCGTCGGCGTAGCGCTCGTCGGGCTGGCGGCGCAGGGCCTTGCGCAAGACATCCTGCACGAAGGGCGGGACCTCCGGGTGGCGCGCGAAGCGCTCGTCGATCTGCGCCAGCGCCACGTTCCGGAGCGTCTCGGGGGCGTCCTTGCCCGAGAAGAGGCGCCGCAGCGTGAGCATCTCCCAGAGCAGCGTGCCGAGCGCGAAGAAGTCCGAGCGCGGGCCGATGACGCCGCGCACGACCAGCTCGGGCGACATGTAGCCGGGCTTGCCGTGGAGGCGGCCGAGCTTGTTCAGCGGCGGCCCCGACGGCTGCGCGTGGAGGCCGATGCCGAAGTCGACGAGCAGGATGCGACCCGAGCTCTCGATGAGGACGTTCGACGGCGACAGGTCGCCGTGCGCGATGCCGGCCAGGCCGAGGGCCGCGTCGGCCCGATGGTGGGCCACCGCCAGCGCGTCGGCGATCTGCCAGCCGATGCCGAGCACGACGCGCGGCGGCAGCCGGCGGCGCTGGGTGGCGCAGATCTCGAGGAGGCGCAGGAGGTCGGTGATCTTGGCGTCCTCGTGCGCCACCACCAGCTCGCCGTCGATGAGCACGGTGTCGATGACCGACAGCACGTTCGGGTGGGGCACGCGCGCGGTCAGCAGGGCCTCGGTGCGCAGCCGCTCGACCTGGCGCGGGTCGCGCACGACCTCGGAGCGGAGCCGCTTCACCAGCACCGGGCGCGTGAAGCCCGACGGCCCGGCGAGCAGCCCCCTGAAGAGCTCGGCCGACCCACTTCGGCCGATACGGGCCGTCAACTCCACGCGCGGAGAATCCACCGAACCGTTTTACTGCCCCGGCGGTCGGCCGTCGAGCGGTCCGCGCCGCCGCACGACGACGCTGCGCGTGAGCGCCGCGAGCGCGCGCCACACCATCGGCGCCCGTCGCGACGGCGCGGCGGCCAGGAAGCGCTCGCGCAGCGCGGCCCGCAGCTCGGCTCCGGGCAGGCTCGCGACGGTGCCGGCCGCGGCGCGCCCGAGGCGCGCTTCGTTCAGCGCCCGTTCAAAAGCGCCCGCGTCCTCGGGGTGCGGGCAGGCGACGATGCGCGCGCCGAGCGCCGCGGCGATCTCGGCCTGGTGGTCGTTGACGTGCTCGCCGAGCGCCGCCCGGCGCGCCACCACGACCGGCCGGTGGCCGAGCGCCAGCGCGTCCCGGATGGTGCCGGTGCCGGCGTGGATGACCACCGCCGCCGCGTCCGCCAGGTGGCCGACGAGCACGTCGCGCGGCACGCGCTCGGCGCCCTCGAGCCCGGCCGGCAGCGGGCTCTCGCCGTGCTGGACCCACACGCGCGCGCCGGGATGGGCGCGGGCCCAGGCGAGGACCGCGTCGAGGAGGCGCGGGAACGGGCCCTTGGTGCCGATGACGGCGACCAGGTCCCAGCGCGGCGGCGCCGTCACAGGAGCCCGCCCACGAAGCGCGCGCGGAGCTTGCGCGCGACCTCCGGCCACTGGGCCCAGCGCTCGCCGGTGAGCCAGCGCATGAGGCGGCCGGTGAGCGTCGGCTCGGTCACGGCCGAGGACGGCTCGACGTAGAAGACCGGGATGCCCGCGAGGCGCGCGATGAGCGCGGCCGGGACGGCCGGCCCGGCGCCGAGGGAGAGCATGGCGTCGGGCCGCTCGCGCGCGAAGATGGCGGCGAACTCGAGGACGTTCGAGAAGACGCGGCGGTCGCGCTCGGCGTGCTGGACGATCCAGGCCGGGACGTCCGCCGGCAGGACCGGCGAGTCGTCGTTCTGGATCCAGACCGGCTCGGCGCCGAGCTCCTCCAGCACCGGCACCAGCTCGAGCAGCTCGGCCAGGTGGCCGCCGATCGACGAGACCAGGGCGACCTTCATGGACGCGGCGGCACCGGCACCGGAGGCTGATCGGGCACGAGGTGGGCGACGCGATCCATGAGCTTCGTGACCCACTCGCGGTAGGTGAACATGTTGGCGCGCCGGAGCCCCTCGGCCGCGACGGCCTTGCGCCCGGGCTCGTCCTCGAGCCAGCGGCGGCACTTCTCGACCAGCTCGTCCTTGGTGACGAAGTCGTCGCAGGCCTCGCCGGGGCGGAAGAACTGCGGCAGCTCGAGCGACCGCTCGTGCAGCATGAAGCCGCCCATGCAGGGGATCTCGAAGGTGCGCATCGACGTCGCGTTCTTGTTCTGCCGGCGCAGGATCGACAGGTTCACGTCCGACGCCGCGATGGCGGCGGCGTGCTCGCGCCCGAAGAGCGGACGCCCGCGGTAGGCGGCCTTCACCTTGGGGTGCTTGACCCGCGTCTGCCACTGGTCCGGCCCCCAGATGGCGAGCGGCAGGCCGGCGTCGGCGATGGCGCCGAGCCACATCTCGCGCTCGTCCTCCCAGCTGCCGATGAAGGTGATGGGCGCGCCGAGCTCGCGGCGCTCCTCGGCCGAGAGGTCGGTCACCGCGCCGTGCAGATCGGGGTCGCACGCGAACGGGAAGTAGAAGACGCGCTGCGCGCCCTCGTTCAGCGCGCGGTCGACCAGCGCCCGCGACCAGAGCAGCATGACGTCGACGGTGCGCACCTGCAGCGTGGCGCGCCGATGCGCCGAGCCGGGCCTCAGCGTGGTGCCGATGTTCCACGGGTCGTCGGGGTGGAAGGCGACGATGGGGCACGACACGGTGCGGCGCAGCGCGGCGTAGGCGGCGAGGTGCAGGTCGTCGCACTTCACGAGCAGGACCAGGTCGGGCTTGGCCTTGCCGAGCGCGGCCACGAGGCGCATCTCGGCGACCGGGCGACCGACGCCGGCGATGCCGCGCGAGATGATGTTCATGCCGCGCTGGCCGTCGATGGTCGGCAGCCAGTCGGCGTAGGGGATGAACGTGACCTGGCGCCCGAGCGACTCGAAGGCGCGCTCGATCGACAGGCCCAGCGCGCCCGCGACCTCGGTGGCGATGATCGCGACGTGACCGATGCGGGACCGCGCGCCTCGCGGCAGCAAGCCACTCTCCTGGCTCGGGCCGCCGGGCTCGACGGTCTTGTCCACGACATCGGACCGATGCATGCCTTCATCGTATCATATAGACTGCGCGGCGCGAACGGCGCGGGCCCCAATTGCTGCGGCTGCTCGCGCGACCAGAAAGGACCTTCATGTCTTCGCCCATCATCCTCGGCATCAACGCCTTCCACGCCGACGCCTCGGCCGTCCTCCTGAAGGGTGGGGTGGTGGTCGGCGCCATCGCCGAAGAGCGCCTGAACCGCGTGAAGCACTACGCCGGCTTCCCCAAGCTGGCCGTGAAGAAGCTGCTCGAGATGGGCGGCATCGGGCTCGCCGACGTCGAGCACATCGCCATCGGCCGCGACGGCAGCGCGAACCTCCTCGACAAGCTCTCGTTCTCGCTGAAGAACCTGGCGCGCATCTCGAAGCTGGCCAAGCAGCGCCTGGAGAACCGGGCCCAGGTGAAGGACATCCCGGCCCTGCTGTGCGAGGCCTGCGATCTGCCGCGCGAGAAGCTCACCGCGCGCGTCCACAACATCGAGCACCACCTCTGCCACATGGCCTCGACGTACCTGCCGTCGGGCTTCGACAGCGCGGCCATCCTGTCGGTCGACGGCTTCGGCGACTTCGCCTCGACCATGACCGGGCATGGCCAGGGCGACCAGATGAAGGTGCTCGATCGGGTGCTGTTCCCGCACTCGCTCGGCATCTTCTACACCGCCATGTGCCAGTTCATCGGCTATGACAAATACGGCGACGAGGGCAAGGTCATGGGGCTCGCGCCCTACGGCAAGCCGCGCCACCTCGAGGCGATGCGCGACATCGTGCAGCTCGAGGACGACGGCAAGTTCAGCCTCGACCTCGACTACTTCATCCATCACAGCGAGGGCGTCGACTACGGCATCGACGAGGTCGGCCACCCGACCGTGGCGCCGCTCTTCTCGACGCTCTTGAGCGAGCGCCTCGGCCCGCCGCGCCGACGCGGCGACCCGCTGAACGAGCGCGACATGGACATCGCCTTCTCGATGCAGGCGCGCTTCGAGGAGGTCTACTTCCACATCCTCCGCCACCTGCAGAAGGTGACCGGCAGCGATGCCCTGTGCGTGGCCGGTGGCGTGGCGCTGAACTCGGTCGGCAACGGCAAGATCTTCAAGCAGACGAAGTTCCGCCGCTTCTACGCCCACCCGGCGGCGACCGACGACGGCACCGCCTTCGGCGCGGCCATGTTCGTCCACACGCTGACGCTCAAGCAGGCGCGGCCGCCGATGCTCGGCCACGGCTACCTCGGCAACAGCTGGAGCGACGCCGAGATCGCGGTCGCGCTCGAGAAGGCCGGCATCCTCGCTGGCGCGACCCACCATGGCGAAGACGCGCTGTGCGCCGAGACCGCCCGCCACATCGCCCAGGGCAAGGTCGTCGGCTGGTTCCAGGGCCGCATGGAGTGGGGCCCGCGCGCGCTCGGGGCGCGCTCCATCGTGGCCCACCCGGGGCACCCGCAGATGAAGGACATCCTCAACGCGCGCATCAAGCACCGCGAGTGGTTCCGTCCCTTCGCGCCGTCGATCCTCGAAGAGCGGACCGGCGACTACTTCGACGAGACCTGGCCCTCGCCGTTCATGATGCAGGTCTACGGCACGCGCGCGGCCAAGCGCGAGGACATCCAGGCGACCGATCACGTCGACCATACCGGCCGTCTCCAGACCGTGTCGAAGGCCGACGCGCCGCTCTACTACAAGCTCATCCAGGCCTTCGAGAAGGAGACCGGCATCCCGGTCGTGCTCAACACGAGCTTCAACGAGAACGAGCCGATCGTGTGCACGCCCGACGAGGCCATCGACTGCTACCTCCGGACGCGCATGGACGCGCTCGCCATCGGCGGCTACTTCGTGGCGAAGCCGGCATGAGCGCGGGGCCCATCCGCATCGCCTACGTGACGAGCCATCCGATCCAGTACCAGGCGCCGCTCTTCCGCCGCCTGGCGGCGACCGACGGCGTGGCGCTGAAGGTGTTCTTCGCGAGCGACATGGGGCTCTCGACCTACGTCGACCCGGGCTTCGCGCGCGAGGTGAAGTGGGACGTGCCGCTCATCGAGGGCTACGAGCACGAGTTCGTGAAGAACGTGTCGCCGAAGCCCGGCGTGCAGCGCTTCTTCGGTCTCCTGAACCCGGCCATGCCGATGCGCGTGCTGGCCTGGAAGCCCGACGCCGTCATCGTGCACGGCTACGCCCACGCCACCGAGCACCTGGTGATGGCCGCCTGCCGCGCGGCCGGCGTGCCGGTCCTCCTGCGCGGCGAGTCGAACCTCTTGGCGCAGCGGCCGCGCTTCACGCGCCTCGCCAAGCTGCTCGGCGCCGCCGCGCTGAAGCAGGTCCTGAGCGGGGCGCTGGCCATCGGCACGCTGAGCCGCGAGTACTTCCGCCACTACGGCATCCCCGAGGAGCGCATCTTCGTCGCGCCGTACTCGGTCGACAACGACTTCTTCTTCGCGCGAGCCGACGCCGCCGAGGCGCGCGCGGCCGCCTGGAAGGCCGAGCTCGGCATCCCGGCCGAGGCCCTGGTGGTGGGCTTCGCGGCCAAGCTCTCGGCGGTGAAGGACTGCAAGACGCTCATCGAGGCCTTCGGGCGCGCGGCCGTCCCCGGCTCGGCGCTGGCCATCGTGGGCGACGGTCCGCTGCGGCAGGAGCTCGAGTCGCAGGCCGCGACGTACCCTGGCTCGTGCATCAAGTTCGCCGGCTTCGTGAACCAGTCGGAGATGCCGGCGGCCTACGCGCTGGCCGATCTCTTCGCGCTGCCGTCGGTCTTCGAGCCGTGGGGCCTGGCCATCAACGAGGCCATGACGCTCGGCCGCGCGGTGGTCGTGAGCGACGCCGTCGGCTGCGCCCCCGACCTCGTGAGCCGCGACACCGGCTTCGTCTTCCCGGCCGGCGACGCGCAGTCGCTGGCCGCCATCCTGACGAGCGCCCTCGGCGACCGCGAGCGGCTACGCCGGATGGGCGCGGCCGGCCGCGAGAAGATCCGTGGCTGGGGCATCCCCGAGACCGCCGCCGGCATCGTCAGCGCGGCGCGCGCGGTCGCGCGGGCCTGACGGTCAGCGGCGCTTGGTCACCATGAGGTGGCCGTGCAGGTGCTTGCTCGGGTAGCCGAAGTACTTGAACGGCAGCGCGCGCGCCGGCTGGGCCTTCCACATCTCCATGAGCGCCACCACGCCTTCCTTGTTGGCGGTGTCGAGGGCCGAGCCGTCGAAGACGCCGTAGGTCGTCTGCTCCCACACCTTGGGGTCGAGGTCGCGCGGCAGGATGCCAGTCGAGTCGGTGACCATCCAGGTCATGTGGGCGAGCAGCGCGTCGCGGATGGTCTTGAAGTTGCCCCACCACAGGAGGTAGCTCGCGGCCTTGGTCATGGCCGCGAAGGTCGGGCGTTTGTCGAGGTACTTCAGGATGGCGGGGTCGGCGGCCAGGTGCTCGTTGTCGAGGTTGGCCTGGAAGTGGCGGTAGACCTGGGTCGGCGCGTTGGCCACGCCCTTCTTGCGGAACTCGATCTCGTAGCCGGCGAAGAGGTCGTTCAGGCGGCGGTTCTTCGCGGCGCCCTTCAGGGCCTTGGCCTGCGCGTCGGCCGCGTCGAGGTCGGCCTGGGTGTAGTAGTGGACGCCGCCGTCCTTCTCGAGGCGCACCGCGCGCAGCCGGATGGGCTCGTAGCCGTGCGTGTGCAGGCCGACCAGCGCGAAGATCATCTGCGACGGGAACGGCGTGCCCTTGAGGAGGCCGAGGTCGAGCGTGCGCGAGTGGTTCCACTCGACGAGCTTGCCGATGAACTTCCGATGCAGGCCGAGGTTCTTGTCGAAGGCCTTGGCGTCGACGCGCAGGATGCTGCGCGGGTCGCCGCCGGCCTCGAGCGAGATCGAGGTGAGCTCGCTGACGTTCGGGTACACCGCCAGCGCGGTCAGCAGGTCGGCGCCGCCGAACGGGTAGACCACCGTCTTCGGGACGTCCTTCGGCACGAGCCCGTCGAAGAAGGCGCGCGCCGGCGTGGCCCAGGCGGTCACGTAGTCGGCCATGATCTTGTCGAGCGCGTCGCAGTGGCGCTTCACCGCGGCCGGGTCGATGCCGGCCGGCGGGGTCGTGCCGTCGCAGGCCGCGACCGACGAGAGCGCCTTCAGCTCGGCCGTGAACTCGATGGGCTGGTCGGCGCGCGCGCGCGGCGATGCGAGGGCGGCCAGGGACAGGGCGAGCGCGACGGGGACCAGCAGGAGCTTCATCGGACCTCTCCGGGTATGGGTTCCGCGGGGCAGGCGGGCATACCCGCTTTGGGGGCTTGGCGGAAGCCCGAACCGGCGGGGCGGGGCGCGTCTTCCGCGCGGCGTCACGGGACTTCGAGATTGCCTCCGAACCGGTCGTTGCTTATGGTCCGGCGGATTGTTGACCAAAGGACTCAAGAACCATGTCCGTCTCCTTCACTGACTACCTGGCGCGCATCAAGCAGAGCATCCGTGAGGTCTCGGTCCACGAGCTGGCCGAGCAGCTGAAGGCGCCGGGCGACCTCCTGGTGATCGACGTGCGCGAGCCGGACGAGCAGGACAACGGCGTCATCAAGGGCGCGCGCCTCGTGCCGCGCGGCTTCCTCGAGCAGCGCATCGAGAGCATGCAGCCGCTGCGCGACCGGCCCATCGCGCTGTACTGCGCGGGCGGCAACCGCTCGGCGCTGTCGGCCAAGGCGCTGGTCGACCTCGGCTACAGCAACGTCGTGTCGGTGGCGGGCGGCATCGGCGCCTGGTCGCGCGCCGGCTACGAGCTCGACCACCCGAAGCGCCTCACGCGCGAGCAGCTCGCGCGCTACTCGCGCCAGACCATCCTGCCGCAGATCGGCGAGGCGGGTCAGGCCAAGCTCCTGAACTCGAAGGTGCTGGTCGTCGGCGCCGGCGGCCTCGGCTCGCCGACCGCGCTCTACCTGGCAGCGGCGGGCATCGGCACGATCGGCATCGTCGACAACGACAAGGCCGACAAGTCGAACCTGCAGCGCCAGATCCTCCATGACGAGACGACCGTCGGCGTCGCCAAGGTGAAGTCGGCCGAGCAGCGCCTCCGCGCGCTCAACTCCGACGTCACCATCAAGACCTACGACACGCGCCTCGACTCCTCGAACGTGCTCGACATCTTCAAGGGCTACGACGTCATCGTCGACGGCACCGACAACTTCCCGACGCGCTACCTCATCAACGACGCGTGCGTGTTCCTCAAGATCCCGAACGTGCACGGCTCGATCTACCACTTCGACGGCCAGGTCGCGGTCTTCAACCACGACGGCGGCCCGTGCTACCGCTGCCTCTACCCCGAGCCGCCGCCGCCCGAGCTCGCGCCGAGCTGCGCCGAGGCCGGCGTCATCGGCGCCATCTGCGGCGTCATCGGCTCACTGCAGGCGGTCGAGACGCTGAAGGTGCTGCTCGGCTTCGGCGACGTTCTGAAGGGCCGCATCCTGTCGGTCGACCTGCTGCACCAGAAGGTGCGCGAGCTCAAGATCCGCCGCGACCCGCACTGCCTCGTGTGCAGCGATCACCCGAAGATCACCGAGCTCATCGACTACGAGCAGTTCTGCGCCGTGACGCTCTGATGGCCGCCTGGGCGAGCGCGTAGAGCGCGCTCGCGACAGCCGCGGCCAGCGCCAGGTCGCCGAAGCCGCCGCCGTTGCAAGCCGCGCCGCCGCCGGCCGAGTACTCGCTGGCCGCGCCGGCGCCGCCGCGCACGATCGACGGCGCGGCGATGGTGTCGGTGCTGAAGCCGGGGTCGGGCTCGGTGGCGTCGCTCTCGTCGGTGTCGGAGACGGGCGTGGAGCCGGCGTCCTCGCCGCTGTCGCTGGGGGACGACGGGCCGGTCGCGTCGGGCACGCAGTCGTAGTAGTCGGACTGGCCGGCGCGGTCGGCGGGCACGAGGCCGCAGGTCCAGCCGTCGTCGCAGGCGCGCTCGGTGACGCGATCGTTCTCGCAGTAGAGGACGAGCGAGTCGCCGACGCAGCGGCCGGCCTCGGTGATGTCGCCGCAGCCGGCGTAGCGGGTCTTCACGCAGCCGAAGCCGCCGTCGAAGAACTCGTGGGCGACGCAGATCTCGCCCTCGGGGCAGGTCATCGTCTCGAGCTCGCCCTTGGCGCAATAGACGAGCGTCTTCGGGTCCTGGCAGATGCCGCTCTCGCTGACGTTGCCGCAGTCCTCGGCGCGCGCGCCGACCGACCACCCGACGAGCGCCGTCACCACCGACGCCCCGACCACCCATGCGTGTTTCGCTGTCACGCCTTCGAATCTAACGAAAGGGCGGCCGCGGGATCCAGCCGAACGCCCGCGTTGTAATCGATCGGATGCTCGCCGCCGCCTCTCCGCCTCTCATCGCCTCGCCGAGCCGTGGCGCCGGGCGGCCGCGTCGGAGCGGTGGTTCGCTGCGCGCCTGCGGCGCTCCGCTCACCGAGGTGACCGCGCCCAGCGGCCTCGCTCCGGCCGCCCTCATCCGGCGTCTTCCTCCAGCTCGCGCTCTCGCGCGAGCTTCCGTCCAGACGCCGGGGCGGCCTGCGCTCGGAGCGGGCCCATTGGTTCGCTGCGCGCCTTGCGGCGCTCCGCTCACCGAGGTGAGCCACGCGCGGCTCCAGCGGCCTCGCTCCGGCCGCCCCTCATCCGGCGTCTTCCTCCAGCTCGCGCTCTCGCGCGAGCTTCCGTCCAGACGCCGGGGCGGCCTGCGCTCGGAGCGGGCCCATTGGTTCGCTGCGCGCCTTGCGGCGCTCCGCTCACCGAGGTGAGCCACGCGCGGCTCTCCATCGGGATTATGATCAGTCGCGGACCAGCTGCAGCACGGTGCCGATGTCGCCGACCACGACCACGTGGCCGTGGCCATCGCCGTGGATGGCGTAGAGCGTGGCGATCGAGCCGGTCTCGACCTGCTGCCACTCCTCGCCGTTCCAGTGGATGATGAGGCCCTCGTTGCCGACGGCCCAGATGTCGTTGCTGGCCAGGCCGTAGATGCCGCGGAGCGTCGTCGTGAAGTCGTTGTCGACGATGTGCCAGATGCTGCCGTCCCAGTGCAGGAGGCGGCCGTCCTGGCCCACCGCCCAGGCGTCGTTGGCGGCCGCGGCCCACACCGCGTGCAGCTCCTCGGGGATGGGATCCTCGCCGCCGTCGGCGTTGGGGATGCCCTCGACCTTCGAGCTGCCCCAGCCGAGGCCGCCGTAGTGGATGACGGTGCCGGCCGCGCCCACGGCCCAGGCGTCGCTCGGCGTGCGCGAGTAGACGGCGCGCAGGTTCTGGAGCGCCGGCGTGGTGATGGTCTCCCACGAGGTGCCGTTGTACGCGAGCAGCGTGCCGCCCGAGCCGACCGTGAAGTAGCGGTCCTTGGCGCTGCCCCAGATGGCGTTCAGCGCCGCCGAGGTCGGCATGGTGGCGCGCGTGAAGGCGGTGCCGTCCCAGTGGAGCGCCGTGCCGCTGCGACCGACCGCCCACACGTCGTCGGCGGCGGTGCCGAAGACGGACTCGAGCGTCTGCGACGAGCTCGTCTCGACCACGCCCCACGTCCCGTTCCGGAAGAGGAGGGCGCGCCCGCCGGTGCCGACGGCGGCGTAGAAGGTGCCGTCGCCCGTACCCCAGAGGTCGTTGAGATCGCCGCCCGAGTAGAAGGTGCCGACCGTGACCAGGCTCGTCGCGTCGCCCTGCAGGATGAGGCCGTCCTTGCCGAGCGCGGTCACCTTGCCGTCGCTGTCGACCCACACGCCGAGGAGGTTGATGGTCGTGTCGGTGCCGACCGGGCCCCAGGCCGAGCCGTCCCAGTGGACGACCGTGCCCTGGTAGCCGACGGCGTAGACGTCGCTCGCCGAGCGGCCGTGGACGTCGCGGAAGCTCATCCCCAAGCCGAGGTCGTCGACCACCCAGCTCGTGCCGGTGCCGTGCATGAGCGCGCCCTTGTCGCCGGTGGCGAACCAGCTCTCGCCGTCGGGCGTGTAGACCGAGTGGAGGTTCGAGGTGAGGCCGGTCGCGATGTTCTGGAGCCCGCTGCCGAAGCTCGCCGTGGCGAGGCCGGCGTTGCCGACGAAGGCCAGGCGCTCGTCGCCGTAGCCGTAGATGCCGTTCCACACCGCGGTCGGATCGGCGCCCTGCGGCTTGCCCCACGCGGTGCCGTTCCAGCTGAGGATGGTGCCGTCCTTGCCGACCGCGAAGGCGGCCGTCGGCGAGGTGGCGTAGACGCCCCACAGCGTCGGGCCGTTCTGGGCCGAGGCGACGCCCTGCGTGGTGCAGGCGGTCTCGATGTGGATGTCGTCGAGGTAGACGCCCTCGAAGGTGTTGAAGGTGCCGTCGGTCGAGTCGAAGCGCACGCGCAGGCTGATGGTGCGGCCGCGCCACGGCGTGAGGTCGACCTCGGACTCGATGAAGCCCGGCGTCGGGATGGTGCCGATGTCGGCCTTGCTCCACACCTCGGTCCGCTCCGAGCCCGACTGCACCTCGATGAAGACGTCGTCGAAGCCGGCGCCCGGCTCGACGTCGACGAAGGCCGAGAAGCGCAAGGTCGCCGTGCCGGTCGACGGCAGCTTGAAGGGCGGCGAGAGCGCCGTGCCGGCCACCTGGACGCCGTTGGCGTCGTAGGTCGGCGGGACGGCCGCGGGGTTGCCGAAGTAGAGCGCGTAGGTGCCGCTCGTGGCGCGGAAGGGGATGGCCACCGCCTGCCACGACCACGGCCCGATCTTCTCGGCCGCGAGCGAGGCCCAGCCATCGAGGGTGCCGGCATCGAAGCTCCACGACGCCGGGCTCGAGCCGCAGCAACCGGCCGCGCCGGTCGGCTCGGCGACGCACACGTGATCGACGCAGCGATCGTTGGTGCAGGCGTCGCTGTCGGTGCAGTCGCCGTCGCCCTCGCAGGCCTCGGACTGGCCGAACGAGTCGACGGTGCCGGGCAGGATGACGCCGCCCGTGCCGACCGCCCAGAGGTGCTGGCCGTCGACGCCGTGGACGGCGTTGAAGACCGAGGCGCCCTCGGCGCGGATGAGCGTCTTCCAAACGCCGGCCGGGTCGCGCGTCGCGACCACGCCGTCGTTGCCGACCGCCACGATGCGCCCGGCCTCGCCGGCCCAGACGCCCTTGAAGACGAACTCGGTGTCGAGGTCGGCCGTGCCGAGCTCGAAGCTGCCCGGCTCGGTCAGCTCCACGTCGGGCGCGTCGGCGGTGTCGTCGGCATCGACGGTGTCGGCGGCGTCGACGGTGTCGACGACGTCGGCGTCGTCGGGCTCGGCGCTGTCATCGGCGACGTCGCTGTCGTCGGCCGCATCCGGGCTCGTGTCGGGGGCGACGGCGGTGTCGGCGGTGTCGAAGGCGTCGGCCGGGAGGCCGCGCTTGCCGTCGGAGCAGGCGCTCGTCAGCGCGGTCAGCGCGAGGGCGCCCGCGGCCAGCGTTCGGAGGTCGGCGCGCATGATCACGGTGCCTCCAGGCGGCGCAGGAGAGCCCCCTGACGGCCGGCGGCGAGCGCCTCGTCGGCGCCGACCCAGATGGCCTCGAGGATGAGGTTGGTGCCGGTGGCCTCGCTCGCCCAGGCATCGCCGTCGGCGTGCAGGACGAGGCCGTTCCAGCCGGCCGCGAAGCGCTTGCCGTCGCGCGCCGCGACCCCCTGGAGGAAGGCACCCGGGGTCTCGTTCAGGAGGTCGACGCCGCTCGCGTCGGCGAAGAGCACGACGCCGTTGTCGCCCACGGCCAGCACGCCGCCGGTGGTCGCGACCACGTCGTTGAGGCTGCCGCCGACGCCGGACAGCACCGGCTCGGGCAGGCCCGCGCCGTTGGCGCGGAGCAGCGTGCCGAAGCCGCCGACCGCCCACAGGGCGCCGTCGCCGCCGTAGGCCACGGCGCGCAGATCCGCCACCGAGCCGCTCGGGCGCACGCTGGCGTCGCCGTCGCCGATCTCGATGAGCGTGCCGCCGCGCGCACGCGACCACGCCGTCGGCGTTGGCCGCGACGCCGAAGAGGTCGAGCGGCAGCGGGCTCGCCACGCGCGTCGCCGCGGCGTCGCCGACCTTCTTGATGATGGCGCCGCCCGAGCCCACCGCCCAGACGGTGCCGTTCGGCTGCACCGCGACCGCCTCGAGGTCGGCCGTCTTCACGGCCTCGGGCAGCGTCACCGCGCTCCAGCCGGTGACCCCGCGCGACATCAGGAGACCCGCGCTGCCGGCGGCCCAGACGGTGCCGTCGGGGGCGCTCTCGAGGTCCTTCACGGCCGCGTCGGGGCGGGTCGCGATCGACACCCAGCTGGTGCCGTCGTAGCGCACGCCGCCGCCGTCGGTGGCCAGCACCAGCACGTCGACGCCGCTGCCGGGCAGCACCGCCGCCGCGGCGAAGTCCTTCAGGCCAGCCGCCACCGCGGCGGTCGGGACCACCGACCACACGGTGCCGTCCTGCTTCAGCACCACGCCGTCGGCGCCGAACGCCAGCACGGTGCCGTCGGGCAGCTGGGCCAGCGCGGCCACGTCGCGGTTGCGCTCGTCGTTACTCGCCTGGCCCTTCCAGTTGGGGTCGGTCTTGCGCTTGGCGGTGATGGTGTGGCCGGTGCCGACCGCCACCAGCGAGCCGTCGGCCTTGATGAGCACGTCGGAGAGGACGACCGTCCCGCCCGCGATCTGGGCGGCCACGATGGCATCGGGGTCGGCCGCGTTGTTGACCAGGTAGCGCCCCTGGCCGACGGCCTGGCCGCCGGTGCCGACGGCGAGGAGGCCGTCGGCGGTCGACTTGTCGAGCGTCAGCGAGCGCAGGTCGAGCGTGTCCTTCGAGAACTCCTGGCTCCAGGCGGTGCCGTCATAGTGGCGGACCTGGCCCTTCGCGCCCACCACCCACACGTCGTCGCCGCTCCGGCCATCGACGTCCCACAGGTCGAGCGTCGTGCCGGCATCGAGCGTCTCCCACTCGGCGCCGTCCAAGCGGCGGGCGACGAAGCCGCCGTCGCCGACCACCACGACCTGGCCGTCGCCGCCCCACACGCCGTGCAGCTTGGTGGTGCCGCCCGGCTCGCCGTAGGCCAGCCAGGTCGAGCCGTTCCAGCGCAGGACGCGCGTGTCGGAGACGGCGTAGGCCAGCGTCTTCGAGACGGCGACGAGGTCGGTGATGGCGCCGAGGTCGCCGAGCGAGAGCGTCTCCCACTCGGGCGGGACCGTCGTGTCGACGTCGTTCACGTCCGTCGCGTCGGTCGCGTCGCCGACGTCGGGCGTGGTCGCGTCGCTGCCGTCGGGCGTGGTCGCGTCGGGCGTGGTCGCGTCGGACGCGTCACCGTCGGGGACCACCGCGTCGGCATCGGCGCTCGTGGCCACGTCGGGCGCGACCCCGCTGACCTCGCTGCCGTAGCAGGCGGCGAGGCCGGGGGCGAGCGCGAACAGGGACACGAGGAGGGACGAGGAGAGGGCGCGAGTGTTCTGTCGCATCATAGCTTGGTGAAGGCGATGGCATGGATGGACCACGAGCGCCAGCCCCACGTGCTCAGATCCGAGCTCGAGTAGTGGTCGATGTCGAAGCCTTCCTTGTAGATGCGCATGATGGTCAGCTGCTTCTGGCCCGCCGAGATGCCGGGCGTGCCCTCGATGCTCGGGAAGTCGGGGAGCAGCACGCTCTGCACGTCGAAGTCGTTGATGACGGTCCACTCCGGCTGCAGGCCGAAGAGCGTCGGGATGGCGACCTCGACATAGCTGAAGTGCGGGTCGGGGCCCGGCACCGTCTTCCACGAGATCTTGTACTCGGCGCCCATGATGCCGTTGTCGGCCGGGATGATCTTCTCGGGGCAGGCCAGGATGGGGCCGAGCACGAGCTCGTGCGCCCCCGAGGCGACCGGCGCACCGGCCGGGCCGGCCACCGCGAGGAAGTCGACCTCGGCCGCCGCGGCGCCGAAGTTGATCTTGGTCCAGGCGCTGCCGTCGAAGTGGTAGCCCGTGCCGCGCGCGCCGACGATGGTGATGTCGTCGGCCGCCGCGCCCCAGATGGCCGTCAGCGTGGCGTTGGTGTCGAGCTGCTTCTTGACGACGGCGGTGCCGTCCCAGTGGAGGACGAGGCCGCCCTCGCCGATCATCCACACGTCGTCGGGAGCCGCGCCCCACACGGCGCGGAGGCCGATGGCCGTGCCCGACGGGACGACGTTCCAGGCGATGCCGTCGAAGTGCAGCACGGTGCCGCTGGCGCCGACCGCCCACACGTCGTTGTCGGCGAAGCCCCACACGCCGTAGAGGTTGCGCGTCACGTTGGGGCCGGTGAAGAGCGTCCACGGCCCGCCCGCCTGGCGGCGCAGCACGGTGTAGAAGCCGACCGCCCAGGCGCTCTGCGCGTCCTTCACCCACACGCTGCGGAGGTCGGAGCTGGTGGGCGAGGTCTGCGGCTGCCACTGGAAGCCGTCCCAGTGGGTGATGACGCCGCCGTCGCCGACGGCCACGATGAGCCCCTGCGAGTCCGCGCCCGGCACGCCGTGGAGCGCGCGCAGGTTGCGGTCGACGCCGCCCTGCTGGCGCGCCCAGCTGTCGCCGATCGAGCGCACCACCAGGCCGTCGGTGCCGACGCCGACGATGTCGTGGCCCGAGTACCAGAAGGCGTTGACGTTCTCGACGACGCCGGTGCGCCGGGCCTCCCAGGCGTCGCCCCGGAGATAGAACATGGTGTCATCGTCAAGGCGCTTGATGTTCTGGTGCAGCGTCATGGTCTGCGGCAGCGACGTCGCCGTGAAGCTGTAGGCGCCGGCCCAGAACGTGAACGAGCCGTCGTAGAGGTCGCCCGAGAGCTCGCCCAGGAAGTGGTCCAGCACGAAGGGCTGACCCAGCGAGACCTGCGACAGCGGCAGCGGGATGACGCCGTCCGAGGCGAGGTCGATGTAGGGGAACATGAAGGCCTCGTTCGGGCCCTCGCTGCCCACGGGCACCGGGTCGAGGTCGAACGAGTAGCTCTTGTCGAGCGGGTGGTTGATGTTGATCTCGACCTCGATCTGGTCGCCCGGGTTGGCCGTCACGTGACGCGCGACGCCGAGGCCGAGCGGCGTGAACTCGCCGAAGGTCGGGTCGAGCACGCCGGCGTAGCAGAAGACCGCGAACTCGCCGAAGGGCGGCGTGAACTCGAAGGTGCCGTCGGCCGCGATCTGCACGCCCGGGTCGGGGAGGAAGTCCTGCGCGAAGATGTTGCTGTTGGTCACGTCGCAGAAGGCGGTGACCTCGCCGGCGCTCGGCACGCACTGGAGGTCGGGGCCATCGATCGGCAGGCACAGGAAGTCGCTGTCGCAGTCGCTCGCGGCGCTGCAGCCCTCGGTGCAGAACTTGCCCGGCTGGAGGCCGTACTGCTCGGGCAGCTCGGTGCAGTTGAAGCCCGCGCCGCAGTCGGCGTCGGTCGTGCACACGGCGCACTGACGGCCGGCCGCGCCCGGGTGGTTCACGCACTTGCCGAGCGGCACCGGGATCGATTTGCCAAGGTTCTTGACGATACCGTGGAGGTAGGGCGGCTCGACCGTGGGCGGCTCGCCCGGCGACGGCGGCGTCGTCGGCGTGAGCATGAGCGTGATGTTGGTGGCGTTGTACTGCACCACCGACTGCGACGCGAAGCCGGTCTTCGAGGCCGACACCATCTGCTCGCCCGAGAGGTCGGGGCCCGAGAAGGTGATCTGGCCATCCTGGTTGGTGAAGCCCTGGAACGGGGTCTCGGGGTCGGTCCACAGCATGACGAACGCGTCGGGGATGCCCGCGCCGCTGCCGCCGTCGAGCACCGTCACGTTGACGTCGCCCTCGACGCCGCTGCCCCACGTCCCGCCGTAGACGCTGGTCGGGTCGTAGTAGGTGAAGGCGTCCTTCACCGTCACGTCGCCGGCGGTCGGCGAGCTCACCGTGACCGCTACCGTGCCGAGCTCGCCGGGCGGCGTCTTGGCGGTGATGAGCGTGGTCGACACGGCGCGCACGTGCGTCGCCTGGCGGTCGCCGAACTTGACCTTCACGTCGCTCGGGAAGCCGCTGCCGATGATCGACACGAAGGTGCCGCCGGCCTGGCTGCCCTGCGTCGGGTCGACCAGGTAGAGGGCGTAGGGCGCATCATAGGTGAAGGCGTTGGGGAGCGTCTGCACGAGGCCCGACAGCACCACCGACACCGGGGCCGAGCCCGGCGCGCCGGGCGGCGTCACGGCGGTGATGGTGGTGCCGTTGACGACGTGCACGTTGCCGGCCGAGAGCGCGCCGATGCGGAGGTCGAGGCCGGGCGAGAAGCCCTGGCCGGTGACGGTGATGGCGGTGCCGCCGGCGACCGGGCCGTGGTCGGGCGAGACGCCGGTGACCTTGGCGAACGGGCGGTAGGCGAAGGCCTTGGTGAGCGTCGACTCGGACGCGCCGCGCTTCAGCGTGACGTCGACCGAGCCCACCGCGCCGGCCGGGGTCTTGGCGATGACCATGAGCTGGCTCGCGTCCATGGCGGTCACCTGGGCGCGGTTCGGGCCGAACCAGAGCTCGGTGTCGGCGACCGTGCCGAGGCCCTTGGCCACGATGACGACCTGATCGCCGCCGGCCGCGCTGCCGGTGCCGGGCGAGACCGCGAGCAGCTCGAGCACGCTGCCGGGCGAGGTGTCGTCGAGGTAGGTGTAGCCCGACTCGCGCACGCGCGTGCCGTTGGGCGTCGACACGACGACGTCGACCGGACCGGCCGCGTGCGCCGGCGCGAAGCCGCGGAGCTTCGAGTCCGACACGCGCACGAGGTTGTTGAGCGGCTTGCCGCCGAAGAGCACCGTGACCGGCTCGCGGAAGCCCTGGCCGTGGATCTCGATGGCGGTGCCGCCGCCCGAGGTGCCGACCGGCGGCAGCACGTTGTCGATCCTCGGCACGTCGACGTAGGTGAAGCCCTTCTCCAGGGTGCCGACGCCGAGCGTGTTGGAGATGTGGAGGTCGACCGGCCCGATGTCGGCCGAGAACGGCGTCACGCAGGTGATGGTCGAGTCGTCGATGACGCGCGTCTGGAGCGCGGCGCTCCGACCGAAGAGGACCACCGACTCGGAGCGGAAGCCCGAGCCGTGGATCGTCACCGCCTCGCCGCCCAGCACATGGCCGGTGTCGGGGTCGACGCCGGTGATGGCCACCGGGTTGTAGAAGAGGAAGCCGGCCTCGAGGACGGCCGTGCGCGGGGCCTGCGGATCGGGGTCGACGATGCGCACGTCGACGAGCCCGGGCCCGCGCGGCGGCGTCATCGCCACCAGGCGGTGCTCGTTCAGGACGAAGATGTCCTGCGCCAGGCTCTCGCCGAAGTAGACCTGCATCCCCTGGAAGAAGCCGGTGCCGCGCAGCTCGACCTGCTCGAGGCCGCTGGCCAGGCCCTTGCCGGGCAGGACCTCGCTCAGCGTGAAGAGCTCCTCGGCCGTGTCCTCGGGCACCGCCGTGTCGGGCTCGGAGCCGGTGTCTTCGCCGTCGGGGGCGACGCTGGTGTCGGGGGCGACGCTGGTGTCGGCCGAGCCGGTGTCGGTCTTCGGGCCGGTGGTGCCGCCGTCGGCGCACCCCGTCGCGACGAAGGCCAGGCCGGCGAGTGCGAGCAGTCCTCGGGCGGGTCCGCGGGTCATGAGGGTCATCGGGTCCTCCGGGTGCGAGTCGCAGTCATCGTCGCTGGTCGTCGTCGGGTTCGGTCGTCGTGGGCTCAGGCGCGCTAGTTGCCGTCTTTCGAGGGCGTTGGCAACTAGGGGGCCGGCGTGAACGGAGTGTCCTGCCGGATCTCCGCCAGGTCGGTGCCGCCAGTGTACGCGTACGACACGTATTGATCCCAGCCGTACACGATGAGGCCCGCGGGCTCGGTCGAGATGATGGTGTGGGTGCCGGCGTCGAGCGGAGCGCGGTAGACGCTGTACTCCCCCGAGCCGATGATCGAGAAGAAGCCGGGCGCGATGTCCTCGCCGTCGACCGTGACCGTGGCCGACGTCGGCACCGTGAGGTTCATGTAGTTGTCGGCGTACTCGGCCGGCACCAGCACGACGAAGTCGGTGCGGTACTGCTCGATGGGCACGACCAGCATGAAGGCGGGGTCGCCGATGCCCGCGTCGCCGGCCGAGGCGACGCCGCCGACGTTGGGGTCGGGGGCGTCCTGGGCGGCGAGGAATTGACCGATCATCAGGGGCTTCTCGTCCTCGGCGTGGACCTCGAAGTTCGAGGCGCTCTCGAACTCGTAGTAGTCGCCGCGGTTGAGGATGGGCACCGACACGCCCGGCTGCGGCGGGACGATGACCACGTGGGTGTTATCGGCGCCGGCCATGATGCGGTAGACGTCCTTCGACAGGCCGCGGTCCCAGGTGTGCGACGCGATGAAGTGCGAGCCCCAGGTCTTCAGCGGGAAGAGCTGCTGCTCGAGGTGGTCGGCGCAGCAGGTGTTGAAGCCGGCGTTCACGCAGTCGAGGGTGCGGCCGCAGACGGTCTTGTGGTCCCACTCGCAGACGCCCTTCTCGGTGATGGGGTCGATGTCGACGCAGCGCGCGGTGTTGGGCGCGTTGGCCGCCTCCGAGCCGCCGAAGACGGCGATGCGCTTGTCGGCGACGATGCGCGTGCCGGTGAGGTCGGTCGTGCCCTGGCCGTCGGTCTCGAGGTTCAGGACCTCGTACTGCTTGAGCTTGAAGTTCTTGGTGGTGCCCGGCTCCATGTGCGGGATGTCGTAGGCGTCGGGCGCGCCCTCGTGGGCCTTGCCCTGCTGGGTCGACGTCGACACCGTCACCGACACGTTGGTCTCGCCCTCCATGACCGCCACCGCGGTGACGAAGCTGCGCAGCTCGGCGAAGGTCTGCTCGCGCGTCATGGCGAGGTAGTCCTGGCCCAGCAGCGCCGACGGCAGCAGCAGGCTCGCGTCGTTCGAGAAGACGCCCTCGTCCTCGAGCGGGTTGAACTGGTAAGCGATGACCGGCACCGTCGCGGTCACCTTGTAGGCCAGCGACGCCAGCGTGGTGCCGTTCACGTCGCGGCGCGGCAGCTTGTAGACGCGGAGCTCGCCAGGCAGCAGCGGCTCCTGGTCGAAGGGCGCGCCGAGCGAGTCGTACATGACCTCCTCGACCTCGCCGCCTTCGAGCTGGTGGATGGTCACCGTGGCCGGCTTCTTGGCGTCGGGCGGGTTGGCGACGACCACCGCGAACTGCGCGCCGGCCGCGTCGAAGAAGCCCTCGCCGCCCGGCACGAAGGCGTTGTCGAGGTCGACGGCGAAGTAGTCGCAGCCGATGTAGCTGTTGAACTTGATGTTGATGGCGCAGAGCTCTTCGCAGAACTGGCCGGTGCAGACCTGGCTCGAGCCGTTGCACTCCTCGTAGGTCTCGTAGGCCGTGCCGGTCTCGTTGCACTGCAGCACGGTGTCGTCGTCGAGGCACTTCTTGGCGCCCGGGAAGCACGCGGTGCAGGCGCCGTTACGGCACTGGCTGTCGCTGCCGTCCTCGCCCTTGCACAGGCCGCGGAAGAAGGCCGTGCCCGAGGCGTTGCAGATCATGGCCTCCTTCGAGCCCTCGACGATGCAGGCCTGGACCTCGCCCTCGGTGCAGAGGACGCCCTTGATGCGGCACTGCTTGTTGACGCAGGCGTGGTCGGTGCCCTGCTCGTTCGCGGGGGCCAGCGAGTCGCAGGTGACGAGCTCGGTGGTGGTGCCCGAGTCGGCGCAGATCTCGACCACGCCGCCGCCCTCCTCGGGGCAGGCGATGATCTCGCCCGGCGTGCAGGTGCCGCCGTCGAGCGAGGTCATGGTGTCGGTGTCGCCGCCGGTCTTGGGGTCGTCGGGGCAGCCGGCGAGGAGCGCCAGGCCCATCAGGCCGGCCAGGGGACCGAGGTGGCGCGTCGTCGCGCGGAGAGAGCCAGGGAGCTGCATAGGACCTCGCACCTCGGAAACTCGGTCCCCGTTCGCAAGGGGAGGGGACCTGGGTCTGGGCCGGGCTGGCCGGCAAGTCGGGCGAGGATCCCCGATCCGTCCCCCGTGAGTCAAACGAAGGCCGGGGGTCCGATTCTTCGAACCCCCGGCCCTTGTGGCGCCTCGGCGGCGAGCGCTCAGCCGCCCACCATGTGGTCGCGCCCCCGGAGCCGCGGCTCGCGGCTCGGGCGCTGGGACATCACCAGTTGTAGCGCACGGCCGCGTTGAAGGCGAACGGGCCGGTGGCGTTGCCGGTCAGCAGGTGCGGGCCGTTGATGAAGAACTCCGGGTTGAGCGAGAGGTCGATGGCCAGCATCGACTCCGCCACCGGGATGTTCAGGCCGAGGCCCCACGAGAAGGTCGTCGTCACGTCCGAGGCCGACTGGGTGGTGGTGACGCCGCCCGCGGTGGTGGTCGAGTGGCGCAGCGCCTGCACGAACTGCTGGCCGCCGAAGCGCATGTCGAGCCAGCTCGTGAGCTTGAGGTCGACGCCGATGCCGTAGAACGGGAGGCCGAGGAGGAGGTCGGCGTCGCGATCGACGTTGGTCGTGCCCTCGAGCGTCTGCTGCGACACGAGGAAGCCGAGACCCGGGCTGACGATGACGTCCTGGAACGGCTCGATGCGGAGGTCGGCGCCGAGCGTGAAGCCGATGCCGTTCCACGAGCCCGACGGGACGGGCGCGATGGCGTTCGAGAGCTCGACCGACTGGTTGGCGAGCTGGAACTGGGCGTAGGTCACGATCTTGGTCTGATCGAAGAAGTCGAAGGTCCAGCGCCCGGTGAAGCGCAGGCCGAAGTGGCTGCCGGTGAAGTGCTCGAGCTGGTTGCCCGGCACGCCCGAGCCGGCGTCCGCCTCGTCGCGCGCGTCGTCGAAGAAGCCGAGCTCGAGGCCGGCCGACAGCTCGAGCTCGCTGCCCGAGAGGTCGACGCCGAGGCCCAGCGCCAGGTCGAAGAGCATGCCGCCCTGGTCGAGCTCCTGGTCGCCCGGGCTCTCCTGGTCGCCGTTGTCGGCGGCGAAGTTGAGCATCACGCCGAAGCGCGTGGTGGCCCCGAGCTGGGTCGCGAACATGAGGCCATAGCGATAGTCGGTGTTGCCGATGGCGTCGCCCGACACGGCCATGGGCTCGGTCGTGCCGCCGCCCGACTCACCGGCCTGGCTCGCCTGGAAGGCGACGCCCAAGGTCGAGAAGCCGTTGACGAGGTTGCCGGCCACGTTGAAGCCGCTGCCGGCAGGCCGCGTCGTCGAGTCCTCGTGCGCGCCGAAGAAGGCGATGACGGTGTCGTCCGACAGGTTGTAGTGGAAGCCGAAGCGCCCGTTCGGGAAGATCTCGCCGTCGTTGGTGCCCGGCTGCAGGTTGTCGAGATAGACGCGATTGCCGTAGCGCACGAGCAGCGAGGGGAAGTCGTAGATGTTCGACTCGTCCTCGATGGTCCAGAGCTTCACGCCCCCGCCCATCGAGCGGATGCGCGCCTCGGTCGCAAAGGCGGCCGGGCCGACGAGCGTGCCGGCGATGGCCGTGATGAGAGCGGCGGAACGAAGGTTCATGCGGACGTGGCTCCTTGCTGATGTGTTTGCCCCGTGCGCGGCGCGCAATGAGGCTCCCCCAGGATCGCGGCGGCCCGCTCGGTAAACCTCCGGCCCGCAATATTTCGGGTCGTGGACTTCAGGGCCTTCGGGGGCGCGCGTACCGCGGGGGAAAGAGGCTGTCAACGGGTTCTGGCCGGCCGTCGGGCGCGCGGCGGGCGAGCGTGGTCAGGAACTTCGCGCGTTGTCCGGCCTCGTGCTCGCCCCAGCGTTCGGCTGTGCGGGTCCTGCTCTGCAACGCAGGCGACGCGAAGCGTGGCCGAAGTGAAGAGCAGGACGAGAATCCACGCAGCCGAACGCGCACAGAGGCGTCGACGACATGATCCAGCTCTATCACATCACCAAGCGCTTCCCGAATGGGATCGAAGCTTTGCGTGATGTCTCCGTGCGCATCCACGAGGGCGAGCTCGCCTTCGTCTCGGGCCGCTCCGGGGCCGGCAAGACCACCTTCACGCGCCTCGTGACGGCCCACCTGGCGGCCACCGAGGGCCAGATCCTGGTGGCCGGACGAAACCTCGCCACGCTCAAGGCGAGCCAGCTGCCGTTCTTCCGGCGCGGCATCGGCACGCTGTGGCAGGACGTGCGGCTCCTGCCCGACCGCTCGGTGCGGGCCAACGTGGCGCTGCCGCTCGAGGTGGTCGGCGTCAACGCCAAGAAGGTCCGCCAGCGCGTCGACCAGGTCCTCGAGATGGTCGGCCTCGAGCGCCTGGCCGACGCCCAGCCGGCGTGGCTCTCCGGCCTCGAGCAGCAGAAGGCCGGCATCGCCCGCGCCATCGTCAACGAGCCGGCGCTCATCGTGGCCGACGAGCCGACCGGCAACCTCGACCCGGAGAGCGCGGTGGCGGTCGTGCAGATGCTGCGCGACCTGAAGTCGCGCGGCACGACCGTGGTCATCGCGACCCACGACCGGAACCTGCTGCAGCGCTTCAGCGAGCGCGTGGTGCTCCTCAACAAGGGCTTCCTCATCGAGGACGCCGGCCCGAGCGACGGCCGCGCGCGAGGTGACGCGTGAGCCGCGCCCTCGAGCAGGCCTGGCGTCACCTCGTGGCGCAGCCGGTGCTGGCGCTGTGCGCGGTGCTGGCCGTCGCGCACGCGCTCTTCTTCGTGGGCGTGGCGAGCTGGGTCGGGCTCCAGGCCGGCGCCGCCTCCGACGCGCTGGCCGACGGCCTCTACGTGACGGCGAGCCTCGACCCGGCGCTGGACGCGGCGCAGGTGAAGGCCATCGCCGACAAGCTGGCGGCGCCCGACGAGGTCGCGGTGGTCACCATCCGCACGCCGGCCGAGGAGCGCGAGCGCCTCTCGAAGGTGCTCGGCCCCGACCTCATGGTGGGCCTCGACGACCTGGCCATCCCGAGCCCGGTGACCATCGACCTGAAGCTCGACCCGGGCGGCCTCGACTCGGGCTCGCTCGAGCGCCTCGACAAGCTCGTCAAGGAGCTTTCAGGTGTGCAGGGGGTCATCGCGCTGCCGTGGAACCCGGGCCACATCAAGACGCTCTTCGCGCTGTCGTCGATGGTGCGCTGGGTGGGGCTCGGCCTCGGCCTGGCCGCGCTCATCGTCGCGACCGCGCTCATCGCGCAGATGGTGCGCCGCCGCTACGAGCTCGACCGGGACCACATGGCGCTGGCGCGCGCCTTCGGCGCCACCGCGCGCTGGGTCGAGCTGCCGCACTACACCGCCGCCGGGCTCCTCGGCGCGCTGGGCGCGGTGGCCGCGCTGCTCGGCGCGGGCCTCGTGCAGGACAAGCTCCTGGCCGTCGCCCACCTCGTGCCCGGGCTCGGCCAGAGCGCGCCGATGCTGGGCGCGCCGTTCTTCGCCTGGTGCCTGGCCGGCGGCATCGGCATGGCGCTCATCGGCGCGTTCCTCAGCATCCGGCGCGCCCCGGTCGCGCCATGAGGGCCGGCCTCGGGCTGTGCCTGCTCATGACGCTGACCGCGGCGGCGCTGGCTCCGCGCGCGGCGGCGCGGCCGCCGACGGTGGGCGAGCTGGCGACGCTGGTCGTGCCCGAGCCGGTGGCGCCGGCGCCGCGCACGCCGCAGACCGACATCCGCCGGCTGCTGCGGCCGGAGGAGTCGATCCTCGCGGCGCGCGATCGGCTCGACCAGGACATCGAGCGGCGCCAGGCCGAGCTCGTCAAGGCGCGCGAGCTCGAGGCCGCGCTCGACGCCGACCTCCAACGCCAGACCGCGCACGTCGAGGCCATGACCGCCGACCTCGACACCGCGCGCGCCGCCGTGCGCGCGCGCATCGCCGCGCTCGATCGGCTGCGCCGCGTGTCGGGTCTGGCGCGCACGCTCGGGCAGGCCTCGTGGGGCGACGCCGACCTCGCGCGCGCGGCGGCCGATCGCCTGACCGTCGACGACTACGCGCGCGTCTTCGTCTACGAGCTGCGCCTCACCATGTGGCGCATGGCCGAGGCCGACCGCGCGCGCCGGGCGAGGAACCTCGAGCGCACGCGCCAGGCGATTGGCTACGTCGAGCAGGAGCTGGCCTGGGACCAGGAGGAGCGCCAGGCGCTCGAGGCCGCCGTCGTCAAGGAGCCCGAGTTCTACGCCGCCTACGCCCAGGAGATGGAGAAGCTCGACCCGGAGATCGCCGCCAAGGTCGAGAGCCTCACCGCGGCCGCGCCGAAGGACCGCCCGCGCATGTACTTCGAGGAGACGCGCGGCGGCCTGGCGGTGCCCATCCGCAACCCCGACCTGGTCGGCGGCTTCGGCGCCCGCATCTACCTCGGCGTGCGCTCGACGTGGCACGGCCTGCACATGGTCCCGATGCGCCCGCCCAAGGACGGCGAGCGCGTCGACATCCGCGCCATCTACTGGGGCTGGGTCGCCTGGACCGGCTGGATCCAGGGGCTCGGCAAGGTCGTCGTGCTCGACCACACCATGGGCTACACGACGCTCTACGCCCACCTCGCGAGCATCGACGTGAAGGTCGGCGACAAGGTGAAGACGGGCACGCCGCTCGGCGCCATGGGCGCCACCGAGAGCTTCTTCGGCGCGCGCCTCTACCTCGAGCTGCGGAAGGACGGGGTGGCCCTCGACCCCCTCCCGTGGATGCGCTAGCAGGCCATTGAGAAAGGGCCATCCGCGTCGAGATCTCCGCCGTGCAGGTCTAGCGGCTGGCCCTCTTCAACGGCCCGCGGTCACTCGGCGGCGCCGTCGTCGGGCACCGACATGGCCTCATCGATGGGGTTCTCGGCGCCCTTCGGGATGATGCAGACGCGGCGGAAGACGCCCTCGCCCTCCGACTTCGTCACGACGCCGGCCATCTCCTTCAGCGTCATGTGCACGACGCGGCGGGCGCGCGGATCGAGCGGCCCGAGCTTGAAGACGCGGCGCTCGTCGATGGCGCGCTCGGCCATGTGGCGCGCCGAGTGGGCGAGGTCGACGTCGGCCTTGGCGCGGAAGCCATTCGAGTCGAGGTGGATCTTCTTCCGGTTGTGCTTGTCGTCGCCGGTCTCACCGGGGAGGTGCACCGACTTCTCGAGCAGGTGCTCCAGGGCGTCGAGGAGCTCGAGCTCCTTGTGCACCAGCGCGTCGTGATAGACGCCGCTGTGCAGGTCGGCGACCACCTCGTCGGCGGTCTCGACGATCTTCACCTTGGCGCCGAAGCCCATGCGCTCGAGCAGCCCGACCAGGACCTCCTGCGTGCGCTGGCCGAAGGCCGTGAGCTCGCCCTCGACCTCGACCGTGACGGCCGTCGGCCCGTCGGCCGGGATGGGCGGCAGGTCCTGCTCGTCGCGACGCCGCGGCCCGCGATCGCCACCGCGGTCGCCGCGCTCGGGACGCGGGCCCCGATCGCCGCGGTCGCCGCCGCGCTCCGGCCGCGGACCACGGTCGCCACCGCGGTCGCCGCCGCGTCCAGCGCGGTCACCACCGCGCGCGCCCCGGTCGCCACCGCGGTCGCCGCCGCGGCGGACGGTCGTCACGGCGCGGCCGATCGCTCGACTCGCCGCCACCCTCCCACCCTCGCCCGGCGTGCCCGACAGGCTCTCGACCAGCGGCGCCGGCGCCGCGGCCTTCACCTGGGCGGTGCCGATGACCTTGATGAGCGCGTAGCCGCCGGTCTTCCCGGCGAGCACCTCGTACTTCAGCGCCTCGACGGAGCTGCCCGTAGCCTGCGCGGCCTTCTGGAGAGCGGTCTCGAGGTTCTTTCCCGTGTAGGTGGTCATGCTGGCTTAAACCTTCGCCGGATGAGGACGTTCTGCCCGATGGTCAGGGCGGTGTTCACGATGATGTAGAGCACGAGGCCCGAAGGGAGGAAGAGCATGAAGGTCGTGAAGAGCAGCGGCATACCGTACTTCATGATCTTCGCCTGCATACCGTCCGTGCCGCCCGCGCTGGGCGTGAGCCAAGTCTGAACGAACATGAGGATGCCGAGCAGGATGGGCATCACGAAGATGGGGTCGGGGGCCGAGAGGTCCGGGACCCAGAGGCCGAGCGGCTCGTGGTAGAGCTCGACCGAGCCGAGGATGGAGCCGTAGAGACCGACCCAGATCGGGAACTGCAAGAGCATCGGCAGGCAGCTGGCCAGCGGGTTCACGCCCTCCCTGCGGTAGAGCGCCATCTGCTCCTGCTGGAAGCGCTGCTTGTCGTCGCCGGTCTTGCGCTTGAGCTCCTCGAGCTTCGGCTTCAGGGCCTGCATCTTCTGGAGCGAGCGGTAGCTCCGCGAGTTGAGCGGCCAGGTCAGGCCCTTCAGGATGATGGTCAGGAGGATGATGGCCAGCGGCCAGCTGCCGAGCCCGTTGTAGAACCACACCAGCACCTTGTGCAGCGGGCGCCCGACGAAGGTCATCCAGCCGAAGCGCAGCGAGGCCTCGAGGTCGGGGCTGGTCGCGGCCAGCGCGGCCTCTTCCTTCGGGCCGTTGTAGAGCGAGAAGCGCCACGTCGCCTGCTTGCGACCGGCCAGCGCCTCGTGCGCCCGGTCGACCGCGGTGAGGTCGCCGCCGGCCTTGCGCTTGCTGCCCCAGGCCTGCTCGACGTCGCGCGCCGAGGCCGTGTCGGGGAGGCCGAGCGTGGCCATGGCCGCGCCGCAGCGGAGCGCGCCCTTGGCCGTCGCCGAGGTCTCCGGCAGCCAGCTCGGCACGCACGCGCCGCTGCCGACCTGGCCGGTGCCGATGGGCCGACCCTGGAGCGTCTGCACGTTCGAGCCGATCCACGACGCCGCGAGCACCCAGTGGCCGGGCGAGGCGGGCTCGAAGTCGCGCAGCGCGATCTTGCATTGGCCGCCCGGCGCCTGGACGATCGGCACCACCGCGGACAGGAAGTAGTTGGTGCCGACGCCGGCCCAGGTGGTCGGGATGCCGTGGCGCTGGATCTCGATGGCGCCGTCGGTCGGCACCTGCTGCATGTGGTCGATGGCCTTCTCGTGCAGCGACTTGAAGGGCGCGTGCTCGGCGCCCTCGATGGTCTGGCAGGTGCCCTCCATGATGGGCGTCGGCCCGCCGAACATGCCGCCGCCGGCCATGTTCTGCGGGTGCTGCCAGGCGGCCACGCGGATCTCCGGGTTCACCCGCAGCACCTGGTCGCCGAGGTTGTGGACGGTCAGCGACAGCACCAGCTCGTAGGGCTGCTTGCCGGCGTCGAAGCGGCGCTCGATGTAGACCGGCGACTCGTCGTTCTTCGGATCGGGCCACACGTAGATGACCGGCAGGCCGGCCTCGGGGCTCACGCGCGTGTAGGTCGGGTCGGCCTCGTAGAGCGTCTTGAGGTCGCCCTTCCTACGGATCTCGTAGGCCACGCCGGTGGCCTTGCCGGGCGGGAAGGCCGGGTCGGGCGTAATGGTGCCGCCGCTCGAGACGAGCTTCACCGTGTAGCTCCGCGCGGCGTTGGCCGGCGCGGTCACGATGAGCTCGTCGCCGGCCACGACCGGCTTGTCGACGGCCAGCTTCTCGCGCGCGGCCGGCGCCAGCAGCATGCCGTTCTCGATGACGCCGTCGACCGCGCCGCGGCGGACGGCGACGATGGCCGGGGCCGAGTAGCCGAGCTCCTCGAAGTTGGTCGCGAAGGGCAGCTGCCGCGTCGACCAGGTCGAGACCATGTCGATCGGACCGGCGGCGATCTTCTCGGGCGGCACGCCGGGCAAGGACGGCGTGGCCGCGCGCTGATAGCGCTCCTCGCGCAGCGAGGCCCCGGAGATGGTGCCGTTGCGCGTGGTCAGCGTGTAGACCACGAGCGGCTGGGCCGGCGGGATGCCGACGGTCAGCGTCTCCTCGCGCTCGAACTGGCCGTTGGCGGCCTCGCGCGACTGCGTCGCGAAGACGCCGGGGACCTTGGCGCCGATGTCGAGCGGCGCCGGGGCGGCGGTCTCCGCGCCGGTCGGCTCGCCCTGGGCGCGGGCCGAGCCGCCGAGCCCGAGCGGGACGAGGCCCGCGACGACGGCCAGGCTGAGGGCCAGGGTGGCTAGCGGTGTCACTGATCTGAGGTGCATCTACTCACTCGTCCCGTCTGGGTGGCCGACGGGAGGCGCGGTTCGGCTCGGAGCACCCGCGCGCCGCGAAGGCGGCACCGGATCCCAGCCGCCCTTGCTGAACGGATTGCAGCGGAGCAGTCGCCAGCTGGCGAGCGCCGTGCCCTTGAAGAAGCCATGGAGGCGGAGCGCGTCGGCGGCGTACTCCGAGCAGCTCGGCCAGTATCGGCACCGCGGCGTGAGCGCCAGCGAGAACGTCTGGCGGTACACCCAGACGACCCCGCGGAACGGCAAGGCCAGCGTGTCATCGATGCCCCTCGCCGACACCGCCACCACGCGGCGGATGCCGCTTGGCCTGGGCTTTCCCGGGTCCGCCGCGCGCGGGCCGGGACTGGAGATGGCGCGCGATACCATGGAGGAGCTCGTCGCGGAGGACCGCGTGGGAGAAGTCGTCGATGCCGCGCTTGACGGTGACGACCAGATCGAAGGGAGCCGGGGAGTCGGGCCCGCCCTTGGGCTGACCCGCTTCGCGGCGCGGTCGCAGCTCGGGCGGCGCGCGCCGGAACGCCTCGCGCAACCAGCGCTTGAGGCGATTTCTGATCACCGCGTTGCCGACCTTCTTGGAGACGGTCAGCCCGATGCGGCTCTCGATCCACGGGCCGGAAGCCCGTGTTCCGGGCCCGGCGCCCCTCACGAAGAACTGCAGGATCAGGCGCGGGCCGTGGATGCGTGGCGCCTGCCCCTGGATCCGGAGGAATTCGTGGCGGCGCAGGATGCGGCACGCCTTGGGCAGCGCTTCAGGGCGTCGCTCGACGGGACCTGTGATCGTGATCGTCCCGTCGGGCGAGGTCGCCTCCGTGGCGGCCATCACTTCTTCGGCGTCTCGACCGTCAGGCGCTTGCGACCCTTCTTGCGGCGGGCCGACAGGACTTTCCGACCGCTGTGCGTCGCCATGCGCGCGCGGAACCCGTGCGTGTTCTTCCGCTTTCGGTTGTGGGGCTGATACGTGCGCTTGGTCACTGACGTCTCCCGAGAAAAGAGGCGGCTATGAACCATCCCACTCCGACGAGTGTCAAGCCGATTCTCGCGCGGCCCAGGCAACCGCCGCATGTGCGGGGTCGACACCGCACACGGTCGGCCGACGCGCGGCGACGGCATGATGGTGGTCCGGCCCGCGCCGGCGTGGCAAGGTGCCGGCGCCCATGCGGCGCGCCCTCCCCATCGCGATCGTCCTGGCCGCCGCCGCGGCCTGCGGCGACGCCGGTCGCGATGCGGATCAAGCATCGGTCGTGATCGTCGTGATGCTCGACGGCCAGCCGGTGGCCGGCGCGCGCGTCGTGCAAGGCGGGACGTCGGGCATGGGCGGCGCGGTCGGCATCACCGACGGCGACGGCCGCACCAGCATGCCCATCGATCATAGTGTCGAGGGCGAGCTCGTGTTCATGGCGTCGGTCCCGTCGGCGCGCATCGAGGGCGTGGCGTGGACGCCGGGCGCCACCGAGCTGGCCATCGATCTGACCGCGATCGGCCCCGACAACCCGGCCTACGCCTTCCAGGATCCGGGCGACCCCGGCCGCCGCGACACGACGTCCCAGTGCGGCCACTGCCACGTCACCATGAACGACGCCTGGTACGCCTCGCCGCACCGCACGGCGGCGTCGAACCCGGTCGTGCAGGACCTCTATCGCGGCACGGCCGACGGGCTCCGCACCCAGGTGGCGTGCGGTGCCGCGGGCGGTCACTGGGTGCCGGGCTCGACCATCAAGGGCGAGCCGTCGCCGTCGCGCTGCGAGCTCGGCGCGGGCGTCATCCCGAGCCTGAACGCCGACCCGAGCCACGCCACCATCTTCGGCGGCTGCGCCGACTGCCACGCGCCGGGCATCGATCAAGGCGCGGCGCCCGCGCTCGGCGGCCGCGATCTGCGCGACGCCAGCGGCACGGCGCTCGACTACGGCGTCCACTGCGACGTGTGCCATCGCGTCGAGGCCATCGATCTGAGCCCGGGCACGCCCGCCGGCATCGCCGGGCGGCTCCGCCTGCACCGGCCATCGGAGCCGTCGCCGTCGCTGGCGCTCGGGCGCTGGAAGCCGCTCACCTTCGGGCCCGACCGCGACGTGCCGAACCCGCGCATGGGCCTCGTGGCGCGCGACCACTTCCACGAGGCGACGCTGTGCGCCGGCTGCCACGAGCTCATGCAGGCGGTGCTGGCGCCGGGCGCGACCATCGATCGGACGCGCTGGCCCGACGGCACGCTGCCGGTGCAGACGACGTTCTCCGAGTGGCGCGCGAGCCCGCTCGGGCCGCGCGACGCCGACGGCGAGCCCGTCAGCGAGGTGGGCAGCGACCCGGCCGCGGCGGGCGGCGCGCCGTGCCAGGGCTGCCACATGCCGCCCGCGCCGAGCGTGTGGAACGCGGCCGATCTGCAGCTCTTCATGGACAACGGGCCGGGCGTCGCGGCCGGCTGGATGCGCCCGCCCGGCGCGGTGCGGGCCCACAGCTTCCTCGGGCCGCGCCAGCGCGAGAGCAGGATGCTCGAGCTGGCGGCGCGCCTGACGATCGACAAGGAGCTTTCCGATCGCGAGGTGGTCGCGCGCGTGACGGTGCAGAACGTCGGGCCCGGCCACGCGCTGCCGACCGGCGACCCGCTGCGCACGGTCATGGTCCTGGTCGAGGCGCGCTGCGACGACACCCCCAGCGCGACGACGCTCGACGCCATCGGCGGCGACGTGCTGCCCGACTACGCCGGCGCCATCGCCACGCGCGCGGCCGGCGACGCCTGGACGCGCTGGCCCGAGGCGCATGTGGGCGACGTGGTGCGGGTGGTGGCGCGACCCGGATCATTCTATGATTACAATGGCTTCGGTCCATTCGCCAAGGCCGGCGCCGGCGCCTTCGACGCGGCCGCGAAGGGCCTGCCGGTCGAGAGCGCGGTCGGGACGTCGACCGTGATCGCGCTCGCCGACGACGGCACGGCGACCTTCGATCGGCCGCTGCCCGACGGCGACGTGGCCTACCTCGCGCACCCGTCAGGGCTGCCCGCCGATCGCAGCCCGGCTGCCGCCATGGCCGGTGCGCCCGGGTTCGCCTTCGCCCGCGTCATGGTCGGCGCGGACGGTCGGCGCATGGTGCCGCACTTCCTGGCCGTCGACGTCGCCAGCGACAACCGCCTCCTGCCGCGCGACGCGTGGACCAGCACCCACCGCTTCGCGCGCCCGCCCGGCTGCACCGCGCCGCGGGTGCGGGCGGTGCTGGTGCATCGCGCCTGGCCGTTCGCGCTGGCGGCCGAGCGCGGCTGGCCGCTCGTCGACTCGCTCATGGCCGAGGCCACGCGATGAGCCGCGCGCTGACGCTGGCGTGCGCGCTCGGGGGCCTCGTGGCAAGCGCCGGCTGCGGCGACGACGCGCGCGAGCCGCCGCACGAGCCGGCGGTCGCCCGCGATCAGGACCCGGCCGACGACGTCGTGCACGTCGCGCTGCGCGCCGCGCCGGCCGACGTCGTCATCGCCGGCGAGCGCGTCCAGGCGCTGGCGTTCAATGGTCAGGTCCCGGGCCCGACGCTGCGCGCCGAGGTGGGCGACACGCTGGTCGTCGACATCGACGACGCCATGGATCTGCCGACCACCGTTCACTGGCACGGCGTGCACGTGCCGTGGGCCATGGACGGCGTCACCTGGCAGAGCGCGCCCATCGCGCCGGGGGCCCGCTTCACCGCGCGCTTCGTGCTCGATCGGCCCGGCACCTACTGGTACCACCCGCACTTCGACTCGGCGCGCGAGGTCGACCGCGGCCTCTATGGCGCGCTCATCGTGACGAGCCCGGACGAGCCGGCCCGTGGACGACGTGCTGGGGCTGGTCTTCGAAACCTGGGACGAGGCGGCCGCCGACGCCAGCGACACCCCGAGCGACGGCATGGCCGGCCACGATCACGGCAGCGGCGTCGACGACCGCATGCGCCGCTGGATCGTCAATGGCCTTGACCATCCGACCTTCGCCGAGCGCGCCGGGACGACCGTGCGCGGGCGCCTCGTCAACGCGTCCAACACCGGCTACCTGGCGCTCGCGGGCACGCCTGACGCGGCCATGACCGTCATCGGCACCGACCAGGGCCTGGCCCACGCGGCGCGCGAGCTCGGCCCCGACGATCGGCTGGTCCTCGCGCCCGGCGATCGCGCCGACGTGGTCTGGCGGGTCGGAGCGCACGACGTCGCCGTAACCACCGACCGCTGGTCGCTGAACGGCGGCTTGGTGCCCGACCCGTCGGCGCCTATCGAGCTCTTTGCGATGCGCGTCGCTGGACGAGCCGCGCCCCCCGAGCCGCTGGACTGGCCGTTCGACGGGGCGCTCCCCACGCCGGACCCCGGCGCGACCGACGTGCTGTGGGTGCTCGAGGGCAGCGACCGCGGCTGGATGATCAACGGCGAGACCTTCCCCGACGTGACCATCCCCGAGGTCGCGCTGGGCGCCGACGTCACCCTCGAGGTGCGCAACCTGTCGCCCACCCACCACCCGTTCCACCTCCACGGCATGCCCTTCGAGGTGCTGTCGCAGAACGGCGTGGTGCCCGCCCACAAGACCATCGAGGACACGCTCGACCTCGGCCTGCGCGACGTCGCGCGCCTGCGCGTCCACGCCGACAACCCCGGCGACTGGATGGCCCACTGCCACATCCTGCCGCACGCCCACGGCATGATGACCATCCTGCGCGTGAGCCCGCCGTGACCGCGCCGACCCCGACCGCGACGCCGACCCCGACCGCGACGACCACCACCGAGCTGCCCATCGTCGGCATGACCTGCGCCGCCTGCGTGCGCCGCGTCGAGCAGGCGTTGAGCGCCGTCCCCGGCGTCGAGCAGGCGCGCGTGAACCTGGTCACGCGCACCGCCACCATCGAGGGCCAGGCCTCGGAGGACCTCCTGCGCGCGGCCGTGACCGGCGCCGGCTACGAGGTGCCGCGCGCGGCCAGGCGCGACGCGCAGAGCCGGGCCGACGCGCTCGAGGCGGCCGAGGAGGCCGAGGCGCGCGCGCTGCGGAAGGACCAGCGCCTGGCCCTGGTGCTGACCATCCCGCTCCTGTCGATGGCCATGCTCCACGGCGCCGTCCCCGCGCTCGATCACCCGGCCGTCCTGTGGCTGCACGCCGCCGCCGCGGGCGTGGTGGTGTTCGGGCCCGGCAGGCGCTTCCTCCGGCTCGGCTTCGGCGCCGTCGCGAAGAAGAGCCCGGACATGAACACGCTGGTCGCGCTCGGCACGCTCGCGACCTGGCTCTCGTCGCTGGCCATGCTGGCGGTCGCGACGCTCGCTGGCGGCCACGCTCGACCTCTACTTCGAGGCCTCGGCCGCCATCGTGGCCTTCGTGCTCATCGGCAAGCGCCTCGAGGCGCGCGCCCGCCGCCGCCTGTCGGACGCCGTGCGCGGCCTCGTCGGCCTCGTGCCCGAGCGCGCCATGCGCCTCGACGGCGACGCCGAGGTCGAGACGCCGGTCGCCGCGCTCGGCCCCGGCGACCACGTCCGCCTGCGCCCGGGCGGGCGCGTGCCGACCGACGGCACGGTCGGCTCGGGTCAGGCCGCGCTCGACGAGGCGGTGCTGTCGGGCGAGAGCATGCCGGTCGACAAGGGCGTCGGCGCGGTGGTCCACGCCGGCACGCTGCTCGTCGACGGGAGCCTCGTCATGGCCGTGACGAGCACCGGCCGCGACACGGCGCTCGGCCACATCGTCGACGCCGTCGAGCGCGCCCAGGGCGACAAGGCGCCGGTCGCGCGCGCGGCCGATCGCATCGCCGCCGTGTTCGTGCCGATCGTGCTCGGCCTGGCCGCGCTGACCTTCATCGTGACGGCGCTCGCCGCCGATCCGCTGACCGGCCTCGAGCGCGCCGTCGCGGTGCTGGTCATCGCCTGCCCGTGCGCGCTCGGCCTCGCCACGCCGGCCGCGGTCGCGGTCGCCACCGGGCGCGCCGCCGAGCTCGGCATCCTCGTCCGCGGCGGCGCCACGCTGGAGGCGCTGGCCCGGACGACGCTGCTCTTCACCGACAAGACCGGCACGCTCACGACCGGCCGCGCCGAGCTCACCGACGTCGACGCGCACGGCGGCGATGGCGATCGGCTCCTGGCGCTGGCCGCGGCCACCGAGCACGCCAGCGAGCACCCGCTGGGCCAGGCCATCGTGCGCGCCGCGACGGCGCGCGGCCTCGCGCTCCCGCCCGCGAGCGACTTCCACGCGCTGGCCGGCGGCGGCGTCGAGGCGCGCGTCGACGGGCGCCACGTCCTCATCGGCAGCGCCGCGTTCCTGGCTCCGCGCGGCGTCGACACGGCGCCGCTCGAGGCGCGCGCCAGCGCCTGGGCCGCGGACGGTCGGACGCCGGTCTTCGTCGCGGTCGACGGCGCGCTGGCCGGCGCGCTGGCGCTGCGCGACGCGCCCAAGCCCGACGCGCGCGCCGCCGTCGCCGCGCTGGCCGCGAGCGGCGTCACCGTGGTCATGCTCACCGGCGATCGCCAGGAGAGCGCCATGGCCATCGCCAGGGAGCTCGGCGTCCGCGAGGTCCGGGCCGGCGTGAGCCCCGATCAGAAGGCCCAGGCCATCCGCGACGCGCGCGCGTCGGGCGGCCAGAAGGGCGGCGTCGCCATGCTCGGCGACGGCATCAACGACGCCCCGGCGCTGGCGCTGGCCGACGTCGGCCTGGCCGTCGGGCACGGCGCCGACGTGTCGCTGCAGGTCGCCGACGTGGCGCTCCTACATGGCGATCTGGCCTCGGTCGCGACCGCCTTCGCGCTCGCCCGCCGCGCGCTGCGCGTCATCCACGAGAACCTGGCCTGGGCCTTCGGCTACAACGTCGTGGCCATCCCGCTGGCCGCGCTCGGCTACCTCTCGCCGGTCGTGGCGAGCCTGGCCATGGCGCTCTCGAGCGTGTCCGTCGTGCTCAACTCGCTGCGCTTGAAGCGCACGCGCCCGATCATCCTGGAGGTCCCCATGCAGTCGAAGACCGTGACGCTCGCCATCGAGGGCATGACCTGCGGCCACTGCGTCGCCCACGTCGACAAGGCGCTGCGCGCCGTGCCCGGCGTCAGCGACGTGAAGGTCGAGCTCACGGCGAAGCGCGCCACCGTGACCGGCGACGCCAGCGACGCGGCGCTCGCGAAGGCCGTGCACGACGCCGGCTACGACGTCGTCGCCTCCCCCTGAGGTCGGAGCCGCGCGTATCTCACGTCGGCGAGCGGAGGTATCTCACTTCGGTGAGCGGAGCGAGGCCATCCGATCCACTCAGTCGCGCAGCGACCGGCGCACGCGATCGATCTGCGCCCGGATCTCCGGGTTGGCGTCGCGCAGCGCCTCGACCCGCTTCAGCGAGTTGATGACCGTCGAGTGATCGCGGCCGCCGAAGAAGGCGCCGATCTGCGGCAGGCTCTCGTCGGTGAGCTCGCGCACGAGGTACATGGCGATCTGCCGCGGCACGGTGATGTTGCGATGGCGCCGCGGCCCCTTGAGCTCGCTCGGGCTGACCTTGTACTCGGCGCACACCGCCTTCAGCACCGTGTCGGGCGCGATGCGCTCGAGCGTCTTGCCGATGATGTTGCCGAGCGCCTGGTGGGCGAGGTCCACGTCGAGCGGCCGGTTCATCATCTTGGCCGTGGCGACGAGGCGCATCAGCGCGCCCTCGAGCTCGCGCACGTTCCGCGTCACGTGGCGCGCGACGACCATGGCCACGTCGTCGGGCAGGTCGACGCCGTCGGCCTCGGCCTTCCGCTTCAAGATGGCCACGCGCGTCTCGAAGCCGGGCGGCTTGATGTCGGCGATGAGGCCCCACTGGAGACGCGACTTCAGCCGATCCTCCATGTCGGGGATCGACTGCGGCAGCTGGTCGCACGTCAGCACGATCTGCTTGTGCAGACTGTGCAACGTATTGAACATATGGAAGAATTCTTCCTGCGACCGGTCCTTGCCGGCGATGAACTGGATGTCGTCGACGAGCAGCACATCGCAGTTGTCGCGATAGCGCGCGCGGAACTGGTTCATCTCGTTGCGCTGGATGCCGGCGATCAGATCGTTGACGTACTGCTCCGACGTCACGTAGCGGACGCGCGCCCGCGGGTTCTTGCCGAGCACGGCGTGCCCGACCGCGTGCAGGAGGTGGGTCTTGCCGAGGCCCACGCCGCCGAAGATGAAGAGCGGGTTGTAGAGCGTGCCCGGGTGATCGGCGACGCCGCGCGCCGCGCTCATGGCGAACTGGTTGGTCGGCCCGTCGACGAACGAGGCGAAGCGGTAGCGGTCGACCAGCGTCGGCCACACCGTCGGTCCCTCGACGTCCTGCGAGGCCTCTCGCGACGGCGCGTCGTGGCCGCGGTCATGCGCGTCGTGGTTGGCCATGGGACGCCGAGCTCCCGAAGCGGAGGAGGTGGGCTCGGCCACGCGGCTCGACCCGTGCGCGTTCGACGTCGGCGCCGCCGCCCCCCGCGCCTCGCCGGGGCCGTCGAGCGACGACGTGAACGAGACGTCGTAGTCGTCGTCGGTGATGCGCTTGAGCGCCGACTTGATCTCGCCCACGAAGTGCTCTTCGAGCCAGCGACCGTGCGAGTCGTCGGGCACCGAGAGGACGATGGTGCGGCCGCCTTCGTCGAGCCGGTCGCACTGAACCGGGGCAATCCAGTGCTTGAAGTCGTACGGCTCGACTCGCTCGCGCAGGCTGCTCAGGGTTTTGTTCCAGAGTTCCACGGACAAGGCTTCCCTCACGCGCGGCGCTCGAACGGATTCGGACGCGTGCGCTTCGTGTCGCGGAGCGGGCACGGCGGTGCTCGCTTCGGGGGTTCCCTCGAAGGTTCGTCAGGCGACCCGACGAAGCCAGGCTCTCCTGGCGAGTTGATGATGTAGCGAAGAATCGTTCCGCCTCGGTGCGCTCGTCAGGCTGGCGTCGCCAGCACTGCGCGGGGCGCAGCAGAGTCGGTCGGAGCGAGCTCGGCGCGTGTGCCGGGGGTTGCCTCGCACCAGGTCATCTGGGCGATGCAGAGCTCTCTCCTATAAGATGTCGCGCCGCACAGGCGACGCCGATGATCGATCTCGGCCCGCGAGACCCGATGGCATTCGGGCCGGGGCCGCAGCCCACCCGATAGGTGCAGCCGCGACTACGAGCGTGAACAGAGGGCCCAGGTCACTTCGATCAGGTTGGGTGGTTCTGATTCGCCAGGCGCCCTGGCGAAGCCAGGTCATCCTGGCGCTGGTCTCGAGTGCCGCAATGGGCTTCGCTCGTTTCCAGTGGTCCGTCGGCGTCGAGGTCATCCGCCTTGTGCGCGGTCTCTGCTCGGGTTCCGCGTCCGAACCGAGAACCTGGGTAGCACCCGCCTCACGGCCTGCGCAAGCATCTCGGTGACGGTTACTCGACGCGACTTCGGGACGACCCGATGCCTCCTCGCGAAATCGATTTTGCCCGACCCTCGGGCGACCTCGACGTTGCGACTCACGTCGAAGCGAGCGTGCGTCGAGACCGCCTGTGGAAAGGCTGCGGATAAGTCGGTGGAGAGGACGTGCATCCACCTGTGGACGGCCGTTGATCCTTCGCACCGCGCTCACGCATGCACCGGTTCTCCACAGCTGATCCGTGGATCGCGTGCACCGGTCTTCCACCGCTCGACCCCTCTCGAAGCGGAGCGATCAGAGCGACTTCCAGACTTGTCCCCAAAGCCCACAGCCCTGATCACGGATCGATCTCTCTTCTCTCTCTTCTCCTGCTTCCCTTCCTTTCTCTCCCTTCCTCCCTTCCTTCCCTTCTCTTGTTCTCGTCCTTCGCTCGCCCGGATCGCGCATGCGCGCGCACGCGTCCGCGCGCCGCTCCGACGACGCACACCCGCGCACGCGCGATGGGTCGTTTCGATCGCACCGGTCACCGCACGCGCGCGAGGTGAGTTGAGCGCGCGGGAAAGAACGGGTAAGCATGCGACCCGGACCGAGGGTCCGTCCGCCGGCATCCCCGGCGAAGCGTCACCGAAGGAGAGAGGACGATGGCCACGCTGGAGCTGCGACTCGACCGCGCGACATTCTTGTCGGCCGTCTACAAGACCCAGGGCGTCGTCGACCGGAAGTCCACGAGCAACGTGCTCTCGCACATCCTCGTGGAGTCGATCGCCGAGTCCGGCGGTCAGCCGTCGAAGGTCCGCCTCTTCGGCACCGACTACGACGTCACCATCGTCGCCGAGATCCCGGCCGAGGTGGTCGTGCCCGGCCTCGCCGCCATCAACGGCAAGAGCCTCTTCGACGTGGTGAAGAACCTCGACGAGAGCCCGCTGCATCTGCGCGCGCTGCCCAACGACTGGATCGAGATCTCGGCCGGTCGCGCCCACTTCAAGCTCGCCGGCATCACGCCCGCCGACTTCCCCGAGATGAAGCTGCCGGCCGACGTGAAGTGGCTCACGCTGCCGAAGGCGGCGCTGCGCGACCTCTTCGAGAAGACATCGTTCTCGATGTCCAACGACGAGACGCGCATGAACCTGAACGGCGTCTTCTTCAAGATCCAACCGGGCTCGGGCGACGGTCTCTCGCGCCTCACCATGGTCTCGACCGACGGCCATCGCCTCTCGAAGGTCGAGCTCGAGGCCGAGGTCCAGGGTCACGGCAAGGACACGCTGTCGGCCATCATCCACAAGAAGGGCGTCACCGAGGTGAAGCGCCTCCTCGACGTCGAGAGCGACGTCCTCGAGATCGGCTTCGCCGCCGGAGTCATCCTCTTCCGCGCGGGCGGCACGACCTTCACGGTGCGCCAGATCGAGGACAACTACCCCGACTACACGCGCGTCATCCCGCCGAGCGCGCCCATCCACGTGGTCGTGCCGCGCGAGCGCCTGGCCCGCGCAATCCGCAAGAACGCCATCCTCACGTCGAACAAAACGTACATCATCAAGCTCGAGCTCTCGAAGGGGAAGCTCGCCGTCACCGCCTCGAACCCCGACTACGGGGAGGGCCGCGACGAGCTCGACGTCGACTACAAGGGCGACGGCATGGTGGTCGGCTTCAACTACAACTACCTCCTCGACGTGCTCGGCGTGGTGAAGGGCGAGAACATCGTCTTCCAGATGACCGACGAGTTCTCGCCGACCGTCATCACGACGCCGTCGGAGCCGGGCGCGATCTTCGTCGTCATGCCCATGCGGGTGTAGCAGGGCGCTGAAAATGGCCCATCTCCGTCGTCGGTCCCTCGCTCGCTTGTGCGGCGTACTGGAGTACGCCTCCGCGCTCGCTTCGGGCGCCTCCTAGGAGCTGGACCATTTTGAGCGCCCTGCAGCCTAGGAATGACGCGTGTATCTGACCGCGCTCGCGGCCGAGGGCTTCAGGAACCTCGAGACCTTCCGCATCGAGCCCGATCGGCGCTTCAACGTGCTCGAGGGTCGGAACGGCCAGGGCAAGACGAGCTTCCTCGAGGTCGTCTACCTGCTGTCGGCGTTCCGGAGCCCGAAGGACTCGCGCAGCGCCGAGATGATCCGCTTCGGTCAGGACCGGGCGCGCATCTTCGGCGAGATCGTGCGCCGCGACGTGGCGCGCACGGTGGCCGTCGAGCTCAAGCCGAAGGGCAAGCAGGTGGTGCTCGACGGCAAGCCGGTGACGAGCCTGCCGTCGTCGTTCGCGCACCTGAACGCGGTCCTCTTCGGACCCGACGACCTCGAGCTCACGAAGTCCGGGCCCGCCGCGCGCCGTCGCTTCCTCGACCGCGCCATCTACGCCGTGTGGCCCGACCACCTCGTCACGCTGAAGAGCTACAAGGCTGCGCTCGACAGCCGCAACAAGCTGCTGAAGGACGCGCGCTACTCGAAGACCGGGCTCGACCCGACCATGCTCGAGGTGTTCGAGCACGAGCTCGCCCGCCACGGCGCGCGCGTCATGCAGCGGCGGCACCTCTTCCTCGAGGGCTTCCGACCCTTGTTCGAGGCGGCCTTCAGCGCCATCACCGCGGGCGAGCTCAGGGGCAGCATCGGCCACGAGCCGTCCGCCATCAGCGAGGTCGGCGCGGCGCCCGAGGTCATGGCCCAGCAGTTCATGGCCAAGCTGGCGGCGCAGCGGCCGGTCGACCTGCGCCTCGGCTACACCAAGAGCGGGCCCCACGCCGACGACCTCGACTTCCGCATCGACGGCCGCCCGGCCAGGATCTACGCCAGCCAGGGCCAGCACCGCGCCTTCGTCCTAGCGCTGAAGATCGCCGAGCTCGAGCGCATCCAGGCGGCACTCGGGGTGTTCCCGGTGTTCCTCCTCGACGACGTCTCGAGCGAGCTCGACGAGGCGCGGAACCGCCTCCTCATGGAGCGGCTCGACCAGGGCGGCGGCCAGGTCTTCATCACCACCACCGACCGGCGCTGGATTCGTCTGGGCGGCCACGCCACGACCTGGCAGGTCGAGGCCGGGCGCATCACGCCGGTGGCCGCTCCGACCTGACGCGGGCGCGCGAACGGCGGGCTCGGCGCGTCCGAATGGAGGCCGGCCATCGTTCGTTGTCACCGCGCCCGATCGAGCCCGAACAGGAAAGATCGACGGCGATCCGCGCCCCGTTTATGGTGGCGCCGGCGTGAGTCAGGGAGGAACGAGATGGAGCGATTCGTCATCGAGGGAGGCATTCGGCTGAGCGGCACGGTGACGCCGAGCGGCTCGAAGAACGAGGCTCTGCCGGTGCTGGCCGCGACGCTGCTCACGGCCGAGCCGGTGATGGTGAAGAACCTCCCCGACATCGCCGACGTGCGCGTCATGCTCGAGATCCTGGAGGCGCTGGGCGCCAAGGTCGAGCGCCTCGCCCCCGACACGGCGCGCATCACCGCCGCCGACGTCGTGAGCGGCAAGGTCGATGCGTCCCTGGCCAAGCGCATCCGCGCCTCCATCCTGCTCGCCGGCCCGCTGCTGGCGCGCCTCGGCCGCGTCGAGCTGGCACCGCCGGGCGGCGACGTCATCGGCCGCCGTCGCCTCGACACCCACTTCATGGGCTTCCAGGCGCTGGGCGCCGACTTCCAGATGAACGACGTCTACGAGCTCGACGCGAAGAAGCTCACCGGCGCCGAGATCTTCTTCGACGAGGCCTCGGTCACCGCCACCGAGAACGTCATCATGGCCGCGGTGCTGGCCGACGGGCAGACCACGCTCATGAACGCCGCGGCCGAGCCGCACGTGCAGGGTCTCTGCCGCATGCTCGTGTCGATGGGCGCCGAGATCTCCGGCATCGGCACCGGCACGCTGCGCATCACCGGCAGCAAGCGCCTCCACGGCACGAGCCACACCATCGGCCCCGACTACCTCGAGATCGGCAGCTGGATCGGCCTCGCCGCCGTGACCAACAGCGACATCGAGATCGCCGGCGCGCGCCCCGACGAGCTGCGCATGATCAGCCACGTCTTCAAGAAGCTCGGCGTCCACCCCGAGATCCTCGGCGAGGGCGCGCATGCGCGCGTGCGCGTGGCGCCCGACCAGCCGCTGGAGGTGCGCCGCGATCTGCACGGCGCCATCCCGCGCATCGACGACGCGCCGTGGCCCGCCTTCCCGACCGACCTCATGTCGATCGTCATCACCACCGCCACGCAGGCGAAGGGGACGGTCCTCTTCTTCGAGAAGATGTTCGAGGGTCGGATGTTCTTCACCGACTCGCTCATCGCCATGGGGGCGTCCATCATCCTCTGCGACCCGCATCGCATCGTCGTGGTCGGGCCGTCGCAGCTCTACGGCTCGCGCCTCGAGAGCCCCGACGTGCGCGCCGGCATGGCGCTCCTCATCGCCGCGCTGGCGGCCAAGGGGCGCTCGACCATCTACAACATCCGCCAGATCGATCGCGGCTACGTGCGCATCGACGAGAAGCTGCGCGCGCTCGGCGCCTCGATCGTGCGCGACGAGGACTGAGCCGGCGATGACCCTCCAGGGTGTGAGAGCGGCCGGCGCCGTGCGCCGCGTGGTGCTGAAGGTCGGCAGCTCGACGGTGGCCGAGGTCGGCCTCGACGCGCTGTCCGACACCATCCACGCGCTGCGCGACGCCGGCTTCGAGGTGGCGCTGGTGACCTCGGGCGCGGTCGCCTGCGGCATGCAGTGCATGCGCATGAGCGAGCGGCCGAAGGAGCTGGCGCTGGTGCAGGCGCTGGCCGCCGTCGGCCAGGCCGACCTCATGGCGCGCTACCGGACGAGCTTCGCCCGGCACGCCGTCCAGTGCGCGCAAGTGCTCCTGACGCATGAGGATCTGTCGACGCGGAAGTCGTTCCTGAACGTGCGCCACGCCATGTTCGCGCTGCTCGAGCTGGGCGTCGTGCCCATCGCCAACGAGAACGACACGGTGGCCACCGAGGAGCTCCGCTTCGGCGACAACGATCGGCTGGCCGCAGCCTTCGCCACCGTCATCGACGCCGACCTGGTCATCCTGCTCTCGGACATCCCCTGCCTCTACGACCGCGACCCGCGCACCGACCCGAGCGCCAAGCCGGTGCCCGTCGTCGAGAAGATCGACGCCAGCGTCAGGGCCATGGCCGGAGCGGCCGGGAGCCGCGTCGGCACGGGCGGCATGGTGTCGAAGATCGAGGCCGCGGCCATCGCGGTCGAGGCCGGCATCCCGCTGGTCATCGCCAGCGGCTCCGACCCGAGCATCGCGCTGCGCATCGCGCACGGCGAGTCGGAGGGGACGCTGTTCCTGCCGCAGAAGCGCTTCGATCGCCGCCGCCACTGGATAGGCTTCCTGTCGCGCCTCGACGGCGCGGTGCTGGTCGACGAGGGCGCGGTCCAGGCGCTGCGCTCGCGCGGCAGCTCGCTCCTGCCGATCGGTGTCACTGGCGTCGAGGGCTGGTTCGAGCGCGGCGACGCGGTCGCGGTGAAGGGGCCCGACGGGGCCATCGTCGCGCGCGGGCTCGTCGGCTACGACGCCAGGACGCTCGATCAGATCCGCGGCCTGAGGAGCGACGCGGTCGCCGAGCGCCTGCAGCGGAGCGCCATCGACCCGGTCGTCCACCGGAACGATCTCGTCCTGCAGTAGGCTCGCGCGCGAGGCCACTTCGGTTTCGCCCGCCTGGCACGTCCAAGGAGATGCGGTGCTCCGAACGCGCCGCATCACCCACACGAGGGGGTCGGCGCCGGCCCGCCGCCTCGGCGTGCGCGTCAGGCGGGAGCCGAGCATGACCAGTCGATACGCCGTCCGCGACCGGCAACCGGTCCAGCGTGAAGCCGGCGCGCCCCGCCCGCAGGGCGAGCTCCAGGCCGCGGCCGAGGCCGGGACCGCCGGACCCGGCGCGGCGCTGCCCCACGCCGAGCGCATCCAGGGCGCCTTCGGCCACCACGACCTCGGGGCCGTCCAGGCCTACACCGGCGCGGCCGCGACGCAGGCGTCCGAAGCCATGGGCGCGAACGCCTTCGCCACCGGATCGAAGGTTGCCTTCCGCGGCGCTCCGAGCTTGCACACGGCGGCCCACGAGGCAGCCCACGTCATCCAGCAGCGCGGCGGCGTCTCGCTCTCGGGCGGCGTCGGCCGGGCCGGCGACCGCTACGAGCGCGAGGCCGACCAGGTGGCCGACGCGGTGGTCGCGGGCCACAGCGCGGAGCCGATCCTCGATCGCTCGGCGGGCGGCTCTGGAGGCGGCTCCGATGCGGTGCAGCTCGACACCGGCTCGCCGACCCCGGCGGCGCCGCGCGCGCCGACGCCCGCGGCGCGACCCCGACCCGAAGGCGCGGCCAGCGGCGCGGCCGGCGGGACCGCCCACGACGACGGCGCGGCGCCCGACCCGAGCCGCGCCGTCGTGGCCCAGCTCAACGATCCGGCGATCTGGGAGGTGCCCCCCGACGACCCGACGGCGTCCGCCAACCTGCAGTCGATGCTCAGCCTGGCGGTGGCGCAGGGCCAGGCCGGCGCGGCGTACTCCATCGCGCTCCGCCTCCACAAGGCCGAGTCGCACCGCGCCGTGCTCGTCCGGGCCGGCGTCGTCGACGAGCAGGGCCACGTCACGCCGTCGACGCCTCCCCAGCGCGACCGAGCGAGCCTGGGGCAGGCCGTCGTCGGGGGCGCCGACGCGGTCGGCACCGCGCTCGACCTCGTGCGCCGCGCCGAGCAGAGCCCCGAGCACTTCAGCCGCAGCGGCATCCGCCTCGACACGCTGGCCGACGTCGCCGACTACGCCGCGGCGACGCCCCAGCCCGGCATCGAGACCCGCAGCGACGCCCAACGCGAGGCGGCCGAGCGCCGCAGCACGCTGCCGGTCCACTTCGCGCACCTGAGCCGCGAGCAGGAGCAGGCCCAGGTCAACACGCTCGGCATCGAGGCCGAGAACGGCGACCACGGCGGTCGGCTGAACCTCATCATCCCCGGCCTCGCCCTGGAAGCGCTCGACACGCAGGTCGCCGGCGGCAGCCTCAGCGCCATGACCATCGCCACCGGCGTGGTCCGGGTCGTGGCCACCTGGCCGACCCCGCGCTGCGCGGACGCGCCGACGACGTTCACCGTCAACATCCAGTCGCTGGCGCTGCGCCGCGTGGCCTACCTCGCGGGCGGCTCGACCTTCGCCATGCGCGAGCTCGGCGCGGGCTCGATCGTCGTCCACGCGCGCAGCGTGCCCGAGAGCGTGCGCCGCGTGCGCGGCCCCGGCGAAGCGCCGGGCGCGGTGCGCGAGGTGCTGGTCGAGGGCAGCGTCGCTCAGGCGATCGTGGGCTTCCTCGTGCCCCACCTCAGCGCCTTCGCCGGCGACGCGCTGGGCGCCTTCCACGCCGCCGGGCGGCAGGGCGAGCAGCTGCCCGGCGGCCTGACGCTCGACGTCCACGGCCTCTACGTCGACGGCCTGACCACGCCCGGCGGCATGCACGCGGCGCGCATCGACGTCGGCCAAGCCCACGTCGAGACCGAGCGCCTGCGCGCCCCGGTGACGCGCATGCGCATGCGCCAGCTCGAGGACCGGCTGCGCGAGGCGCAGGTGCGCCAGGCCGAGCTCCAGCGCCAGGGCGGCACCGACCCGGTCGACGCCCACGAGCGCACGCGCCTCGACGCCGAGCGCACGCAGATGCAGGCGCAGCTCGAGCAGCTGCGCGCGCAGATCCCCCAGCTCGAAGCCGAGGACAACGAGTACCTCGGCTTGCTCGGTCGCCAGCAGGGCGGCCAGAGCCCGCTGAACGACGCCGAGCGCGCGCGCCTCCAGGCGCTGCAAGCGACGCGCACGGCGCGCATGGCCATCGACGTCGACCGCGTGGCGGTGACCGGCTTCGGCATGCACGCCGGCGAGGACCGCGGCAGCGTCGCCATCACCGGCGTCCACGCCGAGACCGACACCTCGGGCGCCATGGTGAACCCGTTCCCGAGCGGCCGCAGCGCCGCCGAGCCGCGCGGCACCACCACCAGCGGGGGCCCGGCCGACAACCAGCTCCACATCGGCCGCATCCGCGCCACCGACATCCACCTCGGGCTGCCGAACTATCGTCAGCAGCACGACCACAAGGCCGAGCTCGATGCCATCGCCGACGCCGACCTGAGCGACGCCCAGCGCACCGAGCGCGACGGCCTCCGCGCCCTCTGGGTGCGGCGCGTGCCCAACGACACCGCCTTCGGCACCTACGGCGACATCGTCGATCGCCTCCTCGCCATCGAGGGCCGCGGCGACGTCGCGCTGGCCCGCGACTGGGCCGCCCAGACCGAGCGCGACCGCCTGCAGCACGCGCTCGGGCGCTACCAGACGACCATCGGCTCGATCGACGTGCGCGGCGTGTCGCTCGGCACCCAGGGGACGCAGTCGAGCGTCGACGCCGGCGCCATCAGCGGGCGCGCCTTCGCCGGCGACGCGCAGGCCGCGGTCGGTGAGCTCGACGTCCACAGCGTGCGCAGCGGCGACGGCGACGGCGCCGATCGCGCCTTCGCGACCGGCGTGCGCGGCGACGCCTCGCTGCTCGTGTCGCGCATGACCCAGACCGACCTCCACGGGCGCACGCAGAGCGACAGCCACGCCGCCGTGCGCGAGGCCCACGTCGCGGCCGACACCATCCGCGTCGAGGGCGCGCAGGTCGGCGCGACGCGCGTGCGTGCGGCCCAGATCGACGGAGCGCGCATCGACGCCTCGTCGACGCGCGACGGCGGCACGGTCGGCCTGCACGTCGACCGCATGCAGGTCTTCGACGTGCAGGTCCCGGCTCGGCTCGAGCGCCTGCGGGCCGAGCTCGCCGAGCTCAACAGCGGCGCGCGCACGCCGGCCAGGATCGGCGGAGCCAGGAGATCCAGAGCGAGATCCACGAGCTCGAGGCGCTGCCCGGCCTCGCCGCGGCGGCCCAGTCGCGCGTCGATCAGCTCACCGCCGAGCTCGGTCGCACGCGCAACCCGGCGCGCCGCGCCGTGGTGCAGCACCAGCTCGCCGACGCCCAGGCCGAGGTCGATCGGCTGCAGGCGCGCGCCCGCGACACGCGCGGCATGCGCTCCACCGGCACGGCTCCGGTCGTCGACCTGCAGCAGACGGACGTGCGCGTCTCGGGGCTCGGGCCGACGCTCGGCACCGACATGAACATCGGCGACCGCGACCTCGACGTGACGCTCGGCCTCGACGTCGGCCACGTCGGCAGCTTCGCGATGCAGTCGCCCGATCGCGAGATCGGCATCGACGCCGTGGACCTCAACGGCCTGTCCGTGGCGGTCACCGTGCACACGACCTCGATGGGCGACGGTCAGGTCCGCATCGACCCGGTGCGCCTCCGCCGCCTCGCGCTGCCGAGCCTCTCGGCTCACGGCCTGCACCTGCGCTTCCCCAACGCCGCCGGCGAGGTCGACCTGCGCATGCCCGAAGCCGCCATCGACGGCGTGTCGGCCGAGAACCTGCCGCTCAGCGCCGAGGGCATCGTGCATCCGACCGAGGACGGCCACTTCCAGATCGCCCACGCCCACGCCGCGCTGAGCGCGCGCATCGGCCAGCACATCCGCGCGCACGCGCAGTTCTCGGTGGCCGAGAACCTGCGCATCGGCCTCACCCACAGCGGCCAGGTGAGCTTCGACCCGGGCAACCTGAGCCTCGACGTCGGCGCCACCGCCCACGGCGACGCGCACGCCCCGGCCGGATCGCTCTTGAGCCGCATCCAGTCGGCGGGCGGCGAGCTCCACATCCACGGCGTGCAGGCCCGGACCCAACTCGACACGACCACCGGCCGCATGACCGTGCGCGGGCCCATCGGCGTGGTCGGCGTCAGCAACGTGCGCGTCGCCGCCGGCGGGGCGACCGGCCACCTCGGCAGCGCGGCCATGGAGCAGATCCAGGTCGACGCGCAGATCGACCTCGACCCGGCCGTGCTCGCGGCGCAGGCCCGCGGCGCCACCAGCGACGCCGACGCGCCGCTCGTGCGCAGCATGAACGTCCGCCAGCTCGACATCGCGCGCATCGTCGGCAGCGACATCCACGTCGCCAACCCGGCCGAGCACCTCGACGTGGCGCTGCGCCGCGGCGCCATCGAGCACGTGCGCGTCAGCGGCTTCAACCCCGACGCGCGCGCGCTGCGCGTGACGGCCGGCGGCGGGCGCGGGCCGGCGGCCCAGCTCGACGGCCTGCAGATCGTGGCCGGCGCGCTGCAGATCCACGACGGCGAGCTGCGCGCCAACAGCTTCTCCTTCCAGCGCGCCAATAACGGCGCCGTCGACGCCCAGGTGGGCGGCGCCTCGCTCGACGCCCAGGTCAGCGGCGCGAGCGACGGCAACGGCGGCGCGGGCCACCTCCACGTCGGCGGCGCCGGGCTCGGCCTGCACATGGGCCGCGACGGCAGCACCAGCATGACCGCCAACATCGGCAGCGTCGGGGTCTCGAACCTCATCTTCGAGGCCGGCACGACGGCCGCCGTGAACCTCGGCCAGGCCTCGCTCAACGGCATCCAGGTGGCGGCCAGCATGAACGCGCCGCCGCACAGCGAGAACGCCGCGCGCACCGTCACCTACTCGCTCGATCTGCAGGTCGGCAACGTCGAGATCCGCCGCGGCGTGGTCGACGCCGACGGGCTCCACGTCGACATGCCCGAGGGCGGCTCCATCCGCGGCCTCGGCATCGACCACCTGCACTACGAGGTGCAGCAGAGCGCGCCCGACGCCCAGGGTGAGCGCCAGACGCTGTCGTCGAGCCTGTCGAGCGCCAACGTCGGCTTCCGCGGGCTCGATCTGACCAACGCCGGCGTCGTCGTGCCCGGCCTCCTGTCCGGCCACGGCAGCCTCTCGTGCGGGGCGCTGTCGGTGAACGCGCTCGGACACGGCGCGGCGACCTTCGCGCTCGGCTGGATCCGCCTCCACCACACCGACGCCAGCCTGCCGCACGCGTGGCGCATCACCGCGCTCGACGTGGCGGTGCCGTCGGCGGAGGCGCACGGCATCACCGGTCGCGTCACGCCCGAGCAGCAGTCGGTGACGATGCAGGGCGCCTCGGTCGGCATCGCATCGGGCCACCGCGGCGGGCAGCTCGACGCGGTCGAGGAGGCGCCGGCGAGCGGCGCCGACTTCAGCATTCGCCTGCCGCTGCTCCAGCAGCTCCAGGGCGCCTTCGCGCTGACGCTGTGGGACTCGGTGCCGCCCATCCCCATCCCCATCACCAACGGCCACCTGATGTTCGACTCGTCGCAGCTGCAGATCCCGGCGACGCTGCCGTACCCGTTCGATCGCATCGAGAGCCTGATCGGCGGGCGACCGCGCTGGGTGCAGGCCATCGCCAGCCTGGTGAACAGCGTGACGCGCGGGCTCGATGGCTACCTCAACCTCCAGACGCTGCTCCAGGACGCCATCAGCGACGCCATCACCGGCCGCACGCCGCCCCACGACGCGATGGAGCTCCAGACCGCGCTCGCCCAGTGGATGGCGACGAGCCGGCTCGGCCCGCTCGTGGCCGAGGCGCTCGCACCGCAGGGGCAGGGCCTCGTCCACGTCGGCACGGCCTGGCTCGAGCAGCACCTGGTGGCGCTCTTCGATCGGCGCTCGGCCCAGTACATGGCGGACATCGAGGCCCAGCGACGCGCCGACGCGATGCGCGCCTGGATCGACACCTGGCGCATCGACGGCCACGCCGGCGCCGACGGCCCGTTCAACGGCATGTATCGGAGCCCGCAGGGCGAGGTGACCAACTTCAGCGGCGGCATGCACGTCATGCTGACCGTCACCGGCGCGCTGCGCGAGCACCTGAACGCCTCGTTCGAGGCCAACGCCCGCGACATCGACGCCACCCACGGCGCGACCACGGTCCACATGGCCACGGCGGGGATCGGCGCCGGCATCTCCATGGGCGATCGCAGCCAGACGCTCGGCGGCCAGGCCGACGCGCAGCTCACCATGGGCGGCGTCACCATCGTCCACAACGGCGCGCTCAGCTCCGCCGACGAGCACCCGCCGGCGCCGCGCAGCCGGCAGGCCGCGCCGCCGCGCGCCCGCGGCCGCCCCAGCGCACGGCGCTGAGCGTCGACGAATCGACGCTCCCGCCGTATCGGTCGCTGCGGTCCGACCCGCGACCTGCCGTGGTCGGCTGAGTGGAGCCGGGTCGGAGTCCGGACGCGGTGGTGGTCCGGCGCGCGATCTCGTGCTGCAATAGCCGACGATGCGTAGCCCACCGCCCGTGCCTCCCCTCCGCGACGACCTCAAGCCGCGAAAGATCCAGACGTCCAGCGGCCCGCGCATGGTCGTCGACGACCTCGCGCGCAAGGTCCGCGTGCCCATCGACGAGCTCACGCTCCAGATCATGGAGTGCCTGGCCGAGGGCCCGATGAGCCAGGACGATCTCGCGAGCGAGCTCGGCGCGCCGCGCATCGAGCTGCAGCGGCGCGTGCGCGTGCTGGCGCGCCAGCTGCTGCTCCAGACCCCGCGCGCGGCCGCCATGGTGGCGCTCGCCACGACCGAGACCGCGCGGCCGCCGCTGGTGCCCGAGGTCGACGCCGCGACCGTCGCGCTGGGCTTCTCGCCCGACCTCCGCCACGGCTGCGTCGCGTGCGGCGCGTGCTGCCATGGCACCGACGTCGGGCCGCTCAAGGACGACGACGTCGAGCGCGTCATGGCCATCGACTGGACGCCGCACCTGCCGGCCTCTGTCGTGAAGGCCGACTGGATCCGCGAGGTGCAGGTGCCCGCGCCGGGCGGCGCTCCGGGCAAGCCCATCCGCCTCATGGGCCACACCCACGGCCGCTGCGTCTTCCTCGGCAGCGACAAGCTCTGCGTCATCCACAAGGTCGCCGGCCCGGCGCAGAAGCCGACCATCTGCCGCCAGTTCCCCTACACCTTCACGCGCACGCCGGCCGGCATCGACGTGTCCTTCTCGATGGAGTGCCGCGCCTGGTGGACGGCCAAGCAGAACGGCCTGCCGCCCGAGCAGGACGAGGCCGGCATCCGAAAGCTCCTTTCCGAAGGCGCGCCGGTCCTGTCGCTGCCGGTGCCGGTGCCGGTGATGGATGGGCTCGAGTGGGACGCGGCCTCGTGGGAGGCGGTGCGGGCCGAGGCGCTCGGGCAGATCGCCGCCGCCACGGACCACGCCGCGCTGGTGCTGGCCGTGGTCAACCCGGTGCGCTCGGCCATCGCCAAGGTCATGGACGGCTTCGCCGCCTCCGAGGTCTTCGCCGAGCGCGAGGCCTGGGCCGTGCCGGCGCCCGACGCGCAGGACCAGACGGCGCGCTTCTTCGGCACCGTGGGGCGGCTCGATCAGGCGCTGAAGAAGGGCCTCCAGGCCATCGCCGACGAGATGGACGCGCGCGGCGAGGGCGACCAGGCCGACCGCACGCAGCGCCTCCGCTGGGCCACCCACGCGCTCTTCCAGGGGCGGCGCTGCGACGACCTCGTGCGCTTCCCGCACGAGCACGAGATCTGGCAGGACATGGCGCGGGCCACCTTCCAGGCCCACGATCCCGTGCGCCGCGGCGGCCTGGTGCAGGGCACCGCCACGCTGGCGCTGCGGCTCTTGTCGGGCCACCTCCTCTCGGGCCTCCTGGCGCAGGCCGCGCTGCGCGGCCGCACCAGCGAGCAGGACGCCACCGACGCCATGGTGCTGGTCACCAAGATGTGGCGCGGGACGGCCTTCGAGCGGCTCCTCGCCACGGTTGCAAAGGACCTTTCCGAAGTCTGCCTCTGGAACGCGGGCGTGCTCGCCGGGCGCGAGGCGCCGAGGCCCATCCCGAGCTGGGCCGAGTGAGCTCGCGGCGCGCCTCACGTCGGCCTCCGGCGCGGGCGCGAGGCCCCTCGGCGAGCATCGCGCGCGGGGCGCGAAACGCGTGAACCAACCGTCCTAGAATTGCGTTGCTAGGCCCTCGACCCGGGAGTATGGTCCCGCGCTGTTTTGAGACCGACCGCCGGACAAGACGCTCCCCTCGGAGGAACCGCATGAAGCTGTACGTGACCCTGACGCTCGCCCTCGCCATTGGCGCCTGCGGCGGATCGAAAACCCCGGAGCCCCAGACCGCTCCTCCGGCCACCGCGACGACCCCGGCCCCGACGTCCACGCCCGCGGCCGACGCCGGCGCGGCGACCAGCGCGAGCGCCGAGGACGGCGGCACGGCGGCTCCGGCCGAGCGTCCCCGCATCACCGGTCCGGTCGCCAAGGTCAACGGCGTCGAGATCCCCTCCGAGCAGTTCTACGAGGAGCTCGACAAGATCACGGCGCGCGGCGCGCAGATCCCCCAGGATCGCATCGCCCGCATCGAGCAGAACATCCTGAAGCGCCTCATCGAGCAGGAGCTCATCAACCAGGCCGTGAAGGAAGCCGCCATCGTCGTGCCCGACGAGGACATCAAGAAGGGCTTCGACGAGTACAAGCAGCGCTTCCAGAGCGACGAGCAGTTCGAGAACTACCTCAAGCACGGTCGCGTCACGAAGGAGTCGATCGAGCAGCGCATCCGCGATCGCCGCGCCCTCGAGCTCCTGCTCGAGAAGAAGGGCGACATGGCGGTGACCGACGCCGAGGCCAAGGACTTCTACGACAAGAACGAGCGCTTCTACACCGAGAAGGCCGGCATCAAGGCGAGCCACATCCTCATCAAGCTCCCCGAGAACGCCACGCCCGACGACGAGAAGAAGGCGATGGAGAAGGTGAAGCAGGCGCAGGACCGCCTGAAGAAGGGCGAGGCGTTCGAGAAGGTCGCGACCGAGATGTCGGAGGGCCCGGCCGCCGCCAAGGGTGGCGACCTCGGCTTCTTCTCCGAGGGCCGCATGGTGAAGGAGTTCGAGGACGTCGCCTTCAAGATGAAGGTGGGCGAGGTCAGCGACCCGGTCCGCACCCGCTTCGGCTACCACATCATCAAGGTCACGGATAAGCGCGACGACCGGAAGAAGACCTTCGACGAGGTGAAGGATCAGATCGTCAAGTCGCTGCAGAACAAGAAGTTCTTCACCGAGCGCCGGAAGCTCCTGGCCGACCTCGAGAAGGCCGCCAAGATCGAGAAGTTCATCGCCGAGCCGCCGCCCGAGGCGCCCGGTGCGATGGAGCACCTCGGCCCCGACGACATGCCTCCGGGCGAGCCGGGCATGCCCGGTCCGGGCGGCCCTGGCGGTCCGGGTGGCCCCGGCGCTCCCGGTGGTCCCGGTATGCCCGGCCCCGGTGGCCCCGGCGCTCCCGTTCCGCCGCCGGCTCCGGCCCCGGCTCCCGGTGGCGCGGCGCCCGCTCCGGCTCCCGGTGGCGCGGCTCCGGCTCCCGCTCCGGCCCCGGCCCCCGCGCCCGGTCACCCGTGAGCTGAGCATCGCGCTCGCCCAAGCGCGAGCGACCTGCTAGACATGCGCCCGCGGCCCACCAGCCGCGGGCGTTTCTCTTTCACCGCCAGGCCCTTCGGGGCTGCGCGGTGGCGACAGGAAGACGAGCACATGGCCAACATCGCCACCCAGGGACTGCAGTTTCGTGAGCCGCTCATCTTCGAGCGCTCGAGCCCCGGCCGGGAGGGCGCCTCGCTGCCGGCGAGCGCGACCAGCCTCTCGAAGGACCAGGCTCTGGCCATCCCCGCGGCGCTCTTGCGCGCGACCCGGCCGGAGTGGCCCGAGGTGTCGGAGCCCGAGGCGACGCGCCACTTCCTGCGCCTCTCGCAGCAGAACTACTCCATCGACACGGGCTTCTTCCCGCTCGGCTCGTGCACGATGAAGTACAACCCGAAGATCAACGAGGAGGTCGCCCGCTACGAGGGCTTCTGGAACCTCCACCCGGAGAGCCCGGTGTCGTGGGTGCAGGGCGCGCTCGCCATCTACTGGCAGCTCGAGCGCTACCTGGCCGAGATCACCGGCTTCACCGACGTGACGCTGCAGCCCGCGGCCGGCGCCCAGGGCGAGTGGACCGGCATGGCGCTCATCAGGAAGCACCTCATCACCACGCAGGGCACGCCGCGGAAGAAGGTGCTGGTGCCCGACACGGCGCACGGCACCAACCCGGCGACGCTGTCGATGCTCGGCTACGAGACGGTCACGCTGAAGTCGAGCGACCGCGGCATCGTGCTGCCCGAGGACGTGCTGGCCGCCATGGGCCCCGACATCGCCGGCATCATGATGACCAACCCCAACACGCTCGGCCTCTTCGAGGAGAACGTGAAGGCCGTGGCCGACATCGTCCACGCCGGCGGCGGCTACGTGTACTGCGACGGCGCCAACATGAACGCGCTGCTCGGCCGCGCGCGCCCGGGCGACATGGGCGTCGACGCCATGCACCTCAACCTCCACAAGACCTTCTCGACCCCGCATGGCGGTGGCGGTCCGGGCTCGGGGCCGGTGTGCGTGCACCCGACGCTGGCGCCCTACCTGCCGACGCCGCGCGTCGAGAAGGGCCCGAACGGCTACCGCATCACGTCTGAAAGGCCCTTGACCATCGGGCGCGTGAAGAGCTTCCTCGGCAACTTCGGCATGCACGTCCGCGCCTACACCTACATCCGCGAGCTCGGCCGCGAGGGCCTGAAGGACGCGGGCGAGATGGCGGTGTTGAACGCCAACTACCTGCGCGTGAAGCTGCGCGACACCTACCACGTGGTGCACGACCGGCCGTGCATGCACGAGGTCGTGCTGACCGACAAGCACCAGAAGAAGGCCACCGACGTCGACACCCGCGACATCGCCAAGGGCCTCATCGACCGCGGCTTCCACCCGCCGACGACGTTCTTCCCGATCTGCGTGACGAACGCGATCATGATCGAGCCGACCGAGACCGAGAGCAAGGAGACGCTCGACAGCTTCGTCGACGCCATGAAGGACATCGACGCCGAGGCGCGCACGCATCCCGAGCGCGTGAAGTCGGCGCCGCACCTGCCGCTGGTCGGCCGCCTCGACGAGACGCGCGCGGTGCGGAAGCCCATCCTCCGCTGGAAGAAGTCGCAGGGGGCGTGACCTTCCGACTCTCGGTCGCGACCAAGATCTTTCTCGGGTTCGCGGTCGTGATCGTCGCCTTCGGGGCGACGTCGGCGTTCACCCTCTATCGCATGAGCTCCCTCCGCCGCTCGGTCACCGTGCTGTGGAAGGAGCTCAACCCGCGCCGCGATCAGCTGCGCGCCTTGTCGCGCCAGCTCACCAACGTGGTCGAGCTGCTGGCGCTCAGGCGCTCGTCGGACGCCGAGCGGCTCCGCCAGGTGCTGCCCGAGCTGAAGCCGTTCGCGCACAACACCGACCCGGGCATGCTCGACACGCTGGCCGGCCGCCTCGAGGAGGTGGCGCTGTCGGACGACATCGCCGACGCCGACGCCGACGAGCTCCGCCGGATCGCCGCCGGGGTCCGCGAGTTCGTGGCCGGCAGCGACTTCGCCGACGCCATCGCCGCCGACGGCGTGCCCGACCTGCTGGTGCCGGGGCAGCCGCCGCCGGCCAACGCCGAGCTCTATGATCGCCTCGTCCGGCGCACGGCGCAGAAGGCCTCGACCGGCGAGCTCACGGCGCAGAGCCCCGAGGCCAAGGCCGCGACCCGTGTCATCCGCCGCCTCAATCGCGAGGTCGACACCGGCGTCCGCACGCTGGGCGGGCCCATCGAGAGCATCAACCGCCAGATCGCCGAGAACGAGCGCGAGTCGACGCTGGCCGTCATCGTCATCGCGACGGGCGCGCTCATCGTGTCGATCCTCATGCTCATCGTGGCGCAGCTGACGCTGGCGCCGATCCGCCGCCTCGGCGAGGGCGCGCGCCGCATCGCCGCCGGCGACTACGTCCACCGCGTGGCGGTGAAGAGCTCGGACGAGATCGGCCAGCTCGCGGCCGAGTTCAACACCATGGCGAGCTCGCTCGAGCAGCGCGACCGCGCGCTCGAGCAGAAGCAGGAGGAGCTCTTGCGCGCCGAGCGCCTGGCGGTCATCGGCCGCGTCGCGGCGCAGATCACCCACGAGGTCAGGAACCCGCTGAGCTCGATCGGGTTGAACGCCGAGCTGCTCGAGGACGAGCTCCAGAACCTGCCCGACCCCGAGCCGGCGCGGCGCTCGCTGCGCGCCATCGCCGACGAGGTCCAGCGCCTGAAAGCCATCACCGAGGAGTACCTCCAGTTCGCGCGCCTGCCGCGGCCCGAGCGCACCTCGGTCGACGTCGGCGCGCTGCTCCTCCAGTTCCTGGCCTTCCTCGAGCGCGAGGTGGCCGAGGCCCACGTGACGCTCGTCGTCGACGGGCTGCGCGCCCACGCCGACGGCGGGCCGGCGCCCATCCAGGCCGACCCGGCGCAGCTCCGGCAGGTGCTGATGAACGTCACGCGCAACGCGCTCGAGGCGCTGCGCACCGGACCCGAGCCGCGCACGCTGAGCGTCGGGCTCCGCGCGGCACCGGGCGGCGGCGTCGAGATCCGCGTGGCCGATGACGGCCCCGGCATCGACGCCACCGTGCGCGATCGCCTCTTCGAGCCGTTCGTCACCGGCAAGCTCCACGGCACCGGCCTCGGGCTGGCCATGGTGCGCGAGATCATCCAGGAGCACGGCGGCCGCGTGACCGCCGAGAGCCCGCTCCGCCAGGGCCGCGGCACGGCGATCGTGCTGTCGCTGCCCGGTCCGACGCCCGGTTCGGCATCGGGCGGCGCATGAGGCGCGGCCAGGCGCCGGGGTGGGGGTCGCTTGTGGCGGCGTCGGAAGCGCGTTAGAACCGCTCTCCCAACTTCGTGGGCCGGCGTTCGCCCGGCGCGCGGCGGATGTGAGGACCGATGCAGTTTTCGGTCATGACCTACAACATCAAGCTCGGCCTCGAGAGCGACCTCAAGACGGTCGCCGACATCATCGGCGAAGCCGACGTCGTGGCCGTGCAAGAGATCGCCGTGGACTGGTTCCTCGGCGACCCGGGCAACATGCCCCAGCTCCTCGCGCGCGCAAGCGGGCTCGGCCACTTCCGCTTCGCGTCGGTGCTGGGCGTCGTGCCCGACAGCGAGCCGCCGCAGACGCGGCCGGCGCCGACCGCCGACGACCGCCCTGGCTTCGGGCTGGCGCTGTTCTCGCGCTTCCCGCTCGGACCGTGGACGCGCCATCGCCTGCCCAAGCGGAAGGACGAGCAGCGCTGCATCCTCTCGGGCACGGTGGTCACGCCCAAGGGCCCGGTGAGCGTGCTCGTGACGCAGCTCTCCGGCAACGACACCGATCGCGGCGTGCAGCTCCCGGCGCTGCTCCGCCACGCGCAGACGCAGGCCTCGCCGCTCTTGGCGCTGGGCGACTTCGGCTGCGACATCGACGACCCCGTGCTGCGCCAGCTGGCCCCGTTCCTCCGGAACGCCGCCGGCGACGACCCGCACCCGACCTACCCGGCCAAGAACCCCGAGCGCGCCGTCGACCACATCTACGTCTCGAAGGAGATCGAGATCGTGCAGGCCGCCGCGCCGCTGCCGCTCATGGGCTCGAGCCACCTGCCGGTCATGGCGCGCGTCACGACGTGAGATCCCCCGGCGCCTCCGTTCGTGAGACTCACCGACTCTGCTGTGCAGAGGCGTCGAGCTCACGAGGTCGGCGCCACCCCCAGTCCCGCGTTCGCGGGACCGGGGGATGGGTTCCCCGGCGCCCCGGTTCGCGCGGCCGGGGGGAACCCCGGGTTCGCAGACCCGGACCGCGCTTGACCCACGCCTGACGCGTCGGCAGGGTGCCCCCGCCATGCGGAACCCAGCCTCCATCGCGGCCTCGGTCCTCGTCCTCGCGCACATCGGTTGCGGCGGAGACGCGGGCCAAACCTCCAACGACACCGCCGCCGACGCGACCTCGTCCGACGGCTCGGACGCGACCTCGTCCGACGGCGCCGACGCGACGAGCGCCGACAGCGGCGATGACGCCACGACCGGCGACGCCTCCGATGCGACGACGAGCGACGCCACCGACGCAACGACCGGCGACAGCGCCGACACCGGCGACTCCATCAGCATCGACACCGTCGACGGCGGCGGCCCCTACCTCGCCAACGACCGCTACGGCGCGCGCCTCTGGGGCGCCGTGCTCGGCCTCTCACGCACCGGCCGGACCTTGTGGATCGGCACGCGCGGCAACCCCGACTACATGGACCCGAGCGAGACGCCGCGCATCCTCGGCGGCCTCGTGCGCCTCGACCTCGACTCGGGTCGGGTGAAGGTCTTCGCCGACGACGAGCTCGGCCTCGAGGACTACGCCTTCGCCGGCTACGACGGCCTGGTCGGACCGGTCGCGACGGCCGGCGTGCACGCCGACGGCGACCGCGTCATCGTGGTGGCGCACACCGGCCTCATGGCCATCGAGGACGACACCGTCACGCCGGTCGTGGTCCACATGCCGAACGACGGCCCGGCGGTCGTGCCGGTGAACCTCGAGATCGCCCGCGACGGCCTGCGCCCGGTGGCCTGGCTCACCTCGGACCAGGGCCTCCTCCGGCTCGGCGTCGACACGCTCGCGGTCGAGGCCGTCTACACCCCGACCGCGGTCGGCGTGCCGGCCGGCGACTTCGGCAAGCTCACCGTCGACCCCGACACCGGCACCGTCTTCGCGACCTTCTTCCCGACCGACGCCAGCGCCACGCGCGTCGTCTCGGTGAGCGTCACCGGCGAGACCCATGTCCTCGTGCCGGGCACGAGCGGCCTCCCCTCGGGTCGCGTCGGCGACGTCGTGTGGAGCGCCGCCGACCACCGCGTCTACATCGCCCTGGCCGCCTGGAATGCGGCCCAGGGCGGCGTCGTCGGCTGGGACGGCAAGGACCCGGCGACGAGCGGCTCGGCCACGACGCTCGTGCGCGAGGGCGAGCTCGCCAACGGCAACGCCTTCGGCGCGCAGATCCTCGCCATCGACGACGTCCACCACGTGCTCGCGGTCGGCGCCCAGGTGCTCGGCAACCCCATCGCCAGCCCGAAGGGCGGCGGCCTCGCCTGGGTCCAGCTGCCGAGCGCCGCCGGCGATCCGGTGCGCGTGGTCTCGACGCTCCAGAAGGGCATCGACACGCCGTTCGTGACCATGCACCTCCAGGCCATGACCTTCGACCCCGACACGCAGCGCCTCTACATCGCCGTCAGCGACATCTGCAGCGAGACGCGCCTCCGCTCGCGCGGCGTCTTCGCGCTGTCGTTCGACGACAAAGGCGCGCTCCGCTTCGAGCGCCCGCTGATGTCGTCGGTCCGCGCCATGGGCCTCCTCGACGACCACCTGTGGGTCGGCATGCGCGACGACAACGGTGGCCTCGCCTGCCTCGGCTATCCCATCACCAACGGCTTCGCCGCCGTGACCGACGGCGGCGTCGCCGACCTCAACCTCATGCACCCCTCGAACGACCTCATCGTCGAGGACCCGGCCGTCACCGCGATGGACGGCACGAGCGAGAAGTCGTTTGCGCTCGGGACCTTCCGCGACGGCTTCTACGTCGGCGGGCTGGCCACCGGCATCGTCGGCAACCCGGCCTTCCTCGGCCCCTCGCTGCTCACGACCGACGTCCTCTGGGACGACGCGACCAGCGAGCTGTGGCTGGCCGGCGGCACCACCCACGGTAACGGCGACACCCCCTTCCTCGCCGACCGCGGCCCGCGCGGCGCGGCCGTCGTGAGCATCGGCCCCGACGGCCCCGGCGCGGCGACCCGCTTCGTGCGCGCCTCCGACACGGCCGGCGAGGTGACCGGGCTGCCGAGCGGCGAGATCATGGATCTCCTGCGCGGCCCCGACGGCTCGGTGCTCATGGCCTGCGCCACCGAGACGGTGAAGGACAGCGACTGGGATCGCAGCGTCCAGCCGGTCTTCAAGCTCGACGGCCAGCCCCGGAAGGGCGGCGTCGCGACGGTGTCGGCGACCCACGAGGTCACCGTCCTGGCCGGCCCCGACCTCGCGCCTGATGCCCGCGCCCTCGCCTGGGACAAGCCCGGGAGCCCCGACGCCAAGCTGCTCGTGGCCGACGCCGAGCGCGGCCTCTTCCGCCTCGACGACGGCGTCGCGACGCCCATCCCGACGCCGGGCCTGCCGGCCGATGCCATCCCGCAGGTGCTCTGGACCAGCGCCGCGGGCGACCTGGCGCTCGGCACCTCGAAGGGCCTCTACCTCCACTGGCACGGCTCGACCACGGTGCTCGACGACGTCGGCTTCGTGTGGTCGGTGGCCGCGCAGGCCGACCACCTCTACGTCGGCAGCGACGCCGGCCTGGTCGTCATCCGCGAGGCCGAGAGCCCGATGGTGACGTTCCCGGCGCGTCCGGAAGGGCATGCGCCGCCGTTCGCGCAGGATTGACCACGGGCCGCGCGCGGCCCATGCGCAGCCGCTCGACGCCGATCACGGTCGGCGCCACCGGCGCATCGGGCTTCGCCGCCTTCGCGGCCGTCCCGGTCTTGTGGGCGCAGGCCTCGCAGCCGGCCGGCTCGACGCGCTTTCGCAGCCAGCGCGCGAAGAAGATGGCGCCGATCAGCAAGCCGAGCGCCACGGGATCCTGCCAGGTCAGGTGCCAGCTCATGTCACCCCGCGAAGCCCAAGAGGCGACCGCCCTGGTACACGGCGACCGCCGCGACCCAGGCCAGCACGGTCATGTAGCCGAAGACGAAGAGCGGCCAGCGGCGTGAGCGCGTCTCGCGGCGGATGGCCCCGAGCGTGGCCGCGCACTGGCTGCACAGCGCGAAGAACACCATCACCGCCAGCGCGGTGAGCGGGCTCCAGGCCGGGTTGCCGTCGGCGTCGCGCGCGTCGCGGAGCTTCTGGCGGAGCCCGCCCTGGTCGGCCATGTCGAGCGAGGCGAGGTCGTAGTTGCCGGCGTCGACGTCGCCCAGGCTGTAGAGGACGCCGAGCGTCGGGATGACCAGCTCGCGCGCGGGGAAGGCGGCCAGCACGCCGACCGTCGTGCGCCAGTCGAAGCCGGCCGGCGCGAACACCGGCGTCAGCGCCTTGCCGGCCTCGGCGAGGAAGCTCTGCTCGAGGTACGTGGCGCGCTCGGCTGCGTCGATCTTGGCGCGCGCGCCCTCGTCGTCGGCCGCCACCGCGGCGCGCTCGGCCTCGAAGCGCTCGTGGATGGCGGTCGGCCGCGGGTAGTACGACAAGACCCAGATGATGACCGAGGCCGTCACGATGATGGTCCCGGCCAGCACGAGGAACTGCTTCAGCGCGCTCCACACCTGCGCGCGCACCACGCGGAGCGACGGCCGCTGGTAGGCCGGCAGCTCCATCATGAGCGTCGAGTGCTGGCCGCGGAGCTTGGTCCGGCGCAGCGCCCAGGCCACCAGCGCGGCGATGACGATGCCCATGGCGTAGAGCCCGAGCAGCACGAGCCCGGCCTGGCTCGGCGAGAAGAAGGCGCCGATGAGCACCACGTAGACCGGCAGCCGCGCCGAGCAGCTCATGAGCGGCGCCACCACGATGGTGGCGATGCGCTCGCGCTCGTCGTCGATCATGCGCGTGGCGAGGATGCCCGGCACGGCGCAGGCGAAGCTCGACACCAGCGGCACGAAGCTCCGGCCCGAGAGGCCGACGCGCGACAGGATGCGGTCGAGCAGGAAGGCCGCGCGCGCCATGTAGCCCGAGGCCTCGAGCAGCGACACGAAGAGCATGAGGAAGACGATCTGTGGCACGAACACGAGCACCGAGCCGACGCCGTTCACGAGCCCGTCGACGAGGAAGCTCTGCAAGGCACCCGGCGCGACGAGGTCCTTGATCCAGTCGCCGACCGCGCCCTGGCCATCCTCGATGAGGCCCATGATCGGGTCGGCGCCGACGAACAAGAGCTGGAAGATGCCGAACATCACGAGCAGCAGGATGGGCAGCCCGAACACGCGATGCAGCAGCACCGCGTCGAGTCGGTCGCGCGCGGCGTTGGCGTAGGCCTCGGCCTGGAGCGGCATGGCCGCGCGCGCCAGCCGATCGGGATCGAAGTCGCGCGGCGTCGGCGCCTGGGCATGCTTCGCGGCCGCCACCAGCGCGCGTCCGAGCCGATCCATGCCGGTGCCGGCCAGCGCGTTGACGATGACCACCGGCACGCCGAGCTGGGCCTCGAGCGCGTCGGCGTCGACCGTGCCCGGCGCTTGATCGACCTTGGTCATGGCCACGACCAGCGGCCGGCCGAGCTGCACCAGCGCCTTCACCAGCGCCAGCTCGATCGACAGCTTGCAGGCGTCGGCCACGACGCACACGACGTCGATGGACCCGGTCCTGAGCCAGCCGACGGCCACCTGCTCGTCGGGCGAGAGCGGCTCGAGCGACCCGATGCCGGGCAGGTCGACGACCTTCAGCGTGGTCTTCTCGCCGCTCTCGGACACGACGTGGGCCATGGCCTCGATGCGCTCGACCGAGCTGCCCGGGAAGTTCACCGGGTGCTGCGCGGTCTGCGTGAGGTGCATCAGCACCGAGGTCTTGCCCGAGTTCTGCCGACCCACGAGCGCGATGGTCGGGATGCGCAGCGCGGGACGCGTCGCGGTCCGCGTCATGGCTGCTCCGGAGGCCGTTCGGAGGCGGCCCGGAGCACGATCACCCGGCGCGCCTCGCCGCGCCGGAGCGCCAGGCGGTAGCCGCGCAGCGCGTACTCGCCGGGGTCGCCCAGCGGCGCCTTCCGGACCAGCGACACCTCGGTGCCCGGCCAGAAGCCGAGGTCGACCAGGCGTCGGGTCACCGCGTCGTCGCCGTCGACGCGCACTACCGCAGCAGTTTCCTTGGGAGTCAGGCGATCGAGGGTCGTCACCCCTCCTTTAGACCACTGCTTGAGAATGGATATCAAGAACCGCTCGCGGCCGCGCGCAAACAGGGCCTCGATGGCCGCTCGCCCATGTCACCGGCCGGGGCTATCCTTGATCGCGACCGACGGCCCGACAGGTCCGGCCTCGGCTCGCGGAGGAACTCATGGCCGAAGAGACGATCGATACGCCGGACGCCAACGACCTCATGGTCCTGACGACCGTGCCCGTGGCCGCGCTGGGCCAGCCGCTCAGCGACTTCCTCGGACACAGCGGCATCGCCTGCTTCGTCGCCGACGACGATACCGGTCTCGACGCGACGCAGCCTGTGGAGGTGAAGGTCGCCTACAAGGATCTGGCGCGCGCCCAGTCGCTGCTCGCCGACTTCTGGGCCGAGAACGACGGGCCGAAGGACGCCATGTAGCCGCGGCCCGAGGCCGCCCCGATGCGCTGCTGCGCCGAGCGCTACTCGGCCAGCGGCGCGAACTCGATGGTGACCGAGGTGGCGTCGGCGGCCTTCACCCAGCCCTTGCTGTAGCCGCCGTCCTTGCGCTCGACGACGAAGCCGTTGCCGGTCTTGGCGTGCACGAGCGGCGTGCCCGAGGTGCCGCTCGGCAGGTCGTCGGGCACGGCGGCCAGCGACTCGAAGGTCTCGTTGACGCCGCCCGGCGTCACGAACCAGTTCACGGGGCGGTTCTGGGTCGGGGTCGCGCCGCCGCTGGCGAGCTCGAGCGACGAGCCGTTGCTCGAGGCGTAGAGGTCGCTGTTCTTGAAGTTGCCGGGCGTCTGGACCTTGCCGCTGTGGAGGTCGACGCCGTCGTCCGCGTGCAGCGTGACCGTGCCGCTGACGGCGGGTCCGCTGGACGGCGAGTCGCAGCCCGCGCCGAGCCCGAGGAGCAAGAAGAACGACCACGCCAGGAGATTCGGGACCCGCATGGCCGCGGACCTTATCGGCCCGGCGGGGGCCGGGCAAGCGCAACCTCGCGCGTGCGGAGCGTGCGACGCGCGCGTCAGCGCGGGACGCGCGCCATGCGCTTGGTGCGGCCCTTCTGCCGGTACATGGCGTTGTCGGCGCGCTCGAGCAGCCCCTCGGGCGTCACGTCCTTCGAGGCGAGGTCCAGCGCGGCGACGCCGACGCTCAGGCCGACCGGGTGGTCCATGCCGCCGCGCAGCTGCTCCAGCGTGGCGCGCAGGCGATCGGCCAGGATGTCGGCGCCGGCCTTGTCGGTCCCGGGCAGCACCACGACGAACTCGTCGCCGCCCAGGCGGCCAGCGATGTCGTGGCCGCGGATCTGGCTCCGCAGGAAGCGCGCGACCCACACCAGGACCTCGTCGCCCTTCTGGTGACCCCAGGTGTCGTTCACGCGCTTGAAGTTGTCGACGTCGATGCACATCACCGCGAGCGGCGCGCGGGAGCGCAGCGCGCGCGAGATCTCGGCGGCCAGCAGCGCGTCGAGGCTGCGGCGATTGGGGAGCCCGGTGAGCGGGTCGGTCAGCGCCTCGTTGCGCAGCCGCTCGACCTCTTGCCGCAGGCGCGCGTTCTCCTCCATCAGCCGGGCCAGCTCGCCGCGCGGCGCGGAGCCAGGCGACGACCAAGGGGCGTTGGGAAAGGAGGCTGTACGGGAGCGCGAGCTGATCACCTGGGTCGTTGTCCCTCTGTCGGCGCAGCCCCTGTCGGAGCGGCGGCCCTCGGTCTTCCGAGAGCTATGATGGTCTCACGAGCACGGGATGATCGAAAAAAATTTCACATCTCGGGTGAACCCTGATCCGACTGGGCCGGCCCAAGGCGCTCCAGCGCGGCCCGGAGCTCGGGTGCGACGCGCATCAGCGCATCCGCATCTTGGGTACGGGCCTCGGCGATGGTCGGATCCTCGGCGAGGACGGGCCCGAGCTCGCGCGGGCTCCCGCCCACATCCGGCGCGGCGAAGGCGGCCTCGAGCAGATCGGCGGCGGCCATGAGGCGGCGCCGGTGCGGCTGGCCCATGCGCAGGAGGAGCCACACCTGGAAGACGCGGTCGGCCAGCTGGAAGCCTTGGCGCAAGCCGGGCGGCAGCGGCACGCGCTCGGCGACGCCGTCCTGCACCAGGCGATGGAGGTGCGACGAGACCGCGTTCACGGTGAGGTGGGCGCGCGCCGCGAGGTCGGTCGGCCGCGCCGGATGCCAGGCCGAGGCCAGGGCGTGCACGACCTGCTGCGACTGCGGCGCGAGCGTCTGCATGCGCGCCTCCATCCACGGCGTGAGCTCATCCAGCACCAGCGCGACGAGCGACCGCGCGGGCAGCGGGCCCTCGAGCCGCAGCGCGCGGGCCATGAGCGCGAGCGTCCGCGGCTGCGCCCCGACGAGCTCGACGGCGGTCCGCAGCGTCGCCTCCGGCAGCGCCGTGAGCGCGTCGCGGTCGGGGTCGGGCGGCAGCGCGGCGAGCAGCCGAGGGAGCTCGGGCCAGGGCAGGGGGCGGAGCTCGTGGAGCTGGAAGAAGTCGTAGAAGGCCGCGTCGTAGCGGTAGGTGGCCTCGATGGCGCGCGCCGACGCGCCGATGACGAGGAGGCGCGGCTCGCTGGCCAGGATCTCGCGCACGTGCCACTGGTCGCGCTTCAGCCGGTCGAGCACCACGTCGAGCGTGTCGATGAGCAGGACGAAGCGGCGCTCGAGGCGGTCGGCGGTGGCGATCAACAACTGGAGCGCCAGGCGCCCGTCCTCGTCGGGCTGGGCCTCGAGCTCGCGCAGGCGCTCGCGCGTGGCGGCCGCGGCCTGGGTCTCGCCGCGGCGCTCGAGGGCGATGACGAGGTAGTCGAGGGCGTTCCTCCAGACGTCGGCCGGGCGCGCGACGTCCCACTGCGCCTCGGGGAAGGTGATGGGGAACCAGCGGCGCGACAGCCCCGCGTCCGCTTCGATGGCGGTCCGGAGCGCCCTCAGGAGCATGGTCTTGCCCGAGCCGGGGAGGCCCAGCACCAGCTGGTGCTGCGGCGCGCCGTCCTTGCCGATCCTGCGCAGCGTCGCCAGCAGCCGCTCCGCCAGCGGTCGCCGCAACGACACGCCGAGCGACGAGGCCTCGGGCTCGAGCAGCGCCGGGTTGTAGATGACGCTGCGGAGGCCGGCCGCAGCCGTCGCGCTGGGCGTCATCCGAGCACGCGCCGCAGCCAGTACTCGCGGAGCAGCGCCGAGCGGAAGGTGAAGCGGCCGCCGTCGCGCGCGAGGTAGCCGTCGTTCTCGAGCACGTCGAGGAGGAAGCGCAGCGCCTCCTCGCGCGGGCCGGGGTCGGGCCCCAGCGCGGCCAGCGCCTGGTCGAGGGCGGCGCGGTCGGCGTGCCCCGCCGGCGCGTCGGCGACGGCCGCCAGGATGGCCAGCGCGCTGGTCGTCGGGGCGGCCGAGCTCCTCGGTGAGGCGCTGGCGCCAGTAGTCGAAGTAGGCGCGGTAGGCGGGTGTCAGCAGCTCCTCGACGACGCGGTCGACGAGGTCGGGCGAGGGCGCGAAGCCCTGCTCGGCGGCGAGGTCGTGGAGCTTCGAGAAGAGGATCTGGAGGTAGAACGGGATGAGCCAGCCGGCGCGCTCGAGGAGGCGCGCGCGCGTCGCGACGTCGAGCGGCAGGCCGTACGAGTCCGACAGCGCCACCAGGAACTCGTCGGCGGTGCGGGCCGAGAAGGGGCCGAGCGGGAAGATGTCGAGGTCGTTGATGGTGTCGCCGAGGTTGGCGCGCGCGACGACGGCGTCGAGGCCGATCGAGCCGGCCACGACCCAGCGCACGGTCGGCTCGGGCGCGGCGTGGGCGCCGGCCTTCGCGTCGGCGTGGCCCGGTCGCACCGGGTTCCGCAGGACGCGCAGCCAGTTCAGGAAGCTCCGCGCGCGGCCGCCGCTCTCGTCCTGGCGGATGAGCCCGAGCACGAAGATGGGCAGCTCGTCGACCAGGACGAGCCAGCGCTCGCCCAGCTTGTCGAGCGCCTCGGCGGCGGTCTCGGCCACCGTCGGCCAGGTGGTGTCGCCGCCCAGCTCGAGCGTCAGCGGGCCGGCCTCGACCTTGGCCTTCAGGCCGCCGAAGATCGATCGCAAAGGCCCTTTCACTTTCTTCCAGGCGCGGTCGGCGGCCGGGTGGGCGCCCAGCGCCGCGACGAGCTTCTTGGCCACGTCGTCGTCGCTCTTGGCATCGGCGACGCTGACGTAGACGGCGTGGAAGCCGTGCTGCGGCGCGCCGTCGAGGAGGCGCAGGAGCAAGGACGTCTTGCCGACGCGGCGCGGTGCCAGCATGAGCACGTGGCTCTGGCCGAGGCGCTGCCAGAGGAGCCGCTGCTCCTGCTCGCGATCGAAGAAGTTCGGTCCGCGGACCGGCCGACCCACGCTGGTCTCGATGCCACCCATCGCCGGCCCGTATACAACAGACCCGTTGGAAGGCCAGAAACCTGGAGCAGCGAACAGAAACCTCCGCTGCGTCCGATGCGCGCTTTCGGGCATCTCACGGCTTACGTCCTCGCCGCCTTGTGCGGCGTGCTTCAGCACGCCTCCGCGGCGGCTCCGGGCGCGCTCGCGAGCTGCTCCGAAATCACGCATCGACCGCGACGCGTCGGTATCTGATCGCTGCTCTAGCCGCGCGCCCGCACCCGGCGCAGCGCCCGCACCAGCGGACGGACGATCGGCAGGAGCGCCGGCCGCACGCGCGCGAGGATCTCGCCCCGCCGCGGCGACGTCCAATCGAGCAACCGATCGGTTGCATGTACCGCCGCGAGCAGCGCCCGCAACGCCTGGATCTTGGCCGGCGACGGCATCGGCCCGGGCGGCAGGTAGGGCCGCGCCAGCACCGTGTAGGTGGTGTCGACGGCGCGGATGAAGTCGGGCGTCAGCAGCGCGCCGAAGAACGACGTGCGCCAGACGACGTCCCAGTCCCACCAGGTGTGGGCGCAGAGGTGCACGCTGGCCACGCCGGGGAGGCCGCGGGCGAGGTCGGGGTCGAGCCCGGTCACGAGCCGGCGCACGCCGTCGATGGTGTGCTCGACGGCCGAGAAGGTGCGCATCGGCTCGACGTGGACGAGGTCGGGGTGCTCCGCCGCGAGCCGCGTCACGAGCTCGCACGAGTGCGCGGTCCAGCTGGCGCCGTCGAAGGCTCCGCCCATCTGCGCGCGCCAGAGCGCGATGAACGGCGCGCCCGGCTCGGCCAGCATGAGGCAGTTCGACAGCGACGGTTGCGGCGGGTCGCCGACCGGGGCCTCGTGGCCGATGACGAACGACTGCTCGAAGAGCGCGTCGGGGATCGGATGCACGAAGAGCGTGTCGAGATCGGCGTAGACGCCGCCGTGCGCGAAGAGCTTGTCGAGGCGCACGAAGTCCGCGTGGTGCGCCCAGCGGAAGCGCTTGAGCGGCGAGTCGTCGGGCACGCGCTCGACCTCGGGCGCGAGCTCGGCGCGCACCACGTCGAGGCGCGGGCGCAGCCGTTCCCACAGCTCGCCGACCGGCTCCTCGAGGACGTACACGCTGACCTTCTCGGGCCGGTTCACCGCGAAGCACGACTCGAGCGCCAGGTACCACGGCAGCGGCAGCGGCTCGCGCGCGGGTCGGAGCCAGACGAAGTGGAAGAGGCGCGGGATCCTGGCCATCGACCTAGTTCCGGATGAGGAGCCAGGCCTCGCTCGCGAACAAGATGAAGAGCCCGGCCAGGACCCACGGCCAGAGCACGGTGCGGCCGGCGTCGCTCTGGCCGGCCGGCGCGCCGTCGATGGCATCGGCCGCGGCCATCGAAGCATCGGCCGCGGGCAGGACGCCGTTCTCGCGCGTGACCGCCTGGGCCACGTCGCGGATGGCCTCGTCGCTCGCCAGGCGCAGATCGCTCTCGGTCCGATCGACGTTGACCGCGAAGGCCAGCGCGCGGTCGCGCTCGCCGGCGCGCATGACCGCGTAGTGGCCCGGCGCGTCGGGCGCGCCGATGAAGACCGAGCTCGCGCCTTCGACGGACTCGAGGTTCACCTCGGCGCCGTCGGGGCGGATGAGCACCAGCGGCCCGGTGCCGTCGGGGGCCGGCACGTGGCTCTCCTGGCCGACGACGATGCCGGCGCCGCCCGGGCGATCGAGGCTCCTCGCGAGGTAGGCGCAGACACGCTGTACGAACGGCGGGAAGCTCGTGCGCAGCGCGAGGTCGGACCAGTCGCGGTCGATGGACGTCGTCCAGAAGAGCACGCGGCCGCGCCCGATGGGCGCCTCGACCAGCGCCGGCACGCCGCCCGTGAAGCTGGCCAGCACCTTGGCGTCGCCCTGGCCGACGGTGTCGACGAGCGCGTACGAGAAGACGTGCGCCTTGAAGAGGCTCGCGTCCTGGAGGCCGTCGAAGGGCTGGAAGATGGGGTGCTGGAAGTCGACCGAGGCCAGCGACAGCGCGGTCAGGACGGCCTTCGGATCATCGGCCCGCCCGATGGTCTTCACCTCGCGCACGCGGAACGGCAGGAGGTCGCCGTAGCTCTCGTTGGCGTTGACACCGACCTTGTCGCCGGCGGCGATGAGGAGCCCGCCGCCGTGGTCCACGAACTGCGTCAGCGCCAGCGCCTGCTCCTTCGAGAGCTGCCCGACGTTGGCCAGCACCACGACGTCCGACACGCCGATGCGCGCCGGCGTGAGCTCGGTCACGCCGATGACCGACTGCGCCAGCGCCGTCTCGCCCGGCATCGTCGCGCCCAGCGCGGCCTTCAGGAAGAAGACCTCGTCGAGGTAGGCCGGGTTCCGCGGCGCGCCGTCGACCACCAGCACCTGCAGCGCGCGGCGCTCGCCGACGGTGAAGTAGAACTTGTCGTCGACCGCCAGCGCGTCGCCGGCGCTCGCTTCCAGCGACACGACGCCGCGCGTGGCGCCGGTCTTCGCGCGGATCTGGAAGGTCACGGTGGTCTTCTCGCCGGGCTCGATGGACGCCAGCTCGGCCGTCGCGACGTCGCCCAGCTCGAGGTGCGCCGTGGCCTGGCGCGTCTCGCTGCCGAAGTTGGCGAGGTCGGCGTCGACCGTCAGCGGCGTCCCGGTCTGGTCGGTCATGCCGCTCTCGGTGATGCGCACGTCGAGCACGGCCAGGTTCGGCAGCGCGTCGCCGTCGCCCAGCCGCTCGCGCTCGAGCGACGACAGCGGCACCCAGGTCCACGGCCCGGAGAGCGGCTTCCAGAGGTGTGCGGCCTGATCGCTGAGCACGTACACGACGCGCCGCCCCTCGCCTGACTCCGACAGCACGCGGCCGGCCTCGCGCAGCGCGCCCTCGAAGTCGGTGGCCCGCGCCGTCGCCTCGATCTTCTCCAGCGCGCGCGAGGCGACGCTGTGATCGTACGAGAGCCCCGGCGTCAAGAGCCGCGCCGGCGTGCCCGCGGCCACGATGGCAAAGGACGTGCGCGGCCCGCCGGCGTCGACCAGCTGCCGCGCGCGCGCGATGGCCTGGTCGAGGCGCGCCTCGCCGTCGTCGCCCGCCGCCTGCATCGACGCCGAGTCGTCGAGCACCAGCACCACCGCGCCGGGCTCGCTCATGTCGGCGGCCACCGCGCCGTCGGGCTCGAGGTAGGGCTTCGCCAGCGCGAACGCGAGCGCCATGATGAGCAGCACGCGCAAGGCCAGCACGAGCAGCTGCTTCAGCTTCAACCGGCGCGCCAGGCGCTTGTCCGACATCAGCAGGAACTCGAGCGCCGCGAAGCGCCGGAGCCGCGCCCGCCGCCGGTTGACGAGGTGGATGATGATCGGGACGAGCCCGAGCGCCATGCCCGCGAGCAGCGCGATGTTGCCGAAGCCCATCGTCAGCCTCCCGCCCCGCGGCCGCGCGCGCCCGCGGGCACGCGCGACGCGCCGATCCAGCGCCGCCCGCGGAGGAAGCGCAGCACCGTCTCGCCGACCGGCTCGCGCGTGTCGACGAGCTGGTAGCCGGCCTGCGCGTCGAGCGCCGCCTCGCGGATCGTCGCCTGGTGCGCCTTCATGCGCTGGAGGTATTCGCGCCGCACGAGCTCGGGCTCGACCAGCAGCTTCTGCGGCGACTCCATGCCCTCGAAGAGGGTCATCTCGCGGAACGGGAACGTCAGCTCGTCGCCGTCGAGCACCTGGAAGACGGTCACGTCGTGGCCGCGCCCGACCAGGTTCCGCATCATCTTGAACGGCTTCTCGGCGTCGCCGAAGAAGTCGCTCAGCACGAAGACCATGCCGCGCTTCTTCGAGAACTCGACGAGCCGCGACAGCGCCGGCTCGAGGTTCGTGCCGCGCTGCACCTTGGTCGCCTCGAGCGCCTGGCCGATGGCCGCAAGATGCGTCCCGCGCGCGCGCGGCGGCAGCACCTCGGTGACGTTCTCGTCGTACTTCACGAGGCCGATGGCGTCCTGCTGGCGCAAGAGCAGCCAGCCGAGCGCGGTGATGAGCGTGGCCGCGTACTCGAACTTCGTCAGCACGCCGTCCGCGCCGTAGCCCATCGACGCCGAGGCATCGACGACGAAGAACGCCTGGAGGTTGGTCTCGTGCTCGAACTTCTTGACGTAGTAGCGGTCGAGCCGGCCGTAGGCCTTCCAGTCGATGTGCTTGATCTCGTCGCCGGCCGTGTACTCCTTGTGCTCGGCGAACTCGATCGAGGCCCCCTGGTGCGGGCTCTTGTGGAGGCCCTGCAAGACGCCGTCGACCACCGCGCGCGCGCGCAGCGACACGCCGCGGAGGCGCGCCAGCGCTTGCGGATCGATGAGCCCGGGCAGCGCCGGCCTGGCATTGTCGGGGGCCGCCATCGTCAGATCGTCGAGGCCGGCACCGACTGGATGATGTCGTCGATGACCCGATCCGCGTCGATGCGATCGGCCTCGGCCTGGAACGACAGGATCACGCGATGCCCGAGCACGGCCTTGGCCAGCGCGCGCACGTCCTCGCGCGACGCGTGCGGCCGCCCGTGCAGCGCGGCGCGCGCCTTGGCGCCGATGACGAGGTACTGCGAGGCGCGCGGACCGGCGCCCCACGACACGTACTGCTTCACCGACGCCGGCGCGTCCGGCACGTCGGGGCGCGTCCGGCGCGCGAGCTCGACGGCGTAGCGCTGGATGTCGGGCGCGGCCACGACGGCCAGCACGACCTCCTGGAAGCGCAGGAGATCCTCGCGCGTCAGCACCGCCTGCACCTTGGCCTGCGGCGCGCCGGTCGTGCGCGCGACGACCTCGAGCTCCTCGGTGAGCGAGGGGTAGTCGACCTTGATCGAGAACATGAAGCGGTCGAGCTGGGCCTCGGGCAGCGGATAGGTGCCCTCCTGCTCGATCGGGTTCTGCGTCGCGAAGACGAGGAACGGCAGCGCCAGCGGATAGGTCGTGCCGGCCGCGGTCACGCGCCGCTCCTGCATGGCCTGGAGCAGCGCCGCCTGCGTCTTCGGCGGCGTGCGGTTGATCTCGTCGGCGAGGAGCAGGTTCGAGAACACCGGCCCGCGGATGAACTTGAAGAAGCGCTTGCCGGTGGCGTGGTCCTCCTCGAGGACGTCGGTGCCGGTGATGTCCGACGGCATCAGGTCGGGCGTGAACTGGATGCGGTTGAAGTCGAGCCCGACCGCCTCCGCCAGGGTCTGGATGAGCAGCGTCTTGGCCAGGCCGGGCACGCCGATGAAGAGCCCGTGGCCCTGCGCGAAGAGCGCGGTCATGAGCAGATCGATGACCTTGTCCTGGCCGATGATGCGCTTCCGGAGCTCGCCCATCACGCGCTCGCGGGCGCGGGCGACCTGGTCGACGTCGGCCATGGTCACGGCCTCGCGCGGCAGCGGCGCATCCGATCGATAGACCGGCACCGACTGCGACGCGCCCGGCGGCGGGACCATCGGAGGGGCGGACGTGGGGATCTCGGGGGGCGAGGCGGGCGCGTTCGGAAGGTTGGCTTCGTTCAAGGTCGGTCTTCTCTCATGGAGACTTGAGCTTCTTGTCGGCGTCGCGCTCGACCGCGGCTTTGTCGGCCAGGCCGAGGTGCTCGTACACCGTGGCCAGGCTGCCGTGCACGTCGGGATCGAAGGGATTCAGCGTCAGCGCCTCTTCGAGGTGCACCTTGGCCTCGTCGTACTTGCCGAGCCGCATGAGCGCCTCGCCCAGGTAGACGTGGAGGACGACGTGGTCGGGGTAGTCGCCGATCGGCTTCTCCAGCTCGGTCGCCGCGTCCTCGTAGCGCTCGGCGCGCAAGAGCGCGTAGCCGAGCTTGCCCTGCACCATCGGCGAGCGATCGCCGATGTGCTTCTTGGCCTTGTTATACTCCGCGATGGCCGCCGGCCAGCGTTTCCGGAGGCGCATCTGGTCGCCGAGCCACACGTACTCGCGCGCGCGGTCGATCTTGATGCCGGCCAGCTCGTCGGCCTCGGTGTCCTTGCCCTTGAAGAGGAGCCGCGTCTGGTACTCGGCATCCAGCGGCCGATAGCTCTGCTGCTTGAGGTAGCCGCGCCACGATTTCTCGAAGCGATCCCAGGGGATCTGCGACACGGTCGCGACCGCGTCGCGATCGGTCTTGCCGTCGTGCATGGCCTGCACGAGCTCGGCCGCGACGTCCTTGCCGCGCCGGTCGTTCAGGAAGGCGATGACGGTCCACACCTCGGCGAACGCGGTCGCGGTCGCCTCCTGGCTCGGCAGCTTGGCCATCGACGGCGACATGGCCTCGAAGGAGATGAGCTGGTCCTTCTTCACGGCGTCGGCCAGGAAGGCCTCCGAGTGCCGATCGAGCGCGGGCTTCTGGTCGGCGCGCCACTTCACCTCGTAGTACTTGGCGAGGCCCTCGTGGATCCAGATGGGCACCGTGTTCTTCGACTTCTTCGTGATGAGGAGGTGGATGAACTCGTGCGCGATGGTGTCGAGCCAGTCGTAGCCGTAGACGAGGTCGCGCGGCGACGTGACCATGAGGCGGTTGTACTTGCAGAGCGCGATGGTGCCCGAAGTGCGGATCTCCTGCACCGTCAGCGGCGACACCGAGCCGAGCACGTCGACGGTCGGGTAGAACTCGATCCGGACCGGCGTCTCCGGCGTGTAGTCGAAGATGCGCGTGAGCTCCTTGTACGCGTGCTCGAGCGTCTCCTCGGCGTACGGCACCAGCAGCTCGTCGAGGCCGGGCGCGGTGGCGATGTCGAAGTAGCCGTTCTTCGTCTTGTGGTGGACGTAGTTCTTGGTCTCTTCGTAGGTGTTCAGCGCCAGCTGCAGGTGGTGCTGATAGAGGAGGTTCGGCTCCTTCGTCTGCGCCTGCTGGAGGTAGTCGGCGGCGGCCTTGTAGTCGCCGGTCATGAGGAAGAGCTTGCCCTTCAGGTAGAGGTTGAAGGGCTCGCCCTCGTCCTCGGCGATGAGGCGATCGATCATCGCCGTGGCGCCCTCGATGTCCCACGCCTCGAGCGCGTTGTCGGCCTCCTCCTGCGCCGTCGTCGCGGCCGCGGCCGGCGCGCCCGCCGTGGCCACCAGCGCGGCCAGCACCAACGTCGCGAGCAGCGTCCGCCCCATCGTTACGGCGGCCCTCATTTCGTGAGGTCCTCGTAGAACTTCTTGATGGCGTCCTTGTAGCGCTCGGGCGCCTGCTCTTCCATCATGCGCAGGATCTCCTCGCGCAGCTTCCGTGGGCGCGCGTACGGGTCGTCCTTGGGGATCTCGACGTCGGCCTTCGGGTTGTTCACGCCGGTCGACTCGTCGTCGGTGCCGCCGTCCTTCTGCGACTTCTTCATCCGCTCCTGCATCGACTGCTGCGCCTGCTGGAGCTTCTCGAGCGCCTCCTGCTGCTGCTCGCCGGCGGGGCCCGGCTGCTTGCCGTCGAGGCTCTGCTTGGCCTCGCCCATCTTGCCGCCGGCTTCGTCAAGCGGCTTTCCCAGTTCGTCGCTGATGCCCGGGAACTCCTGCTCCATCTGGCCGAGCTTCTCGCGCAGCTGCTGGAGCTTCTGGCCGAGCTCCTTCTGCTGCTTGCCGAGCTGCTCCATCTTCTGGCCCTCGCCCGGCGACGCGCCCTCGCCCGGCTTGCCCTTCATGTCCTCGATCATCTCGGCCAGCTCGGCGGCCGCGGCCTGCGCCTTGCCGAGCTGCTTCATCGCCTTCCGGAGCTCGGCCGTCCGCTGCTCGGCCATCTCGCGCGCCGCGCTCTCGCCGACCTCGCCCTGGAGGTTGCCCGAGCCCTTGGCGATCTCCTTGGCCTGCTTGCCGGCGTCGCCGATCTTCATCTGCTCGAGCGCCTTCTCCAAGCCCTGCGCGGCCTCTTCCAGCTTGTAGAGCTCCGCCTTGTCCATGCTCTGAAGACCCTCCTTCGGCGCGCCGTTCAGCGCGTCGCGGATCTCCTTGGCCTTGCCCTTCAGGTCGTCGAGCTTCTCCTGCGCCTTGGCCTCGAGCTCCTTCTGCTCGCGCTCGTCCATCTGCTGCTTGACGCCGCCCGTCTCCTTCTGGACGCCGCGCTGCCCGTCGGCCAGCTCGTCGAGCTGCTGCTGGACCTCCTGGAGCTTCCGGCGCGACTCGGGGCTCATCGATGAGCCGCCGCCTTCGAGGTCGTTCTCCAGCGCGGCCATGAGCTGCTGGGTCGACTTGGCCATCTCTTCCATGAGCTTCATGGCCTCGTCGATCTTGCCCTCCTCGAGGAGCTTCTGGACCTTGTCCATCGTGTCCTGCATGTCGGCCACGTTGGCTTGGTTCTCGTTCGGACGCTGCGCCGCGTTCTGGTTCTCGTAGGGCGCCTTGTCCTGCGCGCGGGCGATCTGCTCCTGCAGCTTCTTCAGCTTCTCCTGGAGTTGGCGGAGCTTCTTCATCGCGGCCTCGCGCGCGGCCGGGTCGGGGTTGTCCTTCAGCTTCTTCAGGAGATCCATGATCTCGTTCTGCGTCTCGAGCAGCTCGCGCCCGGCCTCCATGATGGAGTCCTTCAGCGCCCCGTCCATGAGCCGCTTGAGCTTCAGGATGCCCTGCTCGAAGACGTCGACGGCCTCGGTGTTGGTCTGCGCCAAGAGCGCCACCAGCACACGAGGGTCGGCCAGGTCCGGGTCGAGCACCCACTTCTTCAGGTGCGCCTGCTCCTGCTCGTAGGCGTCGCGGATCTGATCGAGGACCTCGCGCACGCCGTCGCGCATGTCGTCCTTCACCAGCGTGTCGTTCTTCAGGCCGTTGACGATGTCCTCGAGCTCGTTGGCGATGGCCTCGGTGGCCGAGCCGATGGCCTGGTGCAGGCGCATGAAGTCGGCGATGCGCTCGGGCTGCTCGGCGTCGACCGGGCTCTCCAGGCGCTCGGCCAGCACGTCGAGCATCTTCTCGATGAGCTCCTCGAGCCGGCCGAGCAGCTTGTCGTGCTCGTCCTGCGGGCTGTAGAGCTTGATCCTGCGCGCCTGCGACTTGCCGATGCCCGGGCCCGACAGGGTGTTGAGGTCGGCCACCTCGAAGTGCACGTCGACCGACTGGCCCGGCTCGAGCCCGAGGCTCCCGACCTCGAGCGCGGTGTTGCCCTTGTCGATGCGGTTCCCCTTGGCCTGGGCCACCGAGCGGCGCGAGATCTCGGTGCCGCCGTCGTCGGCCACGACCAGGTCGACCTTGTCGATGCCGAGGTCGTCCGAGGCCTCGTAGAAGAACTGGATCGTGTCGGTGGGCTTCACCTCGAGGTCCTGCTCGGGCAGGAGCAGGGTCACCTCGGGCGCCTGGTCCGGGGTCGCGGTGACCGTGCGCCACACGCGCTCGCGCACGCGCTGGCCGCTCGCGTCGGTGACGACGAGCTGATAGCGGTCGCTCTGTCCGACCTGGAACGAGCCCTTGATGGTGCCGTCGGTCTCGAGCTCGAGGAGCCAGCGCGCATCGGGGCTCGACTGCAGGACGAGCGCGGCGCCGGTGACCGGGAACAGCGCGGTCGTGGCGAAGCGGACCTCGGAGCCGGCCAGCGCCTCGACGTCGCCCGAGCTGCGCGGCAGCTTGCGCCTGTCGAGCCCGGTGTACTTCGGCGGCGTCACCTCGATGTCGAGCTGGCTCACCGCCACGTCGACCAGGCGCTCGCCGTTGTCGCCGCGGTCGGGCGAGGGCGCGACCAGGTTGGCCATGCCGCGCGTCCACAGGCCGGGCGCCAGGAACAAGAGGAGGCCGGTGACGAGCACGCTGCCCAGCGCGATCCAACGGAAGCGCGCGAGCCGCGAGCGGTCCGGCAGGCGCTCGGGCCGCACGCCGGCCAGCAGCGTGACCGTGCGTCGCGCCGTCTCGGTGGCGAGGCGCGGCGAGAAGCCGAGGTCTTCGGGCTTCGCGGCGCGGCGCAGGAGGCCGCCGACCTCGACCGAGGTGACGAGCCCCGAGCCGAGCTCGGGCACGCGCTCCTCGACCCACAGCGCGAGCTGGCTGTCGACGGCGCGGGCCTTCTTCGGCCGCGACCAGAAGCGCCAGACGACGTAGCCGAGGCCGCCCAGCCCCAGCGCCAGCACGACCCAGGCCCAGCGGCCGGGGCCGGCGCCGAGCAGCGCGGCCAGGCCCAGCGTCAGGGCACCGACGCCGAGCAGCGTCGTGAGGGCGAGGAAGAAGGTCTCGCCGCGCGCCACGGCCGCGAGCTCGCGCCGCACGCGGGCGAGGAATCCAAGCGTGGCGTCGAAAGGTTCCATCGGTGTCTCGATCCCCAGGTCACCCGCGGCGGGCGACACGACCAGACGTCCTGAAGCAGGGGCAACGTCGGGCTCTCGTCTCGGCATTCCGCCGGGCTCCGTGCCGCGTCGAGGCGCCGGACGCGGCATTGTCGGCGCGACGTGCCCCGGGGTCAATCACGAACGCCGCCCGGCCTGGGCGGCGCCAAGGCTCTCCAGGACGTCGCCTGCTCGGCCGTCTTGCGAGTCGCGCCGTCGCATGCGATCTCGTCGCTACGGCTCGCCGCCCCTGGCGAGCGCGATCCTCAGGGCTGCCAGGCTACACCGGGGCTTCCGGCGGGTGGGCAGCGACTTTGAATAGCGTGAAGGCCGTCCCGTCTAGGACACCAGCCTTGGAGAGCCGGATTGGCGAACCAGGAAGACTCGAAAGCGGAAGACCAGGCGCTCGTCGAGAAAGCGGTCCGTGGGGATGCCAAAGCCTTTCGGAGCCTCGTCGAGCGATACCAACGGAAAGTCTACACGATCGCATATGGCATCGTCAGGAACCCAGATACAGCGCTCGACGTCACCCAGGACGCCTTCGTCAAGATTCATCGGAACCTTGCGACGTTCAAAGGTGATTCGAGCTTCTACACCTGGGTCTACCGCATCGTCCTCAATCTGTGCATCGATCGGAAGCGGCGCCAGGCCCGCCAGGCCGAGGTCGACTACGACGATGCCATCGCCCACGACGAGGGCTTCACGGATGGCCCGACCCTCGCATCGACGGGCATCGACAACCCAGCAAAAGCCGCGCAGCGCAAGGAGTTGGTAGAGCACATGGACAAGGCCCTCGCCACGCTCAGCGACGAGCACCGGACGATCCTCCTCCTGCGTGAGGTGGATGGTCTCTCGTACGAAGAGCTGGCCGAGGCGCTGAGCGTCCCCAAAGGGACCGTCATGAGCCGCCTCTTCCACGCGCGAAAGAACTTCCAGAAGTCGCTCCAACGCTATCTCCGCCAGTAGGCTGCCCACGGGGGCAGAGGTCACCTATGAACCTCACGATCCAAGACACGAAGAAGCTGCTCATGCCGTATGCCGACGGCGAGCTCACGGCCGCCGAGGTGGCTCAGGTCGAGCGCGCGCTCGCCGAGCATCCGGAGGCGCGGGCCGAGCTCGACGAGATCCGCCGGGTCTCGCTCTTCGCCCGTGACGCCTTCGAGGCTCCGGTGGCGGACGTGAAGCTCGACGGCGTCTACGACGCGGTGATGGCGCGCATCGCGGCCGAGGACAAGGCGAAGGCGCCGGTCCAGCAGTCGGCGTGGGCGCGCTTCATGGCCTGGTGCGGCGAGCTCGTCCGCTTCGAGCGCCCGATGGCGCTGGCGGGTCTCGCGGCCGCGGTGGTGGCCATCGTGGTGGGCGTGACGATGCTCGGCGGTCCGTCGTCGCACAACGCGGTGAACCACGACAACACGGTGGCGAAGGTGGTCCCGGGTCAGCGTCGTGGCCCCGAGGTCGAGCACGCCGCGGGTCGCAACACGGCGTTCGTCGAGGACTGGGAAGTGGCCAAGGGCAAGGTCATCATCGACGTGAACCAGGACGACCCCGACCAGCCGATGGTGCTCTGGCACGTCGTCGAGGACGAGGGTACGGTCGCTCCGAAGGGTCTCTGAAAGTCACTGGTGCGGGAGGGAGCAAGCTCATGTTGAAGTCGCTCGTCGTCGTGCTCGCTCTGCTGTGGACCGCTCCCGCGCTGGCTGAGGGACAGGCCGTCCGCGTCGAGGTCACGGTCATCCACGCCACCAACGCCGGCACCGGAGTCGCCCCCGACCTCGCCGGCCTGGCCAAGTACCTCACCAAGAGCTTCACCCAGTACAACACCTTCCAGCGCCTGGACCAGCAGCAGCAGGACCTGGCGCAAGGCGCCGAAGCCCACCTCGCCCTGGCCAACGGCAGCGAGCTCGTCTACCGCAACGGCGGCTTGAAGGACGGGTTCGTCTCCCTCCACCTCGAGGTCGGCGGCCTCAAGACCACGGTCAACGTGAAGGATGGCGGCACCTTCTTCCAGGCGGGCCGCGCCTACAACGGCGGCATGATCGTCCTCGCCTTCAAGGTCACCTCCCACTGACGAGTGAGCGAGCGCGCCGCGCCCGCACAACCAGCGAGCCCAGCCCAAGCCCAAGCAAGCGGCCCAAGCGAAGCCCAAGCCCAAGCGAAGCCCAAGCCCAAGCAAGCCCAAGCAAGCGGCCCGAGCGGAAGCCCAAGCCCAAACGGCCGGAGGCCGAGCGCAGCGAGGCCCGAGCAAGGCACGACGCCGCCCGATCATCGGAGCAGGAAGCCCCATGACGAGGCGGCGATGCAATCGCCGCCAGGCCCCCGGGGCCGCCAACGGCGGCAGCCGGGGGGCGGGCCGACCTCGTGAGTCCGACGCTCCGGCTCCGCCGGAGCGACGGATCTCACGAACGGAGGCCCGGGGGGCGTAATTGACAGGCGGGGGAGGGGCCGCTAGGGTCTCGGCGGTCTACCGCTCGGGAGTCCCGGACATGCGACATCATCCTGCGCGAGGGCGGACACTTCGCGGCGTTCGTCAGCTCATCAAGCGCATCGCTCTGTGCGGCGCGCTGGCCGTTGCCGCGCTCGCCGCGACGACGCGCTTCGAGCGCCCTGCGGCTGCGGCCGAGCCCTCGGACGAGGACAAGAAGAAGGCCCAGGAGTTCTATGTGGAGGGCCGCGCGCTCTTCAACAAGGAGCTCTACTCGGCGGCCATCGACAACTTCAAGAAGGCCTTCGACCTGGCTCCGGTCGCGCCCGCGCTCTACAACATCGCGCGCTCGTACGAGAAGCTCGGCGACGCCGACAACTGCGTGAAGTACTGGAACGACTACCTGGACTTCTACAAGCGCACGAACAACGGCAAGGACCCGAGCGACGCGCTCGACGCGCGCGCCTCCATCGCCAAGTGCCAGCTGCTGCAGCGGCCCAAGGTCTCGATCGGCTCCGAGCCGCCCGACGCCAAGGTCTACATCGACGACAAGGCCAAGCTGCTCGGCCAGACGCCGTACGACACGACGCTCGACCCCGGCAAGTACAAGCTCTACCTCGTGCTCGACGGCTACATCCCCTTCGAGGAGACCTTCGAGGTGCGCGCCGGTGAGCCCGTCAACCTGCGGTTCCGCCTCGAGAAGTACCAGCGCGTCGGCACCATCCGCGTGAAGTCGAACGTGCGCGGCGCCTCGCTCTTCATCGATGGCCGCAACATCGGCCTCACCCCGTACAAGGACCCCATCACCGTCGACGAGGGGCCGCACCAGGTGTCGCTGAAGAAGGACACCTACACGGACTTCAACAAGGAAGTGAAGGTCGCCGTCGACGAGAAGATCGAGGTCCCGGCCGCCATCTACCTGCGCGACTCACCGGTGACCTGGAAGGGCTACGTCGGCTGGACCGCCATCATCCTCGGCGTCGGCATGGGCGTCGGCGGCTTCTTCGCCGGCCAGGAGGCCGACAAGTACTTCAACGACACCGACGACTTCGACAAGTGGGCGACCCTGCAGAAGGCCGGCTATGGCGCCGGCGCGGGGCTCCTCGGCGCGGGCATCGCGCTCGTCATCTGGGATGCGACCGACACCTCGCTCGTGAACAGCGAGGACGAGCTCGACCCGTACGCGTTCGCGCCCCAGCTCCCGACGGTGACGCCGCTCGTCTCCGCGCTGCCGAGCAATCACGGCGTCGGGGCGATGGTCGGTGCGGACGTGCGGTTCTGAGCCATGACAGGGACCAACATGCAGACTCCGAAGCTATGTCTGACCGGACTCCTCGGGCTCGCGCTCGGCGCGAGCGGGTGCGCCGTGGGCATCGATCCGCCGTCGCCGACGAGCATGGTCGAGATCCGCACCGGCCTCACCTTCCTCTTCGGGCCCGAGGGTGCCTGCAAGGGCAGTGACGAGGTGCCGTGCGGCGCCACCGGCGACGTGCCGCTCCAGTTCCCGAAGGTGTCGGTGACGCTCGAGCCGTTCGCCATCGACAGCGACGAGGTCACGAACTTCCAGTTCCAGTACTGCGTCGACAAGGGCGGCTGCAAAGAGGGCGACCCGGTGTCGTTCAACGCCGTCGCCCAGAGCCAGCGCGACTACTACCGCACCGAGCAGTTCAAGAACTTCCCGGTGGTGTTCGTGACGTGGAAGCAGGCCGACGAGTACTGCAAGTTCGTCGGCAAGCGCCTGCCCACCGAGATCGAGTGGGAGCGCGTGGCCAAGGGCGGCGCGGCGCCGCGCCAGTTCGCGCTCGAGGAGTCGCTCAACGTGGGCAGCGACTGCGGCGGGCTCCTGAACGCGCTCGGCTGCGGCGGCGACCAGATCACCGAAGAGGCCGGCCAGTCGGACCACGACTTCGTGCTCGAGAACGGCTCGAAGATCTTCCACATGGCGTCGAACGTCGCCGAGTGGACCGACACCTGGTACCAGATCGACATGACCTGCCAGATGGATGCGCCCTGCAAGCGCATTGATCAGTGCAAGACCATCACCGACCCGACCGCGCGCACCGCGTGCGAGAACCAGACGGTGAGCTGCCCCGGCTGCGCCAGCGTGCCGGCCTCGGACGGCGCGTGCTACTTCCAGTGCGACGGCACCGCGACGCGCTCGATCATCTGCAACCAGTTCACCGCGACCGGCATCGACCCGGCCGACATCCTGCCGACCAGCGGCTCGGACAAGGTCATCCGCGGTGGCAGCGTCTCGACGTCGCGCTCGCAGCTCTGCCTGCTCCACAGCTGGAACCGCGACACGCGGAACTCCATCACCTTCACGTCGCCCTCGGTCGGCTTCCGCTGCGCCAAGACGCTTCAGTGACGGGTGGCGGCTTCGCGGCCGCCGGAGCTTCAGGGGTCGTCGGGCGCGCTCGGCGGTAGCGTCGGCTGCGGCGGGCGAGGCTCGCGCGGCGTGCCGGGGTAGGCCTCGAGGAAGCGCTCGTTCAGGACGTCGATCGCCAGGGCCGCGTGCCCGACCAGCGGCCACTCGTCGAGGCGATGGTGGTTGGAGGCGTGCATGTCGTCGGGGAGCAGCGTGTAGACGAGCGGCATGCCGCTGTCGTCGCGGCGGTCGCTGACGATGCCGGCCAGGCCGGGGTGGCCCTCGCGGCCGCCCTCGGCCCAGAAGACGAGGTCGCCAGGCAGCCAGCGCACGAGGTCGTCGGGGGTCTCGAGCTCGGTCGGGCTGTCGGGCAGGAACTGGTGCGCGAAGGCGAAGAGGTTCGCGACGCGGCGGTGGTCGACCGAGCGATCCGGCTTCTTGTTGGTGTAGAGCATGAGCGGGTAGCGCTTGGGCTGGGCCTTGCGATCGACCGCGACCATCTGCTGGAGGTCGACGCCGGCCGCGCGCATGCAGCGCACGACGAGGTCGGCCGAGGTGCCCATGTAGCTCGGCACGTCGCCCCACGGGTAGTCGATGGGCTGGTTCGTCGCGGTGAAGCGGACGCCGCGCGCGACCTCGCTCTCGGCGCAGGCGATGACCTTCAGGCGGTCGCCATCGAGGGGCGGCGGCCAGGCCGGGAGACGCGGGTCGGAGCCGCCTGGGCCGTGGGCGTGGAGCACCTCGCGGATGGCGCGGTCGAAGCGCTTCTGCCGGTCGTGGAACTCCTGCGGCGTCATGAAGATCGGCGTGAAGACCCAGATCCACAGGACGGCGATGCCGCCGAGGCCGGCCAGGATGAACAGCCCGACCAGCGCCGGGGAGAGTTTGCGCCGCTTGCGCGGACGGCCGGGCCCGAGGAGGTCCGGGTCCTTCATGACACCGGCGTGGTCGCGATCGCTCCCCAGATCCACACGACGAGGATCAGCGTCAGCGCCAGCCGCGGGGCCATCGCCGACGGGTCGGCGCGGCGGCCGGCGACCAGCGCGCCGAGGCCGAGCGCGACGCCGCCGGCCAGCGCCATCGGCGGCGCGAAGAAGGGCAGCGCCACCACCGCGGCGGCCAGCGCCAGCGGCAGCCAGGGCTCGGGCGCGCCGCGCTCGAGCAGCTCGGTGGCCGTGGTGGTCACGCGCGGCCAGAGCACCGCGCCGGCCAGCAGCAGGGCGGCGACGAGACGCAGGCCGTCGACCCAGGGGCGCGACCAGAGCGCCAGCGCGGCCTCGGGCGGGGTGGAGAGATCGAGCAGCGGACCGGTGGCGCTGCCGTGGAAGGTCAGCGTCCGGCGCAGCGCCGCGGCGTCGAGGGCGACCGAGCCGAAGAGCAGCTCGCCGAGCGCCACCACCGCCACCACGCCGGCCAGCGCCGCGGTCGCCAGCGTCGCGAAGCGCAGCACGCGGTCGACGCCGTCGCCGAGCGCCCAGGTCGCCAGCGCCGCCATGGCGATGACGAGCGACAGCGGCAGCGCGAACAGCTCGAGGTCGGACAGCGGGCCGCCGTGGCTGACCAGCGCGGGGATGGGCCGGAGGATGCGCAGCGCCGTGCTCGGGTCGACCAGGATGGCGTCGAAGCTGAGCGGCGAGCCATCGGCGGCGGCCAGCCGCACGAGCGGGTCCGGCAGCACCAGGGTCAGCGCCAGCGCGCCGGCGGCCAGCGCCACCAAGAGCGGGCGCAGCCGGTCGGTGCGGAAGAGCGCGAGGTGGGTGTCGAGCTCGCGGCCGAGGAAGCCCAGCGCCAGGCCGGCCAGGACCATGCCCACGAGCGGCATCCAGGCCACGCCGACCGGGCCGACCAGCGGCACGGTGGCCATGCCGCCGACCAGCGCCAGCGCGCCGAAGAGGAGCGACGGGCGCGTGCCGAAGGCGGCCAGCGCGGCAATGCCGAAGACCAGGCCGCGCGGCTCGCGCACGTCGGCGAGCAGGCCGAGGAGGATGCCGAGGGCGCCGAGGGCGCTCGCCAGGTAGCTCAGCAGGCGGTTCACGACGCACCCCCGAGGAGGCGCTGCCGCGCGCGCTCGGCCAGCGTCGGGCGGTTGCTCGTGCGGATGCGGACGCGCGTCGCGGCGCCCACCGTCTCGAGCGTGAGGCTCACGTTCGGCACCAGCGCCAGGACCAGCAGCGCCAGCGCGATGAAGGCCAGCCCGAGGATGGTCAAGATGCTTTCAGGTGCGCGCGTGAGCGTCATGATCTGCTCGGTCGGCAGCACCGCCTCGAGGAAGGGCACGCCGCTCGCGGCGGCGCTGGAGGGCGGCGCCAGCAGCACCGGCGCCTGGCCGGCGCGGGCCCACACCACGGCCGGGCCGTCCGGGCTCATGAAGGCGGTGAGGCGGTCGCCGGTGGCCTGCAGATCGGTCGGCTGGCCCGGCGCGAGCGTCACGCGCTCGGGGCCGCTCGGCCGGTGCACCACGAGCTCGACCGGGCGGCCGCCCTCGAAGTCGTGCGGGCGCTCGCGCAGCGGCGTGAGCGTGCCGTAGCTCGTGCTGGTCGACTCGCCGGGCTGGACCACGAGCTCCTCGCGCTGCTTGCCGTCGCCGCTCTCGAGGATGCACGGCTCCCGGCGCAGCGGGTCCATCGGGTCGGGCCGCTGGCAGCGGAGGTCGAGCGGCAGGGCGCGCGGCAGGAAGATGTCGCCGTCGCGCACCGACACCGCCGCCGGGTCGTCGACCTGGCCCGGCACCAGCGTGAAGCGCGCCTCGAAGCCGTTCGAGCGGCCGATGAAGACGCTCGCGAGCAGCGCCACGACGCCGAGCACCAGCACGCCGACCGCCTCGGGCTCGAAGCCGCGGCGCGCCGTCAGGAGGCCCGGGCCGAGGCGCACCGACACGCGGCCGCCGCCCAGCGCGTCGGCGACCCGGCCGCGCAGGCCGTCGAGCGAGGTCGCGGTCTGGCCCTCGATGGTGAGCGTGAAGGGGCCACGGACCGGGCCGGCGTGGTCGCGGCGCGCGAGCAGCATGCCGGCGCCGACCAGCGCCAGCAGGAGCACCAGCAGAAGCACGACCCACGAGGTCCAGATGTCATCGAGCCCGAGCCCGGCCAGCGCCTCGGCCTCGGCGAACGGGGCGAAGGCCGCGAGCTCGCCCGACGCCGGCCGCTGCGGCACGGTCTGCGCCCACGCCAGCACCACGGCCAGGACCGCGGTCAGCCCGAGGAACACGCCCGGCGACGTCAGGAGGCGCCACGCCGTCGACGTCTCGCCGCGGTCTTCGGGGAGGGGGTCCAGCTGCCCGGGGGTATCGGCCATCGCCGGCTGCCATAGCACCCGGCTCCCGGTGCTTCAATCGCGTCGTTGCCGCCGCGCTACAAGGGTGATCCTTTGCTTCGCCGAGGCGGCCAGTCGGTCGAGCTCCCGGCCGCGCGCCTGGGACGATTGACCTCGCGCGGGCGCCATGCGATCGGCTCGGCATGGCGTCTGCGACCACGGCCATCATCGGGCTCACCGGCGGCATCGCCTGCGGCAAGTCGACGGTGGCGGCCCGCTTCAAGGCCCGCGGCGCGCCGGTCATCGACGCCGACGTGCTGGCCCGCGCCGTGGTCGAGCCGGGTGAGCCCGCCTTCCAGGCGCTGGTCGCCGCCTTCGGCCCGGGCATCGTGCAGGCCGACGGCACGCTCGACCGCGCCGCCGTCGGGGCGCTCGCGTTCTCCGACGAGGGCGCCCGCCGGCGCCTCAACGCCATCACCCACCCGGCCATCGCCGCGCGCACCGGCCAGGCCTTCGCGGCCGCTCAGCGCGCGGGCCTGCCGTGGGTCGTCTACGAGGCCGCGCTCATCGTCGAGAACAAGATCTACCCCGGCCTGGCCGGGACGATCGTCGTGCTGTGCCCGGCGGCGACCCAGCTCGAGCGCCTCATGCGCCGGAGCCGGCTCGACGAGGCCGAGGCGCGCCGGCGCATCGCGGCGCAGACGAACGACGAGGCGCGCCGCGCCGCGGCCACCTGGATCATCGACAACGACGGCGACCTGGCGACGCTCGAGGCGCGCGCCGACCTGGTGTTCGACGCCATCGTCGCGCGCCACGGACCGCCGCGGCTCGAGGCGAGCTAGGGGACGTCGACCACGCCGGCGCGCCGCAGCTGGCAGATGGCGCTGCAGGTCTCGAGCGGCGAGAGCGCCGAGCGCTTGAGGATCTCCTGGATGGTCACCTTGCCGTCGATCATCCCGAGCACCGCGGCGATCTTCTCGGCGCGCAAGAACGGGCGCGGCATGCTGTTGTCGACCGCGGCCGGGAGGCGCTTCGGCACGCGCCCGAACGACTTCAGGAAGGTCTCGTAGATGCCGAGCAGCTTCACCTCGTTGGCGTCCACGAACTCCTTGATGTGGTCCTCCATCTTGGCCAGCACCAGCAGGCGCTCGAGCGAGATGAGCACGCCGTCCCAGTCGTTGAGGCCCGACAGCGTCACGATGTCGTCGTAGAGCTGGTAGGTCTCGGGCGCCGTCGCCGAGCGCGGCGGCACCACCGGGCCCGACTCGTCGAAGCCGATGAGCGGCTTCACCGCCGTCGGCACCTTCTTCCGCGGCGTCGACTCCACCGGCGGCAGGGGCGGCATCGCATCGAGCTCGTCGGCCGTGGCCGGGCCGGCCTTGTCGCTCGGCGGCTTGATGGGGATGGGCGGCGGGATGGGCGGCGTGTGCTGCGGCCTGGGCGGCAGCGGCGGCACCGTCGCCGGCGTCGGCGTCCGCTCGCGCGCGCGCTCGGCCCGCTCGGCGCCGGGCGGCTGCGTCGGCACGCGCGGGTGCGGACGCGTGTCCTCGCGCGCCTTCACCTGGCGCTCGCTCCGCAGGCGGACCATCAGCGCCACGAAGACGGCGTCGCTCGCCGAGGCCCACCGTCTGGCGCGGCGGGCCATAGCGCTGGAGCAGCGTCGCACGGCGCTCGGCCGCGCTCGGCTCGGCCAACAACGGCGCGAGGATCGTGTGGATGGCGTCCCACTCGTCCGCGAGCGTCGGTGTGCGGCCGGCCTGCTCATCGCCGATCTTGATACCACGGGCGCCGTCATCTCGGCGACTTCTCCTGGGCGTCTAGCCCTCGGCGAGGACCTGGCCGACGATGGCGAGCGCCTGCGCGATCTCCGCGGCGCTCACGACGAGCGGCGGCACGAAGCGGAGCGTCTTCCCCTGCACGGCGTTCAGCAGCAGGCCGCGCGCGCGGCTGCCGTCGACGACGCGCGTCGCATGGGCCGCGTCGACGAGCTCGAGCCCCTGCACGAGGCCGAGACCACGGCGCGCGACGCACACGGCCGGGAAGCGCTCGACGAAGCGGTCGAGGCCGGCGGCGAGCTCGGCGCCGCGGGCCTGGGTGTTGGCGAGGAGGCCCTCCTCCTCGATGGCGCGGAACACCTCGAGGCCGGCGCGCGTCGCGAGCGCGTTGCCGCCGAAGGTGGAGGCGTGCGAGCCCGGCTGGAAGCCCGGCGCGACCTTCTCGTTGCAGAGCATGACGCCGAGCGGCACGCCGCCGCCGACGCCCTTGGCGGTCGTCAGCACGTCGGGCACGACGCCGTCGTCGTGCTCGTAGCAGAACCAGCGGCCGGTGCGGCCGACGCCGGTCTGCACCTCGTCATAGATGAGGACCGCCTGGTGGCGGTCGCAGAGCGCGCGGAGGCCGCCCAGGAAGCCGGCCGGCGGCACGTTGATGCCGCCCTCGCACTGGATGGGCTCGACGATGATGGCGCCGACCTTGCCGTCGGCCATCTGGTGCTCGACCTCGGCGAGGTCGCCGTAGGTCGCGAAGCGGATGCCCGGCACCAGCGGCTCGAAGCCGTGGTGGTACTTGGGCTGTCCGGTCACCGACAGGGCGCCGTAGCTCCGGCCGTGGAAGCTCTCGTGGAAGGCGAGGATGTCGCTCTGACCCGGGGCCTTCCGGACCTCGGCCTGGTAGCGGCGCGCCAGCTTCAGCGCGGCCTCGTTGGCCTCGGTGCCGGAGTTGGCGAAGAACACGCGGTCGGCGAAGGTCAGCGCCACGAGCTTCTCGGCGAAGGCCACCGCCGGCTCGTTGATGTAGAGGTTCGAGACGTGGATGAGCGCCGCCGCCTGCTCGGCGATGGCCTTCACCAGACGCGGGTGCGCGTGGCCGAGCGAGTTCACGGCGATGCCGCCGACCATGTCGAGGTAGCGACGGCCGTCCTTGTCCTCGACGTGGCAGCCGTCGCCCTTCACGAGCACGAGCGGGGCCGGCTTGTAGTTCGGCGTCAGCGCGCGGGCGGCGCGCCCGGCCAGGTCCGACGTGGCGGTACCGGGGAAGAGGGTGTCCATGGCGGGCGAGCATATGCGGTCTCGCGCTCGCGCGCCATGGGCTCGCCGCCTTCGGCCGGGGTCAGTGCCCCTTCAGCACCAGGGTCAGCGTGCCGATGCGGCCACCGGTGGGGCCGGGCGGCGGCGGCACCGGCACGTCCGGCGAGGGCTTCTCGCCGCTCGCCAGGTTGGGGTCGATGACCGGACCCTCGAGGCGGTCGGGCCCGGGGAAGAGGTTCGCCACGACGCCGCGGTCGGACAGCTGCAGGAACGTCGTGAGCTGGTAGCCGGTGTTGAAGACGTCGTAGGAGACCTCCTGATCGGGGACGCGCGGGGCGCCGCCCGTCACGCGGATGATGGCGCCGCGGAAGTTGTCGTTCAGGATCTCGGCCTGGAACGTCACCGGCGCGGCGGCGTCGTCGAGCAGCAGCGAGCCGTCGTAGCGGCCGATGACGCCGGCGGTGGTCATGGCCAGGCACCAGCCCTCGACGGTCAGGTAGCTCGCGGTCTGCGGCGGGAACGGCGAGCCGACGTCGGCGCGCGCCCCGGCGTCCTCGCGCGGCGGGGCGGGGATGGCGGCGTCGGCGGCGACCGTCGGGTCGCTGGCGCTGGCCTGGCCGTAGACGACGTACTCGCGCTGGTACTCGAGCGGCGCGCAGGCCACCGTGGTCGACGCGCTGCAGGTGTTGGCGATGTCGCAGCTCCAGGTCTCGGCGAGGCCGGAGAGGGCCATGACGCTGCCGCCGCTGAAGTCCGAGAGGACGAGGTCGTTCTTGCAGTCGCAGGCGTTCAGGCACGAGGCGCCGCCGCGCGCGGTGGCGGTGCCGTAGATGGAGACCTGGCCCTCGAAGGCGTTGCTCGGCTGGTAGAAGTCCTGCCCCCACATGCGGCAGCGCGGGTTGCAGGTGGGCTCGGTGGTGTAGCGGCAGAGCTGATCGGCGCCGCAGGTGTCGGTGGTGCAGGGGTTGTTGTCTTCGCAGCTCGGGTTGAAGGCGGTGCACGAGCGGCAGTTCTGGATGAGCTCGTGCTGGCAGCGCTGCAGCGACGGGCACTCGGGGTCGTGGCCGCAGCTGTCGGTGGTGCACGGGTCGCCGTCGTCGCAGTGGCTGTCGAGGCGGCAGGCGTTGTTGGCGTCGCGCGGCACGTGGATGCACTCGCCGGTCTCGGCGCTGCAGCGATCCTCGGTGCAGATCTGGCCGTCGTCGCAGGTCAGCGCGCAGGCCGTGGTGATGGCCGCGTCGTCGTCGCTCGTCGCGGCGGTCTCGGTGCAGGCGGAGGCGAGCAGCAGGAGCGATGCGGCGGCGGCGATGCGGTTCATGCCTCATGAGTAGCAGGCGGCCGCTCCGGCTCCAAGCGCCGGTGCCCGGCGTCCGGGACGTCGAACCCCGCGGCCGCGGAGAGCTTGGAAATCCGCGCCAAAGTGGGTATGGCCTGCGGTCCGTGAGGTCGTTCGGAGGTCGTGTGGGACTGCGTGCGCTCGTCGACAAGTACAAGGATCGCTTTCCGGCCGTCGGCCTCGTCGGCAATACGCCGATGGTGCGGGTGCGGGCGTTCGAGGCCGAGCTGCCCGACGTCGAGATCTACGTGAAGGTCGAGAGCTTCAACCCGGGCGGGTCGCTGAAGGACCGGCCGGTGCTCTACATGCTGCTGTCGGCGCTCGAGGACGGGCGCCTGGCGGGGCGGACCGTGCTCGACTCGAGCTCGGGCAACGCCGGCATCGCCTACGCCTGGATCGGAAAGGTGCTTGGCGTTCCGGTGAAGCTGGTCGTCCCCGACAACGCGTCGGCCGAGCGCAAGAAGCGCATCCGCGCGCACGGCGCCGAGCTCTTCCACACCTCGGCGCAGGACGGCTACGACGAGGCGCTGCGCGAGGTGCGGCGCCAAGCGCAGGACAAGGAGAAGTACTTCTTCAGCGACCAGTACGGCAACGAGCACAACTGGCGCGCCCACATGGAGACGACGGCCGAGGAGATCTGGGCCCAGACCGGCGGGCGCGTCACCCACTTCGTGGCCGGCGTCGGCACCGGCGGCACGCTCACCGGCGTGGCGCGCGGGCTGAAGGGGAAGAACCCGAAGGTCGAGGTGCACTGCGTGGTGCCCGACGCCTTCCCCGGCGTCGAGGGGCTGAAGCCGTTGAAGGAGGAGGGCGACATCGTGCCCGAGATCTTCGACAAGTCCCTTGTCGATCGCTACTGGGACGCCGACGTCGACCAGGGCTGGAGCATGAGCCAGAAGCTGGCCACGGTCGGCCTCTTCGGCGGCCAGAGCTCGGGCATCTACCTGGCCGGCGTCTACGATGTGGCGCGCTCGCTGCCGAAGGGGCAGAAGGCGGTCATCGTGACGCTGCTGTGCGACATCGGCGAGCGCTACATGTCGACGCGCCTCTGGGACGTGAGCTGATGCGAACCGGCTTGCTCCGTGCCGCACCAATGGCGGCCGTCCTCGTCCTCGCGGCGCTCGGCGCCTGCGGCGGCAAGGGCGCCGACGCCGACGCGGGCGCGGCCGACGCGGCGGTCGAGAAGCCGGCGCGGCGCGACGGCTACATCATCGTCGAGGACCGCTTCGAGAAGGTGATCCCGCTGGTCATCCACGAGGCCCACATGGACCTCCTCGTGAGCTGCCGCCAGATGCAGGATCATATGAAGGAGGGCGGCAAGGACATCCCGCTCTGCTACGACCCGGCCAAACGCGCCCGGGCCGCGGTGAAGGTCATCCGCGTCGAGCACCGGCCGGGCGCCACCGTCGACGCCATGCACGTCCTGGGTGACAGCGACGAGGGCGCGCACTTCATGGTCGAGCGCACCGGCACCACCTTCCAGCTCATCGACCTCGCCTACGCCACGCGCCGCGACGGGCAGAACCGAGGCGACGAGATCCGTATCCTGGCCATGGGCGGCAAGGAGGCGCGCGGCGCCGAAGCCGCCGCCCAGCCGCTCCTCACCGAGCTCCGCGCCCTCTACCCGACGGCGCGCGTCGAGGAAGTCGACGTCCCCGGAGGCACGCCATGAACCGCTCCGTACCCCACCTCTTCGCTGGCCTGGCCCTGCTCTCCGCGCTCGGCGGGCTCGCCGCGTGCGACTCGGGCGGCGGCGACGACCCTCCGGCCACGCTCGGCGAGGGCGACCTCTACCCGGCGGTGTCGGTGCTCGACTGCGAGGGCCGCGAGGTGGCGCTGCGCGACCGCCTCGCCGCGCACGCCGTGACGTACGTCAGCTTCGGCGCGCAGTGGTGCACGGCCTGCGCCGAGGAGACGCCGGTCATCAACGCGCAGCTGGTCGACGGCCTGGCCGACGAGGACGTGGGCGTCATCCAGATCCTCATCGAGGGCGCGGCCGGCGACCCGCCGCCCCTGTCCCTGTGCGCCGGCTGGCAGAGCGACCTCGGCGCCCGCTACACGGTGCTGGTCGACACGCGCCAGGAGAACCTCGCGCCCTTCTTCGGCACCGCCATCGGCACGCTGCCGCTGCACCTCGTCGTCACGCAGGACGGCATGATCCGCTTCAAGAAGCTCGGCGCCATCCCGAGCGACATCCAGGCCATCGTCGCGGGCTGGCTGCCGCAATGAGCCGCGCCCGGCCCACGCCAGCGAGGGCGCGATGACGGCCGACCGCAACCGCAAGGTGCTCATCCTCGGCTGCGGCTTCCTCGGCCAGGTGGTCGCGCAGCGGCTCGCCTTCCGCGGCGTGCCGGTGGCCGGCACCACGCGCTCGGTCGAGCAGTCGGGCGTCATCCGCACGCGCGGCGCCGAGTCGGTGATGTTCGACGGCCACGACCTGGCGCCGGTCGTGCGCGCCGCCTCGCATGCGCGCGGCGTGGTCATGTGCATCCCGCCCGACGCCGAGGCCTCGCTCGACCGCCGCCTCGTGGACGCCCTCGCCGAGCTGCCCATCGAGGCCGCGGTCTACATCTCGTCGACCAGCGTCTACGGCGACAAGGACGGCCAGCGGACCGTCGAGAGCGACGCCGTGGCGCCCGACTCGCCCAAGGGCCGGGCCCGCGTGCTGGCCGAGGACGTGTGGCGCGGCGCGCGCTTCCCGACGGCGGTGCTGCGGCCGGCCGGCATCTACGGCCCGGGCCGCTCGCTGCTCCATCGCATGGCCGCCGGCAAGTACCGCCTGGTCGACGGCGGCCGCGCCGTGACCAACCGCATCCACGTGGCCGACCTGGCGTCGCTGGTGGTGCGTGCGCTCGAGCGGCCCGAGGCCGGCGCGACCTGGCTCGGCTCGGACCTGGCACCCGCGCCGCAGGCCGGGTGGTGGCCTGGATCAGCCAGCTCACCGGCTGGCCGGCGCCGCCCGAGATGTCGCTCGCCGAGGCGCGCGTGCGCCTCGACAAGGACACGCTCGGCATGTTCGTCCAGTCGAAGCGCCTCGACCCGTCGGCGACGCTGGCGGCGCTCGGCGTGACGCTCAAGTACCCGAGCTATCGCGAGGGTCTCGGCGACGTGTGGGTGCGGGAGCGCGCCGCTCTCGAGGGGCTGCGCGCGGCGCCGTGATGGGCGGGTAGGCCCTTCGCTCCGATTTCTCGACCGAGCAGTCGACCTCGGCTAGGGTCCCGCGCCATGTCCGATCCTCGGCCTGTCATCACTCGTCTCGGCGTCATGGGTTTGACGCTCGTCGCCGCCGCCGCCTGCGGCACGACGCCGGTCAGCCCGACGGCGACCGAACGGCCCGACGTCGGGCCCTCGATCGTCGAGTACGTGCCGCTCCGCAAGGCCGCGCGCGCGCCCACGACGCCGGCCCCGGCGACCATCGTGCGCGTCGACGACGACGACAACCGCGAGAGCGCGACCTCGACGCTGCACTACGAGTCGATCGCCATGGACACGCCGCCGCCCGACTCGCCGCGCGTCGTGCCGCCGATAGAGGATGACGTGGCCGTGGGCCATCCGGGGGCGCGCCCCGATCGCGACGACCACGCCGACCACGCCGATGCCGACGACGACGTCGAGCCGGGCGACGCCGACGACCTGGCCCAGGAGGACCGCGCGACGCCGACGGCGCCGGCCCACGAGACGGTCGTCGCCAAGGCCAACCAGGCCGTCGACGCCTCCATCTACGATCCGCGGGTGCTGGAGAACGGCCTGGTCGTGCCCTACCCGCTGAACCACGTCTTCCGCGGCTTCGGGCCGTGCGTCGGCCGGCGCCACGTGCACGAGGCCATCGACATCGGCGGCGTCGGTCCCAACTGGGGCATCGGCACGCCCATCCACGCCATGGCCCGGAGCGAGGTCGTCTTCATCGGCACCGGCGACGGCAACCCCGACGACTTCGGGCTGCCCGATCGGCGCGCCGGCGAGGCCCAGCGCGGCGACCGGCTCTTGCCGCGCGGCGCCACCGTGGCGCCCTACGGCGAGGTCCACTTCTTCACGCGCAAGAAGGGACGCTGGCGCTCGGGCAACATCCTCGTCACGCGCGTCGTCGACGGGCCGCTGGCCGGCCACACCATCCGCTACCTGCACGTCGCCGCGGTGCACCCCGATCTGCACCTGGGCTCGGTCGTCGAGGCCGGCCAGGAGATCGCCATCATCGGCGGCACCGGCGTGCAGGACTCGGCGCCGCACCTCCACCTCGACATCACCGCGCCCGACGGCCACCGCCTCGACGTGGCGCCGCTGCTCGGCCTGGCGCCCACCGCCAGCTGCAAGAACCGCCCGGCCGAGGAGGCCCTTCTGGCCCACGCCCACGCCGATCACCCGCCGGTCGTGCGGCCGGCCGCGCGCCACGACGTGAAGGTCGACCGCCGCCCGGCCCCGCGCGGCGACGCGCGCGAGCACGCCGCCGACGACTCCGACAAGGACGGCGACGCCAAGATCCTGAGCCGCGGCGTGGCCGTGCCGCACTGCGGCGCCTTCAGCCAGCGCGAGGACTTCGGCTCGGGCAAGTACAAGGGCCACGCCGTCGTCTTCGAGGTGCAGAAGGGCGATCGCTTCGCCGTCGAGCTCGTGCGCCGGAGCGGCAACTGGAAGCCGAAGCTCGACATCGACGCGCCGGCATCCGCCGTGAAGGTGCAGTGGCTCGGCACCGGCAAGGCCGGCAAGCGCGCCTACGCCGTCATCGAGGCGCGGAAGGAGCTCGACCTGAAGGTCGGCATCGGCGCCTGGGACAAGGAGCCGCCGACCAAGGCCGGCTACCAGCTCAACGTGGCGGAGCGCTGCGTGCGTCGGGCGCGCTGACGGTCGCGAGGTCCGCGTCCGCGGCCGGGTCGCCGTCGAGGACGACCTCGGGCGCCAGCAGCCGATAGACGAGGTAGGCCACCACCAGGGCCAGCCCGAAGAGGAAGCCGAAGGCCAGGAGGCGCGGCTCGGCGAGCGCCGACCAGGCGTCGGCCAGGAGCTCGTCGGGCTTGGTCAGGAGGTCCCAGGTGTTCCAGCGCTGGAAGCGGCCGAGGTAGACGCCGAGCGCGGCCAGGAAGCACACGGCCAGGCTCACGACCCAGCCGACCCAGGCCTTGCCGCTCCGGCGCGCGAGGCTCGCGTGCACGAGGCGGAGCGACGCCAGGCCGAGCAGGAGGCCGGTGGCGGCGGCGCTGCCCACCACCAGGACGTCGAGCCACAGCGGCGCGCCGCGCGTGGTGCGGAGGTGCATGAGGTCGGTGACGATGTAGGGCGCGTTCGGGAAGAAGGCGAGCCAGCCGACGAGCGCCGCGCCCCACAGCGCCCAGTGGGCGCGCGTCAGGCGCTGGGCCAGGAGCGCCGCGACCAGCGGGATCCAGGCGAGGAAGAGGTTCCAGGCGAGGAAGCCGTAGCCGCGCGACTCGACCAGCAGCATGCGCGTCGCCACCAGCACGCCGGTGCAGAGGGTGGCGAGCACCAGCGCCAGGACGGTGCGCTTCTCGGTCGTGAGCTTCACGGGCATGCTTGGAACCACGGCGGCGGGCCCTCGGCAATGGCTTTCTGCGTCCGCCCCCCACAACTCTGGGGGAGGGGTTTCGGCCGGCGATCGGGGAGACTCAACGAGCGCTCGTGGTCTTTTCATCATGTCATCACGAGTCCCCCACGTGACGGCGGCGGCGGTCGGAGCCCGCACCGACCTCCGTCGTCGTCACGACCTCAGCCCGCGGCCTCGCCGCCGCGACCCGCGCGGCGCCGCCGCCGATCTGCTACCCTCGACCCGACCGAGCATGACCGAACCCGAACGGCCTCCCGAGAACGAGCTCAACTTCGCCGGCACGGTGGAGCGCATCGTGCCGCTCATCGCCGAGCTGTTCGCGACGCTGTCGTCTCGGAACCCGCTGAAGATGCACTTCGCGGACATCGCCAACAAGACGCTGCTCGACATGGTCGAGGTGCTGCGCCACGACGGCGTCTCGCAGGAGGCCATCGCCGCCTCGCTCGGGCTCACCATCAACGGCTTCCGCAGCAAGATGAAGCTGCTGAAGGACCGCTACGGCAGCGGCGTCGCGGCCGATCCGGCGACGGCCGCGCCGGCGCTCCCGCGGACCTTGCTCGAGCGCGTCTTCTCCCACATCGAGGAGCAGCCGGGCTCGAAGGGCGCCACCTACGGCGCGCTCCTGCAGAGCTTCCGCGGCGTGAAGGCCGACAGCCTGAAGGGCGTGCTCCACTTCCTCGTGAAGTCGGGGCTCCTGTCGGTGTCGGGCAGCGGCAAGACGCGCACCTACCGCGTCGTGCACCGCGTGTCGGCCGGGCCCGGCATCCTCGACGCCATGGTGCTCCTGTTCCGCGACGGCCCGCTCTCGGTCGGCCAGCTGGCCCAGCGCCTGGGCGTCGGCGAGGCGCGCGCGCTCGAGCTGGTGGCCGACCTGCGCACGGCCGGGCGCCTCGAGTCGAAGCCCATGGACGACGGCGCCATGGGCCACCTGGTGCGCGAGTACCACGTGCCGGTCGACAGCCCCGAGGGCTTCGAGGCCGCGCTCTTCGACCACCTGGCGACGGTCGTCCGCGCCATCTGCAAGAAGGTGCGCGGCGGCGAGCACCGCGCCACCATGGCCGACGTCAACGGCGGCGCCACCTTCAGCTTCGACCTGCCGCGCGACCACCCGCTGGCCGGCGAGATCCGCGCCTTCCTGCCGACGATGCGAAAGACCCTGGACGATTGGCTGGTGCGCTCCGAGGCGGCGCTGGCCGCCGAGCCGGGCGCCGACAAGGAGCGCATCACCATCTACCTCGGCCAGACCACCGAGGATCTCGCGTGACGCCGGCCCGCCGGCCGGCGCTCGGCCTGCTGGCCCTGGCGCTCGGCGCCTGTCCGGCGAGCGACGCGCCGCGCGACGGCGCCGACACGGCGCGCGAGGATCCGGCGCCGGCCGACGTGTCGACCCTCGGCGGCGATGCGCCCGACGCCGCGGAGGAGGCCGCGCCCGACGCCGCCTCGCTCGTCGAGCGCCGCCTCACGCCGCGCTACGACCCGGCCGCGGCCGGCCTGTGCAGCGGCGCGCCGGCCGATCTCTTCGGCCAGCTGGTGTGGGTCGACGCCGGCGGCCTGTGGCTCGCGCCGCACGTGAGCGCGCCCGACGCGACGCCCGTCCGCATCGACAGCTGGGGCCCCGAGCTCACGCCGCGGAGCCCGGTGGTGGCGCCGCCGAGCTACGGCGGACCGGCGCTCTTCGTGGCGCTGGCCGGGCCGGGCGGCTCCGAGCTCCGCGCCTACGATCGCTTCGGCAAGAAGCTCTCGACCATGCATGACGACGCCAGCGACTGCACCAGCCCGGCCGCCGTCCTCGGCATCCTGGCCTGGCCGGTCGCCGGCGCCGCCAACGGCCCGGAAGGCGGGCGCGCGCTGATCATCGACGCCCGGCGCCTGCGCACGCTGGCCTCGGTCGCGCTCGGCGCCCACCCGCTGACGCCGCCGTCGGTCCTCTGGTCGAGCCCGGCCGGCGCCGCCTGGGTCGTCGGCACCGCCGACGGCGTGGTCGCCTTCCGCGACTCCTTCAACCCCTCGAAGCTCACCGACGAGGCGCCCGCGCCCGGCGAGTTCCGCGCGCCCGTGGTGCTCGGCCGCTGGCTCGAGGAGTCCGGCGTGGTCACCGCGCTGGCGCCCGCCAGCTCGCGCCTCGTCGTCGCGCTGCGCACCGACGACGACGGCGACGACGGGCTCGGCGCCCACCTGCGCGTGCTCGACCTCGTCGACAGCGGCGTCGCGCTCGCCTTCGCGGCACGCGGCGAGCTCATCGCCACGCCGGCGCCGATGCGCGTGCCGCCGCTCGTCATCGGCGGCTGCGCCAGCGTGGCCGGCGGCGGCTCGCACTGGTACTGCCAGGGCGACGATCCCGACGCGCTGGTCGCGGCCGGCGACGGCTGGCTCCGCGCCTGGGGCGTGCCGAGCGGCGCCGTCATCGTCGACCGCGACACGCCCATCCGCTGGACCGGGCTCGCGCTCGGGAGCGGCGACTGGCTGGCCGGCGGCGGCTCACACTGGCTGCCCGACGACGACTCGTGGGCGCTCCTGGCGTTCGACCCGCGCGACGACGACGACCTGCTGGTCGAGCTCGCCAACGGCTCGGCGCCGGCCGCCTGCATCCCGAGCCCGCTCTGGGACTCGGACGGCGACGTGGCGGTGCCGGTCCTCTCGGGCGCCGCGCCCGAGGTCGTGCGCGCCGCGCTGCGCGGCCCGTCGATCCCGCTCGGCCTGGGCCAGGGCGCGCCGCGCCCGCTGGGCGACAACGGCAACAGCGGGCGGCGCACCTTCGGCCCGGCCGACTGCCCGGACGACGTGCTGCGCGACCTGAACCGCATGGCCATCGGCTCGGCGCAGCCGGTCGGCGTGACCAGCGCGAACTGGGACGTCGGCTACTTCGGCTCGGACAACGGCGTCGGCTTCGTCGGCTGGGTCGCGCTGCCGACGCCGCTCATGGTCCTCGTCCCGAGCGCCGTGAGCATCGACCACGCGCTCCAGCTCGGCCCGGTCGAGAGCGTCGTGGCCTGGGTCGACCGCGCCGACCCGGGCCTCTTCCACGTGGCCGATTTCCGCTACACCGACGTGCCCATCTGGCAGCACGACATCGCGGACGCCGACCCCATCGCGCTGGCGCCCGTGGTCCAGACCATCCCCGAGGTCTTCGTCGCCGGCGGAGCCACGGCGCGCGGCGATCGGCTGGTGCGCATCGAGCCGGCGAACGGCGTCGTCGACGACCGCACCTTCCTCGCGGCCGACGGCCCGGCCGGCCTGGTCGACCTCCTGTCCGGCGGCGACATGGGCGCGGTCATGGTCATGCAGAGCGGCGACGCGCTGGTCCTGCGGGCGATCGACGGCAAGCTGCGCGAGACGGCGCTCGCGACCTACCACCCCGACGGCCTGCGCGCGCGCTGGGTCGCGAGCAGCGTCGACGGCGGCGGCCACGTCCGCGTCCTGGTGGCGACCCACGCCGCCGACGACACGCGCCGCGCACGCCTCCTGCGCTTCGGGCCGGGGCTCGTGCTCGAGGACGAGCGGCCGCTGCCGCTCGACGCGCTCGGCCCGATGGCGACGCTGTGGGACGGCTCGAGCCTCGTCGCGGCCGGGCATGCGCTCGTGCGCATCGCCGCCGACGGCAGCGTGGGACTGCCGCGCCCGTGGCCCGACGGGCTCACGCCGCTGACGGTGCCGCTCGCCGGCGCCTTCGGCTTCGTCGTGGCGGGGCGCGCCGCGTCGGCCGCCGGCGTCGAGCTCTTCTACGGGCACGCCGATGGCGAGGGCTTCCTCGGCTGCGCCGACGCGGGCCTGTGCATGGCCCAGCCCGATCCGGCCGCGTGCGAGAGCGACGAGGCCTGCGTGCAGTCGGGCTGCGCGCCGGCCACCGGCGCGTGCGTCGTGCAGAGCGCCGGCGGCTGCCCCTGAGGGCCCGCCGCGAAAAAAGCTGATCGACTCGACGCCGTTGCATCCGCGCCAGCGGCGTCGCGCCTCCTTGCAATATCTCGATATTGCTGCCGTCAGCGCACGACGAGCGGCCCGGTGCTGCCGCCGAACTTCATGTTGGCGATGGGGTGGATGCCGTCGTTCCGGAAGTCGAGCCGCGTGACGAAGCCGGGCAGGCCGCCGCTCCCGGCCGGGACGGCGAAGTCGAAGGCGGGACCGTCGCCGGCGCCGATCGGCTCGAGCGACGAGGTCGCCCCGCGCACCACCGTCCACACGTTGCCGGCGCCGCGCTGGAGCTCGAGCTTCACGCACTCGGCCTGGAGCTGGCCGAGGTCCGAGCCGGCCTTGCCGAGCATGTGGTCGACGACCATGTCGGTCGGGCAGGGGCGGAGCTCGGTCGTGCCCGTGCCGACGCCGATCCAGCTGCTGTCGGCGTCGGCCGCGAGCGTGGTCGCGACCGTCAGCGCGTAGGCGTAGGGGACGACCGACTTGTCTTCGACGATCGAGAAGGCGCCGCAGTAGTAGTAGGACATGCGGATGACGCCGGCGCCCTTGTGCCAGCCGGCGATGCCGGTGAGGACCGTCGGGTACGGGCAGACGAGGTTCGAGGCGCCGGTGTTGAGCGGGTTCTGCGCGCCGAAGACGTCGCTGAAGATGAACGGCGCCGAGTTGGACTTGAAGCTGACCGGGCAGCCCTCGTCGGTCGAGCCGTCGCAGTCGTTGTCCTGGCCGTCGCAGATCTCCTCGCCGCAGGCGGTGAGGTCCTGCTGGTCGAGGTGCACGCAGCGGCCGCAGGCGAGCGTCAGCGGCGCGCCGCTGGCGAGCGCGTCGGCGGCCTCGCCGCTGTGGGTGACGCACACGTCGGCCGAGCGCGGCTCGAGGCCGGCCGCCGCGATGGCCGTCCTCACGGCCGCGCTGGCGAGCGGCGCCGAGCGCTTGCCGCCGGCGAGCTCGGTGAGCGTGGGGAAGTCGAGGGTCTCGAGGATGCTGGCGGTCGGCGCGTCGTCGGGGCCGCCTCCGACCGGTCCGAGCGCGAGGTCGATCATGAGCTCGGCGTCGGGGTCGTCGGCCACCGTGACGACGGTGTCGAGGCCGGCGGCGACGCCGATCGGATCGTCGGCGCCGACGCCGAACGCGCCCGGCGCCGAGACGCTCAGCGTGGCGTCGCCGACCGTGAGCGCGCACGCGTCGCTCGGCTGGAGGCCGCGGCCGCCGTTCTGGCTGGTCGTCGTGTAGGTCGGCGGCTCGCCGCCGAGCGTGGCGGTGCAGCCGTTGGTGGCGCCGTCGACGCTCATCGTGGCCGGCGCGGTCGGGTCGGTGGCGATCGGCTCGGGCACGAGGGACGCGCTCGGATCGGGGCACTCGGAGGCCGTGGCCGGGTCGGGGATGCGCGCCTCGCAGCGCGGCGTGGGGAGCGCGCCGCAGGTGATCTCGCCGCCCAGCCCCTTGGTGCACTCCTGGCTGTCGCCGTAGAGGATCACGGCCGCCGGCGGCTCGCTCACGGCGCAGCGGCCCTTGGGCCTCGCGCACGGGTTCGGCGCCAGCGTCGCGCCCGCGGTCGTCACCGGCCCGACGTAGTCGTTGAAGGTCGGGTCGACGTCGATCGCGAAGCGCTCGGGCGGGACGTGGTCCCAGCGGTTCTTCGACGCGTTCAGCGCGCTCGTCGCGTCGACGTCGTAGACGGTGTTGCACGAGAGGATGTTGCCGCCCGGCGCGTGCATGGTGACGCCGGCCGCGCCCACGCGGAGGCCGACGTGGTTGCCGGTGATGGTGTTGCCGGCGAGGTCGACGTCGGCCACGCCGTCCTCGACGTGGATGCCCTCGGCGTTCTGGGTCAGGGTCGTGCCGGTGATGCGCGACGAGCCCGGGAACCCGTCCGTCGCCCTCTGGAGCAGGTGGACGCCGATGCCGCAGCCGTGGATGTTCGAGCTGGCGATCTCGACCCGCGCCGAGCCCTCGCTCGAGATGCCGACGCTCTCGGTGTCGCCCGGACCCACCACCTCGACGCGGGTCATCGTCGCGGTGAGACTGGCCACGGGCAGGACGGTGATGCCGGGCGTCCCGTCGCCGCGCACCGTGACGCGCAGATCCTGGAGCACCGCCGACTGCTGGACGAGGATCGCGGTCGCGCTGAAGCGCTCGAACGTCCGCCCGGGGTAGCCGGCCCACACGATCCCGGTGAGGTGCGTCTCGTCGCTCGACTTGCCGCGCAGGCCGAGGTTGTTGCCATGCGCCGCGAAGGTCCCGGCGCCGAGCTCGACCGTCGTGACCCCGCTGTAGTCGAGGATCAACACCTGGGCGTCGCTGATCTGGAGGCGCCAGCGCCCCTCCGCCGCCACGCTCTCCGCCTTCTCCAGGGTGCGGAACGGGAAGTCGCGCTCGCCGGTCGCCTCGTCGTCCCCGTCGCTCGCCACGAAGAGCGTGGGGCCGATGGCGAAGCGGACGACCGGCAGGCTCGACAAGCGCGAGATGGCCTTGGCGCGGGCGCCGACGGCGTAGACGCTGAAGTGCCAGCGCTCGGAGCTGACGCTGTGGGCCGCGGTGTAGAGCACCGACGGGGTGGCCCCGAGCCAGTGCCCGAGCGCGTCGTCGTAGACGAGCAGCGTGAGGTCGCTCTCGTCCTCGCCGCCGAGGTCGACGGCGCCGTAGTCGAGCGTCGCGACCACCGCGGCGTGGAAGTCGACGTCGTCCGGCCCGAGGCGGTAGGCGGGGCCGAGCCGGACCTCCGCGAGCGCGTCGTCGTCGACGGTGATGGTGAACGGGGTGTCCACGTCGACGGCGCCGGGCGGCACCGTGATCGTCATCCTGCCGTCGGTCGAGCGCAGCTCGCAGCCGGCCGGGCCGATGACGGCCGACGCGGTGAGGTCGCCGCCGTCGCTGTCCGCGCGGTCGACGTCCGCCGCCGCGACGTCCGTGTCCGCGTTGCTGGTCGTCGTGTCGGCGTCGGTGCCGATCGCGCTGTCGACGCCGGTCGCGCCGTCGGCGTCCTCGCGGGCGTCGCCGCCGCAGGCCGCGAGGAGCGCCGACGCCACGAGACAGGTCCAGCGCCGATGGGGGTGGAGCGACATGGATGCCTCCGCGATGGGGTGGTCCGACGATACGCGCGCTCGCGTCGGGCCGTCCAGCCCGGGCCGGCTTGTCCGTCGGTCCAGGTCGGGCCCTCAGAAGCGGACGAGCAGCGGACCGACCACGAGCGGCGGCGCGCCCTCCGACCGGCCGCGCGCCGACAGCTCGTAGCCGACGATGCCGCCGGCCAGCGGCAGCACGACGAAGGTCGTCCACCACAGCTCCTCGGAGTCGATGCACGAGCCGAGCCCGGCGTAGGCCAGCGCCGCCAGCGCGGTGCCGCCGGCCTGCCCGACGAGCTCCCAGCCGAGGCCGCCGCCGCCGTCCAGCGCGTCGCCGCTCGCGACGATGCCGCCGGCCATGGCCCACCAGCCGCCGATGGCGGCCCCCACCTGGGCCGTCGCGACGCACGGCTCGACGCGCTCGTCGCGCGACAGCGCGCGGCACGCGACGAAGGTCAGGAGCCCGCTCCCGGCCCAGCCGAGGGCGGCCGCGCCGGCGCCGGCGCCGGTCTCGAGCAGGACGCGCGTGGCGCGGCGATCGGACGGATCGGCGGCGCGCGCCGACGCGCAGGCGACCTGCGACGCCGCGAGCGCGACGACGACGGCGCTGGCCTTGAGCACGCGTGGAGTCATGCCACGAGGAGCCGCGGCGGCGCGACCGGTCACCCTCCCATGACCATGGGGAGCGGCGCGGCGGCTTGCGCGCCGGCGGGCGGCGTGTCAGCCAACGGCCATGTCCGTCGATGCCGAGCCGCGCGCCGCGCCCGCCCCGACCCCCGAGGTCCCGACGCTCGGCCAGGCCACGCGCGTCTGGGCCAAGATCGGCGTGCTCGGCTTCGGCGGCCCGGCCGGCCAGATCGCGCTCATGCACAAGGAGCTCGTCGAGCGCCGCCGCTGGCTCGACGAGGAGCGGTTCCTCCACGCGCTCAACTACTGCATGCTCTTGCCCGGGCCCGAGGCGACGCAGCTCGCGACCTACATCGGCTGGCTCATGCACAAGACCCGGGGCGGCCTCGTCGCCGGCGTGCTCTTCGTGCTGCCGGGCTTCGTCGCCATCCTCGGCCTGTCGCTCCTCTATGCCGGGCTGCACGCCGTGCCGGCGGTGTCGGCGCTCTTCTACGGGCTGAAGGCCGCGGTGCTGGCGGTGGTGGTCGAGGCCGCGCTGCGCATCGGCCGGCGCGCGCTGAAGACGCGCCTCATGCTGCTCGTGGCGGCGCTCGCCTTCGTGGCCATCTTCGCCTTCGCCGTGCCGTTCCCGGCGCTCGTCGCCACGGCCGGCGTCGTCGGGCTGGTCGTCGGCCGGCTGCGCCCCGAGCTCTTCCCGCGCCCGCCGGTCATCGCCGCGGTCGGCTCGCACGACACCGTCGTCGACGTGCTGGCGGCGCGCGGCGACCTCGCGCACACGCGCCCGTCGGCCGCGCGCGCCGTCCGCGTCGTGGTCGTGTGCGGCCTCCTCTGGGCCGCGCCGCTCGCCGTCCTGCTGCTCCTCCACGGCCCCGACGGCGTGCTGGTGCAGGAGGGCCTCTTCTTCTCGAAGACGGCGGTCGTCACCTTCGGCGGCGCCTATGCGGTCCTGGCCTACATCGCCCAGCGCGCGGTGCAGGGCTACCACTGGCTCGGCCCGGGCCAGATGCTCGACGGCCTCGGCCTGGCAGAGACGACGCCCGGTCCGCTCATCATGGTGGTGCAGTTCGTGGGCTTCCTCGGCGCCGCGGCCAACCCGCCGGCGGGCGTCGACCCGATGGTGGCCGGCGTGCTCGGGTCGCTCGTCACGGTGTGGGTGACCTTCGTCCCCTGCTTCCTCTGGATCTTCCTCGGCGCGCCCTACATCGAGGCGCTGCGCGGCAACCGCGCGCTGTGGACGGCGCTCTCGACCATCACCGCGGCGGTGGTCGGCGTCATCCTCGACCTGTCGCTGTGGTTCGCGCTGCACGTCCTCTTCAAGGGCGTCGCGACGGTCGACGCCGGCCCGATCCACGTCATCGTCCCCGACCTCGCGAGCCTCGACCCGGCCGCGCTCGTGCTGTGCGTCGCGGCGCTCGCCGCCATGCTGTGGCTGAAGCTCGGCATGGGCAAGACGCTCGCCGCGGCGGCGCTCCTCGGCGCCGCCTGGAAGCTCGGCCCGGGCGCCTGATCGTGCGACTCAGGCCCCGCAGCACTTCTTGAGCTTCTTCTGCGAGCCGCATGGACACGGGTCGTTGCGTCCGACCTTGGACTCGACCTTCGCCGGCGCGACCGTGCGCAAGCGGAAGATGCGCGGCAGCTCGCGCAGCCAGCGGAAGATGAGGTCGGGGGACCAGGGCGGGAGCAGCGCGTCGCGCTGCGCCTCGGTGGCGTAGAACTTCTCCGGGTTCGCGCGCGCGGCCCAGCTCATGATGGCGGGAAGCGAGCCGGTGTAGCGCTCGTCGGACCAGAAGCAGCCGCAGTCGTTGGCCCAGCGCACGCGCTCCGAGTGATGGTCGTCGCTGGCCCCGGGCCGCCAGCGCGCCAGCGCCTCGATGGCAGACCCACGATTGTCCATGGCGTCGTCCAGCGCCGGCAGCAGCAAAGCGGCCCAGCGCGAGGCGCTCGGCGAGTGATCGGGGTCGCCGGGGAGCGCGCGCGCCGTCGCGTCGAGCAGGCTGCGTGCGTCGTCGCGCGCGACGCTCTTCTGCGCGACGCCGACGAAGGTCGCCGCCAGCAGGCGCCCCGGCGCGCGCGGGAACGTGCGCGGCTCGGTGGCCAGGCGCTGGCGCACGGCGTCGAGCGCGGCGCGGCCCGGGAGGCGCGCGGCGAGCCACGCGGCGCGCAGCACGAGAGGCCACAGACCGATGCCCATGGTCGCTTCGATCACGTCATGCAAGAGCGCGTCGGGGCCGTTGAGGGTGACCAACGTCTCGCGCTCGGCGGCGCCGACGAGGACAGTCATATGCGCGATGCACCAGAGGTCGCGCCACAGCGCCAGGAGGTATTCCTCCTCGTCGGCGCGCAGCCGGCCCTCGCGGGTCACGAGCCGCGGCAGCTCCTCGCGCAGCGCCGCCTCGACCGCGTCGAGGCAGGTCGCCAGCTGGCGGATCGACCTGGAGGCGATGATGTTGGCGATCGGTAGCAGCGTCGCGATCGTCTCGCGCCTCACGCGATGGCCGCCATACCTGACCCCGTGCCACAGGCGCTCGAAGGTGCGCGGCTCGGCCAGCACGACATCGGCGTAGCGGTTGGCGGCCATGAGGCGCTCGTGCTTCAGCGACAGCGCATCGAGGCGACGTTTGTCGACGCGCCAGGAGCCCGTCGGGTATGCGCCGGCCGGGAGGCAATTCAGGAACTTGCCGCTCGGCGCGACCACGACCCATGGCGGCTCGGGCGAGTCGGCGAGCGCCAGCGCCATCGTGGCGAAGTGCGATGGCGGCTTCACCGTCTCGAACAGGTAGCGAACCAGCTCGGGCTTGCGATAGAGCTCGAGCGCGAGATCCATCTGGACGGGCGCCACGCATTCGACACGCTTCAAGAAGTGAAAGTCATGCATCGACTGCGCTCCTGGCGTTGGCTTGACGCCAGGATATCGCGGTCCGCGGGCGCACGGAAGGCCAGGCGTAGGCGCGATCAGCGCGTCGCGGCCGCGCCGAGATCGCCGCGCGCCGCGTCGCGCACCAGCTCGGGCGCGCTCGCGTCGCTCGCCAGCGCCTCGAGCGCGGCGTGCCCGGCCGCGGCGTCGGCGGCCGCCAGGCAGCGCGCCAGGCCGAGGCGATCGAAGCCGTCGCTGGCGCGCCCGAGCGCGGCGGTCACGACCGCCGGCGGTGCCTTGGCCGCGACGCACGCCGCCTGCTTCTCCTCGGGCGTGTCGGCGTCGGCCAGCGCCTTCTCGAGCGCGGCCAGCGCGCCCGCCAGCGGGTCCTGCGGCGTCGGGCTCGCGGCCGGCGCGGCCGACGCCGGCGGCACGACCGACGCGGCCGACGCGCCCGACGTCGCCGCGCCCGACGTCGCCGCGGCCGACGTCGCCGCGGTCGGGGTCGCGGCCGCGCTCGGCTCGGGCAGGGCCTGCGCCTCGGCCTCGTCGTGCGCGTGCGCGCCGGCGCCCGCGAACAGGCTCTTCGTCCCCCACAGCACCACGAACGCCACGCCGGTCACGAGCGCGAAGCCGCCGAGGCGCCGCGCGCGCACCCGGTTCGGCTCGTGCAGCACCCAGCGCACGAGCCCGCTCAGCGCCAGCACCAGCGCGTAGACGGCGATGACCGTCGGCCCGGCGGTGAGGTCGCCGGCCACCGACAGGCCCATGCCGCCGAGGCACACCACCAGGCCGACGATCCAGCCGATGACGAGCTGGCGCCGGAAGCTGGCGTTCCGGCTCCAGGTCATGGCCAGCGTCGCCGGCGCGACCAGGAACACGAACACCAGCAGGACGCCCGCCACGCGCACCGAGTGCGTCACCGTCACCGCGAAGGTCGCGTAGAAGATGAAGTCGATGCGCGCGACGTTGATGCCCGAGGCCTCGGCCTTGGCCGCGTCCTCGGACACCGCGAAGATCTTCTTCCAGAAGATGACGTGGACGATGGCCACGCCCGCGTAGACGCCCGCCGCCTTGAGGATGTCGATGGCCTCGGTCCAGAGCAGCGTGCCGGTCAGCGACTCGCGCAGGTGCTCGGCGCCCTCGGGCGCCTCGGCCATGACGAGCAGCGCCAACGCCGACGCGAACGCGTAGGTCAGGCCGATGAGCGCCTCCTGCGGCACGCCCGGTCCGTGGCCGGGCTTCGACGTCGGCGGGCGCAGCGCCGCGAGCAGCGCCGCGCCGCCCAGCGCGAAGACGAGCGAGAACACCTCCGAGCCGGGGTTGTCGGGCGGCAGCCCGACCAGGAAGGCCACGAGGCCTCCGAAGGCGGCGATCTGCGCCAGCGCCAGGTCGACGAAGATGACGCCACGCCGCAGGATGTGGAGCCCGAAGTAGGTGTGGATGCCGACCAGGAGGAGCGCCACGCCGATGGGCGCGGCCAGCAGGCTGAGCATGCTCATGGGGTGCCGGCCGCCGAGGCCGCCGTGAGCGCCGCGACCCACGAGTCGAAGAGCGCGAAGTACCCCTTCGGGCCGCTGTGGAGCTGCACCGCGGCCACCTGCAGGTTGCCGCGCCGCGCCACGCCGCGCACCTGCTCGTCGTTGTCGTAGCTCGTCGCGAGCAGGAGGTGGATGTCCTTCCGCTTGATGGTCTCCAGCACCTCGGCGACGTGCGCCGCGGTCGGCGCCACGGCCGGCTTCACCTCGACCGTCGTCGCCACGTCGAGGCCGAGGTCGCGCGCGAAGTAGGCCCAGTTGCGGTGGTAGGTGACGAGGCTCTTGCCGGCCAGCGGGCGGAGCTTGCCGTACCAGCCGCCGAGCTTGTCGATGAGCTTCGATCCCTTGTAGTCGCGCTCGGCCAGGAACGAGTAGAGCTTGCCCTTGAGCGTCAGCTTCGCGAGCGTCTCGCCGCCGAGGATGCCGACGAGCTCGGGGCCGAAGGCGCGGCTGTCCAGCTCGGCCACGAGGCGCTTCTCGTTGGCGCTGTAGGTCGCCGCGTTGGCCGGGTCGATGCGGCCGAGGCCAAGGCCGATGTCGTGCGCGATGATGCGGATGTTCATGGGCGAGGTGTTGAGGTGCGGGTTGCCGTAGACGTGGACGTCGCCCTGCGAGCGGTCGGCGCTGGCCGGCACCTCGAGCAGCGGCACGCCGTCGGCGGCGCGGATGAAGCCCGGCTGGCCCGGGCTCACCTTGTTGTTGCCGGCCTTGTCGAGCAGCGCGTTCAGCCACAGCTCGAGGTCGAGGCCGGTCGAGATGAGCGCGTCGGCCGAGCCGATCTCCACGGCGTACGACGGGCGCGGCGCGAGGAAGTGCGGGTCCTGGCCGGGCGGGCAGAGCACGACGGTCTCGACCTTGTCGCCGCCGATCTGCTCGGCCAGCCAGCCATAGTCCGAGAGCGTCGCCACCACCTTGAGCTTGGCGGCAGCGGGGGGAGCGGCCGCGGCCATGAGGGCCAGGGCGCCGAGCACGGCGGTCGTGAGCTTGGTCATCGTCAGTCGGGTCTTCATGGGCGGTTCCTCAGTAGCGGTCGTGGTAGTGGGGCCCGATGCCGGCATCGAGCTGGAGCATGATGGTGTGATTGGCCTCTTCCCCGCGGGGGAGGCCGAGCTGGTACTGCAGGCGCAGGTAGAGGTATTCGCTCTGCCAGAAGGTGATGGCGGGCACGACGGCGAAGGTCTCGGGCTGCCCGTCGCCGGCCTCGACCCAGTCGCCGCGCACGCCGACGGTCCACGCGCGATCGAGCTGCGAGTGCAGGTAGGCGTAGCCGCCGGTGCGGCTCGGCTGGCCGTCGACGTCGCGGTAGAAGAGGCCGCTCCGGAAGAACAGGTTGAAGCGGTCGCGGCCGCCGGGCGGGTCGTAGGCCGCGGTGAAGTCGCCCCACACGAGCAGCGCGCGGCGCGTCGGCTCGGCGACGATGGTCGAGGCGTCGGCCGTGGTCGCCGGGTCGAGCGCGCCGGCCGCCGCGGTGCGGTTGCGGTAGCCGAGCAGCGCGCCGCCGCCGAGCTCGACGTAGCCGGCGTCGCCCAGCGCCAGGTGGTTCGACAGGTGGCCGAGGAAGGACGGCGCCGAGAAGAGCTCGCCCGCCAGCAGCACCGGGTTCTCGCTGTCGGTGATCTCCACCTGCACGAGGTGGGTCAGCGCGGCGGCGCTGCCGAAGACGGTGTCGAGGCGGACGCCGGTCTGGGCCAGGCCCTCGTCGCCGAGGAAGTCGCGGTGGACGAGCGGCAGGTCGGCCTGGTCGAGCGCGTGGGCGTGCCAGCGGTTGAGCGGGTCGAGCGACTGGCGGAAGCGGCCGACGGTGAGGTTCACCGGGCCGAGGAGGCCGGGCCAGAAGACGGTGAGCTCCTCGACGTCGACGCCGTCCGGGCTGAAGCTGACGAAGGCCTTGAAGCGCGCCAAGTGGTCGATCCACGACGCCAGCGACAGCTCCATCTCGCGCAGGAAGAAGCCCGAGCGCGCGAGCTCGGTGACGTGCGGACGCTCGGGCACGAGCACCGCGACGCCGTCGAAGACGGCCGAGATCTCCGGGTTGGAGACGTTCATGCCGCCGCCGCCCGCCGGCGCCGCCGGCGCGCCCGGCGTGGCCGGAGCCGAGGGGCCGGCCGCGTCGTCGGCATCCTTCAGGAGCTTCTCGAGCTCGGGATCGGGGGCTGGATCGGGGGCTGGAACCGGGGCCGGAACCGGGGCCGGAACCGGGGCCGGATCGGGCGGTGGCGCGGCCCGGGCGGGCACGGCGACGAGGCCGACGAGGCCGAAGAGGGACACGAAGGACACGAGGGATGCGGAGAAGACGAGCGCGCGACCGTCGATCGGTCGACGGCGCGAGGACACGGACGGACCCAAGGGGGACCTCCACGGGCAGCGAGAGCGCGGGTCCTCGCCGCGGCGCGGGCATGCCGCGGGCGACGAGGTCGAAGGACGCGAGGCTCAGGCTGCGAGGGGAGGCGACTGCTTGGGTGCGAGCCGGAGGCGCGGCGGACCGGCGACGTCGGGGGGCGCGGGTGCGACCGCGACCTCGGCGTGCGAGGGCCGCGCCAGGATGACCGTGAGCGACGCCGCGGGCGTCACCGCGTGGCTCAGGATGCCGAGCACGCCGCAGTGATCGTGGCCGCCGGCCTCGTCGTGATCGGAGGCCCGCAGCGCGGCGCTCGCGTCATCGGCGACGGGCGTCGCGTGCGCATGCCGCGCGTGGGTCACCTCGCCGTCGGCCTCGCACATCTCGTGCGTGGTGAGCGCCAGGTGGAGCGACGGCGTCACCGATCCGAGCAGCGCCAGCGCCACCCCGAGCCAGCGCGACGCGGCGACCAGGCGGGTCGGGCGGCGGGGGGCGGTCGGGTCGGGCGCGGTCACGGCGCGTGAACATGCACGAGCCGCGGGCCGATTTCAATCTTGTTGCAACGCAGGTGCATCAGCGCGGTGATGGCTGTCACGTCGCGCCGGATGTGACATCGTCGCGTCGACCTCGGCGGCTCACGCTCGCCGCCGAAGCAGAGGCACCCGATGGCACACCCGACGATCGAAGGCTGCATCACCGCGCTGGTCACCCCGATGAAGGACGGCCGCGTCGACTTCGACACGCTGTCGGCGCTGGTCGACTGGCAGATCGCCGAGGGCGTCGACGGCCTGGTCGCGGTCGGCACGACGGGCGAGTCGGCGACGCTCGACGTCGACGAGCACGTCGAGGTCATCGCCGCCGTGGTCAAGGCCGCGGCCGGGCGCGTGCCGGTCATCGCCGGCGCCGGCGCCAACGCCACCAGCGAGGCGCTGGCGCTCACCAAGGCCTCCGAGGACGCCGGCGCGGCCGCGCTCCTGCACGTGACGCCGTACTACAACCGGCCGAGCCAGGAGGGCCTCTACCGCCACTTCGAGGCCATCGCGCGCGCCACCGCGCTGCCCATCATCCTCTACAACGTGCCGAGCCGGACCGGCTGCGACCTCGCCACCGAGACGGTCGTGCGCCTGTGCGAGCTGCCCAACGTGGTGGCCGTGAAGGACGCCACCGGCAACCTCGTGCGCGGCACCGACCTCGTGGCCCGCGCCGGCCATCGCCTGGCCATCCTGTCGGGCGACGACGGCACCGCGTTCCCGCTCTACGCGTGTGGCGGGCGCGGCGTCATCTCGGTCGTGTCGAACGTCGCGCCGTTCGCCATGAGCGACATGTGGGACGCCTTCGCCGCCGGCGATCTGGCCCGCGCGCGGCAGCGCCACCTCGAGCTGCGCGTGCTCATCCAGCTGCTCTTCGCCGAGCCCAGCCCGGCCCCGACCAAGGCCGCGCTGGCGCTGCTCGGGCGCTGCTCGCCCGAGCTGCGGCTGCCGCTCGTGCCCGCGACCGAGGCGCTCACGGCCCAGCTCCGGGCCGAGCTCCTGCGCCTCGGCCTGCTCCCCTAGCCGAGGCTGATCGAGTCAGGGCAGCCTTCTACGTCGGAGGGCGAGCCGACTACGTCGGCTGTGGCCCTCCGCCTCCGAGGGCCTTCTGACTTGATCAAGTCAGGGCAGCCTTCTACGTCGGAGGGCGAGCCGACTACGTCGGCTGTGGCCCTCCGCCTCCGAAGGCCTTCTGACTTGATCACTCGCTGACGCCGAGCGCCTCGAGCCCGACGCTGATGCGGCGCACCACGTCGACCTCGGGCCCGAAGACGCGCAGGAGGCGCGCCTGGACGAAGGCCGGGTAGTCCTGGCGCAGGCGCTGCACGTGCTCGCCGGCGCGCGCCACCTCGCCCAGGAAGTGGGCGCTGGTGGCGGCCATGACGCGCGCGAAGGTGTAGCGCGGGTTGATCGACACGGCGTGCTCGGCCGCTTCGAGCGCCAGCGCCAGCTCGCCGCGCATGAAGTGGAGCAGCGCCAGCCCGGCCACGAAGGCGCGCGGCCCGAGGCGCAGCGCCTGCTTCATGCGCACCATGGCCTTCGGAGCGGCCGGTGATCTGCAGCGTCTGGGCCAGCAGCGCGTGCGCCTGCGCGAAGCTCGGGTTGTGGTCGATGGCCGCCTCGAGCGCCGGCACGGCGCGCGCGTGGTCGCCGCGCGTCTGGAAGTAGCGCGCCTGCAGGAAGTAGCCCTCGCCGGCGTGCGGCGCGAGCTCGATGCAGCGCGTGGCGGCGGCCAGCAGGCGCTCGCGCGCCAGCTCGTCCGGGCCCCACTGGTTGAGCACGTCGTCGTAGGCGCCGAGGCCCATGCCGTAGTGCGCGAGGACCAGCGTCGGCTCGCGCCGCACCGCCAGCGCGAAGTGCTCGCGCGCCTGCGTCGCCGCCGCGTGGTCGCGCCGCGCGGCCAGCTCCATGGCGCGATGCGCCAGCTCCCAGGCCTCGAGGTCCTGCGGCCGCGGCGCCTGGCGGAGGCCCATCTGCACGCGCGTCATCATCACCGGATAGGCGGTCGCGACGATGGTCGCGCACACCGTGTCCTGCACCTCGAAGAGCTCGCTCTGGGCGAAGTCGAAGCGCTCGGTCCAGAGGCAGTGGCCGCCCTGCCCGTCGACGACCTCGACCGTGACGCGCCAGCCGCCCTGGCCCATGCGCAGCGTGCCGTCGACCAGGAAGCGCGCGCCCAGCGCCTGCGCCATGGCCTGGCTGGTGGCGCCCAGCGCGCGCGCCCCGGCGCTCGAGGCCTGGGCGATGACCGGGAACCAGCACGCGCGCGCGAAGAGCCCGGCCAGGTCGTCGGAGATGGCCGCGGCGATGGTGCGCGCGCGCGCCTCGTCGTCGAGCGCGCGCAGCGGCAGGACGGCGATGGCCGGCCGCTCGAGCACCGCCGCGACGCGCGCCGGCTCGGCCACCGAGGCGTGGTAGACGCGCGCCGCCTCGGTGCGGTTGCCGACCTCGAGCGCCGCCAGGATGGCCGAGAGGTGCACGCGCACGGTGCCCGGCGAGATCGCCAGCGCGCCGCCGATGTCGTCGTTGGTGAGGCCCTGGGCGACGAGCTCGAGGATCTCGCGCTGCCGCGGCGTCAGGGTCTCGATGCGCTGCTGTGACGGCACCCACCCTCCCGGTGATGCCGGCACGATCACCGCGCCGACGGCTCGGGTCAAGCGCGCGGACGCGACCGCGACAGCCCGCGCGCGGGCATGCGGCTCACGGCGCGCCGAGGTCGTCGACCAGGAACTCGCCCATCATGCCGAGCTCGGAGTGCTCGAGGATGTGGCAGTGCGCCATCCAGCGGCCGGGGTTGTCCATGTAGGCGCGCAGCTCGACCGTCTCGCCGCCGTGGATGAGGACGGTGTCCCTCAGCCCCGGCTCGTCCGTGACGGTGCGGCCGTTGCGCTTCTCGATCTCGAAGAACTGCCCGTGCAGGTGGAACGGGTGCTCCGGCATCTGCTTGTTCTTCAGCACGATGGTCATGGTGGCGCCCTTGGCCACCTCGAAGAGCGGCTCCATCGGCATCGACTCGCCGTTGATCATCCACTCGAGCCCGTCCGCGGTCTGCCTGGCGTCGAGCGTCAGCTCGGCGAGGTCGGTCGGCACGCGCGCCGGCAGCGCCGCCACGGCCGGCCACGCCGCCACCGTCGGCGCCGCGTCGGAGTCGGCGACCGCCACCGTCACGACCGGGATCGACAGCTCCTCGACCTGGTTCTGCTCGTTCACGGTCAGCACGTGGCTCCTCAGCTCGGCGGTCCCGGCCTGGTCGTAGGTGACCTCGAGGTCGTAGCGCTGGCCCACCGGCAGCACCAGCCGATCGACCACGTACGGCGTCGCGACCAGGCCGCCGTCCGTGCCCATCACGCGCCAGCTCGCGCCGGCCAGCGTGAGCTCCATGGTGCGGGCGTTGGCCGGGTTGACGAGGCGCCAGCGCTCGACCTGGCCCTTGTGCGCGGCGAGCGACACGGCGTCGACCTGGCCGTTGGTGAGGAGCGTGTTGCCGGTGCGGCCGTGCATCTCCTCCATCATCGTCGAGAGGAACGGGGCCAGGCCGTCGGCGTCGAGCAGGATGTCGTCGAGGGTGAAGTAGCGATCGGCGTCGACCGTCGGCGGCGCCGCCTCGTGCACGACGAAGAGGCCGTAGAGCCCCTTCTCGACCTGCTCGTTGGTCTTGACGTGCGGGTGGTACCAAAACGAGCCGGCGTCGGGCGGGCTGAAGCGGTAGGTGAAGCTCGCGCCCGGCGCCACCGGCTCCTGGATGCGCGGGCTGCCGTCCATGTCGGCGGGGATGCGCAGCCCATGCCAGTGGATGGTCGTCGCCTCGGGCAGGTCGTTCTGGAAGTGGACGATGACCTCCTCGCCGACGCGGCAGTGGATGAGCGGCCCGGGGATGGTGCCGTCGTAGGTCCACATCTCGACCACCACGTCGGGCACGAGCTCGACGCGCTTCTTCCGCGCCGTGAGCGTCACCTCGACCACGCGCGGATCGGGGTTCGTGTCCTCGGCCACCGTCGCCACCAGCACCGCCGGCAGCGGCACCGGGGCTTCGCTCACGTCGGCCGCGTCGGCCGCGTCGGGGTCGGTCGCGTCGGTCGCGTCGCGGGCGTCGGCGCCGACGTCGGTCGCGGCCGCGACGTCGGTCGTGGCGTTCGATGCGCCGTCGCAGGCGTCGCCGGTCATGGCCATGAGGAGCGCGATGAGGCAGCGGACGTTCACGGGGCACCTCGCTTCGGGCGCCGGCTTCGCCCCCGCGACGTGCGATGTCAAGCCGCGCGCGCGTCGTCGCCCCCGTACTCATCGACGCGCTCGCCCTCTCGCGCTACGTTTCACGCATGGAACCGCGACAACATTGGGATGACGTCTACACCAAGAAGGCCGTCGACGGCGTGAGCTGGTATCGGCCGCACCTCGAGCGCTCGCTGGCCTTCATCGAGGCCGCCGGCCTGACGCACGACGCGGCCATCCTGGATGTCGGCGGCGGCGCGTCGACGCTGGTCGACGACCTCGTCCAACGCGGCTACCGGCGAGTCACGGTCCTCGACCTCGCCCAGTCCGCCATCGACGCGGCCAAGCTTCGCCTCGGCGCGGCCGCCGCCAACGTGATCTGGCGCGTCGACGACATCATCCGCGCCGACCTCGCGCCGTCCTCGGTCGATCTCTGGCATGACCGAGCCGTATTCCACTTCCTGACCGACCCCGCCGATCGCGCCCGCTACGTGGAGCAGGTGGCGCGCGCCGTGCGCCCTGGCGGCCACGTGATCGTGGCCACCTTCGCGCCCGACGGCCCAGAGCGGTGCAGCGGCCTCGAGGTGGTGCGCTATGACGCCGACCGCCTGCACGCCGCCTTCGGAGACCGCTTCGTGAAGGTCGCGAGCGAGGCCGAGACGCACGTCACCCCCTGGGGCAGCGAGCAATCGTTCACGTACTGCTACTGCCGGATCGCGCCCGCCGAGCTCGCCAGCGCCCCGACTTGACGGGCCTTCCGATGCTTCGTGTTGCTTCGCCCGCACGGCTCGTGCTAGCCCGCACCGCGTGTCGCGCTTCCCCTCCACCATCCTCCGGATCCTCGCGCTGCTCGTCGTCCTGACGACCACGCCGGGCGTCTCGGACCTGGTCGAGAGCACGGTCCACAGCGTCGTGGCTGGCGCCGACGGGGCGACCCATCACGGGCCGTGCAGCGACGAGGCCGGTGCGCCGTGCTCGCCCGGCTGCACTCACGGCCTCTTCCACACGTGCCATTGCGCGCAGCCGCCCTACGCGCCGGCGCCCGATAGCGGCGCCCTCACCGGGCCGTCGGTCGTATCGGTGACCCCCGCGCCCGCAGCGGTCAACGGCGGTCCTCGGCGCGGTCACCCGAGCCCCCTCTTCAAGCCTCCTTCAGCCTGACGGCCCGCTCGCGGGTCGCGTGAGCCTTCGCTCGCGCGGCCCTCCCTCGGATGCCTGTCCCGCCTGAAGGAGCACCCTCATGGTCTCGCCGTGGTCGCGCTGCGCGCGCCCGTCTGCCCCGTTCACGTCCGTCGTCCTCACGGCTCTCGCCGTCCTCGCCGCCTCCGCTCACGCGACCCCGCTCACCCTTCCGGAGGCGCTCGCCCGCGTCGCGCAGCACCCGTCCCTCGCCCGCGCCGGCGCCGACGTCGGCATCGCGCTCGCCGAGCGCCGCGGCGCCGATCGCACGCCCTACAACCCCGAGCTCGGCCTCGCCGTAGGCCCCGAGCTCGGCGGCGGCGACCCCGGCCTGGCCTGGCAGCTCTCGCTGGCCCAGACCGTCGAGCTCGGTGGCAAGCGCGCCCGCCGCGTCGGCGCGGCCAAGGGGCGCATCGCGGCGGCCGAGACCCGGCTCGCCTGGACCCAGCGCCTGGTGACGCTCGACGTGCGCAGCGCCTTCCAGCTGGCGCTCGTCGCGCGGGCCCGCCGCGACGCCGCACAGGCGGCCGAGGGCCTCGCGACCCAGCGCGTCGAGCTCACCACCGAGCGCCTCCAGAAGGGCGCTGGTGACCAGCTCGAGGTCAACGTCGCCCGCGCCGACCTCGGTCGGGCTCGCCGCGAGCGCCTCGAGGCCGAGTCGCAATACGACGCCGCCAAGGTCGACCTCGCCCGGGCGGTCGGCGCCGCGCCGGCCGAGGACCTCGAGCCGGACGGTGCGCTGCCGACCTTCCCGCCGATCGCGGAGACTGAAGATGCCGTCGCCGCGCGCGCCGCCGAGACGCGGCCCGACGTCATGGCCGCTCAGCAGGACCGCCTCGCCGCCGTTGCCGACCTCGCCGCGGCGCGCTCGCTGGCGACGCCCGACCTCACCCTCGGCGTCGACTACGGGCGCTCGGGCGGCGTCGACACCGTGCTCGCCACGGCGTCCATCCCCCTCTTCGTCTGGAACGCCAACCAAGGCGGCATCGGCAGCGCCCAGGCCGCCGTCACCCGGGCCAGCGTCGAGGAGGACGCCGCCCGCCGCGACGCCGAGCGCGACGCGCGCGCGGCCTATCGCGCCTATCTCAAGGCCCGCGACGCCGTGCTCGGCTTCGAGCCCGCGGTCGTGACCACGCTCGCCGACACCCTCGCCCTGTCCCAGAAGTCCTTCCAGGCCGGCAAGATCGGCCTCGTCGAGCTCAACGTGCTGCAGCGAGACCTCATCGAGGCCCAGCGCTCGTGGCTCGACGCCCTCACCGACGCCGTCCTGGCCCGCCACGCGCTGGAGCTCTCCGGCGCCCTCGATCTGGAGTGACCCGCATGCGAACCCCCAAGCACGGCATCATCGGCACCCTCGGCTTGACCACGAGCCTCCTCTTCATCGGCACGCTGGCGACGGCCTGCGGCGACTCGAAGGGCCAGGGTCCCGAGGCGCTCGCGCCCGGCAAGTGTGAGCCCGGCGCCAACGGCGAAGAGGCGGCCCAGGACGAGCCGCCGCCGGGCGTCGTGAAGCTCACGCCCGAGCAGGAGGGCCACGCCCGCATCACGACTGCCAAGGTCGAGAAGCGCGCCGCCGCAGGCCTGCTGCTCGCCACCGCCGAGATCGAGCCCGCCGCGGACGGCGTGGCGAAGGTCGGTACCCGCGTCGCGAGCCGAGTCATCTCGCTCGCGGCCGGTCTCGGCGATCGCGTCGAGAAGGGCGCGGTGCTGGCCGAGGTCGACGCGCCCGAGCTCGGCCGGGCCAAGGCCGACTACCAGTCGGCGCTGGCCGCCGCGCGCGTGACCCGCGACACGGCCGCGCGCGAGAAGGTGCTGGCCGCCGACAAGATCAGCTCCGAGCGCGACTGGCGCGCGGCCGAGGCCGAGGCCGCCAAGGCGCGCGCGGAGAAGGACGCCGCCGAGAGCCGGCTCCTGACGCTGGGCCTCAGCGCCGAGGCCATCTCGACCCTCGGCTCCGAGCGGCCGCTGCGCTCGACGATGCAGGTCACCGCGCCCATCGCCGGCGTCGTGACGGAGCGGCCGGTGACGCTCGGCCAGATGGTCGAGCCCGCCGATCTCATGTTCACGATCATGGACGCCAAGGTCGTGTGGGTCGTCGTCGACGTCTTCGAGCAGGATCTGGCCCAGCTGTCCGTTGGCCAGGCTGCCAGCGTGCGCGTGGCCGCGTTCGAAGGCCGCACCTTCGAGGGCCAGGTCACCGACCTCGGCGCCATCGTCGAGGCCAAGACCCGCACCGTGAAGGTACGCGTGGTGGTACCGAACCCCGACGGCGCGCTGCGACCCGGCATGTTCGCCCAGGTCGAGCTCGCCGGCACCACCGGCGAGGCTCGCGAGGCTCTCTACGTCCCGGGCGGCGCCATCCAACGCGACGGCGACAAGAGCATGGTGTTCGTCGTCCGCGGCGAGCGCGAATACGAGCGCCGCGTCGTCACCCTCGGGCGCACGGCCGGTGCTGGCGGTGAGCTGGTGGCGCTGCTCTCGGGCGTGTCACCGGGCGAATCGGTGGTCGTCGACGGCAGCTTCATCCTCAAGTCGGAGCTCCAGAAGGGCGAGCTCGGGGAGGACGAGTGATGCTGGCCGGAATCCTCTCCTGGTCGCTCAAGAACCGCTTCCTGGTCGCGGTCATGACGCTGCTCCTCATCGGCGGCGGCCTCATGTCGGCGAGCCAGCTGCCCATCGACGCCTTCCCCGACGTCACCAACGTCCAGGTCCAGGTGCTCACCTCCGCGCCGGCGCTCGGCCCGGAGGAGGTCGAGCGCTTCATCACGACGCCGGTCGAGCTGGCCATGAGCGGCCTCCCCGGCCTCGAGGAGGTGCGCTCGGTCTCGAAGTTCGGGCTCTCGGCCGTGACCGTCGTCTTCAACGAGGGCACCGACATCTACTTCGCCCGTCAGCTCGTCGGCGAGCGCCTGGTCGAGGCCAAGGGCGAGATCCCCGAGGGCTACGGCGAGCCCGAGCTCGGCCCCATCTCGAGCGGCCTCGGCGAGATCTTCCAGTTCGAGGTCCGCGGTGAGAAGAAGACCGCCATGGAGCTGCGCTCGATCCTCGAGTGGCAGATCGCGCCCCGCCTCCGGAAGGTCACCGGCGTCGTCGAGGTCAACACCTTCGGCGGCGAGCTCAAGACCTACCAGGTCTCGCTCCACCCGGCCGAGCTCGCCCGCTTCGGCGTCACCACCGCCCAGGTCTTCGACGCGCTCCAGCGCAACAACGCCAACGCCGGCGGCGCCTACATCGAGAAGAACAGCGAGCAGTACCTCGTCCGCGGCGAGGGGCTCGTGGCGACGCGCGAGGATCTCGGCGACATCGTCGTCGCCAGCGACGAGGACGGGACGCCGATCTACGTGAAGCAGGTCGCCACCGTCGAGCTCGCCCCCATGGTGCGCCAGGGCGCGGTCACGCGCGACGGTCGCGGCGAGGCGGTGACCGGCATCGTGATGATGATCATCGGCGGCAACGCCCGCCAGGTCGTCGACGACACCAAGCAGGTCATGACCGATCTCGCGCCGGCGCTGAAGAAGCTCGGCGTCACGACCGAGGTCTTCTACGATCGCACCGACCTCGTGAAGAAGACGGTCCACACCGTGGCCTCGAACCTCCTCGAGGGCGGGGCGCTCGTCATCGTCGTGCTGCTGCTGATGCTGCTCAACCTGCGCGCGGGCCTCATCGCCGCGACCGCCATCCCGCTCTCGATGCTGGCCGGCTTCATCGTCATGCGCTGGGCCGGCGTGTCGGGGAACCTCATGTCCCTCGGCGCCATCGACTTCGGCCTCATCGTCGACGGCGCCGTCATCGTCATCGAGAACGCCATGCGCCTCATCGCCGAGCGCGGCCACGCCCTCGGCCGACCGCTCACGCGTCGCGAGCGCTCGCAGTCGGTCCTGCGCGCGAGCCACGAGGTCATGCGCTCGGCGACCTTCGGCGTCATCATCATCGCCGTGGTCTACCTGCCGATCCTGTCGCTGTCCGGCATCGAGGGGAAGATGTTCAAGCCCATGGCGCTGACCGTCCTCTTCGTGCTCGGCGGCTCGCTGCTGGTGATGCTCACGTTCATCCCCGTCCTGGCCTCGCTCTTCCTCCCGAAGAAGGTCACCGAGCGCGAGAGCCCGGTCGTGTGGCTGGCGCGAAAGGGCTACGAGCCGCTGCTCCGCCTGGCGCTGTCGCGGGTCGGCCGCTGGGTGGCGATCGGGATCGGCGTCGCGACCGTCGCGGGATCGGTGCTGGTCGGCGGCGGCCTCGGCGCCGAGTTCATGCCGCGCCTCGGTGAGGGCGCGATCGCCATCCAGGCGTGGCGCATCCCCAGCGTCGCCTTGCGCCAGTCGATCGAGCAGACCAGCGACCTCGAGGCGGTCCTGCGAAAGCACTTCCCGGAGGTGACGACCGTGGTGTCGAAGACCGGCCGCGGCGAGGTCGCGACCGACCCGATGGGCGTCGAGGTCTCCGATGTGCTCGTCATGCTGAAGCCGCACGAGGAGTGGGTCAGCGCGACCACGCACGAAGATCTGGTGGCGGCCATGGACGAGGTGCTGAAGCGCGAGCTGCCGGGCTCCATCTTCAGCTTCTCCCAACCCATCGAGCTGCGCGTGAGCGAGCTCATCTCCGGCGTGCGCTCGGACGTCGCGCTCAAGATCTACGGCGATGACCTGGCGACGCTCGCGCATGTGGCCGATCGCGCCGTCGCGGTGCTGTCGAAGGTCCCCGGCGCGGCCGACGTGAAGGCCCAGCAGATCGCCGGCCTGCCGGTCCTACGCCTGCAGATCGATCGCGCGGCGATCGCGCGCCTCGGCCTGAACGCGGGCGACGTGCTCGACCTCATCTCGACGCTCGGCGGTCGCGGGGCCCGCCGTCCTCGAAGGCAAGGAGCGCTACGCCATCCAGCTGCGCTACGCCGCCGAGGCGCGGAGCGACATCCCGCGCATCCTGGCCCTGCGCGTGCCTGCGCCCGGCGGCCAGACGATCCCGCTGGCGCAGCTCGTCCGCGTCAGCGTCGAAGATGGCCCGGCCGAGATCGGCCACGACGACGGCCAACGGCGCATCAGCGTCGAGATGAACGTGCGCGGCCGGGACCTCGCCGGCTTCGTGGCCGACGCCCAGGCCGCGGTCGCGCAAGCGGATCTCATTCCGCCCGGCTACTTCACCGAGTGGGGCGGGCAGTTCAAGAACCTGACGGCGGCGACCGGCCGCCTGGCCCTCGCCGTGCCCATCGCGCTGCTCATGATCTTCGTGCTGCTGTACATGAGCCAGGGCTCGGCCAGCGCCGCCGGGCTCATCTACCTCAACGTGCCCTTCGCGGTCAGCGGGGGGCTCTTCGCGCTGGCGCTGCGCGACATGCCGCTGTCGATCTCGGCCGGTGTCGGCTTCATCTCGCTCTTCGGCGTCGCGGTGCTGACCGGGCTCGTGCTCGTGACCGAGCTCGAGCTGCTGTGGGCCGGCGGCACTGCCGCCCGGGAGGCCGCGTTCAAGGGCGGCTCGGTCAAGCTCCGCGCCATCCTGACCGTGGCGCTCGTGGCCTCGCTCGGCTTCATCCCGATGGCCATCGCCAGCGGCGCCGGCGCCGAGGTCCAGAAGCCGCTGGCGACGGTGGTCATCGGCGGCATCATCACCTCGACGCTGGCGACGCTCTTCGTCCTGCCCGCCGCCTACGTGCTCGTGCGCGGCCGAGCCCGCACCGCGGTGAAGGACGACGACGCCGCGGCGGCCGCCGGCGAGCCTCCGACCGTCGGTCTCCCTTCCGAAGCCTCCCACGCATGAAGGCGTGATATCGCGCCCGAGAAAGACCACGGAGCCCAATGATGACAAAGCTTGGATACATCGCGCTGGCGGCGCTGACCGCCGGGTGCGTCGCGGACTCTGGCACGGCTGAGGACACAGAAACCAAGGTGCGACGGGTCGTCGCACTGCTGGACTACGTGGCCGGAGACTACGCTGGCGCGGTGCGCGACGGGAGCATCGTCGACGACAAGGAGTACGAGGAGCAGCGCGGCTTCATGCACGACGCCGTCAGCCGAGCGGCCGTGCTGCCTGCCGCGCCCCTAGCCGGGGAGGCGCGCCGGGCGATCGCCGACGCGGAGCGGCTCGTCGAAGCGCGAGCCCGGGCTGAGGCCGTCGCTGGCGCCTGCCGTGCCGCGCGGCAGCAGCTTCTGACGGCCTACTCCGTGACCCTTGCTCCGTCGCTGCCGCCGTCACGCGACGACGGCGCGAGCCTCTTCGTACAGCGCTGCGTCATGTGCCACGGAAGCCGGGGCGGCGGCGATGGTCTCTCCGCCCAGGGCCTCAAACCGCCACCTCGCAGCTTTCTCGATCCGGCGGTGATGGCGCACCTCTCTCCCGTCCGCGCCTTCAGCGCGCTCTCCGACGGCGTACCCGGTACTGCGATGCAACCGCTGCCGAATCTCGACGAGCGCGAACGGTGGGACCTCGCTTTCTACGTCGTGAGCCTGCGCCACGATCTCTCGGCCGCCGAACGAGGTGCGCACGCGGCCGGGATGCTGCCTCCCATGGCGCTCGCTCGCGCATCGCTCGCCAACGCCACAGATGCCGATCTCGCTACGGCCCTGGAGGGCGCAGGGGTCGGGCCGACACAGCGAGACGATGCGCTCGCCTATCTGCGCATCCTGGCGCCCTACGAGAGCGGGCCGTCATTGGACGGCGTACGCGAGGCGCTCGTGCACGCCAAGGCACTCTATGCGAGCGGCGATCGCCGCGGTGCACGCGACACCGCGAGCGACGCCTATCTCAACGGCTTCGAGCCGCTCGAGGGCAAGCTCGCCGTGACCGCGCCGGAGCTGGTGCACGCGGTGGAGGAGCAGTTCCTCGCCCTGCGCAGCGCGGCCGACGACGGCGTCGCCTCGGGGCAGTTCGGGTCGACGGTCGATTCGTTGGATGCGCTCATCGAGGCCGCGGACGCGCGGCTCGGTGAGAAGACGAGCGGCTGGTCCACGGCGCTGACGGTCTTTGTGATCATCGTGCGCGAGGGCGTCGAGTCGGTACTCCTCCTGATGCTGTTGCTCGGGCTCACGGCGCGCGCCGGTGGGCCGGGTGATCGGCGCTCAGTCCAGGCAGGTGCGTTCGGCGCCCTGCTTCTCGGCGTCCTGACCTGGTTCGCTTCCGCCGCGGTCGTCGGGCTCGGTGGCGCCAACCGCGAGATGATCGAGGGCATCATCGCCCTCGTCGCCGTCCTCGTCCTCGTCTACTCCGGGCATTTCGTGCTGGCGCGCATGGACGCTCAGCGGCGCATCGCCGCGCTCAAGCATCGATTCCAGTCGCTCGATCCGCGACGCCGACGGTGGCTGGTGTTCAGCCTGGCGTTTGCTGCCGTGTACCGCGAGGCGTTCGAGGTGGTGCTGTTCTTGCGCGCGGTGGCGTTGGGCAGCCCCGCCTCTGGCCTCGCGTTCGTCCTCGGCCTGCTCGCCGGCATCATCGCCTGTGTGGGGTTCGCGATGATCGCTGCCCGGCTCGGTCGGCGTTTGAAGCCGTCTCTCGTCCTCGCACTCGGCGGCGGGCTCTTGTGTGTCCTGGCAATCGTCCTGGCGGGGAAGGGGGTGCGCTCGCTCCAGGAGGCCGGTACGATCGGGGTTTCCGCCCTCGGCCTCCCGCGCGTCGACGTTCTCGGGTTCTACCCGACGCTCGAGACGCTCGTTGCCCAGCTGATCGTCCTCGGAGCCCTTGTCGCCCTCACGTTCATGACGCTGCGCCGTGCGCCTGCGCCGACGAGCTGATCGCCTGTCGAGCCCGCGCCGCTGGCGGGCAAGGATCCCACGCATGACCACGACCACCCGGTTCCTCGTCCCCGCCATGGACTGCCCGGTCGAGAAGGAGCTCATCGCCAAGCGCTTGAGGCGTGTCGACGGCATCGAGCAGCTCGACTTCGACCTGCTCGATCGCGTCGTGACCGTGCGCCACGGCGCGGGCGCCGACGGCCCGATCGAGGCGGCGCTGGCCGACATCGGCATGCAACCGCAGCGCCTGGTCGATGCCGCGCGCCCAACGCTCGCGGCGCACGCAGGGCCGGGGCGGCTCGCGCCTGCCGCGGCGTCGCGCTCGCGCCTGGGCGTGTCGATCCGCGGCGTGCGGCTGGACGCGCCCGCAGCGGCCGCGCCCGCGGTCGCGGTGGCTCCGATGCCGGTGTCGGTGCCGGTGCCCGGGCCGCCCTGGCTCCGGCCGGCCTGGCTCCTGGCCGCGGGCGGGGTGGCCGCGCTGCTGGCCGAGATCCTGAGCGCCACCGGGCTCGCCGAGTCGAGCTGGCCGGTGATCGCGCTGGCGCTCGTCGCGATGCTGCTCGGCGGTCCGCGCACCTACCGCAAGGGCCTCGTCGCGCTGCGCACGCGCAGCCTCGACATCAACCTGCTCATGCTCATCGCCGTCATCGGCGCCGTAGCCATCGGCCAGTGGCCCGAGGCGGCGATGGTGACGGTGCTGTTCGCGCTGGCCGAGCTCATCGAGGCGCGCTCGCTCGAACGGGCTCGGGACGCCATCCGCGGCCTCATGGCGCTCACCCCCGAGACCGCGCGGGTCTGGCGCGGTCAGGGGTTCACCGAGGTCCCGGCCAAGGACGTCGCGAGCGGCGACCTGATCCAGGTCCGGCCGGGTGAGCGCGTGCCGCTCGACGGCGTCATTCTGCGCGGCGAGAGCGCGCTCGATCAGGCGCCGATCACCGGCGAGTCGACGCCGGTCGACAAGGCGCCCGGCGCCGCCGTCTTCGCGGGCAGCGTCAACGGCCAGGGCGCCCTCGAGATCGAGGTCACGGCAGGCCAGGCCGACACGACGCTCGCCCGCATCGCCCGCACCATCCGCGCGGCGCAGAGCCAGAAGGCCCCGACCGAGCGCTTCGTGGACACCTTCGCGCGCTGGTACACCCCGATCGTCGTGGTGCTCGCGCTGCTGGTCGCCGTCATCCCGCCGCTCGTACTGAGCGGCGCGACGTTCGGGCCCTGGATCTACAAGGCGCTGGTGCTGCTGGTGATCGCGTGCCCGTGCGCGCTGGTCATCTCGACGCCGGTGACGGTCGTCTCCGGGCTCGCGCGCGCGGCGCGCATGGGCATCCTGGTGAAGGGCGGCGTCCACCTGGAGGGCGCCGCCCGCCTACGCTGCGTCGCCGTCGACAAGACCGGCACGCTGACCGAGGGCAAGCCGTCGCTGGTCGACGTCATCCCGCTCGGCGACACGACGCGCGACGAGCTGGTCCAATCGGCGGCGAGCCTGGAGGCCAGCTCGGACCACCCCATCGCGCACGCGGTCGTCGCCGCCTGGAGCGGGCCGCTCCTGCCGCTGACGGAGGCCTGGAGCTTCGTCGGCCGGGGCGTCGTTGGCCTCGGCCACGGCGGGGGGCTGACCATCGGCAGCAATCGCTTCATCGAAGAGCGCGGCCGCTCTGGCCCCGACATCGAGCGCGCGCTCGACCGGCTCGAGGCGCAGGGGAAGTCGGTCCTCATCGTGTGGTCCGACGCGCGCGTGCTGGGCGTGCTGGCGGTGGCCGATCGCGTGCGGGCGACCAGCGCCGAGGCCATCCGCCACCTGCACGGCCAGGGCCTGGCCGTGGCCATGCTCACCGGCGACAACGCGCGCACCGCGGCCGCGGTCGCCGCCGAGGTCGGCATCGACGAGGTGCTGGCCGGGCTCCTGCCCGAGGCGAAGCTCGCCGCCGTCGAGCGCCTGACGCGCGAGCACGGCCCGGTCGGCATGGTCGGCGACGGCGTCAACGACGCCCCGGCCATGGCGCGCTCGGCGCTCGGCTTCGCCATGGGCGCGGCCGGCACCGACACCGCGCTCGAGACGGCCGACGTCGCGCTCATGCAGGACGACCTGCGCGCGGTGCCGGACCTCATCCGGCTGAGCCGTCGCACCCGCCGCACGCTGCGGGTCAACATCGCGCTCGCCATCGGCGTCAAGGCGGTCTTCTTCGCGTTGGCGCTGACCAGCGTCGCGACGCTGTGGATGGCGGTCCTGGCCGACATGGGCGCGAGCCTCCTGGTCGCGGCCAACGGCCTCCGGCTGCTCCGAGCCGAGCGAGGGGCGCCGTGATCACCCTCGGCAGCGCCATCGACTTCACGCTCATCCCCATGGCGACGCTGGTGGCATCGGGCGCCGTCGCGCTCATCCGCCCGGCCGGTCCACGCCTCCGCAGCGGGGTGCTGCACCTTGCGGCCGGCGTCGTGTTCGCGGTCGTCGCGATGGAGCTCCTTCCGAGCATCATCCACAGCGACGCGCTCGTGGTCGTGACCGTGGGCTTCACGCTCGGCGCGTCGCTCATGCTGCTCCTGCGGCATCTCGTCGGTGGCCACGACGACCCGGCTGGAGCCACCGAGAGCGGGTCCGACCCGCGACTCCCGGTGGGCATGCTGGTGGCGATCGGCATCGACCTGACCGTCGACGGATTGATGCTCGGCGTCGGCTTCGCCGCAGGCGCACGCGCGGGCGTGGTCCTGACCATCGCGCTCTCACTCGAGGTGGTCGCGCTCGGCCTCGCCACGGCCGCTTCCTTGAAGGAGGGCGGCCATGCCGTCGGCCGCGTCATCGGGGTCCTGGTGGGTCTGTCGGCGCTGTTCGCCGTGGGCGCCGCGGTCGGCGGTCTCGCGCTCGGCTACGCGCCGCCCGAGCTGGTGCCCGGCGTCCTCGCCTTCGCATGCGCGGCGCTCCTGTTCCTCGTCACCGAGGAGCTTCTCGAGGAGGCCCACGAGGTGAAGGAGAGCCCGGCCCTGACGATGATGTTCTTCGTCGGCTTCCTGGCGCTCATGCTGCTCGAGATGGTCGGCGCCGCGCCGCATTGACCCCGGTCGACATGCGGTGCCGGGCGCCCCTGCACGGCGTGGGGGCCGGAGCAACCACCACACGGACCGGTGTCGCCGACGCGGCGCGCGGCCCAGGCGGACGGGCGCGCGGCACGGCGACTGCACAACGAGACACGGAGCATCGCGCCTGCGTCCTGCAGGCACGGCCCCGGAGGAATTATGCGTCGTATCATCGAAGGCGTCGTCGGGCTGGCGTTGGCGTTCGTCTGGGGATGTGGAACGGACCCGAGCGAGGGGGCCGCCGACCAGACGGAGAGCGGCCTCCAGGTGGCGCAGGCCGGCCTCGACATGGCCCAGGACGGCATCGACGCCCACGACCGCGGCGACCCGGCTGCCCACGACATGATGGCTCATGGCATGGCCATGATGGGCGACGGCGAGTCGATGATGCACGAGGGCTTCGCCATGATGGCCAATGACGACATGGGCATGGGCGGCATGGGCTCCGGTGGCATGATGGGCAGCGGCGCGATGATGATGGGCGGATGCGGTAGCGTGGCAGGCATGATGGACCCGATGGACCGGGCCATGGGCCACATGCAGGACGGCTTCAGCATGATGGGCGATGCCGACCCGTCGAACGACCCGGCGGGCCTCGAAGGCTTCCGTGCCGGCTGTCAGCTGGCGCAGGCTGCGCTCGACCAGGCCGCCCTCGCCATGGACTGCATGGGCCACACCGCACCGACCCCGTCGATGGGCCATTGAAGTATCGGGCGGCGACCACCGCGGCGCGCCTCCACCTCGGGTTGGACCGGGAGAAAGGGTCGAGGTGTCACCTCGTCGCCTCCGACCCGAGCTTCCGAAGGGTCGAGGTGTCACCTTGTCGCCTCCGACCCGAGCGACTGAAGGGTCGAGGTGTCACCTCGTCGCCTCCGACCCGAGCGACCGGAGGGTCGAGGTGTCCCTTGGTCGCCTCCGACCGGAGCTGACGCGGCGGAGACGGTCAAATCGTACATCTGCGACCGTGACCTCGGCATTCGCTGGCGTTGGTTTGGGCGGGAGGTCAGCATTCGCGGGGTCTTGACGACCGACCGTAGTCCCGTTCAATCTCGGCCCGCATCTCACAAGCTTGGAGGAGTTCGACATGGCCAATCCCCCTGCCCCGTCTGCTACGTCCGAAGTCGCAGGCGTCGAAGCCGACTTCAATGCGTTCTTGTCCGAGGCGATGGAGCTGCCCGCGACGAGCGTCATGAAGTTCCGCGCCGACGTGTCGGTACTGTACCCGAATGTGGCCGATGCGGTGGCGGCGCTCGCGAAGGAGCGCGACACGCTTACCGCGGTCCACGGGGTCAGCGAGCAGCAATGGAAGCTCGTCGAATCGGCGCCTCGCCTCGCGCTCGCCCTCGACTTCGCGGTGCGGCAGGCGATCATCGCGCAAGGCAAGACGCCGACCGAGATCCGCTCCCAGCTCCGGCGTGCCTCCGAGCTCCGGCGGCTGCTGTTGCGCTCGGCCCAGGCCGCGGAGGCCGCTGGGCTCCTCGCTCGCCACGACCTCGAGGTCATCGAGCACGGCAGCGGCTCGATCGACATCGTCAACGACGTCATCGATCTGGTCGCGCTCTTCACGCGCGAGCAGATGGTGCTCCGTGGCAAGACGCCGGTCGAAGCGGTCCACCTGACCGAGGCGGCGCAGCTCGGCGCGAGCCTGAAGGCGACGCTCCGACCGGAGCCCGCGCACGACGCGCCCGACCCGGCTCGACCGGCGTACGAGGCCGCCGCCGATCGCCGCGACCGCATCTGGACGCTCCTGAACCAGCGCGCCGACCTCATCTGGGACCTCGGCACGCGCCTCTGGAAGCGCAAGGTCGGGGAGCACCTGCGCCTCCTGCAGTCGCGCGTCGTCACCCCGCGCACCGCCGAGGCTCAGCCGCCGGCCCAGCCCGGTGGTGGCACTGTGGCGTAGGCTCCCGGGCGGGCGACAGGCTGGTCTCCGGCCGCGCCGCTCGGCTACAACCGGCCCTATGGTGACCGCGCCCGACACCCGCTACCGCATCAGCGCCGAGCAGTTCCTGGCGATGGTCGAGTCGGGCATCCTGCCAGCCAAGCCGAGGCTCGAGCTCCTTCGCGGAGAGCTGTGGCGCATCCCGGTCCAGACGCCACTGCACCGCGCGCTGGTCGTCCTCCTCCACGATGCGCTGCTGGAGCGCTACCCGTTCGGCCCCTTCCACGTGGCCGCTCGCTCGACGATCTGGGCGCTCCCCGACTCGCTGCCCGAGCCCGATCTCGCGGTGGTGCGCGGCGACGCCGAGCTGTTCCTCCAGCGCCTGCCGCGGCCCGAGGACACGGTCCTCGTGGGCGAGGTCGTCGTCACGACGATGGCCGTGGCGCGCGAGAAGGCCGGGCTCTACGCCGAGGCGGGCTTCCCGCTCTATCTCCTGGTCGACGCCGTGCGGCGGACCTGCGACGTCTACTCGGAGCCCGGCCCGGACGGCTATCGCCTGACGCGCCACCACGCCGTCGGCGATCCGATGGCGCTGCCCGAGGCGCGCGCGCCGCTCGATCTCGGCGAGGTCTTCCCGGCCGCGGCGTCGGAGCCCGTCGCCGATCAGGCGTAGTCCGCGACCGAGTCGAGGATGTTCGACAGCGCCTGCGCGCTGATCTCCCAGCGCGCGAGGTCGGCCTCGGGGTCGAACGCCTCGTCCGGCCGCAGCTCGAAGACGCGCACGGCGGCGCCCGTCTCCGCGAGCTCGCGCATCAGAGCCCGGAGGCGCGCGGCCACCGCGGGGAAGTCGTTCTCGAAGAGAACGAGCTCGACCACCGGGGTGCCCGATCCGATGCGCCGCCGCAGCTCATCGACGCCGCTCGTCGGCGCGGCCCGGCGGAGCGCCGCGAGGGTTGGCGCGAGGCTCGGCGCGCTCGTCACGATGACGGCGATCTTCGACATACAGCGCTCCTCACGGAAGGCGCCGGAGCATGCCGTCGGCCCGTGATCTTGTCGATGGCTGCGGCGAGCGCCGGCCGCGGCGCGTCTGGTGTCCGGGGCGGCGGCTTGCTACGGTCGCGCGCGATGGAGCCGGTCATCCTGAGCTGGGACAACTGGACGCCGCCCGCGCGCACGCCGTGGGGCGGGCGCAAGATCGCCGAGCGCCTGAAGGCCGGCCTCGAGATCGCCGCCGAGAAGCGCGCCTGGCCGGCCATCGGCGAGTCGTGGGAGCTGTCGGTCGACCCGGCCTTCCCGAGCCGCGTCATGCGCGACGGCCGCCCGGCCGAGCTCCTGGCCGAGCTCCTGGCCTCCGATCCGGCGGGCTGGCTCGGGCCGGCTGCGGCCGCCCGCGGCGAGACCTCGACGCCGCTGCGGGTGAAGCTCATCAACCTCGCCGCCCTCGGCGCCGTGACCCTCGCGTGCAGCGGCGCGGGCACCTCGTGCAGGGATCGGCGCCGGCAGCGACATCACCTGCAGCGGCGTCGAAGTGCGAGCTGAAGGCCGGCCGCGACTCGACGCGGCGTGCTCGGGCGGCAGCGACTGCAACTCGAGCTGGGCGACGGACGAGGTCGCGTGCAGCGACACGTCCACCTGCGACGTGAAGTGCACCAGCGGAGCGTGCGACCTCACGTGCTCGGGAGGCGCGGCCATGACCTGCAGCGACGGCCGAGTCTGCCGCAAGGGCTGCTGATCGGCATTCCACGGCGGCGCCCGAGCTGGTACGGTCCGCGATGGAGCCGGTCATCCTGAGCTGGGACAACTGGACGCCGCCCGCGCGCGCCGTGGGGCGGGCGGAAGACGCCCTTCACCTGAAGCCGGGCCTCGACATCGCCGCCGAGAAGCGCGCGTGGCCGGCATCGAGTCGTGGGAGCTGTCGGTCACCCGCCCCAGCCGCGTCATGCGCGACGGGCCCCGGCCGAGCTCCTGTCGAGCTGCTCGCGTCCGACCCGGCGGGCTGGTTGGGTCCGGCGGCGCCCCGGCGAGACCTCGACGCCGCTGCTCGTGAAGCTCATCGACGCCGCCGAGCCGCTGTCGGTCCAGGTCCACCCTCGCGACGACGACCCGGCGCTCGCCCCCGACGAGGTCGGGCAAGCCCGAGGTGTGGGTCGTGCTCGACGCCGCGCCCGGGGCCGGCGTGTGGCTCGGCTTCGTGCCCGGCGTCGGCCGCGCCGGCGTCGAGGCGGCGCTCGATCGCCAGGCCGACCTCACCCACCTCCTGCGCTTCGTGCCCGTCCAGCCGGGCGACGAGCTGGCCATCCCGGCCGGCACCGTGCACGCCATCGGCCCGGGCGTGACGCTGCTCGAGGCCCAGCTCGTGCGCCCCGGCAAGAGCGGCATCACCTACCGCTTCTGGGACTGGAACCGCGGCCGCCCGCTGCACCGCGAGCGCGCCCTGGCCGTCGCCGATTTCGAAGCTCCGGTCGGAACGGAACGGAAGGTCGTCATGGCCGGCCTCGTCGTCGAGCACGTCACCGGCTGGGGCCCGGTCGTCCTGCCGGCGCGCCCGGTCTTGCAGGCGCTGGTCGCGCTGCGCCCGCTGACGGTGGCCGGCGTGGTGCTCGAGGCGGGCCAGACGGCGGCCCTCCCGGCCGGCCTCGGGCCGGTGGCGCTCGACCTCGGCGCGGGGCGGCGACGCCTGGCTGGCGAGGGTCGAGTGACGTCGCGGCGCGAGCTGCGCGAGGTGCGGCTCGCCAAGCTGATGATGGTCGCCTGGCCGCTCGGGCTCGCCGTCTCGCTGGGGCTCGTCGCCACCCGCCCCGAGAAGACGGCCGGCTGGGTCGGCCTCAACCTGACGACCTTCATCGCCTTCTCGTCGCTGTCGCTCGTGCCCCACGAGCTCGGACACGCGCTCGCGGGGCGGCTCGTCGGGCTGCGCATCCACGTCATCCACCTCGGCGTCGGCCGGACGCTCGGCGCGCTGCGCCTCGGTCCGCTGCCGGTCGTCGTGCACGCCATCCCGTTCGGCGGCCTGACCCAGGCGAGCCACCGCGACGCGCGCGGCTTCAAGGCGCGGCGCCTGGCCTTCATCCTCGGCGGTCCGCTGGCCAACCTGCTGGTCTTCTTCATCGCCTGGGCGGCGCTGCCGCCGGCCTCGACCATCGACGCGCGCCACGGCTACTACCCGCTGCTCGGGCTCGCCGGCGCGAGCCTCCTCTACGTCGTCGTGAACCTGTGGCCGCACGTCAGCCACAGCGTGTTCGGGCCGCTGCCGTCGGACGGCGCGGTGGTGCTCGGCCTGCGCCGCGTGACCGCGGCCGACATCGAGCGCCAGCTGGCCGCGCACTACGTCCTGCTCGCCCAGGCGGCCGAGGCGACCGACCTCGCGCAGGCCCGCGCCCTGGTCGAGCGCGGCCTCGAAGCCCACCCGACCTCGGCCCACCTCATCCACGAGCGCGCGCGCATCCTGCTCGCCCAGGGCGACGTCGAGGGCGCGCGCCACGGCTTCCTGGCCGCCACCAGCGCGCCGTCCATCGACACCACGCTGCGCCCGCTGGCGCTCGGCAACCTGGCGCTCACCGACGTCCGCCTCGGCCGCGACGACCTCAAGGAGGAGGCCGACCGCGTGTCGCGCGCCGCCATCGCCGGCCGCGCCGCGAGCCCGCACACCCAGGTCGTGCGCGGCATCGTCCTGGCCTGGTGCGGCGAGGTCGAGGCCGGCCGCGCGCTGGTCGCGGCGGCGCTGCCGCGCCTCGAGAGCCCGGCCGCGCGCCGCGAGCTGGCCGCCACGCTCGAGCGCGTGGCGCCGCGCTGAGGCCGCGCGAGGTCAGGGGGCGCTGCGCGCCGCAGCGCTCGCGCCGCGGCGGTAGGCGGCCGGCGTCTGGCCGGTCCAGCGCCGGAAGGCGCGGTGGAAGGTCGTCACGTCGGAGAAGCCGAGGCGGAAGGCGACCTCGCCGATGGCCTCGCGCGACTCGCCGAGCAGGCGCACGGCGAGCTCGGAGCGCAGGCGATCGAGCACCAGCGAGAGCGACGTCCCCTCCTGCTGGAGGCGGCGCTGGAGGCTGCGCGAGCTCATGTGCAGGCGGCCCGCCACCGCCTCGAGCGTGGGCTCGCCGTGGGCGAGCTCGGCGGCGATGGCGTTCCGGGTGAGGTCGAGGAAGCTCACCTCCTCGCGCGGCAGCGCCGCCAGCCGGCTCGCCAGCTGCTCGTCGAGCACCGCGGCCAGCGCCGGCTCGGCGTGCCGCTGCGGGCGCTCGAGCAGCGCGGCGTCGAGCCACAGCTCGTCGTGCTCGGCCGCGAAGGCGAGGCGCGGCCCGAGCAGGCGGCGGTGCTCGCCGAGGTCGGCCGGCGCGGCGTGGCGGAAGCACGCGCGCTCGGGCATGAACGCCGGGTCGACGGCGTGGCGCGCCAGCGTCACGAGGTTGGTCAGCAGGAACTCGACGGCGTGGCGCGACGGCTGCGGCTCGCCGCGCGGCGGCGTGTGGCGGAAGCGCGCGTGCGGGCCCTCGCGCGTCAGCGTCAGCACCGGCCCGTGCGCCATGAGGCGGAGGAAGCGCAGGACGCGCGCGTAGGCCTCGCCCACCGTGGCGCTGCTGCGCACCGCGAAGCCGAGCGCGCCGAAGCCGTCGACCGGCAGGCGCTCGGAGAGGTGGAGGCCGAAGGCCTCGTCGCCGGGTGAGGCGCACCGCCTCGTGCCAGAGCCGCGCCTCGAGCCGCCGCGGCAGCCGCGCCGAGGGGTCGGCGAGGTCGGCCGGATCGACGCCGGCGGCCGCGAAGAGCCGCGGCGGCGCGACGCCCGCGGCGGCCGCGCCCGCGGCCACGACGCGAAAGACCTGGACCGAGATGGCGCTCATCGGCGCGCGATTGAAGCGCAACGCCGGGGTCGCGCAACTCCGCGCGGCGGCGGGACCGGGCGGGCTCAGGGATCGACCACGGCGAGCGACTGCGCCGTCGACGACCCGCTCGGCGTCGTGACCACGAGCGCGTAGCTGCCGACCGGCAAGGCCGGGACGTCGCAGACGATCTCGCTGTGGCTGTGGCTCGCGATGGCGCACGTCGCGTCGCCGACCGCCACGCTCGGCACCAGCCCGAAGTTGGCGCCGGTGAGGGTCAGGCGCGCGCCGCTCGACGGCACGCTCGAGGACGACAGCTGGACGACGGCGGGTCGGGCGCGCGTGAGCGTCACCGCGTCGGCGACGTCGCCGGCGGCCGTCGCGAGCACCACCGCCTGGGCGCCGTCGCCGGGCGGGAGGGTGCAGCGCACGAGCGTCGGGCTCCACGATAGCAGCGGGCACACCGCGTCGCCGACGTGGACCGAGCCGGCCGCGCCGAGGCCGCGACCGCTCAGGGCGAGCTCGAGGCCGCCGGCCGTGCCGAAGCTGCCGGCGAGGGGATCGAGCACCGGCCGGGCGCGCACCTCGAAGCTGCGCGGCGCGGAGCTCCAGCGGCCGGCCACCACCACGACGTCGTAGACGCCGACGTCGGCGCTCGGGCAGCTCGCGGCGAGGCGGGGGGCGCCGCTGCTCGTGGTCGTGGTCGTGGTGGTGCAGGCCGCGCCGCCGAGCGTGACGACCGGCGCCGCGCCGAAGTCGTCGCCCTCGACGGTGAGCGCGATGGGGTCGGGCGACGCGTAGACCATGCTCGGCGCCAGCACGACGATGCGCGGCGGCCTCTCCACGGTGAGCGTCAGCGCGTTCGAGGTGCCGCTCGGGTGGGTCAGCGTGACCGCGTGCTGGCCGGCCGGCAGCGCCGGGACGCGGCAGGTGAGGGCGCTGTCGCTGGCGCTCGCCACGACGCAGCGCTTCCCGCCGACCAGGACCTCGGGCGACTGGCCGAAGTCCTGGCCGCTGAGCGTGAGGTCGCCGCCCGCGGTGCTGAGGTAGGCGGGCGCGAGCGACGCGAGGGTCGGCGCGGAGTAGGTCAGGGGGAGCGCGCCCGAGGCGTCGCCGGCGGCGCTGATGACGACGACGTCGCGCGTGCCCTCGCCGGGCGGCAGCGTGCAGCGGATGAAGGTCGTCGTCCAGATGAGCACCGGGCAGTCGGCCTGGCCGACGCGCACGCGCCCGAGCGGGCCGAAGCGCGAGCCGGTGAGCGCGAGCATGCCGCCCCCGCGGGTGCGGGTGTCGCTCGGGGCGATGGCTTCGAGGCGCGGCGACTCGCGCACGGTGAGCGACACCGGCGCCGAGGTGAGGCCGTTGTTGGCGACGACGACCGCGTAGGTCCCCGGCGCCGGGGTCGCGACGCTGCAGGTGATGCGCGTGGCGTCGACGGTGGCCAGCGCGCACGCCGCGTCGCCGACGGTGACGCGCGGGCTGCCGCCGAGGTCGCTGCCCGAGAGCGTGAGCGCGAGGGTCGAGCCCGCGTCGAGCACCGAGGCGGGCAGGAGGCTGGTCACGACCGGAGGCCGCGCGACCGTGACGTAGACGGTGTTCGACCCGAGCGGCCCGTTGATGACGCGGAAGCCGTAGCGCCCGGGCCCGTCGGCGATGTCGGCGACGCACGCGATGCTGGTGCCGCTGGCGCTGGAGATCTGGCAGCTCGTCGCCGTCTTGTCGAAGAGCGAGACCTTGGGGTTGCCGCCGAAGCCGAGGCCGCGCAGCGTGACCATCGCGGTCGTGCCCCAGAGCGGGGCCGGGTCGGGGCTCACCGACTGCAGCACCACGCCGGCCGTGGCCGAGAGCCGCGCCGAGCGCAGGCCCTGCGCCGAGGTGACGACGACGTCGACGCCGAGGGTGCTGGCGCGCGGCGCGGTGCAGGTGAAGGCGCTCGCCGACCAGGCCGTGACCGGGCAGTCGACGCCGCCGACCGTGACCTTGCCGGCCGCGGCGCCGAAGCGCGCGCCGGTGAGGGTGAGCGGCGTGCCCTCGACGACCTTCCCCGACCAGGCGTCGAGGCTCGGCTCGCGCGGGCGCAGGACGACGCGCGAGGCGCTCGCGGCGCAGTCGCCGAGGCTGATGCCGCCGCCGCTGAAGGCGAGGCAGCGGCCGGTCGACACGCTCTTCACGCCCTGGCCGGTGAGCGACCAGCGCGTGCTGTCGCTCAGCGCGCACTGGTCCTGCACCACGGCGCCCGCGCTGGTGACGCGCAGGCAGCGGTTGCTGTTGGCGTTGACGAGGCGGCCGGGCGGCGGGCTCGCGTCGGGGTCGAGCACGCGGTCGTCGTCGGCCACGAGCCGGAAGGTCTGGTTCAGGCCGTCGTGGCAGGTCCAGGCGATGGGGGCGACGCCGACGTCCATGCTCGAGCCGGGGATGTCGACGCAGGCGCTCGCGTCGAGGGCGGCGACGATGGCGACGTGGCGACCGGCCGGGATGGGGGCGGCGTCGCCGTTGGGCGTCATCGGCGTCGGATAGGTGTAGACGCCGTCGGCTGGCCGCATGGTGATGCCGTCGCCTTGCACCGGGCCCGGGTGGATGAAGTTGCCGCTGACGGGCGACCCGATGGTGGGGTAGCTCATGCGCGTGCCGCTCACCCACGTGTAGGCCGACATGTAGGCCCAGAGCTGGTTCTGGCCGCCGTTGCAGGTCCACTGGATGACGCGCGCGCCGGCCGCGCTCGAGGCGCCCTCGAGGTCGATGCACTTCTCGCTGGAGCCGATGACGTAGCGGCGCCACTGGCCGATCTGCGGCGTGGTGTTGTTGGGCGAGCCGTCGGCCGAGAGGGGGCGGAAGATCTGGTTGCTGGCGCCGGTGCACGGGGCGTCGATGAGCTGGACGCCGTCCTCGGTGCGGCCGTTGGGCACCGACAGGCAGCCGCCGTAGGCGGTCTGGAGCGTCACGTAGTAGCCGGGCACGAGCGCCGACTCGGTGGTGGCGAGCTCGGCGCTGCCGTCATCGCAGCCGGCGGCGAGGGCCGCCGCGGCGAACAGCGCGGCGAAGGCGACGCGGGGACTCTCGATGGCTCGGACGCGCATGGGGACCTCCTCGACGCCCAGGGGGTGGCGTCGAGGCAGGTATAGGCGAGGCCCGCGGCCGACCCATTGGCCGGGCGCGCCGGAAGTCTTGTCCCGCCGCGCCAGCCAGCGCGCCGGGGGCGACCGGGGTCGGCTGGCCGATTCGGGCCAAGTCTGTTACGCCAGCAGGCCGCGAAGGGACGATGAAGAAGGACCTGGCGCTCGACTTGTTGGAGATGGCGCTCGCCCGAAAGGACGAGCCGGTGGCGCTGGCGACGGCGCTCATCGCCCTCGACCGCCTGACGCAGACCCGCCCCGAGCACGCCCTGGCGCACTACGCCGCGGGCCGCGTGCTGATGCTCATGCGCCAGCACCAGCTCGCCATGGGCGCCTTCCGCGTGGCGCTCGAGCACGCGCCCGAGCTGGCGGTGGCCCACTACTACGAGGGCGTCTGCCACTATCAGCTGGGCTTCGACCAGCTGGCGCTCGACAAGGTCATGGCCGCGCGCACGCTCGACCCGACGCTCTTCGAGGCCTGGTACGACGAGGGCCAGATGCTGTTCGATCGCGGCGAGGACCGCGGCGCGCTCATCGCCTTCACCCGCGCGCGCGAGCTCCGCCCCGACGACTTCGGCGTGCTCAGGAAGTGCCTGCAGCAGAACATCCGCCTCGGGCGCTGGGAGACCGCCTCCGGGCTCCACGCCGAGCTGCGGCGCGCCTGGGCGCGCTCGACCGACGCCGAGGTGAGGAAGATCCAGAGCGTCGTCATCGACCAGTACGAGGTCGGCGAGCACGACGTCATGGCCATCGAGATCCTCATGCCCGCGGGCGATCCCGAGATCCTCATGGCCTTCGCCGCCACGCTGGCCGGCAAGCTCCACTTCACCGTCAACCTCGAGTCGTCGGTGGCGCTGCGCGCCGGCGGCTACCGCGCCGTCCTGGCGGTGCAGGCGGCCGGCGGCCGCATCACCACCGACTACCGCTACGCCTCGCGGCCGGGCTACCACCTCCTGCGCGACGACGTCGCCACGGTCATCCGGCGCCTGGTGGCGACCAACGCCATCGAGGAGCCGTAGGCTCATTGACGCTCCCGTGCGTTTCTCGGCGGGTAGACCCTGCCGGCGCAGCGGGTTAATCTGCCGCCGGTCGATTCCCGAGCGAAGGCCGCCGCGAAGGCGGCCCAGCGCGAGGCCATCAGTCCATAGGGGCGGCACGAGAGGGCGCGGATGTCGAAGATACAGCCCCAGAGGTTCGGCAAGTACATCCTGCTCAGGCGCATCGCGCTGGGCGGCATGGCCGAGATCTTCAAGGCCAAGGTGGCCGGTGCCGAGGGCTTCGAGAAGGACCTCGTCATCAAGCGCATCCTGCCGCACTACAGCGAGGATGACTCGTTCATCCAGATGTTCATCGACGAGGCGCGCCTCACCGCCAAGCTGCAGCACCAGAACATCGTCCAGATCTTCGACTTCGACGTCGTCGACGGCAGCTACTACATCGCGATGGAGTACATCGAGGGCAAGGACCTCAAGGATGTGCTCGAAGAGGCCATCAAGCAGAAGGACCCGCTGTCGGTCGCGCAGTGCGTCTCGATCGCCATGGAGATCGCCAAGGGCCTCTTCTACGCCCACACGAAGGAGGACAAGGGCCAGCCGCTGAACATCGTCCACCGCGACGTGACGCCGTCCAACGTCATGATCAGCTACCGCGGCGACGTGAAGCTCATGGACTTCGGCATCGCCAAGGCCACGCAGCGCTCGACCAAGACCCAGGCGGGTGCGGTGAAGGGCAAGGTGGCCTACATGTCGCCCGAGCAGGCGCGCGGCAAGGCCCTCGACGGGCGCAGCGACCTCTTCGCGCTCGGCGTCATGGTCTGGGAGATGCTCACCGGACGGCGCCTCTTCCTGGCCGAGAGCGACTTCGAGACGCTCAACAACGTGCTCAAGATGGAGGCGCCGCCGCCGTCGAGCCTGAACCCCGACGTCCCCGACGACCTCGACCCCATCATCCTGAAGTGCCTCGAGAAGGACCCGAACAAGCGCTTCGCCAACGTCGAGGCCTTCGGCCGCGAGCTCACGCGCTGGTTCTACTCGAACGTCATCGACCTCGAGAAGGAGAAGCTGAAGCCGCTGATGTTCCGCCTCTTCAAGCGGGACATCGACGCCAACGACCGCGCCGCGCAGGACGAGCGCACCGACGGCATCGGCCCGGCCCCGTCGGAGGGCTTCAACTCCGAGGCCACCAACATGATGCAGGTCGGCGGCGGCGGCACCGGCCCCGTCTCCGAGCAGCAGACGCGCATGGACATGTCGGCCACCGGCACCGACGTGGCCGGCCGCGGCAAGCCCAACACCCAGACCCAGGAGCGGCCGCGCGTGGGCACGCGCACCGGCGCACCGGCCTACGGCGGGCCGGTGCCGGCGCAGCGCAAGAGCTCGATGCTGCCGTGGATCATTGTGGCCATCCTGGTGCTGGCCGGCGGTGCGGTGGGGATCTTCTTCGCCACGCAGGGGCCGAGCACGGCCGGCGGCGGCGGCGGCACGACCGGTGGCGGCGGCGGCGGCACGGTCGCGGGCGGTGGCGGCGGCGGCGCCGCGACCTCGGGCGGCGGTGGCGGCGCGGTCGACGCGGGCGGCGGGGCGCCGGCCAAGGAGACGACCAAGGTCTACTTCAAGGTGAAGCCGCCGACGGCCAAGGTGACGCTCGACGGCGAGCCGGTGGGCGGCGACAAGGACGGCATCGAGCTCGGCGCGCACGTGCGCATCGTGGCCGAGGCGCCGGGCTACGAGCGCTTCGAGGACATCATCGAGATCAAGGAGAGCTCGCAGATCATCTCGGTCGAGATGAAGAAGGAGGGCATCCCCAAGCGCATCGTCATCAAGCCGTCCGGCGACACCGACGAGGTCTCGGTCGACGGCAAGCGGCTCGGCCTCGGGCCGCAGTCCTTCGAGGGCACGGTCGGCCAGGTGATCGAGATCAAGGTCGTGCCGGCCTCGGGCAGCGCGCCCATCACCAAGACCTACACGCTGGCCGACGAGATGATCGTCAACATCGACACGCCGGGCGAGCTCACCGTGTCGCTCGATCCGCCGAACGCGGTGCTGACCTCGACCGCCGGCACCGTCGAGGTGAAGAGCCCGGGCCTGGTGGTCGTGACCGGCCAGGCCATCGGCGCGACCTTCGAGGTCGAGGCCAAGGCCGACGGCTTCAAGCCGATGAAGCAGTCGGTGACGCAGAACCAGCCGCAGACGACCTTGCTCATGAAGCTCGAGAAGGCGGCCGCGCCGTGCACCGGCGCCGACTGCGGCGTGAAGCTCGGCGGCAAGGGCTCGATCGCGGTGGGCGCCAAGCCCTGGGCCCAGGTGGCCGTGAACGGCCGGCCCTACGGCACGACGCCGCAGATCATCGAGCTCCCGGCCGGCCGCTACACGGTCGTCTTGTCGAAGGGCGACAAGAAGGTCACCCGGAGCGTGACCGTCGGCGGCGGCAAGAAGGTCCCGGTCTTCGTCGACTTCACGACGATGTAGCGGGCGAGCGGCGTAAGAGGTTGCGCCGCCGGTCGCCACGTCGTATCGGGCCCCCTGGCGTTGGCTCAGAACCCCCGAGCGCGGTCGGCAAGATCAGCTTGATCGCGTGGGGGGTGCGTGCTAGAGGCGCCGTCCGCTGTTCGGAATCACGGCGAAGCACGTAGGCAGCAAGGCAAAAGACACTCATGTCGCGATACACCGGTCCCCGTCTCAAGAAGATGCGCGCGCTCGGGCTCGATCTCCCGGGCCTCTCGCGGAAGTCGATCGAGCGCCGCCCGTACCCGCCCGGCCAGCACGGCCCGAAGGCGCGGCGGAAGCTCTCGGACTTCGGCAAGCAGCTCATGGAGAAGCAGAAGCTTCGCCTGAACTACGGCCTCGGCGAGCGCCAGATGCGCCGCTACATGATCGAGGCCCGCCGCTCGAAGACCGCCAGCGGCGACAAGCTCGTCGAGCTGCTCGAGCGCCGCCTCGACAACGTGGTCTTCCGCTCGGGCTTCGCGCCGACCATCCCGGCCGCGCGCCAGCTCGTCGCCCACGGCCACCTGGTCGTCAACGGCCGTCGCATCGACGTGCCGAGCTACCAGGTCAAGATCGGCGACACCGTCCAGCTCCACGAGAAGAGCCGCGATCTGAAGGTCGTCGGCGAGTCGCTCGAGGCGCAGGGCATCGCCCGCCCCGAGTGGCTCGACGTCTCGCGCGAGCAGAAGGCGGCCAAGGTCCGCGATCTGCCGACGCGTGAGTCGGTGCCGTTCCAGGTCGACCTGCAGCAGGTCGTCGAGTACTACGCCAAGCGTCTCTGAGCGCTGAGCGACGCCGGCCGGGCCTTCGGGTCCACGGCCGCGTCGCACGGCTTCCGAACAGCGAGCGGCGCGCCCCGGCATGGGGTCGCGCCGCTTTTTTTTGGTTCGGAGCCGCCCTGCGCGCGGGCTCGCCGCGCGCCCGGACGCCATCACTTCTTCGGCGGCGGCGCCTTGGCCGGCGCGGCCTTGGCCGGCTGCTTGGCCGGCGCGACCTTGGCCTTGGCCGTCTGCACGCCCTGGTTGACCTTGTTGTTGATGGCGGCGGCAGCCTTCGACTGCGCCTTCACCTGGGCGCTCATGACCTTGGACTTGGCGCTCGCTTGCACGCTGTTCACCTTCTGGCGGAAGAGGCGCGTGAAGAAGCCCACGATGTCGTCGACGATGCTCATGCTTGCTCCGGTTGAGGCATGGGGTTGGAGTACGAGGGAAGGTCGCCGGCGGCGTCGGGCAAGTCCGGCGACGCGCTCGGCGCGGGGCGCGGCGACGCGAGGTCGTCGGCCAGGGCCAGCAGCGCGCGCGCCGCGTCGGGGCCGGTGAGGTTGGCGGCGAGCGCCAGCCCGTGCTTCCAGCGGCGCGAGCCGGCGAGGCCGTGCCACAGCTCGAGGATGTGGCGGCCGAGCGCGTGCAGGCGCTGGCCGCTCGCGCCCACGTAGGCCGCGGCCAGGCGCACCGCGTCGGCGCGGCTCGCGAGCGGGTCGGTGGCGGCGCCGAAGACGCGCGTGTCGGCATGCGCGAAGACCCACGGGTTCTCGTAGGCGGCGCGCCCGATCATGACCGCGTCGACGCCGTGGCCGAGCTCGACCAGCGCGTCGGAGAGGGTGCGGATGCCGCCGTTGATCTCGATGGCGAGGTCGGGTCGCTCGCGCTTCAGGCGGTGCACCTCGCCGTAGCGGAGCGGCGGGATGGTGCGGTTGGCGCGCGGCGAGAGGCCGGTGAGCCAGGCCTTCCGCGCGTGCACCGAGAAGCGATCGGCGCCGGCCTTGGCGACGGTGTCGACGAAGTGGAGCATGTCCTCGTAGGCGTCGCGATCGTCGATGCCGATGCGGTGCTTCACCGTGATCGGCAGCGCCACGGCCGCGCGCATGGCCGCGACGCACTCGGCGACGACCTCGGGCGCGGCCATGAGGCAAGCGCCGAAGCGGCCCTTCTTCACCTTGTCGGAGGGGCAGCCGACGTTGATGTTCACCTCGTCGTAGCCCATGTCGGCGGCGATGCGCGCGCACTCGGCGAGCTCGCGCGGGTCGTCGCCGCCGAGCTGCAAGGCCAGCGGCCGCTCCTCGGGCGAGAAGGCGAGGAAGTCCCAGCGCCGGCCCTTCACGATGGCGCCGGTCACGACCATCTCGGTGTAGAGCAGCGTCTCGCGCGTGAGCTGGCGCAGGAACCAGCGCAGGTGGCGGTCGGTCCGATCCATCATCGGCGCGACCGACAGCTTGCGGGTCACGCCGCGGCGACCGCTCTCGGGGGTGGGCTCGCTCAAGTCGGCTCGATCGCGGATCGCGCGCTGCGGGGCAGGTCTCGGCGCATCACAGGATGCCTCCGACGTAGCGCCAGCCGGCGCTGCGCTTCACCCAGCGCAGCGGCCGCACCAGCACCTCGCCGGGCTTCACGCCGCTCCGCTTGATGCGCGTGCGCACGACGTCGCCGTTACCGGCCGAGGCCGCGTCGCCCTCCTGGCCCTCGAAGGCGAGGCTGCCGCCGGCGTGCTCCCAGGCCTGGCGGAACTGCTCGAAGGCCATGCGCTTGTCGGTGGCGCTCAGGCTGTCGTCGCAGAGCGCGGCGAAGGCGCGCCAGTCGTGGCTCTCGAGCAGCGCGGGCAGGGCGCGGACGAGCGCCTCGGGCGTGGCGTCGGCGGGGATGGGCGGGCGCGCCTGCAGGCGATCGAGCTCGGCCATGGCGTCGTCGAGGCCGGGCGTCAGGTCGTCCTTCCAGCCCTCGTCGGCGCGCCCCTTCTCGGCCGGCACGAGCAGCACCTGGCCGGGGACGTAGATCTCGCGCAGGCGCACGTCGTGCTCGCGCGTGGGGTCGGTGGGCGCGATGGGCTCGCACAGCCGCGACTCGACGATCTCGCCCACCGCGTTCCAGGCGACCTCGCGGCTCACCGGCCAGCCGAAGAGCGTCTGCAGGTGGCGGAGGTGGGCCACGCGGTGGCTCTGCGGGCCGTCGAGCGGCACCAGGAAGCGCTCGTCCTTGTGCATGATGACGATGGCGCGGCCGGTCTCCGTCTCGCGCTGCAGCGTCGGGTCGAAGCCCATGAACAGGAGGCGCGCGCCCGGCGAGTGGACCACCGGCGGCCGCGCGCGGAGGTCGGCCTCGACCGCATCCCAGGCGCTTCGGGACGCGGCTGCGAGCGTCGCTTGCAGCGATGCGAGGGGGTGGGTCATCGGGTCCTCCGGATCAGGCCGGCGTCAGGCCGGCGGCATCTTGGCTCGGCCGCGCTCGGATGTCACTCCCCGACCGCGCTGGCGGCCGAAGCCCGAGCGAAGCCGGGTCGCCGGTCGGACTCTGCACGCAGGCCGCCTCCGGCGGCCGGAGGAAGAGGCCGACGCGGGGGCGACCCGCGCGGAGCGAGGCCGCCGAACGTGACGTGCGTCAGAGGCCTGGCGTGGCCGCGGCCGGCTGCAGCACGAGGAAGACGGCGCGCCCGCTCTTGGGCCCGAGCGTCGCCTGGATCGCGCGGAAGCCCGGCTTGGCCACGCTCAGCGACACCGACTGGCCGACGTCGTCCCACTCGACGTAGATGGGCGTCGCGCCCGCCTGGCGGCCGTCGATCGAGACGGTGGCCCCGCTCGGATCGCTGTCGACCAGCACGCGGCGCAAGACCGCTGGGATGGGCGTGCGGGCGGTCACGGTCGGGTCCTCGAGGTCGGCGAACGGGTCCCGGTCGGCGCGCTTGTCGGCGTCCTTGCGCTCGCTCTCGCCGTTGGCGCTCGCGGCCTTCGGGGGCTTGGTCGCCTTCGCCGGCGCCTCGGCCGCGGCCTTCACCGGAGCCGTCGGCCCCGGCGCAACGGCCGGTCCGGTCGGCGCGGCCGGCACGATGCTCGGCATCTCCGCCGTCGACGGCGACGAGACCGACGTGACCGCCGGCTTCGCGGCGTCGGGCACGGCGCTCGTCGGCGCGCTGCTCGGCGCTGGCGCGGCCGGCGCGGAGGGCTCCTCCGGTCCGGACGGCGCCGACGGTCCCGACGGCGCGCTCGGAGCGCTGGGCCCGATCGGGGTCGCAGGGCCAGCGACGCGCTCGACCGGCGCCTCGGGCGCCGACACCGTGGCCGGCGCGGGCGAGGCCAGGGCGGGCTCGCGCCCCACCTCGGGGCTGCGCTCGAGCGCGGCGGGCGCGCGCGGGGTGGCCTCGCCGTTCGCGAGCGCGCTCGGGTTCGAGGTGGCGAGCACGAAGCCCGCGGCCAGCCCGGTCGCCACCGCCAGGACGATGCCCGTGGCCCAGAGCCAGGTGCTCTTCTTGGCGCGCGACTCGGGCCGCACCGCCGGGCCGGTCCCGGCCGGCTCGGGGAGGTGATCGGGCACGCTCGCCACGGCCTGGATCGGCGCCCTGGCCGGCGGCGCGACGACCGGCTCCGAGGTCGCCCGCACGATGCGCGGGGCGTCGCCGAGGTGGGCCGACAGCGGCAGCGCGAGCCGCTCGGAGCGGAACTCGGCGGCGCTGGTGTTGGGCAGCTTGGGGATGGGCAGCGGCGTCATCAGCACCGCGGTCGGGCTCTGGATCGTGAGCGGCTGGTTGGCGCACGCCTCCAGCGCCTCGAGCGCCTGCGCTGCGCCGTCGGGGCGGTTCCACGGCTTCTTCTCGAGGCAGCGCATCACCAGGTCGACGAGCGGCCCGTGCAGCGGGTGGCCGTCGCGCTCGGGCGGCCGCGGCATCTTCACCGAGTGGGCCACCAGCAGGTCCGACGGCGAGCCCTCGCCGAACGGCGGCCCGCCCGACAGCAGCGCGTAGAGGATGGCCCCGGCCGAGTAGATGTCGGCGTGCACCGACACGCCGCGGCCGCGCGCCTGCTCGGGCGCCATGGTCGGGAAGGCGTGGCCGAGCTCGCGCGGGAAGGTGAAGGTGGCCTGCTCGTCGGCCAGGATCCGCACCCAGCCGAAGCCGTCGAGCTTGAGCGTCGCCTCGTCGTCCTTGCCCACCACGCGCAGGTTGGCGAGCGACAGGCTGCGGTGCTGGACGCCGTGGGCGTGGGCCTCGGCCAGCGCGTCGAAGATCTCGCGGCCGGCCGCGACCACGCGCGCGATCGACAGCGGGCCGCGCGCCAGCACGCGCTCGAGCGTCTCGTTCGAGCACAGCTCCTCGGCCACGTAGAGCGTGCCGTCGCCGGCGACGCCGTGCTCGTAGGTCTGGAGGATGTTCGGGTGCAAGAGCGACGCGAGGAAGCGCCCCTCGCGCTGGAAGCGGGCGATGCGGTCGAGGCTGGCCCCGACCTCGGAGCTCAGGAGCCGCACCGCCACCGGCCGCATGACGCGCAGATCGTAGCCGCGGTAGAGCACCGCCAGCGGGTCGGCGCGCAGCGCCTCGTCGAGCCGCCAGCGCCCGTTCAAGACGTCGCCCGCGCGGTTGGTCGGGCCGCTCGGCGCGTAGCGCGCGCCGTCGACGGTGGTGAAGCCGTCGCGCTTGCAGATCATGCCGTGCGTCTCGGTTCCACACTGCGGGCAGATGCGGAGCACGGGCTCGGTCGGATTCTGAAGCGCAGTCGTCATAGCCGGGGCGCCATTGCTCGGGCCACGTCTCGAATGGCACCGGGATTCGGTGCACGTGAGTAGTGGGCGAAACACTACCACAACCAGCCTGAGCGGCTGCTACTTTCAGACACGCGTCCGGAGGTGATCCCGCAAGGCGAATCGAGGCCTCGCGCGGAACGGGTGCCTGTCAGAGCGAGGTACGCTTGAAACCCGCCTCGGGGATCGCCTTGATCACGCCCATGACCGCCCGCCAGAAGGACGGGTAGTAGATGGTGTTCCGGCGCTCGCCGAGGGCATGCAGGATCGCCTGGCTGGCGGCCTCGGGCGAGGCGATCGGGATCTTCGTGGCGAGGCCCCAGGTCATGCGCGTGTCGACGAAGCCGAGCTTGACGGTCATCACGTGGACGCCGGTCTTCTGCACCGTCAGGCGATTGCGCAGGCCGCCGAGGTAGAGCGCGAGCGCGCCCTTGGCGCTGCCGTAGGCGTAGTTCGACTGGCGCCCGCGATCGCCGGCCACCGAGCCGATGGCGACGATGGCGCCGCGCTTGCGCTCGGCCATGGCGTGGGCGAGGGCCTCGGCCAGCGCCGCGGCGCCGGTGAAGTTGGCGGCCACGACCGCCTCGAAGGCCGACGCGTCGCGCTCGGAGGCGGCCTGATCGCCCATCTCGCCGAAGGCCAGGATGGCCGTGTCGATGGGGCCGTGGGCGGCCTCGAGGCGCGCGACCAGCGCGGCGTGCCCCTGCACGTCGGCCGCGTCGAAGGCCTCGGCCACGGCGCCGGCGCCGCTCCGGACGTTGAGATCGGCCGCCAGCGTGGCGGCCTCGGCCGCGTCGCGCGCGAGCACGAGGACGCGCTCGCCGCGCTCGGCGAGGTCGCGCGCGAGGGCGTGGGCGATGCGCGAGGTGGCGCCGAAGATGGCGGTGGTCATGCGTGGCTCCCGTCGGGCGGCGTGCACAGGCCGAGGCGGAGGCCCAGGTCGGAGCGGAAGATGCCGCGCGGATCCCACTGGTCGCGGACCGCCTTCCAGGCGGCCCAGCCGGGGTACATGCGCTGGAAGGTGGCGCGCGACACGCGCGCGTCCTTGCCGAGGTAGACGCGGCCGCCGGCGCCCAGCGTGATGGCGTCGAGGCGCTCGAGGAGATCGAGCAGCGGCTGGCCGTAGTTCGGGAAGTCGAGGGCCAGCGTGACGCCGCCCATCGGGAAGGAGAGGCCGCCGTTGTCGCGCGGGCCGAACTCCTTGATGACCGCGAGGAAGCTGCCCATGCGGCTCTTGGTGATGGCGTCGAGCGAGGCCCGCATGGCGCGGTGGTCGGGGTCCTTCGGCAAGACGACCTGGTACTGCAGGAAGCCGCGCTTGCCGTAGATGCGGTTCCAGTTCCGGACGGCGTCGAGCGGGTAGAAGAACGGGTCGTAGTGGACCAGCGAGCGCCTGGCGCCCTTCGGGTGGCGGCGGAAGTAGACCTCGTTGAAGGCCTTGATGGTGGCGCCGTTGAGCGCCCACGACGGGGCGTCGAAGGGCACTTCGAGGATGGGGTGGGCGATGCGGGTCGCGGCCGCGACGAGGCCCTCGCGCGTGGGGATGGGCGCGTCGGCGGGGGCGTACTCGCCGCGCATGAAGATGCCGCGGCCCATGCCCTTCCCGGTCGTGACGCAGTCGATCCAGCTCACCGTGTGGGTGTGGCCCTCGCTCTGGCCGGCGACCTCGAAGAAGTGGTCGAGGCTCTCGACGCGGATCGACTCCATGTCGATGAAGGCGTTGTGGATGGGCTGGAGCTTCACCTCCATGGCCAAGACGATGCCGGTGAGGCCCATGCCACCGGCCGTCGCCTGGAAGAGCTCGGGGTGCGTCTCGCGCGTCACCGACACCACCGAGCCGTCGCCGACCAGCAGCTCGAAGCGGCGCACGTGGTTCGAGAAGCAGCCGTGGGCGTGGTGGTTCTTGCCGTGGATGTCGGCCGCCAGCGCGCCGCCGAGCGTCACGAACTTGGTGCCCGGCGTGACCGGCGGGAAGAAGCCGCGCGGCACGAAGGTGGTGAGGAGGTCCTCGATCGAGACGCCGGCCTCGGCCTCGAGCCAGCCCGTCGTCGGGTCGAACGACAGCATGCGGTCGAGGCGGCGCGTCATGACCACGCGCCCGTTCTCGAGCAGCGCGGCGTCGCCGTAGCTCCGGCCGAGGCCGTGCGCCAGGATGCCGCTGCCGTTGGTCTCGTGGACCGCGCGCACCGCGTCGGCGCGCCGCTCGGGTCGCGCCACCTGCGCCTCGACGACCGGCCATCGTCCCCAGCCCGCGATCGCTCGTCGTGTCCACTCCGCCAAGGTCGCCTCCCTGCCCGGTGGGACCGGGCCCGGGCACCCTTAGCACCCGCCCCACGTCGATGCCATCACGACGCGCGCGCCGTCCGCCGGGCGTATCGGCCGATGCGCTCCGGTCGCACCGTTCCAGCCAGCGCTCGGCCTAGCGCTCGGCCACGACCTCGGCGGGCCGCTCGGTGCGCAGCACGATGCCCGGCACCCAGCGCGCCAGGACGCGCGCCAGCGGGTCGGTGGCGATGGGCTTGGCGACGTAGTCGTCCATGCCCGCCTGGGCGCACTGCTCGACCACGCCGGGCATGACGTTGGCCGTCATCGCCACCACCGGCACGCGCGGGATGACCTTGGCCTGCTCCAGCGCGCGGATGCGGCGCGAGGCCTCGAAGCCGTCGACCTCGGGCATCTGGCAGTCCATGAACACCAGCGCGTAAGGCACGAGCTTCACCGACTCGATGGCCTCGGCGCCGTTGGCGACCAGGTCGACGGTGCAGCCCAGGCGCTCGAGGAGCCGCGTCGCGACGAGCTGGTTCACCGGGTTGTCCTCGGCCACGAGGATGCGCGGGCGCGCGTTCTCGGGCGTGACCGCCACCATCTGCATGGTGCCGAGCGCGCGCCGGTTCTCGCCCGTGCGCGGCCGCGACTCGCGCTTCACGAGCGCCACCAGCCGGTTCTTCAGGCTCTCCTCGCGAAACGGCTTCGGCAGGTAGCCCGCGGCACCATGGGTGCGCGCCAGCGCCTCGCCAACCGGCTGCGTCGCCAGGCCATAGAGCAGCACCGGCACCGCGCCGCACACCCGCACCAGGTCGGGCAGGTCGGCCTCGGGGCGCGACAGGCCGGCGAGGTGCGCCAGCACGAGGTCGAGGTCGGCCTTCAGCGCGCCCGGCGGCGCGGCGTGGATCTCCACCCCGAAGCCGCGCGCCTCGAGCCGCTCGGCCGCAAGCATCGCGCTCGCCGCGTCGCTGTCGATGACCCAGGCCTGGGCCTTGTCGGTGGCGCGGCCGACCGGGCGCGTGTCGACGCGGTCGCCGAGCACCGGGTCGAGCGGCAGGGTCACCGTGAAGGTCGAGCCGCGCCCGGCCTCGCTGACGACGTCGATGCGGCCGGCCATGCTCTCGACCAGGCGCTTGCAGATGGCGAGGCCGAGGCCGGTGCCGCCGAAGCGCCGCCGCGCCGAGCGGTCCACCTGCGAGAACGGCCGGAACAGGGCCTGCCGCCCGTGCTCGTCGATGCCGATGCCGGTGTCGCTGATGGCCAGGCGGAGCTGCGCCGTGCCGTCGACCACCTCGGCGTCGACGCGCACGATCACCGAGCCACGCTCGGTGAACTTCACGGCGTTGTCGACGAGGTTGAGGATGATCTGCCGCAGCCGGCCCGGGTCGCCGCGGAGGCGCCGCGGCACCTCGGAGGTGGCCACGTAGCCTATCTCCAGGCCGCGCTCGAAGGCGCGTGGGGCCACCAGGTCGAGCACCTCCTCGACCACCTGGCGCGCCTCGAAGACGACCGTCTCGATGTCGAGCTGGCCCGCCTCCATCTTCGAGAAGTTGAGGATGTCGTTGACGATGCGGAGCAGCGCCTGGGCCGAGCTGCGGATGGTCTGGGCCGCCTCGCGCTGGTCGCCGTCGAGGTCGGTCTCGAGCAGGAGCCCGCTCATGCCGATGACGCCGTTCAGCGGCGTCCGGATCTCGTGGCTCACCGTGGCCAGGAAATCGCTCTTGGCCTGCTCGACGTTGCCGCTCCTCAGCATGGCGCCGGCGCCGCTGCCGACGAGGCCCACCGCCAAGACGCTCTTGCCCGGCTCGAGCGGCGCCACGTGCCAGGCGAGCAGCGCGTCGTCGCCCGTCTTGTACGCCGTGCGCGCGCCCTGCAGCGCCTGCAGCACGCGCTCCTCGAGGGCCGCGCCGTTGGGCACCACCTCGCTCACCGGGCGGCCGATCATGCCGTCGGCCGGCTCGCCGTAGGCGTCGTGGTTGGCGTGGCGGACGATGCCCGCCGCGTCGATGACGAGCACCACGTCGGGCACGTGCGCCACGAGGTCGAGCGCCACGCCGCCCGCGTCGCGCGTCGGCGTCGGCGGCGCCGGCGTCGCGGTCGCCGTCGCGGTCGCCGTCGCGGTCGCGGTCGCCAGCGTCGGCGCGGCCTGCGGCAGGGCTCGGGCGCGGCGGGCGCGGCGGGCGCGCGGCGCTCGAGGACGAACGCCAGCCCGAGGATGACCAGCGCCCCAGCAGCGCCGCGACCAGCCCGAGCGACAGCGCGGCGCTGACCACCAGCGCGGCCGCGCTCAACGCGCCGAGGATCATCGTCCGACCAACGGTCACTACGGGCACCTCTTTCCAGTCCGCGCCGAGGATAGGAGTTTCGGCCGCGACATGGGAGCCGAAACCTGCAACAACACCAGCCGGCTACCCCAGGAGGAACGCCATGAACCACGCCTTTTTCGCGTCCGCGCTCGCCCTGTCGATTGTCACCGTCGCCGGCTGTGGCAGTAGCAGTGGAGCCAAGAAGCCCGACGAATGTCCCGTTTGCAAGCCGTGTGACGCGTGCCCGCCTCCTCCGCGGCCCGGCCCGGCGCCCATCGTCATCGGTGAGGACGCGCTGCCGCACGACCGCTCGCGGAGCTTCGAGCTGGTGGCGCTGGCCGCCGACGGCAAGAGCGCGCTGGTGCGCCTCGAGGACGAGCAGGCCGGCGACTTCTACCAGCAGCTCGACCTCACCGGCCCGGCCCTGCCGAAGCCCATCAAGTTCTGGCCGTACCAGGCCTTCACCGAGCCGACCACGAAGAAGCAGGCCATGAAGGCGGTGAAGCCCGAGGCGCCCTGGCCGCCGTCCCAGCGCACCGCCGGCGGGCTCGTGGCGCTGGCCGCCGACGAGGCCGACCACATCGCGCTCTACGTCATGAAGGACGAGCGCGCCGTCCTTGTCGCGCGCATCGCGCGCCTGAAGGACGAGGCCGGCGCCCCCGCCGACGTGGCCGTGATCAAGCTCGCCTGGGACCCGAGCGGCACGCGCCTGGTCGTCATCCATCGCCAGACCCTGCTGGCGGCGCCCGGCTTCACGACCGACTTCGTGCACGTCATCACCATCGATCCGAAAACGCTGCCCTTCGATTGAGCGAAGTGCTAGACGCGCGCGCCGCCTCGACCCGGAAGGACCCCATGCGCACGCTCAGCCTCGCCACGCTCTCCCTCTCGCTCGGCCTCGCCGTCTCGGCCTGCGCCGACGCCGGCTCGTCCGATCCGAAGCCCGCCACCGACCCCGACCTCGCGCTGGCGACCGGCAAGGCCGACGCCACCACCGACTACTGGACGACGATGCGCGGGACGCTCGAGCTCGGCGCCACGGTGCACGAGGAGATCGACTGGCCCGACTACTACCTCGGCCGCACCCTCGAGCTCCGCCAGGGCCAGACGATCGAGGTGAAGGTCACCGCGAGCCGGAAGAGCCTGGTCCGCGTCTACGGCCCGGCCTACTCGGTGGTCGACGGGCAGCCGCTCTTCAAGAAGGCGCTCGTGAAGTCGGAGACCAAGAAGCAGGGCGGGAAGCAGGTCGCCATGCTCACCGTCGAGGCGCCCGCCGACGGCACCTACATGCTGCTCTACGGCCCGATGAACGTCTGGTACGCGAGCTACGACATCACCGCCTCGTGCGTCGCCGGCTGCCAGCCGGCCGACGCCTGCGACGGCGACGACGCCTGCGACGCCGGCGAGTACTGCGGCTGGAACCACGTGGCCTGCATCACCGCCCCGTGCAACGCCGCCTACGACGTCTGCCAGGCGCGCCACGCCGCGGGCGAGGGCTGCGGCCGCGACGGCGAGTGCGCTGACGGGCTCCTGTGCGGCGCCTCGGGCCTCTGCACCGCGGCCGCCTCCATCGCGGCCGAGGGCGAGAGCTGCGGCGGCTTCCGCCTGCCGACCACGGTGAAGAGCTGCGGCCTGGGCTTCGACTGCATCGCCCCGCACGGCATCATCGCCGACATCCCCGGCCAGTGCGGCAAGAACGCCACGGTGGCCGAGATCCTCGCCGACCCGAAGGCCTTCGACGGCCACTACGTCGCCGTGAAGGGCATCATCGACGCGCGCGCCGCCATGTGCACGAAGCTCGGCTGCAGCCCGGCCAACCCCTGCTGCAACTCGTGCGGCGCCAACCTCGCGCTCTACGACGACAAGGCGCAGATGGAGACCTCGAGCGGCATCATCGCCGAGGAGGACGGCGCGGCCCTGTCGTGCGGCGGCAACGAGTGCACCTGGCGCGACAACTGCGCGGTGGCGCCCGGCAACGCCTGGGCCGCCGGCTGGTTCCGCCTGGACGGCGGCGTCACGCCGACGCTCGCCATCGAGCACCGCTGGGCCTACTGAGCCGCGCGCGGCCGCGGCTCATCTCGCCGATCAGTCAGGGCAGCCTTCTCCATCGGAGGGCGAGCCGACTGCGTCGGCTGTGGCCCTCCGTCTCCGAAGGCCTTCTGACTTGATCAGATCACGCGCTTCAGCACCAGCAGCGCGACGACCAGCGCGATGAGCAGCGGCACGGCCACGTAGAGCGTGATGGCGGTCGTGTTCGACTTGCCGGTCTTGCCGTTGTAGCGCGCGCCGCACTTCGGACACTTCACGTGGTGGAGGATGCGCGGTCCGAGCATGCCTCCCCACAGCGTGAACTTCACGGGCTCGCCGGGTTGATCGGTCTTGCAGTTGGGGCAGGTGACGGTGTCGGCCATGCCCCGAGCCTAGGCCGATCGCGCCGGCGCGCAACTCGGACCCGGTCCATGCCCGGTCAGCGGACGGCCCAGCGGCCCTCGTCGGGCCAGGCGGTGACGTGCTCCGGGCCGGCCTCGCCGCGACGCACGATGCTCACGGTGGCGCCGTCGCAGGCGACCGACTCGATCGACGGATGGCGCAGCTTGTCGCCGCCGGTCGAGAGGTAGACCCAGCTCCAGCGGTCCTTCGCCCGGTCGACCACGGCCACGCCGTGCGCGGTCGTCCAGACGTCCCAGCGCGCGCAGCCGGCGGCGCGGGCGAAGCGGTCGCCGTGGTTGTGGGCGGCGTAGGCCACAAAGCCCCACGGCCGATGGAGCCAGCGGGCGACGAGCGCGCGCATGGCGAAGGTGGCGCGGTCGGGCTCGCCGGCGTCGAGCGTCATGGCCAGGTCGACCGAGCCCGGACCCTCGAGGGCCAGGACCTGCGCGGGCGGGAGCGTCGGCGCGCCGGTCTGCCAGACGGGGTGGTAGCGGTGCATCGGGTCGGCCGAGCCGCGCGTCGCGGCCTCGTCGAGGAGCCAGGCGAAGGAGCCGTCGGGGGCGGGGCAGGCGGCGCTGGCGCTCGCGCAGCGACGCGCGTCGGCGCCGTAGAGGCCGCGCATGAGACCCGCCTGCATGGCGGTCGTCAGGGCCGTCGGATCGAACGTCATGACGCCCAGGAATTCGCCGAAGGAGCCGAACGAATGCGCGCCGGCGACGCGCTCGCCGCAGCCCGATCGGACCTCGACGCTGGTGCCGCCGAAGCCGCTGCCGCCGTCCCAGCGTGTCGACCAGCAGTCGTCGCGGCCGTCGCCGTCGAGGTCGGCGCGACCGTCGTGGACGTCGCCGTCGCCGTCCGCGAAGGTCCCGTGGAAGGCGCGCGGGTCGGGGGCCGCGTCCGCGCTGGAGGCGGACGCGAGCGCGATGAGCAAGGTGGGGACGAGCTTCGGCATGGCGCGCGAACGTGCGCGCGACGGATGCGATTCCGTCAGGGACCGCCGCGCGGCAGGGCCAGGAGGCGCGCGCGCTCGGCCTCGAAGGAGGCGGCCGGGAGCGGCGCCAGCGTCTCGCGGAGGCGCGCCTTGGGCGTGCCGTCGCTGCCGACGAAGAGCTTGTCGGTGGTCATCGTGCCGTCGGCGGCGATCTGCCCGGTGCCGGTCAGCTTGCCCGAGCCGTCGGCCATGTCGATGGCGTAGGTCCAGGCGTTCCAGTGCCACTCGGGGCCGCTGAAGGTGACCGTGCCGGTGAAGGTGCCGGCCAGGTCCTTGGCGTCGAAGACCGCGGTCGTGCCGGTGCGCGTGAGCGTCGTCGGGAAGGCCTCGCCGGGCCACACGACCTCTTCGAGGATGACGCCGCCCTTCGCGTCGATGACGCGCCGCACGGCCACCTGGCCGGGCTCGCCGTAGGGCGTGGCGCCGTCGGGCGAGCTCATGCTGTGGGTGCCGAGGTAGGCCTGGACCACCGCGCCGTCGGGCACCTTGGCGAGCGGCGGCGGCGGCGGCGGCGGCTTGCGACTGCAAGCGGCGAGCAGCGCGACGGCGGCGGCGAGCAGGGTGGCGCGCAGGACGGGGCGCGTCATCGGGCCTCCGCGACGGGCTTCCGGCGAAGGCGTCCAACGAGGCCGATGCCGCCCAGCACGAGGCTCACGAAGGAGAGGGTGATGCCGCCGAAGAAGAAGAGCTTGAAGCCGTCGCTCTTGGCGTGGCGGTAGCTGTCGGCCAGCGACATGAAGGCGATGGTGGCGGCCACCGCGCCGAGGATGCCGAGGATGCCCATGGGCAGCCCGAGGCCGAGGCCGAAGCCGCGGATGCCGGCGAAGCCCCAGATGGCGAAGAACAGGAGCGCCACGTAGGGGGCGGCGAAGCCGACGATGGCGAAGAACTGGCCGGTGTCGCCGCCGGCGCGCATGAGCACCGTGCCGGCCAGCATGAAGAGCGCGGCGATCCAGGCGAAGATGGCCACCACCACGGCGTAGCCGTTGGTGCGGCGCGTGCCGCCGATGGCGCCGAGGCCGATCATGATCCAGGCCGCTCCGCCGAGCACGTCGTTGCCGATGACCACGAGCGGCGCCGAGTCCTGGTTGGCGCCGCCGGTGAACATGAGCACCGGCAGGACGAGCGTGGCCGCCATGAGGAAGGCGCCGATGCCGCCGCTCAGCATGAGGCCCGAGCCCCACACCTTGCCGTCGGCGGTGAGCCCGCGCGGCGGCGGAGTCGCGGCGGTCGCGGCGGTGGCGGCGGTCGCGGCCGCGTCGCCTTCGGCCGGCGGGGTGGTGGTCGGGGCCACCGGCCCCTTCGAGGCCTGCACGAGCTTCATGATGCCGAGCACGATGAGCAAGACGACGAGGATGACGAGACTGACGATGAGCTTGGCCATCGAGCTCCTCCCAGAGCTGCCGCGGCGCGCGGCGGACGGCAGTCTATGACGGTCGCGGCGTCTGCACTACCCGTGACGGGGCGGCGCGCCGCGATTAGTCTCGCGCGCCATGACTCGCACCTCCAAGCTCGCCCATGCCGCCGACCGCACCACGCGCGTGGTCGACCTCGCGCCCGGCCTGCGCCTGGCACCCGTCCCCGGCAAGGGCCGCGGCGTCTTCGCGTCGCGCGCCTTCGCGAAGGGCGAGGTGGTCGAGGTGGCGCCCGTCCTGGTCCTGCCGCCCGAGCAGCAGGACCGCCTCGACGGCACCGTCCTCGACTCCTACGTCTTCGGCTGGCGCGACACGGTGGCGCTCTGCCTCGGCTGCGGCTCGCTCTACAACCACGCCTGGGACGCCTGCCTCGAGTACCAGCGCCACCTCGACGAGTGCCTCATCGACTTCGTCGCCATCCGCGACATCGCCGCCGGCGAGGAGCTCACCATCAACTACACGAGCTCGAACCCGGGCCGTCCCGACCTTTGGGCCGACCTCGCTTGAAGGGGGTCTCGCATGCGGAAGGTCCGGCCGCTGGGTGTCTTGGCGCTAGTTCGTCCTGCAAGCCAGCGCCGTGCGCCCCCTGACGTCGGGCGAGGATGTACGTGCTTTCTTCAGGTAGCCTCTTGGATACGAAGAGCACGAGTATGCCTTTGCTTGTAAGTGCCGTCGCTGCGATTGTGATTTCGATCGCATGCATCGTTGCTTGCGACCCGTCGGCACCCGGAGTCACGACGGCGCCCCACGCATCCGAGCTGTGGAGACTCGACCTGTCGGCGACGAGCTCAGAGCCCAACGGTGGCGACGACGCAGTCCTCGTCTTGAGCCTCGCGGCCGGACCCGACGTGATCGCCGCCGTCGTCACGGACCGTCGTTCCGACCAACAGAGCCTGGTGACCGTCACTCCGCAAGGCAAGGTCCGGCGTCGCGTGACGCTCGGGAGCACCGAGGTTCGACCTCCCGTGCTGGCGCCCAATGGTGACATCTGGATTCTCGGGGCTGTGGATGGCGGGTCTTCCGCGGTCGACCGCGGTCTACCGCGGTGGAGAGCGTTGCTGGAGGTCGTCTCCGACAAAGGCCAGCACTCGGTGTTCGTCCTGCCCGACCGAGAGCAGTCGACGACGGACGACTACCTGCTCTCGAAGGCGCTCGCGATGGATACGGATGAGAACCTGTATTTTGGCTGGGGCGATGCCATCATATCCATGTCCCCCAGCGGCGCGGTGAGGTGGGTCGTCGGGCCGCAAGAGCTGGGGGTCACGGGCCCGCCCGATGGGCACTGGGGAGCGCTCGGAAAGCCGGCCATCGTCGACCAGAGACTGTATGTGTTCGGAAATGGCGGCGAGATTGTCATCTTGAGCTTGGATGGCCACGTCGTGCGGGTTTCGAGGGTTGAAGACGAGGAACCGGGCATTCTCAACGCAGGCGTGAATCTAGCGGGAAGTGAGCAGGGTGTCGTCTACTCGAGATTCGACTACGATGTGAGAATTCTGGACAGAGATGGCAATTTGATTCGGGCTCTCGGGCAACTCCTCGACCATGACGTGTCGCCGGTCTTCTTTGGTCAGAGCGCGGTCCTCCTGGTCCGGGGTGTGGTGTACCGAGTCGAGCCCGACGGAGTGCCCGAATTCATCGCGAATGTGCACGTCTCGACCGGCGCGACCGAGGGGCCGTTTGTCGCGGGAGGCGGGATGGCGGTGTTCATGCACGGTGGCAACGATCCACGGGTGAGCTTGGTGGATCTCGCCGCGACGCCGCCCGTCACGTCCGTCATCGATCTCGACATCGCGACCGGCGCGGCGCCGGTCATGCCCGCGGACGGTGAGCTGGTCTATGCGGTTGGTTGGCGGCTCATCGCCATCGAGATGCCGATCACGGCGCCGGGTCCGCTGACATGGTCGACCCCCAATGCCAATTTCCGCAACACGCGCTGCATTTCGACGGGGAATTAGGCAATCCGGCGAGCCGAACCTGCGCTCGGCGCCGGCTCACTTGGCGTCGAGGCACTTGGCCTCGAGCTTGTCGACCTTCGGCGCCTCGCGGAGGCCGCCCGAGGTCAGCACGGCGGCGATGGTCTGGGCCTGCTGACGCATGCTCGGCGGGAGGCTGATCTGGATATTGCCGGTCTCGATGCGGCCGACCACCATGGGCGCGGCCACGACGATGTCCTCGAAGGCGATGGGCAGGGGCTTCTGCAGCTGCTCCATGGTGAGGTCGCCGAAGGCGCGCGTGGCGCTCTCGGAGAGCATGACCCGCACCGTCGGGACGCCGAGCTCGTTGTCCTCGGTGAAGGCGCGCGTCACCGAGCGACCGTCGAGCGCGGGCGTCTCCTCGACCACCCACATGCGCGTGTCGGGCGTCGGCGGATCGAGGTGGACCTTGCCCTCGGGCAGGTCGAAGTCGGGCTCGCGCAGCAGCGCGAGACCCGGCGGCAGCATGTCCTTGGCGACCTTGTAGACCTCGTCGAAGGACTTGTTGCGTACGACGATGGCGCCCGGCAGGTCGTGCGGCGTCGAGACGCGCGCCGGCTCGGGCAGCGCGTCGCGCAGCTGGCGCGAGAGCATCTCGGCGTCCTCGGCCCGCACGCGGAAGATGCCGAGGCGGCCGCTGCGCGTGGCGATGTCCTTCACGCGCTCCGCCAGCGCGTCGGCTCCCGCCTGGGTGCAGCCGCCGGCCACGACCAGCTCGGTGTCGAGCGTCAGCTTGTTGCCGGCGACCTCGGCCCGGGCCGTGACGACCGGCAGGAAGCCGGTCTCGACCGCGGCCTGGAAGCGGTTCGACCACACCTCGCGCACCAGCTCGGGGCGGCCCTCGACGTTGGCCTCGAGGACGATGCGCGCGTTGGTGCCCTCGGGCAGCTTGGCGCGCTGCTCGCGACCGCAGCCGCCCCCCAGGACGACGACGACGACGAGCGCAACCAGGACCACGAGCGTCAGCGGGATGGAGGTCGATCGGCCGATCATGGCGTCAGCGTATAGCCCACCCGCGCCTTGCGCACGAGCGCGACGCTCTCCACGTGCGGCGAGTGCGGGAAGAGGTCGACCGGTTGGATCGGCCCATCCAGCGCGTAGCCGAGCTTGCCGAGCGCGGCCAGGTCGCGCCCGAGCGACGCCGGGTTGCACGACACGTAGACGATCGACGCGGGCCCGAGCCGGTTCACGGCATCCAGCGCCTGCGGCGAGAGGCCCGATCGCGGCGGGTCGAGCAGCACCGCGTCGAGGCCCGCGAAGCGCGCGGCGTGGGTCGGATCGGCCAGCACCTGGGCCACGTCGCCGGCGATGAAGGTCGCGTTGGCGAGCGCGTTCCGGGCGGCGTTCTCGCGCGCGTTCTCGACCGCCTCGGGGACGAGCTCGACGCCGACCACCGAGGTCACGAACGGCGCGACGGCCAGCGCCAGCGTGCCGGTGCCGCAGTAGAGATCGGCCACGCGACCGTCGGGCGGCAGCCGGCGCAGCACCTCGGCGATGAGCCGCTCGGCCGCCAGCGGGTGCGGCTGGAAGAACGCGCGCGGGTGGATGGCCAGCGTCAGGCGCCGCCCGCCGGGCAATTCCAGGATCTCATCGAGGGCCGGCGCGCCGCGCGCGTAGGCCACCTCGAGCCGCGTCGGGCGGCCGCGCTCGGCGTCGACGATGGTCCACACCCAGCTCGGGACGGCGTCGCCGACCGCCTCGGCCAGCGCGTCGATGAGCGCCTTGCCGTCGTCGGGGGCGAGCGAGCTGCCGGTCACCAGCTCGACCAGGCGCTGCTCGGTGCGCTTGCCCTCGCGGATGACCAGGTTCCGGAGCGCGCCGGCCTGCGTGCGCGGGTCGTAGCCGTCGAGGCCGCGCGCCTCGCAGGCGGCCAGCACGACGTCGAGCAGGCTCGCCGCCAGCGGGCTCAGCAGCAGGCAGCGCGAGGTGGTGATGATCTCCCAGCGATAGCCGGCCGGGTGCAGGCCGACCGCGAGGCGGCCGGCGCGGTCGCGCCCGAACGTCAGCTCCATCTTGTGGCGATGGTGGAAGGTCGTCGGCGCGGGCAAGGTCGGCAGGACCTCGGTCACCACGCCGTGCGAGCCGAGGTGGCGCCGGACGCGCTCGGCCTTGTGGCGGAGCTGGGCCTCGTAGCTCATGCCCTGCAGCGCGCAGCCGCCGCACGGGGCCACCGCGCGCAGGTGCTCGCAGGCCGGCTCCATGCGGTCGGGCGAGGCCTCGAGCACGGTCTCGACGCCGGCGAAGAGCTTGTCGCGCACGCGGCTGTGGATGCGCGCGACGATGCGGTCGCCGGGCACGCCGTCCTTCACGTGCGCCTTCAGTCGGCGGTCGCCCAACATGACGCGCGCGGCGCCGAGGCCCTCGTCGTCGAGGGACTCCAACGCCATCTCGATCAAGTCGCCCTTGGCGGGCAATTTCATGTTCAAGGGCTGCTCCGGCGCACGCGCACGGTCATCGTCTGGGTGCCGAGCGCCACGAGCCGACCGGCCTCGTCCCACACCTCGGTGCGCGCCGACGCCTGCCCCGAGAAGACGGCGTGGCCGCGGCTGTGGACGAGGAACCAGCCGTCGGCCGGGCTCGCCATCGGGCTCACGAAGTGGAGGGTGAGGTCGAGGCTCGGCAGGATGAGGCCGCGCTCCTGCGGGCCGAGCGCCTGGTGCACGGCGGAAGCCATGGTGTCGGCGATGGGCGGCAAGGCCAGCGCGTCGATGATGCCGGACGAGCCGGCGGCGGGCGGCACGAGGTAGCGGAACCAGCGGCCGGTGCGCGCCTCGCCGAGCTGCCAGTCGGGCTTCCACCACACGTCGCCCACGGCCTTCCGCACCTCGAGGTTGCGGTAGAACGGCGGCGGGCTCGGCGCGTGGTAGTGCGCGCTGTCGGCCGGGCTCGGCAGGTCGGAGGGGTACTCGGCGAAGGTGCGCACCTCGGGTCCGATGGGGCTCGAGCGCGGGTCGGCCCAGGTGGCGGTGACCTCGAGGCCGATGTCGGACGGGCCGCCCGCCATGGGGCGCACGTGGGCGCGCAGCTGGTGCGCGGTCTTGCCGGCGCGCAGCGTGACCACGTCGATCTCCAGCGGGCCCTCGGCCACGGCCGAGCAGAAGGTCGCGTTCGCGGCGATGGGCACGAGGTGCGCGGCGTCGGCGCCGAGCGCCTGGCGCATGGCTCCGAGCGCCACCGACATGAGCACGCCGCCCGACGGCAGGACGAAGCTCCACGAGCGATCGAGCGCCGCGCGATAGATGTGCGGTCGCGCCGGCACGACGGTCGAGGCGATGCTGGCGAGCAGGTCGGCAGGGGGGCGTTCCGGGCTCATGCGACGAGGCATAGCCCGCCCGCGCGGCCCACGAAAGAAGCTTTTCACGTGCGGCCGAACGTGGTTTTCTCCCGCGTCCGCGGCGCCATCGCCCGCGGTTGGAGCACGCCCGCCATGACGACGACCGGACCCCGCCTGCACGAGACCCTGGGTGAGCTGCGCGAGACCTACATGGCCTTCGTCGACAAGAAGCTCAAGCTCGACATGACGCGCGGCAAGCCGTCGCCCGAGCAGCTCGATCTCGCGCACGGGCTCCTCGAGACGGTCACGAGCTCGTCCTTCAAGGCCGAGGACGGCACCGACACGCGCAACTACGGCGGGCTCGAGGGCCTGCCCGAGGCGCGGAAGCTCTTCGCCGACCTCTTCGGCGTGGCGCCGGGCGAGGTCATCATCGGCGGCAACTCGTCGCTCCAGCTGATGTTCGACACGCTCCTCCGCTGCCACGTCTTCGGCACCGTGGGCGGCACCGAGCCGTGGAGCCACCACAAGGTGAAGTGGCTGTGCCCGGTGCCGGGCTACGACCGCCACTTCGCCATCGTGCAGCACCTGGGCTACGAGCTCGTCAACGTGCCGATGACCGGCGAGGGCCCGGACATGGACGTGGTCGAGCGCCTGGTCGCCGCCGACCCGACCGTGAAGGGCATCTGGATCGTCCCGAAGTACGCGAACCCGACCGGCGAGTCGGTGTCGGCCGACAACGTCCAGCGCCTCGCGACCATGCAGACCGCGGCGCCCGACTTCCGCGTCTTCTGGGACGACGCCTACACCGTCCACCACCTGCACGACGACCCGAAGGACCAGGACCACCTCGAGAACCTCCTGGCCGCGTGCAAGCTCGCCGGCAACCCGAACCGCGTCTTCATCTTCGGCTCGACGTCGAAGATCAGCCACGCCGGCGCCGGCCTCGCGGCCTTCGCCGCCAGCGACGCCAACATCGCCTGGACGAAGCTCCACCTCGGCAAGCAGACCATCGGGCCCGACAAGGTGAACCAGGTCCGGACCGTCCGCTTCTTCAAGGACGTGGGCGGCATCCGCGAGCACATGAAGCGCCACGCCGCGCTCCTCCGGCCGCGCTTCGACGCCGTCCTCCACGCGCTCGAGGCCGAGCTCGGCGGCACCGGCCTCGCCACCTGGACGAAGCCCCGCGGCGGCTACTTCGTGAGCCTCGACGTGCTGCCCGGGAACGCCAAGCGCGTGGTCGAGCTCGCGGCCCAGGCGGGCGTGAAGCTCACCGAGGCCGGCGCGACGTTCCCCCACGGCAAGGACCCCGAGGACCGGAACATCCGCATCGCGCCGAGCTTTCCGTCGCAGGCCGAGATCGAGCTCGCCACGCGCGTCGTCGCGACCTGCGTGAAGCTCGCGTGGCTGGCACCGAAGGACTGACGCTGGTCCGGGTCTAGGGCCGCTCGCCGCGGGCCATGCGGCGCTCGATGGCCTCGATGGCGGGGATGACGTCCCAGATGCCGTCGACGACCGCGTGCGCGCCGACGCCGTAGAGGCGCTCGTACGCCCTCTGGCGGCGGAGGTCCTTCTCGGCCGACGGCAGCGCCTCCCAGTCGGCCTGCGACAGGCCGACCTCGTTGCCGGTGACGGCGAGGCCGATGGCCCACATGCCGGCGTCGAGGCCCTCGAGCATGTCGGGCAGCGTGTCGCCGACCTTGATGAGCGCCGCCATCGGGTAGACGCCGAGGCGCTTGGCGTTCTCGAGGCACATCCACGGCGCAGGCCGCCCCTCGGGCACCTCGTCGGCGCACACCATGGCGTCGGGGACGTAGCCGCGGCGCTCGGCCTCGGCGCGGAGCAGCGTGTTCATGGCCAGCGTGTAGCCCGTCGTCGAGCCGATCTTCAGGCCCTTGGCGCGGCACGCCGCGACGGCCTCCAGCGCGCCCGGGACGAGGTCGGCGTACCTCGGCAGGATGTCGAGCTGGATGGGCACGAAGTCCTCGAACAGCCGATCGACATCCGCCTCCCCGAAGTCGCGGCCGTGCGCCGCGCGCCACGCGGCGGCCACGCGCGGCAGCGCGCCGATGCGGCTGATGTGCACGCGCTTGTGCGCGCCCATCGGGATGCGCGCCTCCTCGATGGTGACCGCCACGCCGTGGCGGCGGAAGACCTCGCAGAAGGCGTCGGGCGGGGCCATGCAGCCGAAGTCCATGGTGGTGCCGGCCCAGTCGAAGATGACGGCGCGGATGCCGCCGACGTACTCCCTGCGGTTCCGGAAGAGCACTGACGAGGACATGAGAGCTCCCGTGCGCTGCGTTGACCTGTCAGGGTGCGCGCAACGCGCGGCCAGATCCAGGTCTCGGCGCGCTCGGCTCGCTCGGCGCCCATCGGCACTCGGCGCGCATCGGCGTGCGCCCGGCCGCGACGCGACACGCGCCGATGCGTCGCATCCGCCGTCGCCCTGGCGACTCGCCCGACGCGCTGTCGGCAGCCGACGAGCACGCGAGAGAACCAGGGCGACGACGAATCCGAGTGACGCTTCCGCGGGCGCCTCGGGGTGGCTTCGCACGACGTTGCGCCGGTCCTGGGCGATCGTCAATGCCCCTGTGCGCTTCGGTCTACTCGTACTCCCGCGGCCGCGCAGGCCGCCGAGAACTCGCTCAATACGACCGCGCGAAGGTGATGCGGCGCGCACCCGGCCGGCCCGTGAAGATGCACGTTCCGGTCGAGTCGTCGTCGTTCGGCATGCAGCGCGCGGAGATCTTCAGGCCCTTGAGCTCCTCGGCGTAGCTCAGGTCGTCGACCGCGTAGGCGCGCGCGAAGCCGCCGGGCTGGTCGTCGGCGAAGAAGGCCGCGAGGTCGGCGCGGTCGTAGATGTCGACGGTGGCCGCGTCGCGCAGCGCCAGCGCGCGCGCATAGAGGTTCGCCTGCATCTCGTCGAGGATGGCGCCGATGCGCTGCACGAGCTCGCCGCGCCCGAGGCTCTCCTTCTCCTTCGGCCCCTTGTCGCGCCGGCCCATGAAGACCGAGTCCTTGGCGATGTCGCGCGGGCCGATCTCCAGGCGCACCGGCACGCCCTTCTTGATGTGCTCCCAGACCTTCTCGCCGCCGTTGATGTCGCGCGTGTCGATCATCACGCGCAGGCGCTCGTCGTGCCAGCGCACGTCGCGCAGCTCGGCCTTCACGCGCTCGCAGTAGGCCAGCACCTCGGCCCGCTCCTCGTCCTTCCGGAACACCGGCACCAGCACGATGTGCTGCGGCGCAAGGCGCGGCAGCAGCACCAGCCCGTCGTCGTCGAGGTGGGTCATGATGAGCGCGCCGATGAGGCGCGTCGACGTGCCCCACGACGTGGTCCAGCAGTGCTCGACGGCGCCCGTCTTCGACTGGAACTTGATGTCCTGCGCCTTGGCGAAGTTCTGCCCGAGGAAGTGCGAGGTGCCCGCCTGCAGCGCCTTCCGGTCCTGCATCATGGCCTCGATGGTGAAGGTCGCGACCGCGCCCGGGAAGCGCTCGGCCGCCGTCTTCTCGCCCGGCACGACCGGCATGGCCATGTAGTCGCGCGCGAAGGTGGCGTAGACATCGAGCATCTTCCGCGTCTCGACCATCGCCTCCTCGGCGCTGGCGTGACAGGTGTGGCCCTCCTGCCAGAGGAACTCGGCCGTCCGCAGGAAGAGCCGCGTGCGCAGCTCCCAGCGCACCACGTTCGCCCACTGGTTGATGAGCAGCGGCAGGTCGCGATAGCTCTGCACCCACTGCGCGAACATGGCGCCGATGATGGTCTCCGACGTCGGCCGGATGACCAGCGGCTCGTCGAGCTCGCCGGCCGGCACGAGGCCGCCGTTGGGCCCGGCCTCCAGGCGATGGTGCGTGACGACCGCGCACTCCTTGGCGAAGCCCTCGACGTGCTCGGCCTCCTTCTCGAGGAAGCTCTTCGGGATGAGCAGCGGGAAGTACGCGTTGACGTGCCCCGTCTCCTTGAACATCCCGTCCATCACCTTCTGGATGTTCTCCCAGATGGCGTAGCCCCACGGCTTGATGACCATGCAGCCGCGCACCGGCGAGTTCTCGGCCAGGTCGGCGGCCTTCACCACCTGCTGGTACCACTCAGGGTAGTCCTCGGCGCGGGTCGGCGAGATCGCGTTCTGGGGGGCCTTGTTGCTGGGTGCTTGCGCCATCGAGAGTCCTCGCGAACGAACGGGCGGCGGAGTCTAGATGCGCCGCCGGACTTGCGCAACGCGCTTGTGCGCCGGGCCTCGAACGGCCACTCTGCGCGCCATGGCTCGCGCCCCCCTCGGCCTCGTCCTCGCCGTCATCCTCGCGGTCCTCGCGGCCTGCGGCGACGACGCGCCCGCCCACCTCACGACCTCGGTCGACCACGCCCACGCCAGCGCCGAAGCCCGGCCCGCCGGCGCCGGCGCCGACGCCGACGCCGCGGCGACCTCGCCCGACGCGGCTCCCGACGCGGCCGACAGCGGCGACGACGCCAGCGTCGGCGACGGCGGCGACGCCATCCCCTCGAACGACGCGACCGACGCGACGACCTCGCCCGACGCGACCGCGGCGACCGACGCCACCACGACCGGCGACACCAGCGTCGTCGACACGGTCGTCCCGCCGCGCCCGCCGCCGCCGCTGCCGCCGCTCGACGCGGCGCAGCTCGCCGCCGTCGACGCCGGCATGAGCGACGCGCTCGACGTCCCGGCGCTCGCCGGGCGCACCTTCGGCGGGCTCGTCGTCGACCTCGACACCGACCAGACGGTGTGGGCCTCGGCCCCCGACAAGGTGCTCATCCCGGCGTCGAACACCAAGATCCTCACCACCGCCTGCGCCATCGATCGCCTCGGCGAGGACCACCGCATGCTGACGCGCGTCATGAGCGCCGGCAACATCGACGCCAGCGGCACGCTGACGGCCGACCTCGACCTGCACAGCGAGCACGACTTCACCTGGTCGCGCTGGTTCTACGGCGACGAGCGCCACCCGCTCGACCGCCTGGCCGACGCGCTGTGGCGCGCCGGCCTGCGCAAGGTCAGCGGCAATATCGGCATATGGGGCGGCTATCTCTACGACGGCTACCATTTTGGCACTTACGACCCGGCCACCCAGCGCCAGCGCGCGGGCGCCGCCTGGAGCGCCGCGCTCGCCGCGCGCGGCATCCAGGTCACCGGCAGCGTCGTCGAGCACGCCACCATGGAGCTGCCGCCCGGCCACGAGCTCGCGCGCTGGGACTCGCTGCCGCTGGCGGTCGGCGAGTGGGCCATCAACCACGTGAGCCACAACGAGATGGCCGACATCCTCCAGCGCCACGCCGGCTGGCTCCTCGGCGGCTCGTCCGACTACGACACCGGCGCCGAGGTCATCGCCGACTGGCTGGCGTCGACCGGCACCGACACCACCGGCTTCGAGGTCCACGACGGCTCGGGCCTGTCGGTCGACAACCGCATCTCGGCGCGCCAGCTGGTGGGCGTCTACCGCTATATGACAAAATCGCCGCGCTGGCCGGCCTGGAAGTCGACGCTGTCGGTCGGCGGCGCCGAGGGCCCGGGCTCGGTCGACGGCGACGGCGAGGCCATCGTGACCACCAACAGCGCGCCCTACAACGGCACGCTCGCCTATCGCATGAGCGGCGCCGACACCGCCGGGCGCGTCTTCGGGAAGTCGGGCACCAACGCCGGCATCACCACCTCGGGCGTGCTCTACAACCGCTGGGACGGCCACCGCTACGCCTTCGCCTTCCTCATGAACACGCTGCCGTCGGGCAGCGCCAACACCGCGCGCGCCACCCAGGACGACCTGGTCGCCGTCGTCGCGAAGAACCTCCGCGGCACGCCGGCCCGCCCGGCGACGCCCACGCTCGGCTGCGTGCGCGGCCGCGCCGATGGCCGCATCGAGGTCGCCCTGACGCCGGTCGACGGGCTCGTCCCGGCCGAGGACACGGCCGGCTACTTCGTCGAGACGAGCGCCGACGGCCTGCAGTGGCGGGACGAAGACCGGCGCTTCACGCTCAGCCCCGAGCTGGTCCTGCCGGCCTCGTCGACGACCGTCTACGTGCGCGTCCGGGCCGCCACCCTGGCCGGGCTCAGCGACCCGTCCGACGTCTACGCGGCGCGCGCGCTGCCGGCCGCGCCGGCGCACGCGACGGTGCTCCTGGTCGACGCCGACGACCGCTGGCAGCGCCAGCCCGTCAACGAGAACCCGATGGGCGCGGCCCACGCCTTCATGGTCGCCTACGCCGCGGCCATGCCCGACGGGGTCGCCTTCGACACCTGCCCGAACGAGGCGACCACCGACGGCGACGTGGCGCTCGCGACCTATGACGCCGTCGTGTGGGACGCGGCCGAGGAGTCGGCCACCGACGAGTCGGTGAGCGCCGCCGAGCAGGCCGCGCTGGCCGACTACCTCGGCCTCGGCGGCGCGCTCTTCGTGAGCGGCGCCGAGATCGGCTGGGACCTCGACCCGAGCGGCAACCCCGCGGCGCTGGCGGCCGATCGCGCCTTCTACCAGACCTGGCTCCGCGCCGGCTACGCGGGCGACGACGCCGGCGTGTACGTCGCCGAGGGCGTGCCGGGCTCGATCTTCGCCGGCCTCGATCACGACGCGCGCCTCGGCTTCTGGACGCCGGGGCAGATCTTCGTGGCCTTCCCCGACGAGCTCGCGCCGGCCGGCGGCGCGACCGCCTGCATGACCTACGACGGCCCCGGCACGACCGCCTGCGTGCAGTACCAGGGCGACTACGATCTGGTGAGCCTCGGCTTCCCGTTCGAGAGCATCGACGGCGCCGCCGAGCGCGCCGCGGTCATGGCGCGCGTGCTCGCGTTCTTCGGGCTCACCGGCGGCTGAGCCCGGCGCGGCGCCTCACTGCGCCGAGGCGGGCGGCCGATCGACCGCCACCCACTTCATGGCCGAGGGCCGCGACCACTGCGCCTCGGCGTAGCGGCGCACGTGGCTCGGCACCGGGTCGTTGTTGAGCACCAGCCGGTGCAGCATGAAGCCGAGGTCGGCGTCCGCGATGCTCCAGCTCGGCCCGATGGTGAGCTGGACCTCGCGTCGGAGCAGCGCGTCGGCCACCGCCACGAGCTTGGACGCCGACAGCGCCGCGCGCGCCGACAGCGGCTTGGTCGCGCGCTCGTAGAACATGGTGGTGGTCGGGCGCTCCTCGCGCAGCGCCAGCAGATCGCTCCTGAGCCACGACATGATCTGGCGCGCGCGGGCGCGCTCCTTCGGGTCCTCGGGGAAGAGGCGCGGGCCGGGGAAGACCTCTTCGACGTACTCGGTGATGGCGCTCGACTCGGCCAGCCCGAAGCCGTCGTGCACCAGCGCCGGGATGCGCCCGGTCAGCGACACGTCGAGGTAGCGCTCGGCGCGCTGCTGCCCATCGGCGAGGGACACCGTCTGCACCTCGTAGGCGACGCCCTTCTCCTCGAGCGCCACGAAGGCGGTGTAGGCGTACGGGCTGATCCACAGGTGGTCGACGAAGAGCGTGACGGACATCGGGAATCCTTGGAGCCGGTGGAGGCCGGCGGGAGTCCAGGGCGACTCGAGCGAGCGGAGCGGGCGCGTCAGCGCGCGATCCAGCCGTCGCTATAGCTGCCATCGGCTGCGAAGTCTTCTGGGGCGTGACGATAGTGGGCGTCGACGAACGCACCGAGCGAGGCAGTGTCGACGCACTCCGAGAGCCATGTCCACTCCCAGGCAACCGCCGCCACCGGCGTCGGCAGGCCCGGGTAGGGCGTCAGCACGTAGCGGAAGGCGCCGCTGTCGTCGGCCGCGCGCCCGGCCGCGAACGCGCGCAGCTGGTCCACGACCGCCGTCGGCACGCACGGATCATAGAGGAGGGCGATGCCGCCGTGCTCGAGGTTGTGGACCCAGCGCTGCGGCGGCAGGAACGTGTACTCGCCCCAGCGACCCCACGCCGGGCGATGGTCGCCCGACGACGGCGGCACGTCGGGGTAGACGATGGGCGTCTCGTCGGGGATGTGCTTGGCCGACGTCTCCGGCTTGTTGATCACCTGCGGCGTGCCGCACGCGCCGATGACGCGCACGTCGCCGACGCAGCCGGCGTCGAGGTCGTCGGGGTGGGCCACCACCTCGACGTCGGCCTCCTGGCCCGCGCCGCCGTCCAGGCAACCCGGGCCCGCGAGCGCGCCCGAGGCCGCGCAGAGGAGCGCCACGGCCGCGAGTTGGAGGCTCCGGCCGATCGTGCGAAGATGCCGCCCATGTTCGGACGCTACGACGATGTGCGCGAGATCCCCGACTACTCGTCCCTCGACAAGGTCGCCCTCGAGCGCGCGGTGATGGCGCTCAAGTACCTCGACCAGTTCCACACGCTGGACGTGACGACGCATATGTACAGCCTCGAAGCGCACCGCGAGCAGGGTCGCAGCGAGGAATTCATCGCGCTGGTGACGCGCTGGCTCACCGACGAGGCCACGCGCCTCGGGCTGCGCGGGCCGCTGCCCGGGCATCCGTCGCGCGGTGACCGCTGGGCCTGGTATCAATACTGACGACCTCGCTCCGCGCCGGTCGCCGCCGACCGGCGACCCGGCTGCACTCGGGGGTTCGCGCGCGAGTGAGCGCACGGGCGGCCGCGGTGCGCCGCTCATGAGGCCCCCTCGGGGGCCGGCACGTGCCCCCAGCGGATGAGGTCCTCGACGGTGTCGACCAGGCTCTGCTCGATGGAGCGGAAGGTGAGCCCGAGCTCCTTCTTGATGAGCCCGTTGTCGAGCGCGAGCTTCCGGCCGATGTGGGTGCGCAGGTAGGTGCCGGTGCCGCGCGGCTGGAAGAACGAGCCGAGGCGCACGGCGAGATTGCCAAATGCGTGGTCCATCGAGCGACCGGCGGTCTTGGCCAGTTTCGGGAACTTCTTGCCGTAGCCGCGCTTCACCAGCACCGCCACCACCTCGCGCATCGACATGACGCCGGCGGCGCACAGATAGCGGCCCTTGGCCTTGGGCGTCGTCAGCGCGAGGAGGTGCGCCAGCGCCACGTCGCGCACGTCGACGAGCCCCCAGTCGAGCGCCAATATGCCCGGGTATTTGCCATTAAGCAGATCGGCGAATATCTGGTTCGAGGTGTTGAGGCCGGGCACGAGCGACGGCCCGATGATGACGAACGGGTTCACCGCCACCAGACGGAAGCCGGGCTTCTCCTTGCCGACGAAGTCCCAGGCCGCGCGCTCGGCGCGCACCTTGGAGTAGTAGTAGGGGTTCCGGCGCAGCGAGGAGGTCTTGTTCCAGCTCTTCTCGTCGAGCGGCGCCTTCGCGTCGGTCTGGTCGGTCATGGCCGCCACCGACGAGGTCAGCACCACACGCTTGGCGCGCGCCTTCTGCGCGGCCCGGAGCACGTTCAGCGTGCCCTGCTCGGCCGGCTCGACGAGGTCCTTCAGCGCGTCCTTCGGCGTCAGCAGATACGGGCTCGCCGTGTGCAGCACCAGCTCGCAGCCCTGGAGCGGCGCGTCGAACGAGCCCGGTTGCAGCAGATCGGCCGCCACCAGCTCCAGGCGATCGTCGGCGCGCAACGCGGTCGCGACGGCGCGCAGGGGCTCGGTCTTGTCGGGCGCCGGGTCGCGCACCGAGCCGCGCACGCGATAGCCCTGCTCGAGCAGCATGCGGATGATCTGCGACGCCACGAAGCCCGAGGCGCCGGTCACGAACACGGGGGAGTCGGAGACGCTCATCGCCCGACGATCTAGCGACTTTCACGCCCCGCGTCATCCGCCGCGTGCGCTGCGTGATCCGGCGGCGCGCCCCGGCCGTATCGGCTCCGTTCCGCCTGGAACCTGTCGAGACCATCGCATCACACGGAGCGTCACATGGCTGTCATCATGAGCATGGAGTGGCCGGAGATCACGCGCGAGCAGTACCTCGCCATCCGCAACCGATTGAACTGGGTCGAGAACAAGCCGCATGGCGGCCGTCTCCACGCCGCCGGCTGGGGCGAGGGTGGCTTCCGCGTCGTCGACATCTGGGAGTCGACCGAGGACTTCGGCCGCTTCGTCGAGACGAAGCTGCAGCCGACGACGCACGAGCTGGGCATCACCTCGCAGCCCAAGGTCACCATCTTCCCGGCCGAGTTCCTGGACCTGCTCCAGTATCGAGCGCTGTGACCCGACGCAGCCTCAGGCGCCGAGCTCGACCTTGACGGTCGAGCCGACGCCGGCCGGGCCGCGCTCGACGCGGATCTTGTGCGGCAGGCGCGACGACAGCTCGGCCACGTGGGTGATGAGGCCGACCAGCCGGCCGCTGGTCCCGAGGCCCTCGATGGCGGTGGCCACCGTGTCGAGCGTCTCCGGGTCGAGCGTGCCGAAGCCCTCGTCGATGAACAGGCTCTCCAGGTGGACCTTGCCGGCCTTGGCCTGGATCTGCTCGGACAGCTCGAGCGCCAGCGCCAGCGACGCGAGGAAGGTCTCGCCGCCCGACAGCGTGTCGGTCGAGCGGCGCTCGCCGGCGTTGTCGTTGTCGACCACCAGGAAGCCCGATTTCTCGTCGGCCTCGAGGCCGTAGCGCTCGCCCGACAGCATCTTCAGCCGCAGCGAGGCGCCGCGCACGAGGTCGGCCAGCACCTCCTCGAGGACGAACGCCTGGAGCTTGTCGGATTTCAGATCCTCGGCCAGGCGCGCGTGGATGTCATATTCGATTTTGGCACTCTCGCGGCGGGCCCGCGCCTGCTCGGCCAGCGCCAGCTGCGCCTTCAGGTGATGCACGCGCTCGGTGAGCGTGGCGCGCCGCGCCACCGCCGTCTGCAGTGCGCCGCGCGCCGTGAGCGCCAGCTCGCTGGCCCGCGCCACGTCGGCGGCCGAGGCGCGCGCGCCGCCCAGCCGCTCGAGCAGCGTGGCGCGCCGCTCGCGCGCGGCCAGGAGCTGTTCGCGGTGCGCGCGCACCGTGGCCTCGAGCGCGTCGAGCGCGTCGGGCTCCATGGCCACCGCGCGCGCCGCCTCCGGCCCGAAGCCGAGGCTCGCCAGCGCGTCGTCGGCCGCGCGGCGCGCCTCGTCGCGGGCCGCGCGCGCAGCGTGGGCGGCGTGGCTCCGCGCCTCATGGGCGGCCACGGCCTGCGCCAGCGCCCGCCCGGCCTGGGCCAGCGCCTCCTCGGCCGCGCGCAGGGCGGCTTCGGCGGAGCGCACGCGGCGCTCGAGCTCGGCGCGGTGGGCGATCGGGTCGAGCCCCTCGAAGGCGCCAGCCGCCGCTCGAGCTCGGCCAGCTCGGCGGCCTCGAGCGCGGTCTGCCAGGCGGCGAGGCGCGCCTCGATGGGCGCGTCGGTCGGCGCCGAGGTCGAGCACGTGCGGCGCGAGCTGCGCTTCCAGGCTCGCTACGTGATCGGCGTGGCGCGCGACCTCGTCGCCCAGGCGCTCGACGGCGCGGTCGGCCTCGTCGGCCTTCGCGCGCGCATTCAGTGCCGCGGTGCGGGCCGCGTCGGCGGCGATGCGGGCCTTGTCGGCGGCGCTGCGGGCGGCGTCGAGGCCGGGCGCGGCGAGGCGCCGGCGGCAGCTCGGCGACGACCTGCGCGCACACCGGGCAGGCCTCGCCGTGCACCAGCTCGGAGCGCAGCGCGGCGGCGCGGTGCTCGTGATCGGCCAGGCGCAGGAGCTCACGCGCGCGCGCCTCGGCCACCTCGGCCTTGCTGCGCGCGTCGGCGGCCTCGGCCTCCTTGGTGCGCCGCAGCTGCGCCTGGCGCTCCTCCTTGGCGAGCGCCTCCTGGGCGGTCGCCAGCGCCTTTCGCGCGCTGCCGAGCTGGGCCGCGACGCCGGCCAGGCCGCGCGCGCTCGAGCGCCTCGGCGTCGAAGGCGATGGGCGCGCCGCTGCCGACGGCGGCCGGAGCGCGCGTCTTGCGCAAGAGCGCGCGCCGCTCGAAGTCGCCGCGCGCGCGGTCGACGGCGCCGATCTGCTCGCGCCAGCCGTCGATGAGCCGCGGCTCCGGCGCGCGCCGCGTCCACCGCGCTCGCGCGCTCGGCCTCGAGCATCCGCGCCGCGACGACGCTCGCCTCGGCGCGCGTCGCCTGCCGCTCGGCCTCGCCCAGCGCGGCCTCGGCGCGCTCGGCGGCGTCGAGGCGCGGCAGGATCGGCGCCACCCGGCGCGCGGTCTGGACGCGGTCGTCGCGCTCGGCCATGGCGTCCCGCTCGGCCTCGAGCGCCGCCGAGCGCGCCTCGATCCTGGCCGAGCTCGGCGGTCAGCGCCGCCTCTTCCCGGAGCCGCGCGAGCTCGCTCTCGGCGCGGTCGCGCTCGGTCTCGAGCGCCGGCACCGCGGCCGCGACTTCGGAAAGCTCCTTGTCGATCGCCGCGACCGCGCTCGGCGTGACCTGGGCCCACTCGCCTTCCAGGCGGCGCGCCAGGCCCTCGATCTCGGCGCGCCGCGCCTTGGCGACCTGGTCGGCGCGCTGGCGCATGTCCTCGTAGACGCCGAGCCCGAGCAGCGTGTTGAGCGTCCGCCGCCGCGCCGCCGGCTCCGACTTCAGGAACTGCTGGAACTCGCCCTGCGGCAGGATCACCGCCTGGGTGAAGGCGCCGGCGTCGATGCCGATGAGCTCGCGGATGGCCTTCTTGACCTCCTCGATGCCGCTCGCGCGCTTCACCTCGGCGTCGCCGACGAGCTCGCTCAGGATGGCCGCGCCGGCCTTGCCCTCGGCCGCCACGCGGCGCGTGACGCGGTAGCTCTTGTCGACCACCCTGAAGTCGAAGGTCACCGCCAGCGACTTCCGCCCGTGCGCGATGAGCTCGGCCACGCCGCGCTTGCCCATGCGCGGCACCACGCCGTAGAGCGCGAGGATCATGGCGTCGAGCAGGCTCGACTTGCCGGCGCCGGTCGGCCCGGCGATGGCCACCACGCCGAGCCCGGCGAAGTCGACGGTCTGCGGCTCGCGAAAACACGTGAGGCCATCGACCACGAGCCGCACCGGCCTCATGCGCCGGCTCCGTGCTCGCCGCCGAGGTCGGCCGCCTCCCACAGGGCGTTGAACGCCTTCATGACGCCCTCGTCGGGCGTCCGCCCGTAGCGCTTCTGATGATACGCCTGGTACAGCTCGGACGCGGTCGCGCCGGCGCGCTCGCGCGTCGGCGACGCCGCCTCGATGACCGGCAGCTGCACCTGGATCGACACGGCGTTCGGGACCTCGGCGCGCAGCCGCCGACCCACGTCGGGGTCGGGCACCTCGAGGTCGACCAGCATGCGCACGTGCCCGGCCTCGCGCAGCGCGGGCGCCGCGGCCGCCACCTCGTCGAGCTTGCCGCGCCAGGTGAAGAGCTTCAGCGCCCCGACATACGGAACGCGCTCGATCTTCGGCGGCAGCCCGGCCACGACGTCGACCACGACGAACGACTTCTCGTCGCCCTCCTCGCCGAAGTCGAGCTGGAGCGGGCTCCCGGCATACAGCGCGCCGAAGCGGTTCGGCAGCTGCTGCGGCTTGTGGATGTGGCCGAGCGCGATGTACTGCGCGCCGGTCGGCAGCTGCTCGCCGTTCAGCGCGAACTGCTCGCCGGTCTGCACCACCCGCTCGCTATTTGACAAAATAGCGCCGTCGATGTGGGCGTGGGTGCAGAAGATGTTGACGGTGTCGGGCCGGAAGTGGCTCGTCAGCATGGCGGCGACCCTGGCCAGCCCCTCGTTCCACTTCTGCTTGAACTGCCCCTCGTCGCCGCCCAGATCGAGCGCGCTCACGAAGTCGCGCACCGGCGCGAACGGGATGGCCGCCACCACGGCGCGCTCCTTCCCGTCCTTGGAAGGGATGATGCGCACGCCGCCCTGGTCGGCGCGCCTGGGCTTGCCGAGCACCTGGATGTTGGCCAGCTCAGCCAGCTGGCCCCAGGCCTCGAGCCGCTTCGGGTCGTCGTGGTTGCCGGCCAGCACCAGCACCGGCGCCATCCGGCCGAGGCGCTTCAGCACGTCGAAGACGACGCGCTCGGCCTCGGCCGACGGCGAGCCCGAGTCGAAGACGTCGCCGGTCATCAGCACCATGTCGATTTTGTCACTCTCGACGAACTGGCACAGCGAGTCGAGGCAGCGCCCGAGCTCGTCGAGGCGCGACATGCGCTTCCAGATCCGACCGGCATGCCAGTCGCTGGTGTGGACGATGCGCACGCGCGTCAGTCCCCGATGCCGGCGAACGGGTCGTCGTGCGGGTCGTCGAGCTTCGCGTCGACCTCGCGCCGGCGCGTGGCCCAGCCCGGGCGCGGGAACTGCACCAGCAAGGGCGTCGGGATCTGCGGCTGGGCCACGATCATGTGGCCGGGCTTCAGGATGGTGGCGCGCTCGCGCGCGGTCTTGGTCATGAAGCCGTACTCGCCGCGCTCGGCCTCGGCGGCGTCGAGGCGGCCGACGATACGCAGCGCCGCGTTGGCGACGACGCGCCGCTCGACCTCGCTGGCCGTCTGCTGCGCCCCGAAGAGCGACACGCCGAGCGAGCGGCCGCGCTCGGCGATGTCGAGGACGATCTCTTGCAGCGGGCTCCAGCCGGTGCGCGGCGCGTACTTGTTGAGCTCGTCGAGCACCACGAAGGTGAGCGGCCCGGTGCCGCCCGACGGCCGCTCCATGAGCCGCGTCAGCACCGCGCCGACCACGAAGGTCTGCGCCGCGCCGTGCAGCTTGTGGATGTCGATGACGCTCACCTGGGTCGCGTCCCAGTCGATGCTCGCCTTCTTCACGCCGTCGTGATCGCTCCGCACGAGGTGGCCCATGCGCCCGCCGGCGATGCGCAGGCGGCGGCGGAAGGCATCGAGCGTGGCCGGCGAGAGGGATTGCTTGATGGTGATCTGCACGAGGTGCTCGTCGACGTGGTCGACGAGCTCGTCGAAGAGCTCGAGCCCGCGCGCGTCGACCCACAGCCGCGGATCGTCCTTCCGGCCGTCGTCGGCGAGCTTCATCAGGTACTTCGAGACGAGCTCGGCGACGTAGCCGATCTGGCTCCGCGCGTCCTCGGCCTCGGCCATGGCGAAGCGGAGCAGGCCCTCGCGCGCGAACTCCTTCAGCGTCCAGAGGTAGGGCCTGACGCCGAGCTGGCGCTCGCCGGTGTCGGGCGTCGGCGTGCTGACACCCTTCTTGGCCGGCGCGAACAGCGACACCGAGCGGAATGGGCCGCACGGCAGCCCGAGCTGGGTCCAGCGCTCGCGGTCCTCGGCCGAGAGTGACATATTCGGCTTGTCGAGCCAGAGCAGATCCTCGCCCTTCACGTTGAAGATGAGCGCGCGCGTCTGGGCCGCGTCGATGCCGAGGACGCCCGACTCGAAGATCGAGTAGAGGAGGAAGGTGGCGTAGGTGGTCTTGGTGGCGACGCCCGACACGCCGCTGATCGAGGCGTGGGCGCCGCGCCGGCCGTTCAGGAACTCGAGGTCGGCGTAGACGATCTGGCCCGAGCGCGCGAGCCCGATGGGCAGCTTCAGCACCATCTCGTCGAAGAAGAGCGCCTTCTGGTAGGCCTCGCCGCGCACGACATAGGCGCGCGTGCCGGGCGACGGCGGCAGGAACACCTCGGGGTCGACGCGCGTCACGCGCACATGTCCCGCATAGCTGATCTCGGCCGGCAGGGTGCCGGCCGCGACGCGGAAGGCGTCGGAGTCGAACTGGGTGCCCTCGTAGCGCTTCCGCACCTGGTCGACGATGCCGTAGAAGAGCACGTCGCGACCGCCCGCGGTCTGGCTCTGCACCACGACGAGGTCGTCGAGCGCCAGGTCGGCGTGCGCCTCGACGCCGACCCAGAACTCGAGCGGCGTGGCGTCGTGCGAGCCGAGGACGACGCCGACGGGCGTCTCGTGGTCGAGCATGTTCATCGACGCTCCTTCATGCGGATGAGGGTCTCGAGGTGCCGCCGGAGGAGGATCTGATCGCCCAGCTGGTGGCGGAGGTGCGACTCGAGCGCGCCGATGGCTAGCAGGTTCTGCGGCGCGCGACCATCGCGCGCGCGGGCCGGCACGAAGCGCGGCAAGAGGATGGCCGACTGGTCGGCGAGCATGCGCGCCGCCTCGCGCCCGAGCCCGATGGCCACCTCGACGCGCACGATGCCCGACAGTGGCGGCTCGCCCGGGGCCGAGTCGGTGAGGCGGATGAACCAGGTGTAGCGCGGGAAGGCGGTGCCATCGAGGGCGATCATCGGCGTGCGCTGCCCGGGCGTCAGCGCGAAGAGGTGGGGCAGGAGCTCCTGCGGCAGGTAGAGCTCGTGGAGCCGCTTCACCAGGCCGAGCACCGACGCCGGCGTGCGATCGACGAACGACAGCGGCCCGTCGGACACGACCAGCAGGCCGGCCTTCGTCGCGAGCTTCCGCCCGAAGCGCTCCTCGGCCTCGCGCATCTGGCGGTGCACCCACTTCGGCGGCACGTCGGTCTCGTCGCCCTCGGCCGCGTCGTTCCGCCACTCGAGGCCGGGCCCGAGCACGACCGGCTGCGGCGGCTTGATGCCCGACGCGATGACCAGGCAGCGGCCGACCTCGTAGTCGCCGAAGCGCGCGATGCCGGTGTCGGCGGCAGGCGCGATGACCGCGCCCACGGCCCACGATCCGAAGGCGCCGTGCGCCCACTTCAGGCCCTGCGGCACCACCACGCGCAGCTCGAGCCGGCGCACGCCGTCGACGAAGCCGACCTCGGCCGGCAGCGGGTGGTCGGCCGACGGCAGCGGGTTCAGCGGGCCCCATTCGTCGCGCGGCGTCTCGAGGAACGGGTCGACCTCGACGGCCGGGGCCTCGTCGCTGCCGGTCGCGGCGAGCTCGGCGCCGTACTCGACGGCCCACGGATCGAGCCGCACGTCGAAGCCGTCGAACGGCGAGCTCGGGGCGGCATCGGAGGTCGGGTGCGTCCCACTCGCGGGCCGCGGCGTCGTTGCATCCAGGATGGGCATGGTCGCCAGGAGGTCGGGCCGACCGCGGCGGAGAGTTTGTCCGGCCGTGAGGCGGCGACTCACCGAGCTCACGACCGGACAGGTCCCATTCGGGAGAGAGAACGAGTGCATGCTGAACACGCGTGCAGCCAAAAGTCCAGAGGCTGCCCCGGCGGATCTCCGGAACTGTCCGTCAACATGTATCTTTTGGGCGATCGCGAGGGCCCCGAGGGCGAACCCGCAAGGGGGCTGACCCGGGCCGATCGGATCGCGCGGCCGGTAGAGCCCCTATATAAGGAGGCGTGGCCGACCTCACTCCCTGGCTGACGATCGGTGGCGGCGTCAGCATGCTCGTCGCCACCGTCGCCTGGGTCACTACGGAGAAGGGTCGACGCGCGCGCGCGGCCCGCCGCGACGACGAGCGCCGGGCCTTGGCGGAGTCGGTCGAGGCGCGCGCCGCCGAAGAGCGACGGCGCGCCGTGGAGCTCGCGCCTCCGCGGGCGAGCGGCAGCTACCCGAGCCGCGGTCCTCGAGGCGGCCGGCTGGACCGCGCAGGGCGCGAGCCGCGCCGAGCGACGCATCGGCGAGCTGCGCGCCGAGCTCAGCTGGCCCGATGACGGCACGGCCATCGACGTGCTCGTCACGCACCCGCCGGCGCACGCCGGGGTCGCCGCCTTCACCGTCGGGCGACGGCCCTCGGCCGCGCCGGACCTCGGGGACGAGGGCTTCGATGCCGAGGTCGCCGTCACCGATCCGAGCTTCGGCGGCGTCTCGCGCATCGTCGGTTGGCTCGACGTCCCCACGCGCGCCGCGGTCGCCGAGCTCGTCGCCTCGGGCTGGGTCTCGGGCGCGCGCGGCTGGCGTCGCCGCTTCGAGGATGCGCGCGTCGCGCCCGCCGAGGTCTCGGCCGCGGTCGACCACGCCGCGGCGCTCGTGCGCCGACTGTCGCTGCCGCCCGGCGCGCCGCACGCCGCGCCGATCGCCGCGCGCGCGCTGGGCGACCCGCACGCCGCCGTGCGCGTCACCGCGCTCGAGGTCCTGGCCGATCGCTGGCGCGACGACCCGGCCACCGCCGCCGCGGTGCGCGACCTCGTCGCGCGCCCGCCCACGCTCGCCGCCGAGCGCCGCGCCGTCGTCGCGCTGCTCGCGCACCGCCCGGTCCCGGGCGGCGAGGCCGTCCTCCTGCAGTGGCTCGAGAGCGACGACCCCGGCGTCGCCGCCGCCGCCGGCGACGCGCTGGCGCTCGTCGGCAGCGCGCTGGCCATCCCGGCGCTGCGGCGGAAGGGCCTGAGGTCGGCCATCGAGGCCATCCAGCGCCGTATCGGCAGCGGGCCGGCCGGCGGCCTCAGCCTGAGCGACCCGAACGCGGCCGGCGCCCTGGCCCTCGCCGAGGCCGCCAAGGAAGGTCAAGATGCTTGACCTTCGCCGCGGCGCGCCTCACCAGGCCGGGCTGGGGAAGCCGCGCTCGGGACGGGCGAAGAGGTAGCCCTGCATGAGGTCGCAGCCGAGGGCGGCCAGCATGTCGCGCTCGCCCTGCGTCTCGACGCCCTCGGAGATGACGGCGATGTCGAGCTCGTGACACAGGTCGCGCATGGCGCGCACGACGCTCTGCTTGCGCGGCTGGGTGTCGATATCGCGGATGAGGCCCATGTCGAGCTTCACCACGCGCGGCTCGAGGTGGGTGAAGCTGGTGAGCCCGGCGTAGCCCGCGCCGAGGTCGTCGATGGCCAGCGTGTAGCCCATGTCGCGCAGCTTCCTGACGGTGTTGCCGACGCCGCTGAGACCTGCCAGCGAGGCGCGCTCGGTGATCTCGAGCACGACGCGGCCGGCGATCTGCGAGAGCGGCGCGCGCGGGTTGACGAGGTCGTCGTCGGCGAGATCGGCGGCGTGCAGGTTGACGAAGAGCTTGGCCTCGCCCGGCAGGCGCGTGGCCGACTCGGCGACCTTGGCGCGCACGGCGCGGCCGAGCTCGATGAGGCGGCCCAGGCGCTCGGCGGCGCCGAGGATGAGGTCGGGGCTCCGGAGCGCCGGCTCGTCCGAGCGCAAGAGCGCCTCGAAGCCATAGATGGCGCGCGGCCCCCACGACACGATGGGCTGGAAGCCCATCCAGATGTTCTCGAGCGCGCTCACGAAGTGGCCGGCCAGCGCGGCGCGATCGCCGGCCCAGCCGCCGCCGTCGGTGAGCACCTCGAGCGCCTGCTGCTTCAAGCGCGCCATGCGATGTAAGCGCGCGGCGCGGCTCACGACCTCCTCGAGCTGCGTCACCGTCACCGGCTTCGCCAGATAGCGGAACACGCCGTACTCGATGGCGCGCAGCGACGACTCGAGCGAGGGCTCGCCGGAGATCAACACCACCGGCACATCCAGGTCGTGCTCGCGCAACCCCTGGAGGAACTTCAAGCCGCCGTGCCCGGGCATGTGCACGTCGCTGATGATGACGTCGAACGAGGTCCGCATGACCAGGTCCTTGGCCTCGAGGCCGTCGTTGGCGACGACGACCGCCCAACCGCGGCGAACCAATATGCGCTCGAAGGTGAGGCAGACCTGTGGGTCGTCGTCGACCACCAGGATGCGGCCATTCTCGCGAATCGGCTCGGGTCCAGACGCGGCGCGGGCGACGGTGGTTGCCATGGCGTGTCCTCGGCGATGCAATGGTTCAGGCCCGAGTATGTCCCATGCTCGGGCGTCGATGCCACCGCGGGACGTTTTCCACGACCCTGGAGGGCCGCGGCCGCTGTCCCAATGCGAGTAGCATCGTCCACCTACACACCGTCCGCGCCAACGGTCAAGCGACTTGACCTTCCCGGCGGACGGGCTAGGGCAGGATGACCGCGCTCGGATGCGCCAGGGTGGCCGGCGTGGCGCGCGGATCGGCGTCGAGCACGAGCAGGCTCGCGCTCTTGCCGACGGCAATACGACCGAGATCGACAAACCCCCAGAATGCGGCTGGGTCTTTTGTACCGCTCTCGAGGATGGCCTGGCCGTCCATGCCGGCGGCGCTCATCAGCTCGAGCTCGCGTTCGTCGATGCCGGCGACCCGATCGTTGCCGAGGTCGGTGCCATAGAGGATGCGCGCCCCCGCCGCGCGCACGCGCCGCAGGTTCTCGACCGCGTTGGTGGTGCCTCCGAAGGCGGCCAGCGTGGGGATGACCGTGCGCGTCGACCAGGCCGTGACGGTGGCGTCGGCCATCGCCGCGACCGGCATGTGAGCGAGCACGTCGGCCCCGAGCGCGGCGCCGTGGGCCGCGGCCTCGTCGGTGAGCGCGTGGACGGCGACGAGCGCGTGGCGCCGATGCGCCTCGTCGACGGCCGCCCGGGCGACGTCCTCGGCCAGGTCGGGTCCGGCCGCGAGCGGGATCTTCACGATGCGCGCACCGCGGTCGAGCGCCGCGTCGACCGCGCTCACCGCGGCCGCCGCCGTCGCGCACTCGGCGCCGTAGCCGTCGCGGCCCCAGCTCGTCGTCGGATAGCCGCCGGGCGCGGTGATCATGGGACCGGCGCCGATGACGTGGAGCTTGCCCCAGTCGTGGCCGAAGAAGCGGTCGAGCGGCGCGGCCAGATCGACGGCCGCGACGACGCCGGCGGCCGGCAGCTCGGCCGAGACGTCCCAGTAGACGAGGTGGACGTGGCTGTCGATGAAGGCCGGCGCGAGCCACTTGCCGCTCACATCGCGCGCCGGCGTGCCGTGCTTCTTCGCGGCGTCGGCGGCCTTGCCGATGGCGGCGATGACTCCGTCCTTCACCAGCACGCTGGCGACCGTGCCGTCGAGCTTCGCGTCGCCGGTGCCGACCAGGTGCGCGCCGACCAGCACCTCGTCGCCGGCCAGCGCCTCGCCCTCGGTGGCGCAGGCGCCGACGGCGAGGGTGGCAATCATGGTCAATATGCTTGACCACTTCAGGTTGGAATTGCTCCGGCCGCTCGCTGCGCGAGCGTCACTCCTGTGGCCTCGCTCCGCGCGGGTCGCCGCCATGTCGGCCTCTTCCTGCGCCCGCCTGCGGCGGGCTCCGTCCAGAGTCCGCCCGGCGACCCGGCTTCGCTCGGAATTGCTGTGGCCTCGCTCCGCGCGGGTCGCCGCCATGTCGGCCTCTTCCTGCGCCCGCCTGCGGCGGGCTCCGTCCAGAGTCCGCCCGGCGACCCGGCTTCGCTGGGAATTGCTGTGGCCTCGCTCCGCGCGGGTCGCCGCCATGTCGGCCTCTTCCTGCGCCCGCCTGCGGCGGGCTCCGTCCAGAGTCCGCCCGGCGACCCGGCTTCGCTGGGAATTGCTGTGGCCTCGCTCCGCGCGGGTCGCCGCCATGTCGGCCTCTTCCTGCGCCCGCCTGCGGCGGGCTCCGTCCAGAAGTCCGCCCGGCGACCCGGCTTCGCTGGGAATTGCTGTGGCCTCGCTCCGCGCGAGTCGCCGCCATGTCAGCCTCTTCCTGCGCCCGCCTGCGGCGGGCTCCGTCCAGAGTCCGCCCGGCGACCCGGCTTCGCTCGGAGCTCACAGGTACTCGTCCGCGACCGACTCGTAGATGGCCAGGTCGGCGTCCGAGTAGCAGCAGAAGACGACCTGCTCGATGCCCGGGTGCTGGTCGAGGAAGTCGAGCACGGTCGCGACCGCGGTCTGCGCCGCGCGCTCCTTCGGGAAGCGGAAGCGGCCGGTAGAGATGGCCGGGAAGGCGACCGTCGTGCAGTCGTTCTCGAGCGCGCGCCTGAGGCTCTGCTCGTAACAGCTCGCCAGCAGCTCGTCCTCGTGGTGGTTGCCGTCCTGCCAGGCCGGCCCGACGGTGTGGATGACGTACTTGGCCGGCAGCCCGAAGCCGGGCGTGACGACCGCCTGGCCGGTGTCGCAGCCGCCGATCTCGGCGCAGGCGTGCATGAGCTCGGGCCCGGCCACGCGATGGATGGCGCCGTCGACCCCGCCGCCGCCGCGCAGCGCGGTGTTGGCGGCGTTCACGATGGCGTCGACCCCGAGCCTCGTGATGTCCCCTTGCTGGATGACGACGCGGCCGTTCTTGTAGCGCTTCATGGCCGCATGGTGGGCGCTAAGGCGGCCGGGCGCAAGGCCCGAGGCCGCGCCCGGGCGGCGCTCAGACGAGCCGGTGGCGGAGCCCGGCCAGCTCGTCGAGGCCGGCGGCCAGGTTCAGGTTCTGGATGGCCTGCGTCGCCGCGCCCTTCAGCAGGTTGTCGAGCGTGGCGCAGATCACCGCGTGGCTCTCCGTCACCTCGACCGCGAAGCCGCCGACCGTCGCGCCGTGCCGCAGCGCCGCGTCCTTCGGCTCGGGGATGGCGCGCGTCACCGCCACCAGCGGTTCGTAGGCGTAGGCCTTCTCGTAGCGGACGGCCAGCTCGTCGGCCGTGAGCGCAGACTTCAGCCGCGCGTGCACCGTCACCACCAGGCCGCGGAAGAACTGGGCCACCATCGGCGTGAAGAACACCTTGTGGCCGAGCTGCCAGCGCAGCTCGGTCTCGTGCGCATGCCCGCTCAGGCTGTAGGCCATGACGTTGTCGGCGAGACGCGCCGGGTCGTTCCTCGGCGACGGCGTGGTGCCGGCGCCCGAGTAGCCGCTCACGCCGAAGACGTGCGCCGGGCCGCTGAGCTCGCCCAATATGGGATAAATCGCCAATTGCGCCGCGGTGGCATAGCAGCCGGGGTTGGCGATCTTCCGCGCCGTCAGGATCCTGGCCCGCATGATCTCGGGCAGGCCGTAGGTCCAGCGCTGGTCGAAGCGGTGGTCGGTCGACAGGTCGACCATCAGCGACTCGGGCAGCGCGCGCTCGATGGCCTCGACCCAGGGCTCGGACTGGCCGTTGGGAAGCGCCAGGATCCAGGCCTCGCAGCCGCTCCCGGCGGCGTCGTCCGGCGTCGGCGCCGTGAACTCGAGGTCGCTCGCGACCTCGGGCATGACCTCGCTCACGGTCTTGCCGACGTGCTCGCGCGAGGTGACCAGGCCGAGCTCGAAGCTCGGGTGATCGACAAGCAGCTTGACCAGCTCGGCGCCGACGTAGCCGCGCGCGCCGATGATGCCGACGCGCGTCTTGGCACCCGCTCTTGTCATATTCAGGTCTCCACGATCATGTGGCTGCGCAAGGTCGGCGGCAGCGCGAAGGCGCGCGCGATGCAGTCCTGCACCTCGGCGAAGCCTTCGAGGCCGTACCAGAAGACGACCCACTTGGCGTCGCGCAGGCTGCCGTCCGACTTGGTGAAGTACCAGCCGTTGATGTGGTGGTTGTCGACGCGCGAGCGCCAGAAGAGCTTGGGGTTCTCGCGCCGCACGCGCTCCCAGAGCGAGGCCGCGAGCCCTTCACCCTGCGCCTTCGAGGTCACCGCGAACTTGTCGAGGTACGGGATATGGGGCCCGACCGTCGCCTCGTTCTCGGCGAGGGCGCCCTCGCGCGTGATGACGGCCGCGCCGCGGTACGACTCGGTGACGTAGATGCGGTGGAAGTCCTTCTTGTCGAAGTAGTCGTCCACCAGCGCGCGGCCGAAGCTGGTCTCGAGGAGGCGCGCCAGCTCGGTGCGGTCGACGCCGTCGAGCCCCTCGTCGAAGCGCAGGATGCGCTCGCCCTTCCTGATGAGGGTGCCCGAGCCGCGGTGGGTGAAGAGCTCCTTCGGCAGCTCGAGCGGCGAGGTGATGGCCACCGACGAGCTCGGCGGCAGGCCGTCGAGGATCTGCTTCACCTCCTGGATCTTCAGGCGCATGCCGCCCGTCAGCCAGGGCTTCTCCATCAGCTCGGCGTAGTCCTCGGCCAGGTTGATGGCCGAGATGAGGTTGCCCTCGCCGTCGAGGAGGCCGCCCGTCGGCGTCAGGAAGATGATCTTGTAGGGCTCGATCTTCTTGGCCAGGTGCCGCGTCGCGGTGTCGGCGTTGACGTTCAGGAGCTGGCCCGTGCGCGTCTCGGCGAGGCTCGACAGCACCGGGATGTCGCCCGCGTTGATGGCCGAGCGGATGGGCTCGAGATCGACGTCGGTGACCTCGCCGACATAGCCCATGGTCTCGAAGTCGGCGGGCGTGGCCTCGAAGACGCCGGTCGGGATGGGCCTCGCCTTCGTGCCCTGCGCCTCGAGCGCGTCGCACAGCGTGTGGTTCACGCGCGTGAAGACCTTCCGCGCCTGGTGCAGCGTCTCGGCGTCGGTCACGCGCTTGCCATTCACGAAGCGCGGCGTGTGGCCCTGCGCCAGGAGCGTCTCGGTGAGCTGCTCGCCGGCGCCGTGGATGACGATCGGGTAGAGCCCGACCCGGGCCAGGAACGACAGGGCCGAGACCAGGTCGGCCAGGTGCTCCTGCACGATGCCGCCGCCGACCTTGATGACCGCGAACTTGGTCGACTCGAGGGCGGCGAACTGCTTCAGGTACTGATCGACCTCGCGCTGCGAGCCGAGGTTCCTGAGGAGCTGCGTGATGACGACGCGCGTGTCGGCCGGCGATGAGGCGGTCATGCGTTGTACCGATCGAGCAGCTGGTGCATGAGCGCCTTCTGCACGTGCAGGCGGTTCTCGGCCTCGTCGATGGCGATCGAGTAGGGCGCGTCGATGACGCCGTCGCTCACCTTGACGTTGCGCCGCACCGGCAGGCAGTGGCTCCACAGGCCGCGGCGCGAGCCCTCGCCGGTGAGCGCCATCTTGGCCTCGTCGACCATGAAGTGGCGGTACTTCTCGCGCATCGGCCGCTCCTCCTCCCAGCGCCCGAAGAACGGCAGCGCGCCCCACGACTTGCAGTAGACGACGTCGGCGCCGCGATAGCCGTCCTCGATGTCGTGGGTGACGCGGAAGCTGCCGCCATTCTCGGCGACATTCTGCCTGGCATATTCGAGATAGCGCTCGTCCAGGAGGTAGGCGGGCTCGGGGCAGAGCAGCGTCACATCCATGCCGAACTTGGTGGCAATCTGCAGCGCCGAGTTGGCCACCGCGGTGTTGAGCCCCTTCGGGTGCCAGGTCCAGGTGAGCAGGTACTTCTTCCCGCGCACGTCGCCGAGCTTCTCCTGGAGCGCCAGCATGTGGGCCAGCTCCTGGCACGGGTGGGTGATGGTCTCGAGGTTGATGACCGGCACCGTGGCGTACTTGGCGACCTGCTTGATGACGCGGTCCTCGCGGTCGACCGCCCAGTCCTTGAACTTCGGGAAGGCGCGCACGGCGATGAGATCGCAGTAGCGCGACAGCACCTTGGCCACCTCGGCGATGTGCTCCTCGGCCTCGCCGTCCATGACCACGCCGTCCTCGAACTCGATGGGCCAGGCGCCCTTGCCCGGCTCGAGCACGAGCGCCATGCCGCCGAGCTGGCGGATGCCGAGCTCGAAGCTCGAGCGCGTGCGCAGGCTCGGGTTGAAGAACAGGAGCGCGATGGCCTTGTCGCGCAAGAGCGGCTGGATGCGGTGTTGCTTGAGCTGGCCGGCCTCGTCGAGCACGCCTTGCAGCTCGGCGCGGGTCCAGTCCTGGGTCGTGATGAAGTGACGCAGCGTCATGGGCCGGCGACTTAGGGTCCTCCCGCCTCCACTGTCAATCGTTGTCCGCCACGCCCGGGCCGCCTGGCAGACTCCGCCTCAGCTGCGATCCACTTCCTGCATGTCGAAGGCCGGGATGGGCTGGGCCGGCGCCGGCTCGGCGACGCGGAGCCGCGCCGGGTCGTGCGGCACGACGTGCACCTCGGGGCGCAGGTAGACGATCTGGTGGAGGCGCGCCTTGAAGGCCTCGAGCACCTGCGGGTAGCGGCAGCCGATGAGCTCGAGCGCGAAGCAGGCCTGCTTGCCGGCCGGCCCGAAGGTCTGCGGCTGGGGCTTGGGCCACACGCGCAGCGTGGCCTCGCGCACGGCCGGCGCGCCGGGCGGCGCCTGCCCCTGGACGAAGATCATGTGGACGAAGACCTCGGGCGTGAGGTCGAAGACGACGCCGTCGGGGTTGTCGTGGCGGGCGCGCGCCGTGAACATCTGCGCGGTCCGGAGGTAGGTCAGCACCGCCGTCACGCCCTGGTCGGCGGCCTTGAAGTGCGGGTTCTGCGGCAGGATGAGGATGTCCCAGGCGGCCTCGACCGACTGCGGCTTGGGCTTGCTCGGAGGCGGCGGCGCCGCCGTCTGCGAGGCCGGGCGCACCGCCTGCATGACGCCGCTCGGGCGCTTCCGGTTGAGCGACAGCGAGCGCGGGTCGGGGCCCTGCGCCTGCGGGCGACGGCCGAGCGCGCCGGGCGGCGGATCGAAGCCCGGGTCCCACGGCGACGGCGTGAGGTCGTCGTCGTCCTCGGGCGCGGGCGCGGGCGCAGGCGCCGTCTCGACGGTCTGGCCCGCGCGCGCCGGCTCGACGGTCGCGTGGGCGGCCACCTCGTGCGGCGTGCGCGCGACGTCGGCGGCGTGGCGCGCGAGCTGCCGTGGTCGCGGCAGCGCCAGCCGGCCGTACGGGTTCGGCAGCGCCAGGAAGGGCAGGAACGCCAGGAAGAACTCGGCCGTGTCCTCGGGGTCGAGGCTCGCGCTGTCGGGGTCGAAAGGGTCGGTCTGGGAGGCGCCGGAGCTCACCGCGCGAGCGTAGCACTTTCGGCGCGCGAGGCGTAGCCGCGTCGCGCGCTGGGCCCGGCCGCCACCCCGGCGGGGAGACACCGGGCCGCGCCTGCGCTATGACCGGGGCGATGGTCTGGGCGATCGACTTCGGAACCACCAACACGGGCGTGGCCACCTGGGACGCGACGGCGCGGCGGCCCCGCTTCATCGAGCTGCCCGACATCTGCCGGAAGCCCAAGGGCGAGGACGCACTCGAGGCACCGCGCGTGGTGCCGTCGGCGGTGCACCTGGTCGAGCCGCAGGGCTTCGCCGGGCGGCTCGGGGCGTGGCGCATCTTCAGGAAGCGGCTGTGGGGGACGCACGGCCTCATCGGGCGGCTTGCGCTGGAGAAGAACCAGGGCGAGCCGAAGCCCGAGTTCGCGCCGACCTTCAAGGCCGCGCTCATGCGCTCGCCGATGAAGCCGCTGGCGCGCCTCGGCGACACCTCGTACACGGCGCGCGACGTGGCGCGCACCTTCATGCGCGAGCTCACCCGCGCCGTGAAGCTGGCCACCGGCGAGCGCTGGCGCTCGCTCGTCTTCACGACGCCGGTCGACGCCTACGAGACCTATCGCGCCGAGCTCGTCACCATCTCGCGTGAGCTCGGCATCCGCGACGTGCGCTTCCTCGACGAGCCGGTCGCGGCCGCGCTCGGCTACGGCCTCGGCCTCGGCGCGCCGCGGCGCGTGCTGGTGGTCGACATGGGCGCCGGCACGGCGCACGTGGCGCTGGTCGACATCGACATCCACGGCGCCGAGAAGGGCGTCTGCAAGGTCATCGCCAAGGCCGGCCGCCAATTGGGTGGCAATCTCGTCGACCGCTGGCTGGCCGACGAGTTCTGCAAGCGCCTGGAATATCCGCTCACCGACGCGGCCAAGGACGACGAGCGGCGCTTCTGGTACCTGATGCTGCTCGACGAGGCGCGGCGCGTCAAAGAGAGCGTCTTCTTCAAGGACAAGGACGCCTTCTACCTGACGCCGCCCGAGGAGCTCAGGGCCTGGGAGGCGCGCGTGCGCGGCGAGGGCGAGCGCCTCCTGGAAGTGACAAAATCCGACATCCAGCAGATCCTCGAGTCGCGTGGCTATTATGCCGACATGGCCGCCATGCTCGACGAGGTGCTGGCCGAGTGCGGCGGGCCGGGCTCGGTCGACGACGTGCTGCTCACCGGCGGCTCGACGCTCTTGCCCGGCATCTACGCGCTCTTCGAGGACCGCTTCGGGCGCGACCGCGTGCGCGCCTGGCAGCCGTTCGAAGCGGTGGCCTTCGGGGCCGCCTGCTATGCGGCCGGCGCGCTGTCGCAGAGCGACACGGTGGTCCACGACTACGCCATCCAGACCTTCCATCCGCAGTCGAACGAGCCGGTGCACGCGGTGGTGGTGCCGCGCGGCACGCGCGTGCCGACCGCGCCCGACATCTGGAAGCGGCAGCTGGTGCCGACCTGCGCGCTGGGCGAGCCGGAGAGCTTCTTCAAGCTGGTGCTGTGCGAGATCGGCCGCGCCGAGCCCGAGGAGCGGCGCTTCGCCTGGGACGAGGCGGGCCAGCTGAAGAAGCTCGGCGGGCGCGACGACAAGGCCGGTCAGGACCAGGTCATCGTGCCGCTGAACGCCTCGAACCCGACGCTCGGCGAGCTCGATCCGCCGCACCAGCCGGGCGACCGCACGCCGCGCCTGGAGATCGCCTTCGGCGTCAACGCCGACCGCTGGCTGGTCGCGACCGTGCAGGATCTGAAGACCAAGAAGCAGCTCATGCACGAGAAGCCCGTGGTGAGGATTCTCTAGTGGAACGTGAGCTCGTCGACGTGGACGCCTGGCTCGCCGCCTCGGCCGAGCGCCAGCTGGCCATCCTCGAGGGGCTGGCCGCGCGCTCGGGGCGCGAGCTGCGCGCGCTCCGCACCGAGGCCGAGCCGCGGCGCATGACCACCGGTGGGCCGCGCCTCCTGCATCGCCGCTCGGGGCTGCGCTTCTGCCTCGTGCCGGGCGGCACCAGCACGCTCGGCCCGCCCGAGCGCCCGCGCGTGGCGTCGCTGCCGCCCTACCTCCTGGCCGAGGAGCCGCTGTCGCCGGCCGACGCGGCGCGCCTCCTCGGGCACCCGCTGTCGCCGGCGCGCCTCACCATCGTCCACGATCCGCCGCCGGCCTACCTGTTCCCCGACGAGATTGACAAAATCATGGTGGCGCCGCTGCGGCTGCCATTCGACAGCGAGTGGGAGGCGGCCTACCGCGCCGGCACCACCACGCCGTTCTTCTGGGGCGACATCATCCCCGACGCGCCGCCGGCGCTGGCGCACCCGCTCGGGCTGGCGCTCATGGGCTTCTACGACGAGGCCCAGGCCGACGGCTGGGTGCGCGGCGGCGCGGCGCGGCTCTGGCCCTGGCGCGGCGGCCACGAGTGGGAGCGCCTCTTGTCGGCCATCCGCGTGCCGCGCGGCGCCCGCGGCGAGCCGCTCGAGCTGGCCGTGCGGCTGGCCATGTCGTACCCGAGCGAGCGCAGCGCGCTGGCATGAGCGGCGAGCCCGCCGAGCGCGGTCGGGTCGGGAAGACGCTCGGGCTGGCGCGCGACCTCGTCCGCACCGCCGCCTCGGACGTGCTCGTCAACGCGCGCCACGCCAAGGCCGAGCGCCGCTTCCTGGTGGTGCGCCACCCGTCGCGGCCCTTCTTCTATGATGTGCTGCTCGGCTGGCTCGAGCTCTTCGCGCCCGAGGTGCGCGCGCGCTTCGAGCTGCGCGCGCTGCCGCTCGTGCCGCGCGATCTCGGACGCTACGCGCTGCACATCCCGTGGCTCCAGGACCCGGTCGAGGACTGGGCGCCGACGGCCTTTCGGCTGGCCAACGCGCTGGCCGAGCGCTGCGACGCGCGCGGCATCGCGGTGGTGAACCGCGTCGATCGGCTGGCGCGGGCGGCCAAGTCGGAGGGCGCGCGCCGCATCGCCACGGCCGGGCTGCGCACGCCGGCCATGCGCGCCATCGATCATCATCCGTCAGCGGTGGCGGCGTTCCGCGCCGACGGCCTCGGCCTCGCGCTGCCGCTGTTCGTGCGCGAGGACCGCGGCCACCGCGGCGAGGTGGTGCGCGTCGATCGCGCCGACCAGCTGGCCCGGGTCGACGTGGCCGCCTTCGCGCGGCCGATCGCCGTCGAGCTGATCGACGTCGCAGGCGCCGACGGGCTGTTTCGCAAATATCGCTATATCGTCGCCGGCGATATCGGCTTGCCACTCTCGCAGCACGTGGCGCGCGACTGGTGCGTGCGCGGCAGCGACAACGCCTACGACGCGGGGCTCCGCGCCGAGGAGGAGGCCTTCCAGGCCGCGCCGCACCCGCTGCACCAGCGCTTCGTGGCAGCGCGCGAGGCGCTCGGCCTCGACTTCGTGGCCTTCGACTACGGCGTCACCGCGACCGGCGAGGTGGTCGTGTGGGAGGCGAACCCGTACCCGGCCATCCACTTCCCGACCGGCCGACGCCACTATCGCGTGGCGCCGACGGCGCGCGCGCTGGCGGCGATGGCGCACCTCTATCTCACGCGCGCGGGCCTGGAGGTGCCGGCGACGATCGCGCGCTGGCTCGATCACCCGAGCGTTCAGGGCCTGGCGCGGTCGCCCTGAGCCAGGCGCTCGAGCGCGTCGCGGGCGCGCGCGGCGCCGTCGAGGCGCACGCGGGGGAGGGGCTTCGGGCCGGCCAGGACGCGGCCGAGCGCGTGCGCGATGGCGGCGGGATCGGCGTCGGCCGGGAGCGCGGCGGCCAGGCCGAGGCGCTCGAACAGCGCCGCGCGCGGGGCCTGGTCGGACATGCGCGGGTGGGGGACGAGCAGCGCGCGCGCGGCGGTGGCGACGAGGTTGGCGCAGGTGTTGTAGCCGGCGTGGCTGACCGACGCCGCGGCCGCCGCCAGCCAGGCCAGGAAGTCGGCGCGGAAGCCGAGGCGGACGATGCCGTCGTCGTCGCGCGTGGCTTCGGCGCCGGCCGCCTCGAGCCCGCCGCACACCACCAGGCGCAGGTCGTCCTGCGCGTGGGCGGGCCGCGGCAGCGCGCGCCACGCGGCCACGACGCGCTCGGCCAGGTCGCTCCGCGCCGCGCCGCCGCCGCTGCTCAGCAGCACGAACGGCGCGCCGTCGGTGAGTGACAAAATCGCCGCGCTCGCGGCCGGGTCGGGGCGCAGCGGCTCGCCGACCATGCCGGTGTGCACCACCGGGATGGGGATCTGCGCCGCGAACGGCACGCTGGCCGCGAGCGGCGTCAGCTCGGCCTCGCCGTGCACCAGCACGAGGTCGAAGGCGGCCTGGCGCTCGAGCACGCGCGCCGCGTAGGCCTCGGCCGGCATGGCCTCGTGCTTGGTCTGGCCGGGCAGGTCGCGCAGCGACGCCACCACCTTCACGCGGGGATTCACCGCGCGCGCGGCGGCCACCAGCGCGTCGAGCTCGGGGCCGACCTCCCACTTGCTGAACGGGTAGTGCTCGACCACCACCACGTCGGGCGGCGCCGCGTCGAGGTGCGCCTCGAGCGCGCGCCGGCGCTCGGCCAGCACCGTCGCGAGCGGCGTCTGCGCGTCCCAGGCCGCCAGGCCGCCCACGCCCGGACCGCGCACGAGGCGCGGCAGCGGCAGGAGCGTCGGCTCGGCGCGGCCGGCGTGGACGCCGCGCGGCACGGGGCGGCCGCCGTCGACCAGCGTCACGGCGTGGTGCGCGGCCAGCTCGCGCGCGACCTCGTACATGCGCACGAAGTGGCCGGCGCCGGAGAGGTGCTGGGCGTGGACGAGGACCCTCACGGCAGGTCGGGCCCGAGCAGCGCGGCGATCTGATCGAGGATCGGGCTGTGGCGACAGTGGCTGAGCGCCAGCGCCTCGCGCACGAAGGCGTCGCCGCCGCCGAATTTGTCATTCTCCTGGGGCAGCGCGATGATGCCATCCGGGCTCGGCTGGCGCACGACGCCGAGCGGATCGTGGCCGTCCTTCACGCGCTGGATCTGCTCCAGATACAGGCGCCGGAGGACCTTCAGGCCGCGGTCGGACGACACCAGCAGCTCGCGCGTGCGATCGGCGATCGGCCCCTGCGACACCCAGGCCATGATGTCGCCGCCGTCGACGAAGTCGGTGATGAATTTGCCATATTCGTCGCGCCAGGGGACGTCGTAGATCGGCACCGCCGTCTGCGGCGGCGCGCTGCGGCCGGGCGGCGCGCGGTAGCAGGCGTACCAGAGGTGGAGCGTGGAGGTGTCGTCGACCGGCACGCGGATCTGCAGGCGATGCTGGCCGCGCGCGCCGACCCGCACCATGGTCGGGAACACCAGCGGGTGGCCGACGCGCCAGTCCTCGTCGGCCTCGCTGCCGCCTTCGAGCACGCGGCGCTTGAGGATGCCGTGGGCGAAGCGATCGAAGCCGATGGCCTGGTGGCGCCGTCGGTAGTGCGCCGGCGCGGGCAGCCCGGCGCGCGCGCGCACGGCGGTCAGGTGGTGGCCGTGGAGGTGCTCGACGTGCACCGGGTCGACGCTGTTCTCCATGATCTGGAGGAAGTTGCAGGGGAGCAGCGCGCGCCCGATGTCGCGCAGCGCGTTGGGCCACACGAAGACGTCGTAGCGCGGGAGGAGCGGCGCCGGCTGCGGACCGAGGTAGGCGAAGACGAGGCCGCCGAGCTCTTCGATGGGATGGGCGCGCGTCCGCGCGCGGGCGAGGAGCGCGGCCGCCGGTGCGCCCGCGCGGGCCTCGAAGGGCATCGTGAGGCAGCGGCCGTCGGGGGCGAAGCGCCAGCCGTGATAGGGGCACGCGATGCCGTGCCCGTCGACGATGCCGCACGCGAGCGAGGTGCCGCGGTGGGTGCAGCGCTCGTCGAGGAGGCCGAGCGCGCCGTCGCTCGTGCGGAAGGCGACCAGGTCCTCGCCGAGCAGCCGCACCTTCAGCGCGGCGCCGGCCGGCAGCTCGACGCTGGCCGCGACCGGGAACCAGTAGCGCCGGAGGAGCTCGCCCATGGGCGTCCGCGGCCCGACGCGCGTCAGCTTCTCCTGTCGCGCGCGCTTCATGGGGCGGCGAAGGGGGCGGCGAAGGCGGCGGCCAGCGCGGCGCGCTCGGCGTCGTCGGCGGGCCGGCCGCGCACGAGCGTCAGGCCGGCGCCGAAGGGCAGCGTCAGGACCTCGAGGCCGCGCGTCGCGGCCAGACGCTCGACGAAGCGCGTGACGGTGTGGCGGTAGGGGCGGTCGTCGCCATAGAAGGTGCTCTCGCGCTCACGCAGGCTGTCGTGGACCAGCACGCAGGCGTCGGGGCTCAGCTTGTCGACGAAGGCGAGGTAGTCGAAGAGGGCCTGCTCGGCGGTGTGGAAGCCGTCGATCATGAGCAGGCCGACCTGGTCCAGAGCCGCATAGGCGGCGGTCGCGACGAAGCTCTGCGTGGTGTGGTGGTGGTGCTCGACGTTGGGCGCGCCGAGGCCGGCGAAGTGCGCCGCGACCGCGCTCGCATCGGTCCAGAACGGGTCGGCCAGCGACGGGTCGACGAACGTGACGCGCCCGATCTCCGTGGCGGCCGGGTCGGCGCCGTTGTCGATGAGCGCCTTGCCGATGACGGCCGGCACGAAGCCGCGCCACGAGCCGATGACGACCGCGTGGCGCGGGCGGATGACGCGGCCGAGCGCGTAGTAGAGCCAGCCCAGGCCGAGGTTGAGGTCGGCTTCGCGCTGGTGATGTCCCATGCGCAGCATCTCGGGATCGGCGAACAGTCGACGGATGAACGATTCCAAGCGGCTCCCGCGGGTCGGCGTCGTCGCCGGTTATAAGGGCTCGCGCGGCCGCGCGTCGAGCCGTCTCGCGCCGGCCGGCGTTCGCTGCTACGGTGGCGTCGGCCGATGTCGAACCTCCGTCTCTCCACTGCCTCTCTCCTCGATATTGCTCTCCCCGGACGCTCGCGCGCGCCCGCGGACCGGCACGTGCTCGGGGTCTTCCCCGGCGAGGGCGTCGGGCCGGAGGTGGTGCGCGCGGCGCTGGCGGTGCTCGACGCGGTGCGCGCCGCGGTGGGCCTGGAGGTCGAGATCGTCGAGGGCGGCGTCATCGGCCACGAGTCCGAGAGCGCCTTCGGGCAGCCGCTGAGCGAGCCGGCCGTGGCCTTGTGCGAGGCGGTCTTCGCGCGCGGCGGCGCCATCCTGCACGGCCCGGGCGGCGGCCGCTTCGTCTATGACCTGCGCCGGCGCTTCGACCTCTTCTGCAAGCTCGTGCCGCTGCGCGCCCACCGCGCACTGGTGGCGCAGAGCCGGCTCAAGCCCGAGCACGTCGACGGCGTCGACATCGTGCTGGTGCGCGACAACGCCGGCGGCATCTACCAAGGCACCTGGGACGAGCGGACGACCGACGAGGGCCGCTTCGCGAGCCACACCTTCGGCTACGCCGAGCGCGACGTGCGCGCCATCGTCGCGGTCGCGGTGCGCATCGCGGCGGCGCGGCGCGGCGAGCTGCTGGTGGTCGTCAAGGAGGGCGGCGTGCCGACGGTGAGCCGCCTGTGGCGCGACGTGGCCGAGGACGAGGCGCGCGCGGCCGGCATCCGCGTCCGCACCGTCAACGTCGACCTCGCGGCCTATCAATTGATCCAGAGCCCGCGCTCGCTCGACGTCGTGGCGGCGCCGAACCTCATCGGCGACGTGCTGGCCGACCTCGGCGCCGTCATCGAGGGCGGGCGCGGCGTGTCGTGCTCGGGCAACTTCACGCCGAGCGGCCTCGGCGTCTATCAGACGAACCACGGCGCGGCGTACGACCTGGCCGGCAGCGACCGCGCCAACCCGGTCGGGCAGATCCTGTCCCTGGCCATGCTGCTGCGCGAGAGCTTCGGACGAGGCGATGCGGCCCGCCTCATCGAGACGGCGGTCGAGTGGGCGTGGCGCCGCGGCGCGCTGACCGACGACCTGGCGCGGGTCGATCGGCCGGCCGTCGGTTGTGTCGAGATGGGCGCGCGCGTCGCCGCCGCGGTCGCCGACGTGGCCGCGGCGAGCGCATGAAGAGCGCGCTGCTGCTGGTCGATCTGCAGGCCGACTACCTCGCCGCGCCCGGCCTCGAGCCGCCGGCGGCGCTGGTGGTGGCGCGCGCCGGCGAGCTCGTGCGCGCCTGTCGCGCGGCCGGCGTCGCCGTCCTCCACGTGCACACCGAGGTGCGGCAGGACGACGACCGGCGCATGCCGCACTGGCGCGCGCAGGGCGTCTGGCGCTGCGTCGCGGGCACGCCCGGCGCGCGCGCGCCCGAGGCGGTGGCGCCCGCGGCCGGCGAGGTCGTCGTCAGCAAGACCTTCTACGACGGCTTCGCGTCGGGCGAGCTCGAGGCCGCGCTGCGGCGGGCGGGCTGCGACCACGTCATCGTCGCCGGCGTGCACGAGCACGCCTGCGTGCGCGCCGCGGCGCTCGGCGCCTACGAGCGCGGCTTCGCGGTCACGGTGGCCGCCGACGCGGTGGCGAGCGACGATCCGCTGCACGCCAGCGCGTCGCGGCAGTGGCTCGAGGCGCGCGCGGCGCGGCACGTGCCCGTGGCCGAGCTGGTCAAGCTGCTTTCCGATCGCGACGCGGCGCCGGACGGCGACGGCGCCGACCGGTCGCCCGACGTCGGTCACATCGACGCCGTCGTGGCGGCGGCGCGGGCCGCCCAGCCCGGCTGGCGCGCGACCCCGGTGGCGACGCGCGGGGCCGCGCTGGAGCGCCTGGCGCAGGCCCTCGAGGCGCGGCGCTCGGCGCTGGCCGCGCTCATCGTCGCGAGCGTGAAGAAGCCGCTGTCGCAGGCGCTGGCCGAGGTCGATCGGGCCGCGCTGCTGGCGCGCGTGGCGGCCACGCAGGCGGTGGCCGACGGCGACGCCGAGGTGCCGCGCGGGCCGACCTCGAGCGCGCGCTGGCGCGCCGTCGGCACCGTGCTGGCCATCACGCCGTGGAACAACCCGCTGGCGCTGCCGGTCGGCAAGCTGGCGCCGGCGCTGGCCTACGGCGACGCCGTCGTCTTGAAGCCGGCCCTGCTCGGGCTCGCCGTGGCGCGCACGCTGATGGCCGCGCTGGCCGGCTGCGGCCTGCCCGACGGCCTGGTCGGCCTGGTCGCGGGCGGGCGCGCGGCGGGCGAGCGGCTCCTCGGCCACGCCGGCATCGACGCCGCCAGCGTGACCGGCTCGCGCCAGACCGGGCTCGCCGCCATGGCGCTGTGCGGGCGGCGGAACATCCCGCTCCAGGCCGAGCTCGGCGGCAATAACGGCGCCATCGTGTGGGGCGACGCCGACCTCGACCAGGCCGCGCGCGCCATCGCGGTCGGCGCGTTCGCCTTCGCCGGCCAGCGCTGCACCGCCAACCGCCGCGCCATCGTCGAGCGCGCCGCGCTGGACGCCTTCCTCGCGCGCGCCGACGCCGCCATGCAGGCGCTGGCCTGGGGCGCCGCGCGCGACCCGGCCACCGTGGTCGGCCCGATGGTCTCGGCCGAGGCCGCCGCGCGCGCCGCCGAGGCGGTCGCCGCGGCCCGCGCCGCGGGGCCTCGCGTCCTCGCGCGCGCCGGCGCCCCGGCCGGCGACGGCCCGACCTTCGTGGCGCCGACCATCGTCGTCGTCGATGACCCGAGCGACGTCCTGGTCCAGCACGAGAGCTTCGCGCCCATCCTGGTGGTGCAGCCGGCCGACAGCTTCGAGGCCGCGCTGGCGCTCCTGAACGGCGTGCCGCAGGGGCTCGCGGCGGCGCTCTTCAGCCCGCACCGCGCGCGGCGCGAGCGCTTCCTCGCCGCCGCCGAAGCGGGTATCCTGAAGCTCGATCAAGCGACGAGCGACGCCGATGCGGTGGCGCCGTTCGGCGGCTGGAAGGCCTCGGGCCTCGGGCCGCCCGAGCACGGTCCGCACGATCGCGACTTCTACGCGCGCGTGCAGGCCGTCTACCGCCCCGAGGATCCCGCGTGAGCGTCATGACCGCAGCCCCCGACATCGAGCGCATCGCCCAGGCGCTGGGTCAGGCGCCGCGCGTGGCCTACGCCGCGACCCACGTCTACCCCTGGGCCGCGCCGGCCTTCGCGCACGCGCCGCGCGCCGAGCGGCCGCGCCTGCCGCTCGAGCAGCTGCGCCTCTACGTCCACGTCCCGTTCTGCAACTATGGTTGTACATTCTGCTTCTACACCGTGAAGGTCGGCGCCAAGCCGGCGCTCATGGAGCGCACGGTGGCGGCGCTCGAGAAGGAGCTCGAGCACGTCGCGCCGGGCACGCCGCTGGCCCAGCTGTTCATGGGCGGCGGCACGCCCACGGCCCTGCCGCCGGAGCTGCTCGATCGGCTGCTGGCGGCCATCTTCGCGCGCGCGCCGAGCCTCGGCAGCGAGGTCCACACCGTCGAGGCGTCGCCCGAGACGCTCACCGACGAGCACATCGCCGTGCTCCAGCGCCACGGCGTCGGGCGCGTCAGCATGGGCGTCCAGAGCCTGGATGCCGGCGTGCTCGGCGGCGTCCATCGACGGCACTCGCCGGCGCAGGCCATCGGCGCCATCGAGCGCCTCGCGGCGCACGGCATGATCGCCAACGTCGACCTCATCTACGGCCTGCCCGGCCAGTCCGAGGCCAGCCTGCGGCGCGACCTCGAGGCCGTCGTGCGGGCCGGCGTGAGCTCGGTGACGCTGTATGACCTGCGCCTGAACGAGCACACGCCGGTACGGAAGGCGCTGAGCGACGACGAGCGCCTCGTGCTCGAGCGCCTCGTGCGCTGGCGTCGCTTCGTGCGCGACGCGGCCGCCGAGGTGGGGCTCGTGCAGACGCGCTGGCACACCTTCAAGCGCCCGACCGGCATGGCCACGAAGCACCGCCGCGCGCCGCACTTCAGCGACGACGGCCACGGCTATCAGCTCGGCATCGGCGCCAGCGCGCGCTCGCAGCTCGGCACCGTCGTCTATCGCAACCACGACGCGATCGACGGCTGGCTCACGCGCGTCGAGGCCGGCGAGAGCCCGGTCGAAGAGGTCTTCGCGCTCGACCTCGCCGACCGCCAGGCGCAGTTCGTGGCGCGCTCGCTGGGCGACGGCCAGCCGCTCGTGCGCGCGCGCTTCGAGGCGGCGTTCGGCGAGCCCATCGAGCGCTCCCAGGCCGGGGCGATGGGCGACACCATCGCGCGCCTGGTGGCCGGCGGCCTCGTCGCCGACGACGGCCAGGCGCTGACGCTCACCGAGATCGGGCGCCTCGTCTACGATCGCGTGACGCTCTGCTTCTATCCCGAGAAGGCGCGGCGCTGGCTCATGGAGCGGGCGCTCGAGCCGGCTCGACCGGCGCCCGCGCGCGCCCTGCCAGCATGAATCGAGAGCAACGGAGAGTCGCATGACATATCGCATCGGCATCGTGGCAGCGCTGCTCGTGACCTTCGCCTCGGCCTGCAGTGACGCGCCCAAGCGCCGCCTCGGCGAGACCTGCAGCGGCGACAGCGACTGCGACTCGGGCCTCTGCTTCGACTCGACCTGCCTCGACCCGGCGGCCGACGACGATCGCGACGGGCTCATCAACAGCCTCGAGGTGTCGCTCGGCACCGACCTCCTCGAGGTCGACACCGACGGCGACGGGGTGCGCGACGCCGACGAGCTCAACGGGCAGCTGCAGAACCGCGACTTCGACGGCGACGGCAAGCCCGACGCGGTCGAGTCGTCGCTCGCCGACGCCGATCTCGACTGCATCCCCGACCAGTACGACGCCGAGGACGACGTCCCGAATGGCGATCTCTCGCCGCTGGTCCCGGTCGTCTGCCCGCAGGCCGGCGTGTGCACCGCGCCCGGCGCGACGCTGGCCGTCACCTGCCCGAGCAGCATCGGCAAGGCCGCCTGCGACTTCAGCGGCGTGCCCCACCACGAGGGCGTCGAGGCCACCTGCGACGAGCTCGACAACGACTGCGACGGCCGCGTCGACGACGGTCTCGAGTGCGACGTCGACCCGCTCGACGTCGGCCTCGTCGCCTGGTACCGCCTGGACGGCGACGGCCAGGACAGCGGCCCGCACGCCCATCACGGCACCGTCACCGGCGCCCAGCCGGCGCCCGATCGCTTCGGCGCGGCCGGCAAGGCCATGCGCTTCGCGGCGCCCGGCGACCGCATCGCGGCCGCGCTCGCCAGCCACCCGACCGGCGACGTGGCGGTGACCTACGCCCCCTGGGTCGACCCCGACCGCGCGCGCGACGACGTCGCCGCCGTGGTCGCGGTCGGCGTCGACAGCGCCAACGCGCGCTCGGCGCTGCTCATCGGCGGCCCGCGCGCCTGCGCCGGCTACGACGACGGCGCCGACGGCGAGGCCAGCGCGCGCGCCTGCCTGCCCGACCACCACTGGAGCCACCTCGTCGTCATCAAGTCCGGCACCGCGGTGAAGCACTACCTGAACGGCCGCCTGGTGAGCCAGGTCGAGCTCGCGCCGGGCCAGGCGCTCAGCGACACGCGCCTGCTCATGGGCGTCGGCGGCGTGGCCGACGGCGTCCCGTCGCAGTCCTTCCGCGGCGTGCTCGACGACGTGCGCATCTGGGGGCGCGCGCTGTCCGACGCCGAGGTGCTCGAGGTCTACCTCGGCGGCGCGGCCGAGGCGGTCGTCGGCAGCCAGGCGCGCCCCGGCGCGAGCTGCCTCCACGTGCGCGACGGCGCCCCGCCGGAGACGGTCGCCGACGGCAGCTACTGGCTCGACCCCGACGGCGACGGCGCGGGCGCGCCGCTCCAGGTCTACTGCGACATGACCACCGACGGCGGCGGCTGGGCGCTGGCCTGGGTCTACGGCTTCACCCACCCCGAGGACTTCGAGGCCAACGACAACGCCGTCACGCCGCGCCCGAGCTGGGACGTAGCCGCGGCCGACGTGCCGGTGTCGACCACGCCGCCCGCCGACCCGACCACGCCCGGCGCCGTCGATTTTGTCAATTGGCGCGGCCTCGGCAACGAGGTGCTCTTCACCAGCGACCTCACCGACAGCGTCGCGTGCCTGCCCGGGCAGGGGAGCCTGGTCGATCACACGAGCGGCGACGTCGCCTGCCGCCTGGTCGCCGACGTGGTCTCCGCCTGCGACGGTACGCTGCCGCGGAGCCTCGACTGGAGCCCGCACGGCCCGAACCTCGGCGCGCAGAACCTCTACCTCTACTTCGACGGCTCGACCGCCGAGCACTTCCCGACCCACGATCCGTGCGGCCAGAACGGCTTCGCCGCGGCGCCGTCCACCACGCGCGGCGCGCTGTGGCTGCGCCCGTCGGACACCAACGTGCGCTGGCCCGGCAGCTGCGCGCAGCTCATCGGCAACGACCGCAGCAACGGCCTGCACACCCTCGACGCGGACGGCCCGGGCGGCCGCCGCCCCGGCTCGGTCGAGTGCCGCTTCGACCTCGAGCGCGGCGGCTGGACGCGCCTCACCGCCGACGTGGCGGCGGTCATCCAGGAGCGCGGCGCGCGCCCGCGCGAGTACTTCTACGTGCAGGGGAACCGCTTCTATCGCTCGCCGGTGACGACCGCGGTGTGGAGCTGGGACAGCTTCGTCGCCGCGCCCGGCACCTGGTTCTGGGGCGACGGCGGCAACGGCGACGTCTTCGCCTGCACGGCCGACACCCCGGCCGGCGACGGCGCCTGGGGCGTCGGCTGCGGCGCCAACGACGACGGGCTGCACATCCTCGCGCGCGACGTGCGCGACGCCGCCACCGGCACCACCACGCTGTGCGAGGACCCGCCCGGCATCTTCACGCCCGACACGCTCGAGTCGACCTGCGTCTCCGACGTCGAGGTGTGGGTGCGCGGCGCGGCCTGCACCCCCGATCGCCCCGGCTCGACCGGCGACGGCGACCTGACCCTGCTCGGCACGGCCGCCAACCCCGGCGCCAGCCCGTGCTGGGCCGCCTACGGCCCGGCCGGCTTCATGGACGGCTTCGAGGCGAGCGACGACGTGCCGCCGGGCGGCACGGCGCCGTCCCTGAAAGTGACAAATTCGCAGCTCGACAATCTCATCTATGCCTATCAGCTGACGCAGCAGCGCCTGACGTTCATCGCCGGCCACACCTACCGCGTGGTGTTCCAGGCCAAGGCGGCCGCCGAGCGCACCGTGCGCGTGTTCGTGCAGAACACCGATCTGTCGCACGCCTTCGGCTGGGGCGACATCGCGCTCGGCACCGAGTGGGCGCGCCAGACGCTGACCTTCACCGCCGACGTCACGTCGTGGGACGCCATGCTCAACTTCCAGCTGGCCCAGGTCTCGACCGCCGCGGTGTGGCTCGACGACATCGCCGTCGAGGACCTCGGCACCGGGCTCTGCGCGCTCGACGCCGGCGGCCTCCTCCACGACGGCTCGTTCGCCTCGGGCGACTACTGCTGGGAGGTCTTCCGGAGCCCGACGGTGACCACGCTGACGAGCTCCGATCCCGACCAGGTGCCGTTCGCCGGCGCCTCGCCGTCCTTGAAGGTGGGCGAGTCGGCGGCGACCGACGTGCCGGCCGACGTGGGCATCATCCAGCGCGGGCTCGATCTGCCCGCCGGCCGCCGCGTGCGCCTGTCGTTCTGGCTCCGCGCCAGCGCCCAGACCTCGGTCGGCTACGGCCTCACCGACTCGAAGACCGGCATCGGCGGCGGCTTCGTCCCGGTCGGCACCGCCTGGCAGGAGCACGTCTACACCTTCGACGTGCCCGACGACGAGGCGCCGAACGACGCCTCGCTGCAGTTCCAGTTCGGCAACACCTCGGGCGCCAGCGTGTGGATCGACGAGGTCAGCCTGACGCTGCTCGCGCCGGCCGCGCTGGTGAGCCGCTACACCCTCGACGAGACCAGCGGCACGACGGCCCACGACAGCGCCGGCCCGAACGACGGCGTGGTCACGGGCGGCGTGTGGCACTCGGGCAGCGACGGCTGCCGCGGCGACGGCTGCCTCGAGCTCGGCGGCGCGGCCAGCGTGCAGGTCGCGACCCCGACCGGCCTGCCGCTCGGCGCGGCGCCGCGCACGGTCACGCTGTGGGCGCGCTCGGGCAAGAACCTCGTCAACTCGACCGAGAGCGCGCTCGTGCAGTGGGGCACCGCCTCGACCGGCAACATGTTCGGCCTCATCACGTCCATGAACAGCCCGGGCGTCCTCTACTTCTACGGCCACAACGCCGACCTCGCCGGCGTGACGCCGCTCTCGGACGTCTGGCACCACCTCGCGGTGCGCTACGACGGCGCCACGGTCGAGCTCTACGTCGACGGCGTGCGCGACGCGGCGGCGCCGATCGGCCTCAGCACCGTGCTCGACGGGAACGGCCTCACCCTCGGCTGGCGCCCGCCGTCCATCTACTGGACCGGCTACCTCGACGACGTGCGCATCTACGACGGCGCGCTCACCGCCGGCGAGATCGGCATATTGGCCGGGCTCGGCCTGCCGCGCTGAGACGGCCGGGCTCGACCTCGCGGGCTCAGCGCACGCGCGAGTCGACGCTCGTCGCCCACAGGCGCCAGTCGAGGTTCGACGGCCCGGGCACGAAGCGTCGGCCGTCGCGGTGCACGAGCGCGTCGGCCAGCGAGCGGTAGGTCGCCGACTGGCTCGGCAGGCGCGCCGCGTCGCCCTGGCCGAGCGGGCCGACCACGTGCTCGAAGGCATCGCTCGCGACGACGACATCGACCGGCCCGTCGAAGGCGGCGGTCAGGTCGCCCCACAGCGAGCCCGGGAAGTGCGCCAGCCACGCCCGCAGCAATATGACAAAATTGGGATCCTCGCAGCCGTCCATGAACGGCGTCGTGAGATCCGGCGGAGTCTGACAGAGTCGGCCGGGGCGCAGATCGAGCGCGTCGCACATGGCGTCATGGCACACGAGCTCGCCGCCCGGGCCGCGGATGGTGACGCCCTCGATGTGCGCGCTCATGGGCGAGCGCACGCCGTGCAGCGTCAGCGGCAGCGGGCGACAGTGGCGGTGGCCGAAGCTGTCGTGCGGGGTGTAGACGTAGGTGCTGATATTGGCGGCATAGGCGTTGAAATCGCCATTCTCGTCGAGGAAGTCGCCGTGCACGCACTCGAAGGCCAGGCCCCAGTCGCCGGCGCCGCCGCGCTCGCGCACGGCCAGCATGCGCATGGCGTGGTACTCGAAGGTGCCGAGCGCCTCCTGGAAGCGCGGCCACAGGCCGTTCGCGGCCAGGCCGTCGAGCTTGGCCAGGATCGACTCGGCGTCGAACCACGACAGCGCCAGCCGGAAGCGCGGCGCCGGGCCGAACGCCGTCTCGGCCACGCCGTCCTGGACGAAGCCCACCGCCTCGTAGAAGGCGCGCGCCTGCGCGTTGCCGGTGACGTCGATGCGCTTCATGCCGAGCGCGCGCGCCGCCACGATGGCGTCGTCGATGAGCCGGCGCGCGATGCCGCGGCGCATGGCCGGCGGGTCGACGAAGAGATCCTCGAGCTCGAGGGCGTCGGGCGCCGTGGCGTCGGGCGGCGCGAGCGTGGCGAAGCCGAGGATGACGCCGGCGTCGTCGACCGCGACGCGCGTGCGACCGTCGGCCACGCCGTCACCGAGCACGAACAGCTCGGGGTGGGCGAGCAGCGCCTGGCGATCGGCCTCGCCGTGCAGCGACGCGCGGCGGTACACGGCGTCGAGGGCCGGTCGATCGGCGGGCGTGGCGGTGCGCAGGCGGACGTTCATGGAGGCGGTCACGGCGGCAGCGTGGCCGGATCCTCCGCGCTTGTCGAGGCGCCGCCGTCGGGCCGCGACGCGGCGATGGCCACGCCGACGAGCGTCACCAGGCAGGCCAGCGCGGCCGCCGTCGAAAGCGGCTCGTGCAGCACCAGGGCGGCCAGGAACGACGCGCCCGCCGGCTCGCCCAGCGTGGCCAGCGCCACCGTCGTCGGCGTGGCCTGGCGCAGCGCCCAGGTCATGAGCGTGTGGCCGACGAGCTGCGGCAGCGCGGCCGCGCCGACCACGAGCCAGGCGTCGGCGGCCGAGCCCGGCACGAGCGGCTCGCCCAGCGCGGCCGCGGTGACGAGCAGCGCCACGCCGCCCGACAAGGTCGCCACGCACGAGAACGCCAGCGCATCCAGCGTCGGCCCGCCGCGGCGCGCCAGCAGGAAGTAGACGGCGATGGCCACCGCGCCGAGCAGCCCCAGCGCGAGGCCGAGCAGGTGGGCCGGCCGCTCGGCCCCGCTCGTGGTCGCGAGCCAGGCCACGCCGACCACCGCCAGCGCCAGCGCCGCCAGCGTGCGCGCGCTCGGCGCGTCGCGCCGCGTGGCGAGGCCCCAGGCCGCGAGCAGGATGGGGCTGGTCGTGACGGCCGTCACCGACGCGGCCACCGAGGTCAGCCCGAGCGAGGCCACCCAGGCGCCGAAGTGGACCGCGTAGGCCAGGCCCGCGCCGAGCCCGCGGCCGCGCGGCACGCGCGCCACGCGCCGCGGCCCGACCACGGCGAGGAGCACCAGCCCGGCCAGCACCAGGCGGTCGCCGGCGGCGGTCAGCGGCGGCACGTCGGGCGCCAGCCGGAACAGGACGGCGGCCGTCGAAATCGCGACGACCGCGAGCGTCAGCGCGAAGAGTAGCTGCACACGCCGGGGTTGCGCCTCCATCGGCCGCTTCAGTAGCGTGGATCGCGACGGACGAGGAGAGGCTATGCGGCGGGGCGGTGCGAGGTTCGAGGCGATGATCGGGGTCGCGGGAGCGCTGGGCCTGCTGGGCGTGGGCTGCGGCGACAGCGTCGCGAAGGGGATCGTCGACGCGCTCGTCGATCGCGACGGGCTCGACGTCGGCGCCGACGCGGTCGGCGACGCTCCGGAGACCCTCGCCGACGCTCCCGAGACGCTCGCCGACGCTCCCGACACCCTCGCCGATGCTCCCGACACCCTCGCCGATGCTGCCGACACCCTCGCCGACGCCGCCGACACCGAGGTCCACGTCGCGATGTGCGGCGACGGCAACCCCGAGGCCGACGAGCAGTGCGACGACGGCGACCAGTGCCCCTACGACGGCTGCCGCGCGTGCGCCCTCGAGCCCGCGCTCATCCTGACCTCGCTCGTGCTCTCGCCCGACGTCGGCTGGGACCTCGACGACGCCGACCACGACGGCGACGCGACCACCGGCGTCGACAACCGCCTCGGCTCGTCGGACACGGTGCGCTTCGCGCTGAACGGCATCCTGAAGAACCTGGTCGACGCGGGCGACCTGCTGCAGATCGCCGTGCTCGGCGACGTGCAGTCGCTGACCTCCGACGACGCCGTCGAGGTCAGCATCTTCGCCGGCTCGGACCCCGGCTGCGGCGGCGTGAGCCCGCCCCCCTGGCTCGACGCCGAGGGCCCGCCCTACAGCCTGTGGCGCGCCCCCGGCGCCTTCGCGGCGTGCGTCCCAGCGTCGTCCGTCGGCGAGGCCGACGACGCCCAGAACGGCATCTACGCCGAGGCCACCGCCCACAGCCCGGCCGCGCCCTGGCTCCGCGCCTGGGCCGATCGCATCGAGCTGCCGGCCGGTCCGCTCGGCGTCCTGGCCATCGCGCGCTCGCGCCTCGAGGGCCACCTCGTGGTCGATCAGGGCGTGCTCCGCGGCCTCGACGACGGCCGCCTGGGCGGCGTCCTGCCGGCCTCGGCGCTGGCCCACATCGACACCTCGGCGCTGACGCCGCTGTGCCCGACGGCGCTCCAGGCGGTGCTCGGCTTCGCCGGCCACATCGATCAGGACACCGAAGGCAACGGCAAGCTCGACTTCATCCAGTGGGTCACGACCGCCGGCATCCCCTGCCTCACCGCGCCCGTCACCATCACCGGCTGCTGCGACGACGGCGACTGCGCGAACCGCATCGCGGGCGCCGACTGCGTCGACGACCCGCGCATCGGCGACGGCTTCTCGGCGGCGTTCGAGGTCGAGGCCCACGCCGTCCACGTCATCGGGCCCGAGCCCGTCGACGCCTGCGCGCCCTGATCACCGCGCTCGCGCGCCGCGTCGACGGCGCCGATCGACGCCCCTCGCGGCCGCTCAGTTCCCCATCTTGGGGGCCACGGTGATCATCACCGAGCCGGCCTCCATCGGGTCGGGCACGATGGCGATGGCCTGCCACTTCAGGTCCTCGGTGCCCTCCTGGCCGGTGTTGGCGATGCTGCAGTAGGTCTGCCCCTGCATCTCGCCGCGCGACACGAACACCGACTTGTGGGTGCCGTACTCGGGGCTCAGCGCGTAGAAGTCGCAGACCTCCTTGAAGGGCTTCTTGCTGCGCATGACCACGGCCGAGTCGGCCTTCATGATCGAGCTCGCGTCGTCCGGGAACTTCACCCCGAAGGCCGGCTCGACCGGGCCGGTCGGCGTCTTCGGCGCCACCAGCGTGTTGCGCGTGAGCGCCAGCATCATGTGGCCGCCGACCCCGCCGGTGATGGTGATGTAGCTGAAGGGCGAGTCCTCGTCCTCGATCATGAGCCCGTTGGGGATGGGCTTCATCGAGTACTTGCCGTGGAGCTTGGCCTTGTAGAAGTTGAGGATGTCGCGCGCCGGCAGCGTCGAGTCGTAGATCTCCGAGCTCGACACGCTGGCCTGGAGCTTCGTGTCGACCGGCAGCGGGAAGCCGTCGATCTCGCCGTTCTCGGCGATGTTGGTGGTCGGGGCCGGCTCCTCGTCGGGGTCGGGCTTGTCGGGGTCGGGCTTGTCCGGGTCGGGCTTGTCCGGGTCGGGCTTCTCCCCGTCGTCGGGGTCGGGCTTGTCGGGGTCCGGCTTCACCGGGTCGGGCTTCACCGGGTCCGGCTTCTTCGGGTCCGGCTTCTTCGGATCGGGCTTGCCCGGATCGCCGCCGCTCAAGGCCAGCGTCCCGCCGCCCGTCCCGGCGGGTCCGCCCGCGGGCGGCTTCAGCGCCAGCACGAGCCCGACCAGCCCGCCCACCAGGATGAGCGCGACGACCGCCCACACGGCCGGGTGCACGCCCTTTCGCGCGCCCTTCGCGACCGGCACGCGCTCGTCGGGCACATGCGTCACGGTGCGGCCCTTCACCGACGCGGCCGTCTTCGCCTTGGCCGGCGGCGCCTGGCTCGGGCGGCGCTCGGATAGCCGCGCACCGCCTCGAGGCATCGCGCAGCGCCGTGCGCACGTCGCGCTGCATCTCGGCCGCGCTCTGGTAGCGATCGGCCGGGTCCTTCTCGAGCGCCTTCATGATGATCGACTCGACGCGCGGCGAGATGTCGAGGTCGGCGAGGGCGCTCGGCGGCCAGGCGTGCAGGCTCGCTCACGTGCTTCATCAGGTAGTCGATGGTGCTCGACGCGACGAAGGGGTGCCGCCCGGTGAGCATCTCGTGGAAGAGGAGCCCCGCGGCGTAGATGTCCGGGCGCGCGTCGACAGGCTCGCCCTTCACCTGCTCGGGCGACATGTAGCGCGGCGTGCCGAAGACGGTGCCGGCCTGCGTGAGCGTGGGCTTGCCGTCGGTGCCCGAGTCGTGGAGCTTGGCGATGCCGAAGTCGAGCACCTTCACGTAGTCGGGGTTGCCGTGCCGGTCGGCCAGCATGACGTTCTCGGGCTTCAGGTCGCGGTGCACGATGCCCGCGCCGTGGGCCTCGACGAGCGCGGCGCACACCTGGTCGAGGATCTTCAGCGCGCGCGGCTGCGGCATCGAGCCCTTGGCCAGGTCGTGCGCCAGGTCGCGGCCCTCGATGTACTCCATGGCGAAGTAGAGCTGGCCGTTCTCGGCCTGGCCGAACACGAACACCTGCACGATGTTCGGGTGGTTCAGCTGCGCCACCGCCTTGGCCTCGCGCCGGAAGCGCTCGATGGCCGTCGGGTTCATCGCGGTGAGCTCGGGGTGGAGCACCTTCACGACGACCTTGCGATCCATCTCGATCTGCTCGGCGAGGTACACGGCGCCCATGCCGCCCGCCCCGAGCTTCTTCAGGATCCTGAACTGGCTCGCGAGCACTTCGCCCTCGAGGTCCCCCTCACTCATGTCCCCCTCCGCGGCGCAAAGATGCGCGACCATCCCATGACGCGCCGCGTTCGTCGAGACTCCTGGCGCTAGCGCCGCGGCGCTGCGAGCCACGCGGCGAGATCGGCCAGCTCGGAAGGGCGACCGAGGTCGGGGCACGACTCGTGGCGCGGCAGCGCGCCCACCAGCCAGTCGAGCACCGCGCGCGGGCTCGGACGACGCCGCCCGAGGCGGCGGCAGCGGCGTCGGCTCGGGCGGGCCGTAGCACCCCGCGCACCCGCGCGCCACGTACACTTCGCGCCTCGCCCGGGATCGCCGCGTCGAGCCGGACGCGCGCCCCGAGCTCGGCCATGCGCTTCTCGGCCACCGTCGCCCGCGCGCGGCAGACCTGGGCTATCTCTCGCGCCGCGCCGTCGGCGCGCGCGGTCGCTCAACGGCGCGGTGGTCGGCGACCCCGGCGCGTCCGCGCCCGCGGCATGAACGAAGGCCGCCAGCGCCGCCAGGTCGCGGTCGTCGAGCCCCTGCGGCGGCTCCTCGACGCGCGGCATCTGCCGGCCGGATAGCCGGGCACGACAGGCCGGGGTCGACGAGCGAGCGCAGCACGTAGCCGAAGCCGTCGCCGCCGGCGTGCTCGCGGCGCGCCACCGGCAAGGCGAAGCCGAGCCCGACACCGAGGTTCGGGCCGTCTCGGCATCCGCCGTCGGCGCCGAGCCGATGGCACGTCGTACAGCCGCCGCGCCCGTAGAAGAGCGCCTCGCCCAAGGCCCCGCATGTCGGCCACCCGCGCCGACTCACGCGCGGGCGCGGCCGGCCGCGATACCTCGCCGCGCGGCGCGCGGGCGACGACGGCGAGGAGCGGCAGGACGCGACGGAGCGGGCGAACGATCTCATTCAGGGCATCACTTGGGCGGCGCGGGCGGGGCGTCGCCGGCTTCGGCGCGTCGGGCTTCGGCGCGCGTCCTCGAGCAGCTGGGGCGGGGCGTCGCCGGGCGGCGGGCCCTTCGGCTTGGCCGTCGACTTCGGTACGGCGTTCTCGACCGCGGGGATCGACTTCACCCACGTCGTCAGGTCCTTGATGTCGCTGTCGGCGAGCGTGGTCCACGCCGGCACGTACATCGCCATCGGCCCGATGAGCGGCGTGCCGTCCTTCTTCTTGCCGGTCCGGAAGAGCGCCGTCAGCTCGTCCTCGCTCCAGCCGCCGATGCCGGTCTTCGCGTCGGAGGTGATGTTGGGCGTGTAGAGCGTGCCGTCGAAGAAGGCGGGCATCTCCATCGACTGGCCGCCGGCGTAGGCCTTGGCCATGTCGAAGCCCTTGCCGTCGGCGGTCATCGGCGTGTGGCACGCGCCGCAGTGCCCGAGCGTCCCGAAGTACTCGCCGCGGTGCACCGGGTCGTCGGCCACCGGCGCGTTGGTCGGCTTGGGTACCTCGACCTTGGGGATGGGCAGGTCGGTGTTGCCGGCCACCACGTTCTCGACCGCCGGGACCGTCCGCAGGAACGCGACGAGCGCCTTCACGTCGGCGTCGGTCATGCGGTTGTAGAAGGGGTAGGGCATCATCGGATAGAGGTGCGAGCCGTCGGGGCGCACGCCCTCGCGCACGGCCGCGGCGATCTGCTCGTCGGTCCAGCCGCCGATGCCGGTCTTCTTGTCCTGCGAGATGTTGGGCGAGCGCCAGGTGCCGAAGGCCTCCGGGACCTCCAGGCCGCCGCCCCACATCTTGGCCATGTCGGGCCCGGTCGGGCCGAACGGGGTGTGGCACAGGGCGCACCCGGACATGGCGGCGATGCGCTTGCCGGCATCGACCAGCGCCTGGTCGGGCGCAGGCGCGGCCGCGTCCTCGGCGGCGGCCTCGCCGGTGTCGGCCGCCATGGCCGGAGCCGCGTCGGCCTCAGGCGTCGCCGGGCCGGCGTCGGCCGGCTCGGGCGCGGCCGCGTCGGCAGCCTCGGGGGGCTTGGTCTCGGGGGCCTTGGTCTCGGGGGCCTTGGTCTCGGGCGCCTTGGTGGGCTCGGGCGGCGGCGCCTTCTTGCCGCACGCGCTCGCCGAGAGCGCGAGCACCACGCCGAAGTGACTGATCCTCATGGCATGACTCCTGATGGTGACGGGAACCGGCGCGAGGATATCACGGCCCCCGGCCGGCGCGCATCGGGTCACGAGGCGCGACCGGCGCCCGCGAATGTGCGATGAGAAGGCATGGCCGAGATCGTCCACATCGCACTCGTGAAGCTCGACGCCGAGAATGACGACGCCCTGGCGCGGGACTACGTCGTCGAGCACGCCTACCGCCTCCTGCCGCTCATCCCCGGCGTCACCTCGTTCCAGGTCGCGCGCGCCCTGCCCGAGGTCATCGCGCTCTCCGACGCCCAGGCGCACCACACCAACGCCCCGCCCGAGAAGAGCTGGGACCTGGCGCTGACCTTCCGCCTCGGCTCGGCCGCCGCGCACGAGCGCTTCAAGCTCGACCCCGATCGGCTCGCCTTCTTCGATCAGTTCCTGCGGCCCAAGGCCGTGGCCCTCAAGGCCTGGAGCTTCGAGGTCCTCGAGTCCCAGTCCTCCTGAGCCTCACTGATCGTCGAGGATGGTGCGGACGCCCGCGCCCCACCAGGCGTGGCCGGTCTGCTTGCGCGTGACGATGGCGCCGGTCGTCAGGTCGAGGACCATGACCTCGCCGCTCGCGTCGAAGGCGAACGCCTTGTCGCGCCAGCCGGCCAGCCCGTAGACCGAGTCGAAGCCGGTGATGCGGCCGATGGTCTGGCTCACGGCGCCGGTCGTCGGGTCGATGGCCACGAGGTAGTCGCGGTCGTCGCTGGCCGTGTCGACGGTCGCGAACGTGCCGACGCCGACGATCGAGAAGGCGTCGCCGCTCGAGGTCCAGCTGCTGCCGTACTGCCCGAAGAAGGTGAGCTGCACGCGCTGCTGGGCCGACGGCGGCACCGTCGGCACGAGCTGGAGCCGCCACCAGCCGCCCTCGTTGGAGATGCCGACGAGCATGTCGTCGGCCTGGCCCAGCAGATCGGCCGGCACCATGGTGAGCCCGTTGAACTCCTGCGGCAGCGGCGCCAGGCGCCAGCACTGCGCGGTCTGCGGGTCGATGGCGAAGACGTCGGCGAAGCTGATGCCGTAGAGGACGCCGAAGCGATCGATGGCGATGTCGGTCATCTCGCGGCTCGACGCGTCGGCCGGCCAGTGGAAGGCGTCGACCAGGTACACGTCGCCGGTCTTCACCTCGAGGTAGTAGAGCTCGGTCGAGGTGTGGGCATAGACGGTGGCCGCGTTGACGACGCCCGGGCGCTGCGGGTCGTCGGGGAACGGGTCGGCCACGTCGGGGACGTTGTCGCCGTCGCGGTCGTCGACCACCGCATCGCAGGGGTTGCCGATGCCGTCGTGGTCGACGTCCTTCTGATCGGGGTTGAACAGGCCGGGGCAGTTGTCGGCGCCGTCGTCGACGCCGTCGAAGTCGTCGTCGCGGCCGGGCACGCCGACGTGTGCGTCAGGCACGCCCGTGCTGTCGGCGCCCGTGCCCGCGCTGTCGGACGACGCGTCGCCCGCGGCCGTCCCGTCGGGGCCCGAGGTCGCATCGGACGCCGCGGCGTCCGTCCCGTCCCCTCCGACCCCTGGCCTTGCGCCCTCGACTGCGCCACCGCAAGCCGACACGAGCACCATCGAGATTGCCCAGACGAGTCGCATGATAACCCTATTTTCATGGGTACGAAAGGACTGTTTTCCGAACGGCCCGCCAGCGCCGGGCTCGCCGTCGCCACGCCATAGCCCGCGCGGCCTTGCCGCCGCAACGGTATCAGCGCGCGGGGCTTTGGGTGATGCTGTCCCGCAATGGCCGAGCCCGCCGAACCCGAGCCGATCCCCTACTGGCCGTACTACTGCGAGGAGAACGCCTGGCGCCTGCTGGCCGCGACCGCGCTCGTGCGCGGACCGGCGGCGGCGGTGCTGGTCGCCAACCGCGGCGGCCGCGTGGCCTGCTGGTCGCAGCGCGCCGCCGACCCGGGCGAGCCGGTCTTGTGGGACTACCACGTGGTCGTGGCCGAGCTCGAGCCGCCCGACCTCGACGAGCCGCGCCTCTGGGATCCCGACTGCCGCCTCGGCCCGACGCTGCCGGCCAGCGCGTGGCTGGCCGCGACCTTCCTAGAGCCCGAGGTGGTGCGGCCGCGCTTCCACCCGCGCTTCCGCGTCGTGCCGCGCGAGCGCTGGGTCGCCGGCCTCGCCACCGATCGCTCGCACATGCGCCGCGCCGACGGTCGCTGGCGGAAGCCGCCGCCGCCGTGGGACCCGCCCGGCGCCCCGGGCATGAACCTCGAGGCCTGGCTCGATCAGGACGCCGACGACTGGATCGACCGCGCGACGCTCGAGGCGCGCTGGCTCAGCGGCCGTGGCCAGACCGAGTCCGCTTGACGGATGAGCGGGGCCGGAGCGAGGCCATCCGAGGGACTCAGTCCTCGTCCCCGTCGATGAGCGGCCGCGGCACCGACAGGTCGCAGCCCTCGACGCCCGAGAGCGCCTTGTTCCACACGTCGGGCAGCAGGGCCTTCTTCTCCTCGACGTAGTCGTACGCCACGACGACGGCGCTGCCGGTCGCGACCACGCGATGCAGCGCCACCGACACGACGCGGTACTCCATCTTGAAGGAGTGCTGGCTCACGCTGGTCACGCGCGCGCCGACCTGCACCTCGTCGGGGTAGCGCAGCGGCGCCCGGAAGCGCGCGGCGGTCTGCGCGAGGATGGGGCCGATGCCCTCCTGCGGGCCGCTCAGATCGGCGATGCCGGTGCGCTCGAAGTAGGCGATGCGCGCGTCCTCCATGTACCGGAAGATGCGCGTGTTGTTGACGTGCTGGAAGGCGTCCATGTCGCCCCAGGCAACGTTGACCGTGATGACGACGGGAAACCCCTGGAGCAGCTCGTCGAACGCCATGGCGGCATGGTCGGCCATCGCCGGGCGCGGGTCAACGACAGTTCGCGGGCGCGACCGCGCGCGTCTTCCCGATCGCGCGCGTCGATGTCACTCTCGGGCCCGTGCTCCCGCTCTATCTGCCTCGCGTCTTCGCCGCGTATCAGTGCCAGCGCTCGCTCGTGTGTTGCCGCGCCCCGGTGCGCGCCCCGGCCTCCGACGAGGAGGTGCCGCGCATGCGCGGCCTCCTCGCCGCGAGCGACGACGAGGGTCGCCTCATCGCCGAGACGCTGGACGCGCGCCGCGTGCTCGACCCGGCCGTGACCCACGAGACCATGGTGTGGCGGCAGCGCGACGACGGCTGCGTCAACCTCGCCGCCACCGACCGCGCCTGCGCCATCCATCGCTCGGCCGGGCTCCACGCGCTGCCCGCCGGCTGCCGCAACTTCCCGCGCTGGGTGGCGCTGCTGCCCGACCGCGTCGAGGTCGCCTTCAACCTCACCTGCCCGACGGCGTCGCGCATGCTGGCGAGCGACGCCGAGCCGTTCGCGCTCGCGCGCCACGACGACCCGAGCTGGCCCTACCACCCGACCGCCGAGGTGTCGGCGACGCCGCGCTGGGAGGGCCTCGCCACCGCGCCGCTCGAGCGCGTGCTGGCGCTGCGCGAGGCGTGGTGGGCCGCGCTCGACCGCGCGCGCTCGGACCCGCAGCGCCTGCTGGCGGTGCTGCACGCCATGGACCGCGCCCCGCTCGACGGCGGCGCGGCGACCACCGCGCCGAGCTGGAGCCCGCCGCCGGCGTATGCCGCGCAGCTCGCCCTGGCCGCGCTCGAGCGCCAACGCGAGCGCGGCGATAGCTATCGCGCCGAGCGCTTCCGAGCGCTGGCCGAGCTCTCGCGCGCGGTGGGTGAGCGCGAGCTCGCCGACATGGTCGACCCCGCCCTGGAGCGCGTGGTGGCGTTCGCGAGCGCCGGCGTGCAGTGGCTCGGCGTGCACGATCCGCGCCCGTCCGCGGAGGTCGTGCGCATCGTGGCCCGGCGCGCGATGCTCGTCATCCGCGCGGTCGACGCGCTGTGCACGATGGTCCCGTACCCGCTCGGGACGCTGCTCGCCGATGTCTTCGCGGCATCGTCGTTCGTCGACGCGTGAGGGTATCGAACGCCTTGACACGCGTCGCTCACGAAGGCAGGTAGCGCTGGCCCGAGCGGACCCCGTAACGTCCGGCCTCAACTGAGCGGACCACGAACCTGATCGGCAATTTTCTGAAAACTTGATCCGCCAGGGCCCGCGCCCTGACGCACCCCCTGAGCTTGGAGGGTAGCCGGCGAGGTCGGCCTCCGAGCGACCCGTCCGCGCTTGCTCGTTTCTGCGACGCGCATAAGAATGCCCCTGCAACTCCTGCATGAGAGAAGGTCCATGCTGCTCGAAGACACCGCCTGGGAACTGTTCGACGTGATGTCCATCGGCCGCGACGACGACGATGATGACGTGGAGGAAGAAGAGGACCTGGACGACGAGGACGAAGACGAGGAAGAGGACGACGACGACCTCGACGACGAGGACGACGACCTCGATGACGAGGACGACGACCTCGACGACGAGGACGACGACCTCGACGACGAGGACGAGGACGACCTCGATGACGAGGACGAGGACGACCTCGACGACGAGGACGACGACCTCGACGACGACCTCGACGACGACGACCTCGATGAGGACGACGACGACGAGGATGACGACGAGGACGAGGACGACGACGAGGAAGAGTTCGTCGAGGACGACGCCGACGACGACGAGTGATCGATCCGAGCGGCGCCTCGCCCCTGACGGGCGAGGTGCCTGGGTCGTGAGTCGCGCGGCGCAGGCCCCCGAGCCGAGAGGATCGGCGGGCCGTGCGGTGCAGAGCGGGAGGACGGGTCGGTCGCGCCGGGCGCGCGACCGAACCGGCGAGCGGGCGGCGACCGCCCGCGGTCCGGCCCGAGGCTCTCAGCCCTCGGCGCGCTCGACCGCGGTCCAGGCGTGCTGGGCGTTGCGCTTCATCTGCGCGCCCCAGTAGGACGGGAAGCAGCGACGCGGCACGTACTTGCCGCGGCCGCGCTGGGCGTTGACCTGCCCGCCCTCCCACACCACCGCGCCGCGCGAGAGCGTGACGACCGGGATGCCGGTCACGGTCATGCCCTCGAAGATGTTGAAGTCGATGTTCTGGTGGTGGGTCGCCGCCGAGATGGTGCGGCTGGCCTCGGGATCCCACACCACGAGGTCGGCGTCGGCGCCCGGCACGATGGCGCCCTTCTGCGGGTAGATGTTGAAGATCTGGGCCGCGTTGGTCGAGGTCACCTTGACGAACTCGGACGGCGTGAGGCGGCCGGTGCGGACGCCGCGGTCCCAGAGGACGGCCATGCGGTCCTCGACGCCGCCCGTGCCGTTGGGGATCTTCCTGAAGTCCTCGTGGCCCATCGCCTTCTGCGCCGTCTTGAAGCAGCAGTGGTCGGTCGCGGTCGTCTGGATCATGCCCGCCTGGAGGCCGCGCCAGAGCGCGTCCTGGTGCTCCTTCGAGCGGAAGGGCGGCGACATGACGTGGTGCGCGGCGTGGCGCCAGTCGGGGTTGCGATACACCGAGTCGTCGACCAGGAGGTGCCCGGCCAGGCACTCGGCGAAGACGCGCTGGCCCTCGAGGCGCGCGCGCGTCACGGCCTCGAGCGCGTCGATGCACGAGGTGTGGACGAGGTAGACCGGCACGCCCAGCACCTCGGCGATGCGGATGGCGCGGTTGGCGGCCTCGCCCTCGACCTCGGGCGGGCGCGACAGCGGGTGGCCCTCGGGGCCGGCGATGCCGCGGTTGAAGACGTCGGCCTGGAGCTGGAACACGAGCTCGCCGTTCTCGGCGTGCACCGTGGCCAGCGCGCCCAGCTCGCGACAGCGCGAGAACGAGCGCACCAGCGTCTCGTCGTCGCACATGATGGCGTTCTTGTAGGCCATGAAGTGCTTGAAGCTGTTCACGCCGTGCTCGGTCGTGAGGATGCCCATGTCGCGGTGCACGCTGTCGTCCCACCACGTCACGGCCACGTGGAACGAGTAGTCGCCGGCCGCCTTCTCGGCCCAGCCCGACCACTTGCGGAAGGCATCCATGAAAGGCTCTTTCACACCCGGGATGACGAAGTCGATGATCGTCGTGGTGCCGCCGGCCATGGCCGCGCACGTCCCGGTGTAGAAGTCCTCGGAGGCGACCGTGCCCATGAAGGGCAGCTCCATGTGCGTGTGCGGGTCGATGCCGCCGGGCATGACGTAGGCCCCGCTCGCATCGATCACGCGCGCCCCGGCCGGCGCCTCGACGTCGACGCCCACCGCGTGGATCGTCTCGTCGACGACGAGCACGTCCGCTCGCGCCTGCCCGTCCGCCGTCACCACCGTCCCGCCACGAATCACGACCGCGCCCATAGAACCTCCGGTCGCGGACGATACCGCTGTCGCTGCGCCGGGGGAAGGCGCGCGCCCCGCGCCGCGAGCGACGTCGGCCCGAGCGCCGGCCGAGCGACGCCTCAAAAGGCGAAGGCCGGGTCGCCCCGGCCTGTGCCCTCATCGCGTGCGATCGTCGATCATGCAGCGGCCCCGCCGGAGCCCGCGCTCCGGGTCGTCGCCGCGCTCATGCCGCGTCGCGGCGCTCCTTGTGGCGCTTCCGGGCGTTGCGGTTCGAGCACGTGCGGCTGCAGTACTTCGAGCCGTCGCGAGCGATGTTGTTGCAGCTCGGGTAGGCGCACTTCTCGCCGTTCGGGTTCGGCGTGCCGACCGAGAGCACCTTGACGTTGTCGAGGACCACCGGCTCGGGCGGCGCGATGACCTCTTCAGGACGCTCGGCCTCGCTCGGGCGCACCGAGCAACCCACCATCCAGCAGCGCGCGGCCGACGCCGGCAAGGTGATCGGTGGCACGTGTGCGAGGCATTGCCACTGACCGTGATTCTTCCAGAGGGACTTCTGCACCGGACACTCCTTCGAGCGCGAGACGCTCGCACGCACGTACCGTGGGTCGAAACTCGACACGCCGAGCCGCCATTCCAAGCCGGGGTCGGGGCTGTAATTGGAGTTGGCCACGGCGTAAGGGATTTTAGCGTAACTCGGGCCGCCGCCTTCCCGTCGGCCGTGGAACTCTATAGGGTTCAGGCCCGGCACCGCCCTTGCGTAGCCGACCGTACGAGGAGGTGAGCCGTGTCGAGTCGCCCCGTTCCGAGCCTGCTCATCGCCGCATCGATGCTCGCTTCCGGCTGCGCGTTCGAAGACGCGAAACCCGTCGCGACGGCGGAAGGGCCGCTGGCCGGCCGCTGGTGCCGCCCCGCCGACGCCAGCCGCGAGGTCGACGGCCATCGCCTGGCGGCCACTTGGACCTTTGATCTCGACGACGTCGACGCGGCCGGGGCGACCGTGCGGCGCACCTTCGACGGCGTGGTGTTCGAGGACGCGCGCTGGGAGCTCACGGCCGAGGCCGACGGCGCGCGCCTCGTGCGCCGCAGCATCGCCACGCCCGAGGTGCTCTCGGCCGCCGACGAGGCGCTCGTGCGGGCCCATCCGATCGACGACCTGCAGGCGCTGGCCGATCGCGCCGACCCGTGGGCCACCTCCGTGGTCGTCACGCGCGGCAGCGGCGACGCGGCCTGCGACGTGCTGCCGAGCGCCTACGGCCACGGCTATCCGGTGGCCGAGGGCTGGTACGTCGCGGGCGCGGCCACGGCCGACGCGACCTCGTGGGACGGCGGCTGGTACGGGCACGGCGGGGCCGCGGCGGGCGCGCCCTTCGCGACCGCGCGCAGCCTGCAGATCGTCATCGACTACGACGAGGACGAGCGCATGGTGGCCGAGTCGCTCGACCGCGGCGCGAGCGACGGCGGTCCGCACGACCTCCTGCGCGCGCGCGCCTTCGACGCGGCCGGCGGGCTCACCGAGGATCGCATCGAGCGCTGGTCGCCGACGCCGAAGGAGGACATCCTGCGCGTCCTGACCTTCGCCGACGAGGGCCCTGGAAGTGCTGCGCCGCGCGCTCACCGACACCTGGCAGTACGAGCTCGACGTGCGCTTCATCCCGCGTCCGCGCTGAGCGCGCGGGTGCAGCAGCAGGTCGCCGTCAGAGCGTGACGCGGCGGCGCGTGCCGATGGCCTGCGCGACGAGCAGGCCGGCGGCGATGGCCATGGCGATGAGCATCATGCGGATGGCCGCGTCGATGCCGCTCGTCACGTCCTGGCCGAGGAAGAGCGAGACGCTCTTGAAACCGAAACTGCCCGGCACCAGCAGGAGGAAGGCCGGCACCAGCGTGGCCAGCTGCGTGCCGCCCGAGTCGACGTAGGCGCGCGAGAGCAAGGCCACCACGAACGCGCCGGCCGAAGCGCCGAGCTCGCGGCCGAGCAGGTCGCCGCCCACGCGCGCGCCGAAGTAGCCGGCGATGCTCACGACGAAGATGCCGTTGATGCGCTTCCAGGGCGCGTGCGTCAGCGCCGCCAGGATGAAGGGCGACATGGGCAACGCGAGGCCCTCGGTCCAGGGCGGCAGCGCGGCCGGATCGGCGCCGGTGGCTGGCCGGGCCGAAGGCGGCGGTGCCGAGGCGCTCGCCGAGCGCCACGCCGGCAACCGGCTGGAGCAGCGTCACCGCCGCCGCCGTCGCGCGCGCGCGGTGCCGGACGCAGGTGGCGCGTGGCGAGCTCGGTCACGGCCACCGTGAGGGTGAAGCCGGGCAGCAGGCCGACCAGCGCCGAGAGCGTCGCGATGTAGGGCGAGACGGGCACGCCGGGCAAGAGCTTGGCGGCCGCGGCGATGAGGCAAGGCGGCCGCGGCGTACAGCAACTCGAGAACCGGCGCGCCCGTCGTGACGCGCGGCCACACCACCGCGAAGAGGCCGACCACCGCGCCGACCCCGCCGCCGATGGTGATCTCGGCCCAGCCGCCGCCGGCTTGGCGCCGAGGTCGCCGACAGCAGCACGTAGACGATGACCAGGCCGACCGGACCGGGGCGCACCGGGGCGCGGCAGGGTCCTCGCTCGATCTCGGCGAGCGCCTCGATCGCGGCGAGCTCGCCCGAGGTCACGTGGCGGATGGTGGCGTCGAGGCGATCGAGGCGACCGAGGTCGAGCTCGGCCGGCTCGACGCGGATGAGGCGCGTGTGCTGCCGCGCCAGCGGGCCGAAGCCGATGATGAGCGCGGTCGGCGTCGAGAAGAACTGGGCCTCGATGCCGAGGTGCTCGGTCAGGCGCTCGAGTGTCTCCTCCAGGCGGTGCGCGGGCGCGCCGGCCGTGTGCAGCGCGCTGCCGAGCGCCAGGACCAGGGCCTCGTCAGTTGTCGACACAGGTCTCGTTGGGGATGTCGCAGTGCATGGTGCCGGTCGGGCAGTCCGCGTTCTTCTTGCACGGGATGTGGCCGACGACGGTGACCTTGATCGAGCGCGGCGCGCGCGCAGCGAAGTCGGCGCAGCCCTCTCGCCGACGGCGGTCGAGTCGACGGTCTGGCGCGTGAGCTTGCCGCTCGGGAAGCCGGAGATGCCGAGGTTGCGCAGCTGGTCGAGGATGGCCGCCGAGACCGTGCCCTCGCCGTCGTCGTCGAAGAGGCAGCGCAGGCTGCCCGGCGCGTTGCCGTGCTGATCGATGAGCAGCTGCAATTCGACCTTGGTCGCGACCGGTCCGGTCGGGGCGTCCCAGTGCACCGTCAGCGGCTGGCCGGCGCTCAGGCTCCAGGTGGTCTCGGTCGGCGTGAAGGCCGTCGGCGCGACGCCGTCGAGCGTGAGCGCGGCGAAGGCGCCGCCGGCCGTCGTGAGCTGGAGCGCGGCGCCCGCGGTCCACGGCGGGTAGGGGATGTCGGTGGCGTAGTAGAGGTTCCCGGGCTGCACCGGATGCATGACCACGGTGCCGCCGTCGAGGCCGGTGAGGGTCACGTCGCCGAGGTCCTGCGGCGCCGGGTAGGGGATGCAGGTGCCGCTGTAGTCGCAGGTCTGCGAGGCGTTGCAGGGCGGCGAGCAGAAGGGGTTCTTCTTCTGGTAGAGCGTGCACTCGGCGTCGGTCGCGACCACCTCGAGCACCGCGACCGGCAGGACCGAGTCGGAGATGGTGCCCTCGGCGTAGCCGAACTCGCCGTCGTCGACGACCTGGAAGCCTCCGAGGCGCGTGGCCAACGGGCAGGCGCCGGCGAGGTCGGGGCCGGTGGCGGTGTCGCCCGCGTCGGTCGCGTCGTCGGCGTCGGTCGTGGCGTCGGCGTCGGGCGTTGCGGTGGCGTCGTCGGCGTCGGGCGTCGTGGTGGCGTCGTCGGCGTCGGGCGCGATGTCGGGCGCGGACGTGTCGCCGGGCTCGCTGTCGGCGCTGTCGACGGCGGTCGCGTCGGTGGTCGCGTCGGGCGTCGTCGTCGCGTCGCCGGCGTCGGTCGTCGCGGCGGTGTCGGTGGCGACCGCGCTGTCGGTGGCCGTGGTGTCGTGCGCGTCGCCGCCCGAGTCGCCGCAGGCGGCGAGCGCGAACGTGGCCGCGAGGGCCATGGATCGGCTCAGGGTGTAGTCGGCCACGTCACGGTCTCCTGCTTGCCCTTCCTCCCGATGTGCAGGCCGAAGAGTCGTTTGTCGTCGCGGTCGGCCACGTAGAGCGTGGTGGAATTCCAGCCGCCGATGTCGTTGCCCCAGTGCATGTTGGGGATCCACTGGCTCGGCAGCGTCGTGGCCTCCTCGACCGGCCCGCCCGGCGCCTTGCGCCAGACGATTCCCTGAATGTACTCGGTCACGTACACGGTGCCGCAGGCGTCGACGTTGAGGCCGTCCATGCCGCCGCGATCGCCGCTGCCGCCGGGCTGGATGCAGAACGTGCCGTGGTCGGGGTAGCCGAGCTCGGGCGGGATGTTGGGCGCGTCGACGCACACGCCGAAGGTGGGCGTGCCGAACTCGAAGCTCACGCAGGGCTGGCCCTCGTGGATGTGGAAGCAGGGCTGGGACTGGCTCTGCTGGATGCTGCAGACGAGGTCGGCGCCGAAGCCCGAGTCGCTGCAGGTGCCGCTGTAGACCTTGCCGGCGAGCTTGATCGAGCAGGTGGCGTCGAGGGCCAGGCCGCGGCAGATCTCGACCATCGGATCGGCCCCGCCCGGGTCGGGCACGCACTCGAGCGCCGTGCCCGAGCCGACCTGCTGGCACTGCCCGCCGACGCTCTGGTTGGTGTAGCACCAGTCGCCGGCGGCGCTGCCCTTGCACATCGGCAGCGGCGTCGGCGGGGCGGCCACGCCGGGGATGGTCAGGTAGACGAAGGGCGCGCCCCAGACGCCGTTCACGTCGCGCTCGAGGGCGGTCACCGTGCCGCCGCCGAAGCTGCCGATGTAGAGCCGGCGATAGCCCGGCCCGAACGAGACGCCGTTGGGGTTGTAGAGGTCGGTCGCCAGGATCTCGTAGTCGCCGGTCTGCGAGTCGATGCGCCGCACGCGGCCGGCGTCCTGCTCGGAGATGTAGACGAAGCCGTCGGGGTCGACGTCGAGCCCGTTGGGGTACGACAGGTCGCCGAGCAGCACGGTCTTCGTGACCGGGTTGGCGGTGATGTCGACGATGACCACCGCGTTCGACGCGGCGTCGTTCACGACCAGGCGCCCGTCGGGGAGGATGGCCATGCCGGCCGCGAAGGACGACAGCCCGGGGAGCACCAGCGAGCCCGCGCCGGTGACCGTGTCGCGGACGAGGTTCGAGTTCTCGTCGACCGAGTAGACCCACTTGTCGCGGAAGGCGAAGTCCTCCGAGCCGGTGAAGCCGGTGAGCGTCTCGAACTCGAGCGGCAGCGCCGGCTCCTCCTGGCAGTTGGCGATGGCGGCGGCGTGGTCGACGGTGTCCTCGCTGACCGTCGTGTCGGCGGTCACGGTGGTCTCTTCGACGACGGTCGTGTCCTCGACGACGGTCGTGTCCTCGACGACGGTCGTGTCCTCGACGACGACGGTCGTGTCCTCGGGGACGGTCGTGTCCTCGACGTCGACGGTCGTGTCCTCGACGGTCGTGTCGTCGGCGTCGACGGTCGTGTCCTCGACGTCCGGGGTCGCGTCGTCGTCGACGTCGACCGCGGTGTCGTCGGCGACGGCGCTGTCGACCTCGGTGTCCGGCAGCGCGCTGTCGGGCGCCGCGTCGGTCGTCACGGCGGTGTCGGTCGCGACCGTGGCCTGGCCATCGAGGCCGTCGGCGACGTCGGCCGTGCTGGTGTCGGTCGCGCTGCCGCCGTCACCGCAGGCGGCGAGGAGGCCGGTCAGCAAGCTCGCCATCGCGCCGCGCCATGTGCCGAGAAACCGCATCGCAAGTCCTTCTCGAGCCGCGTGTCGCGCAGGGTCGAGGCGCGACAGTATACGAGAAGATGCCCTCGAATGGGTTCGGTTTTCCGAGCCGAGGTCGCCGTTTGGCTGCGGAGCTCGGGCCGGCCTTCGAGGCCGGCCGGAGTCAGGGCCGCTTCTCCAGGCGGACCAGGAAGAAGCCGTCCCAGAGCGGTCCGGGCAGGACCCGCAGCGCGTGGTCGAGGCCGCGCAGACCGGGCGTCCAGTCGGGCGGGCGCTGCGGCAGCCAGGGGTCGAGCGGGGTCGTGACCACGCGGTCGCCGAGGCCCGCGAGGGTCTCGAGGACGACGTCCTCGTTCTCCTCGGGGGCGAAGCTGCAGGTGCAGTAGACGAGCGCGCCGCCCGGCCGCAGCGCGGCCAGCCCCGAGGCCAGGAGCCCGCGCTGCTTGTGGGCGCACTCGGCGATCTTCTTCGGCGACCAGTGCGCGAAGCTGGTCGGATCGAGGGCGTCGAAGCGTGCCTCCGACGAGCACGGCGCATCGACAAGGATCTTGTCGAATCGCTCGGGCACCGCGCCGCCGACGGTGCGCCCGTCCTTCAGGAACAAGCGCACGCTGCGGCCCGGCGCGATGGCGCCGCCGCGCTCGAGCACGCCCTTCAGCTTGAAGAAGCGCGGCTTCACGGCCTCGACGGCGGCCAGGTGCCCGCGCTCCGACAGCATGCCGGCGAGGTGCAGCGTCTTGCCGCCGGGCGCCGCGCACAGGTCGAGCACCTGATCGTCGGGGCCCACCCCGAGCGCCAGCGGCGGCAGGAGCGACGACGGGTTCTGGAGGTGCACGAGGCCGCGCGTGACGGCCGGGCTGTCGGTGACGGCGCGGCGATCGGGGCCCGACGGGCCGACGGGCGGCGTCACGATCCAGGCGCCGGGGCACTCGGCCAGCGGCGCGAGCGTGGCGCCGGTCGCGAGGAGCGCGGCGTGGGCCGCCTCGAGCGGGCCGCGCAGCGGGTTGTGGCGCGCGCACAGCGGCTTCTCCAGCGCGAACGAGGCCAGCACCGCGTCGAGGCGATCGGGCGGGACGATGGCGGCGAGGCGTTCGGCGAAGATCGGCGGGAGCGTGCTCACGGGCCGCAACAGAGCGCGGAATAGGGGCTGTGCCAAGGGGGTTCGCCCGCTTGGCCGCGCGCAGTCCGCGCACGCGGTCGCTCGCCGACAGGCGTCCGGGAGCAGGCATGCGCGCAGGTGATGGTTCGATCCTGGCCGCGCTCCTCGGCGTGGGCGTCGTGCTGTCTCCGGTCTTCGACCGGGCAGCGCCGCGCGCCGCGCCCGAGGCCGGGCTGGGATCCATCGCCCGGGCCGAGGCGATCCCGACCGCTTCGCAGGCCGCTCCGGCGCCGGTGAGCGCGGCTCTGCCGAGGGCCGCGGCCGAGCCTGCGTCGAGTCCGCTCGCGTCGCGTCCGCCCGCGGCGATGCCGGCCGAGGTCGCGGTCGCGGCCCCGCCCGAGGGCGCGGCGGCCGCGCCGCCCGAGGTGATCGAGGGCGACGGGCTCCTGCGCTTTTCGGCCATCGGCGATCGCGACTTCGCGCTGGTGGCCCGGGCCGATGGCTCACTGAGCCGCGTGGATGGCGCCTTCGAGCTGGATGGGCGGCCGGTCGTCGTGCATGTCGCGGCGTCGTGGTGCCGGCCGTGCGCGCGCGAGCTCGCGAGCTTCGAGGCGCTGGTCGGGCAGGTGCCGCGCGCGCTGCTGGTCATGGCCGAGGACGTCGGCGGGCCGGCCGGGCTGGCGGCCGCGGCCGAGCTCCTGGCCGATCGCGCCGAGCCGTCCTCGCGCGCGTGGCCGGCCGGGCTCGAGCTGCGGGCCGATCCGGCCTGGGCCTGGGCGCATTGGCTGGGGCGCGACGCGCTGCCGCTGACCGCCGTCATCGATCATAGAGGAGCGGTCACCTTCCTCGCGTCGGGCCCGCTCGACGCCGATGCCGCGGCGCGCGTCGCGAGCCTGGCCCGCGCGGAGGGGCCATGACGACCACGCGCTGGGCGCTCGGCAAGGCCGCCTGCCTCGCGGCCTACCTGGCCTACGTCGGGCTGCAGACCGGCGCCGGCTGGCCGTTGGCGCTGATCGCGCTCGCCACCGCCGCCGGTGCGCTCGGCGTCGGCTCGAACCCGGCGCGCCTGCGCGGCGTCTTCGCCGCCGGCGGGCTGGTGCTCGCCGTCCTCCACGCCCGCCTCGCGTCCGACGCGGGCTGGGCACCGATCCAATTGGGGCTCGCGGCGGCCGTGGCTGCCTCGTCTGCGGCATCCCTCCTCGCCCAGAGGACGGGGGGCCGGGCTTCCGCGAGCCTCGTCATTTCGTCGCTGATCGGCCTCGCCGTGCTCGCCTTCGCGGGCGTCGTGGCGTGGCCGGGGATCCTCATGCTGGCGTTCGCCGCGGTGCGACCGCTCGGCGCGGTCGGCGCGGTCTTGGGCGCGCTCGGCTGGCACGACGGCCCGGTCGACCCGCTGCTCTTCTGGCGGCCGTGGCTCGCCGCGCCGAAGGAGGTCGCGTGATGAGACTCTGCGGCTTCTGCCTCGACGAGCCCGGCCCGTGCGCCCACCCGGAGTGCCCCTTCGGCGCCTCGGAGGCGCCCGTCATGGGTCTCGACGCGGCCGCTCCGACGCGCCCGCCGACGCGCCCGAGCGTGGTCGGCGGGCCGGCCGCCGAGGTCGTGCCGGCGCCGGTGGCGACGCCGAACCCGCGCGCGCCGCACATCGCGACGGCGCCCTCGGTGGTCGACGCGCGGGGTCGGCGATGATCGCC
>JAXLYZ010000011.1:0-252242 GCA_046351155.1 Myxococcota bacterium
GGGCGCGACGGTGCGCGCGACCGCGACGCAGGTCGCATCGGGCGGCTGGAACGTGGCCACCGCGACCACGCGATACACGCCGAGCTCGTCCAGCGTGAAGCTCGCCGCCGACGCTCCGGTCGCCAGCACGCGGCCGTCGCTGTCCGGGCCGGCGACGGTCCAGGTGAAGCCTCCGTCGGCTTCGCCGCCGGTCGCCGTGCACTCGACGACGGAGCCGAGCGGCTGGCCCTCGAGCTCCGAACAGCTGACGACCGGGAAGGCGCAGCGCGGAGCCTCGACCACGTCTCGCGCCGTCGGCCCAGGCGTAGGGACGGGCCCTTCGCAAGCGCCGCAGAGCGCCGACGCGAGCAGCGCGAGGGCGCTCGCGCGCAGGGTGTCACCCGCCCGGCTCCGGTTGCAGGTCGTCACGCGCGCGTCGGTCCTCCGAACGAGAACGGGCGGAGCTCGCGCCCCGCCCGTTCGTCAAGTCACTTGTCCAATCGCCGCGTCAGGGGAAGAGCCCACCCGCGCCGAGCGGCACCGGGTAGTTCGACTCGACGTCGGGGTTGCTGCCGCCGATGGGCGTCACGTCGCCGCTCGGCCACGCGATCTCGCAGACGTTCCACATGTCGTGGTTCACGAGCAGCACGTCGTTCCAGTTGAAGCGCAGCTGGCCGTAGATGTAGACGCGGACCGTCGAGTAGGCGGTGCCGTAGCCCCAGTCGTCCCAGTAGTGCACGCCCACCGTGTAGGTGTGGTTGAACTCGGGGAAGGCCAGGTTGAAGTTCTCGGGGCCCGCGCCATCGGTGTCGTCGCGGTCGAGGCTCGGGTCGTCGTTGGTGCCGGCGCCGGCCCAGTTCGGGTTCGGGCTGAGCCAGTAGGTGTCCCAGCGATCGTCGAAGTAGTCGGGCGCGTTCTGGTGGAGGACGTGGAGGTCGACGTCCGAGCCGACCGAGTTGCCGCCCAGCGTCATGCCGGTGTCGGTCTCGTTGATGTCGCCCGGGGTGTGCCAGATGAGCTCGACGTGGATGGCCTCGTCCGAGGTCACGAGCACCTCGTACTCGGCCGGGCTGCACGACTTCGTGCCGAACTGGTCGAAGACGTCGAGCACGAAGGTGTACGAGCCGACGATGTTGGCGTCGAACTGGATGTCGCGCTGGGTCGGGCTCGGGCGGATGTTCTCGTTCGAGCCGTTGGGCTGGCGGACCGACCACTGGTAGGCGGTGATGTTGCCCGAGGTCGCCGTCGAGGCCGAGGCCGAGCAGTGCATGCGCGTCTGCGGCAGGACCTCGTCGCCCTCGCTGCAGGTGATGACCGCGGTCGGGCACGAGCCGTCGGTGCCGAAGCCCGACATGGGGACGTCGTAGTCGGCCAGGTAGGCGTTCGACGAGATGCGGAGCTTGCCGAGGTCGCGCACGAACTGCCCGTCACCGCCGACCGTGGCCACGTTGGTGGGCAGGTAGGTCACCGGGATCTTCACGGACTGGTCGGGCTGGATGGTGATGGGGTAGGCGCCCGCCGAGCTCGGGTCGACGCCGAACACGCCGGCCCCGTCCTCGACGACGGCGATCGAGTTGATCTCGAGGGCGCGGTCACCGCAGCTCTTGATCTCGACCTCGATGGCCGACTGCTGGCCGACGAGCTTGCCGCCGAAGTCGACCGTGCCCGGGTTCACCTTGATGCACGGGCCGGCCACGTTGGCGAAGAGCTTCACGGCCGTGCCGTTGGTCGCGGTCGGGTCGTTCGACTTGAAGAGGATGTCGCCCTCGGCCGCCTCCGAGCCGGTCGCCGTGTACTTCACCTCGACGCTCTCGGCGCTGCCGACGCCGACCGTGAGCGGGGTCGGGAGCGTGATGCCGGCGGCCGCGGTCTCGGCCGTGACGTTATAGGAGGTGCCGCCGATGGTCACCGAGTAGCCCGGGTGGCCGCTCAGGAAGAAGCTGGTGATCTCGAGGTTGGCCGAGCCGGTGTTGAGGAGCGACACCGTCTTGGTGCTGCTCTGCCCGGCCTGCACCACCTGGAAGTCGACCACCGAGGGCTGCGCGATGAGGCGGGACTGCGCGGCCTCCGGGGCGGCGCGGAACTCGAACGAGTTCTCCCCGGTGATGGTCTGGTTGGTGTCGATGTGGATGGTCGCGACCGGGCGGTCCGAGCCGACTTTGGTCGAGTCGAAGTAGAGCGTGAACTCGTGGGTCGCGTCGGGCGCGATCACCAGCGGGGCGCCGACGGCCGGCATCGGCGTCGACAGCATCTGGAAGGCGTCGGCCGGCGTCGCGTTCAGGAGGATGTCCTTCACCAGGAGATCGGCGTTGCCGGTGTTCCTGATGGTGACGCGGGTCGGAATCTGGCTGGAGACGGTGACGGTCCCGTTCTCGAGGATCGGGCGACCGCCCTCGAAGACCTCGAGCACCGGCTTGGTGCCACCCTTGAAGCCACCGCCGCTGTCACCGCAGCCCACGGCTGCGATGAGCGCCATCCCGAACATACCCGCAAATGCCCTGAACGCCGCTTTCGTCACGAGACTTTGCCTCCTGCTGCCCCACGCGTGGCGCGCATAGAAACAAAAAAAAAGCGGGCTTGGAAAGGTTCGGAGCAACTTCTGAGCGATTTTTTTTAGTCCATCGAACGAAGACCGCGTCGAAGGCCGCGGTAAACCCTCTCGGTGGCCTTCGCCCGCGCGCCCCGGAAACCTCCGCGAAACGTCCGCCGTATCGTCCGCTCATCTTTATGGGGCGCGATCGACGCGGTCGGGCGCGAGCGGATCGCGCGGCGGCTCGGGCGCCGGGCTCGAGACCGGCGACGGGCGCTGCGGCTGCTGCGGCGGCGGTGGCGTCGCCTTGGCATTGCCCGGGCGCTGCACCTGGTCGGGCGCCGCGAGCGCGCCGCCGCTCTTCTGCTCCTGCATCGAGCGGCGTGTCGCCTGGCCGCGCCGCATGGTCTCCCAGCGAGGCCTGCGCCCCGTCGCGGTCCTTGACCCAGCTCGGGTTCGACGGGTCGGCGGCGACCAGCGACTCGAACACCTTGAGCGCGCGCTCCTGGAGCGGCACGGCGCCCTCGCTGTCGCCGAGGCGCCAGCGCGCCAGCGCGACGCGCGACAGCGACAGCGCGAAGTCGTGGCGCCACTGGGCGTTGGTCGCGTCCTGCCCGGCCAGGCGCTCGGCGATGGCCAGGCCGGCCTCGAACTCGACGCTCGCGTCGGCCGGCTTGCCGGCGGCCATGAGCGCGTCGCCGATGCGGTTCTTGCCGACCTCGACGTCGCGATCGAGCTCGGCGTTCGAGGGGTCGCGCAGCGACAGCGACTGCACGTAGTCGAGCGCGTGGCGGTAGCCGGCCACCGCGGCGTCGACCTTGCCGCTCACGAGGTCGAGGTCGGCCAGCTGGTTCCAGTAGACGGAGAGGTCGCGGAGCCAGCGCGTGTTGGCCGGGTCCTGCTTGGCCAGGCCCTCCATGATGAGGCGCGCCTGGTCCCAGTCCTCGCGGGCCTTGGCCGTGTCGCCCTTCTTCCGGGCGACCTCGGCGAGCCGCGAGTACGACACCGAGAGGCGGTGCTGCCAGGCCGCGTTGGCCGGGTTGTCGACGAGCAGCGCCTTGCGGATCTCGAGCGCCTTCTGGAAGGACTCGGCGGCGCGGTCGATGTCGCCGCCATCCAGGCGGGCCGTGCCCAGCGCATCGAGCGCCAGCGTCAGATCGAAGCGCGCCAGCGCGTCGTCCTCGCGCTCGGCGATGGTGCTCGCCTCCTCGACGGCCTTCTCGAAGGAAGCCACGGCGCGCTCGCGCTCGCCCATGAGGCTGGCGATGTCGCCGCGATCGAGCTCGCTCTCGACCGCCGCGCGCGCGTGCTCGTTCGAGGCCGGGTCGCCCGCGAGCACCTGGCGCCGCAGCGCCAGCGCCTTGTCGAAGGCGGCCGCGGCGCCGGGCAGCTCGCCCTGCATGCGCAGGACGAGGCCGCGCTGACGCCACGACTCGGCCAGGTCCGCCTGCACGTCGCTGTCGCTCGGGCGCGCCGAGGACAGCGTCTCGCGCAGCACCTGCGCCTCGTCGTACGCCTTGCCCGCGGCCAGGAGGTCGCCGCGCACGCGCGCGATGTCGCCGAGCAGCGCCACCACCGCGGCGCGGTTGCGCGTGCGCTTGGGGTCGGTCGCGCCGGCCGCGGCGTCGCGCTGGTAGTAGCCCTGCACCGCGTGGGCGACGTCGTCGAGGAGGCCCGTCTGGCCGAGCGGCTCGAGCTTGGTCTTGAGGTCGTCGAGCATGAAGCGCACGAGCACCTCGGCGTTGTCGCGCGCGTCGGTCGCGCCGCGCTCGGCGGTCTCGGCCTTCACGCGCGCCACCTCGGCCGCCTGCTTCGAAGCCATGGCCTGATCGCGCTCGGCGCCGATCGACACGTAGGACCACACGCCGAGCGTCACCAGCGCCGCCGCGGCGGCCAGCGACACGGCCAGCACGCCCTTGTGGCGCGCGGCCCAGCGCTTCACGAGCTGCCAGATGCCGTACTCGTAGGCGCGCACGCGTCCGCCCGTGAGGTAGGCGCGGACCTCCTCGGCCAGGGCGCGCGCGTCGGGGTAGCGCTGGGTCTTGTCCTTCCGCAGCGCGCGCTCGGCGATGGCCGCGAGCTCGGGCGGGGCCGACGGCTCGCGCTCGCGCACCGGCGGCAGCGGCTGCTTGCAGATGGCCACCAGCAGCTCGACCGCCGAGCGGCCGGTGAAGGGCGTCGTGCCGGTGAGGAGCTCGTAGAGGACGACGCCCAGCGCCCACACGTCGGAGCGCTCGTCGACCTCGTCGAGCAGGCCCTGCGCCTGCTCCGGGCTCATGAAGAGCGGCGTCCCGAGCAGCGTGCCGTCGGAGGTCTGGGCCAGGTCGTCGCCCGAGTGCAGGCTCTCCAGCGCCACCGCCATGTCGGTGCCGTGGATGTCCTTGCCGTCCTTCGACTTGGCGAGGCCCCAGTCGAGCACGACCGTCTCGCCGAACTCGCCCACCATGACGTTGTCGGGCTTGATGTCGCGATGGATGACGCCGCGGCTGTGGGCGTAGGCGATGGCGTCGCACAGATCGGCGTAGTGCTTGAGCAGCTTCAGCCGATCGCCGAGGCTCTTGGCCTCGCCCACGGCGTCGGCCATGGTCCGGCCGCGCACGACCTTCATCGTATAGTAGAGGGTCCCGTCGGGGCGCCGGCCGAGCTCGTAGACCGGCACGATGTTGGGGTGCTCGAGCTGCCCGGTGAGGCGCGCCTCGCGCAGGAAGCGCGCGGCCGCCAGCGAGTGGCGCGGGTTCGTCTGCGGGCGCGTGGGGGAGGTCGGCGTGCCGAGCGCGTCGCCGCGCGGCAGGAGCTCCTTCACCGCGACCTCGCGCCCGATGTGCGCGTCGTGGGCGATGCAGACGCGGCCGATGCCGCCGCGCCCGAGCTCGATCGGCGCCGGCGCGGGCGGCAGGCCCTTGCGCCGCGGGCCGCTGTAGCGGCCGGGGTGCTCTTGCGTGATGTGCAGATCGTCGGGCACGGCGTCGGCGATGCCAGCCAGCGGCGGCGCGGTGTCGAGCGTGCGCGCCTCGTCGGCGACCGTGTCGGCGAGGTCGAGCGCGTCGGGCGGTGAGGTGGTCATGTCGCGAGTATCCGTCCTTGGAAGATGGACCGGCAACGGTTGGTGTCGCCGTCTGCCTGGTCGCGCGGGCCTTCGAAAGGGGCGCTAGCCCGCGAGATCGTTACTGTCCATGTGCAAACGCGCACGCGCCTGTAACGCGGTTGCCCTGATTTGCCCCGTACAGTGCTTGACGCTAACGCCTTGAAACAGGCTCAATCACCGACGGAGCGATTCACCATCCCGAGGCCTTGCGCTTTGGGTTGGCTGCTCCAGAGGGCCGGCGCCTCGGGGTGGCTGCCGATGCGCCGAGCCCTCCACTTTCGATGTCAGTGAGCGCGAGCTCCGACGCCCAAGGTCGGAGCTCGCCGCTCGGCTTTACGCGCCGCCGGCCGGAACGATCCTCGCCGCGACCGCGTCGCCTGCCTTTCAGAGCATTCGAGCCGACGCCCGGTCAAGGCCTTGGCGCGACCACGGCCATCCAGGTACGCTGCCTCCCGCGCGGCGATCGCGCGATCCACCAGCGCCCGGACCACACCCGGGCGGAAGCGGTGCGAGGAGCAGCTCGATGGCTCGGAACCCCACTTCGAGGACGTCGCCGACGCTCGCGTTGGCGCTGGTCGGCCTGGCGCTGGCCGGCTGCCCGGCCGGCGACCAGACCGGCGAGGACGTCGCCACCGGCACCGACATCTTCGTGCCCGACACCGTCTTCGGCGACGTGTCGGTGCCCGACGCCATCGCGGACACGGGCGGCGACGCCGACGCGGCGCTCGACAGCGAGACGGCCGACGTCAGCTGTCCGGGCTGCACCGGCTCGGCCTGCGAGGACAACTCGGACTGCCTGAGCGGCTACTGCCTGCCCGGGCCGAGCGGCCGCCAGTGCACCGACACCTGCGTCGAGTCGTGCCCCGACGGCTACGGCTGTCGCGCCATCTCGACCGGCGGCACCGACGTGGCCTTCGTCTGCGTCTACTCGCACCTGACCTATTGCGCGCCGTGCGACAACACCAGCGACTGCGTCGACCCGCTCGACACCGGTGCCCGGACCATCTGCCGGCCGGCCGGGCCGGGGCTCGGCTCGTACTGCGCGACCGCGTGCGGCGCCGACGAGGAGTGCCCCGACGGCGCGCAGTGCGACGACGGCCACTGCGTGCCGGTGGACGACGGCGCGTGCGGCTGCTCGTGGTGGGCCATCGAGAAGCAGGCGTCGACGACCTGCTCGACCGCGAACGGCGCCGGCACCTGCGAGGGGCGGCGCACCTGCGGCGACGAAGGGCTCGGCGCCTGCGACGCGGCGGTGCCGGCGAGCGAGCTGTGCAACGGCAAGGACGACGACTGCGACGGCGGCACCGACGAGGACTTCGCCGATCTCGGGCAGCCGTGCGATCGCGACGACGACGACGACCTGTGCCCGCGCGGCCACTGGGCTTGCGGCACCGACGGGGCGCGCGCCTGCGTGGGCGACGACGCCACCACCGAGGAGGTCTCGCAACGGCAAGGACGACGACTGCGACGGCCGCACCGACGAGACCTTCGCCGACGACGGCAAGGCGTGCGACTCGGGCGACGACGACGACTGCGACGACGACGAGGTCCGCTGCGTCGGCGGCTCGGTGCAGTGCGTCGACGTGGCCGAGCTGCGCCTCGAGGTGTGCAACGGCATCGACGACGACTGCGACGGCCAGACCGACGGCGACGACCCGGGCCTCGTGCTCGAGGCGTGCGAGAACACGGCCGGCGTGTGCGGCGCCGCCATGAAGCCGGCGCGCCTGTGCCAGGTCGGCGCGTGGGCCGCGTGCGACGACGCCGCCTATGCGGCGGTGGGCTTCGAGGCCGGCAGCGAGGTGTCGTGCGACGGGCTCGACAACGACTGCGATGGCTCGACCGACGAAGACTTCGCGCTCACCCTGAAGGACGACTCGGTCGTGACCGGCGTCGGCGTCTCGTGCGGCACCGGCGCCTGCGGCGGCGCGCTGACCCAGTGCAATCCGAGCGGCGACGGCATCGTCTGCCCCGGCGAGTCGGGCGTGAACCCCGAGGTGTGCAACGGCATCGACGACGACTGCGACGGCGTCAGCGACCGCGAGGATCCCGACCTGGTGCCGAGCCTGTGCGAGCGGCAGCAGGGCGTCTGCCAGGGCGCGCTGCACCCGGCCCCGGCCTGCGGCGGCCAGGACGGCTGGTCCGCCTGCACCGACGGGGTCTATTCGACGCGCAGCGCCGACTACCAGGCCGGCGTCGAGCTCGCCTGCGACTCGCTCGACAACGACTGCGACGGCAAGACCGACGAGGACTTCCTGGTCGTCACGCCCGACGGGACGAGCCTCTTCGGCGTCGGCCAGGCCTGCGGCGTCGGCGCCTGCGCCGGCGGCTTCACCGTGTGTACCGCGGACGGCGCGCACGCGGCGTGCTCGTCGGCCGGCAACGCGCGGCCCGAGGTGTGCAACGGCATCGACGACGACTGCGACGGCAAGACCGACGGCGACGATCCCGATATGGTCAAGCCGCTTTGCGAAGTCCAGAAGGGCGTCTGCTCCGGCGCGGCCAAGCCGGCGTCCTTGTGCGTCGGCGGCCAGTGGCTGGCGTGCGGCGGCGCCGAGTACACCGCCATGGCGGCCGACTACGGCGTCTCCGAGACGCACTGCGACGGGCGCGACGAGGACTGCGACGGCAAGGTCGACGACGACTTCAAGGTGGTCACGGCCGACGGCGCGACGGTGCGCGGCGCCGGCTCGGCCTGCGGGGTCGGCGGCTGCGCCGGCGGCGTCACGGTGTGCGGCGCCGACGGCATCTCCATCGAGTGCTCGAGCGCCGGCTCGGCCGCGCCCGAGGTGTGCGACGGCGAGGACAACGACTGCGACGGCAAGCTCGACGCCGCCGATCCGAGCCTCGTGCGCGTGACCTGCGCCAACCAGAGCGGCGTCTGCGCCGGCGCGCTGGCGCTGCCCGATCGCTGCGTCGGCGGCGCCTGGCAGGAGTGCGGCGACGGCGACTACGCGGCCCACGACGCCGGCTTCCAGAGCGACGCCGAGCAGAAGTGCAACGGCAAGGACGACGACTGCGACGGCGCCACCGACGAGGACTTCAGCATCACGCTGCCGACCGGCACCGCCGTCAGCGGCGTCGGCAAGAACTGCGGCGCGGGCGCTTGCAGCGGCGGCGTCACCGCCTGCCTCGGCGACCAGAGCGGCACCGGGTGCGACTCGAGCCTGTTCACGGCGCAGGAGGTCTGCGACGGCGAGGACAACGACTGCGACGGCAAGACCGACGGCGACGACCCCGACCTCCAGCTCGTGCCGTGCGGGCGCCAGCGCGGCGTGTGCGCCGGCTCGATGAAGCCGGCGCGCCTGTGCCAGGCCGGCGCGTGGCTCAGCTGCGACGACGCCGTGATGTCGAGCCACGACCCGCGCTACGACGGCGCGACCGAGGTGCGCTGCGACGGCGTCGACAACGACTGCGACGGGTCCTCCGACGAGGACTTCACGCTGGTCGGGCGCGACGGCGGCAACATCGTCGGCGCCGGCAAGGCCTGCGGCACCGGCGCCTGCGCCGGCGGCGTGACCGCCTGCAACCCGGGCGGCACGGGCATCATCTGCCCGGGCGAGGCGCGCGCCTCGGCCGAGGTGTGCAACGGCCAGGACGACGACTGCGACGCCGTCACCGACGCCGCCGACGGATCGCTCGTGCTGGCGGCCTGCGAGGACCAGGACGGCGTGTGCGCCGGCGCGAAGCACGTGGCGGCCGAGTGCGCCGACGGCCAGTGGCGCCTGTGCGCGCCGGGCGACTACGCGGCCCACGACGCGGCCTACACGAGCGGCGTCGAGTCGAGGTGCGACGGCAAGGACAACGACTGCGACGCCGCCACCGACGAGGATTTCACCTTCACCGGGCTCGACCAGAGCGTCGTCGTCGGCGCCGGCAAGAGCTGCGGCGCGGGCGTCTGCGCCGGTGGCACGACCGTGTGCGACGGCGCCGGCACCGGCCTCGTGTGCGACCGCGAGGCGCTGGCGGGCCAGGAGGTGTGCGACGGCGACGACGACGACTGCGACGGCAAGACCGACGCCGCCGACGGCAGCCTCGCGCGCGTGACCTGCGACAACCAGAACGGCACCTGCGCCGGCTCGATGCGACCGGCGTCGCTGTGCGTGAACGGCAGCTGGACGACCTGCGGCGTGGACGTCTACTCGAGCTTCAGCCCCGCCTATCAGAGCGGCCTCGAGCGCTCGTGCGACACCATCGACAACGACTGCGACGGCAAGAGCGACGAGGACTTCGTCTACCACCAGAAGAACGGCGCCGACGTGACCGGCGGCGTCGGGACCGCGTGCGGCGTCGGCGTGTGCGCCGGCGGCACGCTGGTGTGCAACGCCTCCCAGAACGGCGTGACGTGCCCGAGCGAGCAGCTCGCCGCGACCGAGGTGTGCGACGGCGGCGACAACGACTGCGACGGCTTCACCGATGCCGCCGACGCCACGCTCGCGACCGTGGCGTGCGAGAAGCAGTCGGGCGTCTGCGGCGGCTCGAAGAAGCCGGCGTCGCTATGCGTCCTCGGCGCCTGGCAGGCCTGCGGCAGCGACGTCTACCAGCAGTTCTCGACCAGCTACGAGGACGACCACGAGGTCGGCTGCGACGCGCTCGACAACGACTGCGACGGGCGCAGCGACGAGGACTTCGGCGTCATGCTGCTCGACGGCCGCGTCGTCACCGGCGTCGGCGCGAGCTGCGGCACCGGCCTCTGCGCCGGCGGCGTCACGCGCTGCAACGTCGGGCGCAGCGGCGTCGAGTGCTCGACCGAGAACCGCGCCGTGCAGGAGACCTGCGACGACGTCGACGACGACTGCGACGGCAAGACCGACGCCGGCGATACGAGCATGACGCGCGACCCGTGCGAGAACCAGAGCGGCGTGTGCGCCGGCGCGCAGAAGCTGCCGGCGCGCTGCGCGGCGGGCGTGTGGCAGGCGTGCGGGCCGGCCGACTACCAGGCCGCCAGCCCGAGCTTCGACGGCGCCGCCGAGACCCACTGCGACGGCCTCGACAACGACTGCGACACGCGCACCGACAGAGTTCGCCTGGACCGACCCGGCCGGCGCCGTGTTCCGCGTCGGCCAGCAGTGCAGCAGGGGCGCCTGCGCGGGCGGCGTCGTGCAGTGCTCGAGCGTCACGGCGGCCACCTGCTCGACCGCGGCGGCGGCTCGCCCCGGGGCGTGCGAGAACAGCGACGAGGACTGCGACGGCGTGGTCGACGACGGCTGCGACGACGACGGCGACGGCTGGTGCGACAAGAGCATGCTGGTGCAGCAGACGCCGCTCCCGGCCGTGTGCCCGAACGGCGTCGGCGACTGCGACGACACCGTGGCCGGCTTGCGCACCCGACCGCCTCCGAGCTGTGCGACGGCGTCGACCAGGACTGCGACGCCACCGACGAGGCCTGGGTCGACTGCGGCGGCCTTGGCTCGTGCGACGCCAGCGGCAGCGGGCTTCTTCGCCACCACCGCCGCCGATCTGTGCAACGCCGGCCACTGCGCGCCACGCGCGCCGGTGTCATGCCGGCCAGTACCTCCTGCGTCGGCAGCGGCGCCGAAGGGCGACGTGTGCGCCGTCGGCTGCGGCAGCGACAACGAGTGTGCCGCCTCGGCCCACTGCGACGAGGTCGACGGCAAGTGCAAGCCCGACCTGGTCGACGGCCTGGCCTGCGCGCAGGCCTCGGACTGCGTCAGCAACCACTGCCAGAACGGCTTCTGCTGCCTGAACGGCGACTGCTGCAACGTGGCCACCAACTGCCCGTCGACGTATGCACAACCTTCGTTGTGCACCACGCCGGGGCTGTGCGAGGGCAAGCGCAAGGACAAGCTCTGCCTCCAGGCATGTGCCAGACGAGCGGCCCATCGACGACGACAACGGCTGCGGTACGACGACGGTGGCCCAGGACTGCGCCGCCGGCTATCCCGACAAGCTCTGCACCGGCCGAACCGCACCCGGCCCGCGCCGGTGTGCCCGGCGACCTGCGGCAGCGACGCCGAGTGCGTGGCCGGCTACCACTGCGACGGCACCTGCGTGCCGGACGTGGGCGACGGCGGCAGCTGCGACGAGGCCAGCGACTGCAGCAGCGACCACTGCCAGAACGCCCACTGCTGCGACCACGGCGATTGTTGCGCCGCGCCGGACAATTGCCCGGCCAGCTGGTCGGCCGCGCCGGTGTGCGACGCCAGCGGCACCTGCCAGGGACACCGCATCGACGCGACGTGCGTCAGCGCCATGTGCGGCTCGTCGGCGCCGGTGGGCGACGACCGCGCCTGCAACGCCTCGGTCGAGGCCAACACCTGCGGCCTCTACGACAGCCCTTCTGCGACGGCACGGCCGTGCAGAGCCAGCCGCAGTGCCCGAGCACGTGCGCCGCCGACAGCGAGTGCGACGACGCCGCCCACTGCGACGGCACCTGCGTCGGCGACGTGCCCGACGGCGGTACCTGCGACGAGGCCAGCGACTGCGTGAGCGACCACTGCACCAACGGTCACTGCTGCTCGGGCGACGTGTGCTGCGCCGTGGCCGGCGACTGCCCGGCCGCGTTCTCGACGCCGCCCGCCTGCGACGACGCCACCACCTGCCGCGGCACGAAGGACGTCGCCACCTGCGTCGCCTTCGCCTGCGGCACGGCCCTCGACGTGGCCGACGACTCGGCCTGCTCGGCGTCGGTGACCAGCAAGGACTGCGGCCCGTACCCGTCGGTGCGCTGCAACGGCGCCGTCGATCAGACGAGCCCGGCCTGCGCCACCAGCTGCCAGGGCAACGCCGACTGCGACGCCAACGCCTACTGCCGGAGCGGCGTGTGCGTGCCCGACGAGCCCGACGGCGGCGCCTGCTCGGACGACTCGCAGTGCCAGGCGGCGCACTGCCAGAACCACTTCTGCTGCAGCGGCGGCGATTGTTGCTCGGGGCCGAACAATGGTCCCATCGACTGCCCGAGCGCGCTCTACGCCAACGCGCCGTCGTGCGACTCGCCGTCGACCTGCCAGGGCAGCCGCAAGGACCCGGTGTGCGTGGCGCACGTGTGCACGCTCGGGCCGACGCTGCCCGACGACGTGGCCTGCGCGGCCGGCAGCGAGGCCAGCTTCTGCGGCCTCTACCCCAGCGTGTTCTGCCCCGGCGGCCACGACCAGGCGTCGCCCAGCTGCGCGTCGAGCTGCGGCGGCGATCAGGACTGCGACCCCGGCGCCTTCTGCCAGGGCGGCGTGTGCAAGCCGGACCTCACCGCCGGCTCGACCTGCAGCGCGCAGAACCAGTGCGCCACCGGCCTCACCTGCGTCGACGGCGTGTGCTGCACCTCGGCCTGTGGCGGCGCGTGCCGGCGCTGCGAATCATCCGGCAACGGCACCTGCGGCTTCGTCGGCGACGGCCAGGACCCCGACAGCAATGCGGCGGCGTCAGCTGCACCGGCTACCACTACGGCTTCGTCGGCGACGAGTGCCGCTACAAGGCCGACGTGACCGACGCCGAGGGCCTCCTGCGACGGCGGCGGCGCCTGCCGCACGCGCGACTTCGAGTGCACGAAGGAGCCCCAGGCCGGCCCGGCCAGCCCGGTGACGTGCGATGCCACCTGCCAGGATCCGGTGGCGGGCACCTGCGTCGGCACCGTGGCCGGGCAGCTGCTCGAACCTGAACCTCGGCGACATCGGCTGCGGCACCGGCTTCTGCGCGCGCCAGGTGCCGAAGTGCGTGGCGGGCCACGAGAACATCTGCCAGCCCGGGCAGCCGCGCGCCGAGGTGTGCAACAGCATCGACGACGACTGCGACACCAAGACCGACGTCGCCGACCCCGACCTGCTGAGCAACGATCTGCAGGGCTGCACGCTCCAGGTCGGCGAGTGCGCCGGCGCGACGAAGCCGGCGCTCTTGTGCACCGACGGCACCTGGGACGACTGCACGCCGGCGCAGTACCAGGCGCACGATCCCGACTTCCAGGCTGGCAGCGAGACCACCTGCGACGGCCTCGACAACGACTGCGACGCGAGCTCGGACGAGGACTTCTCGATGGTCACGAGCGACGGCCAGCTGAAGTCGGGCGTCAACGCCGCCTGCGGCGTCGGGCGCTGCGCCGGCGGCCACACCGAGTGCCGCGTCGACCGCACCGGCATCCAGTGCTCGACCGCCACGGCGGCGGTGCAGGAGGTCTGCAACGGCGTCGACGACGACTGCGACGGCCCGACCGACGCCGCCGACGCGTCGATGACGCGCGTGGCCTGCGAGAAGACGGTCGGCGTGTGCGCCGGCGCGATGAAGCCCGATGCGCTGTGCCAGGGCGTCGCCGGCTGGGCGACCTGCTCGACCGCCACCTACACCGCCTACTCGAGCCTCTACCAGGCGGGCAGCGAGACCAAGTGCGACGCGGCCGACAACGACTGCGACGGCTCGACCGACGAGGACTTCAGCTACACGCCGCCGTCGGGTCCGACCGTCAACGGCATCAACCAGCCGTGCGGCCTCGGCGCCTGCGGCGGCGGCCACACCATCTGCAACGGCTCGGCCAACGGCGTCGTGTGCAGCACCGCCGGCAACGCCACGGCCGAGGTCTGCGACGGCGTCGACAACGACTGCGACGGCCTCGTCGACGGCAACGATCCCGATCTGGTCATCCCCAGCTGCGAGGACCAGGACGGCTCGTGCGCCGGCTCGAAGAAGCCGAAGACGCTGTGCCAGGGCGCGAGCGGCTGGGCGGCCTGCGGCGCGGCGGACTACGCGCTGGCGAGCCAGCCCAACGGCAGCTCGTACCAGAGCGGCAGCGAGACCAAGTGCGACGGCAAGGACAACGACTGCGACGCGTCCACCGACGAGGATTTCAGCCTCACGCAGCTCAACGGCGCGGTCGTCACCGGCATCGGCAAGTCCTGCGGTGTCGGCGCGTGCGCCAACGGCACGACGGCCTGCAAGGGTGACCAGACCGGCATCCTCTGCCCCACCGAGCAGGCGCCGACGCCGCAGCAGGAGGTGTGCGACGCCATCGACAACGACTGCGACGGGCTCCTCAACTCGGCCGACCCGAGCATGACGCTCACCGCGTGCGAGAAGACGGCGGGCGTCTGCAGCGGCGCGACCCACACCGCCGCCGAGTGCGTCGGCGGCGCGTTCACGGCCTGCACCACCGCGGACTACAACGCCAACGCCGCGCTGCATGCGGGCTGGGTCTACGACACGCCGCAGGAGACCCACTGCGACAGCCTCGACAACGATTGCTCGGGATCGACCGACGAGGACTTCAGCTACACCGGCCTGAACGGCGCGAGCTACACGAGCGTCGGCGCGAGCTGCGGCACCGGCGCCTGCGGAGGAGGGTCGATCACGTGCAACGCCGCCAAGACCGGCCTCACCTGCTCGACTGAAATCGCCGCGAACATCTCCGCCGAGAAGTGCGACGCCGTCGACAACGACTGCGACGGCATCAAGAACGGCGCCGACATCACCGTGTTCGACAACTGCGGCACGCAGGTCGGCGAGTGCGCGGGGTCGAAGCACGTGGTGGCCGCCGACTGCCCCGCCTCGGCCTCGGCCTGGCCGGCGTGCGACGCCGACGACTACGGAGCGACGCCGGGCAAGGTGTGGGAGGCCAGCGAGACCAAGTGCGACAACAAGGACAATGACTGCGACGGCGTCACCGAGTCGAACGAGACCACGCTCACCGCGGTGGCGTGCGAGCTGACGGCCGGCGTGTGCGCCGGCCACAACAAGCCGAGCTCGCTGTGCGTGAGCGGCGCGTGGGGGACCTGCCCGCAGAACACGACGTACTACGGATCGAGCTTCAACACGGTGGACCTCCCCGACGTGAGCTTCGTCGACGTGAACTGCGACGGCATCGACGGCACCGAGAGCAACGCGCTGTTCGTGTCCGCCGGTGGCAGCGGCACCGCCTGCAGCAAGGCGGCACCCTGCGCGTTCGGGACGGCGCTGGCGACGTCGACCACGAAGCAGCACATCTACATGATGGCCGGCGACTACAGCGGCACTTTCGATATCACTCGAATCTGGCAGATATTCGGTGGCTACAACGCCAGCGGCTGGGTCCGCGCCGGACGCTCCACCAACCCGGTCAACACCTCGGCGGCGGCGTGTGCGCCAGGGCAGTACATCACCGCCTTGCGCGCCAACGCGCCGACCGGCGGCTCGGCGTCGAACCCGCTCGTCCTCGCAGACATGAACCTCATCGGGACGAACGCCGGCGGCACCGGCCTGTCGAGCTACGTCGTCTGGGCCGTGTCGACCTGGCTCAACATCCAGCGCTGCGACATCCGCGGCGCCAACGGTTCAGGCGGCGTCGGCGGCAACCCGGGGACGTCGGCGAGCCAGACCGCGCCGGTCCAAGCCGACGCGGGCGACGTGGCCGAGGAGTACGTCACGGTCTGCAGCACGAGCCGGCGCAATGGCGGCGCCGGGCGTTCGAACTCCTGCGACGGCTATTCCAGCACCGGCGGCGGCGGTGGCCAGAGCGGGACGATGGACTCGTCCTGCCCCTGCACCAGCGCGTTCGGATCGCATTCGTGCGACGCCCAGAGCGGCTTGAGCGGAGCCGCCGGCTTCTCGACCGGCGCGTCGACGGACGGTGGCGGCTCGGGCGGAAGCTCGCCCTGCGCGAGCGCCGGAACCGGCGGTGGCGGCGGTCTCGTCGATGGCGCTCAGGGTGCCGCCGCGTCTACGGCGTATGGCAGCATCGCGTCGAACTTCTTTGCCCCGGCTGCCGGTGGTACTGGCGGCATCGGTGCCATCGGTGGCGCCGGCGGAGGCGGTGGCGGCAGCGGCGGCTGCGATGACGGCACCGATTCGACGGGCGCTGGCGGCGGTGGCGGCGGCGCTGGCGGATGTCGTGCCACGGTCGCCGGTAGCGGCGGAACGGGCGGTGGCGGAAGCTTCGGCGTCTGGGCGATCAGCACGGCGGTCACGGTGCAGGGCTCCGTCCTCACTCGCGGCTCGGGTGGCGCGGGCGGTGGTGGCGGGACCGGCGGCAGCGGTCAGCCCGGTGGCGCCGGCGGTTCGGGCGGAGCTGGCGTCGGATCCGGCAGCGGCGGCAATGGTGGTGCAGGCGGTCGCGGCGGCCACTCCGGCGGCGGCGGCGGAGGCGCGGGCGGCGTGGCCTACGGCATCTTCTGGTTCGGCGGCAGCCTGAACAGCGACGCGGCCAGCGCGAACACGTTCAACCCCGGCGGTGGTGGTGGTGCGGGTGGTGCCGCGGGCGGTGGGCCCGACCGGGCCTGGCGGGTCCCACCGGAGACGCACGCAGCATCTGCGCGAGCAACGGCTCGGTGTGCCAGTGAGCGCTGCGCGCGTCAGCGCGTCGGCAGCGGCGTGACGCCGACGAGGCGCGCGCTCTCGTTGAAGAAGTCGGCGGCGGCGCGCGGGTCGGAGGCCAGGGGGTGCATGCGCGCCTCCTGGCGCTTCGCGAAATATTGGCCGGACTTCGACGGCGATTTTGTCACATTCGCGTCGGTGGCCAGCCACACCGAGGTGTCGGCGCCGGCGGCGAGGCTGTCGGGGCCGCGCATGCCGAAGCCCTCGGTGAGGAGCTTGGTGCTGATGACGCCCGGGTGCAGCGCGAAGGTGGAGAGGCCGGGCTCGAGGCGGCGCGCCAGATCGACGGTGAAGAGCACGTTGGCGAGCTTCGACTGCGCATAGGCGCCGTACGGATCGAAGCCGCGCAGCGAGCGCCAGGTGGTGCGGTCGAGGCGGCCGCGGGCGTGCGCCATCGAGCTCACGTTGATGATGCGCTCGCCGAGGACGGGCATGAGCAGGTGGGTCAGCAGGAAGGGCGCGAGGTGGTTCACCGCGAAGGTCTGCTCGAAGCCGTCGACGGTGAGCTTGGCCTCGTTCATGTAGATGCCGGCATTGTTGACGAGGACGTCGATGCGCTCGAAGCGGTCGAGCGCCTCGGCCGCCATGGCGCGCACGGTCTCGAGCGACGAGAGGTCGCCCACCAGGCTGTGGATCTGGCGGCCCGGCGCGGCCAGGTCGGCCTTCACCGCGTCGACGCGCTGCGCGCTGCGGCCATGCAGGATGACGCGGTGGCCATGCACGAGGAGCTGGCGCGCGGTCTCCTTGCCGATGCCGTCGGTGGAGCCGGTGATCAAGGTGGTCGGGCGGGAGTCGGGCATCGGCGCATTGTGGACACTCTCGGGCCGCGGGGGAAGGGGAGTCGGGGAACGGCGCGCACGCGCTCGCCAAGACGGCAGGCCTGGTCCACAATCGGCGCATGTTCGTGTTCTGGCTCCTGGCAGGCATCTTCGGCACGGTCGGCGCCGTCCTGACCGTCGTCGGGGGCCAGAGCGACTTCCTCCAGCCGATGCGCATCGTCGGCATCGCCTTCCTCGGCACGGCCGGGCTCAACGTCGTCCTCGGGCTGGTGTTCCGCAACGTCGCGCGGGCCAGCGCGCAGCTCATGCGCGACGGGCTGACCGGCTCGGCGCTCGTGCGCGGCGTCAGCCAGACCCACGTGCGCATCAACCGGCAGCCGGTCATGCGCTTCACGCTCGAGGTGCAGCTGCCCGGGCGCACGCCCTACGCGGTCGAGCACCGCCAGGCCGTGCCGATGCTGGCGCTGCCGCTCATCATGCCGGGCAGCGTCCTGGCGGTGAAGGTCGACCCGCAGCGCGCCGAGCGCATGGCGCTCCTCTTCGACGGCACCTCGGGCGCCGAGGGCGCCATCGTCGGTGGCCTCCACTGGGCCGGCCAGGCCGACGCCGGCGACATCGTCTCGCGCGGCCGCCCCGGCGTCGGGCGCATCGCGCAGCTGGTCCACACCGGCCATCTGCACCACGACGGGCGGCCGATCTTCGTGCTCACCCTCGACGTGCGCGTCGAGGGCAAGGCCGCCTACCCGAACCGCGCCGGCTATGCCGTGCCGGTCGACAAGGCCGGGCTCCTCGCCATCGGGCGCGAGCTGCCGGTGCGCGTCGATCCGGGCGATCCGACCGGCGTCGCGGTCGTGTGGGACGAGGTCCCGGCGTGAAGGCGGCGGCGCTCGTCGCGGTGGCGTGCGGGCTGGGGCTGGCCGCCGGCTGCGGCCACGACGCGCGCACGGGCGGCGGCGATGCGGCCGACGGCGACGCGGCCGTCGCCGACGTGCCGGCCGACGGCGACGGCGGCTCGGACGCCGCGGGCGAGGTCGGCGCCGACGCGGCTCCGGATGCGGACGGCGACGCGGAGGGCGATGCGAGCGCGGACTCGGGCGTCGAGGCGGACGCGGGCGCGGATGCGGACGTCAGCGCGGATGCGGACGTCGGCGTGGACGGAGACGCGGGTGGGGAAGCCGACGCGGACGCGCTCGTAGAAGGCGACGCGGACACGGTCGTAGAGGCGGACGCGGACGCGCTGGCGGATGGCGATGCGCCGGCGGACACCGCTCCCGCGGAGCTGCCGCCGTTCAGCTACGCGACCGCGTGCGACGTCGGCCAGCGCCACTTCACCGAGCACCGCCTGGCGCTCCCCGACGCGTTTCCCGAGCTGCCCGCGTTCGCCGCGCCCATCGATCTACGCCACGCCCACGACGGCTCGGGGCGCATCTTCGTCGCCGAGCGGGCCGGCCGCATCATCGCCGTCAGCGGCCCCGAGGGCGCGCGCACGACCAGCGTCTTCCTCGACGTGCGCGCCAAGGTGTGGACCAGCTTCGAGTGCGGCTTCCTGGGCATGGCCTTCCATCCGCAATATGCGCAGAATGGCCAGCTGTATGTGACATATTGCCAGCAGATCGACGGCCAGACCTACTCGATGCTGACGCGCTTCACCGTGCCGGACCCCTCCGACCCGGCGTCGCTGCCCGGCTCGGAGGTGGAGATTCTCCGGCAGGCCCAGCCCTTCGACAACCACAACGGCGGCTCGATGGCGTTCGGGCCCGACGGCTTCCTCTACTACGGCTTCGGCGACGGCGGCTCGGGCAACGACCCGTTCGGCAACGGCCAGGACCTCGACACCTGGCTCGGCAAGATCCTGCGCATCGACGTCGACCACGAGGCCGACGGCAAGCCCTACGCCATCCCGGCCGGGAACCCGTACGCGGCCGGCGGCGGCCGCGCCGAGATCTGCGCCGTCGGCATGCGCAACCCGTGGCGCATGAGCTTCGACCGCGTGGCCGGCGACCTGTGGGTGGGCGACGTCGGCCAGACCACCTACGAGGAGATCGACCGCATCAGCTGCGGCAAGAACTACGGCTGGAGCGTCATGGAGGGCGCGCACTGCCGCCCGGGCGGCGACCCGAGCTGCGACACGTCGGCCTACGAGCCGCCCGTCCTCGAGTACCAGCACTTCCTGCCGCTGGCGGTCGAAGGCAACTCGGTGACCGGCGGCTATGTGTATCGCGGCCAGCGCGCGCCATCCTTCTATGGGCGCTACTTCTTCGCCGACTACGGCTCGCGCATCGTCGTGACGTGGAAGCCGGGCGAGCCGCGGCCGACCGACCTCGAGCTGAAGTCGAGCGACCAGATCGCCGCCTTCGGCGAGGACGAGGCGGGCGAGCTCTACCTGCTGGCGCTGGCCTCGGGGCGCATCTTCCGCGTGGCCGAGAACCCCGATGCGACGGCCGTGCCGCCGCCGCCGGCGACGCTGTCGGCGACCGGCTGCTTCGATGCGCTCGCCACCATGACGCCGGCGCCGGGCGTATTGCCATATTCGCTGAATTTGCCATTCTGGTCGGACGGCGCCGACAAGCAGCGCTGGGTCGTGCTGCCCGACGGCGGCCGCGCGCACTTCGCCGCCGAGGCCAGGTGGTCGCTGCCGGCCGGTACGCTCCTCATCAAGCACTTCGCGCGGCCCGACCCGACGAGCGGCGCGCCGCGCCCGATCGAGACGCGCTTCCTCGCGCTCGAGCCGCGCGGCGTGCGCGGCTGGAGCTACCGCTGGCGCGACGACGGCAGCGACGCCGACCTCGTCAGCGACGGCGCCGACCTGACGCTGCCGCTCGGCGACGGCGCCGCGAGCTTCACCTGGAGCATCCCGTCGTCGGCCCAGTGCGCGAGCTGCCACCGGCCCAACGATGGCGAGGGCGACGGGCAGGGCGGCGGCGGCGCGCTCGGGCTCGAGACGCGCCAGCTCGATCGCGGGACGAGCTACCTCGTGGGCGGCGTGCCGACCGCGTTCGCGCAGATCGAGGCGTGGCAGAGCTGGGGCTTGTTCGACGGCGCGCTGCCCGACCGGGCGTCGTGGCCGGCGCCTTACTCGGCGGCGGTCGCGCCCGAGCCGGCCGCGCGCGCGTGGCTGGCGGTGAACTGCGCTTTCTGCCACCAGGCCGGCGGGCCGTCGGGGACGGCGCTCGACCTGCGCTTCGCGACGCCGCTCGCGGCGATGGCGGCGTGCGACGTGGTGCCGGCGCGCGGTGACCTCGGCCTCAGCGCGGCGCGCATCCTCGCGCCGGGACACCCCGAGCGCAGCGTGCTGCACGAGCGGCTGGTGGTCGACGCGCCGAACCGCATGCCGCCGCTCGGCAGCCACCTCCACGACGACGCCGGCGCCAGGCTCGTGGCCGACTGGATCGCCGGCCTCGCCGGCTGCCCCTGAGGCGCGCTCGCGGGCAGGCCCGAGAGGCGCTCAGAGCGCCGACGAGCGGAGCTGGGCCTCGTCGCGGGCGTAGACCTCGAGCGCCTCGCGCACGATGGCGTGGGCCACGTCCTTGTCCTCCATCTCGGCCACGACGACGGCCTTGCCCTCGAGCGCCTTGTAGTCCTCGAAGAAGCGGCGCATCTCGCGCGACAGGTGGTGTGGCAATTCGCGGATATCGTGATATTCGGCGAATGCCGGGTCGTTCACGTGCACGGCCACGATTTTGTCATCGGGTGCGCCCTGGTCGATCATGCGCATGACGCCGATGGCGCGAGCGCGCAGGATCGACAGCGGCACCACCGGCTCGCTGCCGAGCACCAGCACGTCGAGCGGGTCGCCATCGCCGCAGTAGGAGCGCGGGATGAAGCCGTAGTTGGCCGGGTACATGACCGAGCTGTAGAGGATGCGGTCGACGCGGATGAGGCCGGTCGGCTTGTCGAGCTCGTACTTCACCTTCGAGCCCTTGGGGATCTCGACCAGCGCGTTGAAGACGTCGGCGGCGTCGGCCGGAGAATTGGCGATGTCGTGCCAGGGGTGCATTTTGTCAAATCCTGCGACTCAGACTAGGGTGCCACATAGGCGATGAGCGCCGAGACCACGGCGGCGAGGTCGCTCGACGACTCGATGGTCTCGAGCGGGAAGCCGACCACCGCCGACTTGCCGGCGCGCCCGACGGCGGCGGTCATGCCGTTGCCGTACTGGAGGATGGCGCTGGCGCCGGTGGCGGTCGTGAGCGTGTCGGGGAAGTCCTCGGGGTAGGGCGCGGCCGCGCCGCCGAAGGCGAAGCTCGCGATGGTGGAGAGCGCGCCCGTGCCCTTGGCGCTGTTGCTGTTGGCGTCGTCGCTGGAATAGGCGGCGCCCATGGCCGAGAGGAAGGTCGCGCCGTTGCTGCGCAGGTCGTAGGCGACCTCGGAGCCGCTCACGACCAGGCCGCCGCCGCCGTCGACGTAGGCCTTGGCCTTGGCCTGCTCGACCGCGTCGAGCGTGTGATCGGCCAGCGACTCGTCGCCCACCAGCCACAGCACGGCGCGGTACGGCGCGAGGTCGAAGCCGTCCTCGGAGACCGCCTCGTTCGACACCGTGGCGGCGTGGGCGGCGGCGCCGACGCGGCTCATGAAGCCGTGCTGGATGTCGGGATAGCTGCCGCCGAAGATGCGGTCGAAGCCGTCGACCACCAGCACGTCGGCGTCGTCCTCGACCCAGTAGGCGTCGCTGGTCCAGGTGTCCTCGGGGTCGAGGCCGCTCATGCGCGGGGCGACGCGCACGCGCGTGCCGCCGCTCAGCGCGAACGTCGCCGAGGTCGCCGAGGCCGCGGCGCTGGCGGCGTCGGTCCACACCAGGCCGTCGGGCGAGGTCTGCACCACGAAGCCGGTGAGGTCGTCGTCGTCGGGCGAGAACCAGCGCACCGTGGCGGTGCCGGCCTTGGCGGTGGCGCTCCTCAGCTCGAGGCGCGGGCCGTGGCGCGAGCGATGGCCGCTCCAGCGCAGCGCCTCGGCGTAGGCCTGCTCCCACCAGGTGGTGTCGTTGTGGACGGCCGGCGTGTACCACACCACGGCGTCGGCGTTCCGCAGGTGCTCGGCGGTCTTGGTCTCCTCGACGCGCCCGGCGAGCTGGTCGACGATGGCCTGGTTCAGCGACTTCGTGCCGCCGCCGTCGCTGTAGTCGGAGCGCAGCCAGCCGCCGGCGGCGACGAAGTCGATGTACTGGTCGCTCCGCGCGTAGAGGCCATCGAAGAGGTGCGCCTCGACCACCTGGCCGGCGTCGGTCGGCTCGTCGAGGTTCTCGGCCACGGCCTGGTAGCCGCCCGAGTGCTCGGTCAGCACCACGTCGCCGGTCTGCGGGTCGACGGCGATGCCTTCCTTGTAGAGGATGGCGGCGACGTCGTGCAGCAGCGCGCCGAGACCGCCATTGTCCATGAGTTTGCCAAAATCGCCGGACTGGCCGTTCACCGGGCCCTGCGGCGTCACCAGGATGGCGTTCAGGCCCGAGGCCCAGAGCTGCTCGCGGTAGTGGTGGGCCGGCAGCGTGGCGGCGATGGTGGTGCCGAAGCCGTGGAAGTGGACGACGAAGTCGAGCGGGCCGCTCGGGCGGAAGCCCTCGGGCACGAAGATGTCGACGCGGTCGTCGGTCCAGGCCGCGACGCCGTCGGGGAAGGGCGCGGTCGCGAGGTGCACGGTGGCCGAGCGGCCGCAGGTGATGGGGCCCTGCTCGACGTCGACCCAGGACGGGGCCGGCAGCGCGGCGCCGGCCATGGCCCACACCGCGACGTTCACGCTGTGACCGCCGGCCGTCACGCGCAGCGTGCCCGCGGCGACCTTCGGCGAGGACGCGCCGGCGAAGCGCAGCGTGAAGTCGAGCGAGCCCTGGGCCGCGACCGTGCTCGGCGCGCCGACCAGCGACAGCGCGGCGTCGCCCGACAGCGACAGCGTGACCGGGCCGGCGTCGCCGTAGTTCTCGAACGACACCGCCAGCGAGCTCGCGCCGCCGCCGGCCGCGACCCAGGGGATGGCCAGCTCGGTCGGGACGTCGAGCGCCGGCTCGCCGGGCGTGACGACGATGTCGCCCGGGCTCGTGTCCTCGACGGTGGTGTCGGGCGCGGTGGTGGTGTCGACGGGCGTCGTCGCGTCGGGCGTCGTCGTCGCGTCGGCGGGTGTCGTCGCGTCGGGCGTCGTCGTCGTCGCGTCGGGCGCGATCGTCGTCGTGTCGTCGCCGACGTCGGCGCGCGCGTTGGCGATCGGCTGGACCGCGCTGGCGGTGAGGCGGCGGTGGACCGGGTCGGCGTCGCCGCAGGCCGCGACGGCGACCGCCAGGAGAAGAACGATGAGGTGGGCCGTGCGCATGGCGGCGCGGAGCCTACCCGACCCGGCGCCTCATCGAAAGCTTCGCGGCACGGGCGCTGGCCGTTCCGGACGCTATGGCCTCGCGGCGGCTTCCAACGCGGCCTGGGCGTGTCGGAGAGTGACCCGCGCGCGGCCCGTCATTTACAAGCATCCCCGGCTCGGGGCACAACCGACGAGCGCGGACGTCATGCGGGTGTTCCGTCGCGCAGCTCAACTCGAGTACGCAGGTGTTTGATGCGTCGTCTCTCCGTGTTCCTCGTCACGGCCCTCGGAGCGTGCGCCTCCGATCCGGCCGCCGGTCCGACCGGCAAGCTCGACATCAACGTCGCGCCCTTGAGCCTGCCCGGCGTCGGCCGGGTCTGCTACGACCTCGAGGTCGACAACGGCCAGGGTGAGGTCGTGTGGTCGCTCGGCGTGCCGGGCCAGAGCTTCGCGGCCGGCGACGCGGCGACGGTGTGCTCCGACCGCTACGGCAACGCCGGCGGCGGCGACATCAGCTACGTCGGCACCTGCGACGCGAACGAGCCCGTGCACACCGTGCGCCTGTGGATCGACACCATCGCCGACGAGGGCGGGAACCCGCTCAGCGACTGGCGCGACCCGTGCCCGGAGAGCGGCTGCGCGATCACGGCGACCTGCAGCGAGAACGCCGACACGCCCGTCGAGTTCAACCTCGTCGTCATGCGCCGCGCGCAGCAGGGCTTCTTCGACATCGCCGTGAACTTCGAGGACGTGTTCTGCTCGGCCAAGCTCGACTGCACCTACAACGCCGACGGCCAGCAGCCGATCCAGCTCCTGTCGCAGCCCGACGGCACGCGCGGCCAGACCGCGGTCATCGGCTTCGCCTGCACCGGCGGACCGGGCGCGGACGGCACGGTGCTGCACGTGAGCAACGTCAGCGTCGACTGCGGGGCCGGCGACCAGCAGCTCATCGCGTCGATCTCGCTCGCGACCCAGGACGACGGCGACGTGTTCGGCTTCAACGTCATCGCCGACCCGAGCCTCGCCAACGAGTCGAAGCTCCGGCTGGCGCCGGTGGCGTGGCAGAAGACCGGCGCAAGCCAGTGGGCCTCGAGCAGCGAGCTGCCGAAGGTGCCGGGCTATGACTCGGGGCAGATCGTGCAGCGCCTCGACGCGAACCACCTCTACGGCACGTTCTTCGACGTCGACACGGTGCTCGGCGGCAACGGCGCCGACTTCCGCGGCGGCCTCGCGGTGTGGCAGCGCGTGGGTGAGCGGTGGCAGATCATGTCCACGAGCGCGCCGCCCACCGGCCTCGAGGGCTTCTCGAACGCGCTCGTCTACGGCTACGATGAGGCGCTCGGGCGCGTGTTCATCGGCGGCCCGGAACGCGACCGGCATCGTCGCGTACTGGGACATCCGGAGCGGGCACGACGCGGTGACGGTCGCGCCCTTCGACGAGTCGGTCGGCAGCTGCCGGGGCGTCGCCGCGGGCGGCGACGAGGTCTACTTCGGCTGCGAGCACGGCCTCTTCGTGTGGCAGCTCGACGGCGGAGCCGGCGTCGTGAAGGCGCTGCCGCTGCCGTTCGATCCGGGCGACTCGTACCTCTATACGGCGGCCGCCTCGGTCCGCGACAACGGCGACCTCGTCGCCTACGTCACGGCGCCGAACGGGGCCCAGGCCGCCGTCGCCTACTGGCAGCGCGACGGCGCCGAGTACGGCGTGACGTCGCTCGTCTCGGGCGACAACCCGAGCTTCGACGAGCTGTGGGCGAGCGACGACCTCTTGTTCTCGTCGGCCGATGGCGCGTCGTATCTCCTGCGCGTGCTCGGCCCGGGCGCCGGCAACTTCGACATCTGGCAGGCGGCGACCATCGACGGCGTCGAGAGCGCGAGCTGGGTGCTCGCGGGCGCGGCCTCGTTCGGCGGGCAGACGCTGCTCTACGGCTGGACTCACGACGGCGACGCGACGCTGCCGATCGTCGGGCTCTTGCCGGCGGTGGGCGCGCCCATCGACTTCGTGACGCTGCCGGGCGGCGCGGGCTACGCGCTCGACGCCTTCGGCGTGCGCGACGGCAAGGTCGTCCTGTTCGGCGCCGACCAGCGCTTCGCGAACGAGCGCACGGTGTCGCGCGTGTGGACGATCGACGCCGCCGTCGAGGGGCTCGTCAGCGACTGGCGCTTCCTCGGCGACGTGCCGGAGGGCCTCGGCTTCCCCGAGGTCGACGTCACGTGGCGCCCGCTGCGCCCGGTGGCGGCTCTCTCGCTGCCGGTGAACCGCCAGCCGTCGCGCGGCTGGGATCTCGGCGCCAGCGGCGAGCCCGGCGGCACCATCGCCCCGGCCGACCTGCCGTACCCGGTGGCCACGGGCGGCGGCGGGACCTCGCTCACGCTCGACCCGACCATCGTCGGCAACGCCTGGGCCGTCGACCCCGACCCGAGCGACGCGGTGTGGCAGTACCAGGTGAGCCGCGGCGCGGAGCAGCTCAGCTGCGACGGCGCGCCCTGCAACAAGCTCTACTGGAACACCGCCGTCGGCTTCGACGCCACGGCCGCGGGCTGCTCGCTCCACTTCGAGGCCACCGCGTCGGACGGGAGCGGCTTCGAGAGCGGCGCCACCCCGGCCGCCACGATCTATCCGTACATCGCCTACGACGTGCAGCTCACCGACGACACGGGCGCCCTCGTGTGCCGCCAGAACCCGCTCGACGCCGTGCCCGACGCGACGGACGGCGTGCGCTCGGTCTACACCGGCCTCGACGCGCCGCGCTCCTTCTGCCACCACTTCGACGGCAGCAGCGTGTCGACCAGCTCCGGCTGCGAGTAGTCGCCGTCGACTGACGCCGTCGGCTAACGCCGTCGGTGGGTGCCGGCCTTGGCGTCCGCCGACGGCGGCTCGACGGTGACGCGCAGCGGTCGCTCGAGGTAGCGACCGAAGCGCTCGGCCTCGCGCTCGATCGCCTGCCGCTGCGCGGCCGTCGTGCGCTCGAACGGCAGCACCGTGAGGTCGACGCGCTCGCGCGTGACGCGCCGCCGCCAGGTGCCGCGCACGCGCCCGTCGAGGACGAGCATCGGCAGGAAGACGCCGTTGCCGCCGGGCACGATGCGCTCGAAGTCTCCGGCGGCGATGCACGCCGAGCGATCGACGTAGCCGAGCAGGTACTCGTCGAAGCCCGGCAGCAGGAGCACCGGCGGCACGTCCGCGGCGGGCGCGTCGTTGGCCGCGTCGTCGTCGCTCGCGAGCGCGTCGCCCGCCGCCGCCAGCGCGCGCCTGGCGCCGCCCTTGGCGAGCCCGCTCCAGTGCGCGAAGTCCTCGAGCGTCGACGGGCCGTGGCTGCGCCGATACGCCGTCGCGAGCTCGGCCAGCGCCTCGTCGCCCTCGAGCGCGCGCGGTCGCGCGACCCAGTCGGCCAGCAGCACGAAGTCGTCGCCGGCCTGCGCGATGACCTCGTCCTGCGCCAGGCGCCAGAGGAGGTGGACGCCGCGCTGGCTGACGGTGACCTGGCCTGCCGCCTCGAGCTCGGCGAAGAGCGCCTCGCGCGACGGCGCTCGGCCGCCGGCCAGCGCGCGCTCGACGGCGTCGCGGGCCACGCCGACGTCGCGCGCCTCGATGCCCAGGCCGCGGTGACGCGCGGCCGCGCGCGCGATGTTGCGCGGCGCGCACAGGCGCACGAGCCAGGCCGCGTCCTCGCTCGGCACGGCGTGGATGGTGCCGCGCAGGCACCAGGTGCGGACCACCGCGCGCCCCGCGAAGGCCCGGTCGACGTCGCCGGGCGTCGCCGCCTCGGCGCGCACCGCCAGCGCCCAGCGCGCCTGCGCCGCGTCCTGCGCCTGGAGCGCCAGCATGCGGTGCGCGGCCGCGACGACCGACGGCGCGGGTCGCGACAGCGCGTGCGCGTCGAGCCTCCGCGCGAGGATGCGCGCGAGCGCCGGATCCGTCCGCGTCATGCCCGGCCTCCGCCGCGGACGAAGCGCGCGCGGCCCGAGCGCCCGTCGAGCTGCACGTCGAAGGGCTCGGCCGTCTCGACGACCCGGCAGTGCGCGCTCTGCTCGACGACGGCCTGCGCCTCGAGCCAGTCCCAGTCGACCCAGCTCGCCTGAGACGCGAAAGGTACTTTCAGGTAGCCCACGCTCATGGTCATGAGGTTGTGCAGGAAGTGCGTGCCCTGGCTGGCGCTGACGCGGAAGTCGTCGAGGTCGACCTCGCCGATGGCGCGCGCCTCGCTGATGTCGGGCCAGCCGACGGGGATGCCCAGGAAGCGATCGCGCGAGCCCCAGCGCCCGGGGCCGATGAGCACGTAGCTCGTCTGGCGCTCGCGCAGGCGCCGGTTGAGCTCGGCCACCTCGTCGCGGATGGCCAGCGTGTCGGTGACGCTGAAGCTCTTGGCGTCGACATAGAGGACGTGACGCAGGCCGGCGCTCACGCCGTTGCCGAGCGCCTCGACCGAGTACACGAACTCGCGCTCGGCCTGCGCGCGCACGAGCGGCGCGACCTCGACCGCCTCGTGGCGCACGTTCAGCGGTCGGATCTGCAGCGGGTAGAAGACGGGCTTGCGCGTGCCGGCGAGGTGGCGCCGCGGGATGCAGGCGAACTCGATCTCGACCGGCACGCCCATGGCCTGCTCGCCGGCGTCGAGCAGCTCGCACAAGAGCTCGGCCAGCGGGAAGGTCTTGTACTTCAGGACCTCGGCGAAGGTGATGATGCGCGGCCCCGGCCCGTGCAGGCCGTCGATCATGCGGTCGTTCTCGAGGTCCCAGACCGAGGCCAGCGCGGCGAGCGTGCCGTGCGCCTCCAGGTCGCGGAGGCCGATGCGCACGAGCGCGCCGTCGCCGCTCTCGGCCGGCGCCATGGCCGCGGCATGGCGGTCGAGCACCCACAGGTCGCGCGGCGCCTGGCGCCGCTGCTCGTCGGGGCTCAGCAGGTCGTGGCCCGGGAAGCGCGGACAGAAGCGCACCGCGCGCTGCCCCTCGACGACCGACTTGCCGAGGCCGGGCGCGACGACGGCGATGCCGTCCTGCGCGCGGATGGGGCCGGTCGGGTAGAACGTGTACGACTGGGCGACGCCGGAGAAGTCGGGGTACCAGGTGGTGCCGTGCTGCTCGCCGCAGATCTCCTGCACCACGACGGCCATCTTCTCCTCGTCGAGGTTGAACTTGGCGCCCTCGATGTAGGCGCGGGCCGAGGCCTCGAAGACGCAGGCGAAGACGAGCTTGATGGCGTCGGCGAGCTCGGCCAGGCGCACCTCGAGGCTCGCGGCCGAGTTGGCGATCATCAGCGTGCGATAGACGCCGGCGAAGGGCGTGCTCTGCGAGTCCTCGAGCAGGCCCGACGAGCGCACGGCGAGCGGCGCGTGCACGTGCTCGACCAGCTTCCGGAGGCGCCCCATCAGCGCGGGCGAGAGGCTGCCGGCCAGGAAGGCGGCGCGGATCTCGGCGTCGGGCAGGCTGGTCACGGCGCGGCTCACGCCGTTCCGCTCGAGGAACTCGTCGAACTCGGCGGTGCCGATGACGGCGGTGAGCGGCAGCGTGACCTCGATCGCCGGGTAGCGCTGCTTGTAGTCGAGGGCCCAGAGCAGCGCGTTCAGGAAGGCGAGGCCGCGCCCCTTGCCGCCGAGCGAGCCCTCGCGGAGGCGCAGGATCTCGGCGCGCGAGAGCTGGTCCCAGCTGGTCGCGTCGACCACCCGGCCGCGGCGCTTGGAGCGCTCGATCTCGTCGAAGATGTCGACCAGGTAGCTGCGCATGGCGGCGGTGTCGGGGAAGTCCTGCGCCTTGAGCGGCTTGATGCGCTTGGCGAAGGCGACCTCGCCGTGGGCGATGAGCCAGGCCGAGTAGTGGTCGTTGCCGGCGTGGTAGACGAGCGCCGCCTCGGGGACGGTCTGGAGCCGCGCCATGAACTCGGCGACGGTGCCGACGCGGCCGTGCTCCTGGCCGTCGGCGGTGCGGAAGACGAAGTCGCCGAAGCCGAGCTGGTGCACGATGAAGTCGCGCAGCTCCGCCATGCGGAAGGGCGAGCGCTTGTCGATGAAGTGCGCGCCCAGCGTCCAGGCGCGCTGACGGTTCTGCTCGTCGGCGCTCTGGATGAGCACCGGCACCTTGCAGCCGTCGGCGCGGATGGCCTCGATGAAGCGTACGCCGGCCTCGTCGTCGAGCGCGCCCTGGCGCAGGAGCTGGACGTCGGTGATGACGCACAGCAGCGAGTCGCCGAGCTCGCGGTAGGCGCGCTCGGCCTCGGCGACGTTGTGCGCCAGCACGACCTTGGGCCGCATCTTCATGCGCAGCTGGCGGTTGGCCGGAGTGACCTCCTCGGACAGGAGGTAGTGGGTCTGCTTCGTGAGCTGCGCGTAGAGGCCGGGCAGGAAGGCCGAGTAGGCGGCGATGGAGTCCTCGATGAGGAGCACCACGCGCACGAGCCCGACCTCGGTGTCGTGGGCCAGGTTCTTCCGGTCCTCGACGAGCTTCACCATGGCCACGAAGACGTCGCTGTTGCCGGCGCACAGGAAGACCTCGTCGAAGGCCGCGAGCTGGTCCTTGATGGCGCCCATGCGCGCCAGGTCGGCCTCGTTGTTGAGCGCCAGGATGACGGGCGTGCCGGGCCGCGCCGCGCGCACGCGCGCGGCCAGCTCGACCGGCGTGATGTCGCCGATGCGCAGCGAGGTGATGACGAGGTCGAAGGGCTGCGTGGCCAGGGCGGCCAGCGCCGCCGAGCCGGTGGACACGCTGGTGACGTGGGGCGGCGCGGCCGTGTCGAGGGCGGTGTAGCCGCCGATGAGGTGGTCGGCGAGGACGCCGTCCTGCTCGAAGATGAAGGCGTCGTAGAAGGTCGTGACCAGCAGGATCTGGCCGACGCGCTCGCGCATCAGCGAGCGGGCCGCGTCCTCCCGGAAGCGGAAGCGGTCGAAGGAACGCTCGAGCTCGTCGCGATTCAAGGATCCTCCCACGCGCGCGCGGGCGCGCCGGGGACCTTCACCGACCGCCGCCCAGGCGTCAACGTGACGGGAGGGCGGCCCTGTGCGAAGACGCTCGGCGCGCGTGCGAAAGCCGCCGGCCGCCGCCCTCGCGCGCGGTCGCGGCGCGGCTCGGCAGGCCGCTCGACGGCCAGCGAAGCGCCTCCGCGGCGTGCGCCCGAATGTTGCACAGAGGCGCGGCGGCGCACGAACCGTCCGCCGACCACATCAGGGAGACTCAGTGATGACGCTCAAGGACTTCATGGACCAGGTTGCCGCCAGGAACCCCGCTCAGCCGGAGTTCCTGCAGGCCGTACAAGAGGTCGTCGAGAGCATCTGGGACGTCTACGAGGCCACGCCCCGCTTCAGGAAGGCCAACATCCTGGCGCGCATCGTCGAGCCCGAGGCGGTGCACACGTTCCGCGTGCCGTGGGTCAACGACAAGGGCGAGGTCGAGGTCAACCGCGGCTATCGCATCCAGTTCAACAGCGCCATCGGTCCTTATAAGGGTGGCCTGCGCTTCCACCCGAGCGTCAACCTGTCGATCCTGAAGTTCCTGGGCTTCGAGCAGACCTTCAAGAACAGCCTCACCACGCTGCCCATGGGCGGCGGCAAGGGAGGCGCCGACTTCGACGCGCGCGGTCGCTCCGACAACGAGATCATGAGCTTCTGCCAGGCCTTCATGAACGAGCTCTGGCGCTACATCGGCCCCGACACCGACGTGCCGGCGGGCGACATCGGCGTCGGCGGGCGCGAGGTCGGCTTCCTCTTCGGGCAGTACAAGAAGCTCACGCGCACCTTCAGCGGCGTGCTCACCGGCAAGGGCGTCGGCTGGGGCGGCTCGCTGATGCGGCCCGAGGCCACCGGCTACGGCACGACCTACTTCGCCGAGGCCATGCTGAAGACGCGCGGCGAGAGCCTCGAGGGGCGCACCGTCGCCGTGTCGGGCTTCGGCAACGTGGCCTGGGGCGCGGCCAAGAAGGTGACCGAGCTCGGCGGCAAGGTGGTCACGCTGTCGGGCCCCGACGGCTACATCTATGACGCGGCCGGCGTGAGCGGCGACAAGATCGACTACATGCTCGAGCTGCGCGCCTCGAACAACGACCGCATCGCCGACTACGCGGCCGAGTTCAAGGTGCCGTTCTTCGCGGGCCGGCGGCCGTGGGAGCAGAAGGTCGACGTGGCCATGCCGTGCGCGACCCAGAACGAGCTCGACGTCGACGACGCCAAGACGCTGCTCCGGAACGGCTGCACCTGCATCGTCGAGGGTGCCAACATGCCGACGACGCTCGAGGCGACGCGCATCTTCCTCGAGGCCAAGGTGCTGTTCGCGCCGGGCAAGGCCAGCAACGCCGGCGGCGTCGCGACGAGCGGCCTCGAGATGAGCCAGAACTCGATGCGCCTCCGCTGGACGGCGGACGAGGTCGACCAGCGCCTCCACCAGATCATGAACAGCATCCACGAGACCTGCGTGAGCTACGGCAGGAGCCCGACGGCGTCGTGAACTACGTGAAGGGCGCCAACGTCGGCGGCTTCCTGCGCGTCGCCAACGCCATGCTCGACCAGGGCGTCGTCTGACGCGCGATGGGCGGCGCGAGCGCCGCCGATCGCCGACCTCGCGCGCGGCGTCACGGCGCCGCCGCGACCTTCCGCGCCATCGCCCCGACCGCCGGCGCGCGCTGCTGGGCCAGGTGCTCGGTGCGCCGCGCGCCGCTGCCGACCGCCTTCGGCGCGGCCGGCGCGAAGCCCGGCGCGGCCGCAGGCGCGACCGGCGCGGCGGCCGGAGCCGGGGCCGGCGCCGCCGGGCGCTTCTCGGGGAGGACGTCGAAGCGCGCGCGGCCGATGGTCAGCGAGGTGTTCCAGTCCGGACCCGAGTACCACGTGCCCGGCACCGACCCGTGCTGCACCTCCAGGTCGGGCTTCCGCTCCTTCTTCGCGAGCGCCGCCGCGGCGTGGAAGGTCACCGTCTTCTCGAGGGCGCGGCCGAGCCCGTGGAGGCCCTTCTCGAGAGCCTTCGACTCGACCTTGGCGAAGACGTTGGTCTTGTCGGCGTCGCCGCCGGCGAAGACGTGGATCTGCTTTCCCTTGCGCCCGAAGCTCTCGACCAGGGCCTCGGCGTAGGCCTGCGACAGCGAGCCCCAGAGCTGCGCGTCCCAGCCGTTCTCGTGCCCGTTGATGGAGGGCATGTCGTCGAAGAGCGCGCCGATGCCCGAGGTCTCGAGGGTCAGATCGGTGTGCTGCTTCGCGAGCTCCTTGCCCTCGCCCTTCGACCAGAAGCCGTAGCTCTCGGCCTTCATGAACTGCGAGCGCGTCGCGGCCTTCAGCTGCGCGGCCACGCTGTCGAGCTCGGCGACCGCCTTGGCGTAGCCCGGCGAGCCCATGTCGACGTAGCCGCGGGCCGGGTTCGAGTAGGTCGACGGCGAGGCGGTGCGCGACATGTCGACCTCGGTCGCGGCGATGCGGGCGCAGACGTCGCCCCAGATGCGCGCCGCCTCGGTGTCGACGTCGAAGCCGCTCGGCGGGGTGACGTCGCTGAAGACCGAGGCGACGCGCGCGCGGAACAGCGAGAACAGCGGGTGCGTGAGCGGCGTCTTGGCGTCGTCGGACTTCACGTCGGGCTTCTTGCCGTTCACCAGCGGCACCGCGTGTCCGCCGTGCGCCGCCGAGTGCTGCCCCTTGCCGCCGTTGCTCCGCGCCGGCGTGACCGGCGCCTTGGCGTCGCGCGGGGTGAGGCGCGCGACCTGCTCCTCGAACGGCACGTGCCGGAGGCCCGCCTTGATGCCCTTCACGCGAGCCGAGTCGCCCTGGGCTGGTTTGTCGAACGTGGGGGCCGGGCCCTTCGCCTTGAGGAAGTCCAACATCGTGCGCTCCATCCCCGCGGGCCGCCTCCATGGCGGCGCTCGCGTGGTCGGTGGCGCCTTGAGCAGCCGCCGTGCCAGGCCCGCTGGGGCGCATGGCAGGCCGCTCCGAGCCGATCTCGTTCGGCGCGGCGCAGCGTCTGCTACAGAGACCTTCGACAGGGCTGTTGCCGTTTTCGACAGGTCCGGGGCGTGGCCTCGTGCGCGAGGTCAGCCGAGCTCGTGGCGCTTCATCTTGCTGATGAGCGTGACGCGATCGATGCCGAGCCGGCGCGCCGCTTCGCTGCGGTTGCCGCCGCAGGTGGCCAGCATGGACGCGATGATGCCGCGCTCGTAGGCGTTGACGCGCGTCTTCAGCGGCACGTCGCCCTCGAGGCCATCGACGTCGGCCGGCAGTCGGCCGGCGACGGCGGCGGCGTCGCCCGGCGCGGCGGGGGCGGCGCCGAGGCCGCCGAGCTCGCCCAGGTGCCCGTCGACCGACAGCGCCAGCATGCTCTCGATGGCGTGCTCGAGCTCGCGCACGTTGCCCGGCCAGCGCGCCTCGACCAGCTTGGTCATGAGCCGGTCCGGCACGTCGACGTGGCCCAGGCCGAAGGCGGTCGCGTAGCGGTCGACGAAGTGGCGGACCAGCGCCGGGATGTCGTCACGGCGCTCGCGCAGCGGCGGCAGCCGGATGGTCACGACGTTGAGCCGATAGTAAAGATCCTTGCGGAATCCCGGCTCCTCGTCGAGCGGCCGGCCGCTGGCGGCGATGAGGCGCACGTCGACCGCGACGCTGCGCTCCTCGCCGACCGGGCGCACCTCGCGCTCCTGGATGACGCGCAGCAGCGAGGCCTGCGCCGTCGGGTCGAGCGAGTTGACCTCGTCGAGGAAGAGCGTGCCCTGGTGGGCCTCGCGGAAGAGGCCCTTGCGCTCGCGCACGGCGCCGGTGAAGGCGCCGCGGGCGTGGCCGAAGAGCTCGGCCTCGACCAGCTCGCGCGTCACCGAGGCGCAGTTGAAGCGCACGAAGCTCCGGGCCTTGCGCGGCGAGCCGGCGACCAGCGCGCGCGCCACCAGCTCCTTGCCGGTGCCGGTCTCGCCGACGATGAGCACGGTCACGTCACGCGCCGCGACGCGCTCGACCATCTCGGCGACGCGCTGCATGGCGGCCGACTCGAAGACCATGCTGCGCCCGAGCGAGAGCTTGGCGCGCAGGCGCTGGTTCTCGGAGTGGAGCTTCACCAGGCCGAGGTGGCGGCGCACGACAAGGGCGATCTCGTCGGCGTCGATGGGCTTCCTGAAGTAGTCGACGGCGCCGAGCTTCATGGCCTCGACGGCGACGCGCTCCGAGCCGTGCGCGGTGATGAGGATGACCGGCGGCGCGTGCGGCTTGCTCTGCAGCGCCGCCAGCAGCTCGAGCCCGGACAGGCCGGGCATGCGCAGGTCGCTCAGCACCAGCGCGATCGAGGCGTCCTGCTCGATCGCCTGGAGCGCGGCCGCGCCGCTCTGGGCCTCGACCACGTCGAGCCCCTCGTCCTCGAGCACGGCGCGCAGCATGTAGCGCACGGCCCGCTCGTCGTCGGCCACCAGCACGCGGGCACCATCCAAGCGGTGGTTCGAACCGTTGTCCATCAGGGGCTCTCCGCGGGGAGGAACGCGAGGGTCGCGCGACAGCCGCCGCCGTCGCGATTGGTCAGCGTCAGCCGAGCGTGCATGCGCTCGGCGAGGCTGCGCGCGACGACGAGCCCGATGCCACTGCCACCGGCCTTGGTGGTGTAGCCCGACTCGAAGAGGCGCGCATCGGCCGACAGCCCGGCGCCGCGATCGTCGACGTGGACCGCGCCGTCGGCGACGGTGATGACCACCTCGGCGCCGCTCGGGCTGGCCTCGAGCGCGTTCTGCACGAGGTTCACCAGCACCTGGCGCAGCGCCTGCTCGTCGGCCGCGACGGCGAGCGCTCCGCCCGCCAGCGCCAGGCTCACGCCGCGGCCGGCCGCGAGCGCGGAGTGGCCGCTGATGACCTCGCGCGCCAGCGCGACCACGTCGCTGCGCGGCGACGTGCAGGGCGCCGGCGCGCCGCCCACCAGCTGGGCCAGGCGCTCCGTCTCCTGGGCCAGCACCTGCAGGCGCTCGGCGTCGACGCCGGACGAGCGGAGGAGCAGCCGCTCCAGCCGGGCCTGGGTCTGGGCGATGGGTGCCGCCAGCTCGTGGGCCAGCGCCGCGGTCATGCGGCTCACCAGCTGCGAGCGCGCTGCCACGCTCGCGACCGTCTGGGCCTCGGCCTGCGACTCGCGGTGCACGGCGCGCGCCGTCTCGCGCATGGTGAGGCGGGCGACCGCGCCGCCGGGGATGAGCGAGGCGAAGACGCTGGCCAGGAAGTTGAGGCTCGCGTGCCAGCGGCCGGCGCCCTCGACGGTGCGGTCGTAGGCGGCCGGCAGCGTGTCGAGCGGGCCGATGGGCCAGAGCGCGACGAGCGCCGAGAGGGCCAGCGCGACGAAGGCCATGAGCAGCACCACGCGCGCGTCCTTCGGCTCGAGCGTGCCGGCGGCGCCGGCCGTGAGCGCGACCAGCAGCACCAGCCAGGGCGCCTGCAGCCCGCCGGTGCAGACCAGCGTCGTGAAGAGGCCGGAGGCGACCAGGAAGAGCAGGGCGCGCAGGCTGAGGCGACCGGTCTCGCGCCGCATCTGGATCGGCAGCGCCAGGCCGAGCACGGAGGCGCCGATGTAGATGACCGCGCGCCACGCCTCGACGCCGAGGACCAGCGAGACCAGCATGCTGGCCGTCGTCGCGATGAGGAAGACGACCTCGAGGCGCCGCAGGATGGGGTCGCGCAGGTCGAGCCGGCTGCCCATCACAGCGACCCGAGGTGGCGCGGCATGAACAGCGTCGCCAGGAAGGTCGGCGCGCGGCGCACCAGCAGCTCGCCGCCCTGCTGTGCCGCCAGCGCGGTGGCGAGCTCGAGGCCGTCGTCGGGCGCGCTGAGCTCGACGGCCACGGCCAGGTCGAGGCGCACGCGCTCGCCGTCGAGGCTCGCCTGCGCGTGCAGGCAGCCGAGCCGGCCCGGACGCGCCAGCGCGCGCAGGATGCGCTCGAGCTTGCGCGGCTCGGCGACCAACACCAGGTCGGGGGCGATGGCCAGGCTCTGGCCCTCGATGCCGAGCGCGGCGCACTGCGCCTCGAGGCAGGCGCGGAGCGGCACGCGCCGCAGGCTCTCGGGGTGGATGGCGCGCGAGAAGTCGAGGAGCTCGGTGACGGCGGTGGTCATGCCGTGGACGTCGGCGACCAGGGCGTCGAGCTCCTCGGCCAGCTCGGGCTCGCGCGCGCCGCGGCGCCGCAGCAGCGTGGCCAGCCCCTGCATCGCGAACAGCGGGTTCTTCAGCTCGTGGGCGAAGGTCGCGGCGGTCTCGAGCTGGTAGCGGTGCAGCTCGGCCACCGCGGCGACCGCCTCCTCGTTGGCGCGGTGGGCGCGCCGGCGCGCGGCGAAGAGGCCGTCGCGCAGGTGGCGCGCGCCCCAGTAGCCGAGGCCGACCGCGATGGTGGTCGTGACGCCGAGCGCCGCGGTGGGGATGGGGCGGGGCGGCTGCGTCAGCTCGTAGGCGGCGGCGATGGCCAGGGCGATGAAGGTGCCGGTGAACCAGAGGCGGGCCTCGGCCTCGGATCGGAACGACAGCGCGCCGAGCAGCGGCGGCAGCATGAGCAGCGGCACGAGCGCGCTGGTGCTGCCGCCGGTCAGCACCAGGGCTGTGACCTCGAGCCCCAGCACCAGCACGACGAAGCCCGCGCGGCGCGGCGACAGGCGCACGGCCATCCACGGCTCGGGCCCGTCGGGCGCGGCCGGGAAGGCCTCCTCATCGGAGCTCGATGCTGCGTCGGCGACCATGCGAGAGCCTCGCTGCAGCGCGCGAACGGCGCCGCATGCGCGCCTTTAGCGCAATCGCCGAGGCAGCGACAACCTCCTCGCGCCGCAGCCGCGACCGTGCGCGAGCGAGCGCGGTCGTCGGGGCGGCCGGCGACGCGTCAGGGCCGGAGCCGCGCGCCGTAGAAGAGTGTGTTGGTCAGCTGCCGCGTCTCTTCGAGGATGCCGAACGACTCGCTCACGACCTGCCGGTACTGCGCCGCCGACATGGCTTGACGGTAGCCTGCCAGGCCGCTCTCGAGCGTGCGCAGGAAGTCGGGCTCGAAGAGGTGACGGCCGGTGTCGAGGCGGTGCTCGACGCCGATGGCGAGCTGCACGAAGCGCGCGACCGCCTCGCGGTGCTCGGAGCTGCGCGCGACGTACGCGGCGCGGCCGAGGTTCTTGGCGTGCACCAGGTGGACGAGCTCGTGGCCGAGCACCTCGCGCGTCTCGCTCAGGAGCGCAATGAAGGGGCGGCGCAGCGCGCCGTAGCCGTGCACCCAGAAGCCGCCGAGGCCGGGGCCGCCGCGCATGCCGGCCAGCAGCGCGTTGGTCACCGGGTGGCCGAAGTAGATGCCGACGCCGCCGAAGGTCCGGCCGAGGATGCCGCTGATCCACGCCTTCTCGGCGCGCCCGAGCTGCTGTCCACGAGCCCCGTCTCGCTCTGCACGAAGTCGCCGGCTGATCCACGCCTTCTCGGCGCGCCCGAGCTGCTGGGCGACGATGACCGCGCCGTTGTCGAAGCGATGCACCACGCGGAAGGCGTCGGCCGTCACCTCGAGCAGCTGCTTGCCGAGGCTCAGCGCGCCGCGGGCGACGTCGACGCGCTTCACGACGCGCGCTGCGACCTTGGCGCGGAGCGCCACCTTGGCTCCCCAGGCGGGCGGGCCGCCGAGGTCGGACAGGAGCCCGACGGCGGCGAAGCCCACCGCCGCCAGCGTGCGACCGGCGAGGCCCCAGCTCGGGCCGTCCTGGAGGAGGTCCCAGGAGATGTGCGCGAGGTCGACGGCGAAGCCGATGACGTCGCCCACGATCGGGATCCAGGCCGTCGCGAGCGCCACCACGTCGAGGCCGAGCAGCACGCGCTGGACGACCGAGTCGAAGAACCCCTCGCTGGCCTGGCGCGTCGCGTACCAGCGGTCGGCCAGCGGGTTGCCGTGGAGGTCGAGTGCGTAGCCCGAGTCGGGCACGTAGGCGAGCCTGGCGAACGGCTGCAGCTCGAGGCCGCTCGCGGTCGCGAGGCGGACACCGATGGCGAGTGTCGCGTCGAGCGCCAGCATCTGGTGCGGTCGGAACCACGGCGCCGACGCGCTCGCCTGCACGAGCTTCTTCTGGACCACGTCGTAGAACCCGACCAGACCGCCGTCGGTGTCGGCGAACGCGACGACGTGGCCGCGGTGGGCGCCGCCGAAGCGCACCGCCAGCCAGGCCAGGCCCTCGGGTCCGGGCACGTGGCGGATGACGCCGTCGCCGCCGTCGGCCTCGCTCTGGAGGATGCGCTCCTCGACCAGCGTGTCGTGATGGTAGACGAAGCTGCGGTCGCGCTCGGCCGCGAGCGCGGACGGACCGGCGCAGCCGGCCGGCAGGTGCCAGCGCTCGAGCACGCGGCGGCCGAGCGCGTCGTGGACCAGGCGCAGCCCGTCGGCCACCGGGAACACGTCGTCGCCGCCCGGACCGGGCGCGCGGCAGGCGTCGGGCTCGTCGGCCGCGACGTACTCGAGCTGACCCCACGGGTCGTAGACGAAGCGATGGCGCGGCGACCCGACGCACGCCTCGCCGCTCGCCCCGAGGTCGCAGCCGTCGTGCGCCGCCTGGCTCTCGCCGCCGTAGTCGAAGCCGAGGCGGTCCTCGCGCTCGGCCGCCACGCCGGCCAGCGAGCCATCGCCGTGCGCCGGCTCGCCGAAGGTGGTCGACAGCTTGCGCGCCAGCAGGTGGTGCGCGCTGATGATGCGGCTGCCGTCGGGCGACCAGGCGAAGTCGGCGTGCTTCACCTCGACGGCGCGGCCCTTGTCGGGGTCGAACACCATCGCCGACTCGCTCTCGAGGCGCCCGCCGAGGTAGCTCTGCCAGCGCCCCGACAGCGACAGCGCGCCGGCGTAGGGCGCATAGCGCGCGGTGACGGCGCGCACCGCATGGCCCTGGTCGTCGAGCTCGCGCGCCTCGTCGCGCGAGTCCCAGGCGTTGTCGGCGAAGGTGTGCGGGCTCGCGGGCGGCGCGAACAGCGCGGCCGGCGGTCGGCTCTCGAGCTGGCTCCGACCGCGCAGCGCGAGGCCCGCCAGCGTCGGCCCGAGGTCGCCCTGCTCGACGCCGTCCTTCAACATGACCGCCTTCTCGACGACGGCGTCGCCGGCCCAGAACCACTTGCGGTGCTCGTAGAAGACGCCGCCGTCGGTGCCGTCGACGGGCCCGGCGTGCGTCACGTCGTAGCGCTGCCCGAGCTCGTCGTAGGCGGCCGTGCTGGTCCAGGTCGAGCGCAGCCCGTCGTCGAACGCCGAGCCGACCACGACGCTGCGGCCGGTGACGAAGGTGCCGGTCCAGGCCCAGCGGATGCGCTCGGGGTGGGCGAGCTCCCAGATCCCCTGCGCGCCGACGCGGTCGGCGGGCGCGCGCGCCTCGACGATGCGATCGAGGTGGTCGAAGGCGTACTCGACCGCGCCCGGGTCGAGCCGGCCGCGGTCGGACTCGACGCGCACGGAGCCGACCGCGGTCGTCGAAGCGCGCGAAGGTGTCGACGTGCTGGCTGACGCCCCGGTCGTCGCGTCGAGGTCCTGGAGAACCGCGCAGGACCCCCGAGAGGCTGTCCCAGTCGCGGCTGAAGTGGGTCAGGCGCTGGCCGTCGCGCTCGCGGTGGCGCCCTCGGTGACGCGAGCGCGTCGCGCCTCACCGTGCGCGCGGTGGTGCGGGCGAAGGCGTGGCCGGCGGGATCTGCCAGCCGTCGGCGAGGCTCGCCGGCAGCTCGGCCAGTCGCGCGCGCGACGTGCCCGAACGCGTCGAGCTCGTAGCGCGGTGATGCCGCTCTTGCTGCGGCCAGCGGCTCGTCGCTCGCACCGAGAGCCGGCTTCACCGCCTCGGCGAGGAACGCCTCGCCGCGCGGGAACACCACGGCCGCGCGCGCGAAGGCGATCATGGCGCCAGGCGCGGTCGCGAGCGCGGTGGTCGCGCCGCCGCCGCTCGCGCGCGTCTCGCTCGTCTCGCGCACGACCACGCCGGCGCGCCAGGTCATGCGCGTGGCGATGGTGCCGTCGGCGCCGTGGGTCAGCACCGCGACCTGCCCGCCGAGCCCGTCGTAGCGCGACTCGTGCACGGCGCCGCGCACATCGCGCTCGGCGCAGGCGCCAGGCCTCCCGCCAGCTCCCGCCATGCACCTGGAAAGCCGTCGCGAGGCGCGCAACGTGCCGCCGAGCGCGTCGCCGTCGGCTCGCACCGTCACGTCGGCGCCGGCGCCGTGGTGGATCTCGGTCTCGTAGGCCGGCAGCCCGAGCTGATCGGTGTCGCGCGCGAGCTCGCTGTCGAAGCCCGCGCCGTCGGCCGGGCCGACGCCGGTCCAGCACGCCGCGTCGGCCGGCGCGTAGCGCGTCTCGTCCTCTGCCCGACGCCGGCGTCGTTGCCTGGTCACCTCGCTGACCACGCGCCCGGCGCGTGATCGTAGGCGTAGCGCGTCGTGCGCGCGCCGCCGTCGGGGGCGAGCGCGGGCAGGACGGCCAGGCGTTGCTCGCGGCGCTCGCGCAGGAGCCCGGTGGCGGTCCACTGCATGTCGACCTGCGCGAGCAGCGCGTGGTCGTCGCACAGGTCGCCGTGGCCGGAGTCGCCGTGGATCTCGACCCAGCCCGGGGTGGTCGTCGGGCGTCAGCGCCGTGCGCGTCTCGCTGCGCACGACGGTGCCGGGGCCGTCGCAGCCCTCGGGGTCGAGCCAGTCGCTGGCGACCACGCGACCGAGGCCGTCGTAGCGCGTCGCGACCAGCACGCGCGTGGCGCCGTCGCCGCGATCGGTGCGGCCCGGATCGAACACCACGACGCGGCCCTCGAGGTCCCTGGAGCTGCGCTCGGTGCGCTCGTGCATGTCGTCGCAGCCGACGCATCCCACCTCGCCGCCGGCGCCGGCGGTCGTGGTGCTCGACTGTGGCGAGACCGTCGGCGTCGGGCGCGTGGCCTCGAGGATCCAGCGCGGGTCGAGCGACGGCGTCACCGGCAGGCCCGGCGAGGCCTGGCTCGTGTGGTTGGCGTGGCCGCTGTTGCGCGGAGTCGAGCTCGGCCAGGAGCGCGCTCGGGCTCTCGCCGTCGGCGAGCCGCTGCCGGACGGCGCCGATGGTCGCGTCGTCGCTGCCCGTGCCCGGGTGCAGCGAGGCCACGAGGCCGCCGGCCGGGTCCCAGCGGAAGAGCTCGACCACGCCGGCGTGCCGCCGTCGGCGCTGAAGGCGACCCGCCTCCCGGCCGCGTCGTAGTACGTTCGCTGCACCAGCTCGCGCTCGGCGGCGCGCTCGGGCAGGAGGCCGCTCGGGTCGTCGTCGACCACGCGCTCGCGCTCCTCGACGACGCGGTCCTCGTCATCGAAGCGACGCGTCGTCGCGTGCGCCAGGCCGTCGGGATCGACGACCATGCGCACCGGCCGATCGGCCGCATCCCAGGCGGTCGTGACGACCAGCGGCTGGGTGCGGCGCACGAGCTCGGAGCGGACCACGTTGCCGCGCCCGTCGCGGGTGAAGTCGGTGCGCGCGTGGGTGAGCGTCTCGGGGGCGCACTGCGACGGGCGCGGCACGTCCTCGGCGACGCTCGAAGGCAGGCCGATGTACGGCTCGGCCACCTTGCCGGCGAAGCCGGACGGACCGCCCGCGGCAGGCGGGTAGGTCAGAGTCTTCGTCGCCTGCGCGACCCCGTCCTCGAGCACCGTCTGGGCCGCCAGCGCGCCGCGGTGCGGCCCGTCGGCCACGTAGTCGAAGCGCACCCGCCGGCTCGCGACCTGCCCGCCCAGGCCCTCGCCGTCCGGCATGCGCACCTCCGACGGCTGGCACGATCGCCCGGGGGCCGAGCCGTCGAACGGCGGCAGGCTGTAGGTCGTGAGCGCGCCGGTGACCGCCGTCATGGACGACAGCGCCAGGCAGCGGAAGCCTGGCGCGAGCTGGGCGTTGGCGTCGCTCCAGCGCCACGACGCGGTCCGCGTCGAGCCGTCGGGCCCGGTCTCGGTCTCGCTCGAGGGCAGCCCCTCAGGCGTGTACTCGAAGGTGCTGACGCGTCCGAGCGGCGAGGTCATGCTGGCGACGAGGCCGCTCGGCGTGTGGGTCCAGCGCGTGGTCGCGACGGCGTCGACCTCGCGGCGGGCCTCCGGAGCCCCGTCGCTGATGCTGCGCGTGTGGGCCTCGGCCACGACGACCTCGGAGCTCTCGGCGACGGCGGCCAGCGTGTAGGTGCGCGCGATGCCGCGCCCGTCGGTCACGACGACCTCGGCGCCGCCGCCGGCGAAGTCCCAGGTCTCGGCGTCGTCGGGCAGCGCGCCGATGACCTGGCGCTCGACGCGGTCGCCGTCCCACGAGACCGCCATGCGGCCGAGCTCCTTGCCATCGACCACGCGCGCGACGCTCGTGAGGTGGCCGGTCGGATCGTAGCGGTAGCGCGTGACCTTGCTCACGGCCAGCGCCGGGTCCGCGTCGGGGGCGACGCGCCGGACCTCGGCGAGGCGCACCGAGCCCTGGCTCGTCGCGAGGTAGTGGTACTCGACGCGGCGCCCGAACGGGTCGGTGATGCTGGCGATGCGCGGGTAGGCGCCGACCACGGTCCAGTCGATGCTCCAGCGGCGGCCGGCGCTGTCGATGACCGCCGACAGTCGCCGCGCGCGCGTCAGCGGGTGGACCGGTCCGCCGTAGACCAGCTCGACCTCGCGCAGCTGCGCGTCGATCACCAGCACCAGGCGGCCCTTGCAGTCGAAGATGCGGCGGAGCCCGTTGGGCTCGCTGAGCTCGTAGAAGCGGCGCTCGTTGGGTCGGAAGCCGCGGTCGGCGTGCCAATACGGGTGGCGCTCGAAGGCTGCCTCGCCGTCGTCGAGCAGCAGCGTGTAGCTGCGCAGCGTGGCGAAGCTGTCGCGCGGCCCGACGTAGGTCGTCACGCGCGCGCGGAAGGCCTTGGCCACCGCGCGCCCGGCGGCGGCGTCCCACACCCACCACTTGGGTCCGCTGCCGGTGTCGATGACCTCGCTCGTGCCCGGGTGCCGCCAGGTGTCGATGCGGCCGCCGCCATCGGCGACGGCGATGTCGAAGACGTGACCCGCCGCGAGGTCCTCGTCGAGGAGCCAGGTCGGGTCGGCGACGCCGCTGCGATCGCCGTCGGTGACCGGCGCGAGGCGCATGTCGAGCGCGAAGTGCCAGCCGCCGGCGAGCCCGTCGCCGTCCTCGCGGTGGGCGCTGCGATAGGTGCGCGAGAGCGCCACCGGCAGGGCGTCGGCGGCCTCGGCGAGATCGACCTCGGTGAGGCGCAGCGAGCGATCGTGGAGCAGCACGCCCTGGCCGGCCTCGGCCGGCGCGGTGCGCGACTCGTCCGCGCCCGGGGCCTGCGGCGGCGGGAACGGCAGGCGCGCGTGGCACGGGTGCATCAGCGTGCCGTCGTCGTTGCCGCTGCAGCCCGAGGCGCCGTCTATGGCGATGGCGATCTCCTGAACGCCGATGACGCTGCCGTCGGCGTCGCGCAGCGTGACGCGCACGACGATGACGCCCTCGGCGGTGGGCTCGAGGTCGACCGGCTCGCCGCTCGGGACCGTGACCGCGTCGCCGGCGCCGTCGAGGCTGCCCGCGCCGGAGACGATCTCGTAGGTCGCGGTGCCGCCGTCGACGCCAACGACGACCACCGACAGGACGAGGCTCGCGCCGACCTCGGCCTCCGTCACCGGGTCGCCGTGGGCGTCGCTCACGACGACGTCGAAGGCGGGGCGCGAGAAGACGGCGCGGAACGGGCCGGGGCCTCGCGAGGCCTGGCACGCGGTGTCGACGTGCGGCCGGTGGTCGAGCGCCAGCAGCGCTCCGGGCGCGAAGGGATGGAAGCGCTCGCCGAAGGCGGGGCAGCCCACCAGCAGCTCGACCGAGGCGTCGCCCTGGCCGGTCGCCGTGCGACGCCGGACGCTCGGCGCCTCGCAGCGCGCCGTGACGAGGCCGCTCGACGCGCTGGCCAGCGTGTCGGGCTGGGTGTCCTCCCAGCGCGCGCGCAGCGTGTCGACGTCGCAGCCCGGCACGAGGTTGCCCTGGCCGTCGCGCTCGAGGCACGAGACCTCGCGCGGCGCGGCCGGCTGGCCGTCGGGGCCGACGCTGACGTCGCTCTCCAGCACGCGCGCCGGCAACGGATAGGCGCAGGCGTCGAGGTCCTCGCGGCGCGTCCCGTCGCAGCGCGCCAGCACGGGGATGTCGTCACCCGCGGCGGGTCGCAGGTCCTTGTCCTGGAAGTAGCGCAGCGGCCCGCTCGCGGCGTCGGCCGGGACGAGCAGGTGCAGCTCGAGCCGGCGCGCGAGGTCGGGCGTGTCGGTGATGACCGGCGCCGGTCCGCGCCAGGAGAACACGGCGAGCATGTGGCCGCTCGCCAGCGGGAACAGGCGGTCGCTCTCGCCGGTCGCGACCAGCGTCGTGGCGGCGCTCTTCTCTCGCGCGACGGTCCGCGCGATGGGCGCGGTCGTACCGCTCACGATGCCGCCGCGCTGGGTCATGCGCCGCTCGATGGCGCCGCTGTCCAGCAGCCCCCCGGTCGTCTGGGTGGTGAGCAGCGACGCGACGAAGCGCTCGCCGTCGGCGGAGAAGAGCGGGCTCTGCCAGCCGCCGAGAAGCGTCGTCACCGGCGACTCGGCGAGGCCGCCCACCGCGTCCCACGACGGCAGGCGCCAGACGACCGGGTCGTCGATGGCGCCGACGCCGTCGCCGAGGTCGAGGAGCGAGAGCGCCGAGCCGGCCACCAGCGCGCGGTCGCGCCCGTTGGTGACGATGGGGCCCTCGGCCGGCACCGGGAAGGCGCGCGCGCGGATGGGGCTCAGCGCGGCGACGTCGCTGCCGGTCGCGAACGTCTCGACGTACACCAGCGCCGGCGAGGTCGGCCCGAAGAGCGACGGCGGGCAGATCTGCTGGAGCCCCTGGCAGCCGGAGCAGGGGCACGCGCCCGGATTGGCCGCGCCGGCGCCGCACGCGCTCTCGAGCCGCGTCGGGCAGGCCGTGAGGTCGTCCTCGTCGGCGCTGAACTGGTCGCGCGCCTTGGGGTAGTCGAGGAGCGCGTCGGCGCAGATGGGCTTCGACCACGCGTGCCCGCTCACCATGACCTGGATGCGGGGGAAGTCTCGGCCGCGGTCTCCTCGACGTGGAGCGCGGTCACGGCCTCGAACGATCGCGCCAGCCCGCCTTCGTCGTGGAGCAGCGCGGCCGACGGCGAGCCGGGCGAAGCCGCGTCGGCGTGGGGCGGCGCGAAGACGCGGAGCCGCGTCCGGGGCCGCGCGGGCGCGTCCGCGCCGCACAGCGGGTAGCTCACGAGCTCCTGTCCGATCGTGTAGAGGCGGTCGCGCGCGTCGACGTCGAGCTGGCTCACCGAGAACGGGAAGCCCTCCTCGTCGAGGGCGATGGGCGTCAGCTCGACGTCCTCGCCGTCCCGCGGGATGGCGCCGACGAAGAGGCGCCCGCTCGTCTCGACGAAGCCGTCGCGCAAGATGACGAGGCGACGGTCGGAGAGCAGCCGCACCGCGAACGCCTGGTAGGTGGGTTCGAACGGGCGGTTGATGGTGAAGACCTCGCCGGCAGCCGCAGCGTGAAGCGCACGCGGCCGGTGAGCGGGTCGAGCCCGAGCGCGACGTCGCGCACGGCCCAGCCCGAGCCCTGGTTCCGGAAGAGGTGCCCGACCGCGAGTAGCGTCGGGCCGTCGGGGTGGCTCAGGTGGAGCAGGTCGCGCGCCAGGAATGCGACCTCGCCGTCGAAGGTCAGGCCCACGCGCCGCGCGGCGTCGTCGAGGTCGGGCGCGAGCTCGTCGCGGCCGAGCAGATCGTCGCTCGCGACCGCGCGCAAGAGCGCGAGCGATGCCCCTGCACGTCGTCGAGGTGCAGCGCGTCCGGGCCCACGACGACGTTCAGGAACACCTCGTCGTCGTCGCCGGTCGCGACCTGGAGGTCGACGATGCGGCGGTCCTCCGCCACCTCGAAGGCGATGCCGCAGGTGCCCGCGCAGGCGTCGGGGCAGGGCGCGGCGATGAAGCCGGTGCCGGTGCCGGGGGCGGCGTTGTCGGCCACGCGCCAGCCGAGCGCCAGCTCCGGCCGCACGCCGCCCGGCCGCCCGATGGAGGCCTGCGGCCAGGCGCCGCTCAGCGCGCCGACGTCACCTCCGGCGACCACGTCGTCGCCGTCGTCGGCCGCCGCATCGCGGTCACGCGGTGGGTCGTCGCCGAGGAGGCCGCAGCCATGGATCAGGGCAGTCACCGAGAGCGCCGCGACGAGCTTGTGCATGCGCCGACTCTAGCGTGCTCCGTGGCGCGGGGCACGCGCGGGCACGGTTCAGAGGCGCTCGAGGTAGGCCACCAGCGCGTCGACGTCGGCCGGCGAGAGCTGGCTCGTGTGGCCCATGCGATCGTGCAGGTTCCGCTCGGTGAGCACCGCGCGCAGGGTCGGCGCGCTGCCGTCGTGGAAGTACGGCGCGGTGCGGCCGACGTCGATGAGCGACGGGGTGTCGAAGGCGATGCTCTTGGCCGGCACGAGCTCGACCGGGCGGGGCGGGGCGGGCGGCGCCATCATGTTGTCGTCGTTGAAGTCCATCGGCATGCCCGAGACCTTGTCGAACGACGGGCTGGCGACGCCGCGGCCGCGGTGCTGCGCCTTGAAGAGCTTGCGCTCGATGGCGCTGGTGCTGCCGATGTCGTGGGTCTGGCCGTCGGTGAAGGCGGTGGCCGGGTCGTGGCAGCCGGCGCAGCCGACGTCGACGCGGTTGAAGACGTCCTGGCCGCGGGCCTCGATGGCCGTGAGCGGGGCGCCGCGGCGCTCGTGGTCGGGCACGTCGAGGCCGCGCGTCATGTAGGCCACGAGCGCCGCCGTGTCGTCCTCGGAGGTGCCCTTGCCCTCGAGCCGCGCGATGGTGCGGTGCAGGTTGGCGCCGAGCGAGGTCTCGCTGCCGAGCCAGTTGAACGGGCCGGTGTCGCTGACGCGGCCGGCCAGCTGCGGGGTCTGGCGCGGGCCGAAGCTCTGCATCCAGGTGCGGCCGTCCTGGAGGCCGTCGGGGTGGCACGAGGCGCAGGTGACGCCGAGGCTCGAGATCATGTCGGAGCCGGTGTTGAAGAGCAGGCGCCCGCGCGCGACCTGGCGGTCGAGCGGCACCTGGCCGAAGAGGCCGATGTGGGTCTGGATGACGTCGCTGCTACCGTCCTCCTGCTCGACCTTCTCCAGCACGGTCACGGAGCGGTCGATCCAGCTCGCGATGAACAGGCGCTTGCCGTCGCGGCTGTAGGTCGCGGCGCCCGGGCCGAGGCCGGCGAAGCGCGTGTCGACCGGGAGCTCGCCGCGCAGCGTCGGACCGGCGTCGGCGACGATGCGCGTCTCGGGCGTCGGCAGCGTGCCCGCCTCGGCGATGAGGACGCGGCTGCCGATCTGATCGACCATGGCCAGGCGCCCGCTGGCGGGATCGCGCGCGCCGGCCACCATCGAGGGCGGCGCGCCGCTGCTGCGCGAGCCGAGGCTGAAGCCCGAGGCGGCGATGCCGATGGCCGTCGGGACCGTGTCCGAGGCCATGACGGCGACCTTGCCCTCGACCAGCTGGCGCGACACGAACGAGTCGCCGCCGCCGCCGTAGCTGCTCGAGCGCGAGGCCGCGACCGGGTCGGCCGGGGTCGTGCGCGCCAGGACGTACGGCGCGGCGACGCGGCCGTCGGCCAGCGGCACGAGGCTCGACACCATCGACGCGCTGCGGTCGCCGTCGGTCGGCAGCGCGTGGTGGCCGCGCAGCGTGCCATAGCGCGGGTCGAGCTCGGACACCGAGGCGGCCTGGAGGTGGCTCACGAAGAGGCCGCGGCCGGTCGAGTCGACGGCGAGCGCGACCGGCATGGCGTCGACCTGGCGCACCCACTCCTGTGCCCAGTCGCTGGTGCGATAGGCGCGCACCTCGTCCGAGCCGAACGAGGCCACGAAGAGCTGGCTGCCGTCGGGCGTCACGGCCAGGCCGCGCGGCTCGGCGCCGGTGGCCAGCGTGCGCGTCACCTGGCCCTTCTCGAGGTCGATGATCTGCACGGCGCGCTCGCCGCGGCAGGCGACCGCGAGCTCGCCCGAGGGCAGCGCCAGGAGGTGCTCGGGGTGGCGGCCGACCGGGATGACGGCGCGCTGGTCGAGCGTGTCGGCGTCGAGCACGACGACCGAGTCGCTGTCGGCGTCGGGCAGCGCCAGCTGGCGGCCGTCGAGGCTCAGCGCGATGGGCGCGCTGGCGAGCCAGGACGCGACCCCGCCGCGGTAGGCGTCGAGCGGCGCGAGCGGCGTCACGCCCGCGGCGGTCGCGTCGCCCTCGATGCTGAGGTCGCCCTCCGGCACGACCGCGGGCGCCACCGGCCGCGAGGCCGTCGCGACCTCGACGCGCTCGCCCGTCTCGGGCGCTCCGAGGGTCACGTTCGCCGTGAGCGCGCCGCCGAGTCCCCCGGCGGCAAGGGTCACCACTCCCACCACGAGTCCACGCATCCCCACACCTCCGACCTGTGTTGCATGCTGTCAGGGCCGGTGAACGTGCGACTTGGACATTCCGATCCGTGGTTGGTTCCGTTTTACACGCCTTTGGCCGTCCGAGGCCGGCGCGCGGGCATGCGCGGCGCCGGGTCTGGCGTTGAAGGCCGCCGCGACGCGGTGTAGGCAGGGACCATGACCGTGACGACCGACCTCGCCGCCCTGCGCCTGCCGTTCCGCGAACGCTTCCTGAGCCACGACGAGATCGGTCGGCAGTGCCGCGCCTGGGCCGACGCCTTCCCCGAGCTGGTGCGGCTGACGTCGATCGGCCGCACCACCGAAGGCCGCGACGTGTGGCTCCTCACCATCGGCAGGGACCCCGACCGGCCCCGGCCGACGGCGTGGGTCGACGGCAACATGCACGCCAACGAGCTGGCCGGCTCGTCGGTGGCGCTCGGCATCGCCGAGGACGTGCTGGCGCTGCACGTCGCGGCCGACGTCGAGGGCCACGCCCACGGGCTGCCCGAGCACGTGCGCGCCGTCCTGCGCGACGTCCTCTTCATGGTCGCGCCGCGCCTCGCCCCCGACGGCGCCGAGGTGGTCATGCAGAGCGCGCGCTACGTCCGCTCGAGCCCGCGCGACCGGCGCACGGCGCGGCTCGCGCCCTACTGGAAGACAGGCGACGTCGACGGCGACGGGCTGGCCTTGTCGATGCGGCTCGGCGACCCGGCCGGCGACCACGTCGCGACCGGCCCCGACGGCCGCGTCATGCGACCGCGCCGGCTCGAGGACGACGGTCCTTTTTACAGGGTGCTGCCCGAGGGCGTCATCGAGCACTGGGACGGCCAGACCATCCCCGACCCGTTCTACCTCTCCGACAACGAGGTCGACCTCAACCGCAACTTCCCGCGCGACTGGAAGCCCGAGCCCGACCAGGCCGGCGCCGGCCCGTTCGCGGCCTCGGAGCCCGAGGCGCGCGCGGTGGTCGAGCACGCCAACCGGCACCCGGAGATCTTCGCCTGGCTGAACCTCCACTGCTTCGGCGGCGTCGTCATCCGCCCGCCGGGCGACAAGCCCGACAGCAAGATGCCGCTCGACGACCTGGCGCTCTATCGCCAGCTCGAGGAGTGGTCGGAGACGCTGACCGGCTACCCGTCGGTGTCGGGCTTCGAGGAGTTCACCTACGAGCCGGAGAAGCCGCTGAACGGCGACATCGTGGCCTACGCCCACGAGATGCGCGGCTGCTTCGCCTGGACCGTCGAGCTCTGGGACCTCTTCAAGCAGCTCGAGCTGCCGAAGCCCAAGCGCTTCGTCGACTTCTATGATCGATGGAGCGCGGCCGACCTCGAGCGCCTGGTGGCCTGGGATCGCGACCACAACCAGGGCCGCGTCTTCCGCGGCTGGGCGCCGTTCGCGCACCCGCAGCTCGGGCCGCTCGAGGTCGGCGGCATCGACCCGCGCGTCGGGCTGTGGAACCCGCCCTACGATCGGCTGGACGCGGTGTGCCGCGCGCAGGCGGCGGTGTTCCTGCGCGTCGCGGCCATGGCGCCGCGGCTGGTGGTGTCGACGAATGTGACAAAATCCGCCGACCCCGGCGGCGCGAATGGCGCGAGCAGCGCCGGCAATATGTCATATGTCGAGGTGGTGGCCGAGAACCACGGCTACCTCGCGACCTACATCCTCGAGTCGGCCAAGGGCCGGCCGTTCAACGAGCCGCTGTGGGCCGAGCTGATCGCCGGCGACGGCGTGACGGTGCACGGCCCCTCGCGCGTCGAGCTCGGCCACCTCGAAGGCTGGGGGCGCGGGCGCTTCAATCCGTCGCAGTCGCTCATCATGCCGCAGAGCCGCGGCTCGTCGTTCCGTGGGCGCGCCGGCTTCACGCTGGCCGGGCACGGCACGGTGACCGTGCGGGTCGGCAGCTCGCGCGTCGGGTTCCACGAGCGGGTCGTCGAGGTCTGACGCCCGGCCCCTGCCATCCGATGCCGCTTGGCGGCGTGGCCGCGCTGGGTTAGTCAGGCGCGGCCGCGCGCGCCAGATGGAAGTCGCAGCCCGCGGCAAGCGAGCACGACCATGGCCCTCATCCAGCCCCGCACCCCGACCGGCACGATGGAGCTGCTGCCGCGGCAGCAGATCACCTTCCAGCGCATGCTCGACACCATCCGTCGCGGCTACGAGCGCTTCGGCTTCCTGCCGGTCGAGACGCCGGTCTTCGAGCTGGCCGAGGTGCTGCTCTCGAAGTCGGGCGGCGAGACCGAGAAGCAGGTCTATTTCGTCCAGAGCACCGGCGCCATCGAGCAGAACCAGAAGCCCGAGCTGGCGCTGCGCTTCGACCTGACGGTGCCGCTGGCGCGCTACGTGGCCGAGCGCGAGAACGAGCTGGCCTTCCCGTTCCGGCGCTACCAGATGCAGCGCGTCTACCGCGGCGAGCGCGCGCAGCGCGGGCGCTACCGCGAGTTCTACCAGTGCGACATCGACGTCATCGGCAAGGGCGAGCTGCCGCTGCTCTACGACGCCGAGATGCCGGCGGTCATCGCCACGGTCTTCACCGAGCTCGGCGTCGGCGCCTTCAAGATCGAGCTCAGCAACCGCAAGATCCTGCTCGGGCTCCTGCAGGGTCTCGGCGTGGTCGAGCCCGAGCGGCGCGCCGCCGTCATGCGCGAGCTCGACAAGCGCGACAAGCTGAAGGACGACGCCAAGGTGCGCGCGAACCTCGTCAGCGGCGCCGACACCGCGCTGCCCGAGGCCGTGGCCGATCGGCTGCTTGCGCTGGTCGCGACCGAGGGCACGAGCGACGCCATGCTGGCCGCGCTCGACGCGCTGGCCGCCGATGGCGTGAGCGACGAGACCTTCGCGCGCGGCGTCTCCGAGCTGCGTCAGGTGGTGGCGGCGCTCAAGGCCTTCGGCGTCCCCGAGACGCAGTGGCGCGTGAACCTCGCCATCGCGCGCGGCCTCGACTACTACACCGGCACCGTCTACGAGACCTTCCTCGAGGGCCGGCGCGAGCTCGGCTCGGTGTGCTCGGGCGGCCGCTACGACAACCTCGCCTCGCAGTACACGGCGAGCAAGCTCCCCGGCGTCGGCATCTCCATCGGCGCGACGCGCCTCTTCTACGGTCTCCAGCAGGCGGGCCTCATGCCCGACGGGCCGAGCACGGTGCAGGTGCTGGTGACGCAGCAGGACCCGGCGCTCATGTCCGACTACCTGGCGCTGGCGGCCGAGCTGCGCGCCGCCGGGCTGGCCACCGAGATCCACTTCGAGCCGGCCAAGCTGGCGCGCCAGCTGAAGTACGCCGACAAGGCCGGCATCCCGCTGGCGGTCGTCATCGGCGCCAGCGAGCGCGACGCCGGCGTGGTGGCGCTCAAGATCCTCGGCAGCGGCGAGCAGCTCCAGGTCGCGCGCGCCGATATTGCCAAAATCGTGCGCGAGCGACTGTCGCTGCCGTGACGCTCATCTCCGCTTGCGATCGACCAGGCGGCGGCCGAGGTCGACCAGGTGGTCGCGGCCGTCCTCGCCGCGGTCGTTGAGCTGGGCGGCCCAGCCGGCGAGGCGCGGGCCGAGGCCGGACAGGCCGAGGCGAGCGCCGACCAGCGCGCCGGCGAAGGCGCCGCACGACGCGACGTCGCCGCCGCCCGAGAGCGCCAGCTCGAGCACCTTGAGCAGGTCGTCGGGCGCGCGCAGGTAGGCCTGCAGGACGAACAGGGTGGACGGCGTCGCGAAGCCGGAGATGGCGGTCGTGGTGGGATAGCCGTCGTCGGGGTTGTGGCCCGCCTGGCACAGCATGGACGCGGCCTTGTCGGCCGGCTGCCCCAGCACGCGCTCGAGCGTGCGCGCGCCGTTGGCGAGGCGCGGGTCGAGCGGCTCGACGGTCGCGACGATCTGATCGAGGAAGGTGCGGCGCGGCATGTCCGGGGCGGTGGCGGCCAGCCACACCGCCTCGGCGACCAGCTGGGCCGCGGCCTGCACGCGCTCGTCGTGGTGCGTCACCTCGGCCTGCAGGGCGGCCGCGCCGGAGCGCTTGTCGGGGTCCTTGAACGACAGGCCGATGGGCACGGCGCGGATGGCGCCGCCATTGCCGGCGGCGGGGGCGGCCTCGCCGCTCTGGGCCCACACCATGCCCGAGGCGAGGCGGCGCGCGGCGCGCGTCGTGGCCTTGCCGGCGGACAGCGCCATGCCGCTCTCGAAGAGGTCGGCGATGCGCGCCGAGAACGGCGCCGGGTCGAAGCCCTTCACGTCGATCATGCTGGCGGCGAGCTCGCGCGCGAGCTGCGTGTCGATGGCGTACTGACCGAAGGCGAAGCCGTCCTTCTCGACCCAGGGCAGGTCGTCGTCGGCCAGCGAGGTGCGCGCGAAGTCGGCGCAGTAGCGCGGGCTCTCGCCCGCGACCAGGAAGCCAAGGACTCGCCGAGCGCCATCGCGACGAGCGCGCCGGCGGACTGATCGGCGTTGATGGGGTGAGCCATGGTTCCTCCGGCGACCGAGCAAGCTCCTCCGACCCGTGGTCGTCAAGCCTTCTCGCGGGCAGAGCGCGTTCGTCCTGGCGCGGTGACGTCGAGGCCGTGATCCCCCGGATGGGTGGGCCGCTCGCCGCGGAAGAACCTCCGGCTCGCGGCCGCCGCGACCGAGCCGGGTCAGTGGCGCAGGCTCATGAGGTAGGTGAGGGTGGCGCCGGCGACGCCCGAGCCGTAGCCTCTCGCCGCGCCCGTGCCGCCGCCGACCAGCGCCCGAGAAGACGTGCGCGAGCCGCGTCGAGCCCGCGCCGGAACGCGGCGTCGTCGGTGGTGGCCTCGACGAGGCCGCCGGTGGTGCCGGTGATGGCCGACCCGTGCCCGCTGACGAGGACGGCGCGGGTGGGATCGTTGGGAGCCCAACGAAACACCTGCTGCATGGCGGCGACCACCTGGTCGGCGTAGAGCGCCGCGCCGACGGTGCCGACGATCGAGCCGCGCGCCATGCGCAGCATGGCGTTCTCGGCGCCCGCGGCGGAGCCCTCGAGGGCGCGCTCCGTCCCGGCGCCGGCGGCCTCGCCGGCGAGGTTGCCGAGCAGCGCCGCGACCACCCCGCCGAGCAGGCCGCTGGTCGCGCCGGTGATGATCATGCCGATGATGGCCTTCACGATGCCGGCCGCGATCTTCACGACGAAGTCCATCGCCTTGCGGTAGTCCGCGACGTCCTGCCGCATCCACTCGTCGAGCGCCGCGATGGCGTCGGCCGTCGCGATGAACGCGCCGTCGCTGTCGAACATCCCCTCGAGGCGCGCGTAGACCTCGTCGAGGTGCTCGCCGGCGTCGTTGCCCGAGTGGAATTCATAGACGCTCATGGCCGCGCGCCCCGCCGCGCCGCCGCCCTCGCGATGCAGCTCGTACTGGTCCTCGATGGACGCGCGGTGCTCGCGCGCCGTCTGCGCCTCGCCGCGCATCATGAGCTCGAGCTCGAAGCGATCGACGCCGTCCGTCTCGGTGTAGATGCGCTCCCAGAGGTCCTCGTGGAAGCGGTCGTCATAGCGTCGCCGCAGGTCGTCGATCTGGGCGCGCGTCTTGCCGCGCAGGACCGCCTTCAGCGCCTCCTCGTCGGTGCCGAGGCCGGCCACCGCGCGCCCGAGCTCCTCGATGTCGTCGACCCGCCCGTGGGCGAGGCGCTCGCGCGCGCGGGCCAGCGCGTCGCCGGACAGGTCGTCGGCGAGCGCGGCCTCGAGGCTCACGCCGTATTCGCGCTCGAAGCGCTCGAGCAGCTGGGCGTGGCGCTGGCGGGCGACGGCCTGGCGCGCGGGGTCGGCGCTCTCGAGGTCGGGGTCGGTGAGCAGCGCGCCGAGCGCCGGCACGTCGGTGCCCGGACCACTCATGGCGCTCTCGAGGCGTGCAGCCCGGGCGCCGATCGGGTCGCCGGTCGCGAGCGCGACCACCAGATCGCGCGCCGGCCCGGGGTCGTAGTCGTCCCTGAGGTCGGCCAGCAGGTCGTGGTGGGTGAGGACTTGGTAGCTGTGGCGCAGCGCGTCGGACGAGCCGATGTCGCGTTCGAGCAGCGTCTCGACGCTGTGCTCGTCGGTGCCCGGGCCGTGGAGCGCGGCGTGGATGCGCGCGGCGTCGGCGCGCAGCGGGTCGTGCTCGAGCAGCGCGTTGGCGTTGTCGAGGTCGGCGCCGCCGAGGTGGCTCAGCGTGCGGGCGACGACGTCGTGGTGCTCGAGCCGCAGGCGGTCGATCTCCTCGGGCGAGAGCGCGCGCAGCGTCGCCTCGATGCGCGCCTCGTTGTCGTTCCAGCGGCGCGTCGAGTCCTGCAGCGCGATGGCCGCCGCCTGGACCCGATCGCCCGCGAGCAGGGCCAGCGCCTCATCGCGATCGACGCGCACCATCTCGTCGCGCAGGACGGCCTCGAGGTCGCGGCCGGTGCGATCGCGGAAGACGGCTCTCAGCGACTCGAGCTCGGCCGGGCCCAGCGGCCGCAAGACGTCCTTGATGGCGGTCTCGTCGGTGCCGATGCGATCGGTCGCCGCCCGCACGCGCCGCACCAGCTCGCCCATGCGCGAGGCGTCGACGCCGCGCTCGGCCATCTGCTGGTCGTTGGCGCGCGTGGCCTGCCACGACGGCCGGCCGCTCGTCACCAGATCGACGGCGTGGTTGCCCGCGCTGACCGCGTCGTGGTCGTCGCGCACCGCGTCGGCGAGCGCCTCGTGGTTGCGCGCCAGGTAGAGGCTCGCGAGCGCGGGCATCGTGCCGCGGGCGGCGTTGCGCTCGAGCACCTGCTGGACCACCTGCTCGGTCGTGCCCGCGCCGCGGAGCGCGTGCTCGATGCGGATGACGTCGGCCGTGACGACCTCACCGCGGAGGAGCTGGTCGAACACCTCGCGATCGGCGCCGTGGAGGTTGGCGTGCGCGCGCGCCATGACTTCTCGGCCGTGGCCGCTCGCGGTGCGCGCGTTCAGCTGCGCCATCTGCGTCGGGCTCAGCCGGCGCAGCGTGCGCTCGATGCCGTCCTCGTCGTCGCCGAGCGCGCCGACCATGCCGTCGATGGCGGCGATGGCGGCGCCGACGTCGTCGTGCGCGAGGCGCGCGAGCAGCTCGTCGGAGGCCGGCGGTCGCAGGCCGGCGCGCAGCGCCTCGGCCAGGCCGAGGTGGTAGCGGTCGGCGTAGAAGTCCGCCAGCGCGTCGATCTCGGAGTCCTCGAGGCGGCGCAGCACGCGGCGGATCGCCGCGACGTTGCCGCGCGCGCTCATGCCGCCGCCGCTCAGCGCGACGTGCACCTCGGCGGCGGCCTGGCCGATGCCGGGCGCCGTCGCGGGCGTCTGCGCGGGCGCGGGCGTCTGGGCGGGCGCGGGCGTCTGGGCGGGCATGGCGCTGGCGACCGTCGCGGCGCTCGTCGCGGTGGCCTTGCTGGCGGCCGGCGCGCTGGCGGCGCCGCCGGCGATCAGCTCGAAGGTGCCCGGGGCGCCGCTGTTGGGGGTCGGGCCGGAGGTGACCGGCTCGGCCCCGGGGCCGTCGGGCGCGGCGCGAGACGCCGGAGGCGGCCGCCGCGCCAGGTGGTGCCGCCGGCGCCGGCGCTCCCGCCCCAGTCGACCGACCAGGCGGCCCACGCCAGGCGATCGAGCGTGCCGTCCGGGCGCTGCATGACGCCCCAGGTGATGAAGCTCTCGCTGCCCTCGGTGCGCGCCACGACGGCGTCGTCTGGGCCCGTGCGCGGGAAGGCGACCTTCGGCATGTCCTCGCCCGCCACCGAGTCGGCGCCGGTCGCGGCGACGAAGCCGCCGTTGTACCAGGGCGCGGGCACCGCTCCTGCGAGTCGTCCTGGTCCATCATGCGCCCGCGCGTGACGACGAAGCGGGCGTGGTCGCGGCCGTCCTTCTGATAGATGGCCACGCGGCGCGGCGCAGTGCAGCGTCTGGAGGAGGCCGAGGACGTGGCCCGGCGGCAGCTCGGCGCCGGTGGTCGCGCGCACGGCGACGCTGAAGCCCACGCCGCCCGACTCGAGCCCGAGGTGGTCGGGAGGATGGTTCGTCGCGCCGCCGCGGAAGTCGCCGACGCGATCGAGCGCGAACGACTGCAGCCGATACGGGGCGGTCGGGTCGGGCGCCGGGGTCGTGGTCGGGGCCGCGGTCGCGGCCGGGGCCGGCGCGCGCGCGCCATGGGCTGGGCCGCCATGGGCATCGGTCGAGGCCGGGCGGCGCGCGGCCGGGGCCGGTGGCGTGGCGGCGTCGGCGGGCTGCGCGTGCTGGGCGCCGACCACCCACAGGTCGTCGGCGCGCCCGGCGGTGATGCGCTGGATGTCGCTGGCGGTGAGGCCGGACCACCGCTCGATGGCCGCGCCGCCGTCGAACCAGAAGCCGGGCGTGAGCGGGACCGGGCGCTGATGGCCCAGCGTCCGCGGGCGTGGAAGGTGGCGTCGTAGGCGGTGATGGCGTCGGCCACGATGAAGATGGCGGCAGGAAGCATGCCCTCGGCCTCGACGAAGCGCCGGGCCTCGCCGACCAGGCCGTCGAGCGCGCGGCTCCGCGGCGCGCGCCCCGTCGTGGCCGGCGTGGCCTGTCCGCCGCGTCGCCGTCGGCTCGTGTCGGGCTGGCTCGGGCACGCCTGGATGGCGGCGGCGGCGCCCGGGTGCGGGGCGGCCTCGAGCGCGTCGGCCGGGGCGTCGGGGGCGTGACCGACCTCCGTCCGGCCCAGGTCGGAGGCCACGCGCGCGCCGACCGCGTCGGCCTCGGCCTCGAGCCGGGGTCGCTGCGCAGGCCCCCGGTGGCGGGCACGCGCTGGGTCGACTGCTGCCAGACGTGGGTCAGCTCGTGGGCGAGGAGCGCGACGCCGTCGTCGTCCTCGGCGTAGCGGCCCGACCTGAACGCGACGTGGCGCCCGAGCGCGAAGGCGTCGGCGCCGCGCTCGCGGCACAGGCGGTCGGCGTCGGGGCCATCGTGGACCCGCACGTGCTCGAGCGCGATGGCGCGCCCGAGGGCCGCCAGCGACGGCTCGAGCCGCGCCTGCAGCGCGACGCCCAGCGGGCGGCCGGGGCCGAGGCGCCGCAGCACGCTGGCGGTCGTGGGCGGCTCGCTCGGCGCCGCCTCGCCGGCGGCGCGACGGAGCTGGAGCGCGTGCACGCCGGGCGAGCGCGCGTCGACGACCGGCGCGTGGGTCGCAGCGGCCGACGGCGCCTCGGCATCGGCGCCGAGGCCGAGGCGCCGCAGCCCGGCGCGCGAGGTCGTCGCGCGCTCCCGCAGCCGGGCGAACCAGGCGTCGTTCCGCAACTGCCAATCGGGCGCCACGGCGGGCCGTCGCTCGACCACCGCCGGTCCCGGTCCCGGTCGGAGCGCGTGTCGACCGATGCGCTCGACCAGCGAGCCGGGTCCGCGGCTGGCGTTCGGCAGGCCCAAGCGGCGCAGCACGTCGGGCAGGTCGCCGCGGTCGCGCCCGCTCTCGCGGGTCCAGCCGGCCAGCACGCGCTCGATGACGTCGCGCGCGTGGCCGCGCGCGATGAGGCGCATGACCAGCTCGCCGCTGGCGGCCGAGTCCGTGCGACCGGGTGGCGCGGCCCGCACCTGACGCGCGGCGCCGCGCGCGCTGCCGGCTCCGGTCGAGGCCAGGCGTCGACGGTGGGGGACCTGCGGCATGGATCGCCCTGGCGCGCTCAGTGCGCCGCGGCCATGCGGAAGACCTCGCCGAGGTCGACGCCGGCGCGCGCGCGGCTGGTGATCTGCGTCGCGTCGCGGGTCTCGAGGGTGGCCTCTGGGCTCTGATCGAGCACCGTCCGGGGGCCAGCGAGAGGCTCAGCTGCAGCGCGAGGAGGTCGACCGGCAGCGCCTCGCGCGCCGACTGTCCTTCGCCGAGGGTCGGCGTGTGGTGACGCTCGGGAGGCGCGTGCGGCCCGGACGAGCTGGCCTCGCCGCGCTCGCGCTGGTCGCGCGCCTCGAGGTGGCGCAGCTGGCGGTTCAGCACGCCTTGCAGCCGCTGCACCTCGCTCGGGCTCAGCGTGCACGAGGCCCCGACCAGCCCCTGGATGGGGCCGAGGTCGCCCGCGAGCGCGGACCGCAGCGCCTCGTCGATGCCTGCGAAGCGCATGAAGTCGGCAGCTTGGATGAGCGCCGGCACGACCCCATGGCCGCTCGTCGGCACGTCGGTCCGCCGGACGATGCGCCAGCCCCTCGGCCGACTGCCCCTGCACGACGCGATCGGCCACGGCGTCGGCGTGCTGCTCGTAGCGATCGCCGAGGGTCCCGATGCCGTCGGAGAGGGACACGCCAGCCTTCTGCTGGATGACGTGGACGGCCGCGTGCGCGGCCGTGTGCAGGTCGGATGCGCCGCGGAACGCGACGCGGTTGCCGCTGGCGTAGCCGTTGGCGCCCTTGGCCTCGTTCGCGGCGGTCGCGGCGGCGCCGGTGTACGACGCGATGCCGCTCACGTCGTGGCGGCCGAACGAGCGCCGGATGCGGCCGAGGTGGGGCAGCGGTCCGGCGCCACCCGCGGTCCCCGCGGCCGCGGCGGCGTGCACGTCGGCGTTCGGGGCGCGCTCGCCGTCGCGCTGGACGGGACGTGAGGCGGCGGACGTGCGCGAGGGGCCTGGCTGACGGCGTTGCATGCGAGCGCTCCGGCGGTGGTGGCCGGACCGTTCGACGCGCCGGTCGTGCGGAACCGAACCGAGCGCGTGGTCGCGCCCGTCCGAGGCGCGACCTGCCGTCGTCCAATCAGGGCGCGACGTCGACGCGGAAGACCGGGATGCGGAAGGCGCGCGCGTCCCACGACGGGTGGCGCCGGTAGAAGAAGTCGAGGCGCGCGTCGGCCGAGGCGGCGAAGGCCGGGTCCTTCTCGAGCCGCTCCTCGAAGGCCTGGCGGATGGCCGGGTCCTTCAGCATCTGCTGGGCGACCTCCTCGGCGACGTAGCCCTCCATGTATTCCTTCTGCTCGAGCTGCGCGTTGAAGAAGCCCCAGGCGGCGAACGAGTCGCCCGACCACGGCTCCATCAGGTTCACCACCACGCGCCCGAGCGGCTGGCCCACCGGCACGAAGATCGAGCCCGCCGGGACCAGCTCGCGGCCCTTCTGCCAGGCGGCCTTGGTGACCATCGTCTGGTGGCCCTCGAACGGCTTCGACCCGAACGTCGCGTCGTCGACGCGCATCACCTCGACGTCGAGCGTCGCGGTCTTGTCGATAGTGACAAATTCGATGCCGTGCGCCCTCAGCCGATCGATCACCGATGTGGCAAATCCAGCGGGAATGACATATCCGGCGCGCGGCGCGACGACGCTGACGTCGGGCTCGAGCCCGGGCAGGAACGGCACCTGCCAGACCTCGGGCTTCTTCTCGTCGTAGCGCACCATCATGCCGCCGCTCACCGCCGAGGGCAGGCGCGTGTAGGCGTAGCCCTTGAACGCGATGGTGGTCTTCTCGGCGGTGTTCTTCCAGGTGAGCGGCACCGCCTGGCCGCCCAGCGCGCGCGCCTCGGCGTCGGCCTGGTCCGCCGCCTCGCGCCACGCCGCGCCGTGGTCGCGCGCCTCGGCGAGCGCGATGCGCAGCGTGTCGGCGGTGGCCGCGACGCGCGCGCCGTAGGGTTTCCACGAGTGCGCCTCGACCAGCACGCCGAGGCGGTTCCGCAGCGCGTGGTAGGCGTTGCTGAAGCGCGGCGGCGGCACGCCGACGGCGAAGCCCGAGCGCGGATCGTCGTGCACCTCGAGCTCGGGGTAGAAGTCGACCGGCAGGTGCTTCGCCGCCGTGAGGCCGCTCATGAAGGCCTGCGACAGCGCCTGGCCGGCGGCGGTGAGCGCGCTCGGGCCGACCACGCGCGGCGTCACCATCACGGCGATGTCGTGCTGGAACTGGGCGCCGTCGGTGACGTGCAGATCCAGCGAAAGGATGGGATCCCAAGCATTGACCAGGCCGAGCAGCGCGCGCATCTCCGGCGCGTCGACCTTCATGTAGTCGCGGTTCAGGTTCAGGTTCTGCGCCGTCGTGCGGAAGCCCATGACGGCCGGGCCGCGCTGGTTCGGGCGGTTGTTCGGGCTCGTGCGCTCGTGGCCGTCGGGCGAGATGGCTGGGATGAAGACGAAGGTCACGTCGTCGAGCAGCGGCCGGCGCTTGGCGGAGGGCTTCATGACCTCGACCATGAGCTCCTTCAGGACGATGAAGCCCGCGTCCTTGCCGTCGATCTCGCCGGCGTGGATGCCGCCCTGCGCCAGCACCACCGGGCGCCGGGCGGCGCGCGCGGCCGGGGCATCCAGGCTGTCGGCCGGGCCGGCCACCAGGGCGAGCAGCGGCCGGCCCTCGGGCGTCGTGCCGAAGCCGACGCAGCGCACGCGCGTCGGCAGCGCGTCGGCCAGCGCGGCGCACATGGCGCGCACCTCGTCGTAGCTGCCGGTCTCCTTGAAGCGCGTGCGCTCGGCGGTGGTCGACGGCAGCGGGGCAGGGCCGGCGGCGCGCGCCTCGAGCGAGGCGATCATCGCGAGCGAGGCGAGGACGAAGACGTGGGCGGGACGGCTCATCCCCAAGCGCTAGCATGGGCGCGCGCGGCCGGCCAGTCGGCGCGCGGCGGCCCGGCGCGCACGCCGGGAGCCACTGGCGCGCGTCGCCCGGATGGGCGATGCTCGCGGCGCTACCGGAGGACCCATGCCCCGACGCCTGATGCCGAACGACGCGATGTTCCTCTTCGGCGAGTCGCGCGAGACGATGATGCACGTCGCTTCGCTGCTCCCGTTCACGCCGCCGCCCGACGCGCCACCCGACTACCTGCGCTCCATCGTCGACGAGTTCCGCGCGCAGAAGACGCTGCTCCCGCCGTGGAACCTGAAGCTCGAGACGCCGAACTGGCTGAAGAACCCGCTGGCCGCCTGGGTCGAGGATCCCGACCCCGACATCGACTACCACCTGCGCCGCTCGGCGCTGCCGTCGCCGGGCGACGAGCGCGAGCTCGGCGTGCTGGTCTCGCGTCTCCACGGCAACCCCATCGACTTCCACCACCCGCCCTGGGAGATGCACCTCATCGAGGGCCTCGAGCGGAACCGCTTCGCGCTCTATACGAAGATGCACCACGCGCTCATCGACGGCTTCACCGGTAGCCGCATGCTGGCGCGCAGCCTCTCGCCCGACCCGAACGACCGGCAGCACCCGCTCTTCTTCGCCATCCCCGAGCCGGCCAAGAAGCACCGCGACTCGCCCTCGCCGTCGCCCTTCGACGCGCTCATGGACGGCGTGAAGCTGCAGTTCGAGGCCGCCAAGGAGGTCGCCTCGGCCGTCGGCGACTTCTTCCGCGCCGTGCGCGTCGGCGGCGAGCGCCCGGTCGGACCGCTCGAGGCGCCGCGCTCGATCCTGAACGGGCGCATCGGCCGGAACCGCCGCTTCGCCACCCAGCAGTACGACTTCGATCGCGTGAAGGGCCTGGCCAAGAAGGCCGGCGGCACGCTCAACGACATCGTGCTGGCGCTGTGCGCGGCGTCGCTCCGGCGCTTCCTCCACGAGCTCGGCGCGCTGCCCGACGCGCCGCTGGTCGCCATGCTGCCCGTCAACGTGCGGCCCAAGGACGACGTCGGCGGCGGCAACGCGGTCGGCTCGATCCTCGTGTCGCTGGCCACCGACGTGGCCGATCCGCTGGCGCGCTTCGAGGCCATCATCCACTCGACGCGGCGCGCCAAGGAGGTCCTGCAGCAGCTCTCGCGCCAGGCCATCGTGCAGCTGTCGGCGCTCATGATGATGCCGTCGGGGCTCCAGACCGTGACCGGCCTCCTCGGCCGCACGCGCCCGCAGTTCAACGTCGTCATCTCCAACGTGCCCGGCCCGGACCACCCGCTCTACTTCCGCGGCGCCCGCCTCGAGGCGGTCTATCCGGTGTCGATCCCCATCCACGGCCAGGCGCTGAACATCACCGTCCAGAGCTACGCCGGCACGCTGAACTTCGGCTTCACCGGCTGCCGCGACACGCTGCCGCACATGCAGCGCCTGGCGGTCTACACCGGCGAGGCGCTGGCCGAGCTCGATCGGCTGCTGGGCGGTCCCTGACCCGGCCGAGCGCGGCGCGCGTCCGGCCCGTCACGCGGGCGGCGTCGGCAGCGGCCGCGTCGCCGGCGCGGCGGGCGCTCCGGCCGTGGCGCGCAGCGACCAGACCACGCTGCCGCCGAGGATGAGCGCGATGACCGCCAGCGACAGCGCGGGCGGGATCTTCACGACGTCGAGGAGGCACATCTTCACGCCGACGAAGACCAAGACGCCGGCCAGCCCGACCTTCAGGTAGCGGAAGCGCTCGATGATGCCGGCCAGGAAGAAGTAGAGCGAGCGCAGCCCGAGGATGGCGAAGATGTTCGACGTGTAGACGATGAACGGGTCGCGCGTCACCGCGAAGATGGCCGGGATCGAGTCGACGGCGAAGATGATGTCGCTGAGCTCGACCAGCAGCAGCGCGAGGAAGAGCGGGGTGGCCAGGCGGCGGCCGCCGCGGCGCGTGAAGAAGCGGTCGCCGTCGAGCTCGGGCGAGGTCGGCACCACGCGCCGGAGCCAGCGCAAGAGCGTCGGCTCGGCCGTCGCCTGGTCGGTCTTCGGCCGCGTGGCCTGAACGAAGAGCTTCACGCCGGTGAGCAGCAGGAAGCCGCCGAACACGTACATGAGCCAGTGGAGCTCGGCCAGCGCGGCGGCGCCGGCGACGATCATCAGCGAGCGGAAGACGAGCGCGCCGAGGATGCCCCAGAAGAGGACGCGGTGCTGGTGGACGGCGGGGATGCCGAGCAGCGAGAAGAGCACGACGAAGACGAAGATGTTGTCGATGGCGAGCGACTTCTCGATGAGGTAGCCGGTCGCGAACTCGACGCCGCGCTCGGCCCCGAACTGCCAGAAGACGACGCCGGCGAAGACGCCCGCCAGCCCGAGCCACACCGCGCTCCAGATGGCCGCCTCCTTCATCGAGACCGCGTGCGCCTTCTTGTGGAAGACGCCGAGGTCGAGGGCGAGCATGAGCAGGACGAAGCCGATGAAGCCCGCCCACAGGGCGGGGGAGCCGATGGACTCGGGCATGGCGTGAATCTCCGTGGAGGTGGGGTCGGGCCGGCGGTCGTGACGTCCGGCGGCGGGTCAGGTGTCGAGCGGCCGGCGCACCCAGCCGAGCGGCAGCGCGCGCACGTCGGAGCGGAGACGCGCCACCGCGCGCGCGGTGGCCCGGCCGGCGGCGGCGAGGGCGCGGTCGATGGCCGCCGTCCAGCGGCTGGCGACGTCCTCGACCACCACCGTGCCGATGCTCGGGCCGCGCACCTCGACGCGGCAGCGCTTGTCGACGCCGCCCTTGGGGCCGTTCTGGTCCTCGAGGCGGATGACCACCGAGCCGAGCGCGTCGGCGAAGCGCGACAGGCTGAAGCCGGCGCGGCGCTCGGCGTGCGCGCGCAGCCCGTCGGGGACGGCCTCGGGAGCGGCGGTCGAGGGGCGGGCGAGACCACGGAAGCGAACGAAGAGACGCATACGAGACTCCTGGTCGAGGTCGGTCACCGCGACCGACCGAGTCCAGGATGGCGACCTGACAACGCTTCGACCATCAGGTAATGTCGCTCCGATAGTTCGGGAAAACCGCACTGACGAGGTGGCGCATGGAGTGGCTCAACTATCACCACCTGCTGTACTTCTGGTCGGTCGTGCGCGACGGCGGCGTCGGCCCGGCGGCCGCGCGGCTGCGGCTCGCGCCGCAGACCATCAGCGGCCAGGTGCGCGCGCTCGAGGCGACGCTCGGCGAGAAGCTCTTCGAGAAGCGCGGCCGCCGCCTGGTGCCGACCGAGATGGGGCGCCTGGTGCTGAGCTACGCCGACGACATCTTCGGCCTCGGCCGCGAGCTGCTCAACGCCGTCCGCGGCCACGCGACCGGGCGCGCGCCGCGCCTCGTGGTCGGCATCGCGCAGGTGGTGCCGAAGCTCGTGGCCAAGCGCCTGCTCGAGCCGGCGCTGCGCGGGCGCGCGCCGTCCGCGGCCAAGGCGCGGCGCGCCGGCGCCGAGGCGAGCGCCGTCGAGCCGGGCCTGCGCGTGCGGCTCGTGTGCCGCGAGGACGCCACCGAGGCGCTGCTGGCCGGGCTCGCGGCGCATCGCCTGGACGCGCTGCTGCTCGACGCGCCGATCGGCGCGAGCGCCGGCATCCGCGCCTTCAACCACCTCCTCGGCGAGTGCGGCGTGACCTTCTTCGCGCCGAAGCGCGACGCGCGCCGCTTGCGTCGCGGCTTCCCGAAGAGCCTGGACGGCGCGCCGATGCTGCTCCCGACCGAGGAGGCCAGCCTGCGCCGCGGGCTCGAGGACTGGTTCGCGGCTGAGGGCGTCACGCCCGACGTGGTCGGCGAGTTCGACGACAGCGCGCTGCTCAAGGTGTTCGGCCAGGCCGGGCACGGGCTCTTCGCGGCGCCGAGCGCCATCGCCGCCGAGGTCGCCGAGCAGTGGGGCGTCGCCGCCATCGGCCACACCGACGCGGTGCGCGAGCGCTTCTACGTGGTCACCATGCAGAAGAAGCTCGAGCACCCGGCGCTGGCCGCCATCACCGAGGCCGCGCGCCGCGACCTGTTCGGCGCCGCGCCGGTCGGCCGCCCGCGACCGGCCTCATGAGGCGACCGCAGGCGATCAGTACTCGAAGCGCGCGCCGAGCCCGGCCACGAGCCCGCCCTCGACGCCGGCGCTGCGCGCGGCGTAGCCGAGGCGGCCGGTGAGGACGAGGCCGGGCGCGACCTCGACGCCGAGGTCGTAGAGGAGGCGCGCGCCGGTGGGCCCGTCGCTGCCGCCCGGGCGCTGGGTGAGCTCGACGGTGAGCGCCATCGGCACCTTGGGGATGGTGGTCCAGGTGAAGCCGAGCCAGCCGCGGTTGCCGAGGTCGGCCAGGAGCTCGCCGCCGAGCTCGAGGCGCGTGCCGCCGAGGTGGCCGATGCGCGCCACCGCGCCGGCGCCGAGCGCGAAGCCCTGGTCGCTGGCGCCGAGCAGCAGGCGCGCGCCGAAGCCGAAGTTCTTGTCGAGCTCGAAGTTCAGCTCGCCGTAGCCGAGGTTGATGCCGGCGTCGCGGCGGCCGTCGACGACCGGCTCGGTGCCGCCGCCTTCGGTCGCGACCTCGGGCAGGTGGCCGCGCGCGATCTCGACGCCGAAGCGGATGTCGTAGAGCGTCTCGAGGAAGCGGTGGGTGTACTCGAGGTCGGTCTGCCACATCCAGTCGGTGAGCGGCTCGGTCACCGCCGGACCGGCCTGGCGCTGGCCCCAGAGGCTGACCTCGCCGTCGAGGCGGAAGGCCGACGTGCGGCCGTCGTGGCGCGCGAGGCGCATGGCGTAGCGCGTGGCGTCGGTCTCGCCGCGGACCAGCACCGGGTGCGGCGCCTCGGCCGAGGCGAACTCAGGCCGCTCGACGCCGGCGTTGTCGACCGCCGCGATGAAGTACTCGAGCCCGGGCGGCTGCACGAGCTCGCCCGGGATGGTGGCGGCGAACTCGAGGCCGGCGCTGCGGCGCAGCTCCAGCCGCCGATAGGCGCCGGCCGCGCCGAGCGGACGCACCGCCAGCCAGAAGACGCGCGCGCTCCAGTCCTGGCGGATGCTGACGCTCACGACGGCAGCCTCGCCCGGCGCGGCCGCGGCCAGCGCGCGGTGCACCAGGATGGGCTCGGCGGCGTGCGCCGGACCGCCGCAGGCGGCGGCCGCGGGCCTGGCGAAGCAGCTTGACGATCGTCCGGACGAGCGTTGCGCCATGATGCCTCCGATCACCAGTTGAAGAGCGCCGCGGCGCCGAGCGTGAAGCCGGTGTGGTCGATGGTGCGCGCGTTGAAGCCGACGCGCCCCATGAGCGAGAACAGGTCGTTGAAGCGGTAGCCCGCGCCGTAGACGAGGCTCACGCCGAGGTCCTCGCCGACCGGCAGGTTGGTGACGACCACCGCGCCCGACATGGGCACGTCGGGCAGGGCGTCGAAGGCGACCTCGATCCAGGCCTCGTTGCCGATCTGCTGGGTGAAGGCCGCGCCGACCAGGAGGCGCGTGCCGAGCGGCTCGCCGAAGCGCAGCTCGCCGCGGAAGCCGAAGGCGCTCTCGAAGGGCGTGCCGCTGCCGCCCTGCGCGTTGCCGGCCATCAGCTGCAGCGCCACGCCGAAGATGGGCGCCAGGTGGAGCTCGGCCTCGGCGAAGCCGTAGCCGAGGCCGACCGAGCGCGACGGCTGGTGCGCGGCCATGGCCGCGAGCGAGTTGCCGCTGCCCTCGAAGACGCCGGCGCCCATGCGGAAGGCGGCCAGCACGCCGGCGTCGACGACGTAGCGGAAGTCGGCGCCGAGGCGGAGGTAGGCGTCGTCGCCTGCGCCGGCCTCGAAGTCGACGTCGTCGACCACGGCGGAGGCGCGCGAGCGATCGGCGCTGGGCTCGGGGTCGCGCACCGGCGCGCTGACGGCGATGGGCAGCGGGTGCGCGGTGGTGCCGCTCAGGACCTGCAGCTCGCCGTCGGCGCGCGCCGTCTCGACCACGGCCTCGAGCACGCCCGGCGCGACCCAGCTCGGATCGAGGCGCGCGCGCCAGGTGCGCTCGCCATCGGGCGCGAGCGCCAGCGTCGTGAAGCCCGGCTCGCCCTGGCGCCGGATGAGGAGCCGCATGGCCGCGACCTCCTCGGGCGGCGTGGTCGCGGTCACCGCCACCTCGAGCGGCTGACCGACCTCGACCGCCTGCGGCAAGGTCACGAACGCCTGCACCGGCAGCGGCACCGGCTTCGGCGGCACGGCCGGCGTGACCTTGCGCTCGCGCTCCTCGGCCAGGCGCCGCCGCAGCCACTCGAGCTCCTGGCCGACGGCGGCGAGATGCGGGCTCTGCGGGAAGGCGGCGACGTACTCCTCCCAGAGCGTCACGCGCTGGGCCAGCTCGCGCCCGAGCGTCGCGTGGAAGGTCTGGTCGAGGGCCGCGGTGGCCGCGTCGGGGGCGGTCGCGAGGCCCGCCTCGCGCGGGTCGGTTCGCGGGTCGACGACCTCGGGCGACACCTCGGCCGGCGTCCACACCACGAAGTCGCCGACCGCGGGCGGGCGCTGGAGGTCGGACGCGCCGCGGATGATCGAGAGGTGGCGACCGACGGCGGCGAGCTCGACGGCGCCGATCGGGAAGCGGTCGACCACCACCCTGCGCGTCACCGGATGGGTGACCTCGAGGCGGCGATAGACCTGCACCGTCGCGCCCGCGGGCACGCCGTCGTCGAGCCCGAGGTCGACGATCACCTCCTGCGCATCGACGCGCAGGACGACGCCCTCGGCCGCGCGCGGCGCCTGCGCGAGCGCGGGCACGACGAGGGCCGTCGCAAGCAAGACTCCACCGATCACGGCGCTGGCAGCGACGCGCATGGCGTGATTTCTCCTGTCTACTCTCGGCCGGCCTGCGCTCCGTCGCCGAGCGGCGGCCTTCGCTCGGAATTACGTCAGAAGGCCTCGGAGCGGACCTGCCACGGCGCGCGCAGCGCGCTCGCAGGTCAGCGGAGAGGCTGCCCGACGGAATTGCGACATGGCTCCGCCGCAGCCCGCGCGAGACCGCGGACGCGACGAAGAGGTGCCCTGCCGTGTGCACGCCGTGTGCCGCCCGAGGCTTCGCCAGCCGCGCGGTTGGCCGCGCAGCGGCGTAGCCACGCGCGGCGGCCGGGTGGACGGACGTTCCCCCGGTCGCTGGCGTACGGCTACATCATGGGCGCTTGCGCAGCGCCGTGCTCACCCGTGCAGCGCGCTGCTCGCCCGCCGCTGCACGCGCATCTTCAGATGAGGTCGAGCAGCTCGGAGGCCGCGCGCTCGCCCTCGGTCGCCGCGCCCTCCATGAAGCCCTGGAAGTCCTGCGAGGTGTGGTCGCCGGCGAATAGGACGCCGCCCTGGCGCACGCCCTCGTAGCCGCCGAAGCTCGTGTACTGGCCGACCTTGAAGTAGGCGTAGCCATGCTTGGCCAGCGGGTTCTTGTGCCACACCGAGGCGGTCGCGCGGCCGTTCCACTGCAGCCCGGGGAAGACCTGCCCGAGCTGCGCCAGGCCGCGCACGGCGTCGTTCTTGACGGTCGGGTTCGAGGCGGTGGCGAAGGCGGTGTTGGTCTCGAGCGCGTTCGTCACCGAGCCGCCCGAGAAGAGGTTGATGATGCCGCCCGGGCCGGGCTGGCCGCGCGTCGGCTCCCATGACGACTGGTAGCCGTCGGCGTAGGTCGAGCCGTTGGCGATGCCCGGCCACGCGCCGGTGCCGGCCCAGATGCGGTGGTCGAACTGCAGCTGCAGCTTGGCGCTGTGGCCGCGCCCGAGCTGCGCGATGGCGAGGCGCTTGCGGTCGTCGAAGCCGGCCTGGCTGTAGTCGAGGTCGGCGAGCACCGCGAAGGGGATGCACAAGACGACGTAGTCGAAGGTGTCCTCGACGGTGCAGCCGTCGTGCTCGAAGGTGCAGCGCGTGCGCCCGCCCGCGGTCTTCTTCAGGCGCACGAGCTTGTGGCCATACTGGATGGTGCCGCCCGGCAGCGAGCTGGCGATGGCGCGCGGCAGCTGCTGGTTGCCGCCGCGGATGTGGAAGGTCTCGTCCGACACGCCGAAGGCGTTGAAGGTCGCGTCGTCGGGCTGGTAGGCCAGGAGGTAGAGCAGGTTCAGCGCCGACTGGTCGACGGTGTCGGCGCCGTACTCGATGGCGTAGGCGAGGTCGAGCACCTTGCCGAGCGGCGAGCCGTGGCCGCCCGGGACGCGCGTGGCGATCCACTGGTGGACGCTCATGTGGTCGAGCGCCTTGCCGGCGTCGGTGAAGCTGTCCCAGGTGGTCGGGTAGCCGGCGGCGGCCTCGTCGTCGGCGATGACGTCGAACATGTCGACGAAGTCCTGATCGGCGTCGGCCTTCGCGTAGTACTGGCCGCCGACCTTGTAGACCTCGCTCGAGCCGGCGGGCTCGGCCGCGTGCAGGTTGTCGAGCGTCAGGCCGTAGAGGCCGGCCAGCGTCTGGATGCGCTCGTGGCCGGTGTCGATGAGCTCGCCGCCCCACTCGGTGACCTGGCCGTACTTCCAGTAGCCGGAGTCGTTCGAGTACATGCGGCCGCCGATGCGCGCCGACGCCTCGAAGACCTTGCAGCTCACGCCGTGCTTGTGGCGCCGCCGCGCGCAGGCCATGCCGGCCCTGCCGCCGCCGATGACGGCCACGCTGGCGCGGTTCCGGTGCGCGCGCGCCGAGCGCGGCAGCGCCAGCACGCCGGCCGCCGCGGCGGCGCCGCCGAGCAGCGCGCGCCGGGAGATGAGGCGGGCTTCCTGTCGCTGGCGGCGCTCTTCTCGCACCACGTCGACGGGCTTGCCGTCGCGGCGCGAGAGGGACAGATCGGCGACGATGCGGCGGAGCGATCGCAAGAGCGGTGTGCGCATGAGGTGCCTCCGAGGGCGCTCGGGGGCGCGGCGCAAGGCGACCACCTGGTTCCGCGTCCGGACCCGAATCGGCCTCGGTCGTAGCGCATGTTCGGCGATCGATCCACCCTGCGCCGAGCGAACCGCCGGGCGACTTCGAGGTGGGTCTTGACAGTCGACATGCGCGCTGTTACAACGGCCGCATGCTCACCGACGACGAAGGCCTGACGCTCAAGGCGCTGTGCGAGGAGAGCGGCGTGTCGGAGCGGACCATCCGCTACTACATGCAGCAGGGTCTCCTGCCGCCGGCGTCGCGCTCGGGACCGGGCGTCCGCTATCCGACGAGCCACCTATGGCGGCTGCGCCTCGTGCGGCGCTGGCAGGACGAGTACCTGCCGCTCGAGCAGATCCGAAAGATGCTTTCCGACCTGAGCGACGCCGAGGTCGAGCGCGTGGCGCGCTCGCACGAGCCGCCGCCGGCGGCGCCGGTCGGGCGCGTCGCCGACTACGTGAAGCACGTGCTCGGCAAGCCCGTGCCGGCGAACCGCACGCCGGCCGAGGCGCGGACCCACGTCGAGTCGCGGCGCCGGCCGAGGCGCTGGCCCCGTCGAGGCGCGGCCGCCGACCGAGGTGGCGCGCTCGCAGTGGGAGCGGCTGGTGCTCGACCCCGACGTCGAGCTGCACGTGCGCCGCCCGCTGTCCCACGTCATGAACCGCCGCGTCGAGGCGCTCCTCGTCGAGGCCAAGCGCATTCTGTCCCACCTGCCGGCGGCGCCCCCCGCGCACGCCCGGCGACAAGGAGCCCCACCGATGATCAGCCTCACCGCCTCGCCCGACCGATCGCTCCTCCGCGCCGCGGGGCAGAGCGTCCGCTACCTCCACCTGCGCCTCGTCGCGCCGTGCTGCGCTGGTGGCCGGACGCGCGCGCCCGTGCACGTGGCCTTCGTCGTCGATCGCTCCGGCTCGATGGCCGGCGCGCGCCTCTGCCCTGGCCAAGCAGGCGACCATCGACGCGCTGTCGTTCCTCGGCGCCGACGACCGCTTCGGCGTCGTCGTCTTCGACGAGCGCGTCGACACCATCGTGGCGCCGACGGCGGCCTCGTACGCGGCGGTCGCCGCCGCCAAGGAGCGCATCCGCCTCATCGAGGCCGGCGGCAGCACGGCGCTGTGCGAGGGCTGGCTCACCGGCTGCGCCCACATCGCGACGGACGGCGACAGCGCCGGCGGCGACGCCATCGCGCGCTGCCTGCTGCTCACCGACGGGCACGCCAACGTCGGCGAGTCGCACCCGGCGGCGCTGGCCCACCACGCCAGCGAGCTCCGGAAGCGCGGCGTCGCCACCACCACCTTCGGCCTGGGCGACGGCTTCTCCGAGGAGCTCTTGCAGGGCATGGCCGCGGCCGGCGGCGGGCACTTCTACTTCATCGAGCAGGCGGCGCAGATCCGCGACTTCTTCGCCAGCGAGCTGGGCGAGGCGCTCGAGGTGGTGGCGCGCGACGTGAGCGTCGTCGTGTCGCACCCGGCGGTGAAGGTCGAGCCGCTGGTCGCCTACGAGGTCGCGGCCCGGCGGCGCGGCCGTCCGCGTGGGCGACCTGTGCGCGGATCAGGTGGTCGACCTGGTCGTCAAGCTCACGTTCCCCGACGGCGCGGTGGGCCAGGCCATCGACGTCGCCGTCGCGGTCGAGGCGCGCGGCGAGGCGCCGGTCGAGACGCGCGTGAGCTTCACCTTCGCCGACCACGGCGCGAACGATCGCCAGCCGCGCGCCGTGCCCATCGATCGGCTGGTGGCCGGCGTGTACGCCGCCGACGCGCGCCGGAAGGCCATCGTCATGAACCGCGCCGGCGACTACCAGGCCGCGGCCAAGCTGCTCAGCGGCACGGCCGCGCGCGTGAAGAGCTACGCCTTCGGCGACGTCGAGCTCGCGCGCCTGGCCGAGGCGCTCGAGCAGGACGCGGCGACCTACGGCCGGGCCATGGACGAGCTCAGCGGAAGCGCGCGCACCACGTCTCGACCTCGCACCTGAAGGGCCGCGACGAGTCGACCGGCCGCGCTCGGAAGAACCTGCCATGAGCGGCGCCACGAGCCACGACGACGCGCGCGACGCACTCGGTCGAGCAACACCTGAGCCTCGACCCGGTCGCCTACGATCGCGAGATCCGCGCTGGTGCCGCACTACGACGAGATGATCGCCGAGGGCGTGACGCTGCTCCGGGCGCTGGCGCCGGCCGACGCGCGCGCGTGCTCGATCTCGGCGGCGGCACCGCGCCTGTCGGAGGCGGTGTCGTCGGCGCTGCCCGGCGTGCAGGTGATCCTGCTCGACGTCGACCCGGCCATGCTGGCGCGCGCGCACGCGGCTCGAGCGCTTCGGCGCGCGCGTGACGTTCCACCCCGGGCGCTTCGAGGACGCGCTGCCCGAGTGCGACGCGGTCGTCGCGTCGCTGTCGCTCCATCATATAGAGAGCCTCGCGGCCAAGGCCGAGGTGTACGCGGCCATCGCGCGCCGCCTGCCGCCGGGCGGGCCGTTCCTGAACCTCGACGCCATGGCCAGCGGCGACCCGGCGCTGGCCGAGCTGATGTACGCGCGCTGGGCCGCGCCATGGGCGCGCACGGCATCGACGAGGCCACGGCGCGCGGGCACTTCGCGGCCTGGGCCGACGAGGACTACTATCGCTCGGTGCACGTCGAGCTCGGGCTGCTGGCGGCCGCCGGCTTCGCCGAGCCGGAGTGCTTCTGGCGCCGCGGTCAGAACGGCATCGTCGGAGGTCGCGCGGGCGCGCCGCGCTGAGCGTCGTCGTCCCACACCGACGAGCCGGGTCGGCGCGCGCCGACGCAGGTGGTCGGTACGGCGCCGCTGGCCAGCCGGTGCGGGACGATGGCCTCGAAGCCCACCTCGGCCATGGCGTCGACCAGGCGCGCCTGCCAGCGTTCGGTGTCGGCGGCGCTGGCGTCGCGGTTCCGCGGCTGGATGGCGATGGCCACGCGGCCGCCCGGGCGCAGCACGCGGCGCGCCTCGCACAGCCCGACGCGCAGATCGCGCCAGAACTGGACGGCGTTGATCGAGAACACCACGTCGAGCTCGCCGTCGCCGACGGGCAGCGCGCAGGCGTCGCCGCGGTGGAGCTCGACGCGGCCGGCGGCGATGGCCTTCTGGTTCCGCGCGCGCGCCTGCGCCAGCATGACCTCGACGGGTCGACGCCGACCACGCGCCCGGCGCTGGCGATGGCCGCGACGCGGCGCAGATCGACGCCCGGGCCGAAGCCGATCTCGAGCACGTGGCTCACCGGCCGGAGCGCCAGCAGGCCCAGCACCCAGCGGCTGCGCGCGCCGTTCTTCAGCGCCATGAGGTGGCCGGCGAGGTGACCGGCGAGACCGACCGGGTGCGCGAACTGCGCGCGCCACGACGGCGGCGCCGCCGCGGCCGGGTCGGCCGGGTCGGCGGGATGGGCCGCGCTGCGGAAGGTGGGTCGCGTCTTCGCAGCTCGTCGTCGCCATCGGACCTCGAGCCGAGCGTGGGGCGGCGACGTGAAGGCCGCATGTGGCGAACGTAAGCGTCGCGTAAAGTCGGCCGCGCGTCGGGTCGACACGCCGCGTTGGCGCCGAGGTCAGAGCGCGATGCGGCCGTGCTCGTCGCCGAGCGCGACCATGATGATGCGCGCGGTCGCGAGCAGGCGCGCGTCGCGACGCGGCGGCCGACGAGCTGGACGCCGATGGGCATGCGGCCGCCGTCGCCGTCGTCGAGCCACACCGGCACGCTGGTGGCGGGGTGGCCGCTGGCGTTGAATGCGGCGGTGAAGGCGCCGAGCGGCGCCGCGGCGTGCATGGCGTCGCGTCCGTCGAGGCCGCGCCAGGCGCCGACCTCGGGCGCGGGGCGGCGACGGTCGGGGTGACCCACGGTCGACGTCGCCGAACCAGCGGTCGGCGCGCGCCACGAAGAGGTCGCGCGCCGCCAGCGCCATCTTGCGCGTGACGTGCTCGCCGCGCTCGCGCAGCCAGCGCGTGACCGGCTGCAGCACGCGCGGCTTCACGATGAAGGTGTGGCGCGCCAGGAACTGGAACATGGGCAGGAACTCGTCGACCTCGCCGACGAGATCGGCGCCCGGCTCGACGTGGTGGCCGAGGTCGGCCAGCACCGCCAGCACGCGCTCGACCGCCCGGGCCACGCGCGCGTCGGTCGGGCCGAGCGGCGAGCGGCTGGTGGTGGCGATGCGCATCGGTCGCGGCGGCACGCGCGCGCGCTCGTAGAAGCCGCTGGCGCGACCGTCGAGGCCGACCAGCACGTCGAGCAGCGCGGCCGCGTCGTCGACGTTGCGACCGTGCGGGCCGAGCACCGAGATGCCGATGGGATCGAACGGCGCGTGCGGGTTCGGCACCAGGCCGCGCGTCGGCTTGTGGCCGACCAGGCCGCAGAAGGACGCCGGGATGCGGATGGAGCCGGCGCCGTCGCTGGCCGGCGCGAGCGGCAGCATGGCGGCGGCGACGGCCGCGCCCGAGCCGCCCGACGAGCCGCCGGCCGATCGCGTGGGATCCCAAGGATTGCGCGTCGGCGGGTGCAGGTCGGTCTCGACCACCGGCATGATGGCGAGCTCGGAGGTCGAGAGCTTGCCGACGATGACCAGGCCGGCGGCGCGCACCGCGGCGCTCGTCACGTCGTCGATGGGCGACCACAGGTAGCGGAAGGCGCGCGAGCCCATGCGCGCGAAGAAGCCGCGCGTCAGCTGCAGGTCCTTGATGCCGGTCGGCAGGCCCCACAGGCGGCTGCGCGCGGCATCGGGTGCGCGGCGGCGCGCGGCGTCGAGGCGGCGCGCGGCGTCGAGCGCGGCCTCGGGGCGCAGCTGCACGAAGGCGCCGAGCGCGCCGTCGAGCGCCTCGATGCGCTCGAGGTGATGGCGCGTCAGCTCCTCGACCGACACCTCGCCGCGGCGCACGAGCTCGGCCTGGGACAGCGCGGTGCGGCGGTGGAGGTCGCTCATGCGCACGCGCGCGCGGCCAGCAGCGCGGCGACCGCGAGCGCGATGACGGCCGACAGCGCGAGGCGCCACGACTGCCGCGACATGGTGCGCGCCGGGGCCATGCGCGAGCGCAGCGCGATCGCCGCCAGGACGCGCGGCGCGCGCGCGCGGAGACGCGCCCCGGCATCGGCCTCGCCCGGCAGCCCGGCGGCGATGGCCGCGATCTGCGAGCGATCGCCGCGCGCGAGCGCGCGCGCCAGGAGCACCGCCGCGTCGGCGCCGAGCGCGCCGGCCACCGCGTCGATCTCGCCGACCCACGCGCGCGTCACGCCGGCCCGCCCGGGCGCGCCCTCGGCTCGAGGCAGCGCCGCGACCATGAGCCGGCCCTCGGCGGCGAGCCCGCGGAAGAAGGTCGCCAGCGCCAGCGGCGCCATGCCGTCGGCGAGCTGCGCCAGCGGCACGCCGGGGTTCCGCGCCGCCAGCGCCTGCACGGCCGCGCCCATCTCCGAGGCGAAGCGCGCCAGATCATCCTGGGCGACGCCGGGCAGGGCGATCCCGCCGCGCGCGACCGCCTGCGCCGCGCGGCGCCATGCCTCGAGCTCGGCCGGGTCGTTCAGGACGGCCCGCAGCGCGGCTCCGATGTCGGGCGGGGCGGCGGCATCCGGGCCGTCGGCGCGGTCGGCGGGTGTCATCGCGGCGCAGCATGGCATCGACGCCGGCGCGTTCCAAGCCGACGCTGATGCGCGCGCCGGCGTGCGATTGACAGAGCGGCGCGGGCTCGTGCTCACTTGCGTCGCGCCGTCCCGGCGACGGCGCGATCGGAGGCGACATGGAACGCGTGCAAGGTATCGGCGGCATCTTCTTCAAGGCCAAGGACCCGAAGGCGCTGGCCACGTGGTACGCGGACAACCTCGGCATCGAGATCGAAGGCTGGGGCGGCGCTCAGTTCCGCTGGGCCGACCTCGATCCGGAGCGCCGCGCGACCACCGTCTGGTCGCCGTTCGCCGAGACCACGGGCTACTTCGCGCCGAGCGAGAAGCCGTTCATGCTGAACTTCCGCGTCGCCTCGCTCGACCGCATGCTGGACCAGCTGCGGGCCAACGGCGTGACCGTCGACGAGAAGGTCCAGCGCTCCGAGTACGGTCACTTCGGCTGGTGCATGGACCCCGAGGGCAACCGCGTCGAGCTGTGGGAGCCGCCTCACGCCGCGTGAAGCGACTCAGCCGCGGCCGTGCGCCTCCCACCAGGCGATGGTCTCGCGCAGCCCGTCCTCGAACGACACCTCGGCGCGGAAGCCGAAGCGCTCGGCCGCGCGCTCGGTCGACAGCGCGCGCCGCGGCTGGCCGTTGGGCTGGCTCGGATCCCAGCGCAGCGCGCCGCGGAAACCGACAAGGTCCTTGATCATCTCGGCCAGCGCCCGGATGGTGATCTCCCGGCCGGTGCCGAGGTTCACCGGGTCGGCGCCGTCGTAGCGCTCGGTCGCCAGCACGATGCCGCGCGCCGCGTCGCGCGCGTGCAGGAACTCGCGTGACGGGCTGCCGTCGCCCCACACGTCGACCGCGTCTGCGCCGGCGTCGCGCGCCTCGACCATCTTCCTGATGAGGGCCGGGATGACGTGCGAGGTGGCCGGGTCGAAGTCGTCGCGCGGGCCGTAGAGGTTCACCGGCAGGAGGTACACGGCGTCGAGCCCGTACTCCTGGCGGTAGGCCTGGCTCATGACCAAGAGCGCCTTCTTGGCGATGCCGTAGGGCGCGTTGGTCTCCTCGGGGTAGCCGTTCCAGAGGTCGTCCTCCTGGAACGGCACCGGCGTGAACTTCGGGTAGGCGCAGATGGTGCCGACCGTCACGACCTTCTTCGTGCCGAAGAGGCGCGCGGCCTCGATGAGCTCGACGCCCATCACCAGGTTCTCGTAGAAGAAGCGCCCCGGGTGGCGCCGGTTGGCGCCGATGCCGCCGACCACCGCGGCCAGGTGCACGATGACGTCGGGCCGCTCGCGCTCGAGGTAGGCGCGCACGTCGGCGCGCTCGCGCAGGTCGAGCTCGGCGCGCCGCGGCGTGAGGACGTTGCGCGCGCCGCGCGCCGCCAGCGCCTCCATGATGTGGCTGCCGAGGAAGCCGTGCGCGCCCGTCACCAGGATTTTGTCACTTGCGATATTGGTCATTCTGTTGAGACCTCGCGCCGCGCGGGGTCAGCGGCCCGGCGACCCGACGTCGGACTTGTCGAAGCGCGCCTCGGCCAGCTCGGCGTCGACCATCAGCGCCACCAGATCCTCGAACGTCGTCGAGGGCTTCCAGCCGAGGTGGGTGCGCGCCAGCGTGGCGTCGCCGAGCAGCAGGTCGACCTCGGTCGGGCGGAAGTACTGCGGGTCGACCTCGACCAGGACGCGGCCGGTGGCCTCGCAGATGCCGCGCTCGTCGACGCCCTCGCCCTCCCAGCGCAGCGGCAGCCCGGCGCGCGCGAAGGCCAGCGACGTGAACTCGCGCACCGAGTGGGTCTCGCCGGTGGCGATGACGAAGTCGCGCGGCTCGGTCTGCTGCAGCATGAGCCACATGGCCTCGACGTACTCCGGCGCGTAGCCCCAGTCGCGCAGCGCGTCGAGGTTGCCGAGGTAGAGGCGCTCGTCCTTGCCGGCCGCGATGCGCGCCGCCGCGCGCGCGATCTTGCGCGTCACGAAGGTCTTCCCGCGGCGCGGGCTCTCGTGGTTGAAGAGGATGCCGTTGACGGCGTAGAGGCCGTACGCCTCGCGGTAGTTGACGACCGACCAGTAGGCGAAGAGCTTGGCCACCGCGTAGGGCGAGCGCGGGTGGAACGGCGTCGTCTCGCGCTGCGGCGTCTCGGCCACCTTGCCGTAGAGCTCGGACGAGCTCGCCTGATAGAAGCGCACGCGCCCGCCGTGGTCGCGCACCGCGTCGAGGAGACGCAGGCAGCCGAGCGCGTCGACGTCGGCGGTGTACTCGGGCACCTCGAACGAGACCTTCACGTGCGACTGCGCGCCGAGGTTGTAGACCTCGTCGGGCCGCACCGTCTCGACCAGGCGCGACAGGCACGACGCGTCGCTGAGGTCGCCGTAGTGGAGGATGAGGCGCCGCACCGGCACGTGCCGGTCCTGATAGATATGATCGATGCGCTCGGTGTTGAACGACGACGAGCGCCGCGCGCCATGCGCACCTCGTAGCCCTTGGCCAGCAGCAGCTCCGCGAGGTAGCTGCCGTCCTGCCCGGTGATCCCCGTGATGAGTGCCTTGCGTTCGGTCATCGGCTCTGCCTTTCGCATGCCGGCCCGGGTTCGGCAACTCCAGGCTGCCGGGCCGGCCGGCGCCCGCGCCGACGTTCGCTGGACATGTGCCGGCGCCCGCGGTACGGGCCGACCTGCCGATGACGCGCGCGACCCGCCACCCCCTGTCGGCGCTCGAGGCCGCCCTCGCGCTGGCCCTGACGCTGGGCGCCTGCGATGACCGAGGTCGTGCGCGAGCGACGCGCCGCATCGTGTCGCTGGCGCCGGCGCTGACGGCCATCCTGATCGGCTTCCAGCGCGGCGTCGCGCCTGGTTGGCGTGACGCGCTACTGCGACGCGCCCGGCGTGCCGGTCGTCGGCGACCTCGAGCCGCAACCGAAGGCCATCCTCGCCGTGCACCCCGACGTGGTGGTGATGGCGCGCTACGGCTCGCAGGGCGACGCGGCCGCCAAGCTCGGCGCGCTCGGCCTCGACGTGCGCACCTGGCCGCTCGACTCGCTGGCCGACATGCGCGCCGCGACGACCGCGCTCGGCGCGCTGGTCGGCGCCGACGACAGGCGCGCGCGCTGCTCGCCGACTTCGACGCGGCCGCCGCCTTCCGCTTCGCGCCGCGGCAACGCCGCGCGCCTCGGCCCGGTGAAGGTGCTGCTCGTCTACGACGTGCAGCCGGGCGTCGTGCTCACGACCGGCGGCGGCGACACCTCTCGGAATCCTCGCCATCACGCCGGCAATCAACGTCGCCGCGCCCGGCCCGCTGACCTCGCGCCTCGGCCTCGAGGAGGTGCTGGCGCGCGCGCCCGACGTCATCCTGCACGCGGCGCCCGACCAGCGCTTCCCCGACGACGCCGCGGCCAAGGCCGCTGGTCGGCGTTCCCCGACGTGCCGGCCGTGAAGCGCGGCGCCATCCACGTGTGGCCCGACGATCGGCTGGCGCGGAACGGGCCGCACCTGGCCCAAGTGTTGCGCCGCCTGCCGGCGCTGCTCGCGCCATGACCACGCTGTCGCGCCGGCGCCGCGCGCGCCTCCTCGCTCTCGGGCTCGTGGTGGTCGCGCTGGGCTTCGTCGGCGCCATCGTCATCGACATGCGCACGTCGGCCTGGCCGAGGCGCTCGGCGACGAGGCGAGCTGGCAGCGCCGCGCGCTCGTCTACCTGCAGCTGCCGCGCGTCATCCAGGGGCTGGCCGTCGGCGCGGTGCTGGGCGTCGCCGGCGCCGCGCTGCAAGGCCTGCTCAGGAACCCGCTGGCCGACCCGTTCATCCTCGGCGTTTCGGGCGGGGCCGCGCTCGGGAGCGCCATCGCCGGCACGCTGGCGTCGGCGCTCGGCATCGTCGTGCCCTTCGCGCTGGCGCCGCTCGGCGGCTTCGCGGGCGCGCTGGCGGCGCTCCTGGTGGTGCTGGCGCTGGGCAGCGAGCGCGGCGTGCCGTCGCCTTTGCGCATGCTGCTGGTCGGCGTCGTCGTCAACGCGCTGGCCGGCGCGCTGCTCATGGTGCTGGCCGCGCTCGGCGACGCGGCGGCGGTGCAGCGCACGCTGGTGCGCCTCATGGGCGCGCTCGGGGCCGACCCGCAGGCGCCCTGGCTCATGCCGGTGACGGTCGCGGCGGCGGCCATCGCGCTGGTCGCCGTCTTGCCGCGGGCGCGCGATCTCGACCTGCTGGCGCTCGGCGACGACACCGCCAAGAGCCTCGGCGTGGCACCCGAGCGCCTGCGCCGCCGCCTCTTCGTGTGGCTGTCGCTGCCGGTCGGCGCGGTGGTCGCCGTGACCGGGCTCATCGGCTTCGCCGGCCTGGTCGTGGCGCACGCGGTGCGGCTCTCGGTCGGGCCCGACCACCGCGCGGTGGTGCCGCTGTCGGCCTGCTTCGGAGCCGCCTTCGTGGCCATCGCCGACGCGCTCGTGTCGCGCGCGGCGCCGGCGCTCGGGAACGAGCTGCCGGTGGGCGTCGTCACGGCGCTGGTCGGCGGCCCGGTGTTCCTCGCGCTCCTGCGCGCGCGCCTCCGCGAGGTGCCGACGTGAGCGTCGCGAAGGCGAGCCTCGAAGCCCGCGGCCTGGTCGTCCGCCGCGGCGATCGCGTCGTCCTGCACGGCCTCGATCTCGCGCTCGCGGCCGGCACGACCACCATCGTCGTCGGCCCCAACGGCGCCGGCAAGTCGACGCTCATCCGCGCGCTGGCCGGCCTGGCGCCGGTCGACGCCGCCAGCGGCGCGCTGCTGCTCGACGGCGCGCCGCTCGACGCCGTGCCGGCGCGCGAGCGCGCCCGCAGGATCGGCGTCTTCCTCGAGCAGCCGGACGCCACCTTCGACTTCAGCGCGCGCGGCTCGTCGGCATGGAGTCGCTTCCCGCACCTCGGCCGCGCCCTTCGGAGGCCCCGACGACGCCGCGGCGGTCGAGCGCGCGCTGGCCGCCCTCGACGCGCTGGCGCTGGCCGATCGCCCCTTCGGGCGGCTGTCCTCGGGCGGCGCCAGCGCATCGGCCTGGCGCGCGTGGTGGCCCAGGACCCCGACGTGTGGCTCCTCGACGAGCCGACGGCGCGCCTCGATCCGTACCACGCGCTCAAGGTCGCCGGGCTCATGCGCGCTCGCCGCCGCCGGCAGGTGGTGCTCGCCGCCGAGCACGATCTCGATCTGGCGGCGCAATTCGCCGACCGCCTGCTGATTTTGTCACATGGCCGGATCGTCGCCGACGGAGCGCCCGCCGACGTGCTCACGCCCGAGCGCATCGCCGCCGTCTACGGCGTGCGCGCGCGCCGTGTGCCGGGCGAGCGCGCGGCGGTGATCATCGACGGCGTGGTGGACCGAGTCGAGCCTTGACCTCGCCGCGGGCGCGCCGGAGACTCCCGCGCATGCGCCACGCCCTCGCCCTCGTCGCGTTCGCACTGCTCATCGGAATCGCCGCCTGCGGCTCGACCGGCGGCGGCGGCATCGTCTGCTCGGGCGGCGCCTACCAGGTCGACAACGGCTGCTTCTGTCCGCTCGGCATGCTGTGGCAGGACGGCCAGTGCCAGGGTCAGCCGCAGGCCGGCAACTGCAGCGGAGGCGCCTTCCAGGCCGGCTCGCAGTGCTTCTGCCCGGTCGGCATGCTGTGGAACGCCGAGCAGGCGCAGTGCCTCGCCATCGTGTGCTCGGGCGGCGCGTTCGTGGCCGGCTACGAGTGCCGCTGCCCCGACGGCAAGCAGTGGATCGACCAGGCCTGTCAGGTGCCGTGCGTGCCCAACGCCTACCACGCCGACCCCGACACCTGCCTCTGCCCCGACGGCACGAGCTCCTACGGCGACGCGCTCGGCTGCCTCGCGCCGTGCCCGGGCTCGTCGCAGTACGACGCCAGCGGGCAGTGCATGTGCCCGGTCGGCACGAGCTGGGACGGCAACGACTGCGCGGCGGTCGTGGCCGCGCCCGAGCCGCCGCCGACCCCGTGGCAGCCGCCCCCCGAGCCGCCGCAGCCCTACGAGCCCGGGCCCGGACCCGGCCCGAGCCCCGGCCGACCCGGCCAGCCGCCCGGGCCATCGCCAGGTCCGATGCCCGGCTTCCCGCCGCCGCGCATCGAGCGCTGGGAGATGCCGCACTATCCGTCGCCGCCGTTCGTCGCGAGGTACGGCCCGCGCTGCAAGGAGTTCCTGCAGTCGCCGAACAACAAGGCCGAGTGCATGAGCTTCTGCACCTCGACCATCCAGACCGGCGTGAGCCAGGGCTGCACCTGCATGGATCTCCTCGAGCACTGCGACGGCACGCGCGACAAGCCCGTGCGAGTGCAATAAGGTCCGGCCGGCATTCCGACCGCCATCGGCACCGAGGAATACGCAATGACCGACTTCGCCTGGCTCCCCATCCATCCGCGCGGCAACTACATCGACGGCGCCTTCGTGCGCCCCGAGCCCCCCGACGGCGTCATCGTCGACCGGAACCCGGGCGACCCGCGCGACGTCATCGGCGAGTTCCCCTACCGCGTCGACGCCATCGAGCACGCCATCGCCGCCGCGCGCCGCGCCTTCCGCCCCTGGAGCGACACGCCGTTCGAGGCGCGCGCCGCGCTGCTCAAGGCCTACGCCGCCGAGCTCAAGAGCAACGCCGAGCGCCTGGCGGCGCAGGCATCGCGCGAGATGGGCAAGGTCCTGGAGCCCGCACCGAGGTCGCGGCCATGATCGCCAAGGTGCCCATCACGCTCGAGGACGGCATGCGCCTGGTCGCCGACCTGCGCCCGGCGGGCGTGTCCGGCGTCGTGCGCTACCGGCCGCGCGGCGTCATGGCGGTGATCGGCCCGTTCAATTTCCCCGGCCATTGCCAAATGGCCACATCGTTCGGCACTCGCCACCGGCAACACCGTCGTCTTCAAGACCGCGAGCCACACGCCGGCGGTCGGCCAGATCATGGCCGAGTGCATGCACGCCGCCGGCTTCCCGCCCGGCGTCTTCAACCTGGTGCAGGTGCCCGGCCGCGCCGCCGACGACCTGGTCGCGCACCCCGACGTCGACGGCGTGCTCTTCACCGGCTCGACCGGCGTGGGCGAGCACATCCTCGAGCTGACGCTGCGCCAGCACGGCAAGATCTGCGCGCTCGAGATGGGCGGGAAGAACCCGGCCATCGTGCTCGACGACGCCAGCTTCGAGCTCGCGCTCTACGAGGTCCTGACCGGCGCCTTCCTCACCTCGGGCCAGCGCTGCACCGCGACGTCGCGCGTGATCGTCCAGCGCGGCATCGCCGACCGCTTCGCCGAGCGCCTGGCCGAGGCGACGCGCCGCCTGAAGGTCGGGCGCCAGGACGACGCCGCCGTCTTCATGGGTCCGATGGTCGACCGCAAGGCGGCCGAGGCCTTCGATCAGTGGCAGGCGGTGGCGCGCGAGGAGGGCGCCGAGTGCCTGGTCGCGGGCGGCCTCATGGGCGCCGACGCGCCCATCGCCGGCGGCGCCTGGGTGCGGCCGAGCCTGCATCGCGTGGCGCGCTCGAACCGCTCGAGCCGCTACCAGCGCGAGGAGCTGTTCGCGCCCGACACCTGCATCTACACCGTCGACTCGCTGGAGGAGGCCATCGCGCTCGCCGACGACACCGACTTCGGCCTCGCCTGCTCGGTCTTCACGGCCCGGAAGGAGGCCTACCTCGAGGTCGTCCGCGGCGTGCGCGCGGCGGTCATCAACTGGAACCGCGGCACCGTCGGCGCCTCGTCGAAGCTGCCGTTCGGCGGCATGAAGAAGAGCGGCAACGGCCACCCGGCGGCGCTGTTCTCGACGCTCTACTGCACCTATCCGATCGCCTCGCTCGAAGAGGACAAGGCCTTCGATCCGAAGACGCTCATGCCCGGCGTCGACCTCGGCGCCTGAGCCCGACGGGCGCGCGCGCCGGCTGGTCTCCATCCTGTCGTTGCTACGTCGTGGCAGGCGTCGCCCGCGGCCCGGGCGAGCGAATTTGTCACATCGACGACAGCACCTGCGCCAGCGTGCGCGCGCCGGCCGCGCCGCGCTCGACCAGCGTGACGCCGTTCGCCGCGAAGCGCACGTCGTCGCCGCCGAGCCAGTCCGGCCCGACGTGGAACCACAGCCGATGCACGTGCGGCTTGCGCGTGCGCAGGTAGCTCAGCGCGCAGCCGGGGGTGTCGAAGGCGAGCACCGAGCCGTCGCTCGTCACGAGCTCGGCGGCGCTCACCTCGGAGCCGATGGCGTGATGGCACTGCGCGCACGGCTCGCGCTCCCAGGCCAGCGCCACCGGCGCCTCGGGCAGCGCGCCGCCGCGCGAGATGACCAGCATCACCGCGGCGGCGCCCACGATGAGCGCTCCGATGGCGACCAGCAGGAGCTTCACCGGCTCAGGTCCCGCCGAAGCCGCGCACCTTGTTCTTCAGCGCGGTGATCACCTGCGAGCTGGTGATGTCGGGGTTGGCGGGCATGTCCTTGCTCTTGCCGACCGCCTCGCCGCCGAGCTTGATGATCTTCATCAGCTGGTCGTCCTTCACCGACTTCTGCCACTCCATGTCGTGGAAGTTGCGCGGCTTGGGATTGAGCTTGGCGCCGTCAGCGCCGTCGCCGCGGCCCTCGGCGCCGTGGCACTTCACGCAGCGGGTCGCGAAGATCTCGTCGGCCTTGGCGATGACCGACGGGTCCAGCGGCGGCGGCCCCGATCCGGCGCCGCTTCCACCGCCGCCGCCGCACGCGGACGCGAGGAGCATCGAGAGACCGAGGGCAGCGATGGGACGGAACAGGGTCATGGTGTGTCCTTGAGGTGCGAGGTCGCGCGCGAACGCGCGACGCCGGCGGCCTCTGTGCAGAGCCTGTTCCAATCCAGTCCGACGCGACGAGCGCCGCTCACGGCGCGGCCGCCGCGCCGGCGCGGGCGCTCACGCCCGGGCGCGGGCACGCCGCCGCGGGCGATACTCCGCAGCGACTGGGCGCGCTCGTCCCCGCCCTCAGGCCGGTGGTGCCGGTGGCTGCTCGACGGTCACCACCGGCCGTGAGGGCTCGGGCGCGACGGTCAGCGCCGCCGCCGCCCGATCGGCGCGCGCGGCGCTGATGCGACCCCAGATGAGGTGCCAGGCGGTGATGCCGACCACGCCGGTGATGAAGACGCCGACCCATATGGCGCCACTCTGCGGCCAGCTCTCGGTGGCGAAATTGGCAATCTGCTTCTTGCCGAAGATGGCCGGCGTGAAGCCCTCGAGGTGGATGGGCGCCGTCGGGTCGAGGTTGTGGCCCATGCTGTAGAGCTTGTAGACGAAGCGTCCCATCGAGAAGGCGCCGATGAAGCCGGCCGTCACCGACAGGTCCACCAGCATGCGCACGTTGCCGATGACGGCGCAGCGCAGCGTCAGGAGCGCGAGCGCCACGAGCGCGAAGGGGATCCAGTCGAGGTCGGAGAGCTCGGCCCGATCGATCTTGTGCATGCCGATGTAGTGGTTGAGCGTGTTGATCTCGACCAGGTCGTGGTTGTCGTGGCCGCTCTCGATGGTGTGCGGGAAGATGTCGATGTAGAGGCCCTTGGGATATTGCGGCGCGGTCATGGAGATGCGCCAGAGCGGCTGGCTGAAGGCCAAGACCAGGGGCACCACCAGCGCGGCGAGGGCGATGCGGCTCCAGCCGTAGAGCGGTCGATCGAGGAACTCGTAGAAGCGATTGAGCGCGTTCTTCATGGTCGAACTCCCTGACCGCGGGTGGGTCAGATCACGTCGTTCCGGCGGAAGCCGACGAGGCTCACGAGCCAGGCCAGCGTGCCGATGAGCAGGGGCCAGGCGAGGCCGAGCGCGTAGAGGATGTCGCGGCCGAGCTGGGTCGAGAGGTAGACGCCGACCGGCCCGAGCGTGGCGAGGTCGCTGTCGAGGCCGGAGAGCAGCGCCAGCCGCGCGTCCTGCACCGGGTTCAGCGCGGCCAGCGTGAACACCGCGCCCGGCGACATGCGCCAGCGCAGCATCAGCCCGACCAGGCCGAAGTCGAGGATGGCGACCGAGATGGCCCACACCAGCATGACGTAGGTGGCGGCGCGCGCCTGGTTCCGGACGTGGACCGAGAGCGCCATGCCGATGCCGACGAAGGCCCAGAGGAGCGCGGCCGCCACGCCGAGGACGCGCCACACGAAGGGCCACGGCACCGCCTGGCCGGTGGCTCCGGCGATGAGGCCGAGCGCCAGGATCATGATGACCAGCGGCACGAAGAGGACGGCGAAGCGCGTGAGCGTGACGCCGGTGATCCAGGCGCCGCGGCGGATGGGCTGGCTCAAGAGCAGCTCGAGCGTGCCGTCGTCGCGCGCGCGGCCGACCACCTGGCCGGTGGCGGTCAGCGCCAGCAGCGGCAGCACCAGCGTCAGCGCCTGGCTGAAGGCCATGAGCACGCGGCCCATGCCGGTGAAGCCCATGATGGTCGACTCGCGCAGCCCGACCAGCACGAGGATGCCGGCCAGCACCGCGTAGACCAGGACGCAGAACACGATCCAGCGCGAGCGCAGCACCTCGGAGAGATCGAGCCGCGCCGCCGCGAGCGTCTCGCCGCCGAGCGTCATCGCGGACCTCCCGGCTCGGAGCTCGCGGCGCCCATCGGCGGCGGCGAGCGCAGGAGCTCGTCGAGCGTGCGGGCGTCGGCGCTGCGGCGATCGACCGCGCGCAGGCCCGAGCCCATGGGCGTCATGTCGGCGTCGACGAAGCCGACCACGTCGGTGCCGAGCCAGCTGTCGCCGTCGCCGTGGAACCACAGGCGATGGATGTGCGGCTGCCTGGCGCGCAGGAACGCCACGGCGCAGCCGACGTCGTCGAAGTCGAAGACGCTGCCGTCGCTGGTGATGAGCTGCACCGCGTGGCGCGGCTCGCCGATCTGCATGTGGCAGTGGGCGCAGGGCTCGCGATCCCAAGCGATGGGCACCGGCTGGTCGGGCAGCGCCGTGCCCTTCGAGACGATCAGCATCACGGCCGCGGCGCCGACGACGAGCGCCGCGATGCCGACGAGCACACCCTTCATGACCCACCTCCGGGGAGCGGCGCCAGCCGCTCCAGATCGCGCACCACCACGTCGCGCAGCCGCGGCCCGAGCGCCGTCACGATCTGCGGCAGGAGCGCCAGCTTCTCGTCGTGATCGACGGCGCGGCTCCACCAGCCGCCGCTGGTCGCGACGAAGCCCTGCGCCGGCAGCCAGGCCTCGTCGGCGTCGGCCAGCACCTCGAGCACCGACTGGGTGTGGCCGGCCACGTAGGCGGCCGCGGGCCCGTCGTGCACGAGCCGCCCGTCGGCCAGCGCCACCACGCGGTCGACCATGGTGCGCAGCTCGTCGAGCCGGTGCGAGCTCAGGATGACGGTGGCGCCGACCAGGAACTCGCGCTCGAGGGCGGCGAAGCGGGCGCGCGCCGGCGCGTCCAGGCTGGCGGTCGGCTCGTCGAGGATGACGAGGCGCGGCTCGACGCCCAGCGCCAGCGCGATGAGCACCTTCTGCTTCATGCCGCCCGAGAGTCCGCGAAATGGCAATTTGGCAATCGGCCCGAGCGCCAGGCCGAGCTCGGCGGCGATGTGCTGGATGGCGTCGACGGCGCGGCCGCGCACGCCGGCCACGGTGCGCACCAGGTCGCCGACGCTGACCGCCATGGCCGGCGCCACCTGCGGCACGTAGGCGATGTCGCGCGCCGCGTGGATGCGCGCGCGGGCGCCGCTCTGGCCGTCGAGGCGCACCACGCCGTCGTGCGCGACGAGCCCCATGACGACGCGCGTGAGCGTGGTCTTGCCCGAGCCGTTCGGCCCGATGAGGGCCGCGCGCGTGCCGCTCGCCAGGTCGAGCGACACGTCGCTCAGCGCCGCGACGCGGCCGTAGCTCTGCGGATGCCGGTGAGCTCAATACGCATGGGAGGCCCTCGTTTCGCTGGTCGCCATGGCGCGCAGCGCGGTCAGCGTCGGCGCGTCGTGCGCGCCCATGTGCGGCGCGTCGTCGACCAGCAGGACGCGCGGCTCCCACAGCGGCAGGAGGCGGCTGCCGAGGTCGACCAGCGCCAGCGCCGGCGAGCCGTGGAAGAAGGCGAGGTCGTCGTGCTGGGCGACGAGATCCTCGGAGGCCGACTCGGCGCGGTGCGGCAGGTCGCCGATGCCGTCGTCGTCGAGGTCGTAGCCGGTGTAGTCGTCGAAGTAGTTGCCGTGCCAGCGCGCGTCGGTCGGGCGCGTGCCGGCGTCGGCCGCGACCTGGTGGCCGTTGTCGGCGAGGTCGTTGTCGTCGAAGGTCGTGGCCCGCGGCGTGGTGTGGAAGTGGACGGCGGTGCCGCAGCGGCGGATGACGTTCCGCGCCACGCGCAGCCATTCTCCGTTCTGGCCGGGGGTGTCGTCGACGTAGATGCCGATGGTGTCGTGGACGAGGATGTTCTGCTCGGCCACGACGTCGCCCGAGTCCTTGAGGCCGATGGCCATGCCCGAGCCGCCGGCGGCGTTGGCGACGACGTTCCGGCGCAGCGTGTCGCGCTTCGAGTACATGACGAAGACGCCGACGACGCCGTCGATGTAGGCGTTGTCGCTCACCTCGTTGTCGTGGCTGTACATGAAGTGGGTGCCGTAGCGACCGCGCAGCACGCGGTTCCGCGCTATGAGGTTCCGGCTCGAGTACCAGACCACCATGTCGCGGCCGTCCTCGACGAGGTTGTCGGCCACCACCGAGTCGTAGGTCTCCCACAGGCGGATGGTGTCGCCGCGCATGCCCATGGCGGTCTCGGCGTCGCCGACGACGTAGTTCATGACCACCGTCGCGCGCTTCACCTTCTCGACCAGGATGCCGTAGACCGAGTGCACCACCGGCACGCCCTCGACGCGGGCGTCGTCGGCGGTGACGTGGACGGCGGCGTCGAACTTGTCGAAGCGGCCGCCGCTGCCGTCGATGGTCATGCCGGCGACGCTCACGTGCGCGGCGGCGATGGTGACGACGCTGCCGGGTCCGGCGGCGGCTGACAGCGTCGCGCGGGCCCCACAGGGACACCGCGCGCGCGATGACGACCGGCGCCGTCCAGCGGCCGGGCGCGAGGCACAGGCTCTCGCCGTCGCGAGCGGCGGCGAGGACGCCGGCGAGGTCGCCGCCCGTGACGTCGCGGCAGCCGGCCGGTCGCTCCGGAGCCGCGGGCGGCTGCTCGAGCGCCGCGGGCGGCGTCTCGGCGCAGGCGCCGACGGCGAGGAGGAACAGCAGCGGGAGTCGTGTCGTCACAGGGCGGACCTCGGAGAGTGACAAGAGTGACAAATTCGAGGGTCGACGAACGTCAGGGCGTCTTCGGCGCGGGCGCGGGCGCGGCCGGGTCGGGCGCGGGGGCCGGAGCGGCGCCGGCGCGCCGGCGGCGGGGCGGCACCCTCGGCGCTCGGGGCCGGCGTCGGCGTCTCGGGCGCGGTCGCGGTGGTGGGCTTCGGCTCGACCAGGAAGTAGCCGGCCATCTCGAGGTGCAGCGCCGAGCAGAACTCGGTGCAGTACATCGGGAAGACGCCGGACGCGTCGGCGGTGAAGGTGACGTCGGCGTGCTCGCCCGGCTCGAGGCTCAGGTTGATGTTGTACGAGTCGAGCGCGAAGCCGTGGGTGGCGTCGTCGGCCTGCTCGAGGTTGGTCAGGTGGAGGTGGACGACGTCGCCCTGCTTGACGCGGATGATGTCGGGCGTGAAGTGGCTGCGGATGGCCGACATGTAGACGTGCACGCCGTCGGCCTTCACCTCGACGCGCTCCTTGCCGCCCTCGGTCTTCTCGACCGCCGGGCTGCCGGTCATGGGGTCGGTGTCGGGCTTGTAGATGGCCTCGGGCTTGATCTTGTCGGCCTTGATCATCTGCGCGTAGTGCGGCTCGCCGAGCGGGATCGGCAGGTCGTAGAGGAGCTGCATGGGCGAGGTCGACAGGTCGACGAGCTGGAAGTTCTGCGGCAGCAGCGGGCCGACGGGCGAGAAGCGGTCGAGCGCCCACTTGTCCATCATGACGAGGTAGTGGCCGTCGGGGTGGATGGTGTCGCCCTCGGCGGTGCACAGGTGGCCGATGTTGTAGGAGGCCGGGATCTTCTCGATGACCTTCAGGTCCTTCACCGACCACTTGACGGCCGCGCTCTCGAGGAAGAGCGAGGTGTAGGCGAAGCCCTGGTCGTCGAACTGGGTGTGCAGCGGGCCGAGGCCGAGGTCGACCTGGCCGCGCAGCGCGTCCTTGAAGGCGATGAGCGGCACGCCGTACGGGTCCTTGCCGTCGAACTTCTTGGCGTCGATGGCGGCCTTGATCATCTTGAAGCTGTAGACGGTGCCGTGGGTGTCGAGCTTGCCGCCGACCACGATGTCCTCGCCGTCGGGGGTGACGTCGACGCCGTGCGGGCTCTTGGGCTCGGGCACGAAGTAGAGGACGCCCTCGGCCGCCGACACGTCCAGCGGCAGCACGCGCATGCCGTTGATGACCTTGGCCTTGCCCGCGTTCACGAGCGCCTCGGCCTTCTTCCAGTCGACGACGTGGAGGTAGTCCATGTCGTTCTGCGAGAAGCCCGACTCCATCGGCGGGTTGCCCTCCTGGTTGCCGCCGTGGGCGAGCTCGGTGTTGATGGAGTTGAAGAAGGCGTAGCCGTCGGAGACGAGCTTGCCGGCGTCGGCCAGGTCCTGCACGTAGGGCGGGAACTCGAGCATGAAGGACTTGTCGGGGTCGATGCGGCCCTTCGTGCGGTCGAACTTCCAGAAGATAGCGCCGCCGCGATACTTCTCCTTGAACTCGGAGACGTCGGCGTAGACGCCGCCGAGCGGCGCCGGGTACTGCGTCACCTCGATGACGTAGTCGGTGTTGGGCGTGACGAAGGCCGCGCCGTGGTCCGACTCGATGACCGAGCTCGTGACGATCTGCTTGGTGACGAAGTCGGCGAGATCGATGACGGCGATGCGCGCGTCGGCCTTGTCGCCGATGAAGAGGTACTGGCCGTCGTAGTCGCCGCCGGTCTCCGACAGCGCCGGGTGATGGGTGTCACCCCAGGTGAGGTCGTGGCCGTGGCGCCGGCCGCCGGCCAGCACCGCCTTGGTCTGGTCGTCGAAGCCGTAGCCCTGCCAGGGCTCGGGCGTGAAGACGGCGATGTACTTGAGGATGCGCATCGACGGCACGCCGATGACCTCGACCTGGCCGCCGTGCCCGCCCGAGGCGAAGAGGTAGTAGTCGTCGTGCTTGCCGGTCGGCGTGTAGGTCTTCAGCGCCGCCTCGACGTCGGCCTCGCTGAGCTCGCGCGCCGCCATCAGCTGCTGCAGCTTGTCGCCGCCGCCGCCGCTGGGCTGCACGCCCGGTGTGGTCGAGCTCGAGCACGCGCCGAGCGACAGCGCGCCGGCCATGAGCCATGGGAGCCAGGGATCTCGCTTCATAGGTCGTTCCTCCTCGAGGCCGCACGCGCGCGGCATGGTTCGGGCGCACCGCGGCGGGCCCTCGGTCGGGGCTCGCGCGGTTCGGATTCTCGCAATTTGGCAGATTCGCTTCAGGTGCCGGTGCGGTTCTCGGATCGCTCACGGCGGGCGGCGAGCCGACATCGCCTGGAATTTGTCACTTTCCCGCGAAGCTGCGCACCTTCTCCTTGAGGCCGGTCAGCACCTGCGAGCTGGTGATGTCCGGGTTCGACGGCATGGCGGCGCTCTTGCCGACGGCGGCGCCGCCCATCTTGATGATCTTCATGATGTGGTCGTCGGTGACCGACTTCTGCCACGCCTCGTCGTGGAAGTTGCGCGGCTTCGGATTGAGCGTGGCCGAGGCGGTGCCGTCGCCGCGACCGTCGACGCCGTGGCACGGCGTGCAGCGGCCGACGAAGATCTCGTTGGCCTTGGCGACCACCGACGGGTCGAGCGCCGACTTGCCGGCGGCCGCGCCGGTGCCGGCGCCACCGCCGCCGCCGCAGGCGGAGGCGAGGATCAGGGAGAAGCCGAGAGCGACGATGGGACGAAAGGGATGCATGGTCTTCCTTGGTGACTGCGACGTGCCGGCGAGCGCGCGGACGTCAGCGCGGACGCGCGTGGGCTTCGCGCGCGACCCGCGGGAACAGGTGGTTGTTCTCGAGGTGGATGTGCAGGTGGAGATCGGCCTCGAGCGCGTCGAGGCCCTGCCACAGCGCGCGCCAGCTGGCGCAGGCCTGGCTCGGCGGGGTGTAGTCCTCGGTCGTCACGCGCAGCTCGGCGAGGATGGCGCCGACCAGGTCGTGCTCGTCGTGCATGACGTGGATGGGGCCGAGCGCGCGGCGATAGTCGCCGGCCAAGATGAGCGGGAAGAGGATCTGCTCCTCCTTCTGGAAGTGCGGCACGAGGTCGTCGACCAGCGCGCGCGTCCGCTCCAGCACGGCCTCGTTCAGCGGACCGCCGTGGACCTTGGCGACCTTCATGGCCAGGCCGAGGAGGCGCGGCAGCTCGCTGTCGAGCGGGCGGTGATGGCGCTCGACGATGTGCGCGACCAGCTCGGATATCGGCCGCGTCTCCCAGTCGACGCTGGCGCTCGGCGTCTCCTCGCGCGCGATCTCGGCGAGCAGCGCCTCGACGGTGACCTTGGCGGCGCTCGCGGCGTCGCTGAGCGGCACGCCGCCGCGGCAGCAGAAGTCGATCTTGTGACGGGAGAAGACTCGCGCGGCCACCGGATGTGCATCGAGCACATTGGCGACGGTGACGCGCTGCGGACTGGAATCGGGCTGCATCAGGACCTCCGCGGGTCCCTTGTGCACGGCGCGTTCCAGCCGCGCGCGGCGCGGCTAGCCCGAGGTCGTCAGGTCCACTGCTTGAGCTTGCGCCAGAGCGTGTTGCGCCCGATGCCGAGCACGCGCGCGGCCTCGACGATGGAGCCGCCGACCGCGCCGAGGACGCCCAGGACGTGGCTCCGCTCGACCTCGGCCAGGGTGATGAGCTGCGGTCCGGGGGCGGCGGCGGGGGTCGGGCCGGCCGCGGCGCGCTCCACCCGAGGTCGGACGATCTCCTCGGGGAGGTGCTCGGGCCCGACCACCTCGTGGCCCGCGAGGGCGGCCCCGTGGCGCACGGCGTTCTCGAGCTCGCGCACGTTGCCGGGCCAGCGATGGGCCCGGAGAGCGGCCTCGGCCGCGGGTGAGAAGCTCGCGGCGTGGCCGGCCTCGTCGGCCAGCATCTGGTGGGCGAGAGGCAACACGTCCTGGGGACGTTCGCGCAGCGGCGGCAGCCGCAGCGTCAGGACCTTCAGTCTATAGAAGAGGTCCTCGCGGAAGAGGCCGCGCTCGACGAGGGACGGCAGGTCGCGATGCGTCGCGCAGACGATGCGCACGTCGACCACGAAGGCCCGCGTGTCGCCGATGCGGCGCACCTCGCCGTCCTGAAGCACGCGCAGCAGCTTCACCTGCAGCGCGTGCGGCAGCTCGCCGATCTCGTCGAGGAACAGCGTGCCGCCGCTGGCCGCCTCGAAGAGGCCGCGGTGGGCCTGGTGCGCGCCGGTGAAGGCGCCGCGCACGTGGCCGAAGAGCTCGGACTCGAGGAGCTCCGACGGCAGCGCGCCGACGTTCACGGCCAGGAACGGGCCCGCGGCGCGGTGGCTGGCGGCGTGGACCGAGCGCGCCACGAGCTCCTTGCCGGTGCCGCTCTCGCCGAGGATGACGACCGGCGCGCCGCTGCGCGCGAAGCGGCCGACGCGCTGCAGGACGTCCTGCATGGCGGGGCTCTCCGCGATGATCCGCTTGGGCCGGGTCAGCATCTGCACGACCGGGTCGAGGCCGCAGACCGGGCACTCGTTGGGGCGAGGTTCCATCGGTTCCACTTTGGAACAGATGGTCCTCGCTGTCACTCACGGGCTCAGGGGCGGGGCGATCGGCGGGGGTAACGCCGCGCTCGGCAGCATGCAGCGAAAGGCGGCGAGCGCGTCCGCGTCGCTCGGGTGGAGCTCGATCGGCGCCCGCTCGCAGGCGATCGGGACCAGCGTCGCGGGCTCGCTGCCGTCCGGCGCGACCGGGGCGCGCAGGCGGCACACGCGGTGGGCGGTGACGGCGTCGGTGAGGACGGCCGTGCGCGGCAGCATGAGGGCGGGCAGGCACGGGCGTGCGACGAGCGGCAGGACGGTCGGGCATGCGACCGTGGCGTGGTCGCCCATGCCGCATTCGATGGGCGCCGCCGCGAGCCAGGGTGGATCGGTCGCGTCGTCGCCGCAGGCCGCGAGGAACGGCACGCCGAGCTTCGTCCGCACGACCGCCGCGCATCGCGCAGGAGGCTCGGGCGACGGCGCGGCGCGGTCAGGCTGACACCCGCTGCTCCCGCCCGGCAGCGCGAGCGCGACGGCCGCGGCGCCAGTGGAGGCATGGGCTCGCATGGGTCACCGGGGCGGCGGCAGGAGCACGCCGTCGATGACGTGGACGATGCCGTTGGAGGCGCGGATCGAGGCGACGATGTTGGCGTCGTTGACCTTGACCTTGCCCTCGGCGTCGACGTGGATGGTGACCTTCTGGCCGTTGGCCATGCCGATGGTCTGGCCGTCCTTCAGGCTCTTCGTCTCGTAGGTCGATGTGGTGGCGTGGTACTTCAGGATGTCGCGCAGGGTGTCGACCTTGTCGGGCTTCACCAGCTCCTCGACCGTGCCCTTGGGCAGCTTGTCGAAGGCGGCGTTGGTCGGCGCGAACACGGTGAGCGGCCCGGCGTTCGAGACGGCGGTGACGTAGTCGGCCGCCTTCAGCGCGGCGACGAGCGTCGTGTGATCCTTCGAGGCGGCGGCGATGCTGACGATGTTGTTGGCGTCGAGCGGTGGCGGCGAGGGCGCGTGGGTCGGCGCGGCCGTCGAGGGAGGGGCGGCCGGGGCCGCGGCGGGCGCAGGACTCTGGCCGCACGCGCAAAGGCGGCGGCTGCGACCGCCGGGAACGGAACGGGACGCTCATGGGGATCCTCCTCGTGGGCGCGCCGACCGCGACGGCGGTGCGCGCGCGCTGCGCCGGTGCAGGCCGCGTACCAGCGCCGCCGAGTCGCGTTGAGCGCGGCGCGCGGATCGGGCATGCTCACGCGCTGCGCCGGTCCGACTGCCGCGCGCGAGGACCGAAGCATGCGCTCGAATTCCATGGAGACCTCGACGGCGTGGCTGGCAGTCGCGGCTTCGCCAGCCTTGGCGAGGCTGGCGCGAGCGGTGGCGCTGATGGCGTTGGCGACATGGTCGCTCGGCGCGCTGTCGTCGTGCGACGCGCTCGAGCAGAGCCTGCAGGGTCAGGCCGCGCCGCTGAAGGAGCCCGAGCTGCCGAACTGCTCGCGCATCCTCACCTGCTGCGCCAATCTCGACGCGCGCACGCTGATGCCCGACTCGGTGAAGCAGGCCTGCGCCGGCATCACCACGCCGACCGACTCGGTCATCGTGCAGTACCAGTCGAGCAAGGCCACCATCCAGCAGAGCACGACCATGACCCCGCAGGCCAAGGCCTCGGCGCTCGACGAGCTGCGGCGCGACACGCAGGCGACGATGGAGCCGGCGTGCCGCTGCCTGCTCGAGGAGACGGTCGGCAACGTGTCGCTCGACGACTTCCTGGCGCCGGCCGACTGCGAGACCGTGACCACCTCGGGCGCGCTGCCCGACAACGCCAAGTGCGACGACGTCACCGGCGTCATCACCAATCCCCAGCCCTGATCGGCGAGCCGATCCGAGCGCAGCCACCGCCGGAGCACGCATGAAGCTCTACTACACGCCGACCTCGCCCTACGTGAGGAAGGTCCTCGTTGCGGCGCACGAGCTCGGCCTGGCCGAGCGCATCACCACCGAGCTCTTGCGGCCGTCGCCGATGGCGCCGAGCGCGGTGCTGACGCGCGCCAACCCGCTGTCGAAGATCCCGGCGCTGGTGCTCGACGACGGCGAGACGCTCTTCGACTCGCCGGTCATCTGCGAGTACCTCGACAGCGTCGCGGCCAGCGGCGGCGGTCGGCGCCTGGTGCCGGCGAGCGGCCCGGAGCGCTGGCAGGCGCTGCGGCTACAGGCGCTGTGCGACGGCATCCTCGACGCCGGCGTGCTGGTCTTCTACGAGCGCCACCATCGCCCGCCCGAGCTGCAGTGGGCGTCCTGGGTCGACGGCCAGAGCATGAAGGTCGTGCAGGGCCTCGACGCGCTCGAGGCCCTGGTCCCGGACTTCGGCGGCGAGTTCGGCATCGGCCAGATCACCGCCGGCGCCGCGCTCGGCTGGCTCTCCTTCCGCAACATCGTCGGCGACTGGCGCGCCACGCGCCCGCGCCTCGCGGCCTGGTTCGACGAGATCAGCGCGCGCCCGTCGATGAAGGCGACCGAGCCGCATTGAAGGACCGTCGATAGTGCGCCGAGAAGAGCTCGGCGAGGGACGAGAGAGGTAGCGCTCGAAACCTTCGATCGCGACCCGCGTCGAAGCCGTTGGCCATCACACCGCGCGCCAGAGCCCGCTGGCGCGACCGCCGTCGGCGAAGGCGTTGCCGAGGATGGTGGCCTTGCCGCGGCCGAGTGAATTGGCAAATACGCCGATTTTCTCCAATCGGATGGGATTCGAGCTCCGGATGGTGAAGCCGCGGATCTCGATGTCGCCCGCCGAAGCGATGATGATGCCGGCCGTGCCGCCGCGGGGCCGCATGACGAGCAGGTCAGAGATCGCCAGGCGCTTCGTCGATCGACGCAGCGGGCGGGGCCGGCGCGGCGGGGCCGGCGCGGGGGCAGCTTCGCGAGCAGGGCGCGCATCTCGGCGACGGCGGGGTCGGCGCCGATTTGGTAAATCGCCACGACGGCGGGGTCGGAGACGGCGGCGGCGGCGCGGGCCTCGCGGAGGAAGCGGGCGCGTCGCTCGGGGTCGCGGCTGAGCGCGTCGGGGAGGACCTTGAGGGCAACGGTTCTCCGGAGGCTCTGCTCGACGGCCTCGTAGACGACGCCCATCGCGCCCGCGCCGAGGCGGCGGACGATGCGGAAGTCGCCGAGGACGTCGCCGCCGTCGAGCTCGACGGGGGGCTCGCTCGTCCCGGGCGTGCCGGTCGTGTCCGTCATCGGTCCGCGCTCCTCGGGTGGGTCGCCACGACTACCCCGGCCGGGCGCCCGGCCAACGAAGGCCGCGAGCTCCCCGCGGTCGCTCCCTGCGCGCCGCGCCGGCGTGCCGTCGACCAGCGCGAGCTCAGCAGGAGCAGGGCGGGGCGCGTCGTTCGCGCGCCGGTCGCCCCGCGCCCTGCTCAAAGGCTTTCGTTTGATCGACAGCCTTCGCCGCCCTATCGGTCGTGCCCGAGGGACCTCCGCTCGCGTGTCGCTCGGCTTCGCCGAGCGCGAGCGGCTGCGGTTCGGGGCACGACCTGCCGTTGTCGACTCACTTCACGTCAGCCAAGCCGGACCCGGCGCCGGGCCACGAGGCCGATCAGCGCGAGCGCCGCGAGCAGCGCCGCCGCGTCGCCGCCCGAGGCCGCGGCGCACCCGCCGTCGGCCCCGGCCGAGCCGTTGCAGACCGGCGTCGAGCCGGTGGTCTCGCCCGCCGTGAGCACGCCGTCGCCGTTCTGATCGACGCCGCTCACGATGAGGATCCCGCCGGCCTTGCACTGCGCCCCCGGCGCGATGACGGTCGTCGTGACCAGTGCCACGGCGCCGTCGCCCCCGTCCGCGCCGGTCCCGCCGGTCGGCCCGGTCGCGCCGTTCGCGCCGTTCGCGCCGTCGACACCGTTCGCGCCGTCGCAGGCGAAGGCCGTGTGGTCGATCTCGGCCTCGTCGAGCGTGCCGTCGCGGTCGTCGTCGACGCCCGTGTCGATGCGCGTGCCGCCGTCGGGGCAGTCGCTGGCCTCGGCGTCCGAGGTCACGACGAGCGACGGCGCGCCGTCGGGCGGGTCGCAGACCCAGGTCGTCTGGTCGGCCACGACCTCGTCGTCCCCGAGCAGGCCGTCGCCGTCCTGATCGACCCCGACCTCGATGGCCACGCCGCCATGCGGGCAGTGGTCGCCCGCCGGCTCGTCGACCGTGCGGCTCAGCGCGTTGCTCACGCAGAGCCCGCTCGCCGCGCTGCAGAAGGTCCCGTCCGCGCACGCCATGGCGCCGTCCACGCGGCAGTCGGCCACGCACGCCTTCGAGGCGCGGTTGCAGTAGCTGCCGGCGTTGCACGCGTTGGCCTCGGGCTCGGGGAGGCCGCAGTCCGCGACGCACGCGCGCGAGCCGAGCACGTCGCAGCGCTCGCCGGCCTGGCAGTCGCCGTTTTCGACGCAGCCCTGGCAGATGCCGCTCGCCACGTCGCAGCTCGGCCAGTCGGGCGACGGGCAGTCGTCGTCGCTGGCGCAGCTCAAGCCCACGACGGGCACGACCTCGCCGCGGGTCTCCATCGCGTTGAGCCAGTGCAGCATGAGCACGCCGCCCGACTGGTTCGCGCGCGCGGCGTCGAGGTCGTAGTCGATGGGCGTCGTCACCTCGGGGAGGTCGAGGCCGTAGGCCGGCAGCGGGTAGCCCGGCGGCAGCCCGAGCACGTCGACGTTGGCCGCGTAGTCGAAGGCCAGGCCCGGGTGGCCCACGTCGTAGTGGAGAATCGGTGTCGCGTCGACCACGGCGTCCCCGAAGCCGACGACCTGGTACTCGATGGCGCCCGCGCCGAGCGCCAGGCCGAGCGCCGCCGCCGGCACGGGCAGGACCACCGCGTTCGACAAGTGGCCGGGCAGGTAGGTCCAGGCCCAGGGCGGCATGCCGTCGACGTAGGCCACCATCGTGTCGACGCCCGTGGCCAGGTCGACGTCGTGGACGAAGTAGTGGTCGCTCGGGACCTGAGCGTTGTCGTTGCCGACGTACAGCACGTGCTCGAACTCCGTCGCGCCGGCGCGACGGATGTACACATTCAGCCCGAGCTCGTTGACGGTGCCCCAGCGGCCGTGGGTGATGACCGCGAAGGAGATGGTGGTGGCCGCCATGTCGCCGCCGTTCGAAGGGAAGTCACTGGCGATGCCCACCGCGGCGAGGTCGACGTAGTCGGTCTCGTGCAGGTCGAAGCCCTCGGGGTAGGTCGCCGGACCGCCGAGCGGCGCCTCCTCGGGGCTCGTGTAGGCGAGCTCGAACGGTGAGAACAGGGACGTCGCGCCGAACTCGACGCTGGTCCCGGCGAGGGCGAGCTCGGCCCGGCCGGTCGGTCCGGTCGTCTCGAGCGGCCCGCTCGTGTGCATCGTCGAGCTCGGGGTCGGCGTCGCGTAGAGCGGCACTCGCAGGCTCGCGCCCGCGCCCGAGAGCACGAGGTACCCCGCGTGCTCGGGGAGGCGGAAGCTCTCGAGGCCGGGGGCGATCTGCGGCAGGGTCGGATCGAACGACGGGATCATCTGCGCCGGGTCGGCGGTGAGCGTGACCGCGAGGTCGACGTGGCCGCCGGCCGGGACGCTGACGGCGTCGGGGGCGACCTCGAAGGCGACGCCGTCGAGGGCGGTGACCATGTCGATCGACGGGGTCAACTCGGCCGGCGTATTGCCCTTGTTGGCGATGCGCACGGTGCGGGTCTCGGTGACCCGCTCCGGCACGTCGACGGTCGCGAACGACACGCTCACGCGCTCGGGGAACTCGGCGTCGAAGGCCAGCACCTCGGCCTCGATCGCCCACGCCACGTCGACGCGGCCGGCGCCGACGCGGGCCGGGCTCATCCGGCCGAGGCCGGCCGGCTCCAGCGAGACGTCGTGGTCGGCGGTGTTCATGGCCAGCGCCTTGAGCTCGCGCGGGGTCCAGGTCGGGTGCGCCTCGCGGAGCAGCGCCATCATGCCGGCCACGTGCGGTGCGGCCATCGAGGTGCCGTCGAAGCTCACGCCCGCGCCGCCGGACCCGGCCAGCGCCGAGATGATGTCGACGCCAGGGGCGGCGACATCGGGCTTCAGGATGGCGTGGTTGCCGCCGCGGGTCGGGCCGCGCGACGAGAAGGAGCCGATCATGTCGGCTTCGTCCGCGAGCACCACATGGATGGCCGGGTCGATCGTCAGCGCGACCGCGCCGAGGTCGACGGCCTCGGCGAGCGTCGCCCCGTCGTCCTGTGTGATGAGGCGGCCCGGGATGTCGATGATGCCGTCGACCCCGGACGAGAAGTCGAACGGCAGCTCCGGGCGGTTGTCGATGATGACGACAGCGACCGCGCCTGCGGCCGCCGCGTTGTCGATCTTCTGCTCGAACGGGCAGCCCCCGCGGTAGACGATCGCCACGCCGTCCGTGACGTCATTCGAGAACGGCGTGCAGCCGTCGGGCGGCTCCGCGAGGACGCCGGGCGCGGTGATGGCGGGCGCGTCGACGCCCGGGCCGGAGAGGCTCGCGTTCGGCTTGCCGGCACGGAGGTCCACCGGCCCGCCGCCGTCCGGCGTCCAGCGCAGCGTCGCGCCGAGCGAGCCGTCGTGGTGCACGGCGGCGACGCTGATGACGTCGGGGATCGAGGCCGGGCCGGAGCCGACGAAGTGGACGTCGCCGGCGTTGCCGCCTGAGCACACGATGACCAGGCCCGCGTCGATGGCGTTCTGGAAGACGGTCCCGTCGGCTCTGGCGCTGGCCGTTCCGAAGGCGCCGCCGAGCGACAGGTTCACGACGTCGAGCCGGTCGGCGAAGTCTCCGTCCTGGTTCGGGTCGACCGCCCACTCGACGCCGGCCGTCGGGAGTGTCGTGGAACCCCCGCTGAAGTCGCCGAAGATCTTGATGGCGAAGAGGTCGGCCATGGGCGCCACGCCCGGGCCGATGGCCAGCGCGCCGAACGGGACCGAGGCGCCATATCCGTCGGCGAACGTGTGGCCGTCGGCGTCGACGCCGTAGCCGGCCGCGCTGCCCGCGACGTGGGTCCCGTGGAGACCGTAGTCCATCGGGTCGGCGTCGGGCTGCGGGATGAGCTCGGCGAGGGTGTCGCCGCGCGGATCGAAGGGGCCGCCGGCGAGGTCCACACCGCCCACGACCTTCGCGGTCGGGAAGGCGAGGTCGTCGACGGTCGTGGCATCGTTCGCGGCGTACTCGGCCGGGTCGCCCGAGCCGCCGAAGTCGGCGTGGCTGTAGTCGATGCCGGTGTCGATGATGCCGACCTTGATGTGCTCGCCCTGCAGGCCGAGCCCGGCGGCGCTCCACGCGGCGGCGGCGCCCACGAAGGGCACCGAGCGCGCGTTGTCGGCCGTGGCGAGGGGGACGACCTCGACGCTGCGGACGCCCGGCACGTGGCGCAGCGCGTCGATGCGATCGCGCCGCGTCACGAAGGCGACGCCGTTGAAGGTGCGCTGCAGCGCGAAGGCCTCGTGGAGGTCCGGGATCTTGGCGTGGGTCAGCGTCGCCCGCAGCGCGTCCTGCTCGGCGCGGACGCGGGCGAGGGCGGCGACGCCGGCCGCGGTGGCGCTGGCGCGGGTCGCCCCGGGAAGCGCCATGGCCGCGCGCCAGGTGACGATGGTCGGCTCGAGCTCGAGCTGGACGAGGACGGTGACGAGGCCCTTCGGGTCCTCGCGGTGGAGGGACACGGGGGGCGCCCCGGGCTTGGCCCAGGCGGCGCCGGGGGCGGCGCCGAGGGACAAGGCGAGGGACAACAAGATCGACTGACGTCGCATGGGAGAGTGCTCCTGGTGGTGGGTAGGCCCCTTCATGACGGGAGGGGGGCCCGGACCACAGAGCAAGGCGTGTACCGCTCGCGGGCCCGCCACCGGCGCGGTCTCTCGGGGTGGCGGCGTGCGCCGCGACGTAGCTCCTGCGTAGGACCTACGTAGGCGACAGAGGCGCTCGAGCGTCATCGGCACCTCGGCGAGCCAGCCCTCCGCGGGGTCGAGGTCGTCGCCCTGCCGGGGCTGATCGCCGTCGCGCTGCGCCGCCGACGCGCGCGCAGGGCCGCCTGGCGCGCCCTTGCATTGGCGTTATCAAATTAACTTGAATTGAATAACGCGATCGGCGACAAAGCGCGGGTCGGGGTCATGGAGACCTCGCGCCACTCGGAGTCAGCCATGAGCCAGAAGTCGTCGATCGTGAGCGTCCCGCCCCAGTCCGTCCCCGCCGTGAAGGCCTCGAGCAAGGGCTTGCTCGTGCGCTCCTCGCTCAAGGGCGGGTTCTCGTTCGGCTGCATCAACAACTAGAGGGGAACGGCGGAAGTTGCGCCGCAGCTTCCGACCGACTCGTCGCCGTCCCCTTCGCAGGCCGTCGCGAAGACGGCCTCGAAGGGGACTTGAAGCGCCGCACCCGAAAGGCGACTACGCGAGCATGACACGCGCCTACAAGAGCGAGGTTCGAGAAGCCCAGCTGGCCGAGACGCGCGAGCACCTGCTGACGCAGACGCACGAGCTCCTGGCGAGCGAGGGCCTCGACGGGCTCACGCTGCCGAGGCTGGCCGTGCGCGCCGAGGTGTCGGTGCCGACGGTGTACCGGCACTTCGCCACGCTCGATGACCTGCTGCTGGCGTTCCTCGCCTGGATGAGGCCGCGCGTCGGTATGTCGATGGACGACCTCTACAACCGCGAGCCAGGCACGCTGGCGGCGTTGCCGCTCGAGAACTTCCCGCGCTTCGAAGCCAACCGCGCCGTGCTCGAGCCGCTCATGGAGTCGCGCGCCTGGAACCGCGTGCGCGTCGGCAGCATGGTCCAGCGCACGGCCAAGGGCGCCGAGCTCCTGCAATCGCTGGCGCCCCAGCTGTCGGAGGCCGATCGCGTGGCCGCCTCCGGCGCGCTCTTCCTCCTGGGCACGCCGCAGTCGTGGCGCTGGCTCAAGGAGACCTGGGGCCTCGAGGCCGACGCCGCCGCGCGCGCCTCGTCATGGGCGATGGGCGTCCTGCTCGAGGCGCTGGGGACCACTCGCGGCATCCTGGCGCCGGCTCCCGTCGATGCCACCGCCGCCGCGCCGCCCTCCCCCTCGAAGCGCGCGGCCAGCCGCGGCGCGACCACCAAGAAGTCAGAAGGCCTTCGTAGTCGGAGGGCCCCAGCCGACGCAGTCGGCTCGCCCTCCGACGAAGAAGGCTGCCCTGACTCGATCAAGAAGAAGAAGCGCGGATGAACCTCGCCAGCCTGATCCTCGAGCTCGCCGTGCTGGGCTTCGGCATCGTCTGCGGTGCCATGGTCTACGAGCACACGGCCATCGTGCCCGTCTGGGCGGCGCGCCCACCCGAGTCCCTGCACATGTGGCAGGGCCCGCACCGCGTGCGCGCCGAGCGCTTCTGGATGCCGTCGCACCCGATGGTCGTGTTGCTGCTCGCCGTCGCGCTCGCGCTGCATTGGGGCGCGTCCGCGGTCGCCACGCGCCTCGTGGTGGTGCTCGCGAGCTACGTCGTCATCCTCGTCATCACCGGCCGCTTGTTCGTGCCCGAGCTCATGCGGCTCTGCCGCGACCCCAACGCGCCCCTCGCGCCCGACGTGTGGCGCCGCCGCGCGCGCCGCTGGGAGCGCCTGAGCCTGCTGCGCGGCGCGGTCATGCTCGGCCTGGCCGTCGTCCTGTGCGACGCGCTGCGCCTGGCCTGACGTCACGCTCGCCCGCCGGAACCCGCCCCCACCCATCACCCAACCCGCAACGCAGCCTCGCTGCACGGAGGAGTCATGCGCTCTGTCGTCCTGTGTCTCGCCTCGAGCCTCGTCGTCGCCTTCTTCGCGTCCCCCGCCAGCGCCGAGACGGGCGCCGACTGCGCCGCGGTGTGCGAGCACCGCGTGAGCTGCGGCCTCGCCGCGGACGGCGACGACTGCGCCGACGAGTGTCGCGCCGTCGCGCCGGCCTACCCGAGCTGGGCCATCGCCGCCTACGTGCACGAGGGCTGCGCCGAGCTGCGCGGAGACGAGCCGACCTACCGCAACGCCGTCTTGGCCGCGCGCGCGTGTGACCATCGCGCCGCGTGCACTGGCAGCCCCGACCGCGACCAGTGCGTGGCCGACATCGTCATGGCCGCCTACCGCGACGACGTGCTGAGCGACTACGCCACGTGGAGCTGCGAGCGCGTGCAGCAGTCGGAGCCCGTGCACCACGAGATCCGGCAGGTGGTGGAGACCTGCAAGCACCTCCTCGAGTGCGAGGTGCCGGGCGACATGCTGCAGTGCCTGCGGCTCGCCAAGGAGAACTACTTCGAGCGCCACGCCTACCCGCTGAGCCAGCTCGAGGCGTGGGGCGGGGCAAGCTGCGAGAGCCTGCGCGGCACCGTCTACATCATCCCGCCGGCGCAGGCTGGTTCGCGCGGCAGCTCCGGCTGGAGCAGCGCGCGCAGCTCGGACGGCTGGGCGCCCGGCTGGTTCGGCAGCTGGACCGACACGCGCGGCAACAAGGTCTATCACCGCCCGCCCGGCCCGGGCGTCTTCTGACCTCGCGCGGCCAGCGCCATGAGCGCGGACGCGAGCTCGAGGCCGAGGTCCTTCGATGTCGGAAACACGAGCTGTCGTTCAGCGACCCGCATTGACCACGTGCCCATGGACGACGGCGTCGGTGAGGTCGGCGGTCGCGGTCACCGGGCCGGGGCCCTGCCAGTCGATCTCGACGCGGAAGCCATGCTGGCAGATGTCCCGGCCATGGCAGCGGCTGGGGATGCGGGCGTCGATCCAGGCGGTGTCGATGCGGCTCGTGTGGGCCTGGAGCGCGCCGCCGTGGACGGGGGCCGCGAAGAGGATCTCGTGGCTCTCGACGTCGACGAGGCGGACCTCGCCCTGGTGGTCGGCGACGACGACGCGGGTCGACTCGATGCCGTCGCGGTTCGACGCGGCGGCGGCGCGCGGCGCGCGGGTCGGGAGCCGAGCCTCGAAGTCGACCGGGATGCTGATATCGAGGAATTCGGGATATTGGTTCTGCATCGTCTCGACGGTCACATCGAAGGTCCAGCCGACGCTCGCGCCGGACTCGAGCGCGGCGACCTCGACGACCGGGGCCGCGTCGTCCGAGGGTGCGCTGGCGTCCATATCGCAGGCGCCGAGGGCGAGCGCCGAGAGGATGACGGGGGTCGAGGTCGAGACGAGGCGGGCGATGAGAGTGCGCATCGGAGTTTCCTTGCTTGGTCGGTGAGGGCGACGAAGACAAGGAGAGCAAGCGATGTGCCACCGTCGCGAAGAGCGCGCGCGGCCGCGAGGACGCAGGTCCGCATGCGACGGGGCCCAACGGCTACGTAGCGGCTACGTAGATGCGCGTCGAAGTTTGCCGCGGCTCCTCATCGTGGGGCAGGCTCGGGCGGCAGCTTGGCGATGAGCGCCTTCATCTCGCCGACCGCGGGCACTGCCACGTCGGCGACGCTCCAGGCGTCGATGATGGTCCGGGCCAACGCCCTGGCGGCCGCGAAGTCCCGTCTCGCCAGAGCCCGGCGGGCTTCGCGCAATTGCGCCAAGGTCGCGCCGCGGTAGGCGACGAGTACGTCGCCGCCCGGCACCGACGTCGCGGCCAGCGAGATGGCCCAGCTGTCGAGGAACAGGGTCGGCGGCGTCGCGACGGTGCGGTCGGGCCGGACCGAGACCATCGTGACCGTGTGGGCCCAGGAGGAACATCACTGCATCCTCAGGAATTGCTCGAGAGCGGCCAACCATCACGACGGCCAACAGCTCGCGTCGTCCCCCGCAGCGCGCGCAGCGGAGGACGTCAATGGCGTAGTTTCGGGCCAAGAGCTCTGCCCAGGCCAGACGCCTCTCGCGCTCGTGTGCGCACGCCGGGTTCGCGGCCTTCTTCGTACGACGGAGTCCGCCGCTCGCCTTGGCCACGATCTGCTCCAGGAGCCCCGCCGAGCGGCCTTCAGGTCGAGCCTCACGACGCCGAGGGCCGCCTCCGAGACGCGACCGGCCCAGCCGTCGAGGAGCCGGCTCCAGTCCTCGAGCGCGCCGAGCGCGACCCACGCCACGGGGTCGTCGCTCCGCGCGAGCATGACGGCCGTCCGCACCGCCCGCGCGACGAGCCGCGCCGCGCCGTCGATGTCGCCCGCCGCCGCGCGCGCCTCGGCCGCGTGGACGGCCCTCCTGGGCGCGAGCGTGACGTCGAGCGCCGGTCGGTGCAGCGCCGGCGCGCGCGCGTCCTCGGGCCGCGGCTCGGCCGCGTAGACGCAGCCCGGCACGTCGAGCACGGCGCGCTCGAGCTCGGCCACGAAGGGCTCGCACGCGGGGTGGCGCGCGCGGCGCGGGCCGCTCGGCACGGCGCCGCGATCCGGCCGAGCGCCGCGACCGCGCCCTCGGCCGCCTCGTCGGCCGGCGGGCAGCGCTGGTAGACGTCCACCCGCGCCTGCGCCAGCCGCTGCCGCGCGCCGGCGTCGAGCCGGTGGCCGCCTGCGCCTCGTTCGACGCGAACCCCGACGGAGCGGCCGTCGGTGAGCCCGCTCTCGACCGCGCCGCGTCGAGCGCGGTCAGGCGGGGGCGCCTCGACGCAGTGCAAGGCCGCCCGCTGGTCGCTCAGGCGGGGCTCGTTCGAGCCGCCGAGGCGGCGACGGCGACCGTCACGTGATAGGGTCGTCGGCGCGTCCGACCTCGAGCCGCGGAGAACACCATGCGCCCGACCTCTCGAGCCCACTTCCTCGGAACCCTCGTCAGCGTGGCGATCGCGCCGACGCTGGCCGCGTGCCCGGGCACCTCGTGCCCCGAGCGCTTCGCGTACTGCGAGCGCGACATCCGCCACTACTGCGTCGACCACCAGGAGCGTCGTCCCCGACTTCACCGTCGTGGGGGCGCCGCAGGACTGCAGGGCCGAGGGCGGCCTCCGCTGCGTCGAGGAAGGCAACGACGCGATGTGCCGATAGCCCGCGCGACGCGGCGTCAGGCGAGCCAGGACAGCCTGCGCGGCCCGGCCCTCGCGGCCCGGGCCTCAGGCGCTCGAAGCGCTGGTTGCCGTGGCCGCGGTGCTCGTTGATGAGGCGCTCGAGCCGCGACGGAGACCACTCCCGTGACGCGCGACGACGACATGGGCGCAGCATACACGACCGTGAGCGGTGGCTCAGCCCCGGCGGCGGCGCCGCCGCCGCCCGCGGACGGCTTTGCCGGCGCCGGTGCGGCCGCGACGGCGGACTTGCCGCGCCTCAGGTGGAGCTTCTTCATCGCGGCATCGAGCGCCGCGGGGTCCTCGGTCTCGAGCATCGAGAGCGCCTTGTAGGGGGCGCTGTCGCGCGTGATCGAGCACGTGAGCGCGCCGCCGCCGAAGCTCGCCTCGAGCCGAACGGACCGGTCGAGGTCGCGGTCACGTAGTTGTCCTCGCCGCGAGCTCGGAGGCGAAGGTGCCGGCGCCTCGGCCTCGCCGTCGACGGCGCCGCAGATGTCGAACGAGAATCCGCTGCTCGCCGGCGAGACGCTGAAGGTGCGCACGACGTTGTGGTTCACGTCGGCGTCGAAGCCGTTGGCCATCCACACCGCGCGCCAGAGTCCGCTGGCGCGACCGCCGTCGGCGAAGGCGTTGCCGCCGATGGTGACCTTGCCGCGGCCGAGTGAATTGGCAAATACGCCGATTCTATCCAATAGGATGGGATTCGGGTTCCGGATGGTGAAGCCGCGGATCTCGATGTCGCCCGCCGAGGCGATGAGGATGCACTGCAGGTGGTTGCCGGCGTCGGGCGGTGCGTTGAAGGCCCAGTAGTCGTTGTCGTGGGCGCCGTCGAGGATGGTCCGGTCGACCGCCGTGTTGGGCAGGTGCGGCCACCGAGGACGTCGAGGCGCAGCGGACCTGGGTCGTCTTGGCCTGGGCGCTGCTGCCGAGGACGAGCAGCGCGACGGCGGCGAGAGAGCGTGGTCCGGCACGCGACCCGCCGCCGCCAGCTCACCCGAAGAGCAGGGGCGGCTCGGGGTGGAGGTGCTCGACCTCGAAGCCGCCGAGCGCCACCAGCGCGTCGGCGACGCGTGAGCGATGGCAGGTGGCGTGGTCGGCCTCGAGACACAGGAGCGCGGTCGGGCCGGCGGCGGCGATGGCCGCGGCGCGGGTCAGCGCGAGCCGGGCCTCGGGCGTCGCCAGCTGGGTGTCGACGATGTCCCAGAACTCGCTCCAGCGCTTCTGCTTGTTGGCGACGCGGCCGGCCTTCGGAGTACCTAGCGGCCGCAGGTGGAGGTAGCCGATGCCGGCCGCCGACAGCGCCGCGGCCAGGCCGGTCTTCGAGAAGCCGGCCTTCCGCGAGCTCGGCAGCTCCCGCACGTCGATGAGCGTCGTCACGCCGGCCTCCTGCAGCGCGGCGATGAGCGTGTCGCGCGGCACGTTGGCGTAGCCGATGGTGTAGAGGGTCGCCATCGGGACGAGCTTGCCGCTCAGCGCGCGGGGCGTCCAGCTGCGAGGTCCGGCTCGTGGGCGGGGACGAGGTCGTCGGCCGCGAGGTCGAGCGCGCGCAGCGCCACCTGGCAGCGCTCGACGCCGGGCGTGGCCTGCGATCGCAGCACCACGAAGCGCGCGCCGGCCCGCGCCGCGAACGCGCGATCGTAGGCCATGAGGCGCCAGCACGCGGCGGTGTCGCCCGAGCCGCGCAGCGGGCATGGCGTGAGGATCTCGGCGTAGGCGGTGGTCGCGTCGACGCGCGCGATGGGCACGTGCTTCCTCGACGGGAAGGCACGCTGCCAGGCCTCGGCCATGGCGCGCGGGTCGGCGCTGGCGCGGACGCCGCGGCGACGGGCCAGCGCCGCGCCGAGGGCGGCGAGGGCGCGCGTCGCCGCTGCGCGCGTGAGCGGCTGGCGCACGAGCGCGGCGGCCGCGGCGAGACCCAGCTGGAAGGCGCGCGCCAGCGTCGACGGGCGGCGGCTCATGCCCGCAGCTCCGCGTCGCGCGCGCGCACGCGCTGCTGCACGGCGTCGCGCACGGCGCTCGGCGCGCGCTCGGGCGAGCCGGCGTCGAAGGGCGGTGCCGGGTCGTACTCGATGCCGAGCTGGATGGCCTCGGCCGTCGCGCGCCCGGCGAGCTCCTCGGCCAGCGTCAGCGCGAAGTCGATGCCGGCCGAGACGCCGGCCGCGGTGGCGTACTTGCCGTCGCGCACCACGCGCTCGGCGACCGGCAGGGCGCCGTGCTCGCGCAGGCGCTCGCGCACGGCCCAGTGGGTGTTGGCGCGGCGGCCGACGAGCAGCCCGGCGGCGGCCAGCACCAGCGCTCCGGTGCACACCGAGGCGGTGATGCGCGTCGTCCGATCGATGGCGCGCACCCAGTCGAGGACGCGCTCGTCCTTCTCGAGGACGCGCGTGCCGAAGCCGCCGGCGACGATCAGGAGGTCGGCGCGCGCGACCTCGTCGATGCCCACGTCGGCGTGCAGCGCCAGCATGCCGTTGTCGGTCCGCACCAGGCCGCGCGCCGGCGCCACGAAGCGCACGCGCGCGCCGGGCAGGCGAGCCAGGACCTCGTAGGGGCCGACGGCGTCGAGCGCGGTCAGCCGGTCGAAGACGAGGATGGCGATGTCCATGGTCAGGCTCCGGTCTCGGGGTTGGGCGCGCCGCCGAAGCGGGCGCGGTACTCGCGCGGCGCCAGGCCGACGACGCGCGCGAAGGTGCGGCGCAGGGCCTCGGGCGTGCCGAAGCCGACGGCCTCGGCCACGCGGTCGACCGGCAGGCCGGTCGTCTCGAGCAGGCGGCGCGCGGTCTCGACGCGCACGCGCCCGACCCACTCGGCCGGGCCGACGCCGATCTCGGCGCGGAAGACGCGCGTGAACTGGCGCACCGACAGCCCGACGCGCCGGGCCATGGCGGGCACGTCGAGCGCGGCGTCGGGGTGCTCGATGACGAAGCTCTGGAGGTCGCGCAGCGGCTCGCGCTCGGCGCTCTGCGCGGCGAGCTGGGCGCTGAACTGCGACTGGCCGCCGGCGCGGCGCACGAACACGACGAGCCAGCGCGCGATGGTCATGGCCACGTCGCGGCCGAGGTCGTCCTCGACCAGCGCCAGCGCCAGGTCGATGCCGGCCGTCACGCCGGCCGAGGTCCACACGCGGTCGTCGTTGACGAAGATGGGATCGCGCAGGACGTCGACGGCCGGATGCGCCGCGGCCAGCGCGTCGCACCAGGCCCAGTGGGTGGTGGCGCGGCGCCCGTCGAGGAGGCCGGCCGCGGCCAGCACGAAGGCGCCGGTGCAGACGCTGGCCACGCGCCGCGCGCGCCGGGCGACCTCGGCCACGCGCGCTACCGTGCGCGGGTCCGCGGCGGCCGCGCGCGCGCCGGCGCCGCCGGCGACGACGAGCGTGTCGAGGCGCGCGGGCAGGTCGTCGAGCGTCAGGTCGGGCACCAGCCGGAGGCCGCTCTCGTGGCGGATGGCGCGGCGCCGGGACGCCACCACCCGGACGTCGTAGCCGGCGTCGCGCCGGCCGGCGTCGGCCAGCGCCGCGCGCGCGCCGGCGAAGACCTCGAACGGGCCGACCAGGTCGAGGGCCTGGCCGCCGTCGAAGGCGAGGATGGCCACGAAGCGCGGGGCGTGCTTGCTCACGCGCCGAGGGTGGCGCGCGCGGGGCGGGTGGCGCAAGGACGAAGATCGGACGTTTCAGGCCATGGCCGGCGGAGCGCCCGGCCGACCTCGGCTAGCCGCGCGTCATCTCGGCGAGGCGCAGCACCGTGCGCCAGTTGCGGCAGGTGCTGATGGTGGCGAGCCCCTTGTCGAACCAGGCCGTCGAGAGCTTGCTCCGGCCGAGGCCGTCGGGGCAGCGCAGGAAGACCTCGCGGCCCAGCACCGCGAAGGTGTCGGGCGGCGAGCGCGCGGGGTCGAGCGCGCCGACGCGCGCGGCCGTCGGGTGGTCGGCCAGGAACATGACGTGCAGCGTGTCGGCCGAGATCTCAGGGTCGCCGGCCAGGTGCGGGTTGGCGGCGATCAGCGCGGCGAGCTCGGCGCCGCTCCGCACCACCACCGGCACGTCCAGGCCCGACACCTCGGCGATGGCCGCCCGCAGGCGCGCGGCGAGCTTCGCCTCGGCGGCGTCGCCACCGCCGAAGGCGACGTTGCCGCTCTGGATGTAGGTCTCGACCTCGCGGCAGCCGGCGGCTTCGCAGGCCGCCACGAGATCGCTCATGAGCAGCTTGCGACTGCCGCCGACGTTGACGCCGCGGAGCAGCGCGACGCGTCGCTGCCCGCGGACCGCCATCATCAGGCCACGCGACGGCGGCGCGCGACCACCAGCAGGCCGAGGCCGACCATGACCAGCGACGCCTCCGAGCCGGCGCCGGCGCAGCCGCTGTCCTTGCCGCCCTTGGTCGGCGTGACGACCGGCGCGCAGCCCTCGTCGATCTGGCCGTCGCAGTTGTCGTCGACGCCGTTGCCGCAGACGTCGACGGCCACGCCCGGGTGCACCGAGGCGTCGGCGTCGTTGCAGTCGACCTCGACGCAGGCGCCGTCGTGGTCGGCGTCGGTGCAGGCCACGACGGGCGCGTCGCAGGTGCTGGCCGCGCCGGCGTGAGCCGTGCAGGTCAGGCCGGTGGCGCAGGTGTCGCCGGCGCCGCAGACCTCGCCCTCGCCCTTGGGCGGCGGCGGCGCGGGGTGGCAGGCGGAGTCCTCGCTGGCGCACTTCTCGGCGCGGCACGCGGCGGCGTCGCCGGCGCCATCGCAGTTGTCGGCCAGGCACAGCGCCAGCTCGTCATAGCCCTGCTGGCCGTCGGCCGAGCCGAGCTCCCAGCACTGCGACGGGCACTCGGTGTCGGTCGCCGGGCAGGCGATGACGCAGTCGTCGACGGCGCCGCAGGTGAAGGTGCCGGTCGGCGTGGCGAAGCAGGTGGTCACCTGGTCGCGGCACGAGAGGTGGGCGCAGGCGGTGTAGCCGGCCTCGGTCTGCTGGTCGTTGCAGCTGCCCTGGAGGCAGGTGAGGAGCGCGTTGACCTGGGTCTGCGCGTCGGCGGTGCCCTGGCCGAGGCACTGCTGGTAGCAGCCGCCCGACTGGCAGCCGCTCACGCAGTCGTAGACCTGGTCGCAGGTCTGGTCGCCGGTCGTGACCGGCCCCACGCCGAAGCAGGTGTTGAACTCGTCGGCGCACTTCGACTGCAGGCACTGGCGGCGAGCCTGCCCGGTGAGGCCGGCGCAGTTGTCGGCGGCGCAGGTGAGCAGCGCGTCGACCAGCGGCTTGGCCTCGTCGGTCGCGCCGTCCTTGCAGACGCCCTCGCAGTGCGCGTCGCCGTTGCACTGGCGGATGCAGAAGTAGGTGTCCTGGCAATTGGCAATATGGCAGACGACATTGTCGTCGCAGGTGCCGTCGTCGCGGCACTGGTCGGCGCACAGGCACATCTGCGGCAGGTTGTGGCAGTCGGGCGCCGCGCCGCTGATGGTCTCGTTGATCCAGGCGGCGTAGACGTCCATGCGCGTCGAGTAGGTCTCGGTCGTGCAGGGGTCGCAGTTGGGGTTGTTGAACGGGCAGTTGCCGCCCGCGCTCGTGACGCCGACGATGCGCACCTGGCCGTCGATCTCCATGAAGCCCGGCCCGCCGCTGTCGCCGAAGCAGGTGCCGGTGTCGACGAACTTGCTGACGTAGGACTGCGGGATGACCTCGTCGAGCGTGATGGTGGTCGAGCGCTTCGGGCCCGAGCCCGACTCGTTGATGCCCTCGACCGAGCCGAAGCCGACGGTGATGATGTTCGGCGCGCTCTGGCCCTGCCAGGCGTCGAGGAAGGCGGCCAGGTCGCTGGTGTTGACGGTCGAGATCTCGACGTCGGTGACGGCATCCTTCAGATGCACGAGGCCGACGTCGTTCTCGTTGGTGCGCGTGTCGTAGTCGGGCATCGGCACGAACGCGTCGGACTGGTAGAACTTGCCGGCCGGGAGCCCGCCGTTGTTGGTCGGGGTCGAGTCGTTGCCGAGGTAGAAGGACACCGTCGCGGGCGTGATGCCCTGCTGGGCGAGGTCGGAGCCGGCGGTGCAGTGGCCGGCCGTGAGCACCCAGTTCGGGGCGATGAGCGTGCCCGAGCAGTACATGCCGTAGTAGCGGTTGCCGTCACGGATCGTCAGGGCGCCGACGCCGGGGTAGCCCGACTCGGCGTGGCCGTTGACGATCGGCGCCGTCACGGCCGCCACCGGGCTGGCCGGGGCGCTCGTGCCGACCGACGCGTCCTGACAGGCGACCGCGCCGAGGGCCAGGGGGAGTGCGGCGAGGTACGGCGCCGCGACACGGGAGAGACGGAACGAAGTCATGCTCAGGGCCTCGCATCACGAGAAAGCCCGCGGACGCTAGGCCTCGCCCGGACGGCCGGCAATATCGGTGGATCGGGGTTCCGAAACACGAACGCGCTTTCGCTCGAGGGGGTGGTCGCGACATCACGTTTCGGCTGGCTCGCCCGACGACGCTCGAGCGGTGGCGCGACGGGCGACTCGCGTCGCCGGGGGAGAATGACCGCGGCGGCCCCCGCGTTGCACGGCCGCGCCGATGGCGGTAGTGGTCTGCCTCGCCCTCGCCCTGGCGCCCAAGCGGAGCTCCCATCATGGCCGAAGTCGCCCACGCCCTGCCGCGTCCCGTCGGACGAACTCCCACCGCCGTCAGCGCACGGCTTCGCACGCGGGTGGCCGCGCCCGCGCTGGCGATCCTCGGCGCGCTGGCGCTGCTCATCGGATCGGCCGCCCCGGCCGCGGCCTCGCGCAAGTTCGGCGGTGACGGCACCACGCTCAAGGGCAAGTACCGTGCGGTCATCGCCTGGGTGCAGGACTACGACGAGTGGACGCCGCTGTCGGCGCCGAAGAAGGACGCCGAGGGCCTGGCCAAGGTGCTGGTCGAGCGCTACCTGTTCGCGCCCGAGGACGTGGAGGTCGTCGCGAACCCGACCCAGGCCGAGCTCTTCAAGGCGGTGAAGGGCGCGGCGGTGAAGGCCGAGGAAGGCGACTCGCTGCTCATCGTGTTCGCCGGCCACGGCTACCTCGAGAAGGAGACCGACCAGGGCTACTGGATCCCGAAGGACGGCAAGCGGCCCGGACCCGCGGCCGAGCTGACCTATCTGTCGTCGAGCTGGGTGCGCGACGTGCTCAAGGGATCGAAGGCGCTCCACGTGGCGCTGGTCAGCGACTCGTGCTTCTCGGGCGCGCTGCTCGGCGGAACGCGCGGCGACCGCGGCGTCATCGACGACACCTACTACGGCAAGGCCTACCTGCGCCGCTCGTTCGAGGGCCTGACCTCGGGCGCGCTCGAGACCGTCGACGACGCCGGTGCGCCCGGCGGCCACAGCCCGTTCGCCTACTACCTCGCCAGCGCCCTCGAGAAGCCGGACGAGCCGGTGTTCGACCTGCAGGACGTCTTCCAGCGCGTGCGCTCGGGCGTGAAGGAGCTCAGCAAGCAGAGCCCGCTGTTCGGCAAGATCGCCGGCGCTCCGAGCGACGGCGGCGCCTTCGTGTTCGTGGCGCGCGACGGGCTCGCCACGGGCGCCGGCGGCAAGGCCGACGCCGCGCCGAGCGGGCCGACGCCGACGCCGGGCGAGCCGGTGGCGACGCGCAGCTACACGCCGACCGACCCGACGGCCGACGCGCTGGCCGCGGTGCAGCGCGCCTTCGACGAGGGCAAGTACGGCGACGCGCTCAAGGTCCTCTTGAAGTCGAAGCTGTGCGAGGGCGGCCACGCCGTCGCGTGCAACACGCTCGGCACCATCTACGAGCAGGGCCTCGGCACGCGCGCCGACCCGACCATGGCCAACCGCTACTTCGCGGCGGCGGTCGAGCTGGCCAAGGCGCCGTGCGACGCCAACGACGAGACGGCCTGCCACATCCTCGGCCTGGCCGCGCTCAACGGGCGCGCCGGCGAGGTCGACCCGGCGCGCGCGACGGTGCTGCTCCAGCGCGCCTGCGATCTCGGTGCCGCGGGCGCGTGCCTCGACCTCGGCGACGGCTTCGCCAACGGGCAGGACGCCGCCAACGCGGTGGCGCTGTGGGAGAAGGGCTGCGCCACCGGCGAGCCGCGCGCGTGCTTCCGCCTCGGCAAGGCCTACGACGAAGGCAACGGCGTGGGCGCCGACAAGGCGCGCTCGGCGCAGTACTTCAAGGAGGGCTGCGAGGGCGGGCTGGCCGAGGCCTGCGCGTACTGGGGCGCCGCGGTGTGGGACGGCAAGGGTGTCAAGAAGGACAGCCAGCTCGCGGCTCAGCTCGCGACGCGCGCCTGCGACCTGAAGGACCACGCCGGCTGCACGCTGCTCGGGCTCATCATGATGGCGGGCGCGCCCGGCGTGCCCAAGAGCGAGGCCAAGGGCGTGGCGCTGTGGACGCGCGAGTGCAGCGCGGGCTACGGCGGGGCGTGCATGGTGCTCGGCACCAACGACCTCCAGAACGGACCGTCCGGCGAGGCCGCGGCCGCGGCGTGGTTCACCAAGGGCTGCGAGGCGTCGGACGGCGCGAGCTGCTGGCTGCTCGGCAAGATGGTGAGCGACGGCCGGGGCGGGCTCGACTGGGACGAGGCGCGCGCCAAGGAGCTCTTCAAGCGCGGCTGCCAGCTCGGCGACGCCGATGCGTGCGCCTCGGCGAAGGGCGACGAGCAGCCCTGACGGCGGCTGCGCGCGCGCCTCAGAGCCAGCCGCCCACCAGGATGAACGGCGCCCAGTAGTAGGGGTGGGCCATGTCGGTCGGCGCGGGCGTGGCCGGCGCGGCGGGCAGCGCGGCGGCGGCCGCGTGATCGAGGGGGCCGATGGCGCGGGCGCTGGCCACGCTCGGCGGCGCGGCCGGGCCCGACGGCGCGAGGTCGGCGGCGGCCAGCGCGTCGGTGCCGCGGATGAAGCGCAGCATGGTCTGGCGCAGCGCGTCGGCGGCGGTGAGGTCGGGGCGAGCGCCGACGGCGGCGAGGTTCGACGGCGCGAGGCCGCTCTGGCGGATGGTGTAGAAGTCGCGCATGAAGGCGCCGGTGCTCTTGTCGGCGACCGGCCACAGCGTGGCGATGACGCCGCGCGCGCCGAGGCGCATGGCCAGCGACGCGAAGCCCTCGAGCTCGCGCCCGTCGGCGCCGGGCTCGTCGCCGACGGCGGTGTTGCAGGCCGAGAGTGACAGGAGATCGACGCCGTCGAATCTCAATTCGTAGCGGATGTCCTCGAGCGTCAGCTTCTGGCCGTCGCCGAGCAGGAGGTAGCTGTCGGCCTCGGTGCCCGGCTCGAGCACGAAGTGGCTGGCGATGTGGACGGCCGAGAAGCGGTGGGTGTCGAGGATCTCGGCCAGGCTCTCGCGCGAGAAGGCGTCGTCGAGGCGCACGACGCCGGGCACGACGCCGTCGGGGTCGCTGTCGTCGCGCTTGACGATGCCCTCGCACTCGCCGGCCACCTCGGTGAGCGGCGCGAAGCCGGGGATGCCGCGCGCCACGCCGAGCGCCGCCAGCCCGAGGCCGGACTTCGGTGGCGCCATGAGCTTGTCGACGGCGGCGCGCGTGAAGTGGACGATGCGGTAGCGCTCGACGAGCCAGCGCTCGCCGTCCCACAGCGCGGCCATCGGCACGTAGCGCAGCGCGCCGTCGAGCGACACCATCAGCGTCTGGGCCTTGGCCGCGCGCAGGTCGTCCTCGAGCGGCGCGATGAGCGCGTCGTAGAGCTCGTGGCCGAGGACGCGCGGGTCGCTCTGCGGGTCGGCGACGGCGGCGCGGAAGTCGAAGGCGAGCTGGTTCAGCTCCTTCGACGCGATGGGCAGGGTGTGGCCGATCTGCCCCGTGGCGGTCGTGACGATGGCGCGCAGCGACGTGTCGGTGACGAGGTAGTGGACGACCACCGCGCCGTGGCCGAGGTCGGCGAGCGTGCCCTGCATGCCGGCCAGGTCGCGGAGGTTCATGGCGGCGATGGCCTGCGCGCGCTCGGGCGTCATCGACGCGAGCTCGCCCTCCAGGCTCTCGAGCCACTGCTCGTAGGCCTTGCGCCGCTCGCGCAGCGCGTCGCGCAGCTGCTTCAGGCGATCGCTCTCGCCCTTGTTCAGGCCGTCGGTCGCCTGGCGCTCGGCGAGGGCGCGGGCCTCGGCCGCGATGGCGCACAGCGGCTTCTCGGCGGTGGCGCCGGCGCGCGCCTCGGCGCGGCGGCCAACGTCGACGGCTTCCGCGGCCGCTCGGCGTCCTGGTGCTTGCCGCCGCGCGTCACCAGCGTGGCCGCCTCGTCGTCCTTCAAGAGGCCGAGCACGGCGGTCGCCTCGAGCAGGCGCCCGGCCGAGACCAGGCCAGCCGCCGAGCTCGCGCCACGCGGCGATGCGGTCCTCGACGAAGGCCTTGGCGAGCGGCGCGGACGACGCCGACGCCTCGAGCCGCACGCGGATGGCGTCGAGCGTCGTGGCCGCGCGCTTGCCGAAGAAGATGGCCTGGGCCAGGTGTCCACGCGCGGCCTCGATGCGGCCGAGCTCGAGCTCGAGCGGCCAGCGCGCCTCGGGCTGCGCGGCCGCGACCGCGATGCCGTAGCCCTTGGTCGCCGCGGCCCAGGCGTCGTCGAGGTGGCCCGTCTGGCGCAGCAGCGTCGCGCGCTCGCCGAGCACGCGCCCGACGTCGACGGCGTCGTCGCCGTCGCTCCGGGCGATGGCCGCCTCGGCGCGGGTGAGCGCGGCCGCGGCCTCGTCGAAGCGGCCGAGGCCACGCAGCTGGAGGGCCATGCCGAGGTCCATGCGGCCGAGCGCCCAGTGGTCGGGGAAGGCCCTGGCCAGCTCGGCGCGCGCCCGCGACGAGCAGCCCGGCCTCGGCTGGCTGGCCGTCGAGGAAGCGCCACAGGCCGGCATGAAAGCGCACGAGCGCCGCGTCCTCGGGGTCGAGCGCGACCTGGCCCTGCACGCGCGAGAGCTCGGAGAGCGCCAGCGTGCGCGCCTCGTCGCGGCCGCCGGCGCGGGCCAGCGTCACGCCGAGGTTCTGGCGCGGCACGGCCAGCGACGAGGCGTCGGGGCCGTCGGCGGCGACGCGGGCGGCGATGGCGGCGCGCAGGTCGGCGATGGCTTCGGGGTAGCGCGCGGCCTCGGCGCGCACGCCGGCGAGGCGCGTGAGCGTGGTGGCGCGGAGCGCCGGGGCGCGCAGCGCGAGCGCCTTCACGAGGTCGCTCTCGGCCGCGGCGAGGTCGCCCTGGCGCTGGTGGAGGCGCGCGCGACCTTCGAGGATCACCGCTCGCAGCGCGGTGCCGCGCGCGTCCGCGGGCGTCAGCGCCAGAGCGCGGGCGAAGCCGGCCTCGGCCTCGCTCCAGTGCCGCCGCTCGAGGCGCACGCGCGCCAGGCTCTGCTCGGCCGCGGCCAGGCCGAAGGCATCGGTCGGCGTCGGCGCGCGGCCGCGGTCGCCGACGAGGTCCTCGGCGCGGCGCTCGGCCTCGAGCCAGCGCTTCCGCGCCATGCAGCGGCGCAGCGACGTCTCCCAGCCGGCGGTCGGCCCGCGCCTCGGCCATGGTCGGGATGACCTCCTCGTCGGGCCAGCGCTCGTCGCGCAGGATGCCGCCGCCGAGCGCGATGAACGACGACGGCATGAGCGCCGCCGGCGCGGCGGCGTGGAGGCCGCCGGTGGAACCTTCGGCCGCGGCCGTGATGGGCGGCGCTGGCCGATCCAGCGCCGCCTGGATCGCGTCGCCGATGCAGGGCTTCTCGGCCTCCGGCGGGGCGCCGGCCTCGGCCGCGAGGGCGGCGTCGCCGTCGGCGATCGACCAGCCGCGGTCGAGCGGCGTCGAGCCGTCGGCGGCGACCCGGTCCTTGCGCGCGCCGTGCGCGAGCGGCCACGCCACCGCGTCGGCGCGCTGCGCGTCGGCGGCGAAGTGGACGGCGTCCAGCCGGTGACGTCGTGGCCGTCGAGGCGCGCGCCGGCCTCGACCTCGAGGTCGATGGGCGCGCCGCGCTCGACCAGCAGCGCCATGGCCTCGACCCGGCCGAAGCGCGCGGCCACGTGCAGCGCGGCGAGCCCGTCGTGGCCGAGGCGACGCGTGGCGGCGACGTCGCGGTCGAGGGCGCGGCGCAGCATGCCGAGGTCGCCCGACGCCGCCGCGATGAAGAGGTCGTCGCGCTGGCGTTCGACAAGCAGCTTGACGACCGCCGAGCTGCGCCCGTCGGCCAGCGCCAGGTCGAGCGGCGTCTGCCCCTTGGCGTCGACGGCGCTCGGGTCGGCGCCCGACGCCAGCAGCGTGGCCACGAAGGCCACGTCGCCGGCCGCCGCGGCGGCGTGCAGCAGCGTGCCGCGCGCGTCGCTCGCGTCGCGGCCGAGGCCGCGCTGGAAGAGCAGCGCGCCCATGACGGTGTCGCCGCCGCCGAGGGCGGCGCGGAAGAGATCGAGCGTCGGCGTCGCCCCGCGGTCGAAGAGCAGGCCGCCGCGGCCAGCCCGCGCCGGCGCACCGCGCTCGCCAGCGCGCGGCCGAGCGCGTCCGCGCGCGCTGCCGAAGGTCGCCGCGGCGCTGGGCCATGACGGCTGGCCCGCGTTGCAGGCGTCGAACGTCGTCGGGCGCGACCTCGGCGCCGGCGCGCACCAGCGCGTCGACCGCCGGCGCCGACCCGCGCCGCGCCGCCTCGCCGACGGCGGTGTCGCCGTCGTCGGTGCGCGCCCGACGCGCGCGCCCGCCGCCAATAGAGCCGCCACCACCTCCGGCGGGCCGGCGCGCGGCGCGCACGAGCGGCGTCGCGCCCCAGGCGTCGCGCGTCTCGAGCGCGGCGGGCTCGGCGCCAGGGCGCCTTCACCGCCGCCGGCGTTGCGCGCGCCGCGACGTGGAGCGGCGTCTCGAGCGCGTCGTTGCGCGCCAGCGCCTGCTCCGGCGGCCCGAGCTTGGCGATCATGACCGCGTCGCCGCGCGCCGCGGCCGCGTGCAGCGCCGTTCCGCCGAGGCAGTCGCGGGCGAAGACGTCGGTCGGGGCGCCGCCCGCGACGTAGTCCCGCGCCTCGGCGAAGTCGGCGGCGTGGGGCGGCGCGACCAGCGCCACGCGCTGCTCGACCGCGGCGATGCGCAGGAGGTCGTCGCGCGTCGCGGCCGGGTCGCGCGCCTCGAGGAGCCGTCGCCACAGCTCGGCCTCGCGCGCGTCGAGGCGGCTGTCGTCGACCGGTCGACCGGTGACGGCCAGCGCCAGCGCGGCCGGATCGACCAGCGCCGGCGCGCTCTCGGGCGGCGGCAGCGCCAGCGCCGGGCGAGCTTCACGGCGAGGTCGGGGATGGCCCACGCCAGCTGGTCGACGTCGGCCGGCAGGTCGACCTCGAGCGCCACCACGGCGCCGCGGCGCGCGACCAGGTGGCGCGGGCGCGCGTCGTCGAGCGTCACCGAGCGCGGTCGCGCGTCGAGCACCACGCCGACCTTGCCGCCCGAGGCCAGGCGCTGGGCCAGGTCGAAGCGCACGAGGTCGAAGCCCGGGCCGACCCCGAGCGCGCCGAGCTGCACCTCGCCGGCGCGCGGCGCGGCGGCGCGCGCCGAGACCGGGCCGGCCAGGCAGGCGATGGCCACGGCCCCGAAGGCGGCGGCGCGGTCCGACTCGAGCGCTGGCTCATGTCATGGCGCATGACACGGGCCGCTGGCGGCCGCAAGCGCAGGTCCGCGAGCGCGCCGTGGAGGGCGAGGCGACCGACACGGTGGCGACCCGCGCAGCGCGGCGCTGCGCCGGGTTGACGCGGCGTCGCGGCCGCGCGACAAGCCGTGCATGCAGGCGATCGTCCGTAGCCTCGTCGCGTTCGTTGCGTGGTCCCTGGTCGCGTGCGGGTCGTCGGGCCTGCTGCCGACCCCGCCGGAGCCGACCGGCTCGCCGACCCCGACCGGGCCGACGCCGCCCGCGCCGGTGCCGCCGGTGGCCAAGAAGATACCGGTCACGCGCACGCTGCACGGCGACGTGTTCGTCGACGACTACGCCTGGCTGCGCGAGAAGGGCACGCCCGCGGTCGAGGACTACCTCGACGCCGAGGCCGCCTACGCCGACCAGGTCATGGCGCCGCTCGGGCCGCTGCGCGAGACGCTCTACCAGGAGATCCTCGGCCACATCGACGAGGACGACCAGACCGTACCCGCCGCCGACGGCGCGTGGAGCTACTGGAAGCGCACCGCCAAGGGCAAGAGCTACCCGACCTACTACCGGCGCGGCGCCGCGGCCGGGGCGGCCGACGAGACGCTGCTCGACGTGGAGGCGCTGGCGGTCGGCAAGCCCTTCATGGACGTGGGCATCATCGATGCGAGCGACGGCGGCCGCTATCTATTATATGCGACCGACGAGCTCGGCTTCCGCGAGTACACGCTGCACGTGAAGGACCTGCAGACGGGCGAGACGCTGCCCGACGCCATCCCGCACGTCGTCACCGCCGACTGGACCACCGCGCCGGGGCAGATCGTCGACGTCGTCGAGGACGAGGCCAAGCGACCGTTCCGCGCGCTGCGCCACGTGCTGGGCCAGGACCCGGCCAAGGACGTCGTCGTCTACGACGAGAAGGACGCGCGCTACGAGCTCTACGGCTGGCGCTCGATCAACCGCGACTACATCGTGCTGCACGCCGAGTCGAAGCTCTCGACCGAGGTGCGCCTGGTCGACGCGCGCCACCCCGAGCGCGCGCCCATCCTGGTCGCGGCGCGCGACCCGGCGGTGATGTACTACGTCGAGCCGCACGGGCGCGAGCTGGTCATCCGCGCCAACGACAAGGGAAGGAACTTTCGCATCGTCACGGCGCCGATCACGCGGCCGGGGCGGAAGGCGTGGAAGGAGCTGGTCGCGCACGACGACAAGACCATGCTCGAGGAGCACTCGGTCAACGGCGATGAGCTGGTCGTCGAGGTGCGCTCGGGCGGCATGCCCGAGCTCGACGTCATCGACCTCCGCACCAAGGCCCGGAGCCGCATCCCGACCGCGGCTCCGGCGCACGAGATCGGCGTCGAGCCGAACGGCAACCTCGAGCCGGCGCCGAAGGAGCTGCGCTACACCTACGAGTCGCTGGCCACCCCCAAGCAGGTGATGGCCTACGACTTCGCCACCAAGGCGACGCGCGTCCTCCGCGACACGCCGGTGCCGGGCTTCGACGCCTCGGCCTACGTGACCGAGCGGCTCCTCGCCAAGGCCGGCGACGGCACCGCGGTGCCGATCTCGATCGTGCGCCGGAAGGACGTGGCGCTCGACGGCAAGGCGCCGCTCCATCTCTATGGCTACGGCTCCTACGGCATCTCGTCGCCGCTGCGCTTCTCGCCGGCGCGGCTGGCGCTGCTCGACCGCGGCGTCATCTTCGCCATCGCGCACATCCGCGGCGGCGGCGAGCTCGGCAAGGCGTGGCACGAGGGCGGTCGGCTGGCGACCAAGATGAACACCTTCACCGACTTCATCGCCTGCGCCGAGACGCTGGTGGCCCAGCACTACACCGCCGTCGGGCACATCAGCATCGAGGGCCGCTCGGCCGGCGGGCTGCTCATGGGCGCGGTGCTCAACCTGCGGCCCGACCTCTTCCGGGCGGCCATCGTGGCGGTGCCGTTCGTCGACGTCGTCAACACCATGAACGACCCGACGCTGCCGCTGACCATCACCGAGTACGAGGAGTGGGGGAACCCGCAGAAGGCCGACGAGTACGCCTGGATCCGCCCCTACAGCCCCTACGACAACATCGCCGCCAAGGCCTATCCGGCCATGCTGGTCGAGACGAGCTACAACGACAGCCAGGTGATGTACTGGGAGCCGGCCAAGTACGTGGCGCGCATGCGCGCGCTCCGCACCGACGACCACCCGCTGCTGTTCCGCATCAACATGGAAGGCGGCGGCCACGGCGGGAAGAGCGGCCGCTACGATCACCTGCGCGAGGTCGCCGTCGACCAGGCCTTCATCCTGTGGCAGCAGGGCCTCGCGCCGTGAGGTCGCGGCTCGCGGTCGCCGCGTTCGCCGCGGTCGCGGTCGTCGCGGTCGTCGCGGTCGAGGTCGTCGCGGTCGTCGCGGTCGTCGCGCCGCTCACGAGCCCGGTCGCGCGTGCGGCAGAGCCGGCGCCGGCGGTCGATGTCGACGGGCTGTGCCCGGGCGCGGCGGCGGGTCTGGCCGCGCTGCGCCAGCGGCGGCCCACCGTGGTCGTCACCAGCGCGCGGCGCGACCGCGCCAGCGAGGCCCGCGCCTGGGCCGACAACATCGCGCGCAAGCGGACGTGGATGCGCATCCTCAAGGGCTGGAAGCGGCCCGAGCGGCGCGCGGCCCAGGTCTGGATCGACGCCCACTGGCGCGCCCTGCGCGGCCATCCCGAGCCGATCGCCGCCCACCTCGCCCTCGTCTTCGCGGCGCTGTCCGACGACGACATGGCGAGCCTCTCGCCGCACATGGCGGGCCGCGCCGTGGACCTGCGCAAGCAGGCGGGGCTCGGGCGGCGCGTGCTGCGCGCGCTGCCGCACGCGACCGCGGTCCTCGACGAGCACGACCACTGGCACGTCGCCTTCGACTGCGCCGAAGCAACCGGGCGCTAAGGCGAGTCTAGCTAGTCGTCGTCGCGCGCGCCGCGCAGCCCGTGCTTCTCGAGCAGGCGTCGCAGCACGTAGCGGTTCTTCAGGCCGAGGTCGCGCCACACGCGCTCGAGGCGGCCCTCGTGGCGGTCGAGCGCGGCCTGGAGCTCGTCCTTGCCGAGCTCGTGCGGCGCGGTCGTCGTGGGCGGCGCGGTGGCGTCGAGCGACGCCGTCAGCGCGGGCGGCGCGTGCAGCCGCGAGCGGTTGGCCGAGCGCATGGTGGTCGCGATGGCGTGCCACAGCAGGCTCTCGAGCTCGCGCACCTGGAGCGGCAGCGGGTGGCGCAGGATGGCCGCGACCACGTCGAGGTCGACGCGCGGCTCGACCGGGCGCCCGTCGGCGTCGCGCTCGGCGGTGAAGAGCGAGGTCGCCAGCTGCGGATCCTCGCCGGCGGCGGCGCGCAGGAGGTGGCGCAGGAGCAGCGGCAGATCCTCGCAGCGCTCGGCCAGCGGCGGCACGCGCAGCACGTGGCGGAAGCGCGCGCGCAGGTCCGCCTTCAGCTCCATCGGGTCGCGGTTGGTGGCCGCCACCAGCCGCAGATCGGCCTTGCGCGCACGCGCCTCGCCGAGGCGCTGGTACTCGCCCGAGTCCATGAGCCGCAGCAGATGCGCCTGCATCTCCTCGGGCAGCTCGCCGATCTCGTCGAGGAACAAGGTCGAGCCGTCGGCCTCGCCGACCAGCCCGGCGCGCTCGCGCATGCCCGGGTTCGGGTAGCTCGCGGCGTGGCCGAAGAGCTCGACGTCCATGAGCGCCGTCGGGATGGTGGCGGCGTTCCGCGCCACCAGCGCCCGCGCGCGGTTGGCCGACAGCGCGTGCAGCGCTTGGGCCACGCGCTCCTTGCCGCTGCCGCTCGGCCCGAGCACCAGCACGTGGCCGCGCTGCCGCGCCGTGAAGGCGATGCGATCGCGCAGCTCCCACATGGCCGCCGACTCGCCGACCATGCCCAGCGCGTCGGGGTCGCCGAGCGGCTGCAGCGGCTCGCTCCAGGCCGACGCCGACAGGAGCACGCGCGGCCGCGAGGTCACGAGGAGGAGGCCGCTCTCGCCGACGGCGATGAGGTCGCCCGGCGTCACGACCGCCTGCGCCGCGCTGTCGCGCCCGGCGGCCGCGCTGCCGAGCGCGTTGCCGCGCACGCGCAGCGCGCTGCGGCCGAGGTTCTCGACCATCACGCGGAAGCCGGGGCCGCGCCCGTCGGGCAGGTCGGGCAGGCGCTGCACGCGCAGCTGGCGCCGCGACATCCACGGCGCGGTCGGCGGCGGCAGCGGCAGGTTGGTGCCGGGCACCTGACGCATCGGCATGAGCCGCGCCTCGTCGCCGGCGCCGGCGCCGCGCCCGAACACCGACGGCTCGGCGCTCGGGAACAGCACGCTGCCGACGAGCCCGGGGTCGCCCTCGAGCCACGCCACCAGCAGCACCGGCACCTCGGTCGCGTCGCCGTGCGCGTCGGCGCCGCGGTGCGGCGGCTCGATGGTGCTCTCGTCGTCGTCGAGCGGGATCATCGCTGGGTCCCAGCCTCGCCGAGCCGATGCCGCGCCTGCACCCACAGCTCGCTCACCCACAGGCGGCCGTACCCGAGCGCCAGCAGCGCGCGCCAGTCGGCCTCGGCGCCCGCCGCGTCGCCGAGCTGGTCCTTGGCCTCGGCGCGCTGGGCCAGCCCATCGACGACGCCCGACGCCTCGCCCTCGCCCTCGACCTCCGACCAGGGGCACACGCCCTCGTCGTAGAGGCGCTCGACCTCGGCCGCGGGTCGGCGCGCGAGCAGCGCCAGGCGCCCGCGCAGGCGCGCCGCGAACCAGCGCGCGTCGGCCCGCTCGATGCTGCTGCGCGCGGTGTCGACGGCGTCGCGGTCGGCCTGGTCGCGGAGCGCCGCCAGCACCTTCGGAACGGTCGTGGCGCGCGCCAGCAGGTTGGCGATGATGCCGCGGTCCTCGGGCGGCATGGCCGACGGGGTGGCCAGCATCCCTCGCCAGCGCGCGGCCAGTCGCTCGAGCTCGCGCGCGCGCGCCGCCCCGGGCAGGAGGCGGGCGCGCAGCGACGCGACGCGCTCGCGCATGCCGAAGCCCTGGATGGCGCCGCTCTCGTCGAAGCGCTCCCACGCGGCGAGCGTGGTCTCGAGCGCGTCCCAGCGCTCCCAGCACACCAGCGCCTGGACCGCCAGGCTGTACGTCCAGCCGAGCAGCGAGTCCTTGCCGAGCAGGCGGTGGCGCTCGATGCGATCGAGCGCGGCGCCGGCCGCCTTGTCGCAGCGCCCGCCGAGCAGATCGGCGGCGATGGCCATGTGCTCGGCGTAGAGGTTCCCCGGCTCGCTCGCGACCACGCGGCGGAAGCCGTCGCCGGCCGCGGCGAAGCGCCCGGTGAAGAGGTCGAGCTCGGCGTAGACGTCCAGCCACTGCGGGTCGTCGCGCGGCACGCCCAGCGCGCGGATGAAGCGGTCGGCGTCGTCGGCGCGGTTGCGCGTGCCGAGCGCGCGGATGAGGCGCGAGGCGGGCACCTCGAGGCGCGGCGCGAGCGTCAGCTGGCGGCGCGCGATGCGCTCGACCTCGCCGATGTCGCGCACGCGGCTCGACGCGCGGACGGCCATCAGCAGATCGCCGGCGTCGAGGTCGAAGGGGTAGGCGTCGCGAATGGCCTCGAGCCCGCGGATGGCGTCGTCGAGCCGGTCCTCGGCGACCGCCAGCAGGGCCTCCATGTGCGCGCGCACGTGCGGCGGCAGGGTCGGGCCGGCCGGGTCGGCGTCCTGCTCGGCCAGCAGCGCCTTGGCGTGCGCGACGAGCTCGTCGGTGCGCGACTCGAGGCGCAGCTTGGGCAGCTCCTCGGCGCGCGCGAGGCCGAAGCCCGGGTCGAGGCGCAGCGCCCACTGCAGGTTGTCGTCGATGACGCCGACGTCGGCCGCGAACTGCCCGGCGCGCGCCGCCATCCACGCCGTCCAGGCCTCGGGCACGCGCGTGAGGCGCGCCGGTCGCGCGGGCGGCGTGCCGCCGAGCCGCACGATGAGCTCGCGCGCGAGCTCGTCGCCGAGCGTCATCACGTCGGGCGCCTCGACCACCAGCGTGTCGAGCACGCGCGCGCCGAGCGTCTCGACCAGCTCGACGGTGGCGCGCGCCGGCTGCCCCGGCAGGGCGTCGACGAAGCTGCCGCGCAGCGCCACGTCGATGTGGCCGAGCGTGCGGCCCGGCCGCGCCAGCCGCTCGGGCGCGAGGTCGGGGCCGATGGCCGGGCCGGTCGGGATGAGCGCGCGCAGGAGGTCGAGCGGCGCCGACACGACGTGCGCCGGATCCTCGTCGAGGCGCACGCGCAGGACGTCGGCCAGCACCTCGCCGCGCGAGGCGTCGGCCGCGCGCTCGGTGCGGAAGCCGAGCACCGCCACCGCGGGCCGCGGCGGCAGCGCCAGCGGCGGTGGGCCGCGGGCGCGGGCGCGGGTGCCGGCGTGGGCGCGGACGGCCCGGCCGCCGCGCGCGCCGGCCCCGGCGGAGGCGTGGTCGCCTCGGCGTTCGAGGAGCCGCCGCCGCTCGCCAGCGCCAGCAACGCCGCGGCCAGCGCGACCACGGTGGCGAGCGCCAGCGCGAGCCCGCGCCGCACCGGGCTGGCCACGGCCGACGCCGCCGCCGGGTGCTGCGTGTCGAAGGGCTGGTCGGCGGTCGCGGTCGGCGCGAGGCGGCCGAAGAGCGCGGCCAGCGCCTGGCGATCGTCGCCGGCCGCCGCCGGCAGCTCGACCCGCGCCAGCGCCTCGGCGAGCGCGCGCCCGTCGGCCGGTCGCTCGGCCGGCGCCAGCGCGAGGCAGCGCTCGACCACGGCCACGAGCGACGGCGGCAGGCGCAGGCCGAGGGCGCCGAGCGGCGTGTGCAGCGCGCCCGCCACGGCCATGGCGGTGGCCTGCGCCGACTCGCGCACGAAGGGATGCACGCCGGCCAGCAGCCTATAGAGGAGGGTGCCCAGCGCGAACACGTCGGCGGGCGGGCCGCTGCTCACGACCGCGCCCTCGCGCGCCGACGGCGTGGCCAGCACCGACTCGGGCGCCATGTAGCCGGGCGTGCCGATGAGCGTCCCCGAGCGCGTCAGGCGCTCGTCGAGCTCGTCGACGCGGCGCGCCAGGCCGAAGTCGACGACGCGCACCGCGCCGTCGTCCTCGACCAGGATGTTCGGCGGCTTGATGTCGCGATGGGTGACGCCGGCGGCGTGCGCCGCGCCCAGCGCCAGCGCCACCTCGCGCACCAGGTGCACGGCCAGCCGCGGCGGCATCGGCCGAGGCCCGAGCGTCGAGAGCGGCCGCCCGCGCACGAGCTCCATGGCGAGGTACAGGCTCTTCGTGGTCGGGTCCTCGCCGATCTCGAAGATGGTCACGATGCCCGGATGGCGCAGCGCCGCGAGCGTCCGCGCCTCGCGCCAGAAGCGGGCGCGCGCCTCGCCGTCGGCCTGTCTGAGCACCGGGATGCGCTTGAGCGCGACGGGTCGCGCCAGGCGATCGTCCCAGGCCTCGTACACCTCGCCCATGCCGCCGCGGCCGATGAGCGCGACGATGCGATAGGCGCCGACCAGCGTGCCGGGAGCGAGCGTGTCGGGGCCGAGCGCGCCCGCGTCGTCGCGTTCGTCGCCGCCGTTCCAATCGGCGTCGGGCGCGGGCGGGGCGGTCGTCGGGTCGGTGCTCATGAGGCAGGGCCGCCGTGTCGCCGCACGCGATCGCGGTCGCGCGCTGGCAAGGTGAGGAGGATGGACGCGCCCCGCGACGGCGGGATGCCGGGCGCTCCAGCGGAGGACACCTTAGGGGTGCGGGCCCCGAGCGGTCAACGGTCGCGACCGACCGGCGCCCCGGGCGCGCCCGTCGGAGCCGCGCCCGATCCCCGGGCAGGCCCGCCTGGAGCGGGCCCGAGCCCATGGCACAGGCATTGCGACGCGGCGGTCGGACCCGTTGCGGAGGACGTCATGATGCGATCGTCGATGTGTGCGTGCGCTGAGGGAGAGGCGGAGATGGTAGCCGCCCGGGCGGAGCGGGGGCATTCCCGGCGCTGGCTCGGGGTCGCGCTGGCGACGCTGGGGCTGGGCGCGCTCGGCGCGTGCGGCGGCAGCGACTCCAACACGCGCACGAGCGACGTCGCGAGCGACGTCTCCGACACGGCCGACGTCGCGACGCCTGCGCCGACGCTGGTCATCGTGGCGCCGACCGAGGGGCTCGTGGCCCCGGCCGGGTCGTCGGTCGAGCTGGTCGCGACCGTCGCCCAGGCGGGCGCCGACCTCACCACCCTGAGCGTCGAGTGGACCACCGACCGCGCCAGCGGCATCCTCGCGCGCATCACCCCGGACGCCAACGGCCGCACCGCGGCCACCATGACCACGCTCGCGCCCGGCGCCCACGCCCTCACCGCCACCGCGACGGACGCGGCCGGGCAGCACGTCAGCAGCACCGTGCACATCGTCCTCGACGTGCCGCCGACGGCGCCCGTCGTGGCCATCGAGCCGCCGTCGCCGAAGACCGACGACGCGCTGCACGCCGCCATCACCACCGCGGCGACCGACCCCGACGGCGACGTCACCACCAGCTATCGCTGGCTGAAGGACGGCGTCGACTCCGGCCTCCAGACGGCCGACGTGCCGGCCGCGGCGACCGCCAAGGGCGAGCTGTGGAAGGTCGTCGTCAGCGCCACCGACAGCGGCGGCAACACCGTCACGGCGTCGGCCGAGGTCACCATCGGCAACAGCGCACCGACCTGCGGCCAGGCCCTCGTGCTGCCCTCGGCCGGCACCACCACGACCGCCTTCACCTGCAGCTGCCCCGACCGCGCCGACGCCGACGGCGCGAGCGACGCCAAGGCCGACACCTGCACCTTCCTGGTCGACGGCCAGCCGCTCGCCGCCGACGGCGCCTGCGCGCTCGACCCGGCCCTCACCGAGCGCGACATGGTCATCACCTGCACGCTCACGCCGGCCGACGACGAGGACGCCGGCACGCCGGTCGACAGCGCGTCCTTCGATGTGCTCAACGCCGCCCCCAGCGCGCCCGCGGTGACCCTGGCCCCGACCGAGGCCACGGCCGTCGTCGACGCCACCACCGAGCTCACCTGCAGCGTCGCGACCCCGGGCGTCGATCCCGACGGCGACCCGGTGAGCCACCTCGTCACCTGGACCATCGACGGTGTCACCGCCACCCTGCACGGCGATCCGGCCGTCGTCGCGACCGTCGTCGCCGGTGACCTGGCCGTGCCGGGCGTCGACGCGGCGCCCGACGTCCACGCCCGCCACGGTGACGAGATCCGCTGCGCCGTGCGCGCCAGCGACGGCACCAGCAGCTCGGCCGCGACCGTCAGCGCGCCGCTCACGCTGGCCAACGCCGCCCCGTTCGTCGACGGCGTGCTGGTCACGCCGGTCGACCTCGCCGGCGCAGTCGAGGGCCACGCCGTGAAGTGCGGCGCCGGCACCACCAGCGACGCCGACGGCGACACGCTGATACTGACCTACGCGTGGCTCGTCGACGACGTGGTCGTCGCCGGCCAGACCGGCGACACGCTCACGAGCGATCACTTCGCCAAGGGCGACGTCCTCCGCTGCACGGTCGCCGCCAGCGACGGCATCGACAGCAGCGACCCGGTCGCGAGCAAGAACCAGCTCACCGTCAAGAACAGCCCGCCGGCCATCACCGGTGCGTCGCTCACGCCGGCGGCCCCCAAGAAGACCGACACGCTGACCTGCAGCTACGCCGGCTGGTCCGACGCCGACGGCGACAGCGCCGCCGTGACCTACGCCTGGGAGATCGTGGTCGGCGCGGTGGCCACGCCGGTCGCCGGCCAGACCGGCGCCACGCTCGCCGGCAGCGCGGTCCCGGTCGGCTCGGCCGTGCGCTGCGTCGTCACCCCGACCGACGGCAGCGACGCGGGCGCGCCCGTCACCAGCAACGCCGTGACCCTCGAGAACACGCTGCCCACGCTGACCAGTGCCACGCTCGGCCCGGCCGACGCGCGCGTCGGGTCGACGCTCACCTGCACACCGGTGGGCTTTGCCGACGCCGACGGCGACGCGCCCGTCTACAGCTACAGCTGGACGAAGAACGCCCAGGCCGTCGCCGGCCAGAGCGCCGCGACGCTCGCCGGCGCGTTCGGGAAGGGCGACCACGTACGCTGCGTCGTGACGCCGGGCGACGGCGTCGCCACCGGCACGGCGGCCACCTCGAACGAGGTCGTCATCGGCAACACGCTGCCGACGCTCGCGTCGGTGACCCTCACGCCGTCGGCCGGCTCGCTGTGCGCGACCTACACCTGCACGTCGGGCGCCGTCAGCGACCCCGACGCGAGCGACCTCACCTCGCTCGCCTACCGCTGGGAGCGGAACGGCGTCGCCCTCGCCGGCCAGAGCGCCGCGACCCTCTCGGCCACCGCGGTCGGCCTCGTCGCTGGCGACCAGCTGCGCTGCTTCGCCGCCCCGGCCGACGGCACGCTCGACGCGATCAGCGGCCTGCCGGTCTACGGCATCGAGCTGCCCTCGTCGGCCGCCCACGCCGACAACGCGCCGCCGTCGCTCGCCGCCGCGACGCTGTCGCCGTCCACTGCCGGCGTCGGCACGACGCTCACCTGCGCCGGCACCGGCTGGCAGGACGACTGCACCGCGTCGCCGTCGCTCAGCTACGCCTGGTACGTCGACAACGCCCTCGTCGCCGGCGCCAGCGCAGCGACCTTCGCCACCGACGACCTGGCGCTCGGCGCCGCGGTGCGCTGCCGCGCGACGCCGAAGGACGCGCTCGCCAGCGGCACGCCCGTCGACTCCGCGCCCGTCACGCTCGGCCCGGGCGAGGCCGTCGCGCCGGTCGTCATGGTGACCGCGCCCGACGGCGCCGCCGGTGACGCCACCTGCGTCATCACCACGCCGGCCAAGTGGTTCGATCAGCCGACCTACACCTGGTATTGGTCCGTGAACGGCGTCGAGACGGTCGGCACCCAGACCCTCTCCGGCACCGCCACCCACGACTGCGACCTCCTCGCCTGCCGCGTGGTGGTGCAGGACGCGCGCTCGTCGCTCACGTCGGCCCCGGCCTCGCTCCAGCTCGCCGTCGGCGCCGACTGCGAGGACGGCAACGACTGCACCTCGCACGTGTGCAACCCGGCCGGCGGCTGCGCCGCGCCCGTGCCCGAGTCGGGCAACGCCTGCGTCCACCCCGACCTGTGCCGCCCGCTCGGCACCTGCGACGAGGGCGAGTGCGTCGCCACCGGCAGCGTCTGCTTCGAGGAGCCGCTGGCCACGGTCGCCGCCGGCTTCGGCCAGCCCGAGGCCATCGCCTACGGCGACGGCGGCTACGCCGTGCAGTGGAACGCGCAGGACCTGCGCGCGACCGACGCGCAGGACAGCCGCCTCGACGAGACCACCTCCATCGACGCGCCCGTCCGCACCTACGGCACCATCGCCTACTCGCGGCCGGTGCAGCTCGCGGACGGCACGCTCTTCGGCATGACGCTCAGCGGCTGCGTGCGCGCCGGCCACCCCAACAACTCCGACGCCTGCACCCTCTACGGCAGCACCGTCGACAAGGCCGGCACCGCCACCGTCAGCGCCATCACCGTCGGCTACAGCTCGAACCAGGGCTGCGGCGGCATCATCGCGCCCGACACGCGCGCGCTCGACCTCGGCGGCGTGCGCGCGGCAATCTATTCGACCAGCTACCGCTACTACCAGAGCAGCGCGCCGTCGGGCTGCAAGGGCGTCAACGAGGGCCTGCGCTTCATCAGCTACGACGGCACCGGCGCCGGCGTCGAGAAGACGCTGGTCGCGACGACGCAGAGCGGCCTCGACTACTGGGCCGTGACCAACGTCGCCTTCGACGCCGCCTCGACCCCGCCCGGCTCGGATGCCTTCGAGGTCGTGTGGATCGGCGGCGACGGCAAGACCCTCTACGCGCGCCGCTTCGGCTGGACCGCGGGCGCGCTCACGAGTGGCACGCAGATCACCGTCACGACCGCCGCGGCCGCCATCGGCGACCCGCACGTCGCCGGCTTCTTCGACGGCACCTTCATCGTCGGCTGGAGCGAGGGCGGCGACGCCTGGGTGCAGCGCTTCGACAGCGACGGCCAGCTGGCCGGCGCCAAGCTGCGCGTGAACGACGTCACCACCGGCACACAGAGCCTCGGCGGCCTGGCGACCTTCTACGACTTCGGCTTCGTGGCGGTGTGGCAGGACAGCCGCTCCGACGGCACCGCCGACACCGGCGTGCGCGCCCAGCGCTTCGACGCCGCCGCCGTCCCCGAGGGCCCGGCCACGAACCTCAACACGCTGACCGTCGGCACGCAGGGCACGCCGAGCGTGGCCGCGCTCAGCGACGACCAGTGGGTCGCGAGCTGGTACGACAACAACCTCGGCCAGATCATGACGCGTCGCTTCGAGCGCGACGGCACGCCCGCCTCGGGCGTCCGCGAGGTCATGCCCGCCGAGACCACCGTCGGCGATCAGGCGCGCCCGAAGGCGGCGACGTCGAAGCAGGGCACGACGCTGGTCGTGTGGGAGACGCCGCTCTACGTCGGCGCCGACAGCGAGATCGGCGCGCGCCTCTACACGCGCTCGGCGCTGGGCGACGCGCGCCCGGTGACCGGCGAGCTCCAGCTCAACGTCGAGACCGCGTCGACCCAGCGCTGGCCCGCGGTGGCCGGCGGCGACGACCGCTTCGTGGTGGCGTGGGAGTCGCTCAACGAGGACGGCAGCTCGTACGGCATCGTGGCGCGCATCTTCGACGCGCAGGCCAAGCCGGTGACCGATCCCTTCGTCGTCAACACCACCCGCACCGCGGCGCAGACGCGGCCGGCGGTGGCCATCCGCCAGGACGGCACCATCCTCATCGCGTGGCAGACCTTCGTGAGCGGCACCGACCCGAGCGACATCGTGGCCAAGGCCTACGACAAGAACGGCGTGCAGCTGGTCGGCGAGACGGTGGTCCCGGCCACGACCGCCAAGGCCCAGGAGCGCGCCGTGGTCATCCCGTGGACCAGCGGCTTCCTGGTCGGCTGGGAGTCGAACGGGCAGATCACCGACGGCGGCTACGACCTCTTCGCGCGCACCGTGGCGGTCTCCGGCAGCACCTTCGCCTTCGGCAGCGAGCGCCAGATCGACGCCAACACCGTCGGCAACCAGCGCAACCTGGCGCTGGCGCTCTCGCCGTCGGGCTACCTCGCGGCCTGCTGGGACGGGCCCGACGCTGGCGGCACGCTCGACGTCGTGTGCCAGACCTTCACCGCCTCGACCTTCGCCGTGAAGACGCCCGAGTTCACGCCCGAGGTCGCGACGACCGGCAACCAGGAGGCGGTGGCGCTCGGCCACGACGGCTCGGGCCGGCTCGTGGTGGCGTGGGAGACCGAGGGCGTCGACACCGCCGGGCGCGCCATCCTCGCGCGCTTCATCAACAGCCAGGGCCCGGCCTCGGGCGTGCGCGTCATGACCAACCGCACCCAGCTCGGCGACCAGACGCGCCCGTTCGTGAGCGCGCTGCCCGACGGCGACGTGTGGTTCGGCTGGCAGTCGGCGGCCCAGGACGGGAGCGGCGCCAGCGTCGTGCTGCGCCTCCTCCCGTCGCCGTGAGCGTCAGCGCAGGGGCACCTCGACGGTCTCGTCGAGGTGCACTGCCGCGCGCGTGCCGTCGGCGCGCGTGAACGGATGGTCGGCCTGCAGCGTGACGGTGATGGCGCCGCGCGCGAGCAGGTCCGACCAGTGGAGCGCCGCCTGCGGCAGGACCAGGCGCTTGGTCACGCCGCCCTGCGAGATGTGCGCGGCGTAGGCGTGCTCGGGCAGCGCCACGTCGAAGTCGGCGTGGGCCAGGCGCTTCTCGCGTCCGGCCTCGAGCGCCACCGGCGACCACGCGATGACGAGCTGGTCCACCGGTGCCACCGGGTCGTCGCTCGGCTCGATGCGCGCGCGCAGGTCGCTGACGGCGAAGGTCTCGGGGTAGGCCGCCAGCTCGGCAAGGTCGACGACGCCGTCGCCATCGGTGTCGCCCATGCCCCACTCGGCCCAGGCGACCTGGTCGGTGGCGTCGGCGCCGCCGTGCACGGCCATGAGCGCGCGCGTCCAGAGGAACGCGCCGCCGAAGAGCGGCTTCAGATCGATGGCGCCGAAGGCGTGGCCGAGCTCGTGCGCGAAGAGCCAGGGGCTGGCGTAGGTGGTCGTGCCGACCGTGCCGCGGCCGACGAAGACGCCGCCGAAGCCGTGGAGATCGACCTCGGGCGAGGCGATGACGACCTGGTCGAAGTCGTCGAGCACGGGGCAGCCGGGGTGGGCGGCGAGCCAGTCGGCGAGGTGGTCGCGGTAGAACGGCAGCCAGCGATCGGCGCCGGCCGGCACGATGGCGTCGCTGTCGAGGCCGGCCAGGATGGTCCAGCGGAAGTCGATCGGGTCGAGGCCCATGCGGGCCTCGGCGCTGCCGCGGAAGAACCCGGTGACGGTGTCGAGGCCGAGCGTCGCGACGAGGTCCGGTCGGTCGGCGCACGGGTCGGCCGACGCGTCTCCGCCGGGGCCCGTGGCGAGCTCGGGGAAGTCGGCGAGGGCGACCAGGATGCGATGCGTGCCGTGGATGGGCGCGGCCGACGCCAGGTCGGGCACGGCCGCGACGCACAGCCCGTCGGCGCACTGGCCGGCGGCGCAGTCGGTGCTCGCGCAGCAGGCGGCGCCCGGATAGAGGACGCCGGCGCAGCAGCGCGCCTCGAGGTCGGCCGGGAAGTGGCGCGCGCCGCACGCGAGCGCGCCGTCGTCCCCGAACGGTATGCCGCCGTGCAGCGTGACGCGCCCCTCGCCGAGGTAGAAGGTGATGATGCGGCGCGGGCTGTCGTCGACCGAGTCGGCGTCGTCGTCGAGCTCGTCGGGTCGCAGCGCGGTCATGGTCGCGGTGAGGGCGGTCGCGCCGTGAGCCGGGACGTCGATTGCGACCCAGTCGAGGAAGCTCGCGTCGGTCAGGTCCCAGGCCTCGACCAGCTCGCGCCGAACGGCAGCGACACGTCGTGGTCGCTCGCGTTGGCGACCGAGAGCTCGAGGTGGATGACCTCGCCGACCGCGGTCGGACCGCTCGGCGCCGCGACGGTCGTCACCACCAGGTCGTCGATGGTGGTCTCGGTCGGATCGGCGACGCGCGGGTCGGAGCCGTGGCAGACGCCGTCGACGACCACGCCCGGGCAGCGCAGCACGTCGTCGATCGGCACGCAGGTCGCGCGGCACGCGCCCTCGACCAGGAGGTCGTTGCAGGCCTCGCCGCTCGGGCACGGGCCGGGCATCGTGTCGCGGCCATCGTCGCCATCGTCGCCGTCATCGCTATCGGGGGCGTCGGCGGCATCGGGCGCGGTGAGGCTGTCGCCGCTCGACGTGTCATCGATGACGTCGGCGGCGTCGACGACGACGTCGCCGGGGTCGATGCCGTCCAGCGCATCGCCGAGCTCGGGGCCGGCCCCTGGATCACCGCCGCACCCGACGAGGAGCGCCACAACGGCGAGCGCAGCAGGTCGGGGTGGGAGGCGCATCGGCGCCGAGCCTACGGAGCGGGCCGGCTCGGCGCAAACCGCCGCGACAGCGCGGCGCCGCCTTGGCATGATGCGCGGCGATGCCGCTCCTGCCCGAGACCTTCTATGCCCGCGACGCGCTCGACGTGGCGGCCGACCTCCTCGGCAAGCTGCTGGTGCGCGACGACGTCACGCTGCGCATCACCGAGGTCGAGGCCTACCGCCACCTGCCGGCGCCGGGCGACACCGCCAACCACGGGCGCTTCGGCCGCACCGCGCGCAACGCGCCCATGTGGGGCCCGGCCGGCCGCGTCTACGTCTACATCATCTATGGCATGCACCCGATGCTGAACCTGGTGACCGGCGTCGAGGGGCAGGCCGAGGCCGTGCTGGTCCGCGCCGCCGAGCCGGTGGCCGGCCTGCCGACCATCCTCGAGCGCCGGGCCTGGACACGCGCCGTCGGCCCCGAGCTGCTGGTCGGCCCGGGCAAGGTCGCGCGTGCGCTCGGCCTCGATCTCGGCTTCAACCACGCCGCGCTGTTCGAGCCGGGCGGCCTCGAGGCCCACGACGCGGCGCCGGTCGAGTCGGTGCTGGCCGGTGCCCGCATCGGCATCGACTACGCCGACCCGGAGCACCGCGACGCGCCGTGGCGCCTCGCCGACGCCGGCTCGGCCTGGGTCGCCAAGCGCAAGCTCATGGCCGCGCTCGTACCGGCGGCCCCGGCGCGCGCGCGCGGTCGCGCTCGCACGCGCGCCCGGTGATGCGGCGACGCCCCGGGGGCGGTTGACCGGCAGGCCACGCGGCGCGATAGTCGCGCCGGAGGGTCTTCATGACGCAGCGCCTGATCGCCCGGGTGGCAAGAATCTCGAGGGTGATCCCGCCGAGACGATCGCACCGACCATGATGGGCGAGGGTGACCTCGGCGACGAGCCGATGACGATTCGCGATCCGACGCTCGAGGTCGAGCGCGTGCCGATGCGGCCGAAGCCGAAGCGCCCGCCCAAGAAGGGGGCCGGCCCCGTCGCGTGGATCTTGGTGATCCTGCTCCTGGCCGGCATCGGCGCGGCCGTGACGGTCGTGGTCATGCAGGGCCAGAGCGCCGAGCCGGCGGCGGCCGCCGACGCCGGGGGCGCGAGCTCGGGCAGGTCCGCTGCCAGCGCGGACGCCGGTGGCGCCGACGCCGGCGCCAGCGCCGCGGCCGATGACGCTCGGTGGCGAGGTGCAGGCCGCGTCCGCCGACGATGCCGCCGCCGAGGCCGCCGAAGAGGCGGTCGCCGCGGCCGACGATGCGGCGGCCGAGGGCGCCGAGGAGGCCGTCGCCGCGACCGACGACGCCGTCGCCGAGGGCGCCGAGGAGGCCGTCGCCGCGACTGACGACGCGACGCCGGGCGACGACGCCGTGGCCGCGGTCGACGACGCCGCGGCCGCGCCGATTGGCGATGCCGCCGTGGCCGCCGTCGACGACGCGGCTCCGGCCGCCCCGGCCGACGACGCCGCCGCCGTGGTCGCCGCGGGCGACGCCGGGGCCGTCGCGATGGCGGGCGACGCCGTCGTCGCCGGCGACGTGGTCATGGTGGCGGCGCCCAAGCCGCCGAACCCGGCCGAGGCCAAGCGCCTCAACGAGGTCGGCTTCGCGGCGCGCAAGGCCGGCGACCACGCCGGCGCCATGGCCGCCTACAAGGCCGCGGTGGCCGCCGACGCCGACAACGTCTGGGCCCACTACAACTACGCCTGCGAGCTGGCGCTGGCCGGCAACAGCAAGGACGCGCTGGCCGAGCTGGTGCTGGTCTACAAGCTCGACACCGGTGAGTCGCGGAAGGCCCTGGCCGCCGCGAGGAAGGACAGCGACTTCGCCTCGCTGCGCGACCTCGGCCAGTTCCAGCGGCTGACTAGGTAGCCGGCTCGTCCTCGCCCTCGTCGGGCCCATCGTCGACGTCGTCCGACTCGTCGTCGTCGACGACGATGTCGTCCGGGTCCACCGGCAGCTCGTTCCGCAGCTGGACCTTGGCGAGCTCCCACACGCGCTCGCGCAGCTCGACCATGCGCTGGTTGGCCAGCGCGTGCTCCGGGTCGAGCATCAGCGCGCGCTCGAGCCAGCGGTAAGTGAGGCCGAGGTCGTTCTCGTCGAAGGCCAGCGCGGCCAGGTTGATGCACGTCACCGGGTGCGGCTCGCGCGCCAGCGAGCGCTTGTACCAGACCCTCGCCGTCTCGACGTCGCCGCGCATGCTCGCGACGCGCGCCAGCATGTGCTCCCAGTCGAAGCCGCCGGCGCCGTCGGGGTCGAGCGCGAAGCCGCGCGCGAGGTGCGCCTGCGCCAGCTCCAGCAGCCCCACCTCGGTGGCGACCTCGCCGATGTGGTGGTGGAAGTCGACGTGGTCGGGATCGATCTCGGCGCAGCGCTGCCAGAAGCGCAGCGCGCGCTCGAGGTCGCCGTGCTTGGTGAAGTGCTGCGCCGCGGCCTGGAAGTCGAGGAGGTGCGCCCACTCGGGACGCCCCCACAGCGGCCGCCGCCCGACCTCGGCGCGCACGCCGCCGCCGATGCTCGGTCCCACCACGGCCTGATGGATCTCGTCGAGCGGGTCGTGGGTGCGCGCGACGTCCCAGCCGACGACGGCGGCGAAGGCGTCGAAGATGGCGAACTGCACCTCCTGGCCGAGGCAGTTGGCGAACTTCTCCGGGCGTCGCTCGTGCAGCCCCTCGAGCCGGTCGAGCCCGACGAAGCCGTAGTCGTTGGTGACCACGACGCCACCCGGCGCGAGCCGCGGCGCGACGCCGCGCAGGAAGTCGAGCCACAGCGCCGGGTAGAACACGCTGGCCTCGGGCAGCGCGGCCGTCGTGCGCGCCAGCACCGCGGCGTGGAACGCGCCCAGCCCTTCCAGCTCGAACGGCCGCCACTCCCAGCGCGTCTCGAGCTCGGCCAGCGCGTTCGGTCGCGTCGCGTCGGCGCACAGCCGCTCCACCACGACCTCGGCCGCCTCGCCGCCGAGCTCGGCGCGCGTCTCGACCCAGGGCGCATACCAGCCGTCGCTGTGCTTCTGCAGAGGCTTCATCGGCAGGGCGCAGCAGACGTAGTTGGCGATGACCAGCGAGGCGCGAGCCTCCAGCGGCGCGCCCTCGAGATCGGTGAGCGCGGACGGCGCGCGCAGGTCATAGACCGCGGGCACCAGCTTGCCCGCCGCCACCCAGGGCGCGACCTTGGGCAGCGCCGCCGCCTCGCGCACGGTGCGCGCGACGTAGTCGGTCATGAGGTAGCGCGTGCGCTCGGCGAGCTCGGGGTAGCCGGCCTCCAGCGCCTTCAGGAAGCCGGCGGCGAAGTCGCCCGAGCCGGCGCCCGGCTCGAGCACCCACACGATCTCGCCCGGCGCCAGCGTGCCGGCGCGCACGCGGTCGGCCACCAGCGCCGCCAGCAAGCGCGCGTGCGCGCGCGCCTGCGCGCCGTTGCTCGTCCCCTGCGACGGGATCTCCTTCTCGGTCCACACCGCCGCCCCGCGCTGCGCGAAGTAGGCGTGGTGGACGCGCCACATGAGGCTCTCTTCGTAGGGCGTGAACGGCTCGAGGGTGTCGGTCATGGCGGGTCGCTCACTCGCGCGGGCGCGTGGTTCAGTCGGACGACGTGGCCTCGGGGCGCGCCGGCCGCACCGCGTGAAGGATGGCGAGCGCCTCGCGCTGTCCCACCACCTCGGCCTCCGTGCGCCCCGCCGCCGATGCCGCGTGCATCGGTCGCCGCGCGCCGGGATCGGCCGGGACCATGTGGATCTTGCGCGTCGGGTAGGCCAGCTCGACGCCGAGGCGTGAGGCCAGCGTCACCACGTCGAGCAGGAGGCGGTGGCGCGCCGCCACGAAGGTGGCGAAGCCGACGACGGTGAAGTGGCAGATGAAGATGACGTCGAGCGACGACGCGCCGATGTCGTAGAGGCCGACGTAGTAGCCATCCTTGCGCGTGTGGTCGTGGTGGCGCACCAGCTCGCGCAACCCCTCGCAGAAGGCCGCGACCTTGTCCGGCTCGGTCTCCATGGCCAGCTGGAACATGGCCTTGTAGCGGCGGAAGTTGCGGCGCCCGAGGTTGTCGACGTTGGCCGAGATGAGGTTGCCGTTGGGCACGGTGATGAGCGTGTGCTCGTAGGTGCGGATGCGCGTCGAGCGGAAGCCGACGTGCTCGACGGTGCCCTCGATGTCGCCGCCGATCTTCACGTCGTCGCCGATCTCGAAGGGCCGGTCGAGGATGACCGTCAGCGATCCGAAGAGGTTCTTGACGGTGTCCTGCGCCGCCAGTGCGAGCGCCAGGCCGCCGATGCCGAGCCCGGCGAGCAGCGACGCCGGCGAGATGCCGAAGACGTCGGCGATGAAGACGATGCCGAGCGCGACGACGATGACCTTTGCCGACTTGTCGAAGAACGGCACGATGAGGTCATCGAACTTGCTCGGCGTCAGCGCGGCCTTGGCCTGCAGCACGTAGGTCAGGATGTCGATGGCGCGGAAGACGAAGCGCACGACGCCGATGGCGGCGATGAACTTGGCGACCACCACCGCCACCGCGGCGAGCGACGGCGGCAGCCCGAGCCAGCTCAGCGCGACCACCCACAGGATGCCCATGGCCACGACGCCGATGGGCTCGAGCAGGCGGAAGACGAGCTCCTTCGGCACGCGCATCTCGCGCCGATCGAGGAAGCGCTGCACCGGTCCGCGCAGCACGAAGCGCGCGACGCGGGCGATGACCCAGGCGGCGCACAGCAGCACGAAGAGGCCGACCCACTGCCAGGCCTCGAGGCCGATGATGCGCACCTTCAGCTCGGCCGGCATCTTCGAGCGCAGCCAGAGCGCCGGCGACATCTCGAGCCCCGAGCCGCCGACGCCGGCCACCTTGTCGCGCTTCTCGTAGTAGCGGTAGATGTCCTCGATGCGCGCGACGGTGCCGGTGGTGAAGAGCCACTCGCCGTTGCCCGACGGCGCGATGGTGATCTCGGCCTCGATGGCCGGGATGGACTTGAAGGTCCAGGGCTGGCCGTTGGGGTCGTCGGGGATCGACGTGAAGACCACGTACTCCATCCGATCGATGGCGTCCTTCAGCTTGAGCGCCAGGTCGCGGCCGGTCTCGTGGCGCGTCGCGGCCGGCAGATCGGCCAGGTCGAGGCAGGCCACCGCCGCGTCGAGGTACTTGGCGTCGTCCTCGGCGGCGGCCTGCACGATGGAGTCGATGAACGTCTGCATCGTCGCGCGCGGCGAGCGGCGCTCTCGCGGCACGGCGGGTCGCGTGGGCTCGGCGGGCGCGACGAGACCGGTCGGATCGGCGGCGCGCGCGCGGGGCGCGGCCACGGTCGTCACGGTCGCGAACGCGGCCAGCGCCGCGACGGCCGCGAGCGCGCCGAGCATCCACCCGAGCGCCGAGCGGCGCCGTCGTGCCGTCAGCGGGTCCATACGGTCTTCACGACGGTGAAGGCGTGGAGGCCATGCCAGCCGAGCTCGCGACCCCAGCCCGAGTCCTTGGTGCCGCCGAACGGCATGCGCGCGTCCGACTTCACCATGCCGTTGACGAAGACGGCGCCGACCTGGAGCGCGCGGATGGCGCGCTCGGCCTCGGCCTCCTCCTTGGTCCACACACTCGCCCCGAGCCCGAACGGCGAGCGGTTGGCGAGCTCGATGGCGTGGTCGAGGTCCTTCACCGGGAACAGCGACGCGACCGGGCCGAACATCTCGTCGTCCGTCGCCGGCGTGCCGGCGAGCGGCACCGACGCCAGCACGGTGGCCGGGTAGTACCAGCCCGGCCCGCTCGGGATCTTGCCGCCGACGAGGCAGCTCGCGCCGGCCGCGACGGTCGCGTCGACCTGCTTCTGCAGCGTCTTGCGCGCACCTTCGGACGCCAGCGGCCCGAGGTCGACGCTCTCGTCCATCGGATCGCCCACGCGCAGCGCACCCATGGCCCGCACCATCGCCGCCTCGAAGGCGGGGTAGATCTGCTCGTGTACGAAGAAGCGCTTGGCGGCGATGCACGACTGGCCATTGTTCTGCACGCGCGCCGTGACGGCCGTCTTCACGGCCTGCTCGAAGTCGGCCGACGGCATGACGATGAACGGGTCGCTGCCGCCGAGCTCGAGCACGCTCGGCTTCAGGTGCTCGGCGCACAGCGCCGCCACGGCGCGCCCGGCTCGGGTCGAGCCGGTCAGCGTCACGGCGCGCACGCGCGGGTCGGCGATGACCTGCGGCACTTGGCCGTGATCGAGCGGCACGCTCTGCATGAGGCCGCGCAAGGCCCCGGCCTTCCGGAACAGCGCCTCGATGTCGGCGGCGCAGCCCATGGTCCCGGCCGAGTGCTTGAGGAGCACGACGTTGCCCGCCAGGAGCGCCGGCACGGCGCAGCGGAAGAGCTGCCAGAAGGGGAAGTTCCACGGCATGATCGCCAGGATCGGGCCCATCGGCTCGTAGCGCACCCACGACTTCGACGCGTCGGTCGGCGTCGGCTCGTCGGTCAGGTGCTCGGCCCCGTGCTCGGCGAAGTAGCGCGCCGTCCAGGCGCACTTCTTGACCTCGGCCATGGCCTCGCGAAAGGTCTTGCCCATCTCGCGTGACATGGTCGCGGCGTGGCCCTGCGCACCCAGCTCGAGCTGGCGCGCGACCTCGGCGAGCAGCGCCGCGCGCTGCGCGATGGGCGTGTCGCGCCAGCGCACGAAGTCGGCGGCGGCGCGCGCGAGCGCCTGTTCGAGCTGGTCCGGCGCGAGCGACTCGGTGCGCCGGATTTCCTTGCCAGTGGCTGGGTCGATGCTGACGAACGTCGTCATGGCGCTCGTCTACCGCCTCCCACCGCGCGAGGCAACGCCGCCGTTAGCTCGCCTCGCCGGGCTCGAAGCGCGCGCGCGGCAGGCGCTCGGCCAGGGCCGCGAGCACTTCCAGGTTCACGATGAGGCCGGCGTGGCTGCCGCGCACCTCGACGTTCTCGGTGTGGGCGGCCGGCTCCTCGAGCGCGCAGCGCCACGCCACGACGCCGTCGGTCTTGGTGTGCACGGCCACGCAGGCCACCGGCGGCGGCACGCGCCGCGCGTCGAAGGCGGCCCGATCGACGCCCGGTCGGCCCGGCCTCAGGAGGCGCAGCATGGTGGTGACGTTGTTGGCGTCGGGATCGCCGTTGATGGGGCTGCCCAGGCTGAACACGCGGCGCACCGCGTGCGGCTGGCGCCGCGCGGCCTCGCGCACGACCACGCCGCCGAGGCTCCAGCCGATGAGGCTCACCGGCCCGCCGTGGACCAGGCCGAGCTCGGCGATGCGCGCGTCGAGCCGCTCGTGGAGGCCGGGTCGGCGGCCGAGGTTCCGGCCGAGGCCCCAGCCGTAGGCGGCGTAGCCGAGGCGCCCGAGCGCGAGGCGCAAGGGCAGGGTGGGGCGATCGTCGACGCCCCAGCCGGGCACCACCATGACGGCGTGGCCATCGCCGCGCGGCAGGTGGTCGAGCCGCCGCGTCCCGAGGAGGAAGCGCGGCAGCTCGGCCAGCACGCGCGCCTCCAGCGCCAGGAGGCGCGGCGGCGGCGCCGGGATCGGTGCGTCAGCGTGGGTGGGCGGTGGCTTCACGCCGCCCAGCATAGCACCGCCCGGCGCCGCGACCTCGCGCTTACTTCGCCGGCGTCGCGCAGCCGCAGCCGCCGCCGCAGCGGCAGGTCCGTTCGCAGGCGCAGTCGGCGCCGCAGGTGCAGCGGCTGGCGTTGGCGGTGCCGCAGGCGCAGGTGCTGGCGGCGCAGCCGCAGGCGGTGGTCGGGGTGGTCGGGGTCGATGCGGTCTTGGCGTTGCTCATGTGGACTCTCCGGTGTCAGCGAGTCGCTCCATTGCGACCCTCTGCCCCGACGACGCAGACCACCCCGCGCCATTACACCTCGGCGCCGTGAGGCGTCGCGTGCGGCGCCGAACCGCAGCTGCAGTCGAGGCAGCCGTGCTCGGCGCAGGTGCCGCACGCGCGCGCGACCTGCTTCCGCAGCGCCTCGCGCGCGCGGAAGATGCGCACGCCGGCGTTGCTGGGCGTGATGCCGACCTGGTCGGCGAAGTCCTTCACGGCCACGCCGTCGACCTCGACCCGGCGCAGCGCCTCGGCGTACTCGGGCTTCAGCGTGTCGGCGAGCTCGGCCACGCAGCGGCAGGCGATGCGGTGGAGCTCCTCGTCGTCGGTCGCCAGCGCCGCGTCGGCCTCGAGCTCGGCCGTCATGCGATCGGCGCGGCGCGTGGCCACCGCCAGGCGGCGCTGGTGATCGATCACGGCGTTCTTCAGCACGCGGTAGAACCAGCCGATGGCGCTGTCCTTGATGTCGCCGTCCTTGCCGAGGCTGCGCACGAAGGCGTCCTGCAGGATCTCCTCGGCGGCCGCGCGATCGCCCACGCGGCGCTCGACGTAGCGCAGGAACTCGCGGTGGTGGTCGACCAGGCGCTCGACGACGGGGCGCGTCGGCGCGGTCTCGGTCTCGGTCTCGGGGTGCTCGTGGTGCATGGCTCGACCTCGTGGCTGGCGTCGCGCGTCGCGCGCGAACGATACGCGACGCACACCGGTCGCGCACATTACACCGTCTCGGCTGTCACCGATCGCCGCCGGCCGACTCCAGGGGGATGGAGGTCGCTCGAATGCGCTACGTCGGAACCGTTCTCACCTGGGTCTCGCTCCCTGTCTCGTCGCTCGCCATCGCCGTCGGCTGCGCCAGCAGCCCGCCGCCCGCCGCGGAGCCGGCGCCGCCCGCGACCTTTGCCGAGCAGGTCACGCTCGGCCAGGCCGCGTACGGTCGCAGCTGCGCCGGCTGCCACGGCGCGGCGGGCGAGGGCGCCACGGCGCCGCGCGTGGTGGGCCTGGCCGCCGGCGCGCTGCCGCTGGATCCGCCGGCCGATCGCCAGGCGCGGAAGTCGCGCTTCGTGACCGTCGCCGACGTGGCCACCTTCGTCGTGCAGACCATGCCGCCGAAGGCGCCGGGGAGCCTGTCGGCCGAGGAGTACTGGGCCGTCCTCGCCTTCGATCTGCACGCCAACGGCATCGACCTCCAGCAGAAGCTCACGCCCGAGCTGGCCGCGACGCTCACCATCCCGCGCGCGCCTTGAACGAACCCGCGGGCGAAGCATCGCACCTCCGGAGGACGTCGACGTGTCGACGTCCTCTGGCGGGTCGCGGCGGGTCGCGGCGGGTCGCGCGCGCGGAGCGGTCAGCGTCCCGGCGCGATGCGGTCCATCACCGCGCGCACGATGCGGTCGCAGCGCGGCGCGTGCAGCTCGAAGAGCGCGGGCGCCGAGGCGCCGACGCGCGCCTCGATGGTGCGCTGGACCATGCCGCGCGCGCGGTGCAGGCGCTGCTTCACCAGGTCTTCGCTCAGGTCGAGGATGGTGGCGGTCTCGGCGGTGTCGAGGCCCTCGACGAGGCGCAGCACGAAGACCTGGCGGTAGCCGACCGGCAGGCCGTCGACGGCGCGCTCGAGCAGGGCGGCAAGCTCGCGGTCGGCGACGCGCTGCTCGGGCGTCGGTGCCAGCTCATCGGGGGCGAGCGCGTCGGCGAGGTCGTCGAACGGCTCCGCGCTCGGGCGCCGCTTGCGGAGTCGCCCGAGCGCCTCGTTGACGGCGATGCGCACGAGCCAGGTGGCGAAGCGCGCGCGGCCCTCGAAGCGATCGAGGTGCGCGAAGGCCGAGGCGTAGGCGTCCTGCATGGCGTCCTCGATCTCGGCCTCGTCGCGCAGCAGCGCGCGCACGGCGCGGTAGACGCGACGGTTGTGACGCCGCATGAGCAGCTCGAACGGCAGCGTGTCGCCGGCCAGCACGCGACGCACCAGCGCTTCGTCGCTCGGCGCGTCGCTCGGCTGGTCGGTCGGCGGGAACGCGGACATGGCACCTCCTGGCCCTTGGATGCGCCAGCGGGCGAAGGGTGACAAGCTTCGACCTGCACCGTAGACTCGCCGCCGTGAGCCCTGCGGACGAAGCCCGGAGCGAGGCCCGGCGCGCGCTCGCCGCCGGTGACTGCGCCAGCGCGCTCGGCGCCGTCGATGCCATCGCGGCCGACGATCGCGGGCCGGACGACGACGCGCTCGAGGCCGCGGTGTGGATGCTGGCCGGCTCGCCGCGCCAGGTCGCGCGCCTGGCCGCGACGCTGACCGGCGACGCCCGGGCCGAGGCCGAGGCGTTCCTGGTCGACCCCGGCGCGCGCGACGAGCCGCCGGCCGGGGCCTACGCCGCCCTCGAGGCGCTGGCCTCCGAGCTCGCCGCCAAGGGCCGCGTGCGCGCGCTGGCGCGCCTCAACCTGGCGCTGGCCGACCGCGCGCCACGCCCCGACTGGCGCTGGGTCCACGTGGATCGCGCGGCGGCGCTGGCGCGCGTGCTCGGCGACGCACGCCTCGACGCGCTGGTCCTGGCGCACCAGGCGCTGCGCGACGCCGAGTTCGGCGAGGACGACGACGCGCTCGAGCTGGCGGCCGAGGCGCTGGCGGCCGGCGAGGCCGCCGGCGAGGAGCGCGCCGTGGCGCTGGCGCGCTGGGCCGAGCAGGTCGTGCGCGCGCGGCCGCGCCCCGACGAGGACGCCGACCCCTTCGAGGACAACCGATGATGGAGCGCATCACCAGTCTCCAGAACCCGCGCATCAAGGCGCTGCTCCGGCTGATCGACAAGGCCGCCGAGCGGCGCGAGGCCGGCGTGGCGGTGGTCGAGGGCGAGAAGGAGATCCGCCTGGCGCTGGCCGGCGGTCTCGCCGTGCGCGAGGTCTACTACTGCCCGGCGCTCGGCGGCATCGTGCCGCCCGGGGTCGGGCAGGTCATCGAGGTCTCGCGCGACGTCTTCGCCAAGATCGCCTACCGCGACGACTCGGACGGCCTCGTCGCCGTCGCCGCCGTGCCCGAGCGCCGCCTGGACGATCTCCAGCTCGGCTCGCTGCCGCTCGTCATGGTCGTCACCGCCGTCGAGAAGCCGGGCAACCTTGGCGCCATCCTGCGGACCGCGGACGGCGTCGGCGCCGACGCAGTGATCGTCTGTGACCCGCGCTGCGACCCGTGGAACCCCAACGTCATCCGCGCCAGCGTCGGCACCGTCTTCACCATGCCCCTGGCGGTCGCGACGTCGGACGCGGCACGCGCATGGCTGACGGCGCGCGGTGTCAAGACGGTCGCCGCCACGCCGTCGGCCGACAGCGACCTGTGGTCGGCGGCCGCGCTCGGCGGCCCTTGCGCCATTGTCGTCGGCACCGAGCACGAGGGCCTCGACGACGCCTGGATGGCGGCGGCCGACGTGCGCGTCAAGATCCCCATGCGCGGACGGAACGACTCGCTGAACGTCTCGGTGGCGGCGGCCATCCTCGCCTACGAGGCGCTGCGGCGGCGGGCGGGCTGAGCCGAGCCGCCGGTCCTTCGCCGGGTCGAGGTCGGTCGATCATCGGGGCGCGGGCCGTGACGGAAGGCCGGTGCGACCCCTGAGCTGACGCCTCGGGTGTGACGGAAGGCCGGTGCGACTCCTGAGCTCACGCCTCGGGTGTGAGTCGCCCGCGGCGCGCAGGCGCAACACGTGCCGGAGGAGCCGCCGCCTCGACGGCCCCTCCGGCATCGCGCACCGCTCACGCGGTGGCCGCGCCCGTCGAGGTCGTCGCGATGCTCGGACCGCCCTGGGGCAACGGAGGGATCGCCGGCGTCGTCGCGGCCGTCGTGCGGCGACGCGGGCTCCCGCTGTACCCCGGGATGATCTCGTGGATCGCCGCCTCGCTCATCTTCTCGGCCCGCATGACCAGCTTGAAGCTCGCCAGCCCCAGCTGGCAGCGGTTGGCGGCGCTCGCGTACGCCTTGTCGGCCGACTGCTTGGACGCCTTCGCCAGGGCGAGCGCCTGCGCCTTCGGCGCCAGCGCATCGCGGCTCGCGCGGATCTTGTCCGCCTCCTCCTTCGCGCGCTCCTTCGTGATCTTGGGATGCGACGTGGCTTCGATGCGGTCGGCGAGTTGCCCGACCGCCTCGAGGAGCGTGTCCGGAGGGAGCGACTTCAGTCGGGCGGCCGGGTCGATGAACGTGGCTTTCCGCAGCGGGTCCTGTCGGTGCCGACCACCCGCGTTGAAGCAGAACTCGTGCGACATGCAGACGACGTCGAGCAGCGCGCCGCGCCCGACCGCGTACTCGCCCTGCGCCACGGTGAGCGACAGCGCCGCGCTCGCCTTCTTGTCCTTGAGGAACATGGCCGTCTCCACGGCCTCGGCCAGCCACTTCTCGGCCATCGGCTTCAGATCGGGCCGCTGCTGCGCGCGCACGAGGGCGGTCTGGGTGTGGTCGACCTTCGTGTCGCTGGCGGCATCTCGACGAACGGTTCGCATATCATCTCCTCTTTCGTGAATGACTCTCTGGGACTCGCCGGCAACCGTTGCCGGCGCGTCCTAGCAATCCAAGTCGCGTGCCGAGCCGCGGCCTCGTGAGCGCGTCGCGACTCCATCGCCTGGAGCCGCGTCGCAGCTGGCCGAGGTCTCATTCGCGCTCTATTCATCCGCGCGCGGAGTCCCCAGCTGGAGCCTCGGAGGCGCGTCGTGGCCGCGCGCGACACAGCGCACGCCCGCCCTGGTGGCCGTCGCGCGGCTGAGGTCGGTCGACCCCGGCCCCCGGGCGCGTGACTGGGGCTCGTCAGCTCCGACGAGCCTGGTTCGCGCCCCGGTGGTGTGGACGTTCGGCTCGATCTGGAAGCGGACACCACCTCGGGGGCACTCGGAGTCGCAGCGATATGGAGCGCCCCACGGCGTCGGGTCGCCGTCGCATGCCAGCTCGATCCCTCCGTCGTCGTGGGGGCACGACGTCACTTCGATGTCGGAGCGTTCCCGGGTCGTCGTGGTCGGCGTCGCATCGGCGTTGCAGCGCTTCCACCCCGCGGGGGGCAGTGCCGCTTCGAAGGTCGCGCGCTCCCACCTCGCGGGGGTTCGGCGGAGCCTCGATGTCGGAGCGCTTCCACCTCATGACGGTCCGCGCTGCGTAGAGGTCGGCGCCGTCTCCACCTCGTGGCGGGCCGACGGGGCCACGAGTCTTCGCGCTCTCGCCTCGGGGTGGTCGAGGTTGCCTTGGCGGTGGAGCGCCTCCACGTCGTGGTGGTCGGCGTGACCGCGGCATCGGAGCGCATCGATGCCGCCTCGTCCCCGGCCGTTCGGGATGGCCGAGGACCGAGCATCCTTACTATGGGACCAACCCGCGACGGCGGCGCTCGACGCTCCGGTGCGCTCCAGCTCGCCGACGGGAGCGAGCGGCGCCGAGTTGCGGTGGCGACCGCGGTCGATGCGTTCTATATGGCGTGCCCACCTTTCGGCCGGAGAGCGCCCCATGCTCAGCTCACCCTGGATGACCCCCGACGTCGCTGCCTTCCGAGACCAGGTCCGTCGCTTCGTGGCCGACGAGGTCGCGCCGCACGGCGCGCGCTGGCGAGCGGAGCACAAGGTCGACCGCGAGCTGTGGAACAAGGCCGGCGACCTCGGGATGCTGCTCGCCGACGTCCCGGATGACTACGGGGGCTCGGGCGGCACCTTCGCCCACATGGCCGTCGTCTTCGACGAGCTTGCGGCCGCCGGCGACTCCTCGTTCGGCGTGGCCGTCCACGCCATCGTCGCGCACTACCTACTGAACCAGGGCAGCGAGGCGCAGAAGCGCGCCTACCTGCCGCGCCTCGCGACCGGCGAGCTCGTCGGCGCCATCGCCATGACCGAGCCCGGCGCCGGCTCGGACCTCCAGGGCATCCGCACGACGGCGCGACGCGACGGCGACCACTTCGTCGTCAACGGCACGAAGACCTTCATCACCACCGGCTACCACGCGGACCTCGGCGGGCTCGTCGCGCGCCCGAGCGACGACCCCGGCGCCAAGGGCATCTCGCTCCTCCTGGTCGAGACGCGTGGCCTCGCCGGCTATCGCGTCGGCAAGCCGCTCGAGAAGATCGGCATGCAGGGACAGGACACCTGCGAGCTCTTCTTCGAGGACGCGCGCGTGCCGGTCTCCGCCGTGCTCGGCGACGCGCCCGGACGCGGCTTCGCCCAGCTCATGCAGGAGCTGCCCTACGAGCGCCTGCTCGTGGCCATCGCGGCGGTCGCATCCATCGAGCGCGCGGTGCGCCTCACCGTCGCATACACGCGCGAGCGCAAGGCCTTCGGCAAGACGCTCCTCGATCTGCAGAACACGCGCTTCGTGCTCGCCGAGGCCAAGACGCATGCGACCATCGCGCGCGCCTTCGTCGACCGCTGCATCGAGGCCATGATCGCCGGCTCGCTCGACACCGTCACCGCGTCGATGGCGAAGTACTGGTGCACCGACATCCAGTGCAAGGTCATCGACGACTGCCTCCAGCTCTTCGGTGGCTACGGCTACATGCTCGAGTACCCCATCGCGCAGATGTACGCCGACGCGCGCGTGCAGCGCATCTACGCCGGCGCCAACGAGATCATGAAGGAGCTCATCGCGCGCAGCCTGTGAGCTGCGGCGACCGGCGCGGCGATGGCGCCGCGCGAGCTACCCCGCGATGCCGTGAGCGCCCGGGCCGATCTTCCGCCGCGCCACGATAGCCAGCGCGGTGAGCAGGGTCACCGCGCCGGAGGCATCGCCGCCACCACAGGCGCCGCCACCTTCGGCCACCACGCCGTCCATGCTCGATCCCGTCTCCTCGACCGCCTCGGCGGCGGCCTCGGGGCCGGGCTCGGGTCCGAGCTCCTCGCCAGGCTCAGGGCTCGGCTCGACGGAGGGCTCGGGACTGGTCTCGACGACCGCCTCGGGGCTGGTCTCGACGACCTGCTCGGGACTGGTCTCGATGACCGGCTCGGGACTCGGCTCGGCGACCGGCTCGGGGCCCGGCTCGACGACCGCCTCCGGGCTCGTCTCTGCGACCGGCTCGACCGCGGGCTCGGCCACGACGCCGGCCGACACGGCGATCGACACGCAGCTCGGCAGCGCGGACGCGGCGCCGCGGGCGTCGTAGACGGTCAGGCAGAGTATCAGCGCGTCGTCGTGCTCGGGGGCGACGAACGTGGGGTCGACGGCGGTCGCGTCGTCGAGCGTCACGCTCGCGCCAGCCGTCTGCGACCACGCGAACGTCAGCGCGTCACCGTCGGGATCGCTGCTGCCGTCGCCGCGCAGCGTGACCTCGGCGCCGGCGTCGACCGTGGCCGGGCCGGTGGCGAGGGCGCTCGGAGCGCGGTTCACATGCACCACGCGGAGCTCGAAGCTCGCCGTGTCGCACGCCGCCTGAGGGTCGCACACCGTGAGCGTGCCCGTGTACGTGCTGCCTGCCGGCGGCGCGGCCGGCGCGCTCAACGGCACCGAGGCGGTCCCAGCGTCGGCGGCGAGCAGCCCGCCGACCTGCCAGAGGTAGGTCAGCGCGTCGCCGTCGGGATCGCTGCTGGTGCCGCCATCGAGCGTGATGGCCGACTGCTCGGTGACGACCCATGCGCCCGCGACCTCGGTGCCCTCCGGGACGATGACGCGCGCCGTCGGACCGACGTTCCCGCCGCAGGCCGCGGTGGTCGTGTGGCTGCACGTGAGCGCCGCGCCGTCCGCGCCGCACGACCACGCGCAGGCGTCGAAGGTGCACGGGTCGCCATCGTCGCATCCGTTGCCCTCGACGTGCGTGGGCTGCCCGCCGTCGCACACCACGCGCGTCATGCAGCTCGCGTGGGCGCTGTCGAGGAGCGGCGTGCCGTCGTCGAGCGCCGTCCACGCGTGCGGATCGCGCGCCGGGTCGCACACGAGGCAGGGGTTGTCCGCCTTGGGGCCGGCGTCCTCGCAGTTGCCGTCGATGACGCAGGTGTCGGGCGCGAGCTCGGCCTCACAGGTGCCGTCGCCGTGGTCGACGACCTCGGCGCAGTACGGCTTCCAGTCCTGCATGTGCTGGCAGTCGGCGCTGCAGCCGGTCACATCGTAGCCGCACACGCCCGTCCTGCCCTCGGGCGTGAGGCAGAAGCCCTGGCCGACGCGCTGGTCGAAGCAGCTGCCGTCATATTGCAGCGTCGGCTGCGTGCACGCCGTCGTCGACGGCGGGCAGGCGTCGACGCATGCGCCGTGGGCGTCACAGGTGCCGTCGCCGTCGGGCTGCTGGCACCCGGCGCCTTGCCGGGCATAGGCGCTGCACGTGCCGTCGTAGTTGCACGCGTCGTAGGTGCAGCTCTCGCCGTCGTCGCAGCCGTCCTCGACCTTGGCGGCGGTGCCGCAGCGGCACTCGTACAGGCTGCCGCATACGTCGGTGTAGGTCGCCTGGGCCGACGGGGTCGCGACGCACGAGCGCTGGCCGGTGTCGAAGACCACGTCGTTGCACGGCACCCGACCGCAGAAGCGCGCGGCGCAGTCGCCCGTGCAGGTGGTCGCGCAGGCGCCGCCGTAACAAATGCCGGCCGCGCCGTCGGCGGTGCAGCTGTTGCCGTCGGCGGGCACGAAGCCGCACACGAGGTCGCGACCCGGGCCTTGCTCGAGCGTCTTCCTGAGGCACGGGCTCGTGCTCGCCGGGCAGCTCGCCGGGCCGCAGCTGCCGCTCGTACAGATGCCGGCGTCGCCGCTCTCGAGCGTGCAGCTGCCGTAGCTCGGCGCCATGAAGATCGGGCCTCCGCCACCGGAGAAGCCGGTGATGGGATAGTGCTGGCAGCTGTCGCTCGAGCAGGCGTCGCTCGTGCACTCGTTACCGTCGTCGCAGGGATCGTCGACCAGCGTGCGGTGTCCCGCCTGGCACTCGAACACCTGGGCGCACGCGCCGACCTCGCGCGTGCCGTCGGCCACCGGCCGGTAGTTGCAGGTGCCGGTGGTCCAGTCGACGACGGTCTGCTTGCAGGGCTGCGGCGGGCAGGTGATGCACGTGCCGTAGCCGTCGCAGGTGCCCGCCGCGCCAGCGAGCGAGCACGCCACGCCGCGCTCGACCGGCGTCCGGACCCAGCTGCCGTGCTCGAAGTGGATGCCGCCGGGCGGCTCGTTCGACGACTGGTACCAGCCGTCGAGGTAGTTGCAGTAGGCGGCGGGCGTGACCTCGACCAGCCACTGCCAGTCGACGCAGCTCCAGATGCCCTCGGCGCTCTGGCTCGGCCACGGGCCGCTCCACCAGTCGAAGTCGTAGGGCTCCTCGTAGAAGCCGATGGTGTGCCCGGCCGCGAGGATCGAAGGACGCAGCGCGTTCGGGTTCGAGGTCAGGGCGAGCGTGGGCGGCGTGGCGTCGAAGTCGAGGATGTCCTGGCGCGCGCAGTAGCCGTTCGGCTGGCACGTCGCGATCGAGAACTCGTCGCTGGCGCACACCTTGCCGACCTCGATCGGCATGGCCTCGTCGGGGACGTGGCAGACGCCCTCGACGCAGGTCGCCGGGATGCGCGCCGCGTTGGGGTCGCCGCGGTTGTTGTTGTCCTGGCCCTGGTGATACGGCGGCAGGCCCTCGGAGCAGTTGGTGTCGCGGTAGTCGTCGTAGAGGTAGCTGTTGCCCCAGTCGTTGTCCTCGGCGAAGCCGGTGATGCCGCGATCGCACGGGCCGCCCTCGTTCTTCGTCGCGACGACGCAGCGCGTGGCGTCGCAGGTGCCGCTCCGCTCGTGGCACTCGAACTTCGGGTCCTCGACGTTGCCGGGCCAGCCCACGACGGGATGGTCGAGCGAGCAGGCCTTGCCTTGCATGTCGCCGCGCGCCTGCGCCTCGACCTCGCAGACGCCGGCCTTGCACGCGCCGCTCGGGGCGCTGCACACCCAGAACGGATCGTCGTTGTTGAAGCGGTCGACCGCGACCTCGCAGGCCGCGCCATCGTCCTTCGGCTCGACCGCGCACTGCCCCGCGACGCACATGGCCGTCTCGCACTGCTCGCGCTCGGGGTCGGCCGCGCGCGCCTTGGCGGCGGTGTCACGCGAGAAGGCCAGGCCGAAGAGGCCGAATTGCCACGGGTCGGTGCCGAAGACGCCCGACGTGATGGTGTCGAGGCGCGCGTAGCAGGCCGGCTCGGGTCCGTCGCGCGGCGTCAGCACGCACGCCCCGGCGCCATCGCAGGTGCCCACCATGCAGGGGTTGGCGTCGGCGGCCTGGCACGGCGTGCCGGCGTCCTTGGGCGCGGTCGTGCAGGTGCCGCCCCGGCAGGTGCCGGCCATGGGCGTGCCTGGCGTCCACTGGCCGGAGCCGCCGTAGCCCGGGTACGAGAGCGCGGGGTCGACCGGCGCGGTCATGCACTGGTACGGCCCGCCGGGCTCGAAGCCGCGCGACGTCGTCACGCTGCACGGGCTGCCGTCGGCGGCGGCTGCGCCGGTCTCGGAGCAGCGTCCGTTCACGCAGGCGCTGGCGACTCGGCACGAGCCGACGGCGGTGCCGGGGCAGTCTTCGACCCGCTGGGTCGTGGCCGCGAACCAGCCCTTCGACAGCAGCGCGAAGCTCGAGCAGCGCATGTCCGACTCGCCGACGCAGATGCCGGGGAGCGGTCCGTCGCAGGTCGCTCCGTCCGGGCACGCGTCGCGCTGGCAGCAGACGCCGTCCACGCATGCGTGGCCGTCGCAGTCGTCGGCGTCCTGACAGCCCGCGCCGAGGAGGTTGTCCGGGCGCGGCACGAACATCCAGTAGCCGCCGGCGAGGTTGTCGGCGTAGCCCACGAGGCCGGTCGGCAGGAAGCGCTGCGGACGGGTGAGCGCGAACGGCAGGAGCCATTCGATGGGCGTCGCGTCGGCCGGAACGATGCAGCGATCGTCGGCGGTGCGGGTGGTGCCGGTCGGGCACACGACCTCGCAGGTGCCCGCGACGCACGAGTAAGGCGAAGCGCAGGCGTGCTCGTCGTCGCAGCTCGCGCCGGCCGCGCACGAGGCCATCGGGACGAAGGCCGCGCGGCCCCAGATCGAGGTGCGGTCCTCGGGCACGCACATGGTCGGCCCGAGCGAGCACGGATGGTAGAGGTGCGAGAGGTAGCTCGCCTCGCCCGGCCCGCTGGACTCGTTCTCGAACAGCGCCGGCCCGAACGGCAGCGGCATCTTCGGCCGATAGGACGGGCCGCACTCGTAGTCGAGCTGGGCGATGAAGGCGGGCTGGAAGAAGCGACCCCAGCCGGCCATGCCGTAGCCGACGCTCATCGACATGAGGTTCATGGCGCCGCCGATGGTGTCGCGTACGTACCAGCGTCGCCAGGTGTGGTCGCAGGTGTACGAGTCCCAGCGCAGGTCGTGGCCGTCGCAGGCGTCGGCGCAGGTCTCGCCCTCGGGGCAGTAGTACTGCGCGATGTCGGCCACCGCCATGACGTCCGGGTCGAGATAGCAGGTGACGCCGCGTAGCGCGCACATGCCGTTGTCGAGCGTGTCCGTGTCGGCCGGACAGACTGCGTGCGCGCGAGCGCCGAGCGCGGTGAGGACGAACACGGCGAGGGGAACGCGAAGACGTCGCAGCATTGGTTGACTCCCCGAATCGATCGCGTGAGCGATCAGCCTCTCGTGGCCGTGACGAGCCACAGCGCGCCGGGCATGCTCACGCCGGCCGGCGTCGCGTAGGGTGCGAGCGCGTCGGCGAGGTGCCGGCGCAGCGTCGCCTGGCGGGCCTCGTCGAGGCCGTGGAGGCGCACCAGCTCACCGACCGCGCCGAGCCGCAGGTGGAGCTCGAGCGTCTCCTCGAGCGTGCCGAAGACGAACGGCTCGTCGAGCGGACGCGTGACGACGTCCACGAAGCCGGCCTCGAGCAGCGTCCGCACGAGGTCGTCGCTGCGGCCGAGCGAGAACGGTCCCGGTCCGCACGTGGGTCCCGCCGGCGGCAGCCCGAGATGGTCGCGCGCGACCTGCTTCGGGAAGGCCATCCAGACGTTCTCGCTCTCGCTGCGCGGCACGGCCAACACGAGGCGGCCACCCGGCCGCAGCGCGCGGCCGAGGTGCGCGAAGGCGCGCGCGGCCTGGCTGAAGAACATGACGCCCTCGACCGAGGCGACCACGTCGAAGGACGCGGGCGCATAAGCGAAGGCGCCAGCGTCGCCGACCAGGTAGCTGGTGTTGGCGAGCGTCTCGCGCTCTGCCGCGGCGATGTAGCTCCGCACGCAGTCGATGCCGACGACGTGGCCGCTCGGGCCGACCACCTCGGCGAAGAGGCGCGTCGTGCGCCCCCACGAGCAGCCGACGTCGAGGACGCGCTCGCCGTCGCGCAGCTCGGCGGCGACGGCGCGGCAGGCGTCGAGCGCGAGGCCCTCGAGCATGGGTCGGAAGGGCTCGGACTTGGGACCGATCACCTGGTCCCAGACGGCCGCGAAGAGCGGGCTCGGCGCCGCCGACTCGGACGGGGGCGCCGGCGCGCGAGCAGCCGTGGGAGGCGCGAGTGTCGAGCTCACGCCGCGTCCTTCGCCCAGTAGCGGCTGTCGATGCGCTGGAGGAAGTCGACGAGGTTCGGATGTGCACGCACCGCGTCGCACACCGGCGACTCGACGAGCCCGCGCAGCTGCGTCGCGAGGAAGCCGTAGACGGTGGCGTCGAGGGTCGTCGGGCGCTGGCCGAAGAAGAAGGGCGTGTCGCCGAGCAGCGCGGCGACCGCCGCGATGATGGATGCGCCCTTGGCGTGGACCTCGTCGCGCGTCAGGGTGGCCATGCCCTGGTGCGCGAGCTTCTCGAGCATCGTCTTGCGGATGCCGGCCGGCACGACCTCGTGGAGCTCGGTCGGGAGGCGCGCGCAGACGTACGCCTTGGCGCGCTCGAAGTTGGCGTCGTCGACGAACGTGTCGTAGACGCGCACGAACTTGAAGCCCTCCTCGAGCGCGTTGGTGACGAGCGTCGCCAGCGCCCGCTCCGACGCCGACAGGCCGGCGTCGGGGTCGATGCCGAAGGCGTTCTTGGTGTAGGCGATGATGCGCGCCGAGTCGGTGAGGCGCTCGCCCTCGTGCTCGATGAAGGGGAGGTGGCCGTTCGGCGACTGCTGGAACATGGCGTCGACGCGCTCGTGCGGCACGCCGAACATGCGCAGCCAGGTCTCGAGCTTGAGGCTGAACGGGCTGACAGTCGCGACGCGATCGTTGCCGGGCATGGAGTAGACGCGCATCGGGTCGGACATCGGGGCCTCCGTGGTGACGAGGTCGACCTTGTCACGTCGGAGGGCGCGTCCGGGTGAGCGCTCGGGTAGTCCCGGCTAACCGCCCGGCGTCGTGGCGTCGATGACGGCCGCACGCGCCATGGTCTCGGCGTGCTCGGGCACGGCGTCGAGGAAGCTCTGCGCCAGCGCGGGGTCGCTGATCTGCGCCGCCGCGGTGCGCAGCGCCGCGCGCGCATCCAGCGTCAGCGCGGCCGCGCGCGCCGTCTCGCCGCGCGCCAGCAGCTCGTCGATGAACGCCAGCCGGATGATCGCCGGACGCCGCAGCGACGCGCGCTCGATGAGCGCGGCCCACGCCGCCTCGGCGTCGGACCTGGCGCCGTCGCCGTCGCCGACGCGGCGCCGTACGCGGCTGCGCGTGGCCAGCGCGGACGGCAGGTGCAGCGCGTGGGGGGCGAGGGCCGTGACGGCCTCGTCGGCGACGGCGAGCGCTCTCGGCGCGTCGATCGGCGCCAGCGGCGCCACGAAGCGCGCGAGGATCTGGCCGCGGATGAAGGGCACGTTCCAGACGCGAAACGCGTTGTCGGCGATCGCGACGCCCTCCTCGAGGCGGCCGAGGTGGGCGAGGGCGAGGCCGTCGAACTCGTCGAGGACGAGCTCGAGCTTGCCGGGGAGCTGGGTGCGATCGACGCGCTGCATCACCTCGTGGGCCTGGCGCCAGGCGCCGCACTTCATGAGCTCATCGGCGCCGTTGCTGAGCTGCGCCGTGGCCGAGGCGAGCTCGCCCGAGCGCGTGAGCCGCTCCGACGCGGCCAGGTAGTAGCGCGCGGCGGCGGCGTGGTCGCCGCGATCGGCCTCGACGAAGGCGCGCGCCTGGAGCACCCAGGTCCCGGCGACGCCCTCGCCGATGTCGATGGCGAAGAGGCGCTTCACGAGCGGCGCCGCGAGGTGGCGCGCGCCGCAGGCGATGAGGCCGCTCACGATGGGGGTCGCCGCGCGCACCAGGCGATCGTCGATCACGTCGTCGCGCCACGCCGCCGCGAGCCCCTCGGCGACGAAGCGCGCCAGCTCGAGCTGGCCGCTGTATGGCGCGGCCGATCCGGTCAGGGCCGCGGCCAGGTACCAGGTGTCGCTGCCCGGCGCCGCGTGCCGGAAGCTCTTGCTCGCGGCGAGCGCCGTCGCGGCGACGTCGCCGCGCACCAGCATCGACCATGCCCTCGGCGACCTCGACGCGCGCCAGCGCGGTGGGGTCGAGCGCCTCGACGCCGCAGGCGCGCGCCTCGGCGGCGCAGCGCTCGACGCCGCCCAGGTCTCCGGCGAGGTGGGCCTGCTCGGCCGCGAGCGCCCACATCACCGCGGCCTCGGTCGGGCGCTCGGCCAGCACCAGGTGCTGCGCGATGGTCGCCGCGCGCGGCTCGCGCCCGGTGAGCCAGGCCGCGGCCAAGCGGTGCGCGCGCTGCTTGTCGCCCTCGGTCGACATCGCCTCGGCGGCCTCGCGCACGAGGTCGTGCCGGAACGTCGCCTCCTCCGCCTGGTAGCGCGAGGTCGCGGTGCGGGCGCGCCAGGTCCTCGCGCGCCAGCGCGACGAGGTGCTGGCGCACGACCTCGAGCGCGAGGTCGGCCACGAAGGCCACGCCCTCGAGCCAGAAGTCGCGTCCGAAGACGGCCGCCGCGCGCAGCACCCGCCGCGCCGTCGGGTGCAGCTGCTCGAGGCGCGCCTGAAGCATCATGCGCACGGTGTCGGGGGTCGTGCCGAGGCCGGCCCGCGCCGAGCGCGCCAGCTCTTCGAGGAACAGCGGATGGCCGGCGCCCTTGTGCGTGATGGCCGCGACGAGCTCCGGCTCGGCGTCGGGCATGAGCGCGCTGACGAGCTCGCTGGCGGCCGCCAGCGACAGCGGCGGCAGGCGCAGCTCGACGCCGACCCGGAGCTCGCCGTTCACGCGCTCGGCCGCTTCCGTGCGGCAGGTGAGGAGCCACATGAGCGGCGCGTCCTCGGTGAGGAGCTCGGCGATCAGCTGCAGCGACGAGCCATCGGCCCACTGCAGATCGTCGATGCACACGATGAGCCCGTCGCGCGCGCTGGCCTCGTGGAGAAGCCGCTTCATGGCGGCCTCGCGCTGCCGCGCCAGCGCCATCGGGTCGGCGGCGCGGGCCGCCTCGAGCACCGGATCGAGCGCGTTCCCGGCCTGCTTCGCGGCGGCGACCAGCTCGCCCAGCAGCGCCAGCGGAACGGCGCTGCGCGTCGCTTCGGCGCGCACGCTCCACACCGGCCCGCGCCACGCCGTCAGCAGCTGGCGGACGAGGCGCGACTTGCCCGCGCCGGCCTCGCCGACGAGCAGCACGCTGCGCGTCACGCGCTCGTCGCCGGCCTCGGCCAGCATCGTCGTCAGCGTCGCGAGCTGGCTCTTGCGGCCGACGAACGGGCCCTCGCCGCGCGTGCCGTCGCGCGTCGCCAGCAGCGCCTGGGTGGCGACGTCGATGGCCACGGCCGAGCCTGTCAGCGCCTGCGCGCGCGTGACCACCTCGCCCAGGACGCCGCTGGCGGTGACCAGCCCGCGCCCGGTCGCGACCGCGGTCGAGAGGCCGCTGGCCGAGTGCATCGCGCCGGCGCACGCCACGGCGCGCGCGGCTCGATCCGAGGCGCTGCCGCTGCGCGCGAACGACACCACCCAGGCGCCATCGGCCTGGCGCGTCAGCTGGCCGTCGTGCTCGCGAGCGATGGCCAGGAGCTGCTGCGGCAGGCTGGCGCGCGCCGACAGCGACAGCGTCTCCTGCGCGGCCAGGGCGTCGGCCATGCGCACGATGGAGACGACGCTCGTCTCCTCGCGCGACAGGCCGGCGATGGCAGCGGTGCCCGGCTCGCCGTCGAGGGCGGCCAGCACGGCGCGCCCGTCGGCCGGTCGGCGCGCGGCGTCGTGGCTCACCATGGCTGCGACGAGGCCGACGAGCCACGGCGGTGCGTCGGCGACGTGCGCCAGCGTCTTCGGCTCGGCGTCGAGGATCTGGGCCAGCGCCGACATCACGTCGCGCGCGTCGACCAGCGGCGCCCCGGTCACGCACTCGTAGAGCACCGCGCCCAGCGCGTACACGTCGGCGCGTGCGTCCACCGCCAGGCCGCGCACCTGCTCGGGCGCCATGTAGGCGGGCGTGCCGAGGGTGTCGCCGGCCTGGGTCAGCGTCGCCTCGGAGGCGCGGCGCGCGATACCGAAGTCGATGATCACGGCGCGGGTCGACTCGCCGTCCTGGGCCATGAAGACGTTCGACGGCTTGAGATCCCGGTGCACGATGCCGAGCTCGTGGGTCGCTGCCAGCGCCGACGCAAGCTCGCGTGCCAGGCGCAGCGTGGCGTCGACGCCGAGCGCGCCGCGCTGGAGCCGCTCCTTCAGCGTCTCGCCGTCGAGCCATTGCATGACCAGAGCCGGCGGCTCGTCCGAGGCGCCGACGTAGCGCACGACGCCGGGCACGGCCAGCGCCGACAAGATGGCGATCTCGCGCTCGAAGCGCGCCTTGGCCGTGAGCTCGTCCCGGACCAGCAGCTTCACGGCGACGGTCGTCCCCTCGACGAGGTCGTGGCCGCGATAGACCTCGCCCGAGGCCCCGCGCCCGGCGAGGCCCTCGACGCGCCAGCGTCCCCGAATCGTGTCGCCCGCTCGCATGACCGGACGGCAGCCTATCGCGGGGTGGCGCGCGCAGGCAAAGGTGCTAGTGAAACACCGTGGCGACGCCCTCCCCAACCTGCGCACTGTGCAGCGAGCCGCGCGCGGTCGGTCTGCTGTGCGCCCCGCACGCGCGGCGGTTGACGCCCGAGGTGCCGCTGCTCCCGCACCACATCGAGAGCGCGCTGCCGCCAGGGGCGCCGGCGCTGGCGTTCCTCATCGACTGCTGGGGGCGTCCGCATGCGCTCGGCGAGCGGGCGACGCTCGGCCGCGAGGGGCCGACCGTGAAGATCCTGACCAGCGTCGTGTCGCGCGCCCACGCGGCCATCGAGCGCGACGGCGACTGGAGCGTGCGCGATCTGGGCAGCCACAACGGCACCTCGGTGAACGGCGCGCGGCTGCCCAAGCACGGGACCCAGCGCCTCGGCCACGGTGACCTCGTGCACCTCGCCGACGTCGGGCTGGCCTTCGGCATCGGGTCGATTCCGGCCGTCGCCGGCGACGACCGCGTCGTCCGCACCCAGACGCTGGCGTCGTCGTCGCAGTCTGCCGCCTTCGCCCTCCACGAGCACCCGATGGGCGGCGGCGGCGTCCTCGAGCTGCGCGACGGGCGCACGTTCGACCTGCCGCTGCTCCAGCTCGAGCTGCTCCAGCTCCTCACCGCCGAGTGGCAGCGACAGCCCGACGTGGCGCCGGAGGTGCGCGGCTTCGTACAGTCCGGCTACCTCATGTCGGTGCTGTCATGGGACGCGACCGAGCCCGGACCCGACCACCTGAAGCAGCTCATCCGGCGCACGCGCGAGCAGCTGGCGGGGAGCGGCGTCGGCATCGAGGGGCGGCGCGGCGCCGGCTATCGCCTGACGTCGGGGTGATCGAACGGGGCGAGGATGCGGTGGAGGTCGCCGGTCGTGAAGTTGAGGTTGCCGGGAATGTCGGTGCGCACTTTCTCGACGAGCTCGCTGTAGGGCAGGGCCATCTCGGTGACGAGCCCGAGGTCGAAGAGCGGGCGCGCCGACTGCTCGTTGGTGTGCGCCATCACGGTGCGATAGCCGCGCTGGCGTGCGACCTGGAAGACCGTCAGGACCATGGTCTGAAACATCGAAGCGGGGCGGCAGGACTCCGCGACGGGCAGGCGCCGGCGATGTTCCGGTGCGACCGCCGCGAGGAGCCACTCGAACATGCCGCGCAGCGGATCGCCCAGGCGTTGGCGCACGCTCGTGACATGCGCATTGACCTGGTTCATCGCCGCGAAGAGTCGCGCGACCTCGGGCGGCATCCCGGGCGCGATGGTGAGCACTTCCTCGAACGGAACGGTGATGCCGACGGCAACGGCCTCTCCGCGCGAGGTGATGACCACGCTCGGCGCAGCGTCGAGCGCGATGCAGTCGGCGACGATGGCCTCGATCGTCGCGCGCAGCACCTCGCTCGAGAAACCCACCACCAGTGTCAGCGGCTCGCTCGCGAACTGGGCGCACACGAGGTCGATGGCGGCCGTGCTGTTGGCGGCACAGAGAGGTTCGGCCCGGTATTCCGCGGCGTGCAGTCCCTCGACGCGCGCCCGGTTCTTCGGGCTCTGCTCGACGCCGGTGCACGACGCCAACATGCGATCGAGGAAGCCAGCGAACACGGTGGCGAGCGAGGGGGCGGGTTGGGTGCCCGACGGGGTCGGGGAGCGGAGCTCAAACTGATGCATCGTGGAGGCCCTCGAGTGGGTTTCGGACGTAGCGTCCATCGTGGCGGCGCGGCGCCAGCAGCCCGGCGCACAGCGCGGCGAGGTGCGAGGCATAGCGGGCGAGCGGGTCGAGCGCGTCGCCGGGCGCGTCGAGCAGCGGGTTCATGAGGGTGTGGCGGAGCAGGAAGACGTGGTCGTCATCGGGCTCGGCGTGGCCGATCATCTTGACGAGCAGCGTCGCGCCCACCGCCGGTGCCAGCGTGCCGAGCTCGACGGCGGTCGTGGAGGCGATGAAGCCGCCGGCGTCGACGCGCTCGGGGTCGTGCTTCAGGCGCTCGGCCAGCGCTCGCGTCATGGCATTGATGTGGCGCAGGCTGGTGACGCCGTTCGGGACCGCGGCGAGGCAGACGATGTTCGTCTCCGGCCGGACGAACGGGTGCAGCACGCAGCCGCTGGCGCGCGCGTCCAGGCGGGCGAGCAGCCCGACGAAGCGCCGGGCGCTGCGCAGCGACGGCGCGACGAGGCGGCCGAGTCCGTCGGCGTCGAGCGGCATGACGCGGTAGGCGACGGAGCAGGCGGCGGCGTTCTCGCCCGAGCGCGAGCCCTCGAGCGAGTAGCGGCCGAGGTCGCGCGACAGGGCAGGCGGCGCGTCGTGCGCGTCGCGTCCGAAGACGTACGCGGCGTCGCTGGCGTTGAGCTCGGCCAGGCCGGCGTCGCGACACAGGTAGGCTCCGGCGCCGAAGGGCACGAAGCCCTGCTTGTGCGGGTCGACGGTCACCGAGTCGGCGCGCGCGACGGCGCTCAGCGCACGATGGGAGTCGGCGTCGGGGAAGCCTCCGCATTCGGCCTGCACCGCGGCGAGCGCGCGCGTCCCGCCGTCGCGCCCGCGCATGAGCGTCATGAGGAAGCCACCCCAGGCCGCGTCGAGGTGGAGACCGAAGTCGCAGCCGTCGGCTCGCGCCAGGTCGCGTACCGCGAGGATCTGGTCGACCGGGTCGATGGCGCCGAACTGGGTGCACGCGACGACGCCCACCGTCGCGATGACGGGCACGCGCGCGCGGCCGAGCTCGGCGACCTGCTCGGCGAGCGCGTCGGGGCGCATGCGCATGCGCGCGTCGGTCGGCACGCGCACCACCTGGTCGGCGCCGAGCCCGAGCAGGTTCGCCGCCTTGCCCCAGCTGTAGTGCGCGGTCATCGGCAGCAGCACGACCGGGGCGCCGAGCTCGGGCGCCGAGCGGTGGAAATGCAGCGCGCCGAGGTGCTCGTAGCGATGGCGTGCCACCGCCTCGTCGAGCCGCCGCAGCGTCGACGGACCCTCCCCGTGCGCGGCGCGCAAGACGCCGGCGCGCAGCGCCAGCAGCGCGTCGAGCGGCAGGTTGACGAGCTCCCAGGGCGAGCGGTCGGCGAGCGGCGCCGCCGCGGCCCGGACGCTGGCGGGGGCGTCGCAGGCGGCGACACCGCGCGCCAGCGCCAGGCCGTAGAAGCGCGCCGCGCGCAGGTGCCACAGGCCCTCGTAGTTGGCGACGGTGCCGCCCGCGGTGAGGTGGCCGAAGGCGCCCGCGCCGCGCATTCCGACCATCGCGAGCAGCGCCGCGATGACCTCGCGCTCGCGCGCGACCGTGGCCGGAGCGCTCTCCTCGGCGATGTTGTTCTGGTTGTAGAGGCCGGCGATCATCTTGGCGAGCGTCGCCGGGAGGAGCGGCTCGGCGGCCATGTGGCCGAGGTAGCGCGGGCTCCAGTACGGCACCGAGCGGCGCAGATCGTCGCTCAGATCGCCGAGCGCGGCGCGGACCTCCTCCGCCACATCGTAGCGCGCCACGCGCGGGCCGGCCGCGGGCTCGGCGTCGCGGCGCCACTGCGCGTGGGCGACGAGCGCCTCGTGGAGGAGGCCGGCGGCGCGCGGCATGCTCTCGGCGTGCGGTCCGAGGAACAGCGTCTCGTCGAAGGGGTTCATGCGCGACCTCTCGGGAGGCGTGGCGGGGTGGCGCTCCCGAGGTCAGCGTCGCACGCGAGCACGCCGTCGTCGGTGAGCGCTCGGGTAGGCCGAGCGTCCGACGGCGCTCCTCCGAGGCGCGCGGCGGCAACGCGAAAGGAACACGAAAGTGCACGAAACAATTGGTGAGTGTCTTGACGGCGCGGCGTCCGCTCGGGGCATGCTCGCGGCGACGGCACGAGCACACGAGCTCGTCCCGAGAACCGGAGTCACCCGATGCGTCACGCGTGGAAGAGCTCGTTAGTCCTGGCCGTCCTGCTCGCGGCCTGCGGGTCGGACGGTGGACAGACCTCGGGCGCCGACGCGGTCGACGCCGGCGACAGCGCGGACACGTCGCTGCCGGTAGACACGGTCGCGGCGGGCGACGACGCCGACGCGACGGCGGGCGACACCAGCGGAGCCGGCGACAGCGTCGCTGCCGACACAGCCTCTGATGCGATCGGTGACGATGCGACCGACGTCGCGGGTCCCGACAGCGTGACGCCCGCGGACACCGGCGGCGACGATGTGGCGGCGGACGCCACCGTCCCGGGCGATGGCGACGACGCGACCCCGCCCGCGGATGCGACCGCGCCCGATTCCGTCGCCGACAGCGTCGAGCCACCCGACGCGGTCGGCGACGGTGACACCGCCGAGGTCTGCGTCGCCGTGCCGGCCATCGCCTCCGAGCTGTGGCTCCGCGACACCTCGTTCACCGCCGCCACGGTGTACGTCGCGGACGCGACGAAGAGCGTCGACCTCGGCTTCGGCGGACCCGGGCCTGACGTCGTGCGGGTGGAGATCTGGCCGCACTCGGCCGGCACCGACGACAGCAACTACGCGACGTGCGAGCACTGCGTCACGGTCCACGTCGACGTCGACCCGTCGAGCGGCGCGGAGGCTGCGCTCATGTTCCAGCGCACCGGCTCGATCGGCTGGATCGGCGACCCGTCGAACCCGGCCACCATGATCATGCTCGACGGCTACGTGTTCGAGGAGGTCACCCAGGATCCCGACACCTTCGCCACGACGCCCGTCTCCGGCGGCGCGTGCGCCACGCTGGAGCACACCACGTTCCCGGTCGGGAGCGCCGGCCAGTAGGCGGGGCTCGCCGGCTACCCGAGGGCTACCCTGCGGGCGTCCGCCCGCGCGCCATCATCGACGTCAGCGCACGAGCGCGTGTGAGACGGAGGTGGTCGTGAGCGTCATGGGCGAGACGATGAAGCGGGGGCGGCCGAGCGGCATCGCGCTGGACGCCGAGCGGCTGCGCGCGGCGCGCATCCGGCGCGGCTTCACGCAGGTGGACCTCGGCGAGATCGCCAACGTCACGAGCCGCACGGTGCAGTCGGCCGAGCGCGGCCTGAGGGTGTCGTCGGCGGTGGCGCGCGACCTGGCGCGCGCGCTGCGCGTGCCACTGGCGGCCATCGCGAGGCTCGAGCCCTCGGTCGTGCACGACGCCCTGGCCGAGGCGGGCTACGCGCCGCTGCCCGCCGCGCCCGCCGCTCGTGAAGACGCCGCGCTCGCGCCGCTCGTGGACGGCTGTGCGCACGGTGGCGTGCACTGGCTCGTCGGTCCGGATGGGCATCGGCATACCCAGGTCGCGCGCAGCGTGACCGCACGCCTGGCCGAGCGCTTCCCCGACGGGATCGTGTGGGTGTCGCCGCGGCTCGGCGTCAATCCGGCGGCGCAACAGCTCGACATCGCGCGCGCGCTGTCGTTCGACGACCGGCTGCCGGCGCGCGAGCGCGTGCCGCACGAGGCCTTCACCCGCGCCTTCCGCATGAGCTTCTGGGCGCGGACGCGACTCCTCGTCATCGACGGCGCGCTGTGGCCGACCATCCTCGACGACTTCATCGGTCCGCCGCACGCGCACCCGGTCCACGCGCTGGTGACGACCACGCGCGGCGACCTCGCGCGCGCGCACGAGACATCGGGACACGGGCTCGCCGCGCCGGTCTGCGAGCTCCACGCGCTCGCGCCGGCTTCCTGACGAAGGCGGCCGGCGCCGCGCACCGCGCAGGCCGCGCTCACCGGGCCGCGCTCACAGGTTCGGCAGGAACTGGAAGGCGGCCATGGCGATGAGCGTCGGGCCGAGCGCGCCCAGGAACAGGAAGAGCGGCGACACGCCGGTCGGCCCGAAGCAGCCCTTGAGGATGCCGTAGCCGGCCGGGTTCGGTGCGTTGGCGATGATGGTGAGGCCGCCGCCCGCGACCGCACCGGCGAGCAGCGCGTGCTGCGAGCCGGTCGACAGGTCGGGGACGAGCGAGCCGAGGTAGGTGAGCGCGGCGTTGTCGGTGAGGCCGGTGAGCGCGGTCGTGCCGACGAAGAGCGGCGTGTCGGAGAGGCTCGTGATGGTCGGCTCGAGCCACCAGCGCTGCAGCGCGCCGAGCACCACCAGCCCCATCAGGAAGTAGGCGACGAGCAGGCTCTCGCGCAGCTTGAGGTCGCTCTGGTGCTCGCGCGTCACGTCGGTCACGCCGAGGAAGAACAAGAAGATGCCGATGAACGCCACCGGGTGGTGGCTGGTCACGACCACCGCGCCGAGCAGTAGCACGTGCATCACCACCAGCCAGGCCGGGGCGTGCGCGCGCTCGGCGGTCGGGCTCGGCTCGAGGTTGCGCAGGTCCTTCCGGAAGACGAAGCCCACCGCCAGCGTCGCGACCGTCACCGCCAGCGCCGCCTTCCAGCCGAAGTGGGTCAGCATGTGCATCGAGTCGATGTCCCACTTCTGCGCCACCATCACGACCGGCGGAGCCGCGAAGGCGGTCAGCGTGCCGCCGACCGACACGTTGACGAAGAGCAGGCCGAGGGTGGCGTAGCGGAGCCGCGTCGAGGCGGCGCAGTCGAAGATGCGGTCCTTCAGCAGCAGCGCCGTGACGGTCATGGCCGCCGGCTCGGTGATGAGCGAGCCGAGCAGCGGACCGAGCGTCAGGCAGCCGACGAAGAACGGCAGCGCGCCGCGCAGCGGCACGAGCGCCGCGACGCCCTCGATGACCGCGCGCGCCAGCACCAGGATGGGACGCGTGGCGGCCATGGCCATCACCACGAAGACGAAGAGCGGCTCGGTGAAGCCGACCGCTACCGGCTCGCTCGCGCCCGGCGGGACCCACGACCCCTCGATGAAGTGCAGCGCCTGCGCGCCACCCTCCGATGCCGCGAACCAGGCGATGAAGACCATCGCCCACAAGCCGAAGACGACCTCGACCTCGGCCAGCAGGTGGAAGACGTTCTCGCCGACCGAGCCGTCGGGAAAGCGCTGCGCCACGGCCTCGAGCCGCTTCACTGCGAAGGTGTGGATCAGCGCCAGCCCGAAGAGGACGGTCGCGACAATCTCGAGGGACGACGGGTGCATGCCGGTCGCAGGTTGGACCGGCGCCCGCGCGCGGTCAACCGCTTCCGGTCGGACCGACGTGCGGCACGTCGAGCGACCGCTTCGCGATCAGAGCCCGTAGGCCGAGGTCGCCAGCACCAGCACGAACGCGCTCGGCGTGCCGAGCTCGTCGACCGCGCTGCCGAGGACGATCGAGCCGTCGGTCGACGCGGCCAGCACGTTGGTGAGCAGCGTGCCCTCGGGGATGACCGCGCCGTTCGCGACGGCGAGGTCCTGGAGGATGCGCATGCCGTTGGTCTCGTCCCACACGACCGCCTGCACGAGGCCGAAGAACGGGTCGCCGCTCGAGCCGAAGACGAGCTTGCCGTTGGCGGCCATGGTGTTGATGTGGGTCACGTCGGAGGGCAGGCCGTTGGCCGGCTTGCCGAGGAGCAGGAAGCCGTCGGCCGCGGTCCAGATGAAGCCGTTGTTGGCGCTCACGCCGGCGGCGACGGCGCCGTCCTCGCTGAGCGCCAGGACCTCGCCCGGGTTGTCGTGGTCATCGGGGGCGAGCAGCTGGCCGGTGCCGTCGGCGCGCCACATGGCCGGCGCGCGATCGATGTCGCCGTTCTGCGCCGAGCCGCCGATGACCTGGCCGTCGTCGGACACGACGGTGGCGCGGTTGACCGGCCCGAGCGAGCTGCCGGCGGAGCTCGAGCCGAGGACCGCGAGCGGCGTCACGACGCCGCTGCCGCTGGCGTCGTTCCAGCGGAAGGCCTCGGTGGTGCAGCCGTTCCAGAAGAAGCCGACGACCGTCGCGCCGTCGGCGCTGATGTCCCACGCGCCGGCGACGTTCAGGTCGCAGCCCTCGTGGAACGGCGAGTCGATGTCGGTCCAGCCGTCGTTCGGCGCCCACACGCCCGCCACGACCGGTGAGCCGTGCAGCGCCGACAGCCGGCCGTCGCTGGCGATGCCGGTCGCGAAGGTGAAGGCCGGGTCGCCGATCTGGGTGAGCAGCGTCTGCGCGCCGGTGTTGGTGTCGAGCCCGTAGACGTCGCCGTTCAGGGCCGCCGGGTCGGCGATGAGCGCGGTGTTGCCGTCGGGGCTGAGGTCGACCGGGGTGCGGCCGGCGATGAGCGTGATGTGGGCCAGGCCGCCGCTCGTGTCGGTGCTCGCGTCGCTGTCGGCGACGGTGGTGTCGTCGCCGCTGGTCGCGTCGGTGGCGTCGCTGGCGCCGGTCGCGTCGCCGGTGGCGTCGCTGACGTCCGAGGTCGGGCTGGTGTCGGCGGCGTCGGCGCTGGTCGCGCCGTCGGCGCTGTCCTTGCCGCTGCCGTCGCTGCCGCAGGCGGTGGCGAGCGCGGCCAGGGCGCCGAGGGTGACGCGGTGGAGGGACGGGACGAGGCGATGACGGGCGACGAGCATGCGCCACGATAACGGCTCGCGCGCCGCGCGGCGAGCATCAAAGGAGGCCGATGTGGTGCCCGTACGCGACGATCTCGGCCACGGTGTGCGCCCCGAGCTTCTGCTTCACCTTGGCGAGGTGGTTACTGACCGTGCTGGCGACGAGGTCGAGCTCGGCCGCGATCTCGACGTTGGTGCGCCCCTCGAGCACCAGCAGGAACACCTGGTACTCGCGCGCCGAGAGGGTCGTGTGCGGCATCGCCGGTGCGGCCGGCTCGCCCGGGGCTCGAGCGCGCGCGGCCGCGGCCGGCGCGCTGGCACCGCTCACGGCCGCGCGGATGGCCGCCTCGACGTCGGCCAGCGGGCGCTCCTTCGAGACGTAGGCCACGGCGCCCTCGGCCAGCACGCGCGGCGCGAACGCCTCCTCGGGGTACATGGAGAGGACGACGATGGGCAGCGCCGGGTGCTCGCGATGCAGGCGGCGCAGGACCTCGAGGCCGCTCACGCGCGGCAGCGACAGATCGAGCACGAGCACGTCCCAGTCGTGGCCCTCGGCCGCGAGGAGGACCGCGCGCCCGTCGGTGGCCTCGCCGACGACGCTGATGTCGCCGCTGGTCTCGAAGAGACGGCGCATGCCCTCGCGCACGATGGCGTGGTCGTCGGCGATGAAGGCGCGGATCACGCGGCCACCTCGGCCGGCGCCGGTGACGCGCGGCCGGCCAGCGGGAGCCTGGCCTCGACGCGCGCGCCGCGACCCGGCGCGCTGTCGATGCGCACGACGAAGCCCAGCGCGGCGGCGCGCTCGCGCATGCCGAGGAGGCCGAAGCCGCCGGTGGTCGCGCTCGGATCGAAGCCGACGCCGTCGTCGACGACGCGCAGGACGAGCGCGTCCCCGTCCAGGCCGAGGCTCACGTCGACGCGCTTGGCGGCGGCGTGGCGCGCCACGTTGGTGAGGCACTCCTGGAGGATGCGATAGCCGGCGGTGGCGACGTCGGCGTCGAGCGTGGGCAGGTCGGGCGCGCTGGTGAGGCGGATGTCGAGGCCGCTGTGCTCGGCCGAGCGGCGCGCCAGCAGCTCGGCGGCGGCGGGCAGGCCGAGGTCGTCCAGCACGCGCGGGCGGAGCTCGGCCACGACCTCGCGCGTGACGAGGCGGGCGCGCTGGAGCAGGCCCTCGATGTCGGCGAGGTTGGCGGCGATGCCGGCGGGATCGACGGCGTGGCGGCGGCGCGTGAGCTCGACGGCGTAGCGCAGCGCGGTGAGCTCCTGGCCGAGCTCGTCGTGGAGCTCGCGGGCGAGGCGGCCGCGCTCGGCCTCGCGCGCTCTCGAGGTGGCTCAGCACGAGCGCATCCTGCGCGTGCGCGCGTCGACGCGCTGCTCGAGGTCGGCCTTGAGGACGCGCAGCTCGTCGGCCTGCCGCTTCGACGTGCGCCAGAGGGCAAGGTGCGGAGGCGCAGGCGGTCGGTGACGACGCCGGCCACGATGGCGAACACCACCGCGAAGCACAGGTAGTTGATGCTCGCGCCGGCGAGCGGGTCGGCCAGGTTGGCCGGGTGCATGGCGAAGAAGCCGAGGGCATAGGCGAGAGCGAAGACGAGCGTGACGCCGACCCTCTTCCACAGCGTCAGCGAGACGCCGATGGGCGGCAGCACGGTGAAGTAGCCGAAGTGGAACCACGGCTGGCCCGGGCCGCCCACGTGGCCGAACTCGAGGCCGGCGTAGAAGAAGACCGCGGTCGCGCCGAGGCCGAAGAGGACGAGGCGTGGCGGCGCATGAACGGCACGAAGCGCACGGCGATGACCATGGCGATGGTCGTCGCGGCGGCCATGCCGCGCGCGTTGCCGACGTGCTGGATGGCGGCCGGGAAGGCGCGCAGGAGCACGAGGTCGCTCGGCCACCACACCAGCGTGCAGACGGCGGAGAAGATGCAGAAGAGGCGCCAGTTCCGGAAGTCCTGGTCGCGGCGGTGGGCGTCGAAGGCGGCGCGGTCGTCGGCCGAGAGGACCGGGATGGGCGGGAGCAGCGCCGTCACGCGCGCGCGCAGCCGACGCCACGGCGTGGCGGGTGCCGCGCCGAGCGGCGCGATGGCGGGCGAACCGGTCATGCCAGGCTTGTCCCCTGGATCGCCCGGCCGTTCAAGCCGCCTACTCGAGCGCCGTCTCCCGCGCCGTGGCGCGCGGCCACGGCGGGTATCGCCGCCGGCCGGGCGCGCAGCTTGACCGGCGGAAGGTCGACGCTCGCGGCGGTCAAGGCGATCGGCTCGTCGCGGAAGCCGCGCAGGCGCAGCGTCGCGCGCACGACGGCGGAGCCCGACGGCCGCGCGAGCGCGAGCGGGTCGTGCCGACTGCGACGCCGTCCACCAGCACCTGCGCGCCGCTCGGTCGGGAGTCGACGCGCAGCATCGCGGGAGCGACCGCGGACGCTGCGGCGGCCGCCCGCGCCGGGACCACCGGCGCCGGAGGCGCGGGCAGCGACGCCTGCGCGGAGGGCGCCGCGCCGCCACCGGCGCGGCCGTCGTCGGGGCGTGCGTCGCGGCCGGCAGCGTCGGCGTCGGGTCGGGCGACGACCGCGGCGCGCGCGCGACCGTCTCGACCACGGCCTCGGGCCCGTCGTGGGTCGGCGGCGCGAGCGACAGGAAGCCCAACGCCAGCGCGATGACGCTGACGACGCCGGCGTACGGCAGCGCGCGCCGCCAGCGCCGCGGCGCGGGTGGCGTCAGGCGCGCCGCCGCGCTGGCCACGATGGCGCGCTGGTCGAGGCGCGAGTCGAGCGGCTTCACGTGCATCGCCAGCGCGCTCGCGCCGCGCATCGCCGCGAGCAGCTCGTCGGCAAACGCCAGGGCCGTCGCCGGCCGCAGCTCGCGCTTCTTCTCGAGCGCGCGGCGGACGACCGCCTCGACCGCGACCGGCACGGCCGGCGCCCCGACGGCGCGGAACGACGGCACCGGCTGCTCGAGGTGGGCCAGCATCTGACGCACCGGCGTCTCGGCGCGCAGCGGGTGGACGCCGGTCAGCATCTCGAAGGCCATCACCCCGAGCGCGTAGACGTCGCTGCGGCCGTCGACCTCGTCGCCCAGCACCTGCTCGGGCGACATGTAGGCCGGCGTGCCGCACACCGAGCCGGTGCGGGTCACCCGGTCGAAGCCCTCCTGGGCGCGCGTCGTGGCGATGCCGAAGTCGAGCACCTTGACGTGCTCGCCGCGCAGCGCCGAGCCCGCCAGGAGGAAGACGTTCTCGGGCTTCAGGTCGCGGTGCACGAGGCCGCGCGCGTGCGCGTGGTCGACCGCGTCGGCGACCTGGGCCAGCACGTGGACGGCGCGCGCCGCCGGCATGGGCCCGGCGTCGACGACCTTGGCGAGCGGGCTCCCGGCGAGGAGCTCCATCACCAGATAGAGGAGGCCGTCGGCGGTGCGTCCGAAGTCGAAGACGGTGATGATGTTGGGGTGGTCGAGGCGCGACGCCGCGCGCGCCTCGTGCAGGAAGCGCCGCACCGCTTCGGCGTCGCCGGCGAAGCCGGGGTGCAGGATCTTCACCGCCACCTCGCGGTCCATCGAGTGCTGGCGCGCGCGATAGACGACACCCATGCCGCCCTGGCCGAGGACGCCGACCAGCGTCAGCTTGCCGTCGATGTCGCGCCCGACCATCGCCTCGGCGGTCGCGACGGTGTGCAGCTTGCCGCCGTCCTCGGGGCACACCGTCTCCACGATGCGGAACACCTTGTGGCACTGTCCGCAGATGCGCTCGGGCGGCAAGGAGGTCGTCGAAGGTGGGCTCACCATTCGCCGACGAGTAGCACCCGGCGTCGCGCGACGGCCTGGCGCAAGACGTACAGGCGTTGGTCAGGTTGTGACCATCAGCGCGTCGGCCCTGGCATGGGCGCACGCCGAGCCGCGAAGCGGGCCCCCGGAGAGGTCAGTCGCCGTCCGAGGGGCAGCCGGCCGAGCTGCGCGACGCCATGCCGAAGCCGCCGTGCGCTTCGCGCATGGCCTTGGCCATGTCGTCGCCGAAGTGCTCGGCCAGCTTCTTCTGCAATCGGTCGCCCGAGCTCGTGAGCACGCGGAAGAGGCGCTCGACCGGCGGGCGCGGGGCGTCGTCGGGCGGTGGCTCGGCCAGTCCGGCGCGCTCGGCCGACAAGAGCTGGAAGACGCGCTGCATCTCGGGCTTCGGCGTCTTGTCCTCGATCTCCTCGACCAGCGCGGTCGGCGCGACCGAGGCCGCGGGGTCCTCGCCCATGACGGCGGCGTAGACCTGGCGGATGGTGGCGACCAGGAGCGCGTGCTCGTCGCCGAGCAGGGACTCGATGGTCGCGACCTGCTCCGGGCTGAGCTCGCCGCGCTCGACGTCCTCCTTGGGGACGTGCGGCGGACCGTCGAGCCGGATGGGGATGGTGTCCCAGGCGAGCTCGCAACGTCCGGCCATGGCGAGGAGCTGCTCCTGCGGGATGTCGAAGGTCTTGGGCGAGCGCCGCGTCGCGTCGCCGAGCTGGCTCGTCAGCGCGGCGACCTTGGCGTCGAGCTCGCGCGCCTTGGCCTCGGCCGCTTCCACGCGCGCGTCGCACGGCGCGCAGAAGGGCGCGTCCGAGGAGGCGCTCGGGCCGGCCGCGCGTCCCGCCATCGCCGGCCGCGGCGCGTGCGCGGCGCCGACGTCGGCCGCGACCGCTGGTTCCGCGCCGTCGGCGGCGGTGGTGCGCGCTGCGCCGACCACGATCGGCCCGCTCGGCTCGAGCCGCGCGCGCTCGCCGGGCATGACCACCTCGAGCTGCGCACCGCGCGCGACCTCGACCTTGCCCTCGTAGACCGTGACCAGCACCGCCGCCGTCGCGGCCGCGCCGACCGCGACGCCCAGCGCCGACGACCCGAGCTTGTTCATGACCACCTCCACCTCGAAGCAGGTCCCGGTGACCCGCACCTCGCCGAGCGGCGTCGCGACCACGAAGGGACCGTCGCGCTCGACACGATAGAAGACCGCGCCGCGCGGCTGCCGCACCGCCGCCGCCCCGCCGTCGATCTGCCAGTCGAGCTCGCTGCCGGCCTCGGCCACGGCGATGCCGCGCGCGCCGAGCGGCACGCTGGTGCGCTCGGTCACGGCGGCGTGCCCGGCCTCGTGGGTCGGCACCAGCGCCCACAGGACGAGCCCGGCGGCCAGCGCCAGCCCCGCCGTCAGCGCGCCCCAGCGCAGCCGTCGCGCCCGATCGGCGCGGGCCAGCACGCGCTCGGCGAAGCCGCTCGGCGCGCCCTCGACGTCGTAGGCGTCGAGCGCCTCGCGCTCGCGCTCCGTGAAGTCGTCGCTCATGGCGGGCCCCCTCGTCGCGCCCGAGGAGCCGCGCCAGCGCGGCGCGCGCGCGGTGGAGGCGCGCCTTCACGCCGGGCACGGTGGTGGCGGTGGCGAGCGCGATCTCGGCGTAGTCGAGGTCGTGGTAGGCGCGCATGACCAGTGCCACGCGCTGGTCGTCGGGCAGGAGATCCATGGCGCGGGCGACGCGCGCCGACAGCTCGCGCGCGCTGGCCACCTGGTCGGGGCGCTCGTCGTCGGCGTGGTCGGGCTCGGGTCGGCGCCGGCGCGCGTCCTCGCGTCGGCCGCGCCGCAGCGCGTCGATGGCCGCGCGCGCCGCGATGGTGAGGACCCACGTGCGCGGCGACGCCTCGCCGTCCGGCGTGAAGCCGGGCAGCGCGCGCAGCACCTTGAGCATGGCGTCCTGGGCGACGTCCTCCCAGCGGTCGCGGAACGGCGCGCCGAGGATGCGCGCCACGGCGCGGAAGACGTCGTCCTGGTGCTCGCGCACGAACGCCTCGCGACCGGCGCGCTCACCCCGGAGCGCGCTGCCGAGGGCATCGATGCGGGTCAGGACCACGGACACGCATCATGACACGACGGCCGCGGCCATCGGTTCCGGGAAATCGCCCACGGAATATCCGCCGCGTCTGCGCTATGATCGGACCATGCCGCTCGCCTCGTGCCGCCGCCTCGGTCTCGTGCTCGCGATCGTCTGGTCGAGCGCCGGCGCCGCGCGCGCGCAGGACTACGCCGCGACATGCTATGGCGCGGACGCCACCGAGGACGGGCGCTGGGTCGTCTTCCGTCCGCTGTGCCTGCCGGTCGCCGCGCTCGAGCTGGCCACGGGTCAGCTCGTCGGCGCGGCGGAGGCGACGCGCATCGCGGCCGAGCACGACGTCGTGCCGCTCGCGTCGGTGCCGCCCGATGGACGCTTCGGCGCGTGGATGACGGCGGTCGGTCCGGCCCTCGACGAGGGCTCGGGCGCGGTGGTCCTGGCCTATCGCCTGCCGGACAGCGCGTGGATCGTGCGCGCGCGCTTCTCGGGGCCGTGCCTCGCGACCGCGTCGCGCATCCAGGTCGCGCCGCGCGCGGCCTTCGAGGACGCGTTCGCCCGCCACTTGCCCGCGCCGGTCGAGCCGCCGGCGGCCGAGCGCCCGAGCTTCGGCCCGCTCGGCGTGCACGCGCCGGCCGACCTGCGCGCGGTCTTCGTGCGCTCGGAGGCGGACGCCACCTTCGCCTGGGGCACGCGTCGGCGCATCACCTACGACGCGCGCGCGTTCGCCGAGCGCGTGCCGAGCTTCGCCGATTTAGCGCGCCACGCGCACTACGGCTTCGAGCTCGGGTCGACGCTCGGCTGTGCCACGCCGCGGACGCCGGGGACCGCCGGCTGGCGCGTCGAGCGCCCGGTGCCCGCCGGCTTCTGGCCGTCGCTGGGCTTCGACGAGGCGGGGTTCCGGCTCGTGCATCGCGACGACCACGGCAGCGCCAACGACGAGCTGGCATCGATCTACGACGCGCTCGTCGCCGGCAAGGTCACGAAGCTGCGCACGTTCCACGCTCGCGCGTGGGTGGTCGTCGAGCTGACGCCGCGCCGCGAGTGACGCCCGCGCGGCCGCCCGCGGCCGGTTGACGGCGCGCGCTGCGTCGGCCATCGTCGAGCTTCGGTCGCTTCGCGTTGGAGGTGCTGGCCATGGACATCGGCATCGTCGGCGCCGGCTTCGCGGGCATGGCCGCATCGCTCTTCCTGGCGCGCGCCGGCCACGCCGTGACGCTCTACGAGCGCGCGCCCGAGCCGGGCCCGGTCGGCGCCGCCATCGTGCTCCAGCCGAGCGGCCTCTCCGTGCTGCGCCGCCTCGGCCTGGACGCCGCGGTCGAGGCGCGCTCGGCGCGCATCGATCGGCTGCACGTGAAGAGCCCGCGCGGGAAGACCATCGTCGACCTGCGCTACCACACCATCGACGAGCGCTGGTACGGCCTCGGCGTCGGGCGCGGCGTGCTGTTCGCGGCGCTGTGGGACGCGAGTCCAGGCGGCCGGCGTGCCGGTGCGCGCCGGCGTCGAGGCGCGCGCGCTCGAGACCGTGCCGGGCGGTCGCCGCCTGGTGCTGGCCGACGGCACGCGCCCGCGCCACGAGCTGGTCGTCGTCGCCGACGGCTCGCGCTCGGCGCTGGCCGGACAGGTCGCGCCGCGCAAGGTCGTGCCCTATCCCTGGGGCGCCTTGTTCTTCGTCGGACCCTACCCCGACACGCTCGAGCTCCAGCAGATCGCGCGCGGCGCGCGCACCTTCATGGGCGTCCTGCCGATGGGCGGCGGGCGCGCGTCGCTCTTCTGGAGCCTGCGCGCCGATCGGCTGCCGAGCTGGCGCGCCGGCTTCGACGGCTGGCGCAGGACTGCCTCGCGCTCGGGCCGCACGCGAGGCCCGCTGGTCGACGCCATCGGCGGCCCCGACGAGGTGCTGTTCGCGCCCTACTTCGACGTGCGCATGAAGCGCTGGCACGGCGACCGCGCGGTGGCCATCGGCGACGCCGCGCACGCCACGAGCCCGCAGCTCGGGCAGGGCTCGAACCTCGCGCTGTGGGACGCGCTGGCGCTCTCCGAGGCGCTCGCGGCCGAGCCCGACGTCGACCGCGCGCTGGCGCTGTACGGCGCGCGCCGGAGGCGCCACCTGGCCTACTACCAGCGCGCGACGCGCTGGCTCACGCCGTTCTTCCAGGGCGACTCGCGCTTCCTCGGCTGGGTCCGCGACTGGGCCTTCCCGCTGGGCCAGAAGCTCGGACCGGTGCGCCGGCTCATGCGGCGCGCTCGATGGCTGGCACCGCGGCGGGATTCTTCGGTGCCAGCGAGCCGTTGCCCGGGCCCTGGCCCTGAAGCGCCGCTGCCACGCCCGGCCGACGACCCCGCCCGACCTGTCCAGATGACCTCCCTATATAAGGAGACGACATGACGCCGACCCTGCCTGCCTCCGCGCTCCTCGCCTGCCTCGCCCTCGCCGGTGCCTGCGCCTCGACCCCGGCCAGGCGCCCGCCCGAGCCGAGGCCACGCCGGTCGTCGCGCCCACGCCGCCGCCGCCGGCGCCCCCGACGAAGCGACGCTGGCGGCGACCGCGCTGCTCGGCGAGCAGGACCTCGACGCGCCCTCGGTGGGCGCGCTCTACGTCCCGGCGACCAAGACCGCGTACTTCACCGAGTCGTGGTCCGAGGAGGGCACCGGCATCGGGCGCGCGCTGGTGATCGTCGACGCGACCGGCCACGAGGAGCGCAGCGAGTACCAGACGCCGAGCATGGACGACGTCGAGCAGGCGGCGGGCGTCACTGCCGCGCAGGAGGCGCTCGCGACGCGGCTCCGCGGCCAGGCCATCGTGCGCCTGACCGGCCACGCCTGGCCGGTCGTCGGCGACTCGACCAAGGCCTCGGCCAGCATGGCGCTGCCCGAGCTCGACGCGTCGCTCGAGTTCAAGAAGGGCAAGCTGCGCGCCCTCGATGCGAAGGGAAAGAAGCTTGTCGAAGTGGACGTGGGCAAGGACGCCGAGCGCCCGCACAAGCCGTCGCCGGCGCGCGTGAGCTACCTCGCGGGCAGCGACGTGGTGCTGGTCGACGTCGCGTTCGACCCGGGCGAGGGCTACAGCGACGGCTTCAACGTCTACTACAAGACCTACCTCCTGCGGCTGCGCTGACCGCGCGCGGATCGCGCGCGACGCGCAGCACGCTTTGCCGACTCGCGCGTACAGCGCCGGGTGGGCCGCGCACGGAGCGCCGTCCCGGGAGACGTGTCGATGAAGCCGCTGGTCGTGGGGAGCCCGTGTGGAGAGGACTGGAACGCGATGCGCCGCGACGGCGCCGGGCGCCACTGCGCGTCGTGCGACACGCGCGTCTACGACTTCCAGGCCATGACCGAGTCCGAGATCCGCGGCATCGCCATCCTCCACGGCGGCCACTTCTGCGGTCGCCAGGTGATCCGCGACGGCGAGACGCTGGTGCGGCCCGAGCCTGCCGCGCCGCGCCGCACGCCCTTCGCGCTGCGCGTCGCGAGCCGCGGCGCCTTCGTCGCCGGCGCGCTCGCGCTCGCGGCCTGCGACCCGTCGCCGTCGGCCCACGCCGCGCCGACGCCCATCGTGCATGTGCCGAGCGAGCCCGCACCGCGCGGACCGACCCACGGCGACCCCAAGCCGGCGCCGACGCCGACCCCGGCGCCTCCGCCCGACGCCGTGCGCGAGCTGAAGGGCGACATCGCCTGGGAGCCGCCGCCGGTCGACCGCGACGTGCTGTTCGCGCGCGGCAAGGCGACGCTCGGGTCGAGCCGCGTGCGCGCCCTCGACGACATCGCCGCGGCGCTGGCCGGCGACCCGTCGATCCAGGCCATCGGCATCGTCGGCCATGTCGGCGACGACGAGGTCAGCCGGCCGTCCGACCTCGCGCTGGCCATGGCCCGCGCCGAGGCCGCGCGCGCCTACCTCGTGGCGAAGGGCGTCGCCGCCGCGCGCATCCGCATCGCCGCCGCGCCGCGCGTCGATCCGGTCGGCGCCAAGGCCAGCCCCGACGAGCGCGCGCGCACCCGCCGCGTCGAGATCCGCGCCTGCACCGACCTCGAGCACTGCCCCGACGGCCTCTGAGGTCGGTCACTCGCCGAGGCGATCGGCTCCGAGCTGGAGATGTCGGCGCGCCTCGAAGAGGTCGCGCACGACGACGGTCGCGACGCCGTCGTAGCCCGTGTGCGGCCAGTGCTCGGGCACGGCGATGACCGCCATGCCGGCCGCGCGCGCGGCGGCCACGCCGGCCAGCGCGTCCTCGAGCACGACGCAGCGGCCGGCCTCGACGCCGAGCCGGCGCGCGGCCTCGAGGAAGACATCCGGGGCGGGCTTCGGCTGAGGCACCTCGTCGCCGGCGACCGTGGCGTCGAAGGTGTCGCTCAGCTCGAAGCGCGCGAGCACGGCGTCGACCAGGCGCCGCACATTGGACGACGCGAGGGCGATCGGCACGACGCCGCGCGCGGCCGCCACGAGCTCGGGCAGGCCGGGCTTCAGCCTCAGCTCGGGCAGGCGCACGATGAAGCGCTCGACGAGCTCGGCCACGCCGACATCGATCTCGATGGCCTGGCCGAGGTGCTTGCCGATGCGCGCCAACGCGCGCGCGAGCCCGCCGCCGGCGCCGCCCTGAGCCGCCTCGACCGTCCAGTCGCCGCCGCGGGCGCGCGCGAAGTCGCGCTCGACCTCGAACCACAGGGGCTCGCTGTCGACCATCAGGCCATCCATGTCGAAGAGCAGCGCCGCGGGCTCGAGCATCGCGCCTCGATACCGCAAACGCCGGGCGCTCGCCATGTCGTCGTCGGCCGGTCCCTGCCGCGTCACTTCAAGAGCGGCAGCAACGCGAAGTTCGGCGAGTCCGACTTCTTGCGATCGACCGCCACCACCGGCCGGCCGTCGTCCATGAACGCCAGCCCCTCCCAGTGCGGGCTGCCGTTGCCGAGCGTGGCCGGCAAGGTCCAGTGCTGCTCGCAGCGCACCTCGCCGCCGCCCGGCGTGAGCGGCGCCAGGCGGCAGATGCGCTCGCTGCGCGCGCCGATGGCGAAGATGGCGCCGTCGGGGCCGACGGCCAGGTCGGAGAGATCATCGAGCGCCACCACCGTCCAGTAGGTGCCCGCCACCCAGTGGTCGCCCGACGGCGTGAACGCGACGATCGCGGTCGGGTCCTTCTGCTTGGCGATGAGCACGCGCCCCTCCTGCACCACCAGGCCCTCGCCGCGCGCGTTGGCGTCGCGCGCCCAGGCGATCTCGAGCGGGTGCCCGGCCGGGACGACCAGCTCGCCGCGCTGGACGACGCTGGCGCTGTCGCCGTCGAGCACCACCTCGGTCAGGCTCGGCGCCTCGCCCTCGCTGAGGAGCCACACGTGGCCGCGGGCGTCGATGGCCACGCCCTCGAGCTGCGAGCCGCCCTTCACGACCGGCAGCGCGACCGCGACGCTGCGGGCCGCGGCGACATCGGGAAGATCCTTGACGATCGGGATCACCGTCACGGCGCGCGCCTCGTCGCCGATCGCCAGCAGCACCTCGGCGCCACCCACGCGACCGCGCGCGAGCCCTGACACCTCGCGCAGCGCCAGCACCTCCTCCTGGCTCGCGGTGAGCCGCTCGGGCGCGCCGCAGGCGGTCTGCGAGCCGAGCGTGAGGTTCAGGGCGAGCACGGGTGCGATGACGACGAGCAGGCGAGACATGCCCCGGACGGTAGTCGCCGACGCCGGTGCGAGCCAGACCTTTGCAGCACCTGCGGGCCGCGGTCGACGCGCGTCGCCGCCGTGACCTGGGCTCGGCATGGTCGCCGCGAGTCGGCCGAGCGGGTGACACCAGGTGCATTGACACGCGATCACCGCGCGGCTAACACGGTCGGCGAGGGAGGGGTTCCGTCATGTCCCGATGCCTCGTCCGAGCCGCCGTTCCGGCGCTCCTGTGTATTGCTTTCGCCGCGTGCGGCGATGGCGCCAAACAAGCCAACCGTCCGCTCGGCTCTGTCTGCGAGGAGACCTCCGACTGCGACGAGGGGGCGTGCCTCGCGGGCCGCTGCCTCGACCCCGAGTCCGACGAGGACCACGACGGCGTCATCAACCGCGTCGAGGACCAGAACGGCACCAACGTGCTGAGCGCCGACACCGACGGCGACGGCATCCGCGACGGCGACGAGCTGCGCCAGGACCTGTCGAACACCGACACCGACGGCGACGGCAAGCCCGACAGCCTCGAGAGCGCCGTGGCCGACGCCGACGGCGACTGCATCCCGGACCAGTTCGACCACGACGACGCCCACCACGACGGCGACCTGTCGCCGCTCATCGACAAGCTGTGCAGCCACGTCGGCGTGTGCGGCGGCGCCGGCGCGGCCGGCCTCAAGGTGAGCTGCTCCGACCCCGAGCGCGGCGCCTACTGCGACTACTCCGAGGTCACCGGCTTCGAGCCGGTCGAGACGAGCTGCGACCAGCTCGACAACGACTGCGACGGGCGCACCGACGAGGAGCTCTCGCTCGACGCCTGCCAGGCCACGCTGGTGGCCCTGGCGCTGAACCCGCGCGCCCCGGTCATCGGCCTCGCCCAGAGCCTGCCGATGACGCTGGTCGGCACCTACGACGATGGCCAGGTCCGCGACGTCGGCGCGCTCGCGACCTGGGAGAGCTCGGACGAGGCGCACGTCAGCGTCGACGCCACCGGCCGCGTCACCGGCATCGTGGCCGGCTCGGCCACGCTCACGGCCACCATCGGCGCGCTGTCGGCCAGCACGCTCGTCACCGTGTCGCCGGCCCGCGTGACCTCGCTGGCGCTGGCTCCCGACGACCCCGAGGGCCACGTCGGCGACGTCATCCCGCTCGTCGCCACCGCCACCTACGAGGACTCCTCGCACGCCGAGGTCACGAGCGACGTCACCTGGATCTCGGCCGTGCCCGAGGTTGCGACCGTCGCCGCCGACGGCAAGGTCACGCTGCTCCGCGCCGGCGAGACCACCATCACCGCCCTCTACGGCGGCGCCCGCGCCAGCCTGAAGGTGGTGGCGCTCTCGACCACGCTGACCTTCACCTCGCTCACCATCGACGACTCGGGCGACCCCATGCCGGTCGGCACCCAGCGCGCCTTCGGCGCCTTCGCCAGCGACGGGCAGGGCGGCTCGCAGTCGGTCGCCGGCCTCGTCACCTGGACGAGCTCGGTCCCCGGCGTCGCGACCATCTCGGCCCAGGGCGTCGTCACCGCGGTCGCGGTCGGCACCACCAGGATCAAGGCCGTCTACCCCAACGGCGCGGGCGAGCTCAGCGACGAGGTCGACCTGCAGGTGACCGCCGCCGCGACCATCGGCCTCCGCGTCGCGCCGCTCGGCGCCAACCTCGACGTGGGCAAGACGCTGCCGCTCACCGCCTTCGTCGTCACCACCGACGCGCACACGACCGACGTCACCGCGCAGGCCACCTGGGTCTCGAAGGCGCCCGGCGTTGCGACCGTCGACGCCGCCGGCGTCGTCACCGGCGTCACCACCGGCAACGTCCGCGTCGAGGCGACCTTCGACGGCCACACCGCCGGCGCCGACCTCGTCATCACCCAGACCGCGCCGGTCACGGTCGCCGTCATCGTCACCGGCTCGGCCACCGAGCTCGCGCTCGGGCAGACGCTGCGCCTCACCGCCACCGCGCTCGACTCGAACCAGGGCCTCACCGACGTCAGCGCCCAGGCCAACTGGGTATCGACCGCGCCGCTCGTCGCCTCGGTGTCGGGCACCGGCCTCGTCACCGCGGTCGGCACCGGCAGCGCCACGCTGCGCGCCACCTTCGGCGGCAAGACCGGCAGCTACGACATGACCTTCGTGGCAGCCACCCGCGTCGCCCTCGGCCTGGTCGTGACGCCGGCCGCCGTGTCGATCCCCCGCCTCCAGTCGAAGACGCTCGCGGCGCGCTTCATCTACGACGACGGCAGCTTCGCGCCGGCGACCAACGTGACCTGGGACAGCACCGACAAGACCAAGGCGACGGTCGACGGCAACGGCAAGGTCACCGCCAAGGCCGAGGGCTCGTCGACCATCACCGCCACCTCGGGCGCGCTGTCGGGCTTCTCGATCGTCACCGTCACGCCCGCCACCGCGCTCTACACCTCGCTGCGCATGGTGCCGGCCGCGCCGCGCGTCATCGTCGGCAGCGAGCTCATCCTCCACGTCTACGGCACCAACGAGCAGGGCGTGGAGAGCGACGCCTCGAACCAGGCCATCTTCTCGAGTGAGAAGCCGGGCATCGCCACCGTCAGCCAGTCCGGCCTGGCCAAGGGCGTGGCCGCCGGCCAGACCCAGGTCTACGCCGTCGTGGGCGGGCTCATGGCCGAGGCCACGCTGGACGTGCGCGCCAAGACCACGCTGCCGCTCGTCTTCTCGTCGTCGGCGCGCGTCTTCGTCCCGACCCGACCGCAGCCCGCGCTGAAGACCCTCGCCGTCGCGGCCCAGGCGCGCGTGTACGTGCCGGTCCGCTATCCGGGCGGCTTTCCCGACATGATGCGCAAGGCCGGCGTCGTCGCCGCGAGCTCGGCGCGCGTCTACGTCCCGGTCATCGTCCCCTTCCGGCAGCTGCATCTCAATGGCGTGCTCGCCAACGAGAAGCCGACCGGCGTCTTCTACCAGTGACCCTCGACCCAGGAGCCGTCATGAGAACGTCCCCCACTCTGACCTTGGCGCTCGCGCTCGTCGGGCTGGCCACGGCCGCCCACGCCCAGCCGCTCGACCCGCCGATCATGAACTTCGGGTTCGTGGCCGCGAAGTCGGTCGGCGCGGTGACCGTCGGCAACGGCGCGTCGCAGACGCTGACCCCCGACGCCGACGGCTTCATCTACGTCGACTCGCTGACGATGGGCGTCACCAACTCGCGCCTGTTCTTCAACCCCAACGCCAAGAACACGCCCATCTACCTCATCTCGCACGGGCCGGTGATCATCGGCAGCGGCGCCACCATCTTCGCCAACGGCGGCGCGCCGACCACGAAGGCGGGCGGCCGCGGCGGCCCGGGCGGCTTCGACGGCGCGACGTCGCCGTCGGCCGGTCAGAATGACTGGGGTGTCGGCTTCGGGCCCGGCGGTGGTCCGGCCGGCAGCCCGGGCAGCTTCGACTACGGCAACGTCAACACCATGATCCCGCTCATCGGCGGCTCGGGCGCGGCCTCGCACAGCAGCTACACGACCGGCGGCGGCGGCGGCGGCGGCGCCATCCTCCTGTGCTCGGAGACGTCGATCGACATCACCGGCACCATCAACGTCGAGGGCGGCTGCGGCGCGAACGGCATGTGCGGCTCGGCCGGCGCGGTGCGCCTGCTGGCGCCCATCGTGAAGGGCACGCCGAAGATGCTCAACGCCGCGCGGAAGCGCGTCGACACCATCGACGCCTCGCAGCTCACCGACACCAACAGCGCCACCGTCGGGGCCGTGATGATCGCCATGCCGGCCGACGTGCCGCGCATCGACGTCGTCGCCGTCGACGACGTGCCGGTGACCAACCTCGACGACGGCATCGCGCAGTTCATCCAGTTCCCGCTCGACTCGGCGACGCGCCGTCACATCACCGTGCGCACCACCAACCTGTCCGGCGTCATCCCCATCGGCATCCGCCTCGTGCCCGAGTACGGCCCGGCCACGAAGTACCTCCTGAAGGACGCCGAGCAGAACGACCTCGAGATCTACGCCGACGACCAGGGCAGCGACGCCGAGCGCACCTTCACGGTCGACGTGCCGGCCAATCGCCGCACGACGATCGAGGTGTGGACGCGCCCCGAGCTCCAGCCGTAGCGCCAAGCGGCGCGGGCGGGCGCGCGGCGACGCGGAGGATCGCCGCGCCTCACGCCGCGCTCGCCTGCGAGCGCCAGAGCCGCCGCCACTCGATGCGCGCGTCGTGCTCGCGCAAGAACGCCTCGAGGCCGGCATCGCCGCGCAGGATGAGCGTGACCATCGTCTCGCGCCGACCCGGCTCGGTGTGGCTGATGACGTAGACATCCGTCCCGTCGCGCTCCGTCAGCGTGAAATGACGACCCGCGAGCGAACCGCCGTGGACGACCCCGTGCCATATCTGACTGCGACCGATCATGCGTGACCTCCGTGTGGTGCGCGTCGCTGCGACGCTGGTCTCACAGTCTGCCAAAATCGGGCCAAGTGACCTCGCAGCGACATCGCTGGACCGGCGCGCTCACCTGCGCCCGTTGGCCCTGGGCCCGCGTGACGTGGCGTGATCAAGCGTGATTCGGCGTGAGGTCGGGCGCGCGATTTGTCAAATCGCACGCCGATCGCGCGCTCGCCTCGCGCACGCGCGGCCGCGGCCGGCGAGCGCGGCGGCGCCCGCCGATCGCGACGGCGATGTCGCGCCGGGGGCAACGTGCCCCGGTTGCCCCACGGGCGTCCCGAGTTGCCGCGTGCGCCGCCGCCCGCTCTGTGATACGACGCCGGAGGCGCCTGTCAGGCCGCGCCGAGAGCCGTCGTGACCCACCAAGTCGAGCGACACATCCTCCCCCCTTCGGCGACCGCCAGCCGTCCCGACAAGGCACGGCGCAGCGTCACCTTGCCCGACGACCTGCTCCAGCGCGGCGCGGGCCGGCTGCGCGTGTCGGCCTGGTTCGCGGTCGCGGCCATCGCCCTGGCGGCCGCGGTGCAGGGGCTGAGCCGCAGCGCTCAGTTCGGGACCGAGGCCGAGGTCGGCCTGCGCGTCGTCATCCTGGCCATCGGCCTCGTCTTGTCGCTGGCCATGATGATCGCCACCTACCTGAAGCTCGAGCCGCAGAAGATCCTCGGCCTCGGCCTCCTCTGGTACGGCGCCATCCTGCTGGTGCAGGGCGGCGTCGACGCCACCGCCGCCTGGACCGAGCACGCCTTCTCGCACGGCATCCCGGCGCCATGCTCGGTGGTGCTGGTGTTCCCGGTGCTCGTGCCCACGCCGCCCAAGCGCTTCGTCCTGGTGTCGCTCTTGGCCACGGCGCTGCTCGTGCCGCTGCTCCTGTTCCTGCCGCCGCTGGTCGGCAACCCCATACCCGGACCCGACGTCATCGCCTTCGTGCTGGTGCCGGTGCTGCTCACCATCGCGGTCGCGACCATCGCCGCGTCGATCATCTACAAGCTCGGCCGCGACCTGAAGCAGGCGCGCAAGATGGGCAGCTACCAGCTCGTCGCGCCGCTCGGCAAGGGCGGCATGGGCGAGGTCTGGCGCGCCCGCCACGGCATGCTGGCGCGCGAGGCGGCCATCAAGCTCATCCGCCACGACACCGCCATGCACGGCGGCGAGGACGCGGTGCGCCGCTTCCAGAACGAGGCGCGCGCGGTCGCCAGCCTGCGCTCGCCGCACACCATCCAGCTCTGGGACTTCGGTGTCACCGACGATGGCGCGCTCTACTACGCCATGGAGCTGCTCGACGGCGTGGACTTCGATCGCCTGGTCGGAGCGCACGGCGCGCAGCCGCCCGAGCGCGTGGTGCACTTCCTCCTCCAGGCCTGCCACAGCCTGGCCGAGGCCCACGAGGTCGGCCTCGTCCACCGCGACATCAAGCCGGCCAACCTGTTCGTGACCCGCCTCGGCCGCGACTTCGACGTGGTGAAGCTTCTGGACTTCGGGCTCGCGACCCAGCCGGTGGACGAGCGCATCCCCGACGCGCGCGCCACCGTCGACGGCATGATCATGGGCACGCCCGCCTACATGGCGCCCGAGCAGGTGCTGGGCGAGAAGTCCATCGACGGCCGCGCCGACCTCTACGCGCTGGGCGCGGTGGCGTGGTGGCTCCTGTGCGGGCGCGACCTGTTCCAGGCGACGAGCGCCACCCAGGTCATGTTCGCGCACGTCAACGTGGAGCCGGAGGCGCCGTCGAAGGCGGCGCGCATGCCCATCCCGCCCGAGCTCGACGCCATCGTCCTGCGCTGCCTGGCCAAGAAGCCTGCCGACCGCTTCGCCGACGCCGAGGCGCTGGCCGCCGCGCTGCGGGCGGTGCCGCTCGCCGACGCCTGGACGCGCGAGCGGGCCCAGGCCTGGTGGGGCACGCTCGGCAAGAAGCCGGTGGTCGTGCCGGGGCCGGCCGACCCGGAGCCGGGCGCCGAGCTGGCCGAGACGCGCGCCTCGCCGGCGCCGTTCTGAACGGTCGAGCTGACGGCCGCTGCGTGCGGGCGGCGCCGAGTCAGCGCTCGCGCGCCTCGTCGGCGGCGGCGAGCGCGGCGCGCACCTCGTCCTCGGTGTAGCGCGGCACGATGTGCTGCGAGCAGTTCCAGTCGAGGCCGGCCACGGTCAGCACCACGACGCGCTCGACGCGGCCCGGGGCGCCGCCGTCCGAGACGCGCGCCACCAGGTCGGGGTCGGTCGCGGCGTCGACGATGCGGGCGTGGGCCAGCAGCTTCAGGCGCGCGCGGTTCGGGTAGTCGACGAAGACGAGCGCCACGCGATCGTCGTGGCCGACGTTGCCGACCGAGATGTACTGGCGGTTGCCGGCGTAGTCGGCGAAGGCCAGCGTGGAGTCGTCCAGCACCTTGACGAAGCCGCGCGGCCCGCCGCGGTGCTGGACGTAGGGCCAGCCGGTCTCGCCCACGCTGGCCAGGTAGAAGCTGTCGCGCTCGGCCAGGAAGGCGCGCTCGTCCGGCCCCAGGCGGTCGCCGGCGTCGGAGCCCCGCCCGGCCTCCGTGCGGGCGGACGCCGCCCGGCTCCCGTGCCGGGTCTGGAGCGCCTTCACGCCCTCGGTGAACGCCAGCTGATGGAAGGTGGTCATGGCTTGCCTCCGCGCCGACGCGCATGGAGCGCGTCGACCGGGGCAGGATGAACGCCCGCGGCTCGTGCAACAATCGGTGCCGCCGCCAAGACATCATTGCTGGATGTGCAATAATCCCGGCGTGGACCGACTCGACGCCATGACCGCCTTCGTCGCCGTCGCCGAGCTCGAGGGCTTCGCCCCGGCGGCGCGCCGGCTGCGCCTGTCGCCGTCGGCGGTGACGCGCCTCGTGGCCGGCCTCGAGGAGCACCTGGCGCTGCGCCTCCTGCAGCGGACGACGCGCTCGGTGTCGCTCACCGACGCCGGCCGCCGCTACCTCGAGCGCGCGCGCCGCGCGCTGGCCGCGGTCGGCGAGGCCGAGGACGCCGCGCGCGCCGAGCGCAGCCAGCCGGCCGGGCGCTTCGTGGTGGCGGCGCCCAACGTGTTCGGGCGCCTGCACGTGGCGCCGGCGCTGTCGGCGTTCCTGGCGCGCCACCCGGCGGTGTCCGGCGAGCTGACGCTGGCCGACCGCATGGTGAGCCTGGTCGAGGAGGGCGTCGACGTGGCGGTGCGCATCGGCGAGCTCGACGACTCGAGCCTGGTCGTCCGGAAGGTCGGCGCCACGCGCCGCGTGCTGGTGGCCTCGCCGCGCTACCTGGCCGGCGCGCCGCGGCTGCGCGGGCTCGGCGACCTGGCGCGCCACCGCAGCATCCACTTCAGCGGCGTCGCCGCGACGCCCGAGTGGCGCTTCGTGCGCCGCGGGCAGGAGGTGCGCGTGGCGCTGGCGCCGTCGTTCGTGACCAACAGCGCCGACGTGGCCATCGCCCACGCCGAGCGCGGCGGCGGCCTGGCCATGGTGCTGGCCTATCAGGCGGTGGCGGCGCTGCGCGCCGGGCGTCTGGTCGTCGTCCTGCCGCGCAGCGAGCCGCCGCCGCTACCCATCCAGCTCGCCTATCCGAGCGCGCGCTTCCTGTCTGTGACGGTGCGCGCCTTCGTCGACGCGATCGCCGCCGAGCGCGACTGGCGCTTCGTCGACCTCTAGCATCCTGGCGCCCCGCCTGGCCCTCCGAGGCGCGAGCGCGACCGGCCTCGCTTGCCGCGGGCAGGCGCGCGTGCTACCTCCGACCGACCATGGTCGTGCCGAGCCCGGAGTCGCGGGTGCCCTATTCGCGACGCGTCTTCTGCAACAGGAACCTCCGTCTCGATCGAATCCGCCACGTCGGCTTCGACATGGACTACACGCTGGCCGTGTACGAAGAGACGATGGAGCACCTCCAGGCGGAGATGGTGCTCGAGCGCCTCGTCGACCGCTACGGCTACCCGCGCGACATCCTCGAGACGCGCTACCAGCCGGGCTTCGCCATTCGCGGGCTGGCCGTCGACATGGCCCACGGCAACGTCTTCAAGATGGACTCGCACCGCTTCGTCGGGCGCGTGTGGCACGGCGCCGGCGTGCTCGAGCGCGAGCTCAGGAAGTCCATCTACACGAACCGCAAGCTCACCCCGGGCGACCCGTCGATCGTCATGGTCGACACGCTCTTCTCGCTGCCCGAGATCAGCCTCTACTGCCAGCTGGTGGCGCGCTTCGACGCGCAGCCGGTCGAGCCCGGCGCCAGCAAGCCGACCTACGAGCGGCTGTGGCGCGATCTGCGCGAGGGCATGGACGAGCTGCACCGCGACGGCACGCTGAAGGCGAAGATCCTCGCCGACATCCCTCAATATATCCGGCGCGACCCGAGCCTCGGCGAGGTGCTCCACCGCTTCCGCAGCTCGGGCAAGCGCCTCTTCCTGCTGACCAACTCCGAGCCGTCGTACACCCACGCCGTCATGACCTACCTGCTCGACGGCGCGCACCTGAACTACGCCGGCGGCTGGCGCGACTACTTCGACTACGTCTTCTGCAGCGCCAAGAAGCCGCTCTTCTTCCGCTCCGAGGATCCGTTCCACGAGATCGACGACGACCTGGCGGTGCACCCCGAGGCGGCCGCGTCGCTCAAGCGCGGCGGCATGTACCTCGGCGGCAACTTTCAGGACCTCTCGAAGATGGCCGGCCTCATCGGCGACGACGTGCTCTACGTCGGCGACCACATCTACGGCGACATCCTGCGCAGCAAGCGCGCGACGTCGTGGCGCACGGCCATGGTCATCCCCGAGATGGAGCTCGAGCTCGAGCGCCTGCAGGAGAACCTGGGCAAGGTCGACGAGCTCGAGCGCCTCGAGGACATGGCCTATCGCCTCGAGCTCGACCGCTCGGCGCTGGCGCTCGAGGGCGTGCGCGACCTCGACCTGAACGGCCAGCTGAAGGACCTGAACCAGCGCGCCACGGCGCTCGAGGCCGACATCGCCGACCGCTTCAACCCCGCCTGGGGTGCGCTCTTCCGCGATCGCAGCGAGCTCTCCGCCTTCGGCGCCCAGGTCGAGGACTACGCCTGCGTCTACACCTCGCGCGTGTCGACCTTCCGCTTCTACTCGCCGAGCGTCTACGTCCGCTCGCCGCGCGATCGCATGGCCCACGAGCTCCGGCGTTGAAGCGGCGACCGCTCGCGCCGGCGCTGGTCGCGTCGCTCGCGCTGGTCGCGTCGGCGGCGCTCCACGCGTGCGGCCCGGCCACCTGGAGCGAGGCGCGCGACGCGGCCGCCGATGCGTCGCCGCTCACGCGGGCCGAGCTGGCGTTCGTCGTCGATCACGACCCGGCCGCGGCGCTCGCCGCCGCCGAGTCGATCCTGGCGACGGCCGACCCGGCCTCGCCCGAGGCCGGGCGCGCGCTCATGCTGGCGCTCGAGGCGTCGCGCGCGTCGGGTGACTCGAGCGGCCGCTGACCTACCTCGCCAAGGTGCTGACGGCGACGCGCGACCCGGCGCTGGCGCGCCGCCTCGCCAACGAGTGCGACCGCTTCGCGAGCCGCCTCGACGGCGGCTCGGTGTTCGCCGGCAAGGACGCGCTCGAGGCCGTCCTGACGCGGCCCGGCGCGGCCTGGGAGCCGGCGCGCTTCGCCGCCGCGCGCGAGCTGTCGCTGCTCGGCCACGTCGCCGGCGAGCCCGACCCGGCGCCGTCGGCCGCGCGCCCCGACGACCTCCGCGCCTGGCGGCTGTCGGCGCCGTGGGGCGCGCGCCCGAGCTCGACTTCGATCGCCCGCTCGGCCCCGAGACGCGCGCGCTGGCCGCCGAGGGCGGTCGGGCGCGGGCTGGGATCTGACGCCGACGCGGACCACCGAGGCGCGCTTCTCGGACGGCGAGGTGACCTTCTTCGATCTGCAGCAGGGCGGCGTCGGCTTCGCCGAGACCCAGCTCGGCGCGCCCTGGGCCGGCCAGCGCACCATGCTGCGCATCGAGAGCAACCGCTACGTGCGCCTCTTCCTGGACGGCGTCGAGCTGGCGCGGCGCACGCGCCCCGACGACCCGTGGCTGGCGTCGGCCGTGGCCGAGGTGCCGGCCGCGGGCGCGCGCCTCCGATGAAGCTGGCCTCGCCCGACGGCACCGGCTTCTTCAAGGTCACGCTGTCGGTGCTCGGCGAGGGGCCGGTGCCGGCGCCGCCGAAGATCAGCCTCGCGGTCGGCGACGCGGCCAGCGCCATCCTGGCGCTGTCGGACTTCGACGAGCACCTGTCGCGGCCGCTGGTCGACGTGGCCGGCGCGCGCCTCCGCCTGGCGAGCCTCGAGCGGCACCTCGGGCCGAGCCCGCTCATCGACCTCTTGGCCGCGCGCGCGGCGCATCGACGCGCGCACGCCGGCGCCCATCCAGCGGAAGGACGCGCGCGCCCGCCTCGACGCGGTGCGCGCCGTGTGGCCGAAGAACCCGGTGGCGCTGCGCGCGCTGGCGCGGCTCGAGAAGGAAGCGGAGCAGCCCGACCGCGCGCTGAGCCTGCTGGGCGAGCTCGGCGGCGACGCGCACGCTGCTCGAGCGGCTCGACATCCAGCGCTCGCGCGGCTGGGAGGCCGACGCGCTCGAGACCGTCGCGGCGCTGCGCATGAAGCCCAGGCTCGTCGCCGCGAGCCCGCGCGTGCTGCAGGAGATCGTCGACGCCGAGCGCGTCTTCGGTCGCCTGGCGGCGGCGCGCGCCGACGCGGCCGCGCTGCTCCGAGCGTTCCCGGGCGCGGGCACGGCGCGCTTCGCCGGGCTCGAGCTCGACCTCGGCCGGCCCGGCGCCGCGGCCGACCTCTACGACCAGGCCTTCGCCATGGAGCCCGAGCGCCACGTACTCCTGCGCTCGGCCATCGCCGCGCTGCCGCGCCGACGGTGGCGTGGCCAGCATGGCGCGCGCGGCCGCGATTGCTCGACGCCTTCCTGGCCATGCGCCCCGACGACGCCTGGGCCCACGCCGAGCGAGGCCGCCGCAGCTGCAGCTCGGTGACGCCGAGACGGCCCACGAGAACCTCGCGCTGGCGCTGGCGCAGCACCCCGACTTCGCGCCGGTCGAGGCTCCTGGCCGACCTCGCCGGGAAGCCGCAGGCCTTCGACGCGCTCGACGACGGCCGCGTGCTGCTGGCGGCCTATCGCGACGACCCGAAGGTCGCCGGCTGGAGCGACTTCCCGATCGTGTCGGTGCTCGAGAAGAACATCGTCGACGTGCGCGCCGACGGCTCGACGCTCGAGCTCCAGCACAAGCTGCGCATCGTCCAGAGCAAGGCCGCCGCCGACGCGCTCGGCGACTTCGCGCCGCCCGACGGCGCGCGCCTCCTGGTGGCGCGCACGCTGAAGGCCGACGGCCGCGTGCTATACCCCGAGCGCACCCAGGGCAAGGCCGACCTGTCCTTCCCCGAGCTGCAGGTGGGCGACGCCGTCGAGACCGCCTATGTCGTGCGGAGCCGCGTCAGCCCAGGCGAGGGCGGCTACCTCACCGGCGTGTCGTTCGCGGGCTGGTCGGCGCCCACCTATCGCCAGGACGCGCGCTTCCACCTGGCCAAGGGCCTGGCGCTGGTCGCCACGCGCTTCGCCGGCGCGCCCGAGCCGGCCGTGACGCGCGAGGCCGACGGCTCGCGCACGTGGGCCTGGACCGGCCTGACGCTGCCGCCGGTGCCGCGCGAGCCGCTGGCCGTCGGCGCGCGCAGCCTCTTCCCGTTCGCCGACCTGCGCGTGGCCGTCGACGGCGACGGCGTCGACGCGGCCGAGGGCGCCGAGCGCGCCTGGCAGGCCATCGCCACGAGCTTCGCCGCGCGCCTCGAGCGCGTGCTCGCTGCCCGGCGCCGCGCACGACGGCGCTGGCCAGGCAGCTCGCCACGCTCGGGTCCGACTTCACGTGGGTGAAGACCGACATGGAGGACGCCGAGCAGCTGAACCTCTTCGAGACGCCGGTCGAGTCCGCCATCGCGGTCGGCAAAGGGCACCGCGCGCTGGCCTTGCTGGCGCTCGCGCGGGCCAAGGGCGCTCGGCCGAGCTGTGGCTGTGCGCGCCCGAGCGCGACGGCGCGCCCGAGGATCGCCGCGCGCCGACCCCCAACGCCAACCGCTTCTTCTATCCGCTGGTGGTGGTGGCGCGCGGCGACGGCCGCGTCTTCCTCGACCCGTCGCGGCCGTGGATGCCGTTCGACGCCATGCCGGCCGAGCTCCGCGGCGCGCGCTGCCTCGTGCCCGAGCGCATCGCGCGCGACGCGGCGCGCGGCGCTGACCCGGTCGACGCGGCCGCCTTGTGGAGCGACGTGCCGGCGGCCGACCCGCGCGAGAAGGAGTCGTTCGAGGTCGAGGTCGACATCCGCCTGGCCGAGAACGGCGACGCCACCGCGACCTTGCGCGGCCTGGCGCGCGGCGTGCCGTCGGTCATCCTGAGGCAGCTCTGGCAGGGCTTCGACGAGTCGCGGCGGAAGGCGCTCTGGGAGCAGTGGTCGGGCTCGCTGGTGCTCGGCGCGCCTCCTGTCGTTCGACGTGAAGGACGCCGAGGACCCGGAGCAGCCCATGCGCTGGACGCTGTCGCTCGAGCTGCCCGGCTGGGCGTCGGTCGAGGGCGGCGTCTACACGGTCGCGAAGCCGTTCGCGACGCTGGCCGCGCCCGACCTGGCGAGCGCGCCCGGGCTCTCCATCATGGCGTCCTTGCCGGCGCGCCAGACGCCGCTCCGCGTGTCGCCGCACAGCGAGAAGGTCGTCCTGCGCGTGACCCTGCCGCCGGGCACGAGCCCGAGCGAGCTGCCGAGCGACCTCGACGCGAGCTACGGCCCGCACCACCTCACCCAGCGGACGACGACCGCGCACGTCGGCAAGGCCGAGGTCGTCACCATCGAGCGCCACGCCCGCTTCGCCCCGGCGCGCATCGACCCGGCCGACTACCCGGCGTTCCGCACCTTCGTCGACCAGGCCGAGCGCACGCTGAGCGCGCCGCTCCGCATCCGCTAGCGCGCCGCCGGTTTCGACCGACGCCGAGCCGTGCGGCCGCGGCGCGCGACTCCGGGCGATTCACCAGGAATGAAAACCTCCGGCTGCCGACTCCTGGGATGGCGTGCTAGAGTCGACTCGCCCCGAGGTGCTACCGCACTGACACCGCGGGGGTCGGCGCAATCGGGGGAAGTCAGGCCGTGATCTTCGTGGAGTGCAGAGCGGCGCGGCGGCGTGGGACCGTGCTGGGCGTCGCCTTGCTCGCGTTCGGCGCGCTCGGCGCCGGCGCGGTGGCGCGCGCGGCGACCTGCCCCGAGAAGTCGACGCTCATCGGCGACGGGCCGCCCATCGGCAAGCGCCAGTGGTGCGCCTACCGCGACGACCGCGGCGAGCTGGTCATGCACGGCCGCTACGCCCAGTGGCACGACAACGGCCGGCTGAAGATCGAGGGCGAGTACACCGACGGCAAGCGCTCGGGCGTGTGGCGCGAGTTCGACGACGGCGGCCGTCCGCTCCTGACGACGACCTATCGCGCCGGCATCCGCGAGGGCGAGTACGAGAGCTGGGACCAGGACGGCACCCACCTCGTCGGCCTCTTCAAGGCCGACAAGCGCGACGGCCTGTGGCGCGCCTTCGACAAGGCCGACACGCTGGTCGCCGAGGGCACCTACAAGGGCGACAAGCGCAACGGGCCGTGGATCGTGCGCCTCGACGACGGCTCCATCGCCAGCGGCAGCTACGTCGCCGACGTGCGTCAGGGCCACTGGGTCGTCGACTGGCCGAGCGGCGCGCGCCGCGCCGAGGGCACGCTCACGAGCGGGCGCCGGACCGGCGCCTGGATCGAGTACGACGAGGCCGGCCGCCCGAGCGCCAAGGGCGCCTATCGCGACGACCTGCGCCAGGGCATCTGGACGCTCTTCGACGCCACCGGGCGCAAGGAGTCCGAGGGCCCCATGCGCGACGGCCTGCGCCAGGGCGCCTGGGTCGAGTGGGACGTCGACGGCTCGCGCTTCGAGGGCAGCTACAAGCAGGACCGGCGCGACGGCGTGTGGACCCACCTCGGCCCCGACGGCAAGGCCGTCCTGGCGCAGGGCGCCTACCTCGAAGGGCGCCGCGTCGGCCAGTGGATCGAGGCCTCGACCGACGGCGTCTCGCAGTTCCGCGGACCCTACGTCGACGACCTGCGCCACGGCGTCTGGGAGGTCTTCGACCCGGCCGGCCAGCGCCTGGGCGAGGTCGTCTTCGAGCGCGGCGTGCGCATGGAGACCGGCACCGCGCACCCCTAGGCGCGCGGCGCTGCGGCGCCTCGCGGCGGTGGACGCCTCCCGCGCGCATCTTCTATAGTGGCGCGCATGAACGTCACGCGCTTCGGCACCGTCCGCTGTCTCGCCCGCCCGCTCGTCCGCGTCGCAGTCGCGGCTTCGCCCGCCTTGGCGAGGCTCGCCGCCGCGGCGTCGCCCGGCTTGGCGAGGCTCGCCGTCGCGCTCGGGCTCGCGCTCGCCGTGTGCGGCGCCACGGCCGACAGCGCGCGCGCCGACTGCAGCGGCGTGCCCATCAACGGGCTCTGCGACAACGACTCCTTCACGTACTGCGCCTTCGACCTGTCGGTGACCATCGACTGCTCGTGGTTCGGCAAGACCTGCGGCGTGAAGACGTTCCTGAACCTCATCCCGTATCACGGCTGCATCGACCCGAGCGAAGACCCGTGCAAGGGCGTCGAGTGCGGCTCGGGCTGCGGCAGCTGTCCCAGCGGCGACGTCTGCAACGTCTACGGCCAGTGCATCGACCCGGCCACCTGCACCGGCAACTGCGACGGCAAGCAGTGCGGCGACAACGGCTGCGGCGTGCCGTGCGGCTCGGGCTGCGCCGCCGACGAGAGCTGCGACTACAACTTCCAGTGCGTCAAGAAGGGCGTGTGCGAGGCCAACTGCCAGGGCAAGACCTGCGGCTCGGGCGGCTGCGGCCAGGAGTGCGGCTACTGCCTCGAGAGCGAGAGCTGCAGCTACACCTACCAGTGCGTGCCGAAGTCGGGCTGCCAGCCGCAGTGCTCGGGCAAGACCTGCGGCGCCAACGGCTGTGGCGGCTACTGCGGCCAGTGCTCGTCGACCGAGAGCTGCAACTTCAACGGCGTGTGCGTGCCGAAGGGCGGCTGCACGCCCAACTGCACCGGCAAGACCTGCGGCGGCAACGGCTGCGGCGGCTCGTGCGGCACCTGTGCCGCGGGCCAGAGCTGCACCACCGCCGGCGCCTGCATCACGCCCAGCGGCTGCACGCCGCACTGCGCCGGCGCCGAGTGCGGCGGTGACGGCTGCGGCGGCACCTGCGGCAGCTGCGGCCCGAACGAGTCGTGCAACTTCCAGGGCCAGTGCGTGGCCGGCGGCACCTGCACGCCGAACTGCCTCGGCAAGGACTGCGGCCCCGACGGCTGCGGCGGTCAGTGCGGCAGCTGCGGCGCGGGCGCCTCGTGCAACTACGCCGGCAAGTGCGTCGTGCCCGGCTCGTGCACGCCCGACTGCACCGGCAAGGAGTGCGGCTTCGACGGCTGCTTCGGCGCCTGCGAGCCGGGCTGCGACGCCGGCCAGAGCTGCAACTACGCCGGCCACTGCGTGACGGCCGGCTCGTGCGTGCCGCTGTGCGACAACCGCGAGTGCGGCTCCGACGGCTGCCCGGGCGGCTCGTGCGGCACCTGCCCGTCGGGCCAGAGCTGCGACTACAACGGCCACTGCGTCGTGCCGTCGGCGTGCACGCCGAAGTGCCAGGGCAAGACCTGCGGCCCCGACAGCTGCGGCGGCACCTGCGGCCTGTGCCCCTCGGGCCAGAGCTGCAATTTCTCGGGCCAGTGCGTGCTCGGCGGCTCGTGCGTCCCCGACTGCGCCGGCAAGGACTGCGGCTGGGACGGCTGCGGCTCGACGTGCGGCACCTGCGGCGAGGGCCAGAGCTGCAGCTACACCGGCAAGTGCGTGAGCACGACCAGCGGCTGCACCTCGGACTGCAGCGGCAAGGAGTGCGGCGCGGACTCGTGCAGCGGCAACTGCGGCGTGTGCGACGCCGGCGAGAGCTGCAACGTCAGCAACCACTGCGTGACGGGCGGCGGCTGCCAGCCGCAGTGCGACGGTCGCGAGTGCGGCTGGGACGGCTGCTCGGGCACCTGCGGCGCCGGCTGCCAGCCGGGCCAGAGCTGCACCTACGCCGGCAAGTGCGTGGGCGGCCCGAACTGCACCCCCAACTGCACCGGCCGCGAGTGCGGCAGCGACGGCTGCGACGGGCAGTGCGGCTTCTGCGGCGGCGGCGACGTCTGCAAGGGCGACGGCCAGTGCCACGACGCCTGCGAGTCGGCCTGCGTCGGCAAGAGCTGCGGCCCGAACGGCTGCGGCGGGCTCTGCGGCACGTGCGCCGCCGACGAGTACTGCTCGCCGTTCGGGCAGTGCTTCAAGCAGCCCTGCGCGCCCAAGTGCGACGGCAAGGTGTGCGGCGACGACGGCTGCGGCGGCATCTGCCCGCCCGGCTGCACCGGCGCCACCACCTGCGAGAACAACGCCTGCGTGCCCATCGCCTGCGTGCCGCAGTGCGACGGCAAGAGCTGCGGCGACGACGGCTGCGGCGGCTCGTGCGCGCCGGGCTGCAGCGGCAACCAGACGTGCAATGGCGGCGTGTGCCAGGACCCGGTCGTCATCCCCGACCAGGGCCCGGGCGAGGACACGTCGGCCCCGGCCGGCAACTTCCAGGGTGGCGGCGGCTGCGCCGGCGGCGCTCCGACGGCCGGCCTCGTGTTCGCGCTCTTCATCGTCTACTACGGGCGCAAGAAGGCGCGCCGGGAAGAGCGGTGACGGCCGCGGCCGATCGGTCGCCGCTGCCCGAGGACCTGACGCCGCTCGACGACTTCGTCGGGGCGCGTTCGGCCAGCGGCCCGGCCGACCGTCGGCGCGAGCTGGTGAAGCGCGCGACCGGCCTCCGCGAGCGCCTGATGGGCGCGCGCCCGGTGCGCCAGTATCGCTCGTTCGAGCTCGTGCGCTTCCCGTATCCGGCCAAGTACGGCTTCCGCGACGCGCTGGCGCTGCCGGTGCCGTTCGTGTGCATGGCCAATCGCCTGTTCGTCGTGCGCGTCGACACCGCGGCCGGCCCGCGCGTCCTGCTGGTGAGCCCGAGCGACGCCGCGCGCAACGCCGAGACGCCCTACTTCAAGGACCTCGGCAAGGGCTTCGGCCCGGCCGGCCCGCTGGCCGAGAAGGCGCTGGCCACGCGCGGGCCCGAGGTGCGCGCGTGCCTGGCCGAGGTCGGCCTCCGCCCCGCCGAGGTCGACTACATCACCTACGACCACCTGCACACCCAGGACCTGCGCGGCTGGATCGGCCCGGGCGGCCTCTTCCCGCGCGCGCGTCTCCTGGTGATGCGCGCCGAGTGGGAGTCGCTCCACGCGCTGACCGCGCCGCAGCTGCGCTGGTACTGCCCGCGCGGCGCGGAGGGCATCGACCCGGCGCGCGTCATCCTGCTCGACGGCGACGTCATGCTCGGCGATTCGGTGGCGCTGGTCGCGACGCCGGGCCACACCGAGGGCAACCACTCGATCGCCGTGCGCACGCCCGAGGGCGTCATGGTCACGAGCGAGAACGGCATCGCGTCCGAGAGCTGGGCCCCCGAGCACTCGCGGATACCGGGTCTCCGCGCCTACGCCAGGAGCGGCATGGACGTGGTGCTGAACGGCAACACGCTCGAGCGCGGGCTCGATCAGTACCTCTCGATGATCGTCGAGAAGACGCTGGCCGGCCCGTCGGCGCGCGACCCGCGCTTCCCGAACGTGGTGCCGAGCTCGGAGCTGGTGGCGGCCTGGTTCGCGCCCGGCGTGCGCCCGACCTTCGCCTTCGGCGACCTGTCCTTCGGCGCCTGACGCGGCCGCGCCGCGCGCGCGCGCCGGGCGACCGAACAAACCGCGTCCACGCATGCGCGCTCGCGTGTCATCATCGGCGTGGGGCTCGATTGGGGCTCCGCGCCGGCTCCCCGGCAACCACGTACGATGGCCCCGATGCCCGCTCCCATGACGGCCGAGCATGACCTCGGACATCTCTATCGCTCACACATCACGATGATCCGCCGCCGTTGCCGCCGGATCGTCGGGGACGAACCCATGGCCGACGACCTCGCCCAAGACGTCTTCGTGACCTACGCCGAGAAGTACGGCGCCGGACCCTCGCCCGAGCGCGCCGGCGCGCTGCTCTACGCCATGGCCACCAACCGCGCCATCAACGCGCTGCGCGACGGGCGCCGCCGCCGCGAGCTGCTGGCCGCCGAGGGCCCGGCCGCCGAGGCGGGCCCGGCCGCGCCGAGCGACGCCGGCATCGACGTGCGACGCGTGCTGGCCCACGTCGACCCCGAGCTGGCGGCCATCGCCGTCTACTACTACGTCGACGGCATGGACCAGGACGAGATCGCCGACGTGACCGCGCTGCATCGGCGCACCGTCAGCCGCCGCATCGAGGCCTTCCGCGAGGCGGCCCAGCGCCTCTTCGCCAAGCCGGCGGTGGCGCTGTGAGCGCGACCTGCGCCCGCGAGGTCCCCGAGGGTTGCCTGTCGCACCGGCGCGTGTCGCTGGCGGCCATGGGCCGGCTCGGCCCGGTCGAGCGCGACCTCGTCGACGCGCACCTGTCGACGTGCGCGCGCTGCACCGAGCTCGTGCGACTCGAGCGCATCGACGTCGGCGCCGCGGCGGTCGAGCCGCTTCCGGCGCGCATCGCCGCCGCCGCCGTGAGCGCGGTGCCGCCGCGCCGGCGCTGGCTCGGCTGGCTGACGGGCGGGCTCGGCGTGGCGGCCACCATCGCGGTCGTGCTGGTCGTCACGCGACCTCCGGATGCGGGCGGCGACCCGGTCGGCGTCGGCGGCCCGGATGGCGTGCGGCTGAAGGGCGCACTGTCGATCGAGGCGACGGTCGTGCGCGGCGACGTGGTCATCGCCGAGGACGCCCACCTCGACGCGCTCGGCACGCTCCACGACGGCGACCGCCTGCGCCTGCGGGTGAGGAACGGCGCGGGCATGCAGCTGCGCATCGAGTCGTTCGACGAGGGCCGCTGGCAGTCGATCCACACCGGCGTCGTGCCCGGCGACGGCTGGATTCCGCTCGGCCTGATGACCACTGCCGGCAGCGAGACGCGCCTGCGCGTGACCGTGTGCAAGCATGCCTCCGACCTGATATCGGCTGACCCCGGGACGGTAGATCCGAACGAATGCGCCCTCGAGACCCACACGCTCGACGTCCGCTGACGGCCGTCGTCACGGCCTTCGCGCTCGCCCTGCTGGCCAGCGCCGCGGTGGCCCTCGGAGCCGCGTCGGGAGCGGCCCGCGCCGCGCTGCCGCCGCCGGGCGAGACGCGCTACGCGTTGGTCGTCGGCGCCCACGCCGGCGGCTCGGGTGAGACGCCGCTGGCCTACGCCGGTCGCGACGCGCGCCGCGTGTCGGACGTGCTGGTCGAGCTCGGCGGCTTCCTGCCCGACAACGTGGTGACGCTGGTCGACCCCGACGCGACGCGCATGCGCGATGCCTTCGCGCGGCTGAACGCGCGGCTCCGCGCCGACCGGCAGCCGGGTCGGACGAGCGTCCTCGTCGTCTACTACTCGGGGCACGCCGACCAGAAGTCGCTCCACCTCGGCGACACGGCGCTGCCCTGGGACGAGCTCGTCAACTCGGTGCAGGGCTCGTCGGCCGAGCTGCGGCTGCTGGTGGTCGACGCGTGCCGCGCCGGCTTCGCCACGCGCGTGAAGGGGCTCCGACCCGAGGACGCGTTCACGCTGCCGCTCGTGCCCGAGCCGGCCGCCGAGGGCATGGCCATCCTGGCGTCGGCGACGCAAGGCGAGGACGCGCAGGAGTCGGATGCCATCGGCGCCTCGTTCTTCACGCACCACTTCCTGGCCGGCCTGCGCGGCGCGGGCGACGCCAACGACGACGGCCAGGTGAGCCTCGAGGAGGCCTATCGCTACGCGCGCGATCAGACCGTCGCCAGCACCGCCATGACCGCGGCCGGCGTGCAGCACCCGACCTACCGCTACGACTTCAAGGGTCGCGCCAACGTCATCCTGACGAGCCTCGCGTCGACCTCGTCGCAGGGCAGCGTGGTGCTGCCCGGCGAGGGCCGCTTCCTCTTCCACGAGGGCCGCGGCGACGGCCCGCTGGCGGCCGAGGTGTCGAGCCGCGCCGCCGGCACGCGCGTGGTGCTGCCGGCCGGGCGCTACGTCGTGCGCTGGCGGCGCCCCGAGCGCTACCTCGCGGGTCCGGTGAGCGTCGCGGCCGGGCGCGACACGGCCGTCGAGCCGGCCGGCATGCAGGTCTTCGAGTACGCGCGCCTCGTGCGAAAGGGTGGGGGCGCGAGCGCGGCATTCCACTTCGACGCCTTCGTCGGCGTCGCGTCGCCGGCGCTCGACGCCTTCGGCCCGGCGCCGTCCATCGGCCTCGGCTTCGGCCTCGACCTCGCCCCCATCGGCTTCGACGCGGCGCTCTGGTACGGCGCGGCGCGCAGCACCGGCTCGGGCATCGAGACGGTCGACCACGAGCTCGGCCTGCTCTTCGGCGTGCGCAAGAGCTTCGACCTCGGCCGCGTGTCGCTCGGCCTCGGGGTCCGCGCCGGCGTGGTGGCGCACGTCGAGGACTACCCGCCGAGCGACATCCACGACGAGCCGACGCGCGGGCGCGTGGTGCCGGCGCTCGAGGTGCCGCTGCGCGCCGAGCTGCTGCTCACCGGGCCGTGGTCGCTCGTGCTCGAGGTCGGCGCGCGCGCGACGCCGCTCGAGGTGCGGAAGGACATCGACACGGTCGAGACCAAGCCGTGGCTCGGCGGCTTCGCGCGCCTCGGCGTCGGTGTGTCGTTTTGAGGTCGGCGTGGCTCGGCGCTTGCCTCGCGCTGGCGGCCTGCGGCGACCCGCTCACCGAGGGCGACTGGCGCGGCACGCCGGCCATGGTCATCCGCGGCGGCACCGTGCCGCTCCCGCCCGAGGCGGCGGCCGACCTCGAGCTCGCGCTGGTGTGGGCGCCGCTCGCCGACGCAGAGGCGGCCGCGCCACCCGACGGCGCGACCTTCCCGGTGGTGGCCGGTGACGTGGCCAGCGACCGCGACTTCGGCGCCTTCGAGCTGGCGCTCCACGACGCGCCGCCCGAGTCGGTGCGCGGCGCCGAGGGCGAGCTGTCGGTGGCGCTGCTGACGGTGCTGGCGGTGCCGGGCGCGCTGCCCGACGCCGTGTCGGGCGCCACGCGCGGCGAGCTGGCGCGCGGCGTCTCGGACGATCACTATGTCGTGTGGGCGCGCGACGCCGCCGCCGCGCGCGCCGCCGGCACGCCGGCCATCCTGAACCCCATCGCGCTGGCCGACGGCTACAACCTGGCGGTCGGGGTGTGCCGGCCGGGGCGACCGAGCCAGCTCCTGGTCGTGCCGCCCGAGCGCGTCTCCATCATCGCCGTCGCCGAGGCCAAGGCCGGCGACTGCCTCGACGTCTTCTGGGGCGCCTGGCGCGCGCATTGACGGCGCGCGTGTCCAGCGCGCGCGCGTCACGTGTCTCGGGAGGTGAGCCTCGCCGCGCACGCGGCTACTGACCTCACCGCCTCGTTCCTGTAGGAAGGAAGACACCATGACTCTCCGACGCTCGCTCCTCCTGACCCCGCTCGTCGCCGGCCTCGTCGCATGCGGCGAGGACTCCGCCCCGGTGAAGGGCGACAAGCTCGCCATCGCGCCAGCCGCCATCGCCGACGACTCGGTCGCCAACTTCCGCGCCCTGGCCCACGACGTCTGGACCGTCGACCAGTGGCTCTCGGCCACGAAGAGCGTGGACCTGCTCGACGACCTCCTCGGCTCGGGCGCCGACGTCGAGGTGACGCCGACGCCGGGCGCCAACCAGATCTTCCTCCCCGAGGACGAACTCGAGTTCGAGTCCTTCCTGGACGACGTCGAGGCGTTCTTCCGCGAGCACGCCTTCACCGAGGGCCAGGTCGAGTCGAAGAGCGACACCGAGGTCATCTACCGGTTGACGGCCGCCGGCTTCTGCGACCCCGACTGGGGCGACGAGTGCGCGCGCGCCATCGAGGCGACCGAGCTGCGCTTCCGCGTGGTGAGCTTCGCGCCCGGCGACATCGACGTGACGCTGCTGGTCGGCGCCGAGCGGCGCGCCGCGGTGCAGTTCGAGCTGCACCACGACGTGGCCTCGATCGAGATCCAGGTCGAGCCGTCGCTGGCCGTCGCCAAGGCCATCCTCGACGCCGCGGTCGAGTCCGGCGACGCGCCGAGCGACGCCGGCGTGAGCGGCTCGGGCTCGGTGAAGCTGGTGGTGCGGCGGCTGGCCGAGAACCAGGTGCGCGTCTCGGCCGAGGTCACTTCGGCGGTCACGCTGACGGCGACGTCGGAGGGCGACACCTACTCGGTCGAGCTCGGCGAGGGATCGACGGCGCTCGAGCTCGACGCGGCCTCGGGTCGCGCGACGGCCGACATCGACATGGGCCGCGTGGCGCTGACGGCGCCGAAGTCGGCCGTGGTGGCCGGCCCCGACTGCTACGAGGACGTCGTGGTCGACGAGGGCGGCAACGAGACGACGACGACCTACTGCGACGGCGAGGAGGTGCCCGCGGGCGACCCGCTGCCGACCGGACCGGACGTGACCGGCACCGTCTCGATCGAGCTCGCGCGCACGGCGGCCTACTTCGACTTCGTCGACTCCGATCGCCGCTTCGACCTGCGCGGCCTGGTGCTCGGGCCGGCCAAGCTGCTGGTCGACCAGCAGACGATCGTCGAGGCGAGCCTCGACGACGGCGCGACGGCGCTCGACTTCCACCTGGTGCTGCTCGACGACGACTCGGGCGAGCTGTCGCTGTCGCGCGCCGCGCACGCCGGCCTGCTGCTCCGCCTCGGCCTGGCGCCCGAGGTCTTCGAGGACATGGGCGACAGCTTCATGGCCGACGAGGATCTCGGCGTGAAGGTCGAGGGCGCGACGCCCAAGGCCATCGCGCTGCAGAACGGGCTCTTCATGTCGTCGGGCAAGATCACGCTGACCAGCAAGCACGCGAAGAACCCGACGCTCGTCATCGACGAGGGCATGTGCGCCTGGTACCCCGACAGCGAGGAGACCACCGCGGTCGACGGCAGCGGCACGGGCTCCGACAGCGGCTCGAGCGACGAGCCGCACCCGTTCGACCTCGAGGTCGCAAACCAGTGCCCGGATCCCTCCGCGCCCTGACCGCGGCTCACTCGCCGAGGCGAAATGGGGCAGGCGTCGCGGGCGCTGCGACACCCGCGGTGCCCGCCCCTCATGCGGTCGCGCGCCGGCGACGGCCGCGCGCTCGCGCCGCCCGGTCCCTTTCCGCCCCAGCCCGCGCGCCGCGTCCAGCGCGCGTCGCCTCATCGACTTTGTGTGGCTCACGCACGACTTGAGCCCGCCTGGAATGGTCGATGCTCTCCGCTCGTGGCGGGCGGTCCCGACGTCTCTCGACTTCGGTGCCGCCCGACATCACACGCAACAGGAGAGAGGACATGAACCTGAAGACCCTGAGTCGTGGCGTCGCCTTCTTCGGATGTGCGGCGTTCGCGGGTGCCATCGCGGCCTGCGACGCCGGTGGCGCCGATGTGTCCACCCCCGGTCCCGACCCGAGCCCGGGGACCACTACCCTCGCCATTTCCTTCACGCCGATGGGACCGACCGAGACGCGCTGCGGCAACGCGGCCGGTGTCCATGTCCAGATCAGCGACGGCAACGGCGACGTCCAGACGTGCGACGCCGAGTGGGCCCCGGCCGAGAAGGGCGGCCAGCCGGTCGCCGACTGCTTCTTCGTCGTGCACCCGGGCACCTGGAAGGTCGATGACGTGAGCGTCATCGACTCGAACGAGCAGGCCCTCTCGTGCTGCGACGGCAGCTGGCCCGACAGCGTCTCGGTCGCCGAGTCCGAGACCACCGAGTTCGGCGCGGCGTTCACGTGCGACACGGTGTCGAACGGCGCGCTCGACATCTTCGCGACCGTGAACCGGCCGCCGACCATCACCAACATCACCATCTCGCCGTCGAAGTTCGGCAACACCTGCAGCCTCATCACGCTCGGCGCTCAAGGCACCGATCCCGACGGCGACGACGTGAGCTTCACGTGGGCGGTCGAGAGCGGCCCGACGGCCGGCGACTGGGCGCTCGTCGGGCGCGGCGCGACGGCCTACTTCCTCGGTGCGAGCCAGGGCGACTACAGCATCCGCCTGACCGCCACCGACGACTACGGCGCGTCGCACCACCTCGACTTCCCGCTGCATCTCACCGGCGGCGGGACGTGCGAGGCCCGGGCGACGCTCGAGCCGCTGCTGCCGTAGTTGGCTTACCTCGGCAGGCGCGGTTCGCGCGAGCGACCGCGCCGTGCCGCGCGGACCTCGTCGACGACGGGCGCGAAGATCGCGCCGCCGTCGGCGGGGCGCCGCTGTGCCGTGCGCCGGCCGAGGCCGGCGGTGCACGTCACGCTCGGTCTCTGTCGAGCCCGGTCGCGCGTACGAGGTCCTGCGCGACCTGGTCGCAGGTCATCGGTCGCAGACCCGCCAGCGGCCCGCGCATGAGCGGCGCCAACGCCAGGTTCAGCCGCAGCGCGGCGCGCTCGTACCACGCGCGCGGCACGGTGCTGTCGCTGACGAACGGCGGCCGCAGGATGCGCAGGCGCGCGAAGCCGACGGCCGCGAGGTCGTCGGCCAGGACGCCCTTCGTGCGCAGGAAGAGGAGCGGCGAGCCGCGGTGCGCGCCGAGCGCCGAAAGCAAGACGAAGGTCGGGCAGCCGCGCCGATGCGCCTCGCGCGCGATGGCCAGCGGCACGGCGTGATCGATGTGCCAGAACTCGGCCGCGCCGCCGTCGACGTAGTTCGAGCCCATGCAGTTGACGACCGCGGCCAGCGGCTCGGGCCAGTCCTCGGGGCGCGGCTCGCCGCGGCCGACGTCGACGCCGCGCACGTCGAGGCGCGCGTGCGCGAGGTCGGCCAGCTTCGCCCGCGACGCCGGGCGGGCCCAGGCCACGACGCGCACGGTCGGCAGATCGGCCAGCGCGCGCGCCACGAAGGCGCGCCCGATGGCGCCGGTCGCTCCCAGGACGAGCAGGTTCCGCATGCCGCGCGACTACCACGGTGCCGCCGCGCCGGGAACCACGCCATGTCGGGAGCACGCACGCCGACCGCATCCGGCGCGGCCCGTCGCCCCGTTGGTGACATCCGCGGCGAGGACGTTTGGCCGCGTCGCCGGGCGGTGGTAACCTCCCGATCGTGTCGCGCGTCGTCTCAGCCATGCTCGCCTTGTGTCTGCTCCTCGTGAGCGGGCCCGGCTGGGCTGCGCTGGTCTGCGGCTGCGGCGAGGCCCCGAAGGCCGTCTGCTGCTGCTGTGAGAAGAAGGACGCGCGCGAGCCCGCCGGCCCGGCCATGAAGGCCCGGACCTGCGAGCGCGTCGAGGTCGGCAAGGCCGACCTGGCGCCTTCGTCGGGCGCGGTCGAGTCGCTCGCGCCCGCGCCGCCGGCCGTGCCGGTCACGGTCGTGCTGGCGCCCGTCGTCGTGACGCTGTCCGTCGCCCACGCCCCCGTGCGCGCGCCCGCCACGGGCGGCGACCCGCCCTACATCAGGACCCGAAGCCTCCGCTGTTGAGCCGACACGGCCTCGCCGTGCCCGGTCCTCAACCCGCTTCTCGGAGTCCGATGTATGAGCTCATCCCGAGGTCCCGCCGCGCGCGGGATCGCTAGCGCGCTCGCCGCGGTGCTCGGCACCGCAGGCTGCGCCACGTCCGCCCCCTGGGAGCGCGACGCCGCGGCGCTCGAGCGCATGGCGCGCGCCCCCGCGGCATCTCCCACGCCCGACCCCGCCGTCGCCGATCCCGCCGCCGACGACCCGCTGGCGTCGGTGACGCTCCTCACGCCCGAGCTGGCGAGCGCCATCGCGCTGGCGCGGAACCCGCGCCTCGACAGCGCCCGGGCCGCCATCCGCGCGGCCGCGGCCGAGGTCAGGAGCGCCGGCGGCGGCACCGACCCGCGCTTCGAGTACATGCTCGCGCCCGGATCGATCGGCAGCGAGATCGGCCAGAGCATGACCGTCCGCTGGGCCTTCCCCTGGCCCGGCACGCCCGCCGCCCGCGCCGCGCGCGCCCTCGCCGACGCCCAGGTCGAGGCGCTCGGGCTCGACGTCATGCGGCGCGATCTGGCCGAGCAGGCGGCCGTGGCGGTGCACAGCCTGGGCACGCTGGCCGCCGCGCGCGCACTCATCGCCACGCACCACCAGCTCATGGATCGGCTGCGCGCGTCGCTGCCCGAGGTGGCCATGGCCGCCGACGCCGCGGTCGACATCGCCAGCCAGGACCTGACGACCATCGAGCTCGCGCGGAGTGAAAGGCTCTTGACCATCACGCTGAACACGCTGCTCCACCGCGCGCCCGGCCTGGCGCTGCCGCCGACGCCCGCGCTCGACGCGCCGCCGGCCCCGCCCGAGCCGCTGCCGGCGCTCCTGGCGGCGGCCGCCGAGCATCGCCCCGAGGTGCGCGTGGCGCTGGCGCGCGTCGAGGCCAGCCGGCGCGCCGTGACCGCCACGCAGCAGGAGAACAAGCCGATGATCGAGCTCGGCGCCGGCCTCGACACCATGTGGCCCGACGCCGCCATGTGGCCGCGCATCATGGTGATGGTCGAGCTGCCGTTCGAGCGCGCGCGCCGCGCCGGCGCCGAGGACGCCGCGCGCGCCCGCGTGGCCGCGGCCCAGGCCGACCTGCTCGTGGCCGAGGACGAGGCCGTGGCCGACATCGCCACGCGCCGCGAGGAGCTGGCCGCGACGCTCGAGTCGCTGGCCCAGCTCGACAAGGTCGTGGCGGTGGCCGAGGCGCGCCAGGCGCTCGTCGCCGCGCGCGGCCTGCCCGGCGCGGTGGCCGCCACCAGCGCGCTCCTCGACCTGCGCATGCGCCGCCTCGATCTGCTGCGCGACGCCTGGATCGCCGACGCCCGCCTGGCGAGCGCCATCGGAGGTGCCCCATGAGCTGGTTCCGTCGCGTGCTCCCCTATGTGCCCGCGCTGGTCACGATGACGGTGGTCCTCGTGCTGGCGCTCGTGTTCCAGCGCGAGCTCGAGGACTGGTTCAGCGGCCGGCCCTTCGGCGAAGGCGCGCTGGCCACGCCGCGCACCATCGACGTCGGCCCGCTGCGCGTCGCGTACGCCTCGCGCCCGGCCAAGGCCCCGGCCGGCGACAGCCTCGAGCTCTACCTGGGCGTCGGCGATCGCGACGGCGTCCTGCGCGACGACGCCAGCGTCGAGGCCGGCGACCTCGCCGTCGAGGCGCGCGGCCGCGGCCAGTTCACCCTCGTCGTGCCGGTGCCCGAGGTCGGCGCGCGCGCCGTGACGCTGTCGATCCGGAGCGGCGCCGAGCAGGGCTCGGTCACGCTGCGCGTCATGGGCGGCCGCTCCATCGCGGTGGACGGCGACGCGCTCACCGGCATCGCCTGGTGGACCTGCCCCATGCACCCGTCGGTGCACGCGCCCGAGGACGGCCTCTGCCCCATCTGCCGCATGGAGCTGACGCCGGTCACCCACGAGGAGCTGACCAGCGGCACCGTGCGCGTCGACGCGCGCCGGCGCCAGCTCATCGGCGTGACCACCGCGCCGGTGGTGCGCGGCGACCTCCACCTCACGGCGCGCGCGACGGCGGTCGTGCGCATCCCCGAGGGCGCCATCCAGGCGGTCACGAGCCGCTCCGGCGGCTGGGTCGAGAGCGTGGCGGTGAACGCCACGGGGCAGGTGGTCCAGGCCGGCGACGTGCTGGCCGAGGTGTCGAGCCCCGACCTCTTCGCCGCCGAGGCCGAGTGGCTCGCCGCCGCCGGCCGGAGCCCCGAGCTCGGCCTCCGCGACATGGCGCGCGCCACGCGCGAGCGCCTGCGCCTGCTCGGCCTCGACGACGCGGCCGTGCGCGCGCTGGGCCGCGCCGGGCGCGCCGACGGCAAGCTCGCGCTGCGGGCGCCCATCGCCGGCACCGTCATCGAGCGCGCCGCGGTGGCCGGCGCGCCGGCGCCGATGGACGCGCCGCTGTTCCGCATCGCCGCGCTCGATCCCATCTGGGTCGAGGCGCGCGTCCACGAGCTCGACGCCGGCTTGGCCGAGGTCGGCGCCGCCGTGCAGGTGAGCGTGCCCTACCTCGGCGGCCAGGTCTTCGACGGCAAGGTCACGAGCGTCCTGCCCGTGCTCGACCCCATGACGCGCACGCTGACCGTGCGCGTGGTGCTCCCGAACCCCGACGGACGCCTCAAGGCCGACATGTTCGCCGACGTCGTCTTCGACAAGGTGCTTTCCGATCGCGTGGTGGTCCCGACCGACGCCGTCATCTGGACCGGCCCGCGCCGCATCGTCTTCGTCGACCTCGGCGACGGCCGCATGAAGCCGGTCGAGGTCCAGGTCGGCGCGCGCGGCCCCGACGGTTGGGAGGTCCTCTCCGGCCTCGCCGTCGGCGACGAGGTGGTGACCTCGGGCCACTTCCTGCTCGGCGCCGAGAGCCGCCTGCGCTCGGCCATGGGGACGTGGTGACCTCATGATCGGCCGCCTCATCGAAGCCTGCGCTCGTCGCCCGTTCATCACGCTGCTCTTCACCGTGGCCGTCGCCGGCTGGGGCTGGTTCGCGCTCGGCCAGACGCCGCTCGACGCCATCCCCGACATCAGCGACACGCAGGTCATCGTCTACACCGAGTGGCCCGGGCGCTCGGCGGACCTGGTCGAGAGCCAGGTCACCCAGCGCCTCTCGGCGGCGCTGCTGTCGACGGCCAAGGTGCGCTCCGTGCGCGGCCAGTCGTTCTTCGGCAGCTCGTTCGTGTGGGTCATCTTCGAGGACGGCACCGACCTCTACTGGGCCCGGACGCGCGTGTTCGAGAACGTGCAGAAGGCCGCGCCGCGCCTGCCGGACGGCGTGCGCCCGGTGCTCGGCCCCGACGCCACCGGCGTCGGCTGGGTCTTCCAGTACGCGCTGGTGGATCGCAGCGGCCACACGAGCCTCGACGGCCTGCGCGCCATCCAGGACTTCCGGCTCCGCCCGCAGCTCGAGAGCGTGCCGGGCGTGGCCGAGGTCGCCAGCGTCGGCGGCTTCGCGCGCACCTGGCAGATCGCCCTCGACCCCTTGCGCATGGCGGCGCGCAACGTGTCGCTGGCCGACGTCGAGATGGCCGTGAAGGCCGCCAACGAGGACGTCGGCGGCGAGGCGCTCGAGGTCGCCGAGCACGAGCAGGTGGTGGTCGGCCGCGGCCTCCTGACGAAGCCGGCCGACCTGGCCGCGGTCGTCCTGCGCGCCGGCGCCGACGGCGAGACGGTGACGCTCGGCGACGTCGGCGAGGTCGAGGTGGTGCCCGAAGCGCGTCGCGGCATCGCCGAGCTCGACGGGCAGGGCGAGGTCGTCGGCGGCATCATCGTCATGCGCGACGGCGAGAACGCGCTGTCGGTCATCGAGCGCGTGAAGGCGCGCCTCGACACGCTGCGCGAGGGGCTTCCGACCGGCGTCCGCCTCGAGGTCACCTACGATCGCTCCGAGCTCATCGAGGCCGCCGTCGGCACGCTCAAGGAGTCGCTGCTCGAGGAGATGCTCGTCGTCTCGCTCATCATCCTCGTCTTCCTCCTGCACGTGCGGAGCGCGCTCGTCCCCATCCTGACGCTGCCGGTGGCGGTGCTGTGCGCCTTCATCCCGATGGCCGCGGGCGGCCTCACCACCAACATCATGTCGCTCGGCGGCATCATCATCGCCATCGGCGACATGGTCGACGGCGCCATCGTCGTCATCGAGAACGTGCACAAGCGCTTGGAAGAATGGGACGCCGACGGCAACCCGCGCCCGGACGCCGCCGACGGCAGCGGCCCCATCAGCGCCAAGGAGGCGCGCCGGCGCATCATCATCGACGCCATGAAGGAGGTCGGCCCGTCGATCTTCGGCTCGCTGCTCGTGCTCACCGTGGCCTTCGTGCCCATCCTGACGCTGGCCTCGACCGAGGGTCGGCTGTTCCGCCCGCTGGCCGCGACCAAGACCTTCGCCATGGGCTTCGCGTCGATCCTGGCGGTGACCGCGACGCCGGCGCTGGTGGCGCTGCTCGTGAAGGGCAAGATCCTGCCCGAGCGGAAGCACATCCTGACGCGCGCCATCGTCGCGGCCTACGTGCCCATCGTCCGCTTCGTCGTGAACCACCGCTGGCTCGTGGTCGGCCTGGCCGGCGGCATCATCGCGCTGACGGTGCCGGCCTTCCTGCGGCTCGAGCCCGAGTTCATGCCGCCGCTCGAGGAGATGGATCTCCTCTACATGCCGACCGCGCCCGCGGGCATGCCCGACGCCGTCGCCACGCGCGCGCTGCAGACGATGAACGCCATCATCGCGCAGGTGCCGGAGGTCGAGCACGTCTTCGGCAAGGCCGGCCGCGCCGACACCGCCACCGACCCGGCGCCGATGTCGATGTTCGAGACGGTGGTGAAGCTGAAGCCCAAGAGCGAGTGGCGCCCGGGCGTGACCATGGCGACGATCAAGGACGAGCTCGACAAGGAGCTGACCGTGCCGGGCATGCCGAACATCTGGTGGATGCCGGTGCAGACGCGCCTCGAGATGCTCTCGACCGGGCTCCGCTCGAACCTCGGCGTCAAAGTGTTCGGGCCCGACCCGGCCACCATCGAGCGCGGCGCCGTCATCATCGAGCGCGCCCTGGGCGCGGTGCCGGGCACGCGCGCCGCGACCGCCGAGCGCGACGCGTCGAGCTTCTACCTCGAGCTCCAGGTCGACCGCGCCGCGGCCGCGCGCTACGGCCTCAACACCGCCGACGTCGGCCGCGCCATCGAGACGGCGGTGGCCGGCATGCCCATCACCGAGGCCCTGCCGCGCGGCGCCGACGCGCGCCAGCGCTTCGCCGTCAGCGCGCGCTACGCCCGCGAGTGGCGTGACGATCCCGACGCGCTGGAGCGTGTGCTGCTGCCGGCCGGTGAGGGCCGCGTGGTCGCGCTCGGGCAGATTGCCAAAATCGTCCCGACCACCTCGCCCATGTCGATCCGCAGCGAGTCGGGCCAGATCGTCGGCTACGTGCTGGTCGACGTCGACGAGCGCGTGCGCAGCATCCCCGACTACGTGGCCGAGGCCGAGCAGGTGCTGGCCAAGGTCGAGCTGCCGACCGGCGTCCACAAGGTCTTCGCCGGCCAGTTCGAGTCGTGGGAGCGCGCCTCGCAGCGCCTGGTGCTGGTGGGCCTGGCGACCCTGCTGCTGGTGATCGGCCTCCTCTACTGGAACACACGCTCGGCGGTCGAGACCAGCATCGTGCTGCTGGCGGTGCCGTTCTCGCTGGTCGGCGCGGTGTGGATGGTGTGGGCCCTCGACTACCACCTGTCGGTGGCGGTGTGGGTCGGCCTCATCGCGCTGGCCGGCCTCGACGCCGAGACCGGCGTCGTCATGCTGCTGTACCTGACTTTGTCACATCGGCGGCGCCAGGAGGCCGGCACGCTCAAGACCCAGGCCGACCTCCTCGACGTCATCGTCGAGGGCGCGGCGCGGCGCATCCGCCCGAAGCTCATGACCATCCTCGTCAACATCGTCGGGCTGGCGCCGGTGCTCGTCTCGACCGGCATCGGCGCCGACGTGATGAAGCGCGTGGCGGTGCCGCTCTTCGGCGGCGTCGTCACCTCGTTCCTGCTCGAGCTCACCGTCTACCCAGCCCTCTTCGCCATCTGGAAGGGCTACCGGAGAACCGCACCATGAAGCACCGCATCCTCGCGCTCGCGCTCCTCGGCCTGCCGCTCGGCGCCACGCCCGGCGTCGGCTGCGCCAAGACCGAGCCGCCGCTGCTCGTGCCCGAGCCCGCGCCGCGCGGCGCGCCCGCGTCCGCGGCCAGGCCGGCCAATCCGACAACCACGGTTGTGCTTCCTGCCGCCGCCCGGGCGGCGCTCGACAAGGCTCTGGCCGCCTACGAGTCGATGCGCAAGCAGCTGGCCCACGACACGACCGGCACGCTGGCGAGCGACGCCGCCACGCTGGCCGACGCCGAGGCCGCCGCCGAGGCCGCGCTCGGCGCCGACGCCGCGGCCGCCAAGGGCGCGCTCGACGACCTCGCCGCGGCCGCCAGGAGCACCGCGCCGGCCGACCTCGCGGCGGCGCGCACCTGGTTCGGCTCGGTGTCGAAGGCGCTCATCGCCATCACCGGCGTCGTGCCCTCGCTGCGCGAGGGGCGGCACATCTTCTCGTGCCCGATGACCAAGGACTACCCGAAGTGGATCCAGACGGACGCCAAGCTCGAGAATCCGCTGCAGGGCCAGGCGATGCCGACCTGCGGCGAGGCCGCGAGCTGGACCGACTGAGCCTCGGGCTTCAGGCGCTCCGGGCGGCGCTGCGCGCCTGGATCTGCGCCTGCGCGTAGGCGCTCCAGCGGCGCAGCACGCGCGGCAGCACCACGCGGGCGAGCGCGTTGATGAAGCCGTTCGGCAGCCACGAGCGCGCCCCGAGCTCGTTCCAGTAGGTGACCTTGGTCTCGTGCGGCGAGATGGCCTCGAGCTTCCACCAGCCGCGGTTCTCGGTCAGCGTGTTCGACGACACGAAGGTCCACGACATGCCGTGCGGCCGGTCCTCGACCATGCGCAGGGTGTAGTCGAAGCTCCGGAACATGATCTTCGCCGTGAAGTGGACGATGGAGACCGGCCCGTCGCGCGACACGATGTGCGCGCTCTTCACCTCGTCGGTGATGTGCGGGTAGGCCAGGTAATCGACGACCGTCTGGTAGAAGTCGTCGATGGGGACCGGGGCGATGATGCTCTTCTCGGCGTCGTGCGACATCGCGCGGACCATGCCTCGAACGCGACCTCCTGTCCCGGAATTTGCGCGTTCGATGCGCGCGTCGCGAAACCCGCGATCCGGGCGAGCGCTCGGTGCCAGTCGGTTGCTGTGGCCTCGCTCGGGGCCGCCTTGAAAGCTCGGCTCTTCGCTCCGGCCAGCCTTCGGCCGGCCTTCGTTCCAGAGCCGAGCGACGGCCTTCGCTCGGAGTACGCAGAGCAGCCTGTTACGCGGTCCGCGCGCGACCGCAGCCGTGGCCGCGCCGGCGCTCGCCGAGCCCGCGCGAGGGCTCAAAGACTGTCGAACAACGTCGGCGCCCGCATGTGGCTCACGTCGGTGAGCGGAGCGCCGCATGGCGCGCCGCGAACCATGCACGACCCCCAGCGCAGGCCGGATGAGGGCGGCCGGAGCGAGGCCATCCGATCAGCTCAGTCGGAGCAGGCGAAGCCGCGGCTCACCGCCCGGCTGGCGACGCCGTCGACGAAGTACTGCCGCCGGGTCCAGCGGCCGCGCGCGTCCCAGGTGGTGTCCTCCCACTGCTCGGGCGTGCCGTCGGCGTCGCTGTCCCAGCTCTGGCGGAGGAGGCGCCCGGCGTCGTCGTACTGCCAGCGCTCGGCGTAGCTGCCGGTCACGCGCTCGATGAGGCGCCCGCCCGCGTCGTAGGCCCAGTGCGACTCGCTCGCCAGCGCGGCCACCCCGGCCTCGCCGAGGCCCACCTCGCGCAGGAGGCGCGTCCGGCCGGCGTCGTCGAGCTCGCGCTCGTAGCGGCGCCACGGCTCGGGTGCTTCGGCGACGCAGTCGGCGCAGGCCGGCTCGCCCGTCGACCACCCCTGGACGTGGGCGTAGGGCGAGGGCTTGCCGACCTCGTGGGCGAGCCAGCGCCCGGCGCCGTCGTAGCTCCAGGTCTGGCGCTCGAGCAGCCCGAGCGCGTCGTCGACCAGCTCGCGCGCCACGAGGTCGTCGCCCTGCCAGGTGAAGACGAGGTCGCGGGCGATGGTCGCGCCGCCGCCCGGCTGGCCGTCCGCGCTCGCGAAGGTCAGCGCCAGGTCGAGGCGGTCGTCGTCCAGGTGGCCGGCCTCGAAGTGGCGCGTGCGCTGGCTCGTGTACTGCGTCTCGCCGGCGACGCCGGCCGTGACCGTCTCCGAGACCATGCGCCCGGCGCGGTAGGTGAGGGCGGACGCGAGCGTGCGCGGGTAGCCGAAGCTCGGGTCGAGGCCGTGGATGCCGGCGTGCGAGTACCAGGCGAGGTCGCCGTAGTTCCAGCCGTACGAGTCGTTGCCGTAGGCCCAGCCGATGCCGGTCGGGCGCTCGTCGCGCGGCATGCCGAGGTCGTACTCGCGCTCGTCGGCCGGATATCCGTGGCTCGCGCTGTGCGGCAGGACGAGGCAGCCGCCGCGCTCGCTCGCGAGCGACGCCGGCCACGGGTTGGCGAGCCACTCCCCCTGCAGGCCCACGACGTGGTCGTCGACGACCGACGGGTTCCAGCCGTCCTCCTGGTCGTGCGTGCGATCGATGAGCACGGTGCGCGCGACCAGGTGGTTGGCGTCGTCGAAGCGCCAGGTCAGGCGCTCGATGGCGACGCCGTCGCGCTGGCGCTCGACCGACGTCGGGCGACCGGCTTCGTCGTAGCTCCAGCTCACCTCCCACACGTGGCCGTAGCCGGTCGAGGTCGAGCCGCTGAGGCGGCCGCTGTCGTCGTAGCGCCAGGTCGTCTCGAGGTCCTCGCGCACGAGCGCGTTGTCGACGAAGTTGTTCCGCCCCTCGCGCCGCGCGACCAGCCGATCGCCGTCCCAGCTCTGGGTGAGGTAGACGTCCTCGACGCCGTTCTCGAGCGTGGCCTCCTCGACGAGGTGGCCCGCGGTGTCCCAAGCGAAGCGGTAGACCGGCTCGCTCGGGTCGAAGCGGTGGCTCTTGAAGGCGCCCGCGCGCTGGCCGTAGCGCGCCGAGACGCGCGCGTCGCCGACGAAGCCGACCTCGAGCAGGTTGGCCATGCCGCCGCTCGGCAGCGAGACCCACAGGGTGTCGCCGTCGCGCTCGTAGTCGGTGCGCCAGGTGGCGGTGAGGTCGCCCTCGATGATGGCCTCCTCGACCAGCGCGCACACCGGGTCGAGCGCCTCGGGCGGCACCTCGGGGAGGTTCACGGCGGGCGTCGCCGACACCGCGAGCGGCGTGCACCAGGCCCGCGACTGCGGGTCGCTCGGGTCGCTCGGGTCGGTGGGATCCGTCGGGTCGGTCGGGTCCGTCGGGTCGGTGGGATCCGTCGGGTCCGTCGGATGCTCGGTCGGGTCCGTCGGGTCGGTCGGGTCGGTGGGATCCGTCGGGTCCGTTCGGTCGATGGGATCCGTCTGCGGATCCTTGTCGCCCTGCGCGGCCGAGAGGCAGCCGCCCAGCCCGAGCCCCCACACGATGCCCATCATTACAGTCGCTCGCATCACGCCCTCCGCCGTCCGTCGGCGGGGGTTGCCTGAGCAACCGACGTGCCGCCTGAAAGCGTCGTGATTTCAGGCGTCCGGGCGCCGCGGCGGTGCAAGGCGTGCTTGCAGACGCGAGCCCGCGTAAGGCGATCTTGCAGGCGCGAGCGGGCGGCGGGCTACTGCAGGTTCGGGTCGCCGGCGCACTTGGCGAAGGTGTCCTCGAGCGGCGGCTCGGTGCCGTCGTCCTCGATGCGCACGCAGATGACCGGCAGCGTACGGTCCTTGGTGCAGCCGTCGGTGACGAGCGTCGCGCCATCATAGATCTGCGCGCAGTCGGGCGGCTGGCACGAGCGGAAGCCGAAGCCGAACGACGAGTGGTAGAGCTTCAAGGACCGCGTCCCGTTCGGGATGACGAGCCAGTCGTTGTGGTGGTTGCCGCCGAAGTCGTAGTCGACGCCGGCGAGCGGGCTCAGGTCGGTCCCGACCTTCACCCAGGCGCCCGAGACGTCGTAGTCGCAGCCGCCGAAGGCGGGGCAGCTGACCGGGTTGCCGCGGACGTAGACGTAGCCGTCGAAGCCGTCGACGACGAGCTTGCAGACGTGATCGACGTCGCTCATCTGGACCGTGCCGGGGGTGCCGCCGAAGTCCACCGACGGGACGGTGCGCAGCTGCGGCACGCGGATCTCGAAGCCGAGGTCGTCGATGTGGGTCGGCACGTCCTCGTCGACGATGTCGGTCGCGGTGTCGGGCGTGGTGTCGGCGACCGAGTCCGCGACGCTGTCGGCGACCGTGTCCGCGGCGCTGTCGGCGACCGAGTCGGCGGCGCTGTCGGGGTTGGTCTTCGCATCGTCGCCGCAGGCGACGAGCGCCGTGGCCAGGAAGGGCAACGTCGGGATGGAGTAGCGCGCGTGGAGCAGCATGGCCCCGAGGTAGCACAGCGCTTCGCCGCGTCTCAAGGCTCGCGGCGCGCGCTTGACTCGGCGGCGGCCGACGACCTACTCCGTCCTCGAAGGAGCCCGCATGCGTCGACGTATCTCGCCAGCTTCACCCGTGTGGGCCTTCCTCCTCGCTGCGCTGGCGCCCGCCGCCTGCGGCGACAGCGGGTCGGCCACCGATGCGGGCGCGGACGCCCCCGACGCGAACGACGCGAGCGACGCGAGCGACGCGTCGCCAGACGGGGCCGACGCCAGCGACGGCGTGTGCGCTCCGACCCCGGGCGACAGCGGGCCGCGCTTCGCGCAGACCGACGACCGCTTCGAGCTCGCGCTGAGCGCGGGCTACGTGCAGCTCCGCGGGCGCGTGCTCGACGGGGCGGTCGTGGCCTTCCATACCGAGGCCGAGCGCCAGGGACAGTGCCGCCTCCTGCGCTATCAGGCGACGCTGTGCGACCCGGCGTGCGAGCCCGACCAGCGCTGCGTCGCGTCGACGTGCGTGGCCGATCCGGGCCTGCTGTCGGCGGGCCGCGTGACGCTCGCCGGCGTGCAGGCGACGGCCATCGCCGTCGAGCCGAGCGCCATCGACGACTACTTCTGGGACGCCGAGGGCAGCTTCGCGCCGGGGCTCATCGAGCTCAGCGCCGCCGGCGACGCGGTCGGCGCCTTCGCGCTCGAGGCCTGCCCGGTCGAGGCCCCGGCGCCCGCCGCCGACTGGAGCGCGGCGCTCGACGCGCGCGGCGCCGGCGCCGACGCGGTCCTCGCCTGGACCGACGCCGTGCCCGGCGCGCGCATCTACCTGCGTATGACCACCGGCATCGCCACCCACGGCGGCATCTCGCCGGTCGAGGTCGAGTGCGAGGGCCCCGACACCGGCAGCCTCACCTTGCCCGGCGCCTACCTCGACGCGCTCTACGCGCAGGGCTGGGGCTGCGGCGAGTGCGGCGACAACGCGCTCTACCGCTATCGCGCCGCCGAGACCACCGCCAGCGGCCACACGCTGCAGCTGCGCGTCCAGTCGGCCGCGCACTTCTATCACATCGGCCGGAATGGACACTAAGTGACAAATTCGACGATCGAGCTCGGGCTCGCGCTGGTCGCGGCCCTCACGCTGGCCGCCTGCGACTCTACCGACACGACCGGGTCGGTCGACGACGCGACGAGCGCCATCGACGCGACGAGCGCCGCCGACACGACGGTCGCCGCCGACACGACGGTCGCCGCCGACACGACCACCGCCGACACGACCATCGCCGCCGACACCGTCGCCGCCGACACGACCATCGCCGCGGACACGACCGTCGCCGCGGACACGGCCGTCGCCGCCGACACGACCGTCGCTCCCGACACGACCGCGAGCGTCCCCGACCCTGCGGCCACCGGCCCGCTGAGCGTCACGGTGACGACCGAGACCCTCGCCGACTTCGCCGTCGACGTCTACGTCCCGTCGGGCGCCGGGCCCTTCCCGCTGGTGTTCCTCTCGCCCGGCTTCATGATCGACGGCGCGAGCTTCGCCGGCTTCGGGCGCCACCTCGCCTCGTACGGCTTCGTCACCGCCATCCCGACCTGGGGCGACAGCTTCCTCGCGCCCATCGCGCACTCGGCCCTGGCCGACGACGTCAGCGCCATCATCGGCGCGCTGCTCGTCTCGAGCTCGGGCCCCGGCCTCGACGCCGACCGCGTCGCCGTCGCCGGCCACTCGCGCGGCGGCAAGGCGGTCATCCTGGCGGCCATCCGCGACGCGCGCATCAAGGCCGTCTTCGGCTTCGACCCGGTCGACTCGGTGCCGCCGCTGACGCAGCCGTCGGCCGACAACCCGAGCGTCACGCCCGAGCTCATGGCCGGCCTCACCGTGCCGATCGGCGTCCTCGGCAGCGAGAAGGGCGGGCAGGTCTCGTTCGGCACCGCCTGCGCGCCGGTCGCCGACAACTATCATCAGTACTACGTAGAGGCCCGCTCGACCGACAAGCTCGAGGTGGTGGCGCCCGGCTCGGGCCACAACGACTTCGCCGAGGACCTCCCCATCACGCTGCAGTTCGCCTGCGCCGCCGGCGACGACCCGGCCGCCACGCGCACGCTGGCCAGGCGCCTCGCGACCGCCTTCTTCGAGGTCCACCTGAACGGCGACGAGCGCTACCGCGCCTGGCTCGCCCCGTGAGGCGCGCATGACGCGCCGCCGGCTCCGAGCCCCGCGCCCGCCGTCGCCGATCGCGCTTTCCGCGTTCGCGCGGTCGACGCTCGCGCTGGCCGCATGCGCGCTCGCGGCCTGCAGCGACGGCGCCGCGCCGGCCACCTGCGCCGAGCGCTGCGGCGACGGCGCGCTGGTCGTCACGCGCGCCGCCAGCGACACGCTGCTCTGGCTCGACGACGGCGCGACGCTCGCCACGCGCGACTGCGACGGCGTCGACCAGGGCTCGCCCGAGTGCGGCGCCGGCGTGGCCACCTTCGCCGGCACGCGCGGCACGCTGGTCGTGAAGGCGCCCGGCTATCGCACGCGCATCGAGGCCGTCGACCTGCCCGCGCCCGCCGGCTGCGACGACTGCGCGCCCGCCGGCGGCGGCACCGTCACGCCGACCATGCAGGCCGTGGCCGCGCCCATCGTCGACGACGACTACCGCACCGGCTTCGCGCCCACCGACTCCTTCGCCGACCTGGAGGCCATCGCCTATCACGCCGACGACGAGCTCGGTCCGCTCTACGCCGTGAAGTTCTACCTCGAGCACCTCGACACGACGCCGATCGTCTACTTCCAGAACACGCCGAAGCACCCCATCCACTACGACTTCGTGCACGACGTGCTGGGCCACGCCGTCTCGCAGCGCGACTTCGAGGAGGCCACCTACCGCGCCACCGAGCGCACGCAGATGGCCGGCACCCTCGTGTACCGGCCCGACGTCGAGGCGACCAGTACAGATGCCGACCTGGCCGGAGCCGCGCGCATCGTCGCGCCGGTGACGCTCGAGTTCTTCCCCAGCGACACGCTCAGCGCCGACCAGGCCGCGGCCGCCTACCTGGCCATCGAGGAGGCCATGCCGTTCCTGCCGCGGCGCGGCGACGAGCACCGCCTCATCTACCTCCCGCCCGGCCAGCGCCAGGAGGCCGACGCGGCCGCGGCCACGCGCCGGCTGGCGGCGCGCGGCGTGCGCTGGGTGCTGCGCTCGGACCTCTTCTCGGGTGTCGACCTCCAGCTGCTGAACCCCGGCCTCGCCTACGGCACGCTGCGCATCCTCACGCCCGAGGAGCTCGACGCGGCGGCGGTGTCGTTCCGCGACGTGCTGGTCCTGCCGCGCCTGCCGAACGAGCTGCCCATCGTCGGCGGCACGCTCACCGGCGAGCTGCAGACGCCGCTGGCCCACGTCAACGTGGCGGCCCACGCGCGCGGCACGCCCAACCTGGCCAAGCCCGGCATCGAGAGCGACCCGGCCATCCTCGCGCTGGCGGGCCAGCTCGTGCGCTTCGAGGTGAAGGCCGGCGCCTGGACCATCGGCCCCACCACGCTCGACGAGGCCACCGCCTACTGGGCCTCGCGCCAGCACCAGGAGCAGCTCATCCCGGTGGCCGACCTCGCCGACACGGGCCTCGTCGACTTCGACGACATGGGCTTCCACGACTCCGTCCGCTTCGGCGTGAAGGCGGCCAACATCGCCGAGCTCCACCACGCGCTCGACGCGCGCGCGCCCGACGGCTTCGCCATCCCGTTCCACGACTACGATCGCTTCGTGACCACGGCCAAGGTCACCGTGGCCTTGTGCCATGCGGCCGAGAGCGACTGCCTCGACGAGGGGCGCAGCCAGGCCGCCTGCGCCGCGGCCGACGCGCTGTGCGCCGTCGACGGCGGCCTGAGCCTCGACGAGCACGCGCGCCACATGCTCGCCGACCCGGGCTTCCAGACCGACTCGCAGCTGCGCTTCGCCGCGCTCGACATGCACCGCTGGCTCTACTGCCACGTGGCCGCGCCCGATCCGGCCTGGCTCGTGGCGCTCGACGCCAAGGTGCGCGCGCCTTGGGCACGATCCCCATCCGCATGCGCTCGAGCACCAACGCCGAGGACCTGCCGAGCTTCAGCGGCGCCGGCCTCTACAGCTCGTACGGCGCCCAGCTCGGCACCTCCGACCCGCCCAGCAAGCGCGTCTGCAAGACCTGGGCGAGCGTCTGGAACTGGCAGGCCTTCGAGGAGCGCGCCTTCTGGAACATCGATCACATGGCCGTGCGCATGGGCGTCGCCGTGCACCAGGCCTTCCCCGACGAGCAGGCCAACGGCGTCCTCATCACCCAGAACATCGGCGACCCGCTGACGCGCGGCATCTACGTCAACGCCCAGCTCGGCGAGACCTCGGTGACGAACCCGGTGGGCGGCGCCATCCCCGAGATCTTCGTCATCACGCCCGGCCCGACCGGCGTCCAGGTGGCGCGCCTCCGCTTCTCGAGCCTGTCGCCCGACGCGCCGCTGCTCAGCGACGACGAGGTGCGCGCGCTCTACCAGGCGGCGACCACCACGCAGCAGCACTTCGCGCCTCTCTATGACGAGCCGGCCGATCTGCTGGCGCTCGACATCGAGTGGAAGCTCCACGGCCCCGAGCGTGCGCTGTTCTTCAAGCAGGTGCGGCCCTATCGCTCCGAGTGAGCGCGGCCGGGGCGCGACCGCCGCGCGCGCCTCAGCGGTGGTACGCCTTCGCCGCCGCGGCCCTCACGACGGCGGCGCGCTTCTGGACCTCCTCGACGTATTCGGGCCCGATGGGCCCGGTCGGGTAGCGGTCGAAGAAGGCCGCGCGCCAGCCGGCGTCGGTGCGCGCGAGGCACAGGTCGCCCTGCTCCGCCCACTCGTTGCACTCGTCGCGGTGGGCGCACCAGAGGTCGTCCTTCGTGTCGGCCAGGAGCGGATCCTCGACGTCGCTGCCGCCCATGCAGTCCTTGGTGCCGGGCGTCGCGCCCTCGTCGGCGTAGCACCAGAGATAGCTGTCGACGAAGCCGACGAGGCGCGCGAGCGCGTCGGCCGCCTTGGCCACGCCCTTCTTGTGGCCGGCCGGCGCGCCGTCGGGCGTCGCCTCGGTCTCGACGAACCAGTGGACGCCGCGCGCGTCGATGAGCGTCGCCAGCCGGCCCGGGTCGGCGCACAGCTGGAGCGACAGGCTCTTCGCCGGATCGACCACGAAGCCGGCGGCGAGCTTGGCCATGCGCTCGTCCTTCCGCAGCTTGTCGAAGGCCGGGTCGACCAGCGCGCCGTCGGCGGCCAGGCGACAGGCCTTGCCGCCCATGGTCAGGAGCTCGTCGAGGCCGGCGAACGCGGCGTCGGCCTTGCCGGCCTTGGCCGCCTTCCGGGCCGCCGCCAGCTTCGGCGCGCACTCCTCGGCGCTCGGCTCGACGACCGCCTCGGCCGGCGCGACGGCCGTGTCGGCGGCCGGCTCGACCGCGGTGTCGGTCGGCGCGACGCTGTCGGGCGGGTCGGGCTGGTCGGGGACGGCGTGCACCTGGACCGCGACGTCGGGCGTCGGCGCCGGGGTCGGCGTGGGCTCGGCCGTGCCGCAGGCAGCGAGTCCGGCGAGCGGGATCAGGGCACGAACGAACGACTTCAGGCGACGACGCACGGGGACCTCCATCGGACGATTGTAGCCGCGCGCAGGTCGGCTGTCGTCCGGGCCTCATGGCAAGCGTCGAGCGCGGCGGTCGATTCCGGGTGGGCCGCCCGACGAGGTCGCCGAGCCCGCGCCCGGCAAGGTCGCCGAGCCCGCGCTTCGAGCGCGCGCGCGCCCCCATGACCATGGGGGACGCCCGCCCGCGCCTGGCGCCGCCGCGCGCTCGTGGCGTAGTCTCGCGGCATGCACTTCGCGAGCCTCGAGGTGTGGCGCGACGCCGTCGTCGACCGCCTGTGGGACGCCGACATCGATCGCGCCCATCGCCGCGACCGCGGCGACGTGCAGGTGACGACCGACTGCACGCCGGTCGGCGCCGGTCTCGTGAACGGCCTCGCGCTGCGCGGCCCGAGCCTCGTCCTGCGGCGCGATCGCGCGCGCATCGCCTCGGGCACGCGCCCCATCGGGCTCGGCCTGAGCGTCGTGCGCCGCGGATCGGCGCGCGTGCTCCTGCCCGGGCGCGAGGTCGAGCTCGGCCCGGGCGACGTGTGCCTGCTGTCCGGCACCGAGCCCTTCGCCAAGCACATCGGCGCCGACTACGCCGAGGTGCTCTACCTCGCGCCGCAGCGCGCCATCGAAGACATCCTGGGCGGCGCGCTGCGCGCCGGCGCGCAGGTCGTGCCGGGCCACGACGGCTTCGGCCGCGTGCTGGCGGCCCAGCTCTCGGCGCTGGCCGAGCACGGCGCCGGCCTCGGCGACGACGCGCGGAACCGCCTGGCGGTCAGCACCAACAACCTCATCGGCGCGCTCTTCGGCCGCGAGGACGAGGCGGTGCACGCGGCCAAGGCGCGCTGCTGCGCGAGCACCAGCGCGAGCGCGTGGCCGCCGTCATCGCCGAGCACTACGCCGATCCGACGCTCGATCCGCCGGCCATCGCCGCGCGCTGCCGCGTGTCGCTGCGCTACCTGCACGGGCTCTTCGCCGGCGAGGCCTCGGTGTGCGAGCGCCTGCTCGCGCATCGCCTCGAGGTCTGCCGCGCCGCGCTCGCCGCCGGCCCGGCGCGCGACGGTCGCCGCAGCATCGGCGAGATCGCCTTCGCCGCCGGCTTCAACCACCTCGGCCACTTCTGTCGCACCTTCAAGGCGCGCTTCGGCATGACCCCGAGCGAGGCGCGCGCCCGCGGCTGACCTCCGCGCGTGAGCTCCGGCGTGCACGCTGGAGCAACACCTCGTGCACGCTCGGAGCAGCGACCGCCGGCCGCGGGCGCTAGCGTGTGGCTGTCCCCACCCAGGAGGTCCCATGCGCACCCGGAGTACCGCCATCTACACCGTCAGCGCCGGCAGCATCGCGGCCGCGATCGCTCTCGGCGTCGTGCCCAGGCCGATGTTCGACGACCCGCCGCCCGCGCGCGCCGTGCCCGAGCACCAGCACGCCCTGGCCTCGGCCAGCAGCGCCAAGTCGCGCCAGGGCTACGCGCGCTGGAAGGAGCGCCACGAGGCGCAGGGCGGCGATCACCGCGTGCGCCTGTCGCTCGGCCCGGCGCGCGCCCATCGCGCCACGCTCGGCGACGCGCGCGGCGTGGCCACGCTCGATCTGATCGCCGGCCGCGCGCGCGTCGAGGTGCGCGGCCCGCGCCCGACGCCGAGTGGCACGCCTGGGTCGTCGACAACAAGCCCGGCCCGGGCGCGAGCGTGGCGCTCGATCCGGGCGACGACGCGCGCGACCTCGGCGCGCTGGTGCCGAGCATCGACACCACCGGCGGGTCGACCTGGGTCGTCGAGGGCTCGCTCGGCGCGCTCGACGACTTCGAGGTCGACGTCGTGGCGGTGACCCGCGACGCCCTGCCGTACGCCGAGGCGGTGGCCATCTCGGGCATGCCGCAGGCCTACCAGCGCCTCTACACGCGCGAGCGCGAGGGGCGCCTCGCCGACTACGCCGCCGGCGATCAGCCGGCCATCGCGCTGTCGCACGACGAGCCGCAGAGCCTCGGCGAGAGCATCGCCGACCTGCTCGCGACGCCGCAGGCCAAGGCCGCCGGCACCGCCGTCGACGCCGACGTCGTCACCGACGCCATGGTCGCCTTCGGCGCCGAGCTGTTCGTCAACGAGACCTTCAACGGCAACGGTCGCACCTGCTCGACCTGCCATCCGGCCAGCAACAACTTCACGCTCGATCCGCTGTTCATCGCCTCGCTGCCGGCCTCCGATCCGCTGTTCGTGGCCGAGCGCGTGCCGGCGCTGGCCGGCCTCGAGGTGCCGGTGCTCATGCGCCAGCGCGCGCTCATCCTCGAGAACGTCGACGGCTTCGATCGCCCCGGCGTCCTGCGCTCGGTGCCGCACACGCTGGCCATGAGCGAGAGCCTGTCGCCGCCCACCTGCGTCGACCCCGACGGCTGCGACATCCCGGTCGGCCCCGGTCAATTCATCACGCTGCCATTTGGCACTTACGCCAATCTCATCGACGGCATCACGCCCGAGGCGTCGGGCTTCCCGCCCGTCTCGATCGACCCCTTCCTCGAGTTCCCGATGGAGCGCACCGGCTGGTCCGGCGACGGCGCGCCGGGCGGCGGCACGCTGCGCGAGTTCGCCATCGGCGCGGTCGTGCAGCACGCCACCAAGCGCCTGAACCGCGTGGCCGGCGTCGACTTCCGTCTGCCCACCGACGAGGAGCTCGACGCGCTCGAGGTGTTCCAGCTCTCGCTCGGCCGCTCGGAGGATCCCGACCTGCGCGCCATGACCTTCAAGGACCCGGTCGTCACCAAGGGCTTCGAGATATTCTCGACGAATGACACCCAGGGCGGCACGGTGCAGGCCGGTAAGTGCGAGATTTGTCACTTCGACGGCGGCGCCAACAGCACGCCCGAGGTGTTCGGTCAGATCCTCGGGCGCTTCGGCCTGCCGACCCAGTTCTTCAGCAACTCCGTGTTCACGACCGGCGTCAACGACCTGGCCGTCGACCAGGCCGCGCTCATCGCGCCCGGCGTGGCGCCGCGCGACGCCGGCTTCGGCGTGCGCGCGCAAGGGCAGGGCCAGTGCGTCACCGGCCACTTCGACTTCAGCCAGGGCTTCCCCAACTTCATCGCCGACAACCCGTCGCACGCGCACGGCGGCTTCGGCACGCCGGGCCCGCCGCCGTTCGTGCCGGCCGGCCTGTGCCAGGAGCTCTTCAACACGCCGCCGCTGGTCGAGGCCGCCGACACGCCGCCCTTCTTCCACAACAACGCCTTCGACACGCTCGAGCAGGCCATCGCCTTCTACAGCTCGAAGGCCTTCAACCGCGAGCCGCTCATCCAGCTGTTCGTGGCCGGCACCGACAGCGGCGGCATCGGCATCGACCTCGACGCCAGCTCGGTCAATGCCATCGGCAAGTTCCTGCGCGTGCTGAACGCGGTCGAGAACCTGCGCGAGTCGACCGAGCTCGATCAGGGCGCGCTGACCGCGCCGACCAAGAGCATGCGGCGGCAGCTGGTGCAGCGTGCCATCGACGAGCTCGAGGACGCCGACGAGGTGCTGGCCGCGGTGCAGCTCCACCCCGACGCCATCGGCCACATCCGCACCGCCATCGCGCTGGGTCGCCTGGCCGACGCGGCGCTCCTCGCCGGGCTGCCGTGGAAGCCGCTCGTCAACCAGGCGCTGGCCCAGATGGCCCAGGCCCGAGGCGACATGGTGCAATGACGGACGCAGCGCTCGACGCGGCGCGCGAGGCCGCCACCGCGTCGAGTCGCGCCGAGGCCGCAGTCAGACCCCGCGCAGGTGCGGCGGTCAGGCCCGGCGCGGATCCTTCTCGACGATCCAGTCCGGCGACAGCCGGATGGCCGGCATCGGCTTCGTCTTGATCCGGTCCTCGCGATCGCGCCGACGCGCCGGAGGCTTGGTTTCGCCGCCCTCGCCGCGCGTCTCCGCGGTCGGCTCCGCCTCGGCGGGCGTCGCGGGCTTGCGCTTGCTGGTGGTCGGCTTGGCTTCGCGCTTGTTCGGTTGCTTCATGGCGCGCTCCTCTGCGGCTGCATCAGAGCAAGCCGCATGCCGCGTCGCCCGACCGCGTCGCGCCTCGCTCTCCGCCCCCGCCGACCGCACGCGCCACGACCGCGACCGCCCCAGTCGCCCCAAAATGGGGCGGCCCACGACCTCAGAAGGTGAGGGTCCAGAGGTCGCGGAAGATGCCCGCGTCGCTGTTGCCGAAGCCCAGCACCATCTGGCTCCGGGCCGCATCCCAGGCGGCCGAGCACGAGGCGCGCGCGGGCGGGAGCCCGGCCCGATCGACGACGTGGACCCAGCGCTCGCGGCCGGTGTCGAGCTCGAGCACGTGCAGCCCGGGGACGGCCGTGGCCTGATCGGCGGTGCCGCCGAACACCAGCAGGCGGCGCCCGTCCGGGTCGTAGGCCCAGCAGCCGTTGCGCGCGCGCGGCGTCTCGCCGCTCGGCGCCAGGTCGACCCAGTGGGCGCCGGTCGGGTCCGCCGACGGGCCCTCGACCTCGAGGGCCCAGGTGTCGGGCGCGGCGTTGACCGGGTCGCTGCCGGTCGGCTGGCGCGCGCCGCTGACGGCGACGAGGCGGCGCGCGGGCGCATCCCAGGCGTACGCGAAGCCATAGCGCCCGGACGGCCGGTTGCCGTCCGAGAGCGGCAGCGTGCTCCAGCCGGCGACCGGATCGAAGCGCCACACGTCCCGCTCGAAGGTAAAGCCGCTTGACGATACGCGCAGCCCGAGCGTCGCGAGCCACGGCCCGTCGTCGCCGGCGCGCCAGAAGGCGTGCAGCTCGAGCGGCGGTCCGCCTGCGCCCACGGTGACCCAGCGGTGCCCGGTCCACGCGACGATCTTGTCGGCCAGGTCGGCGGCCGGGCCCTCGCCGCCCTGGAGGAAGAAGCCGCCGCCCTCGTCGCGCGCCGCCACGCGACCGCTGAGGCCGGACTGCTTCTCGGGCGAGCGCTCGGCCTCGAGCTGGGTCCAGCCGCCCTGCGCCAGGTCCCAGCTCCACAGGTCCCACACCGGCGTCAGCTGCACCGGCTCGAACAGGTAGCCGCTGGCGACGACCAGCGCGTCGGGTGTGCCCGGGTCGATCCAGAAGATGGCGTGCTCGCGCTCGGCCGGGCCGGCGCCCACCTCCCAGGTGGTGCCGGTCGCCACCATGGCGCGCACGTGCAGCGTCGCCGACACCGGCGCGCAGCCGTCGGCGTGGACGCTCACGACCTGGTCGCCGGCGACCCACGGCGCGCGCACGACCAGCTCGCCGCCCTCGCGCTCGGCGCGGAGCTCGCCCGCGTCGATGGCGGTCACGGGGCCATCGAGGTGAAGCGCGCGCGCCCGCCCTCGCCGACCTCGAGGCGCTCGGGGCCGAGCGTCGGGCAGCTCACGGCCGCGTCGCTCGCGTCGTCGACATCGGGGCTGGCGTCCGTCGCCGCGTCGGCGTCGACCTCGGGCGCGGCGTCACGGCGCGCGGCAGGTTCGTCGGCGCAGGCCGCGAGCGCGGACCAGGCGAGGCAGGCGGGCAGGGCGAGGCGGTTCATGCCGCCCATGTAGCCCGGCCACGCGCCGCCGCGGGTTCGTCCATCCGGCCGCGGCCCCGGCGGCGGTTCGCGGATCCGGTCGCCGCGCGCGCGAGCCGCGCCGGTTCAGTCCTCGGTGAACGCGGTCCGGAGCGTGCAGGCGTGGGCGGGCGCGGGACCCGCCGAGGCGAGCCCCGGGTCGACCGCGGTCGCGCAGAAAGTCTGAAACAATCCCTTCGCGCCGGGTCGGCTAGGGAGGGGCAGACATGTGGACGCCCGGGGACGAGGACAGCGATGCCGAGCTCATTCACGATGCGCGTCGAGGGATGCGCACGCGTGGCGCACCATCGTGCGACGCCACACGCCGGCCGTGCACCGGCTCGCGGCGCGCATGCTCGGGCCCGGGCCCGACGCCGAGGACGCCTGCCAGGAGACGTTCATGAAGGCCCATCGCGCGTTCGACACCTACGACGCGACCCGCCCGCTGGCGCCCTGGCTCGGGCGCATCGCCTACACCAGCTGCCTGCGGCGCCTGACCAGCGTGCGCCACGAGCGCGGCGCCACCGAGGCTGCGGCCGACGCGCCCAGCTCGCCGACGTCCGCGCGGCGAGCCCGGAGCGCGAGGCCGTCGGCGCGCGAGGCCGGCCGCGCCGTGAGCGCCGCGCTGGCCCAGCTCGGCGCAGGACCGCGCCATGGTGACGCTCACCTACGTCGACGGGCTCACCGACGCCGAGGTCGGCGAGGCCGTCGGCATGCCGCGCAACACCGTGCGGACCCGCCTCCACCGCGCGCGCATCGTGCTGCGGCAGGCGCTCGGTCCGCTGCTCGGCGGGAGGCCCGAATGACCTTCGACGACCCGGCGCGCGAGGCGCTCGAGCTGCGCATCGACGCCTATCTCGACGGCCTGCTGTCGGTGGCCGAGGCGCGCGCGACCGAGCGCATGCTGGCCGACCCCGAGGTGGGCGCGGTGCTGGCCGAGGCCATCGCGCTGCGCGAGCTCCTGGCGGTGGCGCCCGGCGACGCGCCGCCCGACGGCCTCGAGGAGCGCATCATCGACGCGCTCGGCGTCGGCTCGCGCGCGCCGCGCGAGGCGGACGCGGGCGAGGGCGGCGGCCGCTTCGGGGCAGGCCGTGTACGGCGCCAGCTGGATGGTGCGCGGCGCCAGCGAGGGCAGCGGCGAGCGTCCGGGAGACTTCGGCGCCGGCGCCGTGCGCTACGCGCTCGGGCCGCTCGGCCAGTTGGTCCCGCTGCGCCTCCTCGGCGCCCCCGACGAACCCGAGGAGCGCCCGCGGCCCTCGTGGTGGCGGCCCATCCTGCGGCTCGGGAGGCGGCGATGATCGTGCTCGACATCCTCGGCTGGATCCTGCTCGCGCTGGCCGCGCTCCTCGCCCTGCTGCTGGTCATGCCGCTGCGCCTGCGCGCCGAGGGCGCGGTCGACGACGAGGGCTGGGACGGGAGCGCGCGCATCGCGTGGGCCTTCGGCTTCCTGTCGCTGCACGCCGACGTGGACGGCATGGCCTTCCGAATCATTGGGATCCCAATCATGCGCCGGAGCTGGGACGACGCCGCGCGGCGCGCCGCGGCGCGCAAGGCGAAGGCGCTGAGCAAGCCGCCGAAGAAGAAGGCCGCCAAGCCGAAGCCGCCGCGCGAGCCGCGCGCGCGCCGCGGGCTGCGCTGGTTCCTGTCGCACCGCGGCCTGCTCGCCAAGGTGGCCGGCCGCTACGTGCGCGCGCTGCACCTGCGCGGCGGCGTGGACGGCGTGGTCGGCATGCCCGACCCGAGCCAGACGGCGTCGGTCTTCCAGGTGCTGGCGGCGCTCGACGCGCTCCTGCCCGACGGCATGCTGGATGTGCAGGTCGACTGGGTCGAGGAGGTGCTCGACCTCGAGGGCCGGCTCGGCGCCTGGCTGTGGCCGCTCGAGGTGGTGGTGATCTCGCTGGCGCTGGTGCTCGATCGCAAGACGTGGCGCGCCCTGCGCGGCACCGAGCAGCCCATCGAAGTGGACGCCGCGGGAGCGGCGAGGAGGTTGTCATGAGGTACGTGAAGGAGATGTTCGAGGCGGTGACGGGCCGCTTGAAGGCCCTCGCGCTGCGCAACGCCGTGGTGGCCAAGCCCATCTCGGTGGGCGATCGGCACGTGCTGACGCTGTGCGAGCTGAGCGTCGGCTTCGGCGGCGTGGGCGGTCGCGGCGAGGGCCAGGAGGAGGGCCAGGGCAGCGGCACGGGCGGCGGCGGCGGCGCCGGCGGGCGCGCTGCGGCCTGCCCGGTGGCGGTTCTGGTCATCGAAGGCGGCAAGGTCCGGCTCGAGCACCTCGGCACCTGACGCGCACGTCCACAGTTCAACAGCGAGTGAAGGAGGCAACATGGAGTCCATCATCGAGCTGCTCGGCCTGGTATCGGGTCAGCTGACGGAAGCGGCGCGGAGCGAAGTGGTCGTGGGCGAGGTCATCGACCTCGGGGCGGTGAAGATCGTACCGCTGTCGCGGCTCAGCATCGGCATGGGTGTCGGCGGCGGCGAGGGCGAGGGCGAGATCCCCGCCAACAACCACCCGCATCCGCTCAAGCGGCGGTCGCGGCCCGGGCGAGGCAAGGGCTTCGGCAGCGGCGCGGGCATCGGCGCCAAGGTGCGTCCGGTGGGCGTCGCCATCTTCAGCGACGACGGCGTGCAGGTGCTGCCCATCGCCGATCGCAAGGGCATCCTCGACAAGCTCTTCGACAAGGTCCCGAAGGTCATCGAGCTGGTCGAGCGCACCATGGAGAAGCGCGAGGCGCGCCGCGATGAGCGCGTCGACGAGCGCCGCGCGGCGCGCGTCGAGAGCCCGAAGGAGGCGCCCAAGGCGCCCTGAGGATGCTCGTCCGGTCGCGTGCGGTCGCGGACGGCTAGCCGCGCGACGCGGCGGCGGCTTTCTTGGGATCCCAAGTATCGCCGGTGTCGCAGTCGACGTGGCGGAAGCTGAGGCGCTCGCCGAAGGTCATGACCCCGAACGCGATGGGCAGGCCGAAGCGGCGCGGCCCGATCGAGCCCGGGTTGAACACGGCGAGCGCGCCGTCCCTGGCGATGAGCGGCACATGCGAGTGGCCGCACACCACCAGGTCGGCGCGCGCGGCGGTGGCCGCGACGCGCGCCGCCTTGAGGAGGCGCGGGCCGGTGACGGCGATGTGGGTGAGGAACACGCGCAGCACCTCGCCGCCGCCGCGCCGGACCGAGATGGCCAGCCGCTCGGGCACGTCGGGCGCGTGCTCGTCGATGTTGCCGCGCACGGCGTGCAGGACGGGCGCCAGCGTGGCCAGCCGATCGAGCACCGTCAGCGCGCCGATGTCGCCGCCGTGCAGGATGGCGTCGGGCGCCAGCGCCTGGATGAGCGCCTCGGCGCGCGCGTCGGGGCGCGAGTGGGTGTCGGCCACGACCACGATGGTGCCGGGGCGATCGTCGGGCAGGACGACGAAGCGGTCGTAGGCGTCGTAGCCGTTGGGGCGGTCGGGGTTCATGCCAGCGCCGCCGCGATGCGCGCGCGCTCGGCCTGGCGCTCCGGGTCGGCGTCGAAGTCGAGGTGCTGGCCGCGCACGCGCAGGAGCCAGCGCTCGTCGTCGCTGGCCGGACCGCGCGCCAGGATGTCGGCGATGACGCCCTCGAAGTAGCGGCCCCAGTCCGGGCGCGCGCCGTCGCGGTCCACGAAGCCGTACTCGCGCGCCAGGGTCCACGAGGCCCAGACGCGCCCGGCCTTCTTCTCGACCGCCGGGTCGGCGGCCAGCGCGGCCACGGCGCGGCCGACGAAGGCCGGCGTCTCGGAGGCGATGAAGTGGCGGTCGCCGCTCGGCGCGGTGGCGGCATCGCGCCAGTTGGCCTCGCTCACGCCGAGGCGCTCGAGCATGGCCTCCGAGCGCAGGAAGCCGGGCGTCACGGCCAGCGCGGTGACGCCCGTGCCGCGGAGCTCCTCGGCCATGCCGTAGGCCAGGCGGATGACCGACGCCTTCACCAGATCATAGTGATGCTGGCCGCGGTAGCCGAGGAAGTCGCCGTCGGTGATCTCCACCACCAGCCCGCGCCGCGCTTCGACCATGAGCGGCACGGCCCAGCGCGACGTGAGCAGGTGCGAGTAGACCGCGCGCTCGAGCAGCGTGCGCGCGTCGGCCGGGTCGAGCTGCCAGAACGGCTTCCACGGGCAGATCTCGTCGCCGCCCCAGATGTCGTTCACGCACACGTCGAGGCGGCCGTGGTCGGCGCGCACGCGCGCCAGCAGCGCTTCGACCTCGGCATCGACGGTGTGGTCGACGCGCACGGCGATGCCGTGGCCGCCGGCCGCGGTGACGAGGGCGGCGGTCTCGTCGATGGTCTCGGGTCGTCCGGGTGTGTGGCCGCGCGTGCTGCGGCCGGTGCAGTAGACGGTGGCACCGGCCTCGCCCAGCGCGGTGGCGATGCCGCGCCCGGCGCCGCGGGTGGCGCCGGCGACGAGCGCCACGCGGCCGGCCAGGGGACGGGCGAGAGGAGCGGGGGGAGCGGGCTCGGTCGTCGTCATCGCCGGGTAGTCTGACCCGATCGACCGGCCGACGGCAAGAGTCGCGCTCCGGCGCGCGCGGCGAGAGTGACAAAATCCGCTACAATTTTCGCAGACATTCCACGGCGTGCGGCGACGCCTCGCGCGCACGCACGCATTCGGTTGCGTCGCGGCCCGGACCGTGGTCGTGTCGCACCCGCGGCAGCCCATGCCGTCTGAGCCGCGGACGCACGGCGACGAGAGACCCATGACGATGACCGATCACCGGGGTGGCCACGAGGGCGACCTGACCTATCACCAGCGCATGATCGCCGACGCGCAGCGCATGGTCGCGTACGAGCGCGCGCTGCGCGCCGTCATCCGCCCGGGCGACGTCGTGCTCGACGTCGGCGCCGGCACCGGCGTCCTGTCGCTCTGGGCCGCGCGCCTCGGCGCCAAGGTCCACGCCGTCGAGTCGATGCCCATCGGCGAGGTCATCGCGCCGATGGCCTTCCATCACGGCGTCGGCGACCGCATCACCGTGCACCGCGCCGACATGCGCAAGCTCGACATCGTCGAGCCGGTCGACGTCATCATCAGCGAGTGCCTCGGCCGCATGCTGGTCGACGACGGCATGCTCGACGCCATGGTCTCGGCGGGCAAGTGGCTGAAGCCGGGCGGCCGCATCATCCCCCAGGACGTCGAGCTCATCATCGCGCCCATCGAGCTCCGCCACTTCGCGCCGCTCGACACCTGGGCCTACCCGGTGCTCGGGCTCGACATGTCGCCGCTCATGGTGTTCGCCGAGCACCAGAACTACGCCGCCTCGATCGACCCGTCGCAGTTCCTGGCCGAGCCGGCGGTGTGCGGCCGCTGGACCGCGCCGGCGGCGGCGCCGGAGATGTGGCGCGTGAGCTTCGAGCTGACGCGTCCCGGGCGCCTGCGCGGCATCGCCGGCTGGTTCCGCGCGACGCTTGCGCCGGGCATCGAGCTCACCAACGAGCCCGGCCGCGAGACGCACTGGCAGCAGCTGTTGTTCCCGATCCCGGCCCACCAGGTCGCGGGCGGCGAGCACCTGCGCCTCGACCTGTGGCCGCGCGACCCGCTCGGCTGGCGCTGGACCGTCGATCTCGGCAGCGAGACGCTCGAGTGCGCCGACGGCGGCCTCGAGTCCGACGCGCTCACGCCGGTCGCGCCGACGCCCATCGACGTCGCCGCCACGCACGCGGAGGGCGAGGCCGCCTGGGAGCGCGGCGACGGCCTCTTGGCGGCCAAGCTCTTCGCCAAGGTTGCGGGCGCGCTCGACCCGCGCGACCCCGAGGCCGCCGCGGTGTGGGAGAACATCGGCATCGGCTTCCACCACGCCGGCCTCTACGGCCCGGCGCTGGCGCCGTTCATGCGCGCGCTCGACGCCGGCTGGAGCTCGCGCGAGCAGTCGCTGCGGCTGCTCGTCGACAGCGCCTTCCGCGCCGGCCTGAGCTCGGACGGCGAGCGCTGGCTCCACCTCTACGAGGCCGCGTTCGGGCCGCACCCGGCCGGCTGGCAGCGCGGCGGCTCGCCCGCCTGATGCCATCCGCGCGGACCTGAGCGAGGCCTCAGCCGAGCTGCCGGCGCAGGTCCTGGAGGCCGGTGCGCAGGCCTTCCTCGTAGACCGGGTGATAGAACGGCAGCGCCAGGATCTCGTCGACCGCGAGGCCCTGCTGGATGACCCAGGCGATGAGGTGCGCCAGGTGCTCCATGCGCGGGCCGACCATCTCGGCGCCCAGCAAGCGGTTCGTGCCGCGCTCGCCGTAGAGGCGCATGAGACCCGCGTTCTTGCCGGCGACGCGCGAGCGCCCCTGGCCGTCGAAAGAGACCTCGCCCACGGCGTGCTCGCGCGGGTGGAGGTCGGCGTGGCGCAGGCCGACCAGCGCGATGTTGGGGTCGCTGAAGGTGACGGCCATGATGGTGCGGCGCGGCGAGGCGACGACCTCGGGGAAGCGCGCGGCGTTGCGCCCGGCGATGCGCCCTTCGTCGACGGCCTCGTGCAGCACGCCGCGGTGGGCGGCGACGTCGCCGGCCAGGAAGATGGGCGCGTCGCCGCACTGCATGGTGGTCGGATCGGTGAGCGGCAGGCCGCCGGCGTCGCGCGCGAGGCCGGTCGTCTCGAGGCCGAGGTCGGCGACGGCCGGGTGGCGTCCGGTCGCGGCCAGCACGTAGTCGAAGTGCTCGGCGTAGTCCTTGCCGCCGGCGCGCCAGCGGATGCGCACGCCGTCGCCGTCGCGCTCGGCGCCGGTGAGCGCGGCGTCGCAGACGATGTGCAGCTCCTTCTGGAAGATGGTCATCGCCTTCTCGCGGACCTTCGGATCGGTGAGGCCGGCGATGCTGCCGCGGCGCGACAGCAGCATGGTGCGCACGCCGAGCCGATGCAGCGCCTGGCCGAGCTCGAGGCCGATGACGCCGACGCCGACGACGGCGACCGAGCGCGGCAGGTCGGGCAGCTCGAAGATGCGGTCGTTGGTGAGCAGGCGATCGCCGAGCCCGGCGGCCGCGAGCTCGGCCGGCAGCGTCGGCAGCGACCCGGTCGCGATGACGGCGGCGCGCGCCTCGATGCGCGTGTGGTCGTCGACCACGACGGTGGTCGGCGCGACGAAGCGCGCGTGTCCGAGCACGTTGAGCTCGGGCGGGAGCTTGCTCTGGTCGTCGAGCACGAAGCCGACGAAGCGGTCGCGCTCGCGCTGGACGCGGGCCATGACCTCGCGGCCGTCGATGCGCACGGCCGAGGCGTCGACGTGGACGCCGAAGAGCTCGGCGTGGCCGATGCCGTGGACCGCGTCGGCGGCGGCGATGAGGAGCTTCGACGGCATGCAGCCGACGCGCGCGCAGGTGGTGCCGTAGGGTCCCTCCTGCACCATGATCCAGCGCTTGCCGGCGCGCTCGACCTCGCGGCGCGCGTTCAGGCCGGCGGTGCCGACTCCCAGGATGACGACGTCGGTCGCGAGGGTCTCCATGCGGCGGACCCTAGCACGCTCGCCGTCCTCGGGTCAGTCGCGGCGCGCGTCGGGGGCCAGGCGCCGGACGTCGGCGATGGCCTTGCACGTCGGGGTGCCCGCGCCGCCGACGACGAGCAGCGCGCCGTCGGAGAGGCCGACCACCGGTCCCTCCTGGGCGGCGCCGTAGCCGGGCAGCGCCTCCCAGCCGGCGCTCGCGTCGAAGCGATGCCAGGCGCCGTAGCCGCTCCGCGCCAGCGCGCGGCCGTCGGGCAACGCCACGGCCTCGAGCTTCGAGCCGTCGAACGGCGTCGCTCCGATGGTCTCCCAGCGCGCGCCCGACGCGTCCCAGCGGAAGGCCGCGGTGCCGACGACCGGGCCGGCCTCGGTGAAGTCGCCGGTCTCGTGGGAGGCGACCACGAGCACGCTGGCGCCCAGGAAGGCCGCCGCGCCGGGCGCGTCGCGGAGCGTTGGAGCCCCGGCCATGGGCGCGAGCTCGGTGCCGTCGGCGCTCACGAGCCACGCGCTGTCGCGCCCGACGAGCGCGACGCGACCGTCGGCCAGCGGCGCGAGCGCGCTTGGTCCGGCGTCGAAGGGCAGCTCCGGTCCCGGGGTCCACGCCTCGCCATCATGGATGTCGATGACCGCGTGGCCGTCGGCACCAGGCCAGCCGACCGCGAGCGCGCGACCGTCGCCGAGCGGCGCGAGCAGGATCCAAGGGCCGGCCGCGCGCGTCGCGCCGGCGTCGCTCCAGCGATCGGCGTCGGCGTCGTAGCGCTCGGCGACCTCGACGGTGATGCCGTCGGAGCGTCCGCCGGCCACGAGGACCGCGCCCGTCGACAGGCGCGCGGCCGCGTGGAACATGCGCGCGCGCTGGAGCGGCGCGGCCGCGGAGACGCCGTCGGGGCCGAGCAGCTCGACGCTCGCGAGCGCGCTGGTGGCATCGCCGGGACACAGGCCGGCGCTCCCGCCGACCACCAGCACGCGACCATCGGCCAGCGCGGTGGCGCTGTGGCCGAGGCGCGCGACGGCCAACGGTGTGGTCGCGGACCACGCGCGCCCGGACCCGACGTCCTCGTGGGTCGCGGCGTCGCCCGCGTCATCGTTCGGTGGCGCATCGGCCGGACCCTCGGAGCAGGCACTCGCGAGGACGACGAACGCGACGGCACTAGCGAGCGGGTGGAGCCTCATGGGCCGCGTTTGAGCAAGCGCCGGACCAACGCCGGGAGCGCCCTGGAACTGGATCGGCGGCGCGCGGCGCTGGCGATTTCCGCCACACCTGCAGCGCGTGGCGGCCACGCGCTAGCCACCGTCGGAGCATGCGAGGCATCATGCGGCATGAGCCAGAACCCGTCGCTCGCCGATGCTCTCCGCGTGACCGCCCACCGCCTCGCGGCCGACGCGACGCCGTATCGCTGGACGCACCAGGGCCGCTGCAACTGTGGCCACCTGGCTCAGACGCTCACGAGTCGCGACGCGCCGTCGATCCACGCGGCCGGCCTCGAGGTCGACGGCGACTGGAGCGAGCACGCGCGCGGCTTCTGTCCGACGTCGGGCCTGGCCATCGACGCCATCCTCGCGACCATGTTCGACGCCGGCGTGACGCCCGACGAGCTGGTCCACCTCGAGCGCCTGAGCGACCCGCGCGTGCTGCGTCGCCTGGGCGTCAGCGTGCTCGACTACCGCGAGCGCGGCGACGTCGTGCGCTACCTCGAGGCGTGGGCCGCGCTCGTCGCCTGAGGGCGACGCGCCGACCGAGGTCAGGGCAGGACGATGCGTCCGGGTGCGTCCGACTCGCCGACCGCGGTGTGGCACGAGTTGCAGTCACCGCGATCCGTCGGCTCGGTCATCTCGCGGACGCGGCTCCCGAGGGAGATGCGCGCGGTGTAGGGCATGGCGATGGACGCGGTCGACTCACTATAGAAGTTGCCGACCGCGTTGGTGAGCATGGTGAGGGCGACCTGGCCGTCGGCGTCGATGATGTCGACGGTGACGCCGGGGATGCCGCGGCACTCGTCGGCGTCGTCGTAGTCGGACATGACGGTGCCGGCGAAGCTGAAGTGCGGGCCCTTGCCGTTGTCGTGGCAGTCGATGCACTTGCCGCCGGGCTGCATGTTCTCCGAGCCGATGGTGTAGCCCCACCACCACGCGCCGGTGCCGCACGTGGTCGAGGTCGCGCCGAGGGGCGGCGAGTTCAGGTAGCCGAGCGGCGGCAGGCCCATGTCGGGCAGCGGTCCGGGGGCCGACGGGTCCTCGACGTCGGGGTCGGGCTCGACGTACGTGTCCTGCGCGGTCGCGGTGTCCTGAGCGACGGCCGTGTCCGGCGCGACGGTGCTGTCCTGAGCGACCGCCGTGTCGGCGACCGACGTGTCCTGCGCGACGGCGGTGTCGGGAGCGACCGCGCTGTCGGCTGCGACGCTCGAGTCCGGAGCGACGGCCGTGTCGTTGCCGCCAGCGGCATCGACGGCGTCGTGGACCGCCGTGGTGGCGGGTACCTGATAGTCGTCGCAGCCGGCAAGGAGGCTCGCGACGACGGAGAGCACGAGCGGGATGATGCGCATGTCGTGTCCGTGGTGCCGGTCCGAGGCGCCGTCGGTATGCGCGCGCCGATCGCCCGAAGCAACTCGCGCGGCGCCGCCCCCGACGATGGCCGCCGCGCCGCCCCGGGCGGGCCTCGCTGAGACTCCCCTCATGATCGCCGAGCGGGCTCGGCGACGGCTCCGGTCAGCAGGAGAAAATGAGAAAAGAGCAGTCCTGACCCCCACTCGGGAGACTCTCTCATGGGGGGTCAGGACTACTTTTCTCATTTTCCGCGCCCCGAAAAAAGCCGCCCATGCGGTCGCAAAAAAGACCTCCGGTTGGTTGACCGCCCCCGCCCGCGCGGTCCTGGACGACGACAACGGCCAGCTTTGTGGCCACCCAACGACTTCGCGGCCCAACCCTGACCGGCGACCACTCGGTCACCATAAGGCGTCGCGACGTCGCAAGACCAAGGAGTGACGATGACCTGGCGCGAGCCTGCGCGCGGCTGGTTTCCTCTGATGACGGTGGTGGCCCCCGCCTGCGGCACCGCAGGGTGCGCCGACGACTCCCCCGCGGCGGCCCCGGTCCGTCGTGGCCGAGGCGGCGGCGGACTTGGGCGCCCTCGAGCCCATCGCCGCCCCGCTGTGGATCGCCTGCTGGTCCGCCCCCGCCGCCGACGGCAGCGGCGCGACGCTCTGGTGCGAGCGCAAGGCCGACGCCGTCTGGGCGCCGGTCCGCGGCTTCGTCCAGGCCTTCGGCGCCGACGGCCGCGACTTCGGCGTCCTCGACTTCGACGCCGCCTCGGGTCGCGGCGCCGTCGGGTCGCTGGCGGGCGTGGCCTGGCCCGTGCGCGTCGACGTCCGCGTCGACCCGAACTTCGACGCTACTCGCCTTCTTCGGCCTCGTGTTCAATTCTTCGGCCACGGCCTCGCTCACCATCGTCTCGCCCGACGCGGCCACCGCCAGCGCCCCGGCCGTCCTGCGCGCGCCCTTCGGCCTGTGGCCGATCGAGGTCGCGAGCGTCGGCGGCACGACCATCTTCAACAGCCAGTCCCAGGCCACCCCGACCGCCCCGTGGGCCCTCGGCGGCTCGGCGACCCCGAGCTACGACATCGTCTGGAGCACCTTCGGTCACGACGGCGAGGTGAAGCGCATGGCCATCCCGGTCCCGTCCTCGGGCGCTTGGACCGGCCAGGTGCACTTCATCCTCGACAGCGGCGACGCGCAGACCTTCGACGTCCGCATCACCGGCCCGGGCCGCTGGGTCGTCGACGCCCACGGCGCCCGCCCCGCGACCGCCGCCGACGCGGCCCTCTTCGCCCCGACCTCGCCCACCGACCCCACCGTCCCCACCGACCCCACCGACCCCACCGACCCGACCCACCCGGCCGACCCGGCCGACCCCGCCTGCGCCGATCAGCCGTTCGCGACCTGGTTCGCCGACTACGACGCGGCGCTCACCGCCGCCGGCGCCACCATCGACTCCGACGAGGCCGCGCGCCTCGACGCGCAGCTCGCCGCCAAGCCCTGCACGCCCGCCTCCGGTGCGGCCTACCTCGCCTGGCACGCCGCCTTCGCCGCCCGCATGCACGCCTTCGCTCCGGCCAACGGCATCATCGACTCCGACGAGAGCGCCATCCTCGAGCGCCTCCTCGCGCTGGCTCCGGTCACGACCGACGACGCCGCCTACGTCGCCTGGCACGAGCTCTTCGCGACCCTCTTCGCCGCCGCCGCCCCGAGCCCGAGCAGCGTCATCGACTCCGACGAGCGCGCCATCCTCGAGCTCGACCTGCGCGTCCGCCCCGACGCCGACGGCGACGCCGCCTTCGACGCCTGGTATCCGCAGTTCGCGACGCTGTTCCAGGGCGTCGCCCCCTCGAGCACGAGCCTCATCGACAGCGACGAGGCCGAGCTCCTGCGCTTCGTCGGACGCGCCCGCCCCGACACCGCCACCGCGCTCGCCTACGTGGCCTGGCTCGCGACCTATCGCAGCTACTACGAGGCCGCGCTGCCCGCGTCGTCATCGCTCCTCGACTCCGACGAGAGCGCGCTCCTCGACGCGCTGCGCGCGGTCCGCCCGGCCGCCGCCGGCGACGAGGCCTGGTCGGCCTGGTGGGAGATCTTCGCCGCCCACCTCGCCCAGGACGGCGGCACCGTCGACAGCGACGAGCTCGCCAACCTCCAGGCCCTGGCGCGCGTGAAGCCCTGCGGCGGCGCGGCCAGCGCGGCCACCTTCCAGGCCGCGAGCGGCGACTCCGGCGCCCTCGTCCTGGCCGACCCGAGCACCTGCGAGTAGGCGCCGAAGCCGTCGCTTCCGCACAACCCTCAGCGACGGGCCTCGCCGCGCAGCGCCGCGCGCAGGCCCGACGCCCGCTCGACGCGCTGCCGCACGGTGTGGCGCAGGACCGCCTCGGTGGCCACGATGGTGACGCTCTTCCGCGCGCGCGTGACCGCCGTGTAGAGGAGCTCGCGCGTTAGCACCGCCGACGGCTCGGCCGGCAGCACCACCACCACGTCGTCGAAGCCCGAGCCCTGCGCCTTGTGCACCGTCGTCGCGTAGAAGGCATCGAAGGTCGGGAGCTGCGACGGCGCCAGCGCGCGCGTGCCGCCGCCCAGCGCCCCCGGCCGCGGGAAGTGCACGCGCAGGGCGTTGTCGGGATCGGTCAGCGCCAGCCCCACGTCGCCGTTGTAGAGCCCGAGCGCCGCGTCGTTCACGGTCACGATCACCGGCCGCCCGGCGTACCACTCGCGGTGCGGCGGGATCTCGCCGGCCTCGGCCAGCCACCCGGTGATGGTCTGGGTCAGGAGCTCGCTGCCCCAGCGACCGCGGCGATGCGCGCAGAGGATCTGGAAGCGCTCGAGCAGCTTCATCGCCGCGGCCGGCTCGCTGCCGTGCACCGAGCGCGCGAGCCCGCTCCAGCCGCCGAGCGCCAGCGTGCGCAAGACGGCGTCGTCCTGCGCCGCCTGCCGCGACGGCTGGATCCAGTCGAGCCCCGGCGTCTTCGCGCCGAGCAGCGCCACGACCTCCGACTCGTCGCCGCGCTGGATGGCGCGCGCCAGCTCGCCGATGGCCGGCACGAAGCGGTGGCTCGTGCCGAGCAGCACGAACGAGTCCGCCAGCGGCCCGCCCGGCGTGGCCGCGTCGGCGATGTCGCCCAGCACGTGGCCGGCCGCCACCGACGCCAGCTGGTCCTTGTCGCCGATGAGGATGAGCCGCGCCTCGGGTCGCACCGCCTCGACCAGCTTGGTCATGAGCGCGAGGTCGACCATCGACGCCTCGTCGAGCACCACCACGTCGGCCGGCAGCGGGTTCTGCCCGTCGTGGCGGAAGCGCGTGCGCCGATCGGGCCGCACCTCCAGCCGCCGATGGATGGTCGACGCGTCCTCGGGCAGCCGATCGCGGATGCCCACCGCCACGTCGAGCGACTCGCGCTGCTCGCGGATCGAGCCGCCGAGCCGCGTCGCCGCCTTGCCGGTCGGCGCCACCAGCGCCGCGGTGAGCCCCGCCTGCTGCTCGAAGAGCGCCGCCAGGATGCGCACCACCGTCGACGTCTTGCCGGTGCCGGGCCCGCCCGAGATGATGGCCAGCCCGCGGCCACCGCCGCTCGCCGCGCGCCGCTGGTCGGGATCGGGGCTCGCGCCGAACAGCCGATCGAGCGACGCGTCGAGCCGCGCCTGGTCAACCGTCAAGGTCCTTCACGTCGCGCCAGCAGCGCCGCGGTCAGCCGCCGCTGGTAGTCCCAGTAGCGATGCAGGTAGAGCCGGTCGCCGTCGAGCACGAGCGGCGTCGCCGCGCGCCCGTCGCCGGTCAGCGGCGACGCCGCCAGCGCCTCGCGCCAGGCCGCCGGCTCGGGCCAGGGCAGTGGCCCCGACTCGAGCGGCGCCGACTCGTCGACCGGCCGCAGCGTCAGCGCCGCGCGCCCGAGCTCGAGGCAGATGTCGCCGCGCGACAGCGCCGCGCTCACCGCCGCCGCGCCGATGAGCACGTCGGCCGAGCCCACGCCGCGCTCGCCCAGCGCCGCGCGCGCGATGCGGTCGAGCGCCTCGGCGAAGCGCACGTTCAGCGGCCCGAACACCCCCGCCGCCACGAACGGCTCGAGCGCCGCGATCATCGCAGACCCTCGCCGAAGGCCGCCGACAGCGCCTGCACCAGGGCCAGCGACGGGCGGTCGTAGAAGACGCCGGTGCCGGGCGGATGCGCCGGGCTCATGCCGCGCAGGAAGAGGTACAGGACGCCGCCGAAGTCGCGCTCGTAGTCGTAGCGCCCGCCGAGCCGCGTCCGGAGGAAGCGGTCGAACGCCAGCACATAGAGGTGATACTGCAGGTGATAGTGGTGCGCATCCATGGCGCGCACGAGCCGATCGGGCGAGTACTCGGCGGCCACGTGCGCGTGCCCGAGCCGGTTCGACTTCCAGTCGATGACGTAGTAGCGCCCGTCCGGCCCGCGGAAGGCGAGGTCGATCGACCCCGACAGGAAGCCGCGCACCGACTCGAAGCGCAGCCGCCCGAGCGTCTCCTTCCAGCGCGCGTGCATGGGCGCGCCGTGCGCCGCGAAGGCCGCGCGCAGCGCCTCGACCGAGAACGCCTTGCCCTGCGTCTCGTGGCCGCCGGCCACCGGGAACACGAAGGCCAGCTCGGGCAGCCGCGACGCGCGCGGGATGGCCCTGAGGTCGAACCCCACGGGGTGGAGCGGCGTGTCGAGCACGTCGACGAGCGCCTGCGTCACGGCCGGCACGTACTGCTTGTCGATGCCGTGATGGGCGAGCTCGTCACCGACCAGCGGCGCCAGCGCCTCCGCGTTCGACACATCGAACTCGGCGCGCTCGAGGATCTTGTGGAGCGCGTTGCCGGTCATGCGCCCGCTCGCGAGATCGGCCAGCACCAGCCGCGGCATGCTCGGGTCGGCCACGATCGGCGCCGCCTCCTCGTCATCGGGCAGCGCGTCCTCGTCGCTCGCCGCCTGCTGCGCCTGCTCGTCGACGAGCTCGGCCACGAGCCCGGAGAAGCTCGTGCGCCGCCTGGTGGTGTCGAGCGGCGTCCCGCGCGTCCAGTCGCGCCGCGATGGCGCCGGTGCGCGCCGGCGCCGACCAGGCGTGCGTCTCGCCATCCGGTTCATCGACGACGATGCCGAAGCGCTCGGCCGGTGGCGCTCGCAGCGGCGCCACCGTCGTGGTCGCTGCGCGCCCGGAAGCCCGACTTCAGATCGCGTTGAACTCCTCGAACTGCCCTGGCGTCGCCGCGCCGCGGCGAGTACAGGAGATAGGCCAGCGCCGACTGGTAGGCGTTCTTGAACGCGCCCCACACCACCGTGCACCGCAGCTTCGGCCCGCGTGATGGCCACGTAGAAGAGGCGCAGTTGCTCGGTCTGCACCTCGTGCTCGCCGAGGCGCAGGTTCTTCCGCCGCCGAGGTCGTCGGCCAGGCCGATGTCGAGCTTCACCTGCCAGCCATCGTTGGGGTCGCGGAAGACGAGGTCGCGCTTCTCGTCGGTGCGGAGCCTGCTCGCGTCCCACGCGTATGGCGCACCCACACCAGCGGGAACCTTGAGGCCTCGGCCTTGTGGATGGTCAGGATCTGCACCGCCGGGTCGTCGAAGTCGCGCAGTTGTTGCCGTCGTCGCGCTCGTCGTAGCTCCGGCGCTGGCGCTCGAGGTGCTGCAAGAGACCCGCCGGCTTGAGGTCGCGGTCGGCCGCGCCTGGCGTGCGTTTCCGCCGAGCAGGTTGGCCAGCCGGCGCGAGCCGTCCTCGAGCCCGAGCAGCCGCACCGTCGCGTCCGAGGCGATCTGCCGGAACATCCGATGAAGCTCCGCCGCGTCCACGTCTGCTGCCAGGTGCGCAGCCGGTTGGCCCACTCCTCGAGCTGGCGCGGCTCGTCGCGCTCGGCGCGCGCCAGCTCTGCCGGCCGCCGCCGCCCAGGAGCCGCGTCACCAGCGCCGCTCGCACGACCCGCGTGCGCGCCGGTTCGAGCACCGCGCGCAAGACGCGCACCAGCTCCTCGGCCTCGCCGGTGTCGAACACGCTGCGTGGTTCGTGCAGGATGCCGGGCACGCCCACCGCGCGCAGCGCGTCGCACATGAGCTCGGCCTGCGGGTTGGTCCGCACCAGCACGGCGATGTCGCTCGGGCGGATGGGCCGCCGCGTCTCGACGTCGTCGCCGTTCCGCTCGACGACGAGCTGGCCCGAGCCGAGCGCGCGCGCGATGTCGGAGGCGACGCGCCCTGGCAGCTCGCGATCGACGAAATCGCGCTTGAAGACCGTATTTCGGAAATCTCCCGGCTTGTCGATCGTCGCCGGCGTGCGCGGCTCGACCAGGAAGCGCACCGGCGTCGCATCGCCGCCTTCCAAGCGGCGCGTCAGGTGCTTGGCGCGCGACGGATGGAAGCCGAAGCCGTCGACGGCGAAGGCGCGCGCCGCCTTCTCGGGAGTGCCGCCGCCGAATATGTCATTCACCGCGTCGACCACCGCCACGTCGCTGCGGTGGTTCTTCTCGAGGCTGTAGCGGAAGTCGGCCGACTGCTTGGCCATGAGGTAGGTGCGGATGTCGGCGCGGCGGAAGCGGTAGATGGCCTGCTTCGGGTCGCCGATGAGGTAGAGCCAGTGCTGCTTGTCGGCGAAGAGCTGCGAGAAGATGTTCCACTGGACCGGGTCGGTGTCCTGGAACTCGTCGATGAAGATCGCCTCGTAGTGCGCGCCGACCGCCGCCTTCAGGCGCGCGCGCGCCGCCGGCTGCTTCAGCGCCTCCTCGAGCTTCCGCAGCAGGTCGTCGAAGGTCCACAGCCGCCGCTCGTTGCAGCGCCGCGCCGCCTCGCTGCGCGCGTACGCGACCAGCTCGTGGCGCAGCTCGAGCGCCCACGGTTGCGCCTGCGGCAGCCACTCACGGTAGAGCTTGCGCAGCTGGTGCACGGCCTGGGTCAGCGCCTCGGGCACCGGCGGCCGCACCTCGAAGTTGGTGCCGAGCCACGCCTCGTCGAGCAGCTCGAGCTGCTCGATGGTCTTCGGGTCGAGCCGGCGCGTGACCACCTTCTCGGCCGCCCGCCGCGCGTCCTCGAACTTGCTGTCGAACGGCTTCCAGTTGCCGCCGCGCCAGTCGCCGAGCGAGCGATGGATGGCGTGCGTCGCCGGCTCGGCCCCATCCGCCAGGAGCGCCGCCGCGCGGTCCACCGCCGCCTCGATGGCCTCGGTCGACGGCGGCCGCGTCGGGCCCGGTCGCTCGGGCAGCACGATGGCCGACCAGTTGGCGACCGCGCGCTGCGCCAGCTCGCGCAGCTCCTTCAGCGACACGCCCAGCGCCTCCAGCGCGTCGAGCTCGAGGTCGCTGGCGTCGTGGACCTTCTTCACCCAGAAGTCCTCGACGATCTCGTCGACCAGCGCCGCGGCGTTCTCGAGCAGCTCGACGTCGAAGGCCACGCCGGCATCCAGCGCGTGCTGCTGCAGGATGCGCTGGCAGAAGCCGTGGATGGTCGCGATGGGCGCCTTGTCGAAGCTCTCGACCGCCTTCCGCGCGCGCTCGGCGCGCTCCTTGGCGACCTCGGCGTCGGCCGCGCTGTCGACCAGGTGGCGCAGGATCTCGTCGCCGGGCTTGGCGCCGGTGCGCATGAACGTCTGCAGCGCCTGCCACGCCTCGGTCAGGCGATGGCGGATGCGGCTCGTGAGCTCGGCGGTCGCGAGGTTGGTGAACGTCACGGCCAGGATGCGGTCGACCGACACGCCGGTCTCGACCACCAGGCGCACGACGATGCTGGTGATGGAGTAGGTCTTGCCGGTCCCGGCGCTCGCCTCGAGCAGCGTCACGCCCTTCGTCAGCGGGGCGGTCGGATCGAAGGTCGCGATGGCGTCCTTCGTCGGCGCGCCGTTCGGCACGGCCGCGCTCACTCCCCGGCCGGCGGCGCGATCGCCTTCGCCTGCCGCCGCGCCGCCAGCGCCGCGCGCCGCTCCATGGTCTCGAGCGACACGGTGCGCTGCGCGTAGTCGTGCCACACGCGCCCGTCGGTGCGGCAGTCGAAGTTGCGGCACGCCTTCGGCCGGTGCTGCCAGATGGAGCAGCCGAGGCTGTCGCGGTCGAAGTAGACGCAGGTGCCCTCGTGGTCGTGCAGGAGCCGATACGGCACCGTGAGGTCCCACAGGTAGCGGTTCGAGCGCGCCTCCTCCGGCGTCAGGAACACGTCGAAGGTCGAGCAGCACGCGGCGCCGCAGATGGCGTGGTGGGCCGAGCAGTCGAGGTCGACCTGGCGCTCGGGCACGTCGTCGGGCGTCACCATCGGCCCGGTGTAGCGGCCCTGCCGGAAGCCGAGCAGCGCCTGGTAGATCTGCCCGTGCACCTGGTCGAGCTCGCCGCTCGTGACCAGGCCCTTGGCCATCAGCACGTGCAGGATGCTCTGCATGACCACCGCCGACTGGAACTCCATCTGGGTGGCGTTCAGCTGGTCGCCGTGGAGCCGCGACAGCGCCACGCGCAGCGCGTCGCGCGCGCCTTCGTAGTGGAGCTGCGGGTGGTCGTTCTTCGGCGGGAGCGTCGGCTCGAAGTCGGGGATGGTCTTGCGCGGCTCGGAGGTCATGCCTCGCTATAGGTCGCGCGCTCGCGGCCGGTCAAGGCGCGACGCCCCACAGCGCCCCGCGCTCGGAGGCGGCTACCGGTCCTCGGGCGGCAGGTCGCCGAAGGCCGAGGCCATCGCCCGCGGCAGGAGGTAGTCGAGCCCGGTATAGGTCGTCAGCGGATCGGACAGGGCGCTGCAGCGGTCGGGCCGGTCGTCGTCCTTGCCCCAGCGCCAGGCCACGCACCAGCCGTTGGGGTCGAGGTTGGCGCCGGTCGGCGGCGTGGCCGGCGCGCTGAGGAAGCCCTTGGCGGTCTCGTAGAGGCCGGGGTCGCGGTCGCCGAAGACGTAGCGCGCGTACATGGCGTAGAGCGCGTTGCCCTCGTCGATGATGTCGGCGCGATCGACGATGGTCGAGAACCAGCGCGCGCTGGCCGGGTCGGTGTCGCTGGCGATGACGGCGCCGTCGCCGGCCAGGCCGACGTTGAACTCGTTGCAGGCGATGGTCACGGTCAGCGGCACGCCGATGAGCGTCTGCAGATCGATGGCCTGGCCGCCGACGCAACTCGACGAGAAGCGCATGGCATAGCGCAGGAAATACTGCCCGATGACCTCGTGCTGGGCCGGCGCCACCGGGATATTGCCGGGCAGGAACCAGGTCGTCTCGAAGTGGCTCTGCGGCATCCCCGACACCAGCGCCGCGCCGCGCTCGAAGGCCCAGCTCGCCCAGCGCTGGTCGTCGCCGCGCTTCACCGCGTCGCCGAGGATGTTCTTCATTTGATAGCGGTCGCGCACCAGGTACTCGCCGAGCCGCTGCCCGTGCGCGGCCGCCAGCGCCTTCAGGTCGCGGCCCTGCCACACGAGCGGCTCGGGCGTGCGCGCGACGTCCGACAGCCCGCGCAGGGTGGCCAGCATCTGGTCGCCCGACGGCTCGTTGTTGCGCGCGCCGGTCTGCGGCAGGCACAGCCCGCCGGCGGCGATGCACCAGTTGGTCTCGTAGTCGGGACCGCGATCGGATCGATAGACGTAGCCGTCGAGCGGATCGGCGACGAGATAGCCGAGCGTCGGATTCGCCGGCATGGCGTCGAGCTCGGCATAGGCCGCCAGGATCTCGTCGATGTGCGCCAGCGAGTCGTCGAGGTGGGCGGCGCGGTACTCGTAGACGAACAGCGACAGGGCGTAGCTCATCCACAGGGTGTTGTCGCCGAACCATTTGAGGCCGTTGGTGATTCGGTCGCACACCCGGCCGTGGTCGTAGTGCTCGGCCAGGAAGTGCGGGCGGTACACCTCCCAGTACTTCCGGCCGAAGATGGCCACCGGGTCGGTCGGCGGCGTGGTCCCATCAGCGCCGTCCGCGGTATCGGGGATTTCGCCGATATCGCCGCCGCTGTCACTCTCGACGGCGCCGTCGGAGTCGTCCGCGGTCTCGTCCGCGACCTCGCTGGCGGTCAGCTCGCGGTCGTCGATGAGGGTGCCGTCGTCGTCGCCGACCACGCTCGCATCGGCGGCGTCGGCGACCTGCGCATCCGCGTCGGAGGCGACCGCGACGGCGTGTCGTCGACGCTGCCCGCGTCACCGCTGCAGGCCGCCATCCATGCGGCCGCCAGCACCGCGAGCCGAGCGCGCACGCTCAGCCCCGCCGGCGGCCAGCCCTCGCACCAGTGGCAGATCGAGCCAGCAGCAGCGCCGCTGGCGGCGCAGGCGTTGCAGATCGAGTCGTTCCTGCAGTCGTCGCCGGTGCAGCCGACGCTCGGCAAAGATCGGCGCCATTGACGAATTCGTCGAGCCAACTGACATAATCGATGGGGTCGGCGCTCGGCCCGGTCTCGCGCCTGCATGGGGCTGAAGCGTACGGGTGGAATGGTGATCCGGCCTGGCGCCTGGTGCTGCTGAAGCTGGCGCGCTCCGCGGCGATGGTGTCGACCGTCGCGCGCATGCGATCGGACCAGCCGCCGCTGCCGCCCATGACCGTGTAGTAGAAGGTCTGGTCCTTGTCGTAGGCGGCAGGCCAGGCGCACGCAGCCGCCGCACCTCGGGATACCGCTGGGCGTGGTCGATGTAGAGGTCGTCGATCGACAGCCTGGCCGAGATCCGCCGTGGCCAGGTCGGCAGGTTGGTCTGCAGCGTCGGCAGCGCGTTCCAGTTGGGAAGCTGTCGGCGAAGAAGGCGTCGGTGATGATGCCCGCGCCGGAGTCAGCCAGCACGCGGATGTCGGCCTTGGGCCAGCGCTCGGCCACCCACGAGGCGTAGCCGATGGCGCCGTAGGCGCCGGCGCTGCAGCCGGTGATGAAGATGACGTCGGGGTCGGGGTAGCGGTCCTTGGTCCAGTCGAGGACGGCCATGGTGTTGGCGAAGCCGCGGTGGTTCACCGTGAGCGAGGCATTGTACTCGTGCGTGGCGTTGCCCCAGTGCACGTCTCCGGTGCAGTAGGGCAGGTGGATGAGCGACCAGCCCTGCACCGGGTTGGCCGGGTCGTCGAGCTTGTAGATGCCGCCGATGTCGGGGTCGAGCGCCGCCGCGTCGAGCTCGGCCTCGGTCTCGGCCTCGGGCGCGAAGATGGCGTCGGCCACCGAGCACGTCTGCGCGTTCCAGCAGGCGCCGCCGCCCTCGAAGTCGATGACGATCTTCTTGGTGTCGCCGCCGTAGGCGAAGAAGCGGTAGGGCGTGCCGCGCGAGCAGATGGTGTCGCCGCCCGGCTCGACCGTGAGGCGCGTGCCGGCCGCCGGCGGCTCGAACTTCGGCCCCGACGCGGCGTCGTCGCCGCAGGCCGCGAATGCCGCCAGCGACAGCGTCGCCGCCACCGCCGAATATGACAAACGATATGACAAAAGACGCTGGCTCATGGCGATTGACTCCCGAGGTCGTCACGGGTGACGGCGAAGAGGGCCGAGTCCTGCGGCTCGGGCCCGAGGTTGGCATATACCAGGTGTCGGCGCAGCGTGCCCTCGCGGAACATGCCGGCCTTCTCGAGCACCCGGTGCGAGCGCCGATTGAGCACGTGCGCCGGCGCGAACACGCGCCACACGGCGGGGTCGGCGAACAGCGCCAGCACCACCGCGCGCGCCGCCTCGCCCATGAGACCCTGGCCCCACGACGCGCGCGCCATGACGTAGCCGACCTCGGCCATGTGCGCCGCGTGCGGCGTGACGCCGATCATGCCGATGGGCGCGCCCGCCGGGTCGCCGCGCGGCACCAGCATCCACGGCCGATGGCCGACGTCCGCCTCCCAGTTGGCGACGCAGCCCGCGAGGAAGCTCGCCGCCGAGGCGACGTCCTCCGGGTGGTAGGTCGGCCACAGGAGGAAGCGCGTCACCTCCGGGTCGCTCGCCCAGCGCGCGAGCATCACCGGCGCGTCGCGCTCCGGGTCGGGGCGGCGCAGCGAGAGGCGAGCGGTCTCGATGGCTTCGGGCGGATTCACGGCTCCTCCGGCCGCGGACTATACGCGCCTCGCCGCGCTGCGAAAATCCTGCATGCCATTCGGGCTCCATGTTAATGATGCGACCATGTCGACCGAACCCCACGATGCAGCCAAGAAGTCGAAGCCCAGCAAGAACCCGCTGGCGCGCCTCATCCCCGATCTCCAGGCCCGCGGCAACTTCATCCGCGACGCGTGGAAGCGACTCGAGACCGTGCCCGGCGGCAAGCGCATCTTCTCGCACATGGTCGGCCTCGCCGCCCCGTACACCGGCACCATCGGCGCCGTCGTGGTCGAGCTCGCGCCCGGCCGGTCGAAGGTCGTCATGAAGGATCGGCGCGGCCTGCGGAACCACCTGCAGTCGGTGCACGCCGTGGCGCTGGTGAACCTGGCCGAGCTCACCGGCAACGTGGCGCTGGCCTACTCGCTGCCCGACGACGGGCGCTTCATCGTGGCCGGTCTGTCGATCGACTACATCAAGAAGTCGCGCGGCACCATCACCGCGACCGCCACCTGCGAGGTCCCGGCGACCTCGGACAAGCGCGAGCTCGAGGTGCCGGTCGAGATGCGCGACGCGTCGGGGGACATCGTGGCGCGCGCGACGCTGCGCTCGCTCATCGGCCCCAAGCGGCGGTGACCATGACGATCGAAGGCGCGGTCGCTCCCGAGGCGTGGCGCGTCGCCGCCGCGTCGCTCGGCCTCACGCCCGGGCACCTCGACGGTCAGCTCGCCTGGCGCGGCCAGAGCGCCGGCCACGACATCACCATCGCGCTAGACATCGCCTCGCTCGAGCGCGCGCGCATCTCGGTGGTGGTGTGGAACGGCGGCATCGGCGACCGCCTCTCGGTCGCGCCGCTGGCTCACGCGCTGACGCGCGAGGGGCGCTTCCTGACAGGCGACATCGCCCTCGATCGGCGCGTCGTCATCCACGGCGAGCGCCCCGAGGTGGCCTGCCCCTGGGACGCGCCGACGCGCGCCCTGGCCGGCCGCCTTGTCGGCGAGCTCGGCGGCTGGGTCGTCGCCTCGGCGGTGCGTCTCGGGCCGGCCGCCACCGCGCGCGCGACCGAGGATCACACGGTGGCCGACGCGCTGCAAGGCGCGGTCGACCTGGCCACGCGACTCGCCAGCGGGCGCAGCATAGCCGAGCAGCTCGACGCCATCGCCGCCGGCGATCCCTCCGAGTCGGTGCGCGCCGTCTACGCCCAGATCCTGGCCGAGGTGGCGCCCACCGGCGCGCTCGGCGAGGACCGCGCCCGCCTCGCCATCGACGCCATCGACAGCACCTCGCAGACGGCCGACGACGCCTTCGACACGCTGGCCCGCTCGGCGCGCGAGACGCCCAACGCCCAGGTGCGCGAGCAGGCGCTGGTGAAGCTGCTCCAGACGCAGCCGCTCGAGCGCGTCGAGCCGCTGCTCCTCGACACCGAGGACGCGCTCGGCGTGCGCGTGCGCGACGCGCTCGTCGCCGCCATGCACCGCGCCACGCCGCCCTACAGCGCGGTGGCGCTGCTCCGCCTCATGGCGCGCACGCCGCTCGGGCCGGCCGGCCTCCAGGCCGCCGCCGGAGCGCTCGGCGCCACGCAGGACCCGGCCGCGTTCGCGCGCCTGGCCGCGCTGTGCCAGCACCCGGACGAGCCGGTGTGGACAACGGCGCTCGGCTCGATCATGAACCTGCGGCTGAAGCCGAACGACCTCATCAGCAACCTCGAGAAGGCCGGGCGCGACGCGCTCTTCGATCGCCTGGCCGAGATCGCGCTCCTGCGTCGGCCGACGCAGGCGGTGCCGATCCTCGAGGCGCTGCTGGCGCGCTCGCCGAGCCACGCCCGGGCCAGCGCCTACCGCCACGCGCTCGAGGTCCTGAGCGCGCCTCCCGTTGCGCCCGCGGCGCCCGCGTCGGCGCCCGCGTCCCCGCCCAGCGACGAGACGCCGCAGACCTGACGCGCGCCCGCGGCGGCGACGTCGCAGCGCGTCGTCTCGGACTTGAAGTTCAACGTGTATTGAACTACATTGTCTGCATGAACAGCACGACGACCTCCGCCGACGTCGCTTCACTCACCGCCGCGGCCCGTCCCAGCGCCGACTTCAGCGCGCTGGTCGAGCGCGCGCTGGCCCAGGCGCTGCAGGCCGACGGCGCCGCGGCGCTGGTGGCCGGCCCGGTCTCCGCGCTGGCCGGCGCGGCCGGCGCCAAGCGCGCGCGCCCGTGGCTGGTGTCGGTCTTCGGCAGCGCCGCCGAGGTGTGGGCGACCGAGAGCCTGGTCGACGCCGCGGTCGGCGTCGAGCTCATCCACACCGCCAGCCTGCTCCACGACGACGTGGTCGACGAGGCCACCGAGCGCCGCGGCCAGCCGGCCGCCAACGTCCGCTTCGGCAACACGCGCGCGGTGCTGGCCGGCGACTGGGCGCTCACCTGCGCGCTCGAGCAGCTCGGCCGCCGGCTGGCGTTCCTGCGACCGGCCATCGAGGTGGTGGCGCGCATGACGCGCGCCATCGCCGTCGAGGTCGAGGGCCGGCGCCGCCTGCTGCCGCTCGACGACTGGGAGGCCATGGCGCGCGGCAAGACCGGCTCGCTCTTCGGCCTGTGCGGCCGCCTGGCCGGCCTGTGCGCGCGCGACGAGGATCGCGCCGAGGCCTTCGCGCGCTGCGGCGAGGAGCTCGGCCTGGCGTTCCAGCTGGCCGACGACATCGCCGACTTGTCGGGCGTCGGCGGCAAGGGGCGCTTCAACGATCTGCGCACCGGCAGCCCGAGCTACCCGGTGCTGTGGGCGGCGGCGCGCGACGCGCGGCTGGGCGCCGATCTGCTGGCCACCTGGCAGCTCTCGACATCCACTTCAATCCGTACTGAACTCGAGGCGTTGGGGTCCCGGGTCATCGCCCAGGGCGCCGTCCAGGCCGCGGACGAGGCGGCGCGGCGCCCGGGGGGCCCCGCCCGCCG